>JBCDDC010000064.1:0-1665 GCA_039180675.1 Pseudomonadota bacterium | reverse complement strand
GTCGATCTGGTCATAGGCCTTGAACTCGCCAAACTGCTTGGTGATCGCAGCCGTCAGCGTCGTCTTGCCATGATCAACATGGCCGATCGTGCCAACGTTCACATGCGGCTTGTTGCGCTCAAACTTTTCCTTCGCCATCGTGGCCTCCTTTTTTACTGAGCCGCCGAACCAGAGCCCACAAGCGCGGCTTGTGCATTGGCCAGAAACCGGTCGGTCAGGATCTGAACTTCTTTATCTCCGTCCTCAAGCGTGAGGGCGCCGATGACACCCCCAAGAACGTACCCGCCGCCCCCGGACTCGATTCTCACCGGGGCCACGATCTGAGCGCCGTCAGCAACATCGACGAGCGAGACCGTCCCGATCATGATGCTCTCCCCGCCAAGGAAGAGAGACTGGCCCGCCGTTATGATGTTCACGTTCTGAACAACGAGCTCGGCCCTGGCGTCACGGCCTCCGTCACCGGAGAGCAGAAAATCCTGGCGCTCATCAAAAGCGCGCTCGACGACATCGATCCCCACTTCGCGGCCCGATGTCGTGGGCCCGACTGATGACAGATCCACGCTGGTCTCCACGATCGAGATCTCCGCCGCCTGCTCAGGCGAAAGCGCCGCTGGAGGCGGGCCGGACGCGCATGCCGCAAGGGCCGCCACCAGTGGCAGCGCGATGAACCCGCGCACAGTCTTTTCGAACCAATTACGCATACTTCGCCTGGATCTCTTCGGAAATGTTCTGCGGCACCGGCTCGTAGTGGTCGAACTGCATGGTGAAGTTCGCCCGGCCCTGGCTCATCGAGCGCAGGGTGTCGATGTAGCCGAACATGTTAGCAAGCGGCACGAAGGCGTTGATTGCAATCGCATTTCCGCGGGTCTCCTGGCCCTGAACCATGCCGCGGCGGCTGGTCAGGTCGCCGATGATCCCGCCGGTGTACTCTTCCGGGGTGACGACCTCGACCTTCATCATCGGCTCGAGCAGTTTGGCACCCGCCTCGCGACGCTTGAACGCCTCGCGCATGCAGGCCCGGCCCGCGATCTCGAACGCGAGCACGCTGGAGTCCACGTCGTGGAACTTGCCGTCGATCAGCGCCACCTTGAAGTCGATGACCGGGAAGCCCGCCAGCGGACCGGAGTCCATGACCGACTGGATGCCCTTCTCGACGCCCGGAATGTATTCCTTCGGGATCGCGCCACCAACGATCCGGCTTTCGAAGCTGTAGCCTTCGCCCGCCTCGGTCGGCGCGATGATCATCTTCACCTCGGCGAACTGGCCCGAACCACCGGACTGTTTCTTGTGGGTGTAGGTGTGCTCGATCTCGGACGAGATGGTCTCACGATAGGCCACCTGCGGGGCACCGACGTTGCACTCGACCTTGAACTCCCGGCGCATGCGGTCGATCAGGATGTCGAGGTGCAATTCGCCCATGCCCTTCATGATCGTCTGGCCCGACTCGATGTCGGTGTGGATCTGGAAGGACGGGTCCTCGGCCGCCAGACGCTGGAGCGCCATGGCCATCTTCTCCTGGTCGCCCTTGGTCTTGGGCTCAACCGCCTTCTCGATCACCGGGATCGGGAAGGTCATCGTCTCCAGCACCACCGGCTTGGACTGATCGCAGAGCGTGTCGCCCGTGGTGGTCTCCTTCAGACCGGCCAGCGCGATGATGTCGCCCGC
>JBCDDC010000063.1:0-1795 GCA_039180675.1 Pseudomonadota bacterium | reverse complement strand
ATCTCGGCGTTCAAGGCTCGGACGGCCCCAGGGTGAGATGCGCGGTACGACGATGGCCGCAGGTCGATCACACGGGCTCGGTCCGATGCCTGCCGCTCTGGCCGACGCGGCAGCTGTTGAGCGGGATAATTCTCAGGTCGATCCCTTCATCATGCCTCTCGGGGCTCGAAGATGCCACCGCTCACCCAAATCGCGTGCATCATGACGGCGAGCTTGCGGGCCAGAGCGACAACCGCCTTCTTGTGGCTGGTTCGCTGTTTCAAGGCCATGGCCCAGTCCTTGAGCTGCTGTCCGACCCCCGGCCTGACACGGCATAGAAGACTGTTCGCCGCCTCATAGAGCATCGTACGCAGCAGCCGATCCCCACGCTTGGAGATTCGCCCGCCATAGTCGACCGCACCCGATTGGTACCGTCGCGACGTGAGGCCGGCATAGGCGCCGACTGATCGCGACCTCGAGAAGCGTTCCGGCGTATCGATGGTGGCGACGAACGCTGCTGCCGTCACGGTGCCGACGCCGGGGATCGTCATCAGCCGCACACATTCGTCACTCCCTCTTGTTTGGCGAACCAATTCCTTGGTCAAAGACGCCGCCTGCCGCAGGGCCTCGGTCCGAAGGGTCAGAAGCGGGAGAATGATCCGGGCCAGTGCATCGTGTCCGTCGAGGACTGAGCGGACACGGGCCTCATAAGTTCGCGGCTCCCTTGGCAGGCGTGACCCGAAACTGGCGAGCAATCCTCGGATCGTATTCTCCGCGTTCCTGCGGGCCCCGATAGCAGCTTCCCGCGCGGCCAGAAGAGCTCGAAGCTCCTGACCCCGTCGGCTCTTCACCACGACTTTGCGGAAGAAGCCGGTCCGCGCCAGATCCGCCAACATTGCCGCGTTATTGGCATCGGTCTTGTTGTGCATCTGGCTCAGCACCGCATGAGCCTGACGCGCGTCGACGCAAATCACCGGCAGGTCTCGTCTTGCAAGTTCGCCATGGAGCCAGTTGGCCATGCGCCCGGTCTCGAGGATCACCCGGACCAGTTTGGACCCAAGCCCTTTCAAAACCTCCAGGATTGCATCCGCGTCCGTCGACGTCTTCCGCGCGATGACGACAGGACCATCCTCGCCCCGGACACAAATCGCAGTCTCATCCTTCGAGACATCCAAACCGGCAAAGAAGCGTTCCATGATCACTCTCCTCTTCGATGTGGCCCATTCGGGCGGCGGAGAGCGCGGGAGATCAATTACTCCGAGTCATGTCGGCCACCCAGAGCATGTTCGGCGCATCCGCGGTGAAGTTGCGATCGACCAGATCGACAGACGGACGCACACGCTCATCGCGGATCGTCGTGCGCGCGCGTCGTCGACGGCTCACACCGGTTCGGCCTACCGCTTTCATCAGCCGTTCCACACGCTTTCGGCCGACATGCACGCCGCCAGCTGTCAGTTCAGCATGGATGCGCGGAGCGCCGTAGCTTTCGCTGGAGGCGGCGTGGATCTGGCGGATCAGCTCCGTCAGTTCCTGATCCGCGATGTCCCTCGCGGAAGGTTCTCTTGCCTGCCAAGCATAAAAACCGCTGCGAGATACACCCATGCTGCGCGCCATGGTTCCGATCGGGAACTTGGCCTGGTTCGACATCATGAACTCGAAGACCTTGGACCGGTCGTGTCGTTCTGCGCGAACCAGGCCGCCGCCTTTGAAAGGATGTCGCGCTCCTGCCGCAACTGCTTGTTCTCACGACGAAGTCGACGCAGCTCATCCCGCTCTTCACTGCTCAGAATGTCGGCTCGTTTGCCGTCATCCCGTT
>JBCDDC010000062.1:0-2027 GCA_039180675.1 Pseudomonadota bacterium | reverse complement strand
GGTGGAACCAGCTTCTCTTCGGCTTCAAATATCCGTCGAGCGAGTATTGGCGGCCGACGCTGGCCTTCGTGCTGCTCTTCGTCGCCGCGGCGCCGGTGCTTTTCTTCGATCTGCCCCGGAAGCTTCTGCTCTTCACAGCGATCTATCCCTTTCTCGCCTATTACCTGATCTGGGGCGGGACGATCCTTGCGCCTCTTATGGCGCTGCTGGGCTTCGTCGCGGGCTACTACGCCTTTTCGGCGCTCGTCCATGACGGCTTCGCCAAGGCCGCCGGCGCGGCCGTCGCGGCCGCCGTCGCTGTCTGGATCGGTTCGAGCTACCTAATTCCCGCCATCGCCTCAAGCGATCCCCTTCTGCGGCCGGTTGCGTCCCGCGACCTCGGCGGGTTCATGCTCAACATGATACTTGGTGTGACCTGCGTTTCGCTTTCTCTGCCGCTCGGCATTCTTCTGGCGCTTGGGCGGCAATCGAACATGCCGATCATCAAGGGCATCTGCGTCGTCTTCATCGAGTTCATCCGGGGCGTTCCGCTCATCACGCTCCTCTTCGTGGCGAACGTGGTGCTGGCCTACTTCCTGCCGCCGGGCACGAATTTCGACCTGATCCTACGCGTCATCATCATGATCACGCTCTTCTCGGCGGCCTATATCGCCGAGGTGATCCGCGGCGGCCTCGCCGCGCTGCCGAGCGGTCAGTACGAAGCCGCCGACAGCCTCGGGCTCGACTACGCGCAGGCGATGCGGCTCATCATTCTGCCGCAGGCGCTGAAGATCTCGATCCCCGGCATCGTCAACGTGGCGGTCGGGCTCTTCAAGGATACGACGCTCGTCTCCGTCATCTCCATGTTCGACCTCGTCGGCATGATCCGCGGGCCGATCCTCGCGTCGACCGAATGGAACGGCGTCTATTGGGAGCTCTTCATGTTCGCTTCCGTGCTCTTCTTCATCATCTGCTACGGCATCTCGCAATATTCCCAGTGGCTTGAGCGCCGCCTGGCGACCGACCACCGGTAAGGAGACCCATCATGGTTGAAGCGACCCACGAAACCATGGTCGATCGCCAGATCGACCGGAGCCACATGCAGGTCTCGAACGAGGTGGCGATCGAGATCACCTCGATGAACAAGTGGTACGGCGACTTCCACGTGCTGCGGGACATCAATCTGACGGTCTATCGCGGCGAGCGGATCGTCGTCTGCGGCCCGTCGGGCTCGGGCAAGTCCACGCTGATCCGCTGCATCAATGCGCTGAACGACATCCAGGCGGGGTCGATCACGGTCGAGGGCCTGGAGGTGCACGACCCCAAGCTCGACAAGCTGGCCCTGCGCAAGAAGGTCGGCATGGTCTTCCAGCAGTACAACCTGTTTCCTCACAAGACCGCGCTTGAGAACATAATGATGGCGCCGCTGAAGGTGTTGAAGCAGGACCGGGACGAAGTCGAGAGCCGTGCCCGCAAGCTTATTGCCAAGGTGCGTTTGCAGGACAAGGAGGAAAGCTATCCAGGCGAGTTGTCCGGTGGCCAGCAGCAGCGTGTGGCTATTGCCAGAAGTCTTGCGATGAACCCGGACGTGATGCTCTTCGACGAGGTGACAGCTGCACTGGACCCGGAGACAGTCAAGGAGGTTCTCGTAACCATTCGCGAACTGGCCGAGGACGGGATGACCTGCATCCTGGTCACCCACGAGATGGGATTTGCCCGTGAGGTTGCGGACCACATCTATTTCACCGACCGCGGCGTGATCGTCGAACACGGCCCGCCGAGCTCGTTTTTCGAGGACGCCCGGGATCCCCGCACCAAGGCGTTCCTCAGCCAGATTCTCTAGCGCTACATCGAACCAAATCGAGACGGACAATCCAGTATGGACGGGCAAGCCCAGGTCGTAGTTATCGGAGGCGGAGTGGTCGGATGCAGCGTGCTCTACCACCTGACCAAGATCGGTTGGACGGATGTCATGCTGCTGGAGCGCGACCGGCTTACCTGCGGGTCAACCTGGCATGCGGCCGGTGGTATGCACACGGTCAACGGCG
>JBCDDC010000061.1:0-2220 GCA_039180675.1 Pseudomonadota bacterium | reverse complement strand
GCTGGCCTTGTGCCAGGCCCTCGGGCACAGCGCTGAGATGCGCGTAGCGTGTCATTGTGTCTGAGCCGTGGGCGATTTCGACCACGCGACCATAGCCGCCCCGCCAGCCGATGAAGCTGACCCGTCCTGGTGCTGTCGCTTGAACCGGCGTTCCGCTTGCCGCCGCGAAATCGACACCTGTGTGCATCCGGACATTGCCGTAGACCGGGTGCGTACGGCGTCCAAATACCGAGCTTAATCGCGCCCCTTCGACAGGCTGTGTAAAAACGCGGAGAACCGTGCCATCGACGTAGATCGTTGCCTGACCGCTCCCGTTTTCCGGCCAGACAACCTCATAAAGTGCCCCGCCGATCTCCAGCGATGCAAAGGTCAGTTCCGGCTGGCCAATCCTGTCTTCGCCAACACGGGCCTCGCGCCACAGTAGACGAAGCGTTTCTCCGCCGGTCATCTCACGACGGAAGTCAACGGTTCCACCCAGCATCTGTGCCAGATCGACAGCGAAGCGAGCGGGCATTCGAGCGTCTTCGAGCGCGGCGAAAAGCGAACTGTCGATCACCGCTTCGCCCGCCAATGTTACGATCTCAGGATCCGGGGTCACAACCTGCGTGGCCAACTCTTCGCCAAAGATCGCTTCGATCCGCACACCATCCTCGACGGAGAGCGTGACACTGCGCGGGCTGCCGTCCATCGTCGAGACAACGGTGACCGAGTGCCCCGGCCTAAGTCGCCTCAGATCATATTCCGCGCCGAGGGCCAGAGCGACCTCGGCTCGGTCGGTCGCTGAGAGACCTGCTTCTTCAAGAACGGTGTCGAGCGTCTCGCCGGTGGCGATATCGCGTGACCAGTTGGCGAGCGGAGGTTCTATCGTCGGTAAGAGAGTATCTGCCATCGCAACTTCCAGACGTGGCATGGACTGGAGTGGGATTGCGGGCTCCTCATGTGGTTGCGCGAACTGCGGTATTTCGGTTTCAATTGATGCGGGAAGCGCGAGTTGGGGTGGCGTCCAGTTGGTCGCAGCAGCCAGACCTGGTGGGACCGGATTCCTCGGCCATATGCCCGATATTACCAACCCGCCCGCCGACAGCGCCGATACGATTGCGAAACCTGCCGCGAGTGTTCTAATTTTCATGTTGCCCCCTCAGTTTCTTTATTGAGCGCACGCCGGATTTTCGGCACTGCGAATTCCCTCGGCTCGTGATAGTCGATCATGGTGCTGAACCGGCCTTTCGCGTCGAAAAGGAAAACGCTGGCAGTGTGGTTCATCGTGTAGTCACCATCTTCCCTTGGTACCCGCTCATAGCGCGCGCGGAAGCCCCGCGCAGCACGCGCGATCTCCTCTTCCGGACCGGTCCAGCCTCGGATCAAAGGATGGAAATAGCCGACATATTCGGCCATTGCCTCGACAGTATCGCGCTCGGGGTCGACGGTGATGAAAACCACGTTCATCCCCTCCACCTCTTCTCCGAGGTCATCAAGCCAGCCTGAGATATCCGACAGAGTCGTAGGACAAACATCCGGGCAATAGGTGAAGCCGAAAAAGACCATTGACGGGCTGCCGATAAGGTTTTCGGGTCCAACCTCGTTACCTGCGTGATCTGTCAGGCGGAATTCCATTTCAGTTAGGGCAACCGGGCGCAACCCCGCTTGTTCGGGCGCGCCGGGGCCATCGATCTGCCACCACCCAACAACAAGTGTCAGGATAATCGCTGCGATTCCAGCAAAAGCATACTTGAGGGCCGTGCGCCGGGTCATCAGCCCTCTGGACCGCGCGCGGCAATACCCAGAATCGGAACCACGACCATGATCTCACCGCCGTCCGAGAAGTCGAGTGTCAAAGAGAAGCTTTCTCCCTCGGCCATCGGTCGCTGCAAGCGCATCAGCATGGCGTGCAGGCCGCCCGGTTCTAGTGACACAGCTTCACCCGGTGCAATCTCGATCTCGCCTGCGGGGGCCATCGAGCTGACACCTTCGGCATTTGTGGATGTCTGGTGAATATCAGGCATCATCGCCAAATCCGTGCGGAGGCCGGTGAGTGTCACAGCCTCGTCGCCTGTATTGCGGATTGTCATATACGCGGCCCCCGGACGGTTTACGCCGATTGACGCGCGCGCCCAGGCATCTTCGACGACAATGTCCTCGGAACCAGCGATAGCGGGCATTGCGGCGCTTGATGCGAACATGAGGGCGGCCATCAGGCCATAGACTACTGTCTTCACTTTG
>JBCDDC010000060.1:0-2303 GCA_039180675.1 Pseudomonadota bacterium | reverse complement strand
GTTCTCGCTGGTCCCGGCGGGTGGCGAAGGCGGGCGTGCTAACACCATCACTCATCCGCTCGTCTACCTTGTGACCGATCAGGAAGACGACATCGTGGAGGAGGTTGCCGCGCAACTTGTCAAGATTGCCTCCGAGCCGCGGCTGAACGCCTTCCACGCGATCCAGTCCAACCACCTCGGCATCTCCGCCGAGATGTCCAACATCGAGCTCTATGCCAACGACCGCTGGGCCGATGAGGCGACCGAGCGCCTGCTGCCCTATGCGAACTCACAGCCCAACCATGTGCAGTACGGTGTGTTTTCCGAAGCCATGTGGAAAGCGCTTGAGGCGGCTTGGACCGGCACGCAGACCCCGGCAGAGGCGGTGGCGGCGCTGGAAGCCGAATTGACCGCCGTTCTCGGCGATGAACTCATCGTTCGCTGATCGAATTTGGGAGGGGCGCCCTGCGGTGCCCTTCCCGCTGCTCAATGTCCCATCAGAACCGACTTGGCCTTTGGTTTATGACCCCGGCGCTGATCAGCGTCGTGTGCTTCTTCCTGTTGCCGGTCGTGATGACTGCCGTGTTTGCCTTCACCAACATGAGCACGTCAACGGGGGTCAAGGGCGGAGACTATGTTCTGACCCAACCCGATCTGCGTAGCCTGGGCGAGGCTGGGGTGCCGTCAGAGACGCTCGATCTCCTCAAGAACGCGGGTTTCGTCATCAATGAGGCGGGGCTCGTCCGCTTGGCCGAGGCTGTGGACCAGCAAACCGCGGACGAGTTGCGCGGCGCGCATCTGGGCGAGAGCTTTGAGAACCGCCGCGATCTGGAACGGGTCCTGCGCGAACTGCGTGACAACCCGATCCGCTCGACCCGGGATCGCAAGGCGGCTGCTGACCTTTTCAAGCAATCGGTTCTGAACGAACGTGTTGGCAGCGAGGCGGAGTTTCGCGCGGTGCTTGCAGGTGGCGGCATTCCCGAAGCGGACCATGACCAGTTGATCGCTGCGGCCTATACCGGCTGGACCTGGACGACCGAGAATTTCTCATTGCTGTTCTCGCTGCCTTCAACCTGGCAGTTCGCTTTGAACTCTTTGATCTATGTGACCTTGACGCTCAGCTTCAACGTCCTCTTCGGTCTGTTCCTCGCGATCTCCACCTTCTATTTGCCCTCAGCCCAGGCGGCGAGCTTCCGGGCGATCTGGTTTCTGCCACGTATCTTGCCGCCGGTGATGTACGTGCTGATGTGGAAATGGCTGACCTGGGACACGGGGTTCATCGCGACACTGACTGGCTGGTTTGGGGCGGAGCCGCGAAACTGGATGATGGACACGAGCTATCATGCCTGGACGACGGTGGTGCTGATCAACGGCTTTGTTGGGGCGTCCATGGGCATGATCCTGTTTTCCTCCGCTATTCGCGCGATCCCGTCCGCGATGCTCTATGCCTCGGAAGTGGATGGGGCGAACCGATGGCAACAGGTCCGCTACATCATCCTGCCGCAACTGCGCTGGCCGATCCTCTTTGTGACGGCCTACCAGACGCTCTCGCTGCTGACCTCGTTCGAGTACATTCTGCTGAGCACCGCGGGCGGTCCCGGCTCGACCACCGAGGTCTGGGCACTGGCGGCTTTCAACATCGCGCTCAACAATTACGGCGGGAACCTGATGTACGGGTTGGGGGCGACATTCGCGCTGGTTCTGGTGGTGATCGGGATCGTGGCGAGCCTCGCCTATCTGCGGCTCTTCAATTTTAAGGATCTTCTGGCGAAGCCGAGGATTGAGCAATGAGGCACAATTTCCGGAATTGGCCGATCATGCTCGTGCTAGTCGTCTTCTCCGCGCCGCTCATCATCATGTATGCCTATTCGCTGATTGATGCGGTGACTGATACGCGACCCGGCTCGTTGATACCCGAGCGCTTCACGCTGGAGCACTTTCGCTTCCTTTGGGAAATCACCGACAGTGTGCGCGGTTCGATCTGGTACGTCACGCTCAACACCTTCGTCTTTGCCTCCACCACTGCGCTGATCGTCACCGCCATTTCTGTGACGGCGGGCTACGCGCTGTCCCGCCTCAACTTCCCCGCACGCGGGTTCTTTCTGGGCGGGTTGATCATCCTGCACGCCTTTCCCACGGTGACGCTGATCATCGCAATCTTCCTGATCCTGCAATTTCTCGGGCTCTATGACACGCTCTTGGGGGTCATCATCGTCAAGACCGCGCTGGAGCTGCCTTTTGGTATCTGGATCATGAAGGGCTTCTACGACAGCGTCCCGTGGGAGATCGAGATGGCCCGGCTCGCCCCATCCTGGACGCCGGCC
>JBCDDC010000059.1:0-2498 GCA_039180675.1 Pseudomonadota bacterium | reverse complement strand
GTCATTCTGGGACAGCTGGATCGCTGAGCCTGTCCGCAGAGCGCGCGCGCACTCAGCCGCGCACAGATTGATCGTGAATAGTCAGCGCGCGGGCATCGCCTTGCCCGCGAGCATTTCTGCGCTCAGTTGACCCCATCTTGAAATTAACAAATTTCTTACCATAATAAGTGACACTAAGTTTTCTCGTGCCATTTAGCCGGGAAAGCACAGCCCTTCATAAAATGAACTGCGCACAAGACTGCGGCAGCGAAGACTAGCTGCGCGGAAGAGCGTTTCTTTTTGAAGGACAACTGAGGAGTACTTCAGTCACGATTGAAACACTGTCATCAAGACGTCGAAAAGCAGGGATAACAACACCGCTTGTATGTCTAGATGCAAATATTGGAAAGCAAGCTCCATGCAACATGGAAACGTAAGATGGTTCGATCAGTGCCGCGGCGTCGGTACGATCCAACCCGAAGACGGCGAGGATATTCTCGTCGACATCTCAGCCCTGCACCGGTCGGGCATCGACACCTTGAAGGAAGGCCAGCTCGTGGCGTTCGATCTTGAGTGGCGCCGCGGTCGGATGGTGGCTGAAGATCTGAAAGTCCTGTAAGCTCACCTTACGGATCTTTCCGACAGCTAGGGCGGTTCGACCGCCCTTTTTTATTGGGGGAAACATGCAGAGTGACGAAAGGCTGCAGGAAGCCATCGCCGCGCATCGCAGCGGTGACCTTGCGAGCGCACAGGACATCTACCTCGAAATCCTGGGCGATAATCCGGAAGACCCGGACGGATTGCATTTTCTCGGCCTGCTTCACTTCGATGCCGGGCACTCCGAGAGCGCGATCGGACTGATCCAGAGATCCCTTGAGATCAACGAGAGCAACACATCGGCCCTGAACAACCTCGGCAATATCCTGAAGCTGACAGGTGAACCCAAAATGGCCCTCGCCGCCTATGTTCAGGCGGTCGAATACGACCCCCGCCATACGGAAGCCTGGAAGAACATCAATCTTCTCCTGCGCAACACCGACGATATCAACGAGCTTTCGGCGATCCTGTCCGAGATCGTGCGCGTCAACCCGGACAATCCGGATGCATGGCACACCTACGGTCTTGCCAGCCTTTTAACCGGAAACCGCGAAGCGACAGCCGATGCTTTCAACAAAGCTCTCGAGCTCGATCATCCAACATCCCCGAACGCCGTCTGGCGCGCGCGCATTCTGGCTGCGGAAGGTCGGGCCGATCTCGCGCAAGAGCACCTTGAACGGATCGTTGAAGCCGACCCGGACAACAGGGCGGCGCAGTATCACCTTGCAGCCGTGCGCGGAGACGAGTTGGAAGGCGCACCGGAAGACTATGTTGCAGGCCACTTCGACAAATTTGCTGCGAGTTTCGACGAGGTGCTGGAAAACCTCGGGTATCGCGCACCGGACCTGGTCGCCGAGGATGTCGTTGCTCTGGCTGAGAAGAATACGGCCAGGTTCCAGGACGTCGTCGACCTGGGCTGCGGAACGGGCCTTTGCGGGCCGCTGATCCGCGACCACTGTGTCAGGCTGAGCGGTGTCGACCTGTCGAAGGGGATGATGCAAAAAGCGGCCGAGCTGGAGGTGTACGACTTTCTGGTCGAGGGCGAGCTTGTCTCGTTCCTGAGCGATGACCTGCCAACCCGGTTCGACCTTGCCGTTTGTGTCGACACGCTGTGCTATATCGGCAATCTCCAGCCATTCATGACCGCACTGGCAAAAGCGCTCAAGCCTGGTGGCCGGCTGGTCGCAAGTGTCGAACATCTGGAAGGCAGCAATGCGCAGGGTTTTCGTGTCGACAGTTCGGGACGGTACGCGCACACGCCGGACTACATTCGAAAATGCGCCGAAGAGGCATCCCTCATCTACGCACAGGACCGGAAGGACGTCCTGCGCCGCGAGCTTGGCAAGGACGTCCATGGCCTGATCTTCCAGGTCGTGGCTCCGGAACCGGCCTGACCGCGAAGAAAACGATAACCGCGTCGGGACCAGGGTACGGACTCATAAATGAAGCCGATTTGGCGGCAGAAATGGCGAAATCTCGCGAGGAAGTGTGCGCAGAGCGGGCTTTTTGCCCGGTCAAGCGCGCAGACGCTGCGAGGTAAAGCCATTTTGCCGTCCTTCGGATTTGGCCGTTTTGGCCATCTGCCACGTCGCCAAGCGCCGTGGGCTCAAGAAGGCCCGCTCTGCCTGAGCGGGCCTTTCCTGTTTGCGAACCGGTCCCGGACAGGACTGCCGTGAACCCGGCCCGGACGGCCAATGCAGGGATCAACAGGGTTCGCAAAAGCGGACCCTGACTGCTGCCCGGCCGCAGCGGGAACCCTCTCAGGGATTTCTGGTGGCTCTCGCTGACAAAGCCTGGTGCCGCGCACGCTGTCGCGCGGATCAGATCGCCGGTCCCACTTCCGGCAGATGGAATCCCGGCAGAGCAGCAGATCATTAACATTTGTTAACGCTTCAACTGATCCGAAAACACGTTTTCGCCCG
>JBCDDC010000058.1:0-2859 GCA_039180675.1 Pseudomonadota bacterium | reverse complement strand
CGCCGCTCCGTCCGGGACGGTTCTCGGACGGCAGTTTCGGCCTCTACTACGCGGGCGACCGCACCGAGGTGGCGATCGCCGAGATCGTCCATCACCACTCTCGGTTCATGCGCGCCACAGACGAGGCGCCGGGCTGGACCTCGCAATTCCGCGAGCTGATCGGGTCGGTCGACGCCGATCTCGACGACGCCACGGGCCGCGCCGATCTGCTGGATCCCGACGACTACCGCCCCTCGCAACTCTTCGGTGCCGAGCGGCGTGCGGCCGGGTCGAACGGCATCACCTGGCCCAGCGTGCGCTTTCCCGAGGGCCAGTGCATCGCCATCTTCTGGCCGAACGTGATCCCGATCCCGACCCAAGGGGCTCATTTCGCGTACCACTGGGATGGGGAGCGCGTGGACTATGTGAAGCGGCTGGATAATGGGGAGGTTTTCTCCGTTGTCGCCTAGCGTATTCAATCAGCCTCTCCAATCAGCCCCGAAGCGCATTGCGACGGATGTTGGATCGCATCAACGCTCCTTATTTTCGTCATCCGATTGCAACGCGTCCCCCACCACCTCATCCGCAAACCACCGCCCCTTCTGCACCCGCTTGCCCAGCGTCTCGATGAATCCATCAAATCGTTCGCGGCCTTTGGCCTGCGCCGTCGCCTGCTGCTCCGGTGCGATCGGGGGGGTTATGGTGAGCCAGAATCGGACGAACAGTGCGAGGGTCTCGGTCGTGATCCGCTGGTCTCGTTCGAGGCGGGCGACCTGGCGGGAGAGGCGGTCGAGGCGGCGCGTTAGGGCGGCCTCCTGCATGTCGGCGTGATCGGGCGAGAGGAAGGATTCGACCGCCGCCTCGACGATTGCCGATCGGGTCACGCGTTTCCGGTCGGCGATGTCGTTGATCCGGCCGATCAACTCAGCTGGCAGGGACAGGTTGAGACGGTCGCGCATGGATTTGCCCTCAGAGATCGATGCCATCATTGCGGTCCATAGTGGCCTGCCGGGCCACCTGCCCCATCTGCTTGCGCAGAGCCTGCCGTTGCCGTGCAGCCTCTTCTGGTTCGTCGTCGAGCATCATCTCGAACTCACGCGCCGGTTCGGCAGTCTTTTCTGGGGCTACGGCCACATGTTCAGCTAATTCCGGTTCCCGACGCAGGCCTGCATTCGCCTCATCAGCTACACCGGACGGCGCCGACGCGCGCGAGGGTGAAGCGGCTTTGATGGCCGGGAGGAATGACCATGGATCATCCTGCATTGTCACCGTGCCTTGCTCTGGTTTTGGGGGCGGCACCACACGATCGGCGAACCGCTTGTCTTCGAAATACCTTGCTTTCTTCGCGCGGATCGGCGGGGAGCCTGCGACCATGACGATTTCATCGTCGTGCGGAAGCTGCATGATCTCGCCGGGCGTCAGCAGCTGGCGCGCGGTCTCGGAGCGCGAGACCATGAGGTGACCTAGCCAGGGCGCCAGCCGGTGGCCGGCGTAGTTCCTCATCGCCTTCATTTCGGTCGCGGTTCCAAGGGCATCCGAGACACGCTTGGCAGTCCGTTCATCATTGGTCGCGAAGCTCACCCGGACATGGCAGTTGTCGAGAATGGCGTTGTTCTGGCCATAAGCCTTCTCGATCTGATTGAGCGACTGGGCGATCAGGAAGCTCTTGATCCCGTAGCCCGCCATGAAGGCCAGCGCGCTTTCGAAGAAGTCGAGCCGCCCGAGCGCCGGGAATTCGTCGAGCATCATCAGGACGCGATGGCGACGGCGCGTGTTCTTCAAATCCTCGGTCAACCGTCGACCTATCTGGTTCAGCACGAGCCGGATCAGCGGCTTGGTGCGGGAGATGTCCGAGGGCGGCACGACGAGGTAGAGGGTTGTCGGCTGGTCCGCGCCTATTAGATCTTCGATCCGCCAGTCACAGCGCCTAGTCACATGCGCAACGACAGGATCGCGGTAGAGGCCGAGGAAAGACATGGCGGTCGAGAGAACGCCCGAGCGTTCGTTGTCGGACTTGTTCAGAAGCTCCCGCGCAGTCGAGGCAATGACCGGATGCGGGCCGGTCTCTCCTAGGTGACGCGCCGCCATCATCGCTTCGAGGGTCTGCTCAATCGGACGGCGCGGGTCGGACAGGAAAGCGGCAACGCCAGCCAGGGTCTTGTCACGCTCGGCATAGAGCACATGCAGGATCGCGCCCACCAGCAGCGAATGCGAGGTCTTTTCCCAATGGTTGCGTTTTTCCAGAGAGCCTTCGGGATCGACAAGCACATCGGCCACGTTCTGGACATCGCGTACCTCCCACTCTCCGCGGCGGACCTCGAGCAAGGGGTTGTAGGCGGCAGAGGTCATGCTGGTCGGATGGAAACGCAGTACCCGGCCATGGCGCGCGCGGAACCCGGCCGTCAGCTCCCAGTTCTCCCCCTTGATGTCGTGGACGATAGCAGAGCCCGGCCAGGTCAGAAGCGACGGCACCACGAGGCCCACACCCTTGCCTGACCGGGTCGGCGCGAAGCAGAGCACATGCTCCGGCCCGTCATGGCGCAGGTAGTCCTGATCCAGCTTGCCGAGCACGACACCATCGGAACCCAGCAGCCCGGCCGCCTCGACCTCGGCCCGGTTCGCCCAACGGGCCGACCCATAGGTATCGACGTCGGCGGCCTCGCGCGCCCGGATCACGGACATGGTGATGGCCACGGCGATGGAAATGAAGCCGCCCGAGGCCGCGATCGCGCCTCCCTCCCAGAACACCGTGCGCGCATAGGCGTCGTAGAAATACCACCACCAGAAGAAGGCGGGTGGCGGGTAAATCGGCATGCCGAAGGCCTCGAACCACGGGATGCCCAGCTGCGCCTGAAACCCCAGCCGCCAGGCCACCCATTG
>JBCDDC010000057.1:0-2946 GCA_039180675.1 Pseudomonadota bacterium | reverse complement strand
GTCCTGGGTATCTTTCTCGCACGGTGGGAACATCACCAGATACGAGACCGCGACCTGTAAGTCGAGCTAGAGGCTCAAAAACACAGACCCATCACCGATGCGGGTGTTCCGGAACATCGCGACCACGCGCTGAAAACGGGTGCGCTCCTGGCCATCGGTATCGGTGAACTTGACGGGAACGGTGGCGACGTAGTGGTTGGTCATTTGGGTTACTCCTTGTTGCGATGGGGATCACCCGGCACGGGAGCAAGAGGACCGGTCGCAAGCGCAAATGCGGAGGGTCCGCGGCCCCGCCGTGGAAACCGTATTTGTGCTTGCCGAAGCGTGAGCTGAGGGCACGAACGGGCCGACCCCGTGCGATCCACATCTATGAGCAAAAAGGAGTGATCCGGATGACCCCTGCCATCACGCCGCAGCCACCTTCCGCGTCCTAGTTCCGCCGATCCTGGCCGGGGTGCTGATGGAGCCCGCCCGCGTGGATGCGATGTTCCGAAACACCCCCCGAGGGCTGTGCAGGTCTTCAGCCTCATGTGCGACGTCTCGACCCCTCGCGTCTTGCGCTGCTGACGATGTGCGAGGTGCGCACCATCCCCAGCCCGTACCGATGCGGATGGGCCGAACTCTGCCGGGCTGGGTAGAGGGATGACGGTGCTGGGCGCCGTGAGCTGCCGATCAAGTCTGACCGATCGCACGCGCCATGAGACATGACGAAAGGGCCGCGCCAAGCGCGACCCCGTTACGGCCATCACGCGCCCAGGCTCTCGAGCATCACCTTGGTCTCAGACATCCGCTTCAGCGAGTTGCCAATATGCTCGCGCCAGCGTCGGCCAACCTCCAGCGCGGTAGCATAGGCGCGGGCCAAATCATCGGGCCGGTCCTCGGCCATCGCCTCGATCAGGAACGCCGCCTGCTCCCGGTCCTTCGCCGATTTGAGGCTCCCCGCTCCGTCCCGCCGCCGATCGGCAATGATCAGCTTGTGGATTGCATAACGCTCCGGGCGGGGCACCTGCACCAGAACGCCGGATCGATAGATCGCCGCCGCATGGATCGGCTCTGCGATCAGGAAGTTGAGATAGTTCAATCCTTGGGCGTTCACGCCCAAGGCTGGCAGATCACGGATGGTCTCATCTCCGAAGGCGGGCGTGAGGAACTCGACCAGTTGGCCACTGCCGCCCTGGGCCCATCGCCAGGTCCGGCCTTGGTCAAGTGCAGGCAAGGGATCAAACTTTAGAGCCGAAAAGGTCTCGGCGAGACCCGGGTCGACCTGATCCTGCAAGGCAACGCTGAGCTTCTCGAACTGGGCGATGTCGATGTCGCCGGTATTGGCCATGCCCCCTAAGGGCAGACGAACACCTAGCTCGCCCTCATAGAGCCGGAACGCGTTCGTCCCGACGATGGTGCCGCCCAACCGGAAGGTTCCGGCTGCGGCCATGGCCGACAGGATGGAACCCGTTGCCCGGTCGGTGGGCGTCATGCCTTCGGCCCGCAGAAGTCGAACGAGCCGCGACCGCTCTGCCTGCCGCTCCTTAGCGGTCGCGCGCAGCACTTCGATCCGGTCGATGCGCGCGCGCGTCTCGTCGCTGTCTTCGCCGATATAGATGAACCGCATCTCCGTCCCGACACGGCGCGCGGCATACCAATAGGCCTTGTCGCCGCGCTCCTTGAGCGTGGGCTTACCTTCGACACCGGACAACGCATCGTCCTTCAGGAGGCGTACCAGATCGGTATAGGCGCTCATCGCGATGCTGCTGAGAGGTGTCATGCCAATCATTTCCAAGTTTTGCTTGGCACGCATATACCTATCAAAACATGAACTTGCTAGGCAAAAAAGTTTGGAGAACTGCCACGCCCATGAGAAACAACGAAAGGGCCACCCGAAGGCGACCCTCTCAACTTACATCTCCGCGGACTTCTTCGCCGGGTCCGCAACCCGCATGACCGTCAGGCCTTTCGCTTCCGCTTTCTGCCCTAGGTTCAGCGCGACTCCGTTGCCGCCGAAGAGCACAACCCCTGTCGCCGCGAACTTGTCGTCCAGCATCTCGTCGTTGCACTTGAACGGTGCCGCCCGCCCATGCGCGGACCAGCGCGGATCGAAGCGCGCCTGCGCTACTCCGCGTGCCCGGGCCCACCGGGCGGCGATCATCTCGGCTCCGTGCTTGCCACCCTTGTGGCAGAGGAAGATCTCCTGGTTACGGTTCTGCTTGATCCGCTCGCGAACCTTGTCGAGCGTGTTGAAGATCACATCGACATCGGTCCAGTCGGTGGCGCCCGAGACGATCAGGGGCACCCCCTCGACTTTCGACTTCTCGGCTGTTTCGCGATCATGCTGCTCCAGCAGTTGCCGGGCCTCGAAGACGGCACCCGTCTCCTGCGCCCGGACGCTTGCGCGCGACCCGGCTGCCGGGATGAAGGCGTGGCCCGTTTCGACCTCGTAGCATTCCGCCGCCGCCTCGCTCATCACCTCGATGGCGCTGACAATCTCGCGCAGCTGCAGGAAGCGCGCCTGCGCCTCTTCGAGCGCGGTCTCGGCGATCTCCGATCCGTCGTGAGATTTTGCCAGCGCGCCGATTTTGTCGGCGGTGCGGTCGACCTCCTTGCCGAGCGCCACCTTGCGGCGCTGCAGGATCGTGGCGAGCCCGTGCGCCAGCGGTTCGATTTCTGCCTCAAGGCCGGTATTGCGCAATTGACCAAGCAGAGCCTCGAAGCTCTCGCGGATGACGCGGTCGGTCAGGATGTGATCTTCCGGGATCGGCAGCTGTGCGTCCTTCTCGGTCAGCCCGAAAAGCTCAATGGTCTCGTAGGTGTTTGCGGTATCGTAAGCCATATTCATTCTCCAGATATTGGGTTCGACCACCACGTGAGTGTGGTGGCATGGCCGAATGCCTGGTTTCCGAATCTGCCCGGGTCAGGGACGGCGCAGCCGCCGGCTTGCCGGGCGCAAAAGTT
>JBCDDC010000056.1:0-3130 GCA_039180675.1 Pseudomonadota bacterium | reverse complement strand
GCCTGCCACGATCTCGCGCTCTCGGGCGAAGTCGATCTGTCCACGTTCCGCCAGTTTCGGGAGCAGCGCGAGGGTCAGGTTCTCGCGCACGGTCATGTCGGGGACGATGCCTTCGGCCTTGCGGTCCTCCGGCAGAAAGCCAAGGCCCTTGCCAATGGCGTCGCCGGGGCCGGTGGGTTGGCCTTCGGTGCCATGGAGGGCGATGGTGCCTGTGCGCAGGCTGTCGATCCCAAAGAGTGCGCGAGCGGCCTCCGTCCGGCCGGAGCCGAGCAATCCGCCCAAGCCCACGATCTCACCCCGGTGCACGGCGAGGTCGAGGTGGGTCAGACGCGGGCCGGTGGAGACCGTCTTGGCGCTGACCAGCAAGTCGCCGCGTTTCGCGCGGGCGCCGCCGAATTCGGTCATGCCTTCCGCTGCGATGTCATCCTTGTCGCGGCCCAGCATGTCCGCGATCATCTCGAGCTTGGTGGTGTCGGCCACGCGCCGCGTACTGACAGTGCAGCCGTCGCGCATGGTTGTGACGCGGTCGCAGATCTGGAACAGCTCATCAAGGAAATGCGAGACGTAGAGCACGGAGACCCCCTGCGCCTTCAGCCCGCGCACGACCCCGAAAAGCACCTCGACCTCGCTGGCATCGAGCGAGGAGGTCGGCTCATCCATGATGACGAGCTTGGCGTCCAGCGATACCGCGCGGGCAATCGCCACGAGTTGCTGAATGGCGGTTGAATAGCTTGCGAGGGCTTCGGTCACGTCGATATCGACGCCGAAGCGCGCCAGGATCTCCCGCGCGCGGCGGTTCGCCTCGCGCCAGTCGACGAACAGGCCGAAGCGCTTGGGCTCGTAGCCCATGACGTTGTTTTCGGTGACCGAGCGCAGGGGAACCAGGTTGAGTTCCTGGTAGATGGTGGCGATCCCAGCGCCCTGCGCCTCGCGCGGGTTCGAGACATGGCTTTCGTGTCCCGCGATATGAACGCTGCCGCCGTCGCGCTTGTGCACACCGGTCAGCACTTTGATCATCGTGGATTTGCCCGCCCCGTTCTGGCCGATCAGCGCATGTACCTCACCTTCGGCGACATCAAGGCTGGCCTGCCGCAGCGCGGGGACGCCGGCGAAGAGTTTGTCGATGCCAGACATCGAAACGAGAGCCGTCATGGACCCGCACTCCTGAAAATGGTGGGCGGTTTTGGCATGGTGCCGCCGCCGCCCACCGGGGAGGACCTCAATACGCTTCGTCGATGTGATCCGCCGCGTTGGCCTTGGTGAAGATCCGGTCCTCGACCTTGACCCAATGCGGGATCTCTTCACCGGCGGCGTATCTCTTCATGACGTCGCAGGCGAGCGGTCCGAAGAACGGGGAGCTTTCGACGGTGACACCCATCTTGCCATCGATGATCGCCTGGAGCGCATCGCGGGTGCCGTCGATGGACACAATCGTGATGTCCTCACCGGGTGTCCGCCCGGCCAGCTCAAGCGCCTGGATTGCGCCGATCGCCATCTCATCATTGTGGGCGTAGACGACGTTCACGTCCGGGTGCGCCTGGAGCAGCGTCTCCATGACCTGACGGCCCAGATCGCGGGCGAAGTCTCCGGTCTGGGAGGCGACGATCTCGAACCGGCCATCGGCGGCAATCGCATCGTCAAAGCCCTTCTTGCGGTCGTTCGCGGGGGAGGAGCCTGTGGTCCCCTCAAGCTGGACGATGATGCCGGTGTCGCCCTCGAAGTTCTCCATCAACCATTCGGCGGCGCGTTTGCCCTGATCGATGAAGTCCGAGCCGAGGAAGGACACAAAGTGCTCACCGGGTTTTGCGACCGCGGGATCGACGGAGCGGTCCACGAGGAACGTCGGGATGCCCGCCGCACGGGCTTTCATGACAGCGGGGATCAGCGGCTTTTCCTCACGGGGGGGCAGGAAGAGCACGTCGATGCCTTGCGCGATCATGCTGTCGACGTCGGCGACCTGCTTGGCCGCAGAGCCTGCGGCATCGGTCGCAATCAGATCCCAGCCGCAGGACTCTGCGGTGTCGAGGAAGGATTTGGTCTCGGCGATGCGCCAGGGGTTGTTCGATTCCATCTGTGCGAAGCCGACCTTGTAGGTCTCCTTCTGCTCAAGGGGCGGCAGGCTTTGTGCCAAGGCTGCCGTACCGAAGAATGCGCCCGCAAAGATAGACGACATCAAGAGAGTTCTGCGTTTCATGGTTCTCCTCCACTTTAGTTGTGCGGCCGCCTGCAACAGCCGCGGATTGTTGGGTTATGCCCAATTCAAGTACGTGGTCTGCTTGCGCAGGTAGCCATCGAAGCCATAGGCCCCGTCCTCACCACCGATGCCGGACAGGCCCCAGCCGGTGTGAAATCCCTGGACCGCCTCGCCGTTGGTTCGGTTCAGGTACAGCTCTCCGAATTTGAGCTGCCGCGGTGCCTCGAACAGATGCTTGGCGTTTGAGGTGAAAAGATAGGCCGACAGTCCGAACGAGGTGGCGTTGGCATGGGCGACGGCCTGATCGAAGTCATCGACGCGCATGGCCGCGACGACGGGGCCGAAGATCTCTTCCTGAAGCGCTGGATTGGTGTTGTCGCGGGCTTCAAGGACAGTGGGTGCCATCCAGTGGCCCGTGGCATAGGGCCCGTCGCGCAGCGGTCCGCCCTCGAGCAGAACCTCGGCGCCTTCGCCCACGGCCCGGGTCACGATGCCTGCGACTTTCGAGACTTCGGATGCGCTGACCTTGGGGCCGATGTCGTGGTCGGCGGTCGGATCGCCAATGCTGAGCGCCTTGGAGGCCGCGATGAATTTCTCGAGGAACGTGTCCGCGATGTCGCGGTGCAGATACATCCGTTCGTTGCAGGTGCAGATCTGGCCACAATTGGTGTAGCGCGCGGTCACGGCGGCAGCGACCGCGGCATCGATATCGGCGTCTTCCATCACGATGAAGGGCGCTTTGCCGCCAAGTTCGAGGCGCACAAGCTTGATCTGATCAGCTGCGGTGCGAAAAATTTCTCGCCCGGCCCGCGTGCTGCCTGTCATTGTCACCAGAGCGGTATCGGGATGCTCGACCAGCCTTTGTCCAACCACGGGGCCTTTGCCAGTAACCACATTCAGGACCCCGGGCGGCAGCCCAATGCTCTCGGCTAGTTC
>JBCDDC010000055.1:0-3454 GCA_039180675.1 Pseudomonadota bacterium | reverse complement strand
GCTGCCGCACCGACAATCGTCGCGGCCGTCTTCGGCGGGTGAGCGGAGGCGGGCGTGGCAGAACGGTCTCCCCTCTTCCTGGGCCTTGTCCGCCCGCCGAAGCTTCTGGGCCTACCGATCATGTATGCCATGGTCTGGCTCTTTGGCTCGGTCCTGCTCTTCGTCTGGATCCAGCACCTCCTCGTACTCGGCATCGCAGCAATCATGTACCCGGTGCTCTGGAAGGCCGCTGATTGGGACCCGCGCTTCATCGATGTGATGATGACGGCGCTGCAGGAAACCCCGCCCACGCGGAACCGCCAGATCCATGGAGGCGACAGCTATGCCCCGTGACGAGACTATCGACGAACGTACGCTGATGCCGGATTGGTATGCACGTGAGAAACGTCTGGCGCACATGCTGCCCTATGTCAGCCTCGTTGACGATCAGACCGTCCGCACGCGGGTCAATGAGCTCTTTCAGTGTATCCGTCTCAGCGGTGTGAACAGCTACACGACAGACGATGCTTATCTCGACAAGGTGACCGCACTCTTTGCCCGGATAATCGCGCAGCTCGGGCCAGAGTTCAGCTACTACGTTCACAAAGTGTCCAAAGCCATCACCCCGGACCTCCTCCCCGTTCAAGGTGATGGCTTTGCGGCGGCGGTCGATGCGACCTGGCGCGAGAAGCTTGGGAGCGCGGGTCTGCGGGACAAGACCCTGACGCTCACCATCCTGCATCGACCGCCGCCAAAAAGTTTTCTCGGGTTCATTAGCCGCAGCGCGCCCGAGCGGTTCAAGGAGGAAACGCAGAAGCGAGCCCGCCGTCTCAAGGAAGCTGTCGGCGTCTTCACCTCGGGTCTTGCAGACCTTAAGCCGCGGGTGCTTGATGCGCCCTCTGGCGAGCTGATCGGTTTTCTCGGGGCTTTGAACACCGGCCAGGAGATGCCGCTCTATCCTGCGAACCGCTATGGTTTCCTTGCCGCCAATGTCGCCAACACCCGCGTGACCTTCTTCGACGAGCATTTCGAGCTGTCGGAAGGCGTGGTTGGACATCGATACGGCAAGAGCTTCACCATCGGCGAATATGCCGAGGGCACGACGTGCACGATGTTCGACATGCTGAACCTGCCCGTCGACATGATCGTCACCCACTCCTTCACGCCGATCAATTCGAACCTGATGGCGGGACGGATCAAACGCCAGAAACGGCAAATGCAGGCGTCACAGGACGCGGCGCTCTCATTGCTCGAAGCGCTCGACATCGCCCATGACGATCTTGAGGCCAAGCGTCAAAGCTTTGGCGAGCACCATATGGTCGTCACCGTGTTCTGCGACAGCCTCGATGAGCTGCAGACCCTCGGCGCCGAAATCGTGAATGCCGCCGCGGCCGAAGGCGTGAAGATGATCGGCGAGCGGATGGCGGCGAAGACACACTACTTCAGCCAGCATCCGGGCAACCAACCGAAGCGCGTTCGCGCGAGCGCGATCACCAACCGCAATTTCGCGGATTTTGCAGCTCTGCACCGGACACAGCTCGGTAAGGAGAAGCATCAATTACCGTGGGCCGAGGAGATCACCTTCTTTCCGACGCCGGAACAAAGTGCATACCGCTTCTCGTATCACGAGCAAGGCTCGCCCGAGAAAGAACCAACGAGCGGGCACACGCTGATCTTGGGCCGCCCTGGTTCTGGCAAGTCGGTCCTCTCGACCTTCCTGATGACCCAGGCTCGGCGCTGCGGGGCACGCATCTTCGTCTTCGACTATCGGCTCGGCATGGAGATGGCCGTGCGCGCGAATGGTGGGCGCTATGCCTCCATCAAGGCCGGACAGGCAACTGGGCTAAACCCACTTTGGACGGAGATCGATACACGCGGCACGGCGTGGCTCTCGGACTGGTTGGCCTCCCTGCTCTACCGCGCGGACAAACCGCTGACGCCGGCGCAAACCAACCGCATCCAAGAGGTCGTGCGTCAGAACGCGGGTGCCGCCAATCCGCAGCTGCGGAATTGGAAGGACTTCGCCTCGCTCTTCGTCTCAACCGACGACGATGGCGATCTCCACCAGCGCCTCCTCGAATGGACTGAGGACGGCCGCTACGGCTGGATTTTCGGCCAGAGCCTCGAAGACACGTTCTCCCTCGATGGCGATGTCGTCGGCTTCGATCTGACCGGCATTCTCGACAGCGAGAGTGAGAAGGAGCGCATGGCCGTGCTGTCCTATCTCTTCCGCCGCATCGAGCGTGAAATCGAAGACCGTCGTCCAACCATTATTGTCATCGACGAGGCCTGGAAGGCGCTCGACAACGCGTATTTTGCGGAGCGTTTGTCGAATTGGCTCGTGACCGCGCGCAAGCAAAACACTGTCGCGGTCATGATGACCCAATACGCGAGCCAGCTTGAACGCACGCGCACAGGCAAAACCATCGTGGAAGCGGTCCCAACTCAAATCCTGCTTCCAAACATCCGCGCCCATGCGTCCGACTACGCGATGCTCAACTTGCAAGAGAAAGAGCTAGACGTGCTTTTGAACACGGGAAGTGCAAGCCGCCTCGCCCTCGTGCGCGATGATACTGGCTCGGTCGTTGTCGACGCCGATCTCTCTGCCCTCGGCCCCCACCTCACGATCCTCGGAGGCATGGAAAAAGGTGAGGCGCTGGTGGGGGCTGATTACCGGGACCGTCCCGACTTCTGGAGGCTTTCATGATCCGCATTCTCATACTCATTGCTGTCGTCGGATCACTGAGCGCCTGCGCGCAGTACCGGGAGCCGACGGTCAATTGCTTTGCCTTTCGAGCGTCTGTTGCGCCGGTCGAGCCAGATTGTGTCTTCACACCGTTGGCCACGGAGGGGGACATTGAAGTCTAGCGCCCTCCATATCCTTGCGGCCTGTTTGCTTCCGGTCACTGGCTTCGCCCAAGGCGTGCCTGTCAACGATGGCGGTTTGACTGCGCGCGATCTGGTCGAAACGCGCCACCGCGAGACAGATCTCGAAATCCAGCGCGAGACCTTGTCCGTCCAGGAACTCCTGACGGAAATCGAACAGGAGCAACTGGCCGTCCTGCAGAGCATCCTCGACGCGCAAACGAGCTTCGGCGGTCAGGGTCTGCCGGCTATGGTCTCCGCTCTCGAAGTCGGCAGCGGAGATCCGGTGCGGTCGGTCGAGGCGGTCTACGGCACCGGCGATCTGGACCCAAATCCCGGCGGCCAACTCATGTTCGGGGATGCAAGCGAAAACATCGAGCAGCTGATCATCCGGGTCGCCCAGGAAACCCATGGGCGACCCGGGATCAGTCAAGCAGGCCTGTCCGTCATCCAGTGGCGCGCGCTGCTCCAGGCTCTGATCTGGCAGGAAAGTCGGTTTTCGATTGGGGCGCGCTCGCCGGTCGGGGCTTTTGGCCTGACCCAGATCATGCCGGGCACGGCGAGCGATCTTGGGATCAATCCCGAATACTACACCAGCCCCTACCTGCAG
>JBCDDC010000054.1:0-3590 GCA_039180675.1 Pseudomonadota bacterium | reverse complement strand
TTGCCTGCATCGCCGAAGACCTCGCCCAGAAGCTCTGAGCAGCCGTTGATCACCTTCGGATGCTGGGTGAAGTCGGCCGCGCCGTTGACGAACCCGGTCAGCTTCACGACCCGCGAGACGCGGTCGAGATCGCCGGTTGCATCCTTGACGGCTGCAATCAGGTTGAGCGCGCAGAGACGGGCTGCATCAACGGCACGGTCAAGCTCGGCGCTTCCGTCATTATCGGCGCCACTCAATTGCCCGGTGACAAGCCCATCGGGCCCGAGGCTGACTTGCCCTGACACAAAGAGGAGGTTGCCGGTCATGACATGGGGGACGTAGGCCGCGAGCGGAGCCTTCATCTCTGGAACAGTAAGGCCGAGTTCGGCTAGACGCGCATCGACAGTCCCGGGCATGTGAACCTCCATCCAATTGCCTTTGAAGCGTTATGCGAGGCTGGCGATAGCCTCGCAAGGAGTAATGCGATACCGGACTAGAGCGCCGGGAGAACTGGCACCGCTCGCTGGTGCCTTCAACTGTGATGTCGGATCACTTCGCTGGTGGCGGGTTTCCCGGGATCGGCTCGCCCTGAAGGGAAGGATGAGACCGCGCATACTGTGGCGGAAACGCCGCCCGGGGATCGTTAAGCGCGGCCCCGGCATGCCAGGCCCAACGCGGGTCGTAGGTGACCCCCCGCGCGAGGGCGACCATGTCTGCCTGCCCGGTCGCAAGGATCGTCTCGGCCTGGATGGCATCGGTGATCTTTCCAACCGCTATTGTCGTCATCCCAGTCGCCCGCTTGATCTCAGCAGCATACTGGGTCTGGTAGCCGGGCCCGACCTTGATCTGTTGAAGTGGGGAGTTGCCGCCCGAAGAGACATCGATGAAGTCACAGCCGCGTTCTGCCAACGCCTTCGCGTAGACAATCGCGTCCTCGACATCCCAGCCGGAGCCTTCGACCCAATCGGTTGCCGAGAAACGGACGCCGAGTGGGCGCTCAGCGGGCCAGGCCGCCCTAACCGCGTCGAAGATCTCAAGCGGAAACCGCATCCGGTTCTCCAGGCTCCCCCCATATTGGTCATCCCGCTGGTTCGAGATGGGCGAGAGGAACTGGTGGAGCAGATATCCGTGTGCCGAGTGGATCTCGATGACGTCGAAATCCAGCCTGAGTGCGCGCTCAGTCGCCCGGACGAACGCGTCCCTCACCCGTTGCAGCGAATTGTCGCCAAATGCCTCTGGCACGTGCCAACCATCGGCATAGGGCAGTGCTGAGGGCGCGTAGGTTTGCCAGGCCCCCTCGCCGTTATCGAGGGGTGTTCCCCCTTGCCAGGGTGTCTTGACCGATGCTTTTCGGCCCGCATGCGCGAGCTGGACACCGATCTTTGCAGACCCGTAATCACGGAAGAACTCAATGATCGGCCCAAAGGCTGTTTCCTGCTCGTCCGACCAGAGGCCGGTGCAGCCCGGCGTGATCCGACCCTCTGGCTCAACTCCTGTTGCCTCGACCATCACGAGGCCCGGGCCTGAGATCGCAAACTGGCCAAGATGGACAAGATGCCAGTTTCCAGGCACGCCGTTCTCCGCCGTGTATTGGCACATCGGAGCAACTACAATTCTGTTGGGAATTTCCAGCTCCCGGAGCTGGATCGGGTCGAAAAGACGGCTCTGCATGAAACCTCGCGCGGGGTATGATGGAAGAAGCGTGAGGTCTATCTGAATCCACTTCGCTCGTCTATTGGGAGGGATGTGCTGCGGGCCCGTTTGGCCCGCAGTGTTTTTAGTTACTTGGCCTCTGCGGACCGGATCTGTTGAACGCCGAACGCCATGAAGGCGATTAACTTGGTGGCAGCAAGAATTCCTAAGATGATCTTCTCCAGAGTGATGCGTTTGCGAGAGAAGCCAGAGGGATGTGGAATCTTTCAACTAACTGAAACCATTGAAAAATATTTTATATAGCCCTTCAGAAGTTTAGTATTCGAACCAGTACTTGAACTAGATCACAAAGACCGTTCCGATTGGTGGATGGTGGAGATTGTTTCGTCCCAAGGCATTATCTGAAAATTTTCAAACACACGAGCCTTCATTCCAAAGTAAGATTGCGATCTTTAAATTTAGGTAGGCCCTTTCGCTTGGCAAAAACCTAGTCGAGAAGATCTGATCCCTAGACCATGACCATCTCAAGCGGGAGACGAGAGAGCGGTTCTGAACCTTGCTCGGTCACAAGCGATGTCCGCCCGAGACACATTGCAGTCTGACTGCCGCTGTCCATCAGGATCATGTGCAGAAAGAAGACCATTCCCGGCTCCATGATCGTCGGCGCGCCTTCATAAAACATCTGATCCTCCATCCATGCGGGCGCGAAGCGCGGTCCGAGGGAATAGCCGCAGGCGTTCAGCCGATGGGCGCTCAGCCCAGCAGCGTCCAGAACCTTGGAATGTGCGTCAAATACCTTTGCCATCGGGTCCCCCGGGCTCAGCGCGTCTTCGCATGCCATCAGCGCATCATGGGCCGCTGACTGCATCGAAATGTGCTGTGGCCGCGGCTTGCCGATCACGATCGTCTTGAAGAGAGCGGAGTGATAATGCCGGTAGGTGCCCGCCCATTCGAGGTTCAGCTGGTCGTTCTCCTCAAATACCCGCCGCCCGGCTTGATATCGGCAGAGCAGGGCGTGCTCACCCGAGCCGACGATGTACTCGTTCGCTGGATAGTCCCCGCCTGCCTTGAAGGTCGCGTAGTGCATCTCCGCCAGGACATCGCCCTCGTTCGCTCCGGGCCGTGTTGCGGCGACTGCTGCATCCCAGGCGAGATCGCCGATCTCGGCGGCTTTGCGAATGTATTCAAGCTCCTTCGATGATTTCACGAGCCTGAGCTTGCCCATGAGATCAGATGCCTCGACCAGCCCCGGTAGCTTCTCGGCCAGCGCCGCGCCGTTCTTGTAGAAGTTGCCGGCCGTGAACGTCTCCCACCCGATCCGCTTGTCGCGAAGGCCAAGCGCGCCGAGAAGGGCGACCAAATCTTCGGTCGGGTCGACACCTGCGCCGTCCTTCCAAACCCGGATATCCTTGATCGTCGAGGTGAGCTGCGCTTGGCGAAGATCCGCGGAACGCGTCAGCAGAACCGGCTCACCTGCGCTGATGATAAGGCACTGGAAGAAGCAGAAGCCAAACGTGTCATATCCGGTCAGCCAGTACTGGCTTTCCGGCGCAAACAGCAGAAGCGCATCGAGCCCACGTTCGGCCATCTCGGCCCGGGTCGCACTCATCCGAGCCTCGAACTCCTGGTGTGTGAAATGCAGCATTGCGGGATCTTCCTGTTATTCTTCAGTTTGTTCTTGATCGAATGCCGAGGGAAAGGCGCCTTAGCTGCACAGGGCAGTGGCTGAGGCCCCGATACTGCACAGACTTGATCATTTCGGCAGTGCGATTGCGGCCACGAGCCGGCCGTAATCCGCTTCTCCGCGGTGCGTCGCGCGGCGGTAGGAGAAAAAACGTGACGGGTCCTCGTAGGTGCAGTGGCCGGTCCATTCCGCCTCGATCCCAGCGTCGCGCAGCCGCATCAGCACGTATCCGGGGAGGTCGAAATGCACTCTGTCACCCGACCCACCCGCGAAG
>JBCDDC010000053.1:0-4300 GCA_039180675.1 Pseudomonadota bacterium | reverse complement strand
GGATGGAGCACCCCGAAGTGCCGAGGCCTTTTCGGCCTGGTTCAAACCAGCTTGCGTCAAGGCGGGTCTTGATCAGCGTTGTACGGCCCATAGGCTGCGCAAAGCGCTTGCCGCCCGGCTCGCGGAAATCGGTGCAACAGAACATCAACTTCAGGCTTGGATTGGCGACACAAGCCTTTCGGAGGTCGCGCGTTACACCCGAATGGCGAACCGTCGTCGAGCGCTGGATGGGGGAGAACAGAGAACGAAACCTGGAACGCCTGCTGATCGACGTTCCATAAATGGAGGCTAACTCATTGATAGACATGAACGTAGAACGCGAAGTGGCGACCCCGGGAGGATTCGAACCCCCGACCGTCGGATTAGAAGTCCGGTGCTCTATCCAGCTGAGCTACGGGGCCGGTGCGCCTCCTTACTCTGCCATCCAGCGTCGCGCAATGGGCACAGAGCGTCGCGGGACAAGGGTCATGCAAACCGCTATAGAGCCCCGCTTCGTCTCGAGCGGTGGAAGGTTCGGCTCGCCCACCCTTTGACACCGATTTCCTTGAAGAGCGCGGCGGATACACGTTAGATCGCTGCTATTGAACCATCGGATGTGGGGGGCGTCATGGCCGATCTCTTTACGCTTGAGAACCTTTTCAACCTAGCCGTGCTGCTGTTCCTGCAGGCCGTGCTAGGCTTCGACAACCTGCTCTACATCTCGATCGAGAGCCAGCGGGCACCGAAGGAGGCGCAGGCGAGTGTCCGGCGCAACGGCATCCTGATCGCGATCGCGCTCCGGATCGTGCTGCTCTTCGTCATGATCCAGTTGATCGACGCGCTCTCCGACCCGTTCTACATCCTGCGATGGGAGGGTGTAATCGAGGGCGGTGTGAACTTCTCCACAGTCGTCTTCCTGCTTGGCGGCGCCTTTATAATGTACACCGCCGTCAAGGAGATCAAACATCTCCTAGAGCTTGAAGACCCCGCCGCCGTTCACGACAAAACGCCCAAATCGGCAGCACAGGTCATCGCGCTTATCGTGCTGATGAATCTGATCTTTTCCTTTGACTCCATTCTGTCGGCCCTGGCGATCACCGATGTGTTCCCGGTGCTTGCAATCGCGATCATCGGCTCGGGGCTCGGCATGCTGCTCCTGGCCGACACGGTGTCGGAGTTCATCAAGCGCAACCGGAAATACGAGGTGCTGGGTCTCTTCATCCTGCTGATCGTCGGCGTGGTTCTGCTGGGCGAGGCTGGAGTCGCCGCCTCTCATGCCGCCCATGACGAGAGCTTGCAGATCCACCTCTTCGGCTATGCGGTGGAGCCGATGTCGAAGACAACCTTCTACTTCTCGGTCTTCGTGCTCGTGCTCGTCGATATCATCCAGTCGGGCTATCAGAAGAAACTCGACCACGCGCGTCGGCTGGAACAGCCACAGGCAGAGTAAGGCCGCGGTGAAGGATGGAACGAAAAGCTACGCGATCTTTTGGCGGGTTGTCCTGTTCGGTCTGCTCGCTTCGATCTTGGCCAACATGTACCAGGTCGCGTTTGCGCCAATTGATAACAGCTTCCCGTTCATACCCCGCTATCTGCTGTTCCAGTTCCTGTTCAGCTACCAGGATCTTGGGTTCACCCGCCGGTCACTGATCGGAACATTCTTAGACTTTCCAAACGACACCGGATTTGCTTGGCAGATCTACATCTGGTGCGCCGCCCAGTATGGTGCGTTGTTGGTCGCAATGGCCTATTGGCTCAACCGGTACCGCGACCCAGGGCTTGCTTGGATCGTCATCCTATCGCCGGCGACCTTTCTGCAGCTCGGGTTCGACTACGGTCGATTGGATGCGCTGCTTATTTTGGTGACCGGGCTTTGCTTGATGTCCAGCAACAGATGGACGATCGCTGCTCTCCCGGTGATGGTGATGATCCATGAGGGTTCGATCGTAATGTTTGGGCCGCTGCTTGTGGTTAGCCACTTCTTCAGGCATGGGATGACGCCTGCACTGCTTGGTTCGGTTGCCGCATCACTCATCCTGATCCTTTGGTTCGCGCAAAATGCGCAGGTGCTCGATCGCCCTATCTACGAACTCTACACCTTCCTACCCGACGCGACGGAGGTTCTGCGCCTCAGCTTTGCGGAAAATCGCTCTCGTGTGATCGCGCACTATCGCGACACATGGGAGCTTATGGTCCAGGTCCCGTTCTTTTTGGCCTTGCATCTGATTGCGCTCGTCTACGTCGTGGCCGTCCTGCTCTATGCGGCGCGGCGCCTGCAACCGGGAGTGCGCCGGGTCGTATTGCTTGCAGCCTGCTGCGCGCCCTTGCTGCTTACCCCACTGGGCGCTGATATCGGCCGGTGGGGTGCAATGACGATCTTCAACCTCTTTCTTCTGATCATGGCTGAGCGGCGTTGGGCTGGCGAGACGAGGGCGCAGCACATGACCTACCTGCCGCCCATCCGCTCAGCGATACTCATCCTGCTCTTCCTCTCAGGTCCGCTCGCCTATGGTCGCCCGTTCCCCTTCGCCAGGAGGCTGCTCGTCCACATCCATCTCTCGGCGCAATAGTGGCGTGATTAGCCTGGCAGGCCTACAATCTGGTAGACTGCCCGGCCGAGCGGGCTGAGACGGTAATCACCCAATTCCTGCTTGATGAGTTCGTAGATCTTGCCCGATCGGTAGATCCCGCTCAACGCCCGGTCGACCGCCAGGCGCAGCCGGGTCTCACCGCGCTTCATCACCAGGGCATAAGGCTCGAAGCTGAAGGTTTGGGGCAGGAGCGTGAGATCGTCGTCCAAACCCATTGCCTGCATCTGGAAGCGCATGATCCCGCTGTCGCCGAAATAGGCGTCTATCCGGCCTCGCTTGAGCGTTCTGAGGCCCAACTCATGGCTCTGAAAGGTCACAAGCGCGGCGTCCAACTCTCCGCGATCGATCATCTCCCGGACCATGCCTTCCGTCGTGGTCCCGGCCGAGACGCCGATGCGCCCGTCGGCAATCTGCTTCACGCTGTCATAAGTCGCCGGGCGGACCACGGCGGCGGCGCCATCGACGAAGTAGAGCATTGAAAAATCGAGTGTTTCGCGCCGCGGCAGCGTCGCCGAGGCCGGGCCGCAATGCAGATCGGTCCGGCCGGTGATCAGCGCATCGAACCGGCCCCGGGCGTTGACTGGCACGAAGCGCACATCCAGACCGTCGCGCCCAAGCTGACGTGCCATCGCAGCCACCACCGAACGGCAGAGCGCAACCGCGAGCCCCGCGGGCTCTCCTGCCTCCGTGAGATAGGAGAAGGGTGGTGCATCGGGTCGGATCCCGAGGCGGATCGCCCCACGCTCCTCGATCTGGCTCAGCACATCCGCCGCAGCAATCGTGCCCGCGAGCGGCGCAGCGATGAGGCCCGCGATCAGCGCCTGATAGATCTTTCCCATATGCTGCCCCCCGGCATCGAAAGCACCCCGGCGACACCTGCCCCTTGCCGCGATCCTCCCGGCATCCTAGAACCGGCCCCGACGGACAGACAAGGAGCAATCGCCGTGGCGGAACTCACGTTTCAGGAGCCGAAAGCGAAAACCATCGCGGGCGTGAAGGAAGACTGGGAAATCGTGATCGGCATGGAGGTCCATGCCCAGGTCGCGACCAAGTCGAAGCTGTTCTCCGGCGCGTCCACCGAGTTCGGCGCCGAACCCAACACGAATGTGAGCCTCGTCGATGCCGCCATGCCCGGCATGCTGCCCGTAATCAACCAGGGCTGTGTTGAGATGGCGATCCGTACAGGACTGGGATTAAGGGCAAAAATCAACCTGCGCAGCATCTTCGACCGCAAGAACTACTTCTACCCGGACCTGCCGCAGGGCTACCAGATCAGCCAGTACAAGCACCCGATCGTCGGTGAGGGCGAGGTCATCGTCGACATGGAACCGGGCATTGCGCGCCGGGTCCGGATCGAGCGGATTCACCTGGAACAGGACGCCGGAAAGTCGATCCACGACATGGATCCGGAAATGTCGTTCGTCGACCTCAACCGCACCGGTGTTGCGCTGATGGAAATCGTCTCGCGGCCCGATATCCGCGGGCCGGAGGAGGCGGCGGAGTACGTGCGCAAACTACGCCAGATCCTGCGCTATCTCGGCACCTGCGACGGCAACATGCAGGAGGGATCGCTCCGCGCCGATGTGAACGTCTCGGTCTGCCGCCCGGGCGACTATGAGAAGTACCGCGAGAGCGGCGATTTTGCCCATCTCGGCACGCGCTGCGAGATCAAGAACATGAACTCCATGCGCTTTATCCAGCAGGCCATCGACTACGAGGCGCGCCGTCAG
>JBCDDC010000052.1:0-6379 GCA_039180675.1 Pseudomonadota bacterium | reverse complement strand
GACATGCTGAAGGGCAAGCAGGGCCGGTTCCGTCAGAACCTGCTCGGCAAGCGGGTCGATTTCTCCGGCCGCTCGGTCATCGTGACCGGCCCGGAGCTGAAGCTCCATCAGTGCGGCCTGCCGAAGAAGATGGCCTTGGAGCTGTTCAAGCCCTTCATCTACTCGCGCCTCGACGCCAAAGGTCTGTCTTCGACCGTCAAACAGGCGAAAAAGCTGGTCGAGAAGGAACGCCCGGAGGTCTGGGACATCCTCGATGAGGTGATCCGGGAGCATCCGGTGCTCCTGAACCGGGCACCGACGCTGCACCGCCTCGGCATCCAGGCCTTCGAGCCCGTGCTGATCGAAGGTAAGGCGATCCAGCTTCACCCGCTGGTCTGCTCGGCCTTCAACGCCGATTTCGACGGTGACCAGATGGCCGTGCATGTGCCGCTGAGCCTTGAGGCTCAGTTGGAGGCACGCGTCCTGATGATGTCGACCAACAACGTGCTGTCTCCGGCGAACGGTAAGCCGATCATCGTCCCCTCGCAGGACATGATCCTCGGCCTCTACTACATCTCGCTCGAGAAGAGCGGGGAGCCGAACGAGGGCATGATGCTGGCGGACGCTGCCGAAATCGAGCACGCGTTGCAGGCGGGCCTGATCAACCTCCACACCAAGATCGTCACGCGCCATCACACGGTGGACGAAGAGGGCCAGCCTATAACTGAGCGGGTCGAGACGACCGCCGGGCGCATGATGATCGCGAACATCATGCCGAAGAACCACAACGTGCCCTTCAGCATCATCAACCGGGTGCTGCGAAAGCGCGAAGTGGGTGAGGTGATCGATACGGTCTACCGCCACTGCGGTCAAAAGGACTCGGTCATCTTCTGCGACCGGATCATGTCGCTGGGCTTCACGGAGGCGTTCAAGGCCGGCATCTCGTTCGGCAAGGACGACATGGTCATCCCCGACGACAAGTGGGATATCGTCAACGAGACCCGCGAACAGGTCAAAGAGTTTGAACAGCAGTATCTCGACGGTCTGATCACCCAGGGTGAGAAGTATAACAAGGTCGTCGATACCTGGTCGAAGTGCACCGATAAGGTCGCGAACTCGATGATGGGTGAGATCTCCTCGGTCAAGGTCGATGAGGAGACCGGCCGCGAGCTCGACCCGAATTCGGTCTACATGATGTCCCACTCCGGGGCCCGTGGTTCGCCCACGCAGATGCGCCAGCTCGCTGCCATGCGCGGCCTGATGGCGAAACCGTCGGGCGAGATCATCGAGACGCCGATCGTGTCGAACTTCAAAGAGGGCCTCACGGTGCTCGAGTACTTCAACTCGACCCACGGCGCCCGGAAGGGTCTGGCGGATACGGCACTGAAGACCGCGAACTCGGGCTATCTGACCCGCCGTCTGGTCGACGTCGCGCAGGACTGCATCATCGCGATTCAGGATTGTGGGACGGAGATGGGCATCACGGCCGAGGCCGTCGTCGATGGCGGCAACGTCATCGCGTCGATCGGCGAGCAGGTGCTGGGCCGCGTGCCGCAAGAGGACATCCTCGACCCGGCGACCGGCGATCTACTGCATCCCCGCAACGTTCTGATCGAGGAGGCCGATGCGGCCCGGATCGACGCTGCGAAAGTGCAGAAGATCTATATCCGCTCGCCGCTGACCTGTGAGGCCGAGGACGGGATCTGTGCCATGTGCTACGGGCGTGACCTTGCTCGTGGTACGCCGGTGAATGTCGGTGAGGCGGTCGGCATCATCGCCGCCCAATCGATCGGCGAGCCGGGGACGCAGCTCACGATGCGGACCTTCCACATCGGCGGCGCGGCCAACGTCTCGGACCAGTCGTTCCTCGAGTCGACCCAGGAAGGCAAGATCGTGTTCCGCAACGCCAACATGCTGACCAACGCCGATGGCGATGTGATCGTGCTGGCGCGGAACATGCAGATCTCGGTCGAGGATGAGCAGGGGCGTGAGCGGGCGAGCCACAAGATCGCTTACGGCTCGAAGCTTCTGGTCACCGAAGGTGAAGAGATCTCTCGCGGGACACGTCTCGTCGAGTGGGATCCGTATACCCTGCCGATCATCGCCGAGAAGGGCGGTGTCGCGAAGTTCGTCGATCTCGATCTCGGCACCTCAGTGCGCGAAGAGACCGATGAGGCGACCGGCATCACCCAGCGGATCGTGTCCGACTGGCGCACCGCGCCAAAGGGCAACGATCTGAAACCGGCGATCACGCTGGTCGATGCCAAGAAGGGCGACATGATCAAGCTGGAGAACGGCAATCCGGCCCACTACTTCATGTCGGTCGACGCGATCCTCTCGGTCGAGGATGGCCAGGAGATCGGCGTGGGCGAGACGCTTGCGCGGATCCCGCGGGAGGGTGCGAAGACCAAGGACATCACCGGTGGTCTGCCGCGGGTTGCCGAGCTCTTCGAGGCCCGCCGTCCCAAGGATCACGCGATCATCGCCGAAATCGACGGGGTCGTGCACTTCGCCAAGGACTACAAGAACAAGCGTCGGATCGAGATCCAGCCGCATGACGAGTCCATGGAGAAGCGTGAATACCTGGTGCCAAAGGGCAAGCACATCGCGGTTCAGGAAGGCGATCACATCCAGAAGGGTGAGAACATCATGGACGGCAACCCAGCCCCCCATGACATCCTCGCCATTATGGGGATCGAGGCGCTCGCCAACTACCTGATCAACGAGGTGCAGGACGTCTATCGCCTGCAGGGCGTGAAGATCAACGACAAGCATATCGAGGTGATCGTTCGCCAGATGCTGCAGAAGATCGAGATCTCGGGCTCGGGCGATACGACGTTGCTCGCAGGCGAAACCGTCGACAAGGCGGAGTTCGACGAGATCAACGCCCGCATGATCGCCCAGGGCAAGCGGCCTGCGGAAGGTGCGCCGGTGCTCCTCGGCATCACCAAGGCGTCGCTCCAGACCCGGTCGTTCATCTCGGCGGCCTCGTTCCAGGAGACGACACGTGTGCTGACCGAGGCATCGACCCAGGGTAAGCGCGACCGTCTGATCGGGCTCAAGGAGAACGTCATTGTCGGCCGTCTCATCCCGGCGGGCACCGGGGGTGCGACCAACCGGATCAAGCTGGAAGCGGCTCGCCGCGACAAGGCGATCATGGCCGAGAAAGCAGCCCAGGCCGAAGAGGCCGCGGCAGCGCTTGAGGTCATTGGGGCCGATATGGGTGACGACAGCAGTCTCGTTGACGATCTCGCCCAGAAAAGCTCCGGCGAAGGTGAAGGCGGTCTCGGCGAGATCCTCTGATCCTGCCCGTCAGCGAACCTGAAGAGGCCCGGCACCGAAAGGCGCCGGGCCTTTTCATTTACCACCCGTTAACCATGCAGGCGTTTAACTCCCGTTAAGAATTTGCCCACGGGAACGTCGAGATGCCGCTCATACGTCTGATCTGCATGTGCCTTTTGCCTAGCCTCCTAATCGCATGTGCCGCGGATCCGTTCGCCCGGCCCAAGACACCCGTCCCGACACCGGCCGCTCTGGTTGACGCGTCGGAGCCCGATCCGATCTCGGACATGGCGTGGCGTTATGGCGAGGCGCGATGGGCGCGCGACCAACTCGGCGATCCGATCATCCACGCGAGCCTGGGTCAGGCCCCCTACACGATCGAATTCTTCGGCTGCGACCAGGGTCGCGACTGCAAGGATCTTCGTTTCGTGGCCCACGCAAACCTCGGAGAACAGATCAGCAAGCAGAAACTGGTTTGGCAGGTCTCGGACTGGAACCGTGAGAGGCGGTTCGGCAAGGCGGTGATGACCGAGGACGGCGGATTGTGCCTCGAGATGAACGTAACGCTCCAGGGCGGGGTCACCCGGCAGAATCTCGATATGACCTTTGATTGGTGGCGGGTCGCGTTGAGCGAATTCCATACCTTTGCAAGCGAAATTTAACCTCACCAAGACGCCTGAAGCCGGCCCCTGATTTCATTGGATTTTTCTGCGATCTTTCGCCTTGACCGGCGGGGGACTCGCGCGTATGTTCCGCGCACTTCGCCGGGGGGCCCTTCCGGGTGCCCCGTTGCGATGTCAGATCTGCCGAACACGCAATGGCAACGCATGACCCGGCTTCGGCTCGGTCCTCTGAACTCCTGCCGCGGAGGTGCCCGGATGGCACTTCGTGGCATTTGCGTTTCGCGAAGACGCGCGCCGGGGCCTGGGATCCGGGATCGGGGCGCAACGACATGGACGAAGGAACAAGGATAGGCGCATGCCGACGATCCAACAGCTGATCCGGAAACCCCGGCAGCCCAAAGTGAAGCGCCAGAAGGCGATGCACCTGCAGGCTTGCCCGCAGAAGCGCGGTGTCTGCACCCGCGTCTACACCACCACGCCTAAGAAGCCGAACTCGGCGCTTCGGAAGGTTGCCAAGGTTCGCCTGACCAACGGGTTTGAGGTGATCAGCTACATCCCCGGTGAGGGTCACAACCTGCAAGAGCACTCGGTCGTGCTCATCCGCGGTGGCCGTGTGAAAGACCTTCCGGGTGTCCGTTATCACATCCTGCGCGGTGTCCTCGACACCCAGGGCGTCAAAGACCGCAAGCAGCGCCGTTCGAAATACGGCGCCAAGCGGCCGAAGTAAGGAGAAGCGCAGATGTCCCGTCGTCACCGCGCCGAGAAACGCGAGATCCTGCCGGACGCTAAGTTTGGCGACCGTGTGCTGTCGAAGTTCATGAACAACCTCATGTATGACGGCAAGAAATCCGTGGCCGAAGGCATCGTCTACGGTGCGCTCGACCGCGTCGAGGGCCGCCTGAAGCGCGAGCCGGTGGAAGTGTTCCACGAAGCGCTCGACAACATCAAACCGGCGGTCGAGGTTCGCTCCCGCCGGGTTGGTGGCGCGACCTACCAGGTGCCGGTCGAGGTCCGCCCAGAGCGCCGCGAGGCGCTGGCGATTCGCTGGCTGATCACCGCCTCGCGCGGCCGCAACGAGAACACGATGGAAGAGCGCCTCGCCGGGGAGTTGATGGACGCTGTCGCCGGGCGCGGCACGGCCGTCAAGAAGCGCGAAGACACCCACAAGATGGCGGAGGCCAACAAGGCCTTTTCGCACTATCGATGGTAACCTTTTAATCCCTAGGACAGACCCATGGCCCGCGACTATCCGCTCGACCGCTACCGCAATTTCGGCATCATGGCGCACATCGATGCCGGCAAGACCACCACGACGGAGCGCATCCTCTACTACACCGGCAAATCGCACAAGATCGGCGAAGTGCACGATGGCGCTGCGACCATGGACTGGATGGAGCAGGAGCAGGAACGCGGCATTACCATCACCTCAGCCGCGACCACCACGTTCTGGGAGCGGACCGAGGACGGTGAGAGCGCGCAGACCGAGAAGTTCCGTTTCAACATCATCGATACCCCGGGACACGTGGATTTCACCATCGAGGTTGAGCGTTCGCTCGCCGTGCTCGACGGTGCCGTGTGCGTTCTCGACGCCAATGCCGGTGTCGAGCCGCAGACCGAGACCGTCTGGCGCCAGGCCGACCGTTACAAGGTTCCGCGCATCGTCTTCGTCAACAAGATGGACAAGATCGGCGCGGACTTCTTCAACTGCGTCCACATGATCAAGGACCGCACCGGTGCTGAGCCGATGCCCATCCAGATCCCGATCGGGGCCGAAGACCAGCTCGAAGGCATCATCGACCTGATCACCATGGAAGAGTGGACCTGGAAGGGTGAGGATCTCGGCGCCTCCTGGACCCGCCAGGAAATCCGTGCCGACCTGAAGGACACCTGCGACGAGTGGCGCTCGAAGATGATCGAGCTCGCCGTCGAGCAGGACGACGACGCGATGGAGGCTTATCTCGAAGGCGAGGAGCCGACGATAGAGAAGCTTCGCGAGCTGATCCGCAAGGGCACGCTCAACATGAGCTTCGTGCCGGTGATCGCGGGATCGGCGTTCAAGAACAAGGGCGTGCAGCCGATGCTGAACGCGGTCATCGACTACCTGCCGGGCCCGCTCGACGTGCCTGCCTATATGGGCTTTGCGCCCGGCGACGAGGCCGAAGAGCGCAACATCGAGCGCACCGCCGATGACGGCCAGCCGTTCTCGGGCCTCGCGTTCAAGATCATGAACGACCCGTTCGTGGGCTCGCTGACCTTCACGCGGATCTATTCGGGCGCGATCAAGAAGGGTGACAGCATCCTCAACTCGACCAAAGGCAAGCGTGAGCGCCTTGGCCGCATGATGATGATGCACTCGAACAACCGCGAAGAGATCGACGAGGCTTTCGCGGGCGACATCATCGCGCTGGCCGGTCTGAAGGAGACCACCACGGGCGACACGCTCTGCGATCAGTCAAAGCCGGTGGTGCTCGAGACGATGACCTTCCCGATCCCGG
>JBCDDC010000051.1:0-6491 GCA_039180675.1 Pseudomonadota bacterium | reverse complement strand
GCTACCAACCCCCAGCCCCAGAAGCGATTGTCCCGGCTGATCTGGCCTCCAATATGTGGAGGTTCCAGCCAGATCAGCCTTCCACCGGGAGCAGCGCCATGCTTACATAACGAGTGGCTGCGCTGTCGGGGTCTCGTCACTTGACGCAATGTTGAGATCGACAAGGCTCCCATCACGGTCCGTCTGCAACCCGTTGAGGTAGTCTTCGGTCTTGATCCGGTCGAATAAACGATCAGGCGGAGCCAACGTGCTCTAAAGAAACAGACTTGTGACTTTTACTGAGTCGAGAGCCTGAGCCGATATATTCGTGGATGTAATCTTCACCTAAGCATTCCCTCTTTACGAGCTAGTTTCTGTTTGCGGGCAGCTGAGGCCCGGATCGACTCTGCGCGACAGCACCTCGCGCGGCGACAGACTCACGGTTGAGACTTCGATCCGTCCCATCGGGCCGTAAAAATCCAGATACGACGCATTTGCGTCTTGTGAAAATCCTTTAATAACATATTCTATTATCAAAGTTTTTTCATTCGGCGTTCGGCGGAACGCGATCCCATTCGTGAGCAGATCACTGGTACTTTCTGCGCCTGCGGAGGCACCAATCTTCTCGAGAGCAATCTGGAGTAGATCACAGGTATCTTTCCCTGCCCAAGGAGCTCGGTTAGGAATTGCAATGAAGGCTACGATAACAGCCGCCAAAGCTGCGAGACATAGTATTAATCCATACTTCAATTGCCGCGCCCCAAGTTACAAAAATAAAGAAAATCGGAAAACCGGTTGTGTTCCAAATCGGGACACGCTCAGCGTAGTCGTCTTCTCCATCGCGTTACAAAAGCTGAGGCAATGAGATGATTGCGTCAATTGGAAAACGCCCGCCTCTAAGCGCGTTTCAGCAGCGTTCGCATTCGAGTCTAGTGCAGCGTCCTTCAGGCAGCGTGAACGCCCGGTTGAAGAACAGCATGTTGAATTAAAATTTCTCAGGAGTTGCAGACCGGACCGAGCCGTTCGTCATGTCGTCCTGAAGATAAGCCGAAGCCGTACTGCCAGGCCCGTCAGGCCGACCTTCGAAGTTCCTGATGGGTGAAAACTGACGCCCTGCTGACGCTCCGTGAGCGGCGCTAAGTCGCTGCGTCACCGCCCATGTCACTAAGTCACCGAGAAGCGCTGCCACGGATTTTCGACACTCAGAAGGGCACAAAGCCGGGCGTATTTTAACGCATTAAAGCGTGGAGTAGCGCCTATTTTACATGAGGATTGAATCATAAGTAGCTGATATAAAATGAGGAATGTTATTCATTCTAAACGGCAAACATACTTCTTGCGTGCTGACTCCGGGTACCATCTCAGCATCGGAATATGGGACACTCCAGGCCCGTTCGGCGGCGCGGGGCGCGTCAGCTTTTGGCGTAGGTGAGGGCTGCGATCCGGTCCATCTGGCCTGCCAGCGCGATGTCCTTGTCGCTCAGCCCGCCGGTGTCGTGGGTGGTCAGTTTCACCTCGACCCGGTTATAGACATTGAACCATTCCGGGTGGTGGTCCGCGGCCTCGGCCTCGAAGGCTACCCGGGCCATCCAGGCCATGGCGTCGCGGAAGTTGCCGAACCGGAAGGTCTTGGTGATCGCCTTGCCATCCTCGCCGCTTTCCCAGCCGCTTGCCGCCAATTCCGATGTCAGCTCTGTCATGCCGCTTCCTCCCGTGCCGCTTTCGCCTTGTTCACCCGTTCGCGCCAGACGATCAGGATGCCGCCGGCCACGATGAAGATAACGCCGGGGAAGAGCTCCTCCACCGGGCTTTCGCCAAAGAAGACGTAGCCGAGCGCGAAGGCGAAGAGAATTCCGAAATAGTCGAAGGGGCTCAGATTGCTCGGCTCGGTCATGCGGTAGGCGAAGATCAGCATCAGAACCCCGCAGCCGCCGAAGAGCCCCATGGCGATCATCAGGCCGAGGTCGGTCACACTCGCGACCGGGACGAAGCCGGAGGTCGTCGCGGTCAGCACAATCGCGCCCGCTAGCGCCGAGACCCCGGTCCAGAGGTTGATCGCGGGCGTCGGCACCTCCTTCGGGAACAGCGGAGAGGTCACCGTCGTCGCCGCATATCCCACGGCCGCGAGCACCGGCAGAAAGGCCCAGGGGGTAAAGCTCTCCCCGCCCGGGCGCAGCACCATCATGATCCCGGCAAAGCCGATCAGCACGGCGCTCCATCGCCAGATCCCGATCCTGTGGCCAAGAAGCGGGCCCGAGAACGCGGTGACGAAGAGCGACATGGTGAAGGTCAGCGCCGAGGCGGTGGCAAACGGCATGAAACTGAGCGCGGTATAGAACGAAAGCTGCGCCACCGTGATGAACCCGCCGCGCAACAGGCCCAGCTGCCACATCGGGATCATGATATCCGCGCGCCGCCAGCGCCATCCCGGTCTCATGGTCAGCATGATGATCGCCGGGAAGAGCGCAAAGAAATTCCGGTAGATCGCAAGCTGCTGGGCCGGGTAGTCGACGATCAGAACCTTCACCAACGCGGCCATGATCTCGAGAAAGAAGATCCCCGTAACGCTGACCGCGATCGCACGCCAGACAACGCCCGGGCGGCTCATGCCCGCCTCACGCGCCCATCAGGCGGCGGTCCAGCGGTCGGCATTGCCGCGGATCGCGGCGGCGCGCTCGCGCACCGGCGGGTGGGAGGCGAGCCAGCTCTTGGTCTGCACATCCGCCTGGGGGATCAGCTCGACCAGCTTCTCCAGCATCCGCGCCTGCGGCTCGGCGCCGAAGCCTGCGCGGATCATCAGGGCGGTGGCATAGCTGTCGGCCTCGAACTCGTCCTTGCGGCTGAGCGAGGAGACGAAGAGCGAGCCGATCAGCCGCGCGATGTAGAAGCCGATGAAGGGGATAAACCGCGCCAGCAGCCCGCCCAGCACCATGACGATGAGCTGCGCCCCCGCGACATCCCAGATCCGCCGTTTGGTGTGGCCATGGGCGAGATGGCCGAGCTCGTGCGCGATGACCGAGACGAATTCGGGCATCGTCACCCGGCGCTGGCGCAGCTTGTCCACCAGCCCGCGGGTCACGTAGATATCGCCCGCCGGCGTCACCAGCCCGTTGACCATCTCCTGATCCAGCACGCGGACATGGATCTGGTCGATCCCGGCGGCCTCGGCCAGCTTGCCGAGCGCGCGTTCGACCTCGTCATTGCGCAGCGGGCGCGACTGCGCCTTGAGGCTGCGCCCCGAAAAGAGCGCGTTCATCCGCAAGATCGCGATGGCGATGATCACCGGGATCAGAAGTGCAATGAGCTTTCCCATGCTTTGGATATAACCGCCCGGCGGGGCGCAGCAATCCCTCCGTTTGGGCTGGGCGCTGAAATACCCGGCGCGGCGCATTGTTGCGCCCTGATCAAGTATGAAAGACCGCCCGTACCCTCGCAGTGCAGACGCGGATATCCTAGATCGGAGGGGTGGCGGGGCCGCAATCTGCCTTCCCGCCCGGGGCAATTCGGACATACCGGGCCCGACAGGACAAACGGAGTGAAACATGCCAATTCAATCGAAAGCGAAACCGGCGAAGCTCAGCGCCCATGAATGGCAATCGCCGAACGATGCCCTGCGCGGCCTGTTCGAGGGCAAGAAGATCGGTACCGAGATCTCGCTGATCCGCTATGCGACCGATGTGGTGGGCGAGGGCCCGCGGTTGCACGTGCATCCCTATGACGAGATCTTCACGATCCAGGAGGGCCGCGCGCGCTTCACCGTCGGCGATCAGGTCATCGATGCCGAGGCGGGCGATATCATCTTCGGCCCCGCCAACGTGCCCCACGGCTATCAGAACCTGGGTCCGGGGCGGCTCGACTCCCTCGACATCCACCTGAGCCCGGAATGGATCCAGTACAATCTGGCGGATGGGTGGGGGGAGAGCACCTCGACCGTTTCCTCGAACTCGAAAGTATGAACCTGCCTGCAATCCCCGTTCGCCCGGCCGGACCCGACATCGACAAGGAGCATATGTGATGAAACCGCTTGAGCCCGCCCCGCGCCCGGCAGCCCCCGCCACCTCGATCGGCCATGTGCATCTCAAGGTCGCCGATCTCGACCGGTCGATCGCATTCTATTCCGGTGTGCTCGGCTTCGATGTGATCGCCCGCTACGAAAGCGGCGCCGCGTTTCTCTCGGCCGGGGGCTATCACCACCATCTGGGTCTGAACACGTGGCAGAGCGCGGGCGGCACGCCGCCGCCGCCGGGCCATACCGGGCTCTACCACACGGCGTTTCTCTACCCCACGCGGGCCGATCTCGCGGACGCCGTGCGCCGGGTCGTCGATGCGGGATACGAGATCACCGGCAAGGCTGATCACGGGGTGTCGGAGGCGGTTTATCTCAACGACCCGGACGGCAACGGGGTCGAGCTCTACCGCGACCGGCCCGAGGAGGAATGGCACCTCGACGGCGAAGGCAGGCTCCGGATGGTCAACGCGCCGCTCGATCTCGAGGATCTGATGGCCGAGGGGCGGTGATGAGGCGGGTCAGGCGGGGTATGTCACCGCGCGCTCGCCCGTCTCAGGCGCAACGGAGGCCTATTCTGGTGTAGACCAGCCCGGTCGCGCGACACGCGGCAGCGCCTGACACCCGCTGCCACCCCGACCCTTTCCACAAGGGTCAGATCAGGACGGCCGTCCGCTTTCTTCAAACCCCGCCGGGGCCAGGACCGCCAGACAGACCAAAGCTGCGGTGAAGCGGCATCCCCGAGACCCGACTCGCCCGGCACGCTCAGGCGCGGTCGAAGCGGATATCCATCGCCCCTTGCCAGAGCGTTGCGCGCCCAAGCTCCGCCAGCCGGTCGAGCCCCTCGGTGATCGTCAGAAACGGGTTGCCCGCCAGTTGCCCGGCCTTGCTGGCAAAGCAGCAGGGGCCATAAGCGATCAGGATCTCGGTCTCACTGATCCCGCCGGGATAGAGGATCACCTGACCGGGGGCGGGATAGCTGGTCGCGTCCTCCGACCCCACGCCGAAATCGAGATCGCCGAGCGGGATCCACACCGCCTCGCCCGACCAGCGCACATGCACGATCTTCGAGACAAAGGGCAGGGCGGCGAGAAACGCCTCACAGGTCGCGGGTGCTGCCTCACGCTCCAGCCTTGCGGGAAAGCGGTCCTCCCCGATGGATATGATCAAATCGCTCAAACCGTGCTCCGCCGCCTCTGAACTCCACCCTTCCATTAGCGCAGCGAAGCGCGCAATGATCAAGCGCGGGCGCGGGCTATGCCCTTGTCTGCTGCCACGGGGAGGGACCGCGATGTCACCCTACGACCAGCTTATCGACCGGCTCCGGCAGGGCGCGCAGATCGTCATCGACGGCGCGACGGGGACCGAGGTCGAACGCCGCGGCGTGCCGCAGCTTCCCAATGCCTGGAACGGCGGTGGTGCGCTCAGCCACCCAGACATCGTGCGCCAGATCCATGAGGATTACATCCTGAGCGGCGCCGAGATCATCATCTCCAACACCTTCGCGACCACCCGCCACGCGCTCCGCGACGCGGGTGAGGAGGACCGGTTCGAGGCCTATAATCGCCGGGGCGTGGAGCTGGCCATCGAGGCCCGCGCCCGGCTGGACCGCCCGGATGTGCTGGTGGCGGGCGGCATCTCGCACTGGTCGTGGACAGGCAAGGACCCCTCACTCGCCGATCTCGGCCAGGGGGCCACCGAGCAGGCTGCGATCATGGCTGCCGCGGGCGCCGATTTCCTGATGCTGGAGATGATGATCGAGATCGACCGGATGCTCGTGACGCTGGAGGCCGCGCAGCGCTCCGGCCTCCCGGTCTGGGTCGGCCTCAGTTGTGAGCGGCGGGACGGCGGCATCGCGCTTCTGGGCGGTGCCCCCCTGGCAGACGCGCTCAAGGCGCTCGAGGGCCGCGATGTGCCGCTCATCAACATCATGCACACCGATGTCCGCGACGTCGACGCCTGCCTCGACGTGGTCGAGTCGCACTGGACCGGGCTCACCGGTGTCTACGCCCATACCGGTGACATCATCGACTTCAAATGGGTGTTCGACGACATGATCTCGCCAGAGGATTACGCCGCGCACAGCCGCCGCTGGCTCGGGCGCGGGATCTCGGTGATCGGCGGCTGCTGCGGGATCCGACCCGATCACATCGCCATGCTCTCCGGCCAGCGAACCGGGGTATGATGGAGACCAGCATGACAGATCCCGGCTCATCTCTCTCGCTCACGGCCTATATCGCTGCCCAGGCGCGGAACAATCGCTGGAGCAATCATCGCCTGCACGCGGCCTGTGCGGAGCTGTCCGAGGCCGAGTATTTCGCCGAGCGCCTCAGTTTCTTCGGCTCGATCCACGCCCATCTCGACCATATCCTGGTGGTCGACTGGCTGTATCTGGAGCGGATGACGGGCGAGAGCTTCCTTCCGCCAGATATGGGCGAGACGCTCCACGCCGCCTTCGCCCCGCTGGCCGCCGACCAGATCCGGGCCGATGAGACGCTGATCGCCT
>JBCDDC010000050.1:0-6605 GCA_039180675.1 Pseudomonadota bacterium | reverse complement strand
CCACCACGTGAGTGTGGGGGCATGGCCGAATGCCTGGTTTCCGAATCTGCCCGGGTCAGGGACGGCGCAGCCGCCGGCTTGCCGGGCGCAAAAGTTTTCCGCGCGCAGCACCCGACACATGCACGCGCTCACGCACGTGACCGCCCCAAGCCATATGTACCGCCCTCGCCGAAAAGTTTTGCGATCCTTGACGCGGGCTGATTTGGGGGCCATCCGGAGGATATGCTTCCGCGCTCATGTGTGTGTGTTTTGACGGTAGGTTTGCCCGACACGAGCAGGCAAACGGCCCGACCGGACGCGGGAGACGGATGCAGCGGCGGGATCGTTTTGCCCCGCAAAACAGACCAGAGCGCAATCCGGCGGAGCGGCCGGGGAGGGACGTGCTCGCGAGGCGGGCAAACCGGGGGCCTGGGTGCGACGCCGCGGTGAGGCCGCATGGCCGAATGCGCGACGGACCGAAGGGCCGTTCTCCCCTGCGACATGCGAAGCCGAGCGGGGGAGGCCGCAAGGCTAAAGCGAAGAAGAGCTTCGCAACAATTTCCTTCCGGCAAGCCGAATAAACAAGCTAGTATCTCGCAAGGCGCCTATTGATTTCCCTAATGGGAAGTCTGCATCTCGGGTGATCACGAACCGCCTCGAGGCCCGACTTGAGGAGGACGGTCGAACAAACCTCGTGACGTTCCATTTCATCGAAGACCCAGAGGACGCCGTGCATCGCGATTTCTTGGCGCTCCGCCTCAACCCTGAGTGCTCCGTCTCCGGTAAGAAGAGCCCAACCCCTTTCAGCCGCGAGGCAAAATGCAAAGACATCTGGCGTCGATAGCATAGCTTTCGCCCGCTTCAGCTCAGTCGCGCGTGCAGTTTCTTCCGGCGTGAGCTCTTCCACTCTTAGTCCCAGATCGATCAGATCAGGGCCCATCCAGTCGAGAAGTTCCGCTTCATAAAGAATATCTGGAACAACAAAATCATAGGGGAGGTCAAAGAGCCTCGCTGTCAGCGAAGCTCTCTCGATGTCGATCAGGACGGAGGTATCAGAAACAAGAACTTGCACACAGCGACTATGCCATGTGGTCCAAACGTTCTTCCAGTTCTTTTACTCGTATTTCGAGAAGCTCAGCCGCACGAGACAACCCAATCAACCCCTCGGAGAGGGCACGAAAACACAACCTTTGAAAGCGGTCCGGTTCTTCTCGTTCCCAAGGAATGGAATTCGGCTCCTCGAACGGCTCATCCCGCCAACCTCGTTGCTTATAGACCTTGAAAAGGCGCGCAAATGTTGCCTGATTGATGATCTCCAAATCCTTGCATCGATACGTCAGCGCTTGAATGCTGACGCCAAACCGATCCTTCAGACTAATGAGCTCACCAATGCTTATGTCCGTTCTGCGGGCACCAATCTCCTGCCGTAGCACTTCTGCCGGAACGAGGAACGCACCAGCAAATCGATTTGCGGCGCGTTCTGAATCGCACCCTTCGGCGACCTTAAGAACCATGTGGCCCAGTTCGTGAGCTAAACTGAAGCGCTTCCGTTCAGACCAGGTCTTCTTCTTGATCATGATCACCCGCGCGGAGTGATGCTCTTTTCGACGGACTTTCGCCGCAAGCCCATCAACTCGATCAACGTCCAAAGACAACACCTTGATACCGTGCTCCTCTAAGAGTTCGGCAAGCATTGGAATCGGGTCGTGACCCAGCTGCCAGGAAGCACGCATGCTGCGAGCCGCGTCCTCGGCATCACGAACATCGGTCACCCAGTAGGGCGCTTCGTGCGGGGCATCCCATTCCTGACTCGAAAGATTCAGCAAGCTTTCGATAGCTAGATACTTTTCAACCATATTGAGCGTTTTGGCTTCGATCGTCGCGATCTCCTTGGCTGACGAGCTGGCTGACTTGCGAAACTCCACGCCCTCCAACTCAAGCTCGTCATCGCTGAGCAGGAAATCCACAGAGACGTCGAGTGCTCGGGCAAGACTTAGCAGCACGCCCGAGCCGGGCATGTCTTCATTGCGCTCGTACTTGCCTATGGCTTGAGCGGATACCTTGTTCTCCATGGCATCGGAAAGTGCACGGAGCGAGAGGCCAGATGCCGCTCGGGCTCCTTTGAGTCGCTTGCCAATCATAACGTCCTCCCAGTGGGTGGTTTACATTTCACCCATATGATTGATATTTTGTAAACCGCAACACTTGAAAGCGCGGCCTTTTGTCCCTATTTTGTAACACGAGGCCAAACGGAAGGCAAATTTGTAAACCTTCAAGTCACGCCAAGAAACGCTCAACAGGCAAAGAAACGAGGAAGCAGCCATGAAGTTACCGTTTACGGGCGAGCTGAAACCAAGATTTCAGAGCATCGTCGGACTGCCTGATGGTGGGCTGGCTGAGCCAACCCTCGAAAAGCGAGGTGCATCATGAGACGTATCCTAAGCATCGATGGTGGCGGCATCAAAGGCACCCAACCGGCGGCCTTTCTGGCGGGTTTGGAAGAAGACCTGGACGAACCGATTGGCCGCTACTTTGACCTGATTGCGGGAACGTCAACCGGGGGTATTCTCGCGATCGGCCTAGCTCTCGGCATCAAGGCCAAGACCCTCCTCGAACTCTACGAAAATCGCGGGCCGACGATCTTCGGGCAAGCGGGAGACAAGAGCTGGCTCGGGCAAAAGGCCCGGGATGCGCGTGCGGCCTTCCGTCACTTGGTCAAGCCGAAGCACGAGGCATCGACGCTTAGGGACGAGCTCCACGCCGTCCTTGGCGACAAGCTCATCGGCGAAGCGGAGACCCGGTTGCTGATCCCGGCCTGGGATGCCGACCAGCGCAGCGTCTACATCTACAAGACGTCGCATCATCCGCGGCTCACAAAGGATTACCGGAAGCCGGCCCTCGACGCCGCGATGGCGACGTCGGCCGCTCCAACCTATTTCGCGCGTCACAAGACGGTGGATGATGTCGGGCTTCTCGATGGCGGCACTTGGTGCAATAATCCGGTAGGCGTCGCGACCGTCGAAGCGATTTCGATGCTCGGCTGGTCTTCGCAGGAATTGCACATCCTGAGCCTCGGCTGCGTCGACGAGGTCTACATGCTGCCTGAATCCCCCGGAAAAGCCGGCCTCGGGTTGAAGGCTCTCAGCCTTCTCATGGACGGTCAGTCTCGCGGTGCGCTCGGCATTGCCCGTCATCTGACAGGTGATCCGCATGACCGGACGGCTGTTCACCGGTACTCGCCGAGCGTGCCGGACGGTTTCTTTTCCCTCGACGACACCACCAAGATCCAGAGGCTCAAGGGGCTTGGCGCTTCAAGCGCCCGGCACGCGAGCCCCACCCTGACCCCCATCTTCTTCCAGCAACCTGCCGAGCCGTTCGTGCCCGTGCATCAACTCGAACGGAACGCGGCATGAACCAGATCTTCTCGCACACCCTCACCGATACCGCCATTCAGCGGCGGGCGCAGGTCTTCACGATCCTCGAAGAAATCTGCCAGGAGCTGGAATGGACCCAAACCCAGTTCGAGAAAGCCCGAACCAGCTACGAGGCGGTCGCGGATTGGTTGGCCGGATCGAGCGACCCGATGCTTGCTTCCCTCCATGTCTACCTGCACGGCTCTGGCGCACTTGGGACCTCGATCAAACCGATCGGACGCGACGAGTTCGATGTCGACCTGATCAGTTTTATCCTTGGCCTCGGCCCAGAAATCGCACCGGCACGCCTAAAGGCTGCGATCGGCCAGCGCCTGCGCGAACACGCCTATTACGCGTCGATCCTGGAAGAAAAGAAGCGCTGCTGGCGCCTGAACTACGCCGGTGACTTTCACCTCGACATCTCCCCGACCATTGCCAATCCGAACTGCATGAACGGCGGTGAGCTGGTGCCCGATCGCAAGCTACGGGACTGGCATGCTACAAATCCTCGGGCCTATCGAGCCCTATTCGACGAAAGGGCAGCACTAGTACCGCGGATGACGCAGTCGATCATCGCGTCACAGCGCGATGCCGCGACGACAGAACCTTTCCCGGTACGTCAGTCCGTCAAGGGCATTCTGCGGCGGACCGTGCAGCTCCTGAAGCGTCACCGGGATCTGGAATTCCTGCATGTTCAGGAGGAGATCGCGCCGATCTCGATCATCATCACGACCCTGGCCATGCGATCCTACGAGATGTGTGTCAGGCGTCATGTTTTCGCCGACGAGCTCGAGGTGCTGATCGACACGATCCGCCTGATGCCGGTCTTCATCGAGCGGCCTCTGGTCAATGGCCGCCAGATCTACGCGGTCTGGAACGAGACCACCAACGGCGAGAATTTTGCCGAGCGATGGAATGAAGAACCCGCGCGGGTCGAAGCCTTCTACAAATGGCATAGCAAGGCGCTTGCGGATTTTGAGTCCCTTCGTGACCTCGTCGGCCTAGACGCCATTGTCGGCTCCATGAAGGACAGCCTGGGTGACAAACTTGTTGCCCGAACAATGAACCGGCGGATGGACGCGCTGAACGAGGGGCGGAAGACGGGCGCTCTCGTGCTTGGTGCGGGTGTTGGCCTCACCACCCAACAATCGGCCGCTTCGACGCCCGTTCCCAAGAACGAGTTTTTCGGGGACTAGGCGCGATGGCGGGCTCGACCACAAGAAACCCGCTTACACTGCCCCAGCAGTACCTGTTCCTGCAGAAGTCCAAGACAGTAGCCGGCGAGGGGGTGCTCGGTCCGCGCCGGTTGGAATGGCATTTTCACGCACAACCTACGCCGCTTTCCCGGACGTATCAGGTCACCCTTGTCCTCGAAAGGGACGGGACGCCGGATGTTCGTGTCGTAGATCCTGCCCTGAGGTTGCTCGCCGGTGAACGCGACCTGCCGCATATCTACCATGACCCGGATCGGCTCTGTCTCTATCTGCCCGGGACCGGACAATGGGACGCCAGCAAACGTTTGGACCTGACCATCATCCCCTGGACCCACCTCTGGCTGATCTATTTCGAGGAATGGCTCGTGTCGGACGACTGGAAGGGCGGGGGAAAACACCCTGGAGAGGATGACCCAAACGAGGGCAACCGTGCGTTGCGCCGCAGCCTTCAACGACAACGTTAAAATCCGCTGTTATCCTCATTGTATGATGTGAACCAGGTTGGAACCGAGTGACTGTGGCGGATGGCCGTTTTAGACGTGAGGCAACGGCGGCGCATGATCCTGAGAACCACAGTAGGTCGGTTCGGTACTCAACAAACTCAAGTGCGTATCTACACCCTGTCAGCACAGAAAAAGGGGAGCCGTGTCACCACGACTCCCCTATCGGTTCAGCTCGTTCAATCTCAAACGCTAATCACGCGACCAGCGAGAGCCCAGCACCCGCGTCCTGCGCCTGCTCACTGCTGTCGATGAACGGGATGATCGAGAAGGTCTGACCACCGCGCTGTTCTTCGTTCTGCACGGCGTTGACGCGCAGGTCGCCATCAGGCGTGTTGATCAGAAGCGACAGGTAGTCATTGCCCGTGCGGCTGCTTTTGGCCATCCAGGCCGAGCCGACGCGGATCGGTGTGCCCCGGGGAGAGCTGACCTCGATCCGGTAGTCGGGGTGGGTCTCCTCGGATTTATAGCTGTTCTCGATCAGCATGAACTCCAGATCGAACATCATGTTGGCGATGTAGCCCGTGAAGGCGTTGTCAGCGTCCATGGCGGTGAGCTCGCCCGAGATCGAGCCGGATTTCATCAGGCCGTTCGAGACCAGCGGGATGATCTCGAACGCGCCGCTCTCGGCCGCGCGCGCCTCTTTCGTCTGCACCGCGTTGACCCGGAACGGGCCGAGGCCGACATCGATCTGCATCGAGATGTAGGGGTTGCCGCTGGTATTGCCGGTTTCGTTCCAGGCCGTGCCAATGCGCACCTTGCGGCCTGATTTGTTGACTGCCGTCACGTCGTAATCCGGGCTGCGTTCGGACATCTTCGGGCGGTTTTCAAGCTGGATGGCGATATCGAAACGTGTCGAATGGATCATGCCGGTGTACTGAGCGGCTGCGGTCTCGACGTTGCGGGTGAGGGTTCCTGCGAACATGGGATGGTTCCTTTTGGATTGGCCGGTGCCTGACGTTTTTGCCAACGCATCCGGGATTGCTTTCTCGACCCCTTGAGGGATCACAAATCAGAAAGCCTGCTTTCCTTTCAGCCCCGCCCATGGGTCAAAGCTGCCGTCCGAGTGGGAATGCCCCCGCGCCTCCGGGTGCTACGCCCCTCCCCTGCCCGTCTGGTCTTGATTGGTTGCCCGGATTTTCTGCGGCGTCCTTCGATTGCGCGATGAAGAACTCCGCCTCTTTGCCATTCAACCATTGCCCTTCCCGGTCGGTCAGACCGATGCAGCTGCCGTTCGGCAGAAAGCTAATCAGGTACTGACCGAGCCAGTCCTTGTGGACAACGTAGCCGGTATTGGCCCAGTGCACAGTCTGGCCGGCATCGACGGCCGCCTTGATGTCATCGAGTGTCATGCGAACCTCCTTACGAAGAATGGTGGGGAAACTACGCAGGAAGCCCGGTCGTCAAACCGGGCTTCACTGCAGCATTTGTTTGGCAAACGGTCGAGGCTGTCAGGCACCTTGCGTGGCTTGTGTCGCGCGCGCAGCCATCCAATCCTT
>JBCDDC010000049.1:0-7328 GCA_039180675.1 Pseudomonadota bacterium | reverse complement strand
CTCGCATCCGCCGAAGCGAAGGCACCGCTCTCATGCTCATAGAACCCGCCGAAGGAGACCGTGGCGGTCGGTGCCTCGGGAAAGTCGTTGCCCGCACAGTTCCCGCCGGAGGGGTCGCAAACCGGATCTTCCAGATCCCTGATCTCGGTGTCGAGCAGCCCGACCGCGCCGAAAAGCTGCAACCCGTTCCCGAGATCGTAGCGTCCCTCGATCTCGGCGCCATAGGAGCGGGAGCTGCCGATGTTGAAGGTGTTGGTGAAGGGCGGGAAATCCGGGTTCACGATGGAGATCTGCTGATCGCGGTACTGGTTGAAGAAGGCGTTGGCGCCGAGGGTGAGGCCGAGTTCCGGCGAGACGAAGCGATAGGCGAGCTCGTAGGTCCAGACGAATTCGGGATCCACGTCGTTCTGCTCACCCGTGCCGATGATGAGCTCGCTGAAGCCCTGCCGATAGCCGCGTGCAGCGGTCACAGCAACGCTCTGCGTCTCGTCGATCTCGAAGGCGAGCCCCGCTTTCGGCAGGAACACATCGAAGGTCTCCTGAAGATCGAAGGCGCGCGGACCGGCAAGCGTCACCGTATCCGCGTTCGTTCCGACCTTGTCGCGCTGATAGCGAAGCCCGCCGAGCAGCGAGAACGGCCCATAAGCGTTCCAGCGGAGATCGGCGTAGAAGGCGATGGTTTCGGTCCCGTTCTCGATCGTCCCGGTCTGCGCCGGGATCAGCCCGTTGCCGAGATCGATCAGGATGTCCGTCTCCGTCTCGGTTTCGACATTCGCGTAATAGGCGCCGAGGACGCCCGTCACGCCCGTGCCCTCCGGATCGTCGATCTCGAGGCGCAGCTCCTCGGTGATGTCCCCGCCGTTTCGGACATCGTCGCGGATGAAGGTCGTGGCGGCGGGCGCACTCGAGATCTCGAGATCGGTGTCGATGAAAGCGGTGATCGACCGCGCGGTCAGCGTGTCCGAGAGGTCGTAGGAGATCTCGGCGATGTAGTTGTCCACGGTCGCCTCACGGAGCTCGCTGAACGCGGCCTCTCCCTCCAGGAACCGGTCGAAGAAATCGGGACCCGAGACGAGACGCGAGCCGGTCTGATCGACATTGCGATTGAAGGTGAAGAGCGCGCTCAGCCCCGGCACGGCCTCGGGTTCGATCAAGAGCTTGGTGCGGAAATTGAGAACATCGTCCTCGCCCAGGAACTCATTGTCCGGATCGGCGTAATCGATGTTGAGATCGCGGGTCCGGAACTCGCCGCTCGCCCGGAAAGCCACTTCGTCCTCGATCACAGGGCCCGAAATGACGAAGGCAGCGCCGCCCGTCTCGTTGTTGCCGCCAAAGCCGCGCGCCCCCGCCTCCCAGAAGAAGGTCGGATCTTTCGACTCGATGACGACAGCGCCGGCGAGCGCCGCACGGCCATAAAGACCCGATTGCGGGCCGCGCAGCACCTCGACCTGTTCGAGGTCCCAACTGCTTCGAAGACCGCGCCGAATGCCCTCGTTGTTCTGCGTCGCCCCGTCGATGATGACCGAGATGAGGGGCTGAGCATTGGCGATATCGCTGATGCCATCGGCGTTGAGGCCCCGGATCTGCAGCGCATTGTTGCCGTCCGTCTCGTTGATCCGAACATTGGCGAGGCGGTCGAACCCGTCGAAGAGATCGAAGATCGCGTAGTTCTCCAAATCCTCCGAAGTGACGACACCAACCGATGTGGTGGTCTCGAGGAAGGAGCGCTCGACCTTCTCACCGACGACCACGATGGGATCGAGTTTGACGGTCTGTGCCATCCCCAACCCGGTGCCGACGCCCAAGGCTGCGGTGGAGAGGATGCTAAGGAGGGTGAGGCGATACTGGGACATGCGGGCCTCGCTCCGACCCGCGGGGCCGCGCACGGGTCGTGGACTGTGACAACGGGTGGTGGCTGGGGCGTGACCTGGCTGACAGCGCTCGCGGCCAAGCGCCACGATAAGTTCACCTCGTCTCACAACATTTCGTGATCGTTCAAGGCCCGGATCCTGGCCGATCCCAGATCTGAGCGAGGTGTTGCAGCCGAGGCGGGCCGTCGCGCAGGACACTGAACGCGTCGGCAGGATATGCGTCCGACTGAAACTTCGCCGATCGGCCGAATGGGCTGACGGTCACCGAAAGACCAGGTAGAGCTTGGGTCCTATGCCGTCAGAACGCGGAAGCGCCGCGGGTGCGGCCCATAGGCACGGAGCCTGAACGACGGCGTCACGCGCATTGTCGACGGCATCTGGAGCCGCGCTGGCGGCCCTGAGAGCTCCGCGCCCTCCCACGACAGGTTACCGAGCGAAAGACTAATATCCTGCGAACGCAGCTCGGGCCCGTCGCGCAACACCAGCACGGGATGGGATCGATGGTTTAGCGGTTCCTTCGTTCGAATCGGGTGACGATGACGCGGGTGGGCGCGGGGACCCGCTACCATCACCGCCTAAGACCCCGCCGATCGCACGGCTTCTGAACGGGCGCGCGACGGTTCGGACCTGCGCGACCCAGACCGTAGCACGCCCTTTCAGAAGCCGAGAGCCAGACCGTCCTTGCGTGGATCGGAGCCGCCTGCGTAGCCGCCGCCCTCCAGCCTTTGGATGAGCTGCGCACCGCCAAAACCGAAGGCCGCATCCGGCGGCTCCAGGTTCAGCACATGGCCGAGGTCTGCCAGCGCCTCGAGCGTCGCCGCCGGCATCGACGTCTCCACCGCCAGACCCACGCCCTCGGTCACGCGCCAACGGGGCGCATCGGCCGCGGTCTGCACGTCCTGACCCCAGAGGGCCGTGCGCAGCACCATCTGCACATGGCCCTGCGCCTGCATCGGCCCACCCATCACGCCAAAGGACATGCGGGGCGCCGCCCCCTCCATCAGGAACCCGGGGATGATCGTGTGAAACGGCCGCTTCGACGGGCCGACCCGGTTCGGATGCCCTTCGTCGAGCACGAAACCCGCGCCACGGTTCTGCAGATGGATGCCCGTGCCCGGCACCACCACGCCCGAGCCGAAACCCGCATAGTTCGACTGAATGAAGGACACCATCATGCCGTCGGCATCGGCAGCCGTGAGGTACACCGTACCACCCCGCCGTGGGGCACCCGCCCCGAAATCCTGCGCACGGCCGGTATCGATCAAGGCGGCCCGCTCGGCCAGATACCCAGGCGCCATCAGCGCCTCCGCCCCCACATCGCTCATCGCTTTCGGGTCGGCCACCCAGGCCTCGGCGTCGCGAAGGGCGAGCTTCACCGCCTCGATCATGATGTGCATCGCACGCGGATCGTCGGGGCCAAGCTCCCGCACGGGCGTATGCGCCAGCATCTCGAGCGCCATGCAGGCCGCGATCCCCTGCCCGTTGGGCGGGATCTCATGCAGCGTCACACCGTCGAAACGCCCCGAGACGGTCTGCACCCAATCCGGCCGCTCCGCCGCCATGTCGTCGAGCGTCAGCGCCGCGCCATGGCGGGCGGCATCCGCCACGATCCGCTCGGCCAAGGGGCCCCGATAAAAGCTCTCACCCTTCGTCTCCGCGATCTCTCGGAGGCTCGCCGCCGCGGGCAGGTTCACGAAACGCTCGCCTGCGCGAGGGGCACGCCCCCCCGGAAGAAAATGCTCGGCAAATCCCGGCTCACCCGCCAGCAACCCCGCCGCCCGCGCCCAGAGAGCGCCGATCACGGGCGAGACGATGAAGCCGCGTTCGGCGAGCGTCACTGCAGGCTCGAACAGCGCCTCGAAAGGCAGCCGGCCGAACCGTTCCGACAATGCGGACCAGGCGCCGACGGCACCGGGCACCGTTACGCTGTCCCAACCGCGCTCAGGCATCGCAGCGCGCCCAGAAAAGCGCCCAGCAAAGCGCTCCGGCGTCCATCCCGCAGGCGATCGGCCGGAAGCGTTCAGCCCATGGAGCCCTTTGCCATCCCATAGGATCGCAAAAGCATCCGCGCCGATCCCGTTGCCCGTCGGCTCCACGATCGTGAGCGTTATCGCCGCCGCCAGCGCCGCATCGACGGCGTTCCCGCCGCGATGCAGCATCCGCACTCCAGCCTCCGCCGCCAGCGGCTGGGACGTGGCCACGACATTGTCCGCAAGCACGGGCGAGCGGCGCGATCCATAGGCGGCCACGGCATCAAAGGCGGTCATGTATTCCTCCCAACGGGGCTCCCAGCGGGCCTCGGAACTTGCCTCCCAACGGGCCGACCCGTCCAGATCTGCCGCCTTCTAGAGCACGGCGCTGCCCAATGTGCGAGCCCCCACTGCTTCTCGACCAGGCATGACTTTGGGACGGTTGCCCATTCAATGCTCGCAACGGCGTGACTGCCCGCTTTTTCGCTTCCATTCCGGGACAATCGCCTACAGGCTGCGCCATCTGGCCTCTGGCCAGCCCATAAAGACGCAATGACCTGACAGGGAACGATATCATGATTTCACGACGCCTTCTCCTGACAGCCAGCGCCGCGGCGATGCTCGCCACGCCCGCGATGGCAGAGCGCGGGAGCGACGGCCAGCTCAACATCATCTACTGGCAGGCGCCCTCGACGCTGAACCCATACCTCTCCGGCGGCACCAAGGAAGTCGAGTCGAGCTCGATGATCATCGAGCCTTTGGTGCGCTACGATCAGAATGGTGAGTTCTTCCCGCTCCTCGTCGAGGACATCCCGACCGTCGCCAATGGCGGCGTCTCCGAGGACCTCACCACCATCACCTGGACGCTGAAGGACGGGATCAACTGGTCCGACGGCACGCCGCTCACCGCCGATGACGCGGTCTTCACCTGGCAGTACTGCACCCATCCCGAGGGCGGCTGTGCCCAGGCCTCCTATTTCGAGGGCGTCTCGAATGTCGAGGCGGTCGATGCCAAGACCATCAAAATCACCTTCACCGAGCCGAAGCCCTTCCCCTACACGGCCTTCGTCGGCTCCGAGAGCCCGATCATCCAGAAAGCGCAGTTCGCGGACTGCATTGGCGCCAAGGCGCCCGAGTGCACCGCCGAGAACTTCGGCCCGATTGGCACCGGCCCCTTCAAAGTCACCGAGTTCAAGCCGAACGACGTGATTACAATGGAGGCGAACGAGAACTATCGCGAGGCCGACAAGCCCGCCTTCCAGACCGTGCTCTTCAAGGGCGGCGGCGATGCGGCATCGGCCGCGCGTTCCGTGCTCGAGACGGGTGAGTTCGACTACGCCTGGAACCTGCAGATCGAGCCCGAGATCCTGACGCAGATGGAAGCGGCCGGCAAAGGCACGGTGGTCGTGGCCTATGCAACCTCGGTCGAGCGTCTCCATCTCAACCAGACGAACCCCGACACCGCACTCGGCGACAAGCGCTCCACGGTCGAGGGCGGGCCGCATCCGTTCCTGACGAACCCGGTGATTGGCCAAGCGCTCTCCATGGCGATCGACCGGCAGCTTCTCGTGGATGTGGGCTATGGCAAGGCCGGTCAGGTGACCTGCAACGTGCTCCCCGCCCCCGCGGCCTATGCCTCGACCGCCAACGATAGCTGCAAGACGCAGGACATCGCGGGCGCCAACGCGCTCCTCGATGGCGCCGGCATCGTCGACAGCGACGGCGACGGCATCCGCGAGTTCGAGGGCACGCCGCTCTCCGTCCTCTACCAAACCTCGACCAACTCGGTCCGCCAGGGCGCCCAGGCGCTCATCAAGCAGTGGTGGTCCGAGATCGGCGTCGAGACGGAGCTGCGCAACATCGATGCCAGCGTCTTCTTCGGCGGCGACCCGGCGAGCCCGGACACGTTCCAGAAGTTCTACGCCGATATCGAGATGTACACGAACAACTTCGCCGGCGTGGACCCCGAGGCTTACATGGCCTCCTGGATCTGCAGCGACATGCCGAGGCCCCAGTCCCAGTGGCAGGGCAACAACGTCATGCGCTACTGCGATCCGGAATACGACGCGCTCGTCAAGGAGATGGCCCGCACGGCGGATCTGTCGGAGCGTCAGAGCCTCGCCAAGCGCATGAACGACATGCTCATGCAGTCCTATGTGATCATCCCGCTCATCCACCGCGGCGGCGTGTCGGCCCATGCCAACAGCCTCGCGGGCGTGAAGATCAACGACTGGGACAGCGAGCTTTGGAACGTCGCCGACTGGCACAGGACCGAGTGACCGCGTCTCTCTGAAAGCAGCGCCCTTCGCCCATGCGGAGGGCGCGTTCCTTTTCTTTTCCGAGAACGTGAGCGGTACCTGATCTATGCTTTCCTACGCGCTGAGGCGCCTCTTGATCGCCGTGCCGACGCTGATCTTCATCAGCTTCGTCATCTTCGCGATCCTGGACCTCGCGCCGTCCGATCCGACGGCGAACCTGCCGCTCACGATCCCGCCCGAGGTGCGCGAGCAAATTCGCCAGTCCCTCGGCCTCGGCGAGCCCTTCCATATCCGCTACCTCAAATGGTGCGAGCAGTTCTTTATCAACGAGCCGCTCAATCTCTTCGAAGGCTGGACCGGGGCCGTCTTCGGCGAAGGCGACAGGCCCCGGATCCTCTCCTGGTCGACCCGCTCGCCGGTGGTGGATCTCATCGCCGAACGCATGCCCCAGACGCTCTGGGTCGTCGGTATGAGCTATGTGATCGGCGTCGTCCTCGCGATCCCGCTCGGCGTGATCTCCGCCTACAAGCAGTATTCCTGGTTCGACCAGGCCGCGACCGGCTTCGCGATGCTGGGCTTCTCGGTCCCGACCTTCTTCACGGGCCTCGTCTTCATCATCGTCTTTGCCGTGAACCTGCAATGGCTGCCCTCGGTCTATGACACGACGCATGTGGTCGAAGACTGGGACAGCTTCGTCTACCAAGTGAAGCAGATGATCATGCCCACCATGGTCCTGGCGCTTTTCAACGCGAGCCAGATCAGCCGCTTCGTCCGCGCGAGCGTCCTCGACAATCTGCGCCAAGATTATGTGCGCACAGCGCGCGCGAAGGGCTTGAAAGAGCGGTCGGTCATCGTCGCCCATGTGCTGCGCAACAGCCTCATCCCGGTCATCACGGTGATCGCCCTCGGCGTGCCGACGATCTTTGGCGGCGCCATCATCACCGAGCAGATCTTTCGGGTGAACGGGCTCGGACAACTTCTGATCGTCGGCATCCAGTCGGCGGATATTCCGCTCGTGCAAACGCTGACCTTCCTCTTCGCGGTTCTCATCGTGCTCTGCAATCTGATCGCCGATCTGCTCTATGGCGTGTTGCAAAATCAGTTGAAATACGATTGGAAATTTGAAATGCCTTTTTTGCAGAAACCGACAAAATAAATGTGAACATTTTGGCCGAAAATGAAAAAACCGGAAATCCGAATTTTTTCCAAGTCTAAATCGACAAGTAACT
>JBCDDC010000048.1:0-8270 GCA_039180675.1 Pseudomonadota bacterium | reverse complement strand
CTGGCGGCGCTGCGCGGTTTGCGCGTTCTTCAGGTGCGCTACCGCAAGCGACCAGAGACAATGAAGCAGTCAGGATCAGATATCGCATGAGCCTTCTCAGCTTTCCGACATATGCTCGCTATCCGAGCCGAACTGCGGTTCGTGTTCAATGGTTTTGCGCCTCCATTCGCGTGTTTCGACCCGCATCGCCGCTTCTGGGTTTCTTGGCCGGCGTCGACGAGCAAATCGCCTTCAGTCTTGAGGTTGGCCGGATCAAAATTTCGCCCACGCCTAAGCAATCGCCTTCCACTTGCAGCGGGTGGCTGCTTCGGCGCCGCACAAGGGCGAAGCTAAGGAGAGTGACGAACGTCGCCGCCGGGCCAGCCGTACCAATATCTCGTCAAGCCGACGGCCAGCATGCCGTTTTGCCTACGAAGTCCGGTCCAAGCCTCAAACTACCAGATTCCGCACCGCAGCGGAGTCGACTTCTCAAGGGAAGACCGCACCTACGCCCTTCGTGGGCGGCTGGGAAGTCTGATTGAGATTTGTCGTAGTACGCAAGATCAGATCATCACCTGGTTGCAGGATGTTCAGACATTGGAACATTCTATCAGAATAGCGTCCTCACCGCGTCCGCGTATGGCAACGCGAGTAGCTCGCGCAGATTGTCGATAAACGGCTTTGCCACTTCAAGATCGGTCCACACTTGCGGTTCCAAGGCCTCGTGCATCGCCGTCTTTTGCGATACGGTATACTCCCGTCCCGAGGGCTCATGGATTAATTGCGTGGATACCAAGCTCTCTCGGGTCGCGCCCGGCTCCATCAGCAGCGAGAAGATAATCTGAGTCTCAAGATCTGCCCATTCTTCGGCTTCGCCCTGCGGCCATTCGATTTCTCCACGCCAAGTCTTTGCGCGCAATGAAACCGAAGCCCACAGCGACAGTCTTTCGATGCGGGCGAACAGTTCTATCGCCGCCTTCTCGCGAAGGTCATCTGGCCGATCCGTGGGTCTGATCAAGAGAGCTAGAGCATGCTGCGCCAAACAAACATCTACTTCAGGTGGGGGTACTTCCCAGATCTCGCTGATCAATATTACGAACCGAATAGCCTTGTCCGGGGTGGACGAGCCAAGTTGACGATAGACGCTCTCTAGTGCCGCAGGACTAGCGTTGGCCCAACCATATCGCACACTGGCGTCAGCGATATCGACACTGCCATCCAGCCAGTCCTGCGCCACGGGATCGTCGGGGTTCTCAACAATCCAGGCATTCACTACTGCCCAAATGCCCTGGAACGCGCGCTGCATGACCGGCTAACGTTCTGGACATCACAAAGGCAGCAGTGTTGATGCTCAAGCCTGGATCACTTTGGTTCTGTGCGGTCGGGGATAAAACCCCTAGTGATCCGCGACGTTTGTACCTGCCTTGGATCCACGCTTGCTGTGACACCTTGCAGGCGTGAAGCCTGATACAGGAGCAAATCAGGTCGGCTCTTAAGCGTCGAATACCGGATGGCGTGTGGCCGAAACGGTGCTTTCTCTCGGCGCAGCCTTCCGATGAACTGGACCGCGGCTTTCGGGGCAGACTCTGAAGCAGCGCGTTCTACTCGGATGACAGTTCCGTCCGCAGAGCTGAACCGTCGACGGAGAGTCGCGAGTGTCTGCTTTGGCTCGGTAACGACTTCGCGCCGGTAAGAGCGGGCCAACTTGGCAAATCGGGGGCGGAGCGATCCGGGTTCAAAGCTCCAGTCCAGCGGCCAGTTCCCGCCAGCGGATCGTGGCCGGGGCGCCGATGGCCATCAGGGGTTTGGGGGGCAGTCTGACCGGTTCGGGCTGCACCCTCTGATGGGCGACGAATGCGCTCTCCACCCCGCTCGCCAGATCTGCCGCCGCCACCCCGTTGAATGTGCCTTTCGCGGCCCCGAGCCCGTTCTGGCAGCAGGCGGAGAAGAGCCCCGGCTCGATCTCGCCGAAGGCGGGTGCGCCATTGCGCGAGAGGCAAAGCCGCCCGGCCCAGCGGTATTCCATCTCCACCCCCGCAAGCTGGGGGAACCGCGCGGCGAAGGACCGGTCGTGATCGGCCGCGATCCGCCCGATATCCGCACGCTCCAGCGCCATCCCCGGCGCATATGTGCAGCGGTTGCGGATGATGATCCGGTGCCCGCCGGTATCGGCGATCCGGCGCACGGTGGTGCCCATCGGATCGGCAGGCGTGATGCCCCAGCGCGGCTCGCCGCCCAGTGCCGTGATTTCCTCGCCGCTCAGCGCCCGGGTCATCGAGGCGTAGAGCATCACGTGCATTAGCCGGTTCTCGAACCCGCCAAAGCTTTCCACATGGCCGTTGACCGCCAGCACGACCCGGGGCGCCGTGACCGCGCCCTTCGGTGTCTCGGCGGCCCAGGCGGCGCCCTCGCGCACAAGCCTCGTCACCGGGCTCTGGTCATGCACCCGCACCCGGTTGCTGGCGAGGCCCTTCGCCACCCCGCGCGCAAGGAGCGCCGGCTGCAGCATCGCGGTGCCCGGTGTCCAGAGCCCGCCGCGATAATAGCGCGTGCCGGTGATCCGGTGCATCGCGGCGGCGTCGAGCATCTCGTGCGGCTCCCCCAGTGCCTCGAGGTGCCGCGCATAGGTCTCGTTATGCCGCAGGCCCTTGGCGCCCGCGGCCCCGTTGATCTTGCCGCGGATTGCGATCGCCTCCTCCGGCAGACCGTACTCCGCTGCAGCCTCGAGCGCGAAATCGATCGCTAAGCGGTTTGCCTGGATGTCGCCCGCATCCGTGCCATCGGTGTAGTCGCCGGAGGTGAGGACATGCGGCAGGTCGATCATGAAACCCGAGTTGCGGCCGACGGGTCCCTCGCCGATATCGGTTGCCTCCAGCACCACGACGCTGTCGCCGGGGTTGTTCTGCGCCAGCCTGCGCGCTGCCGCCAGGCCTGCGAAGCCCGCGCCGATCACCAGCCAATCGGCGGTGATCTTCGTCTCCAGCGGGTTTGGCGTGGCCGGATCCAGCAGCGCGTTCCAGGCTGCGGGGCCGGTATCCTTGGGGAGGCGGGTGACCTTCATGGTAGGCTCAGTTTTGCGGCTCGGCCATCATCGACCGTGAAGATCTGCCAGGTGACGAAGATCGCTCTATCGGGAGCGAGCCAAGCCATCTTGCCTGCCACCTCCTCCGGGATGCCAGTCTCTCCAGCCGCCCGGTCATGGGGCCACAAGGAAGAGCGCGGCCCCGTCCGGGTCGAAGACCAGAACGGCCGGACCTTCGGGTAGGTCTGATCGCTGCGTTTCAGCAGCCCCGGCTGCGCGGGCGGAACGCTCGGCCGTATCGAGGTCGGAAACGCTGAAGCGCACCGCCCAGTACTGTTCTTTTCCGCGCACGTCTTCGGGGAGTTCCATCGCGGTCGCGACAACGGCGCCTCCATGGGTCAGGATCTCTGAGTATCCATCCGGCACCGCCCTGAACCGCCAGCCAAACAGCGCCTCGTAGAAGCCCGTGACCTTGCCAAGATCCGAGCAGAAATAGCCGTGACCATGGCGGTGTCCCCGCGCCAGTCCCGTGGGCGCGGTCTCTCCCAGACCGGAATGCACGGTGAACCCTGCGCCCAGCGGATCGCGGATCAGCGCATGGTCCTCGGCTGCCAGTTCGATGATCCCGTCATGGGCCCGCGCAGTCTCGACCGTCGCGGCCACATCGGCGACGGCGATATAGGACATCCAGAAGGACGGCATACCCATATCCATGAACTTGGGGGGCATCTGGTAGATCGCTGCGACCGGGTCAGGACCGACCGAGGCAATGTCATAGTCGCCGCCCGACCAGTTCCACCCGAACAGATCCGAGTAGAATCGTTTGACGACGTCCGGGCGGTAGGCGCTCAGATCGCACCAGACGAGTGTGTCAGTGCTCATTGTTCAGCGCATCCGCTGCTGGGATCTCCCGCTCGCGCCGGGCGATGTAGTCGCGGAGCGCCTCGTCGACGCCTTCGTCGAGCTTCGGCTCCTCGTAGGCTGCGAACAGTTCCCTGGCCTTGCGCAAAGCCCGTTCGTTGATCTCGACCGAGCCTTCCGCCGCCCATTGCTCGATCGAGTTGTTGTCGAACATCTCGGGCATGAAGAACGCGCGCTGGAAGTTCTCCTGCGTGTGCGGGTGGCCGAGGTAATGCCCGCCCGGCCCGATATCGCCGACCGCCGAGAGCGCCTCGTCGAAATCGTCCCAGCGGATCCCTTCGGCCATCCGGTACCCCATGGCGCACATCTCGGCATCGACGATGAACTTGGCGGTGGAGCAATGCATCCCCGCTTCGTTCCAGCCCGCCGAGTGCCAGATGTAGTTGGCGCCCGCCATCAGGACGGCGTTGAGCGTCATCGCGCTCTCATAGCCCGCTTGCGCGTCGAAGGTCTTGGCACCGCCGAGCGTATTCGACGTCCGCCACGGCACGCCGTAGTAGCGTGCCATCTGCCCGATCATGAAGTTCATCAGGCTGATCTCCGGCGTCCCGGCCATCGGCGCGCCCGATTTCATCGAGACGGTCGAGAGGTAGTGGCCGTAGATTGCAGGACATCCCCTGCGCACGACCTGGGTATAGGCGAGCGCCGAGAGCGCCTCGGCGTTCAACTGCGCCACCGCAGGCGCGGTCGAGGCGGGCGTGTTGGCCCCTCCCAGCACGAAGGGCGAGCAGAGCACCGGCTGATTGCGCCGGTTGAACGCCCGCATCGCGCCCAGCATGACCTCGTCCCACACCAGGGGGCTGTTTCCATTGCAGTTTCCGGTCACGACCGGGTGAGTTTCCAGGAACTCCTCGCCGAACAGGATAGCGCACATATCCAGCACATCCTCGGCATTCTTGGGGCTCGTGGTCATCCCCATGAAGGTCTTATCCGAGTGCTTCATCGAGGAATAGGTGATCCTCAGATGCCGCTGGCTGATCGGGTGATCATAAGGCTCGACGATATGGTGGGCGGACGAGTGGATCGCCGGCAGCATATGGCTCAACTTGTGGAAGTTGGCCAGATCCTCCAACGTCGGGTTGCGCCGCTGATCCTCCAAGTCGCGCAGGTAAGGCGCGCCGGTCATGGGCACAAAGATCGAGTGGTCCTTGCCAAAGGGCAGCGATTTGGCAGGGTTCCGGGCGTGGTAGGTGAACGTCTCCGGGATCGTGGCGATCAGCTCGCGCACCAGCCCGCGGTCGAGATGCACCCGGTCGCCGTCGCGGATATCAGCGCCCGCACGCTTCCAGTCCGCGATCGCCTCCTCGTCGCGGAAGACAACGCCGACATTCTCGAGGATATCCATCGAGGCGGTGTCGACCCGCTCCACCTGCTCGGGGCTCATAGGCTCGGTCAGCGGCAGGCGGCGCTTGAGCGCGGGCAGCATGGTAACGTCGACCGCCGTGCGGATTTCCCGCCGCGATCCGCGGCCGCCGCGGCGCGCGCGCATAGGCTCAGCAATCTCAGCCGTCATAACGCGAACTCCTGGTTGTTGGCGGAAAAGGGCGGCGCCCTGCCTCGGGCGGGCGCAAGCAATCTGTGAGCTTGCCCCTTTATGGATGTCAGGTCCCGTGGACTGCGAGCAGATGGCAAGCACCGCAAATGCGCCCTCCCGGGGGGAGGGAGGGCGCGGCCCGGCGCGCTGCGCGCTTGATTCCGGGCCGGGAGAGCGCAAGCGTTCACGACACCGTATCCCCGGCTGCAGGATCTGACAGATCGACCCAGATCGTCTTGATCTCGGTGTACTGGTCATGGGCATGGACCCCGTTGTCCCGCCCGCCGAAGCCTGACTGTTTGTACCCGCCGAAGGGTGTCGTGATGTCTCCCTCGCCATAGCAGTTCACCGTCACAGTGCCCGCCTTGATCGCCCTTGCTGCCCGCATCGCCTGGCGCCCATTGGCCGAGAAGACCGAGGCCGCCAGCCCGTACGCCGTGTCGTTCGCCACGGCGATCGCCTCGTCGGTTGAGGCCACTTCGATCACCGCGAGGACGGGGCCAAAGATCTCCTCCTTCGCCACTTTGTCGCCGGGCTTCGCCTTGTAAATCGTCGGCGGCACGAAGGGCCCGTCCGCCTTGCCCCCCACCAGCGCGCCTTTCTTGAGGTAGCTCTTCACCTTCTTCAGATGATCCGCATCCACCAGCGCGCCCAGCCGGTTGGCCGGGTCGAGCGGGTCGCCCACACGCCAGTCGCGCAGCCGGTCCTTGATGCGCGCCACCAGCTCCTCACTGACCGCTTTGTGCACGATCAGGCGCGAGGCGGCCGAGCAATTCTCCCCCATATTCCAGAACGCCGCGTTGACCACGTGGTCGGCCACAAGATCGAGGTTCTCCGCATCCTCCAGCACCACGGCCGGGTTCTTGCCACCGCATTCCAGAACCATCTTTTTCAGATTGGAATCAGCCGCATAGCGCAGGAATCGCCGCCCCGTCTCGGTCGAACCGGTGAACGAGACCATATCCACATCCATATGCATCCCCAGCGGCTCCCCGACCGAGGGGCCATCGCCCGGCAGCACCTGGAGCACGCCGCGGGGGATGCCCGCCTCATGGGCCAGTTCGGCCACCCGGAGCGCCGTCATCGAGGTCTGCTCTGCCGGTTTGACGATCACCGAACAGCCTGCCGCGAGCGCCGGGCCGATCTTCCACGCCACCATCAGGAGCGGGAAGTTCCAGGGCAGGATTGCGCCGACGACGCCGACCGGCTCGCGCACGATCATCGCGATCGCGTCGTCGCCTGCAGGCGCTGTCTGGTCATAGATCTTGTCGATCGCCTCGGCGTGCCATTTGATGCAGTGGATCGCCTCGGGGATGTCGATCGTCTCGCAATCCTGGATCGGCTTGCCCGCCTCGACGCTTTCCATCACCGCCAGCTCCCGCCTGTTCCGGGTCATCAGCTTGGCGAGCCGGATCAGCACGTCCTTGCGCTCGGACGGATGCAGCCTTGACCAGTGCCCCTGCTCGAACGCCTCCCGCGCCTTGCCGACCGCGAAATCGACATCCTTGGCGTTGCAGGCGGCGATCTCGGCAATCACTTCGCCGGTCGCAGGGTTGATGGTCTTTAGCGCCTTGCCCTTGCCCTTGCGGAACTTGCCGTCGACGAAGGCGGCGCGCGGCCAGTCGATCGCTGCGGCCTCGGCCGCGTATTCTTCACGTGTGAGCAGATCCATCAGGCGACGTCCCGGTTATGCCCGCGTTCGATCGCGGCGATGGTGGTGTTCATGGTGCGGATGACCTCGGCCAGCTCGCGCTTGTCGTCTTTGTTGAGCGGCAACAGCGGGCGGCGCGGGGGGCCCGCCTCGATGCCGCGCAAACTCAGCCCATGCTTGATGCACTGGACGAACTTGCCGCCCTGTTCGAGCACGCGCAGGAGCGGCAGCATGGCCGACATGATCCGGCGGCCCTTGGTGAAGTCGCCCTCGAGCGCGCAGGCGCGGTAGAGTGCGATATGCGCCTCGGGCGCGAAGTTGGAGCCAGCGCAGGTCCAGCTGCGCGCGCCCCAGGCGAAAAACTCCAAGGCTTGGTCGTCCATCCCGCAGGAGAGGCCGATATGCGGATAATCCCGCGCCAGCATGTGGAGGCGGTTGGGATCGCCGGAGGATTCCTTGATGGCGCAGAAATTCGGGCTCCGGCCGAGGCGGTCGAGGCACTCCACGTCCATGTTCACGCTCATCCGGCCGGGGTAGTTGTAGAGCAGGACCGGCAGGTTCGCGGCCCGGTCGATGGCGAGCGCGTGGAGCGCGATCTCGCGGCCGGTCGGGTAGGCGTAAGGCGGAGTGGTGATCATGATCGCGTCAGCGCCCGCTTCCTTGGCGGCGGTCGCGTACATCACGCTGTCGTCGGTGCGCATGGCGCCGGTGCCGACGATGACGGGGAGCCGCCCCTTGGTGACCTCGACGGCGAGGCGCATGAGCTCGATCCGCTCTTCGGGCGACTGGACGTAGTACTCACCCGTCGTGCCCGCGATCACCAGGCCATGGACGCCCGAGGCGATCAGGAATTCCAGCACATCGGCGAACTTCGCCCGGTCGATCTCGTAATCCGCCGTGTGGGGCGTGACGACGGGGGTGTAGATGCCTTCAAATTCCATATCGGTCTCCAGTGATATGAGAGGAGGGCCGCGCCCGACCCTGGGTGGGCGCTCGCTTGCGGCTGTTCGACGTGTGCGCGTTGAAGCATCCCCGCCGCGCATTCTGTTCGCGGTATCGCCATGCGCCCTCCCCGGGGGAGGGTCGGGCGCGGGGCCGCCGGGGCCGGCCCAAACCCGACTGGGGTGGCCAACGCTGGCCCCCCGGGACCCCCAAGACAAGCG
>JBCDDC010000047.1:0-8320 GCA_039180675.1 Pseudomonadota bacterium | reverse complement strand
GAATTCCGAGGACAGCATCCAGTTGATGTACAGCTTCGCCGCCGCCTTGTTCTTCGCCTGTTTCGGGATTCCACCGGTTTGGTACCAGGTCAGGAAATAGTCCTCCTCCGGGAACTGGAACTGCGTGTTCATACCGGGGAAGGGCTCGAACACCCAGAAGGTGGTGAAACTGGCCGCGTACCAGCCATTGTTGATGGCAACGTAAGGCCAGGCGGTGCCGCGTACCCAGGTTGGCTCGGTCGCCACCAGTTTCTCCAGATACTCCCAGCCATAGGCCTCCTTCAGGCTCCAGAACTGGTAGAGCACCGCGTCGTCATCATGCGGATAAGTCAGGATCACCTTCCCCTTCAGTACAGGGTCCAGATAGTCCAGCGCGTCGCGCGGGGCCTCGTCCAATAGATCCATATTGGCGTAGTTCGTGAAGGTGACTCCGTAGAGCCCGGTCCAGCGCCCATGCGGGTCCCGATGATCGGGGAAGACCTTGTCCCAGTGCTTGGGGCGATAGACCTCCAGCAGGTCATTCTCGGCATAGTAGTTGAAGTCATGCAGGGTCTGGAACTGGATGACATCGGGGATGTTGGTCGCGCCTCCTGCCGCACGTGCATTGTCGAAGCGGGGCGCGTGGTTGATGCTGACATCGACGCTGTGGGTGACGTTCAGCTCCGGGAAGCGCGCCTTGAACATGTCGAGGTAGTAGTCGATCTGGTCCGGCTTATCGCCCCCGGCGCGGAGGACGAACTTGCCGCCCTCTTCTAGCGCCGCAGCGTAGAGCTGATCCAGCGATCGGGTTTCGATCTCGACCGCAAGGCTGGATACTGAAAAGCCAGAGATCAAGATCGCGGTGGCCAATGTTTTGAACAGAGTCATGAACTCCTCCTACGCGCGAGCCACAGTCGTCGGGCCGGCATCTGTGGCAAACGAATGGGAGCGGGTGACGATGGTCTTCACCACCTCCAACTCCGCGTCATCGCGGGGCGAGAACACCAGGACCAGCCCGTCACGCCATTGGCCTTGGCCGACCAAGTAATGGTCCTCACCCCAGCCCGAGGCACAGATCTCTCGAGCGTCTTCCGCTGACAGATGCAGATGCATGCTGCCGCTGTCGGGATGCGGGTGAATATGGGCGAACTCCCTCCCGACCATGAAGGCCGCGGGGTTGGACGGCACATCGTCCTGCAGGATCAGCGCGCGGGATCCGGGCACGGAGATGCCGCTCTCATCCTCTCGCACATTTGGCAGCGCGAAGCACCATTTGTGGAGTTTCGCTATCACGGCGTCCGGGCCGTGCTGGGTGACTTGGGAATGTGGGAGACTGCTCGTGGTCTCGGGCCGCGGGCCGCTACGCTGCGGCAGGTTCATCTTATCCGGCATGTTTTGGTTCCCTGCTGTTGAATGAGCCGAGTATGGCGGATACTTTGCGCATAGAAATTCCTGATTTTCGCAAACGGATATTGCATGAAAGCACAGAGTCTTCCCAGAGGCCGACGCGCGCCAGGGATCCAGAAGCTCGATTGGAGCGATGTGCCCTTCATCCTGTCGATCTGTGAGGCGGGCAGCCTTGCCGGTGCCGCACGCATGATGGGCGTGAACCACTCGACCGTGTTTCGCCGGGTCGAGGGGGTGGAGGCCCGGTTGGGCGTTCGGCTGTTTGACCGACAAAGCCATGGCTACGTCATGACCCCAGCGGGCGAGCTCTTCTACCAGCGGGCCAGTGTCCTTTGCGATGGTATGAACAGCATCGAGATGGCTTTGGCCGGGCAGGACCTGCGGCTGGAGGGCGATTTGACCGTGACGACCACGGACTCGCTGCTCTACTGGCTGGGCCCTATGTTCCGCGCGTTCCAACGCCAGCATCCGGATGTCGAACTGCGCTTGATCTCGGACGCAAGGTCGCTGGACCTGATGCAGCGGGATGCCGATATCGCGCTGCGTCCAACCTCGAGCCCGCCTGATCATTGGGTTGGGCGGAAACTGCTGCCGATTGATTGTGCCGTCTATGCGCACGAATCTCACTGGACGGAGGTGCAGGACCTGCCTGCGGATCAACAGCGATGGGTGGCTTTGGATGATGAACTCTACCGCTCACCGATGAGTCAGATGACACGAGCGCGAAAGCCACAAGAAGCACCGACTACAGTCGTGAACACGGTGATGGGCGCCTACGATATGGTCCGTTCAGGGCTCGGTGTCGGGGCACTGCCATGTTACCTGGGCGAAGGGGAACCTGAACTCGTCCGGCTGCATGACGCCGACGACGACTTCACTTGGGACCTTTGGTTGCTCGCTCACCCCGATGTTCGACGCAGCGCGCGGGTACACGCGTTCTTCGACTTTGCTTCGTGCATGATCACCGAAGAAGCGCTCAACCTGGGGCCGTGACGGACTATCTTGTTAACCAAAACCTGCATGCGTTCGGCGCGCTGTCCGAACCCGCAAACAAAGAAAAGAGAACCGCTTGTGGCGTACCCCGGCTGCCCGTTCAGGATCAGGCCTACGCCCGGATCTGAGGAATCACTGGACGGCCCATTCCAGACATTGGCCGGGATACTCGGGTGCTGCAATTGCGTTCCCGAGAGCCGACCTCTACATTGCCTTGTACTTCAAGATTCATCTGATGTCGGCCGATGCGTAGGTCTGCGCGCGATCGGCTTGAGCCTTGGCAACTGTTGTTCGGCTGGTGCCGCTCTAGTGTCGGATCATCGCAAATGTCGCGATGCCCGTAGCGCGGGGTATGACCAGTTCTGAGAACAGGGCCATAATGAATCCGGCCAGCGATATCACCGTCGTTGCAACTGCAAAGCAATGATATCATCACTGTGATAAACGATGTTATCGATCCACGCCGCTTTCAGGACAGACGGAACATTGAACGACTGCTCGCAGTCTTTCGCCCTGCGATGATTGGAACGCTCCTTGACCACGATCACTGAGCATGTCGATGCCCACCCGCGCCGCGCCTTCGCGATGGCACTGATGGTCGTCAGTTCGGTCGGTATCAGTTTTGGCGGGTTGATCCTGCGCAATATCGAAGATGCAGATGTCTGGCAGATCAATTTCTATCGTTCACTTGCCCTCGTTGTGACCGTCCTGCTGATCATGCTGTTTCGCTACAAGCGAGAGACCGCACGACGGATCACACAAATCGGGAAGCCCGGGTTGGTGGCGGGAGCGCTACTCGCCGGCGCTGGGGTCGCCTTTCTGCAGGCGATCACCAACACCACGGTCGCCAACACACTGTTCACCCTCAGCGCCATTCCGTTCCTCAGCGCAGCGCTGGCCTGGCTGTTCTTGCGCGAGAGCATCCAGCGTCCCACCCTGCTGACGATGATCGCAGCCGCAGCGGGCGTTACGGTGATGATGGCCGAAGGTGTCGGCACTGGCTCGTTCTATGGCAACGCGATGGCTCTGATGACGGCGCTATTGTTCTCGAGCTATGCCATCATCGTTCGGTATAACCGGGCCATCGATATGCTGCCAGCGCTGATGATCTCAGGTGCGCTGATCATCCTGATCGCCGGCATTCTGCGTTGGGACGATCTGGCTATTTCAACCCATGATTTGCTGCTGTGCCTGCTGTTGGGTGGCGGTTTGTCAGGGCTTGCCAACGCACTCTTCATCGCTGCGTCCCGCCACTTGGTGGCGGCAGAGCTGACACTCTTCATGCTGCTCGAGTTCGCGCTGGGGCCGATTTGGGTCTGGATCTTCATCAATGAAGTGCCGACAGAGTGGACGATCCTGGGCGGATCTATCGTCATCCTGGCGGTGATCCTGCGCGCGCTGTTCCAACTGCGCACCGATGTGGCCAGGCTCCGGCGCGGGAGGAACAGCCCAGTCTGAAGCAATGCTACCCCCGCGGACCTTTCGATTCCGGCCCAAATCTGCCGTTGACCAATGAACGCTGTCGCCGCGTTGCGTCCGTAAAGGGAGATATTCGCTGCGTCCGTGAGATCGCATAAGCCGCTAAGCAGCCCCTCTCGAGATAAAGCTGCCTTTCGCATATGCAAAACTATCCAAATAGTCCTTACCCGCGAATGCAATAGATCCTGTCACACGGAGAAGCGAGAATCTCCGAAGCAGTCACTCTATGCCTCACAAAGTGGATGCCCGTTGCCGTTTATTCGCGGCATCGCGATAGCGTGCTGTGCAGTTAAACGGCGGGGCGGGTCTGAGTTCGATACAACCTGTTTCTAAAACCGAGCCGTCAGTGAGATGCCGCCGGATATGGCGGGCGTGATCTCGGCGAAAGATGATGTGGGGTCTGTCACCGCGAGCGATGTTATGCCATCCGAGGCGGCCGCATTCTTGATGAAGGCGCGCAGCTTGAAATTGTCCCGCTCGTAGGAGACGCCGAAATCGAGCAGGACGAACCCGCCAACCCTCTCACCGGCGACGTTCTCGAAATTGTTGAAGTACTCGGAGGTGTAGGAGACATCCGCGTCGAAGGAGAGGCCTTCGATGATTTCGGGCTCGTAGACAACGCCAGCCGAGAACGAAACGGTCGGGTCGCTGCCGAAGTCGTTGCCGACGAACCCGGCACCGCCATCTCCGGTGATCTCGGTGTTGAGAAGCCCCAGCGCGGCATTGATCGTGACCTCGTCGGTAACGGCTGCTGCGCCTGAGAACTCGGCACCTAAGCTGCGGGCGTCCTCGAAATTCACGACCTGCAGCGTGAACGGGACGCCCGGGACGGTCTCGGCGAACAGTTGGAGATCATCGAACTCGTTGAAGAACCCTGTCGCGCCAAAGACGTATTTCCCGTTGGCCGACTGAAAGCGGTAGGACAGCTCGTAGGTTTGGACATCCTCCGATTTGAAGTCAGCCGGTGTGCCGAGGAAGAGGTTGATCGAGGAACCACCGCTCGACCGCCCCTCCCTGTAAGTGAAGGCGACCGAATGCTCGTCGTTGAACGCGTATTGCAGGCCGGCCTTTGGCAGGAAGTCGATCTCATTCTCCTCGAAGACGTTCACGGCGGGCGGCGAGCCGATGGGAATGACCGGGGAGATGCCCTCGGTCAGATCCGAGGTCGTGATCCGCGTTTCCTGATCGCTAAGGATCCGCCCGCCGACCAGAAGATCGAGCCCGCCGACCACCCGGACGCGCAGGTCCGCAAAGCCGGAGATCTGCTGCTCCAACCCATCGATCGTAAGCTGGTTGGGCGCAATCGGAGCCGGGACGATCACGTTGTCGATCGCGACAGACTGTTCACGGCGGGTATAGTTGAACCCGATCAGACCGCTCACGCGATCAGTCTTCTCCCCGAATTTGAAGATGAAATCCTGGTTCACGATCTCTTCCCTGAAATCGAAGAACAGCGGATCGGGTTGCTCGGGCAGGCTGTCGAACTCGGTCGTCGAGAAACTGGAGATCGATCTGAGCTCGCCGAACGTGCCGATTTGGTAGGTCGCATCCACAGCACCGGTAAACGCGTCCGTATCGAACAGCCTCTGACCCGTGCCCAGGAAATTGATCTCTCTCTCGGAGAACGGGGCCTCCACGGTGCCACGGGTTTGCGGTATTTGGCCGAACTGCCCCTCGGCAAGGGCCGTGATCTGGAGCGGGCCATCCTCACCCAGCGGCGTGAGCAGGAACTTGCCGCGCAGCCGGGTTTGGCGGAAGTCGTTCAACTCATCCGCATCATCGGCAAAGCCTGCTGGAATACCGATGAACTCCCTCGGGTCTTCCCCCGTCTGAAATTCGCCGACTAGGCGCACCGCGAGCAAATCGTCGATCAGGCCGCCTGACGCGACACCGTTGACGGTGTAGGTCGGCTCCTCGAACCGGTCGATGTCGGTGACGAATTGCGCGGCGAACTCCGGGTCGAATGTCGGATCCTTGGTTTTGACCACGATGGCTCCGGCAGAGGCGGCACGGCCCCTGAGAGTGGTCTGCGGCCCCTTGAAGACCTCGACCTGTTCCACATCCCAGGCGCTGTTGAAGTCGGAGTTCTGAAGCGAGGCGGGCCGGGCGATCTCGTCGATGATCAGCGGCACGCGCGGCTGCGTCCCGCCAAGGGAGACGTTGACCAGGCCGCCGGGACCGCCGCCTTCGAGGCCGCGGATATCGGGGATCTCGCTGATCGAGGTCGTCAGCACGTTCGGCGCGGATTCGACGATATCGCCGATCGTCTGACCAGCTTCGCGATCCAACTGTTCCTCGGAGAAGACAGTGACGCTGCTGGTGGTCTCCAGAAACGTCTTCTCCTGCCTCTCGCCGAGAATGATGATCGGCTCCAGAAACACACCTTCATCGTCGGTGTTTTGAGCAAGGGCTGGCAGGCTTCCAAACGCGAAGACGCTAGCAACGGTCGTCGTGACAACGTCGAAAACACGCAGTCTCACAGACATCACTTACCCCCCAAGATTTGATTTTCCTCAAGAAAATTAAAAAACGACGCGGGGGCTGTCTACGAAGCGGGACTATCCGAGCAGGCGGAAAAAATGTCCAAATAGACAAGCGTCAGAGCTGCCCAGGCGGGCGTCCAAAGTGCTTTCTGACCGCCTTGGAAAGCGCCTCCGGGCTCGTGTAACCCACCAGCTCCGCCGTGCGTGAGATCGACACGCCCGAGCGCAAAAGCTCGGCGGCCGCGTCCATCCTTTGCCGCCGGATCAGTTCACCCACCGAATAACCGGTCTCCCTTTTCACCAGAACTTTGAGCGCCGTGGCGCTGGTTCCAAACTCGTGCACGAGATCGCTGATCTTCAAAGGCGTACTGAGGCGCTCCTTCACGAACTCAAGAACCGAGGAGATGTTCGCCAAGGTGTTCCGGTACTGCTCACGCTGCCCCGACGTCTGGGCGTGTAGCAGCCAAGCGGAGGACAGAATTCGGAGCGCCAGGGAATGCTGCACAAAATTCTTGCGCTCGTCTCTGATCTCGACGCTTGCCGAGAGTTGACTGGCCAGTTGGATGAGCTCTGCGCTCTGGCGCACATTCCAGAGCGCCTCATCCTCAAGCTGCGACAGGGCCCAGGAGGACACGATATCGGATTGCGCGGCGCAGTCCTGCAAGAAGTTGCGGGAAAAGGTAAGCGAGACCGCTTCAAAGCTCGATTGCGGACCGGCCTTGACCGACCAATCCGTCTTTTCCTTCAGTCCGGTCAAAAGCAGGTCGCCCGGTGCGACCTCTGCCGATCGGCGCGGACCAGTCAGTTCCTGCGAGCGTGAATGGCCGCTGATCCTGAGCTCGATCGTGAGCCCGATGTCCGACTTGATCTTGGCGTCATAGCCGCGCTGGCCGAAGAGTTTGCCGATCGAAACGAACAGACCGTTCGCAGGTGCCTCTCGATACAATGATCCAGTAGCGAACGCGTCATCGTTCGGTGACGAAACTCTCAGCGAGTTGATTTCGACCGGAACGTCGAGTTTCTCCAGACGTTCTGCGGTAACCGTCCGAACCAGTCTTTTCATCGGTGATCTCTCTCACCATGCCGGCCCCGATTGGGACACCCATCATATCTGTGAATTAGGTTGGTCGCTAAGACCTGCCTGGAGTCTAGTCCAGCTGGAGACGAGATCGTATCGAGGGGAGTGCCGATCGTCGCCACGTGGCGTATGAGCGATTAGTGGAAAGACAAAGCAGACCTTCAGTCAAGTTCGCTATCTTGCATCTCTATCCGCGCTCAGAAAGTGATGGACTTCGGTACTTCTGAAGATCCCCATGAATCCCTCTTCATGATGCTGCGCTGCAACGGATCCTTTTGCTGCATCTTTGCATCAGGATTGTTGCATGCACTTGCAGGAATTTCTTATCGAATCTGGATTGGGCGCGGAGCAGCCATGCGGCACTGCAACGCTGAAAACTAGCTAAGGTTCTCGAAGGCATCGCTTCCCGGCCCAAAGCGGCCGTTCAAGCAGGCCGGTGGATTTTGCAGACGCGTTCTCGAAAGCCGACACTCGCGGCAGATACGGATTAGTCCGCGAAGGTCGAAATCAGCCGTGCAGACCAAGTGGACGCTCGCGATCGAGCCTCAACGTTGGGGGATGCCGTTTCGACCGCCTTACGGGCCTCCTCGCTATGCCTACCGCCGACATTGAGGAGCGCGGCGATGACGTGGGCATAGGCGTAAGTTTGAACCTGCCAACATCGAGATCAAAGTCCATTTGCTTATTGAGTCTGATCCTGAATCAGAAAAGCGCCCATGCAGGCCCAAAGACACGCATAGAGACCAAAACCATTGAACATGAACCGCAGTTCGGCTCGGATAGCGAGCATATGTCGGAAAGCTGAGAAGGCTCATGCGATATCTGATCCTGACTGCTTCATTGTCTCTGGTCGCTTGCGGTAGCGCACCTGAAGAACGCGCAAACCGCGCAGCGCCGCCAG
>JBCDDC010000046.1:0-9021 GCA_039180675.1 Pseudomonadota bacterium | reverse complement strand
GCTACCAACCCCCAGCCCCAGAAGCGATTGTCCCGGCTGATCTGGCCTCCAATATGTGGAGGTTCCAGCCAGATCAGCCTTCCACCGGGAGCAGCGCCATGCTTACATAACGAGTGGCTGCGCTGTCGGGGTCTCGTCACGTGGAGGAATAATGGATTCGAAAAAAGCAAATAAAGACAACAGCAAAGCCGTCATCTACTGCAGGGTCTCGGACGCCAAGCAGACCGTGCGCGGAACCGGCCTGAAATCGCAGGAAACGCGCTGCCGGGAGTATGCAGGGCTCCGTGGCCATGAGGTTGTTAAGGTTTTCTCCGACGACGCATCCGGCGGGCTCATCAACCGGCCCGGCATGCAGGCCATGCTGTCGTTCCTTCGCGAGAACCGGCGCAGACCACATGTCGTCATTATCGACGATATAAGCCGCCTTGCGCGTGGGCTGCACGCCCACCTAGAATTGCGCGGCGCGATCAGCAAGGCAGGTGGCATCCTGGAATCGCCTTCGATCGAGTTTGGCGAAGACAGCGACAGCCAGTTGATCGAGAACCTGCTCGCCAGTGTTTCACAGCACCAGCGCCAGAAGAACGGTGAGCAGACGCTCAACCGGATGCGCGCTCGCGCGATGAATGGTTATTGGGTCTTCCAGGCCCCAACCGGCTTTCAGTTTGAACGGGTAAGCGGCCAGGGCAAGGTCCTGCACCCGGACGAGCCTGCAGCCTCCATTTTACGCGAAGCGTTGGAGGGCTATGCATGTGGCCGGTTCTCGACACAGGCGGAGGTAAAGCGCTTCCTTGAGGCGCAGCCACGGTTTCCGAAGAACGCCAACGGCGAGATTACCAATCAGCGGGTCAACGATCTGCTGATCCAACCTCTTTATGCAGGATATATCGAGTTGCCCCGTTGGGATGTCTCCCTCCGGCCAGCGAAGCATGAGGGGTTGATCACCCTTGAAACCTTCAATCGCATTCAGGAACGGCTCACGGGTAAGGCCCGTGTCCCTGCACGCAAAGACATCAGCGATGACTTCCCGCTCAGGGGTTTTGTTTTATGCGGCTGTTGCGGCAATCCATTGACTGCCAACTGGTCAAAGGGAAAGGCCGCGCACTACCCCTACTATCTCTGCCGCCAGAAAGACTGTGACGCGGCGGGGAAGTCGATTAGGCGGGAAGTGGTCGAGAGTGAGTTTGAAGCGCTACTCAAGTCTCTCAGGCCCTCTGAGGACCTGTTCGCGCTGGCGACCGCCCTCTTCCGCTATCTCTGGGATCAGCGTCTTGAAGCGTCCAAAGCTGAGGGTAAGGCGATGACAGCCGAAGTCTCTCAGATCGATCGCAAGATTGCGCAACTTATGGACCGTCTCGTCGAGACGGACAGCGAGTCTGTCATCAAAGCCTATGAGAAGCGGATCGGTGCGCTGGAGACTGAGCGCGAAGTCTTGAGCGAGCGGATCGCAAACTGCGGCAAACCGCTTAGACACTATGACGAGACTTTCGAACACTCCATGATGTTTTTGTCAAACCCCTGGAATATATGGGAAAATGGCAGCATTGAGCACCGTCAAACGGTGCTGAAACTGGCCTTTGCGGACCAGCTAGCATACTGCCGGGATTCGGGCTTTCGAACACCAGAAATATCGTTACCGTTCAAAGCCTTAGATGAGATTTGCAGTGGAAAAATGGAAATGGCGCACCCGAGAGGATTCGAACCTCTGGCCTCCGCCTTCGGAGGGCGGCGCTCTATCCAGCTGAGCTACGGGTGCATACCGTTCGCGAGATGCTTACGCCATGCTTACGCAAGATTTTCGGCTCCTTGAAGAGCGAACCCGATATCCGCTCAAGCCGTTGTTTCGTCACTTCTTTCTTCCAGCACCTTTCGCCATCGCCAAACTTGACATCCGCCTTCGGAGGGCAGCGCTCTATCCAGCTGAGCTACGGGTGCCTTGGGCGCGTGTTACACGGGGGGCCTGCCGGTTGCAAGCGATTGGACGGAAGCGCGGAATTCTGTTGACAGAGGGCACGGCTCCTTTCCAATCGGGATTGCAAGTTCACAGAGGTACCGATGGCCCAGCGTCCAAATATCGTCGTCATAATGGCCGATCAGCTCGCGCCACAGTTCACCGGCGCCTACGGCCACCCCGTGGTTCAGACGCCGCATATGGATGCCATTGCTGCAAGAGGTGCGCGATTTGACGCGGCTTATTGCAATGCGCCGCTCTGCGCGCCCTCGCGCTTCAGCTTCATGTCCGGGCAGTTGGTGACGCGTATTGCGGCCTATGACAACGCGTCCGAGTTCCCGGCATCTGTCCCGACCTTCGCGCATTATCTCCGGCAGGCGGGCTATCGGACCTGCCTCTCAGGCAAGATGCATTTCGTGGGGCCCGATCAACTCCATGGGTTCGAAGAGCGGCTGACCACCGACATCTACCCCTCCGACCATGCCTGGACGCCGGATTGGGAACTGCCGGATGAGCGGATCGACAAATGGTACCACAACATGGACTCCGTGCGCGAGGCGGGCGTCGCCAATACCACGTTCCAGATCGAGTATGATGAGGAGACGGCTTTCTTCGCACGCCGCCGTATCTTCGAATACGCGATGGAGGATATCGCGCCCTTCTGCATGGTCGTAAGCTTCATCCATCCGCATGATCCGTATGTTGCGCGGCCGGAGTGGTGGAACCTCTACGATCATGAGGCCATCGATATGCCCGACGAAGACGCGCCGATCGATCCGCACACCGCCCGGCTGAGGCACGGAATCGAAGCAGATGCGGTCAATGTCAGCGCGGATGAAGTGCGCAATGCGAGGCATGCCTATTACGCCAACACGTCCTACTTCGACAGCAAAGTCGGCGCGGTTGTCCAGGCACTCGAGGAATCCGGGCAGCTCGACAACACGGTCGTGATCGTGACCTCCGATCACGGTGACATGCTGGGTGAGCGGGGGCTCTGGTACAAGATGGCGATGTTCGAGCATTCGGCCCGCGTGCCCTTGGTTATGGCCGGGCCTGGCGTGGAGAACCGGACTGTGCCTCAGGCCTGTTCGCTTGTTGATATCCTTCCAACGATGCTGGATATCGCCGATGCGGCGCCGACGTTCGGAATGCCGGTGGACGGGCGATCGCTGATGCCGCTCGCCTCAGGCAACGCGCCCAACGATCCGGATGAGGCGGTGGTCGAATACTGTGCCGAATGCGCGTCGCATCCGATATTCATGATCCGGCGCGGCCGGTTCAAGTACATCCACTGCGATGTCGATCCGCCACAGCTTTTCGATCTGGCCGCCGATCCGGGTGAGCGCAACAATCTGGCCGAGGTTCCTGCCCATGCCGAGATAGCTGATGCTTTCGCCGAAGAAGTCGCTGGTCGCTGGGACTCCGAGGCCATCCGGGGCCATGTGATCGCGACCCAGAAACAGCGGCGCGCTGTTCATGCCGCTATGGAGGCAGGGCTTCTCACATCATGGGACTACGACCCGCCGCGCGATGCGTCCCGTGAGTATGTGCGCAATCACATGGACTGGACGGAAGCCGCGGCGAAAACCCGGTTTCCGCCGCTCGAAGGCGCGAAGTCCCGTTCCTAAGCGGCGAGTTTCTCGATCTCGTCCGATGCAGCCGCCAGCGCAGCTTCGGCATCGACCATCAGGCGCCCAGCGGCGATCACCGTGACATCGGTGATCCCGATGAAACCGAGAATATGTCTGACGAAGGGGGTCGAGAAGTCGATCCCACCACCGATCTCGGTTCCGCCCGATGCGGTCACAAGGATGGCGCGCTTGCCCTCCAGCAACCCGACCGGGCCATCCTCGGAATAGCGGAACGTCTCTCGCGCCCGGGTGACCTGATCGATCCAGGCCTTGAAGGCGGCCGGGACACCAAAGTTGTAGACAGGAACAGCGAGTAGGATCACGTCGGCCTCCCGCATCTCGGCGATCAGCGTGTCCGAGAGCGCGAGATGGGCCTTTTGTGCTTCGCTGCGGGCATTAACATCGGTGAAATTTGCACCGATCCACGCCTCGTCAATCTGCGGGATCGGGTCCGTCAGATCGCGCCGCGCGACACTCCCGCCCTGCTCTGCAAAGCGTGCTTCGACCCGGTCGGCGAGTTCGCGGGTGGTTGAGCCGTCGTGGCGCATCGACGCGTCAATTCTGAGAAGGTTCACCATGGTATCCTCATTGGAGATCTTTGAGCTGCTTAAAATAATGCACGACGGCGCCGCGATCATCGGCCTTGAGCGCCAATCACAATTGCCGAGGTTGGAAAAATCAGGTGCGCCCGATCAGGCGCTGCCACCATGGGACAGGAGCCGCGGATCGATGCCGAGTTTCGCCATCGCCTGATCCCATTTCGCGTCGTTCTCAGTCCCGAACAGCAGGTCGTCATCCGGCGCACAGAGCAGCCATCCGTTGGCCTGAAGCTCCGACTCAAGTTGCCCCGGTGCCCAGCCTGCGTAACCGAGCGCGACCATGCGCTGCATTGGTCCCCGACCGGACGCCATGAGGTGAAGAATCTCCAGCGTTGCGGTCATCGAGATCTCTTTATCGACCCGCATGGTGGCCTCGGGAGCGTAGTAATCCCCCGAATGCAGGACAAAGCCGCGACCGGTCTCAACAGGCCCACCGAAGCGCACCGTTTCCTCCGGCAGGCCAGGACGATGCGTGATATCGAGCCTTTCGTAGAGGTCGGACACCCTCAGCGTCTCGGCTGGCTTGTTGACGATCAACCCCATCGCTCCGTCATCCGAATGCGCGCAGAGATAAATCAGCGTCTTGTGGAAACGAGGGTCATTCATGCCCGGCATGGCGATCAGGATCTGGCCATCGAGGAAGGTCGCGTTCTCTGAAACGTGCTCAGACATGGTATGATGATGACGACCAAGACATGGAATCGCAACAATGCGTGAACCGGTCTGGTAGGAGGGCAATGCGTGGTTTATGTCGGGAGCATGAAAAATCTAACTGCTTGCACCATCAGTGCGTTGGCGTTGACGTCCTTCCTGTCCGGTCCTGCCGCCGCTCAGGCGGTAATCTCCATCGGGCAGTCCTTTGTGACTGCGGAGCTTATCCCGGGGGAGCGTAGGGATGACGGCACCCGTGTGATCGGCCTCGATCTGCTGCTCGAGCCGGAGTGGAAGACCTATTGGCGCAGTCCCGGTGAAGCAGGCATCCCACCCTCGATCGATTGGTCGGACTCCGAGAACTTGGCGGATGTGGAGATCTACTGGCCCGCGCCGAAGGTTTTCAACAACTTCGGGATGACGACAATCGGCTACGAAGATCACGTGATGCTGCCTGTGCGCGTCACGCCGGTGGACCCGACACAGCCGATCGACCTGAGCGTCACGATGGACCTGGGCGTCTGCCGCGACATTTGCGTGTTCGAGCAAACCACGCTTGAGCAATCGATCCCCGTGAATATGAGCTTTGGCGGCGATCTGGTTGAGGCGGCGATGGCGGCTGTGCCTGCCTCGGGCGCGGACATGGGCATGGAACAGGCTGTCTGCGCCATTCGGGGCGCCGGAAAAGACCGTAATTTCAGTGCCAGCCTGATGTTCGACCACGATATTGTCGATCCGACCGTGCTCTTGGAAGGACCGGACGGGATCTGGTTCCATTCGGCCCAGACCTCGGGCGACGGCAGTCAGGTCGATGTGGAAGCGACGCTCTCGCTGCTTTTCGACGATGCCTGGATTTCGCGCCAGAATGTTCGCATGACCGTGCTGGCCGATGGTATGGCGGCGGACGTGCAGGGTTGCGAAGCGCCAACCGGCTGAAACTCCCATCAGGGTGAACCAAACGGAATCGGCCTAACGGCCGATACGACACTGGTTTGCGCACCGGCCTTGGGCCGGTGCGGCCCGTATCAGGAACCGCCGCGCAGCATGCCTTTTTCAGCGGCAAGGCTGCGCATCTTTTTCTGAAGCTTCTCGAAAGCGCGCACCTCGATCTGTCTGATCCGCTCCCGGCTGACATTGTAGTGCTGGGAAAGCTCCTCCAGCGTCACAGGGTCTTCGCGCAGGCGCCGTTCAGTCAGGATATGGCTTTCGCGTTCGTTCAGACCCTCCATCGCGGCCAAGAGAAGCTCCTTGCGGGCTTCGAGTTCCTGGCTCTCGGCATAGGAGGCCGCCTGATCGGCATCATCGTCCGCCAGCCAGTCTTGCCATTCGGAGCTGCCTTCGGTGTCGCCCTTGAGCGGGACGTTCAGCGAGCTGTCGCCTCCGCCGGACATCCGCCGGTTCATCGAGACGACATCGTCCTCGGTCACGTTGAGATCAGTCGCGATCTTCTCGACATGCTCTGGGCGCAGGTCGCCGTCTTCCAGCGCGCCAATTTTCGATTTCGCCTTGCGCAGGTTGAAGAACAGCTTTTTCTGAGCCGCCGTCGTGCCGAGTTTCACGAGGCTCCATGACCGCAGGATATATTCCTGGATCGAGGCACGGATCCACCACATCGCGTATGTGGCGAGGCGGAAGCCCTTGTCGGGGTCAAAGCGCTTTACCGCCTGCATCAGGCCGACATTGGCCTCAGAGACGACTTCGGCGGTTGGCAGGCCATAACCGCGATAGCCCATCGCGATCTTTGCCGCGAGCCGCAGGTGCGAGGTCACGAGCTGATGAGCAGCTTCACGGTCACCACGATCCACCCAGGCCTTGGCCAGCATGAATTCCTCCTCCTGCTCCAGCATCGGGAACTTGCGGATCTCGGAGAGGTAACGGCTCAGCCCCTGCTCAGGCGAGGGCGCCGGAAGAGTTGAATATGTCGTGGTCATCTCGGTCCTTCGTTCGGTTATCTGGAATATGGCGTTCCGAAGCGTGGTATTCAATCTCAGAGGGAGTTTCGAGGCGGGACGGGGATCAGAGGCACCCTACTCGAAATCTAGATCATCGGCGATCAAATCCTCAATATCTTGTGGAAGGACGCTCTCAAACCGCAATTTATGCCCTGAAACAGGATGTTCGAAGCCCAGGACTGCGGCATGTAGTGCCTGACGAGGGAAGGCTCGCAACCGCGATAACATCTCGTCTGAACTGCCGCCTCGCGCTTTGCGACCATATATCGGGTCGCCTACGAGCGCGTGCCCAATATGGCTCGCATGGACGCGGATCTGATGGGTCCGTCCGGTCTCCAGCCGACATTCGATCAGGCTCGCCGGACCGAAGCCCCTGATCGGGCGCAGGAAGGTGATGGCGTTTCGCCCGGCTTCCGGGTCTTTCAGAACTGCCATGCGCTTGCGATCCGCGGGGTGACGCCCGATCCGCGTCTCGATGCGGATCCATTCGGGGATCAAACTGACACCCGCGAGCCCGGTGAGCCTGGCATCGTGGCGTTCCGGTGTGCCCCAGCAGATCGCCCGGTAGAGCCGGTCGATCTCATGCCGGGCGAAGAGCGTCGACAGCCCACTATGCGCCGCCTGTGTCTTGGCGACGACGAGGAGGCCGGACGTGTCCTTGTCGATCCGGTGCACGATCCCCGGGCGCCGTTCTCCGCCGATGCCCTGCAGACTGTCGCCGCAATGAGAGAGCAAGGCGTTCACCAGCGTTCCCGTCTCGGCGCCCGGCGCAGGATGCACGACCATGCCAGCGGGTTTGTTCACAACGATCAGGTCATCGTCTTCGTGAACAATATCCAGCGGGATATCCTCCGGCTCCGGATCGGCAGGGAGCGGCGGAGGCACGCTCAGCCACCATTCCTCGCCCGCCTTGACTTTGCGCGTCGTGTCAGTGACGGTCCGCCCGCTCTCATCCTCAAGCGCTCCGCCAGCGATCAGGTCTGCTAGTCTGGAGCGCGAGAGGCCGGGGGTAGCCTTTGCGGCAGCGGCCAGGGCCTTGTCGAGCCGCTGTCCTGCCGCTTCGTCCGAGATGACAAGGCGGATCGCATCAGTGCCGGAGGCCGAGGGGCCCACCATGACGTCTCCCTTACATGACCCGGATGAGGACTTCGAGGAGCCGCCCCATCTCCGCCGCCTGCGTCTGCTGGTGACGGTTCTGACGACTGTCCTTATCGTGGGGATGCTAACCATGATCGCGCTGTTTGTCATCCGGCTGGGGCTGTTTCCGGATCGTCAGACAGACGATCAGATTGCCGCAGAGACCGTCATTCTGCCGCAGAAAGCGGAGATCACAGCAATTGGTCGCGGCAAGTCGACCATATTGATCACTACCACAAGCGAGAACGGAGAAATCCTGCATGTTTTCGATCAGATAACAGGTGATCTGATAAGCGAGACTGCGATCGAGCGGAAGTAATCGGCAGCGTCATCAAAATTTAAAAGATAACCGTACCGATGAGCAAATCATACAGTGCAATCAAAAGCATGCAGTGAATATAAAGACGCCATATTGAGGTACGGTCCTGTAAGGCAATTGCGAGGCCAAAAATACATAGGAGCCATCCAAAGCCGTAAACCGGAGCGAAAAAGTAAGTGACGGCGATAACAAGAAGAAAGACACAGTGCTTTGGGCCAACCAGCTTTTTGTGCCACACAAGCAAAAGGAGCGAGATTAAGATTTGATCGACGTAGTTGAACCAAGTCACAAAATTGGTGAAAGCCCTCAACTCAGCGGTGCCATTTAATTGGATGGGAAGCAGGACGCCCGCCTCGGCTGCCTGCTTAAGCGCAATGATCGGGTTTACTGAAGGTGAATAGTCTGAAACGAAAAGCCGGGTCCAGAATTCAAATCTGGGGTCGGTCAGAAAGACATAGTAGAAGAAGTCGCCGCTAAGATAGCTATCTGAAATCGTCTTTTGGATCACTGCTCCGAACATGGTGAAGAAAAGCAGCACCCTCGCCCCGTTCGCGAGAAGGTCCAGTAGTTAATCATCTCCCCTCGCGATCGACAGGGATAGGAGGACCCAAGCAACCCATAAGAACAAGAGGTATTTGTGGTTGTCGGGTGACGAGACCCCGACAGCGCAGCCACTCGTTATGTAAGCATGGCGCTGCTCCCGGTGGAAGGCTGATCTGGCTGGAACCTCCACATATTGGAGGCCAGATCAGCCGGGACAATCGCTTCTGGGGCTGGGGGTTGG
>JBCDDC010000045.1:0-10573 GCA_039180675.1 Pseudomonadota bacterium | reverse complement strand
TCGCTCCTGATGACCTCGGGGCTCGACCAATGGCAGAACCCGGCGATCGACGAGGCTACGGCAGTGTCGGACTTTGATTTCCGGACGATCCGAAAAAAGCCCTTTTCGGTCTATCTCGTGGTCCAGCCGCTGATGGTGAAGCCGCTCGCGCCGCTGATCCGCCTGTTCTTCTCCGATCTCCTCTCGGCCATGCAGGAAAAAGACCCCGGTCCGGACGAGCCCTGGCCCGTGATGATCATGCTTGATGAGTTCAACCGTCTCGGCAAAATGCCCATCGTGGTCGAGAGCATCGAGACCCTGCGGACCTATCGCGGTCACTTGGCCGTCGTCACCCAAACCATCCCCGCCCTCGATGAAATCTATGGCGAGAACACCCGCCGCGCGCTGCAGGGCAACGCGGGCGTGAAGCTTTACCTAACGCCTTCGGATGAAAAAACCGTCGAGGAGCTGAGCAAGGCGGTCGGCAAGACCACGAAGACCGTCGTCACGCGCTCCCAGTCCATCGGCAAGAACCCCTTCGAGGGCCGTAGCCAATCCACACGGACCGAAGAAAGCTCCTTGCTCCCCGAAGACGAGGCCCGCCGACTGCCGCTCGACGAGATCGTCATGGTGATCGATGCGCAAATGCCGGTCCGGGCGAAGCGGATCCAGTATTTTGATGACCGGCTCTTCAAGGCGATCCATGCGGCACAGACAGGAGAGTTGCCGTTTCCAGAGTCGGGGGAAGGGGGGCCTCAAGGCACGCTGCCGCTGAGTATGCGCGCCATGCCGATGACTCCGCCATCGGACGGGCCACGTGGATCTGAAGCCGATGAGGTGGCCGTGCGCCAGGCTGCTGATGGCCAATCGTCAGAGCAAACCCATGTCGCCCCAGAGAAGATTGCGCCCGTCGTTCAAGCCGTTATCGCCGAGGAACAACGACAGTTCGAGATGGATTTTACTGGGCCGGAGCATTCTGACGATGTTGCGAAGGAGCGGGGAGACGAACAGGTAAGGATCGCCATAGATGGCTTGGGCGACCTAGAGTCAGCCATGAAGGAGAGGCTTTGAGGACGCATTTGGCGGCATGATTGACACACGGCTATATTAGGAAAAGGCTCACTCTACCTGCAATCGATGTTGGAGTTCGGTCACGAAAGGCGACGGGCGCGAGCTAGAATGCATGATGTGTACTTCCGATTTGGCCCGCGTAAATCCCACGTAGAAAAGGCGTCGAGCTTCCAACTTCTGAGACGGGGTGGAATCGTTTCTCGGAATGCTCCCCTGATCCATGCCAAACATGATGACGATCGGGAATTCTCGACCTTTGGCACTGTGAAGTGTTGAAAGATGCAGGCTGTCGTTCCCTTCGCTTTGGCCGGCGAATTGACCGACAGTCATATCTACACAATCTTTGCCTGGTTGGGTGCGCGCGATGAAAGTGTCTAGAGTTTCGCCCTCATCTTTCATTGAGCGACACTTGACCATCAGGTCTTCAATGACTGCCGCACGAACATCGGACAGCCACTTTCGCAGTACCAAGGTGCCATCGCGCCGCGACCAGAGGCATTCCATTAGCGCTCGTTGGAAGGTAAGGCGCATCTCTGGTGTATTGATCTCTTCAGCGAACAGGCGTGCGCCTTCGTTGACCAGCTGGTTGAATCGCGGTGTTCCTGTTTGCCATCCACCCGAACACCATTTCGCACAGCTTTCCAGCCAGCGCATCAAGCGGCTAGCGCGAGGATATATTGCGTTCGTATCAGTTCTGATAACTGACAAGCCAACCTTCTGAGCTACTTCGGCAACCTTGTCGCCTAGCCAGGCAGCTGGGTAGAGGATAGCGATGTCTCCGGGCTCCAAATCCGGATGTCGTTTGGCGATTTCAGCGATGACTGTCATGAAGGCCTCTGCAGCCTGGTGTTCGTAGCTACCCTGCTGAGGGTGAAAATAAACTGTGCCTTCCTCCGCATCGTCAACCGCCTTGTAGTCTCGCGCTTCGCCAAGCGCAAAATTGGATGCTTCTACAATCTTCGATCCAGATCGATAGTTCAGCCGCAACCGCACACATTCTACGTCATCACGGGCCGCTAGGTCGCAAAGAAGCTGCGGGTTCGCCCCGTTGAATTCATAGATGGATTGGTCGGCGTCTCCGACTGCGAAAAGCCTCATCCCGGTGCTGAAACACAAACCCATGACCATACGATGGAGCGCTCTTCCGAGGTCTTGATATTCATCGACAACAAGGACTGGGTACTTGGCGAGAATGGCGCGCTGCAACCATTCATGCTCGCGCAGCGCCCTGACGGCCAGAAGAGGCATATCGTCAAAATCAATTCGTCCCATTGCCCTGAGTTCGGCCTCAAAGGCCTCCACCAATGCGGCCATCTCGGGATCAGTTTCACGCCATTCGGCGCTGCTTCTGTTCAGAATAGATCGGCGGTAGGTGCCCATCGTGAAATCGAGCTGTTGTGGGTTGTCACGCCCGCCAATCACCTTCCTATAAGCGGTTTCCAATGCTTGACGCCGCTCCGCGCGGGTTGCGACGCAAAACTCGTCGGGGAGCCCCATGTCTGCTGCCTTGGCATACGGTAGGACGATCTGTGTTAGGGAGAAGGAGTGGACCGTCCCAATAAACGCTCTTCTTCCGGCCTCTATGCCGAGCGCTGATAGCCTGGTTTCGAGCTCCCGGGCGCATTCATTGTTGTAGGTGATGCAGGCGAGGCCCCGTGGCTCCTGAATATCTTCGGCCAGAAGACGTGCCAATTTGACGGTCAAGGTCTTTGTCTTCCCGCTACCTGGACCGGCAAGGACAACACAGTGTCCTTCAGATTCGTAGGCGGCCCATTGTGCAGGATTAGCCCGTAGATCTTCGGCGGCATTCAGATAGATGGACGCGTCAGACACGGTTCACCACATACCGGATAGCATCTTCGATATAGCGCGGGGGCTTTCGCCCCTCGATTTTTGAGGCAAGGCGTTGTGCAAAGCGCCCTTTCCCAACCACATCGATCAGCGTGAGCATTTGGTCGTGGTCGATACTGTCGTGATCAGCAATCCAGGCGTCGATCTGCGCTTGTCTCGCCTTGCTCCACTTTCCTTCATTGAGCGTGTCGAGAATATCGGCTGCGAACCCGTCTTCGTACAGATCTGTCTCAAGAGTGCGGATGTTCGTATAGATGCCGAAATCTTCGAATCGATCTGCGAGATCGTCCTCATTCTTGTTTTCAGCGATGTCTTCCAATTCCTTTGAGAGCGCTCTCGGGATCTTCTTTGTTCTGGCACGCTCGATCGCGATCGCAAGTTTGGTCCCTCGGTTTACGGCCAAGGGTTTGCTCTTCGGCATTGGATCCCAATCTGTGATGATCGAGAAGGGTATGTCCAGGGAGGTCAGAAACTTCGCATAGGGCGTGAAATTTGTCCCGGCGACTGAGCACACAGTAATTCCGAGCATGTCGAGCGAACAGCCAAGAGCCTCAGCGAAGAGTGGCACAAGGAATTTTTCTGCGTCGCCTTCGACCAAAATGATACCGCGGGCGAAAAGCATCTCAGCACGCGTCACATCCAGATACCGCGTGAGATCGTCGACCTCATCATCTGTCAGTCTTATCGACGCTGTAGAGCAGCCGGTCGTGCCCTCGTCAGCTTTCTCTTTGAGCAAGAGAATGGAACGCAACGGGGCAACGCTGGCAATATGCGGCGAGTGCGAAGTCAGTAGCACTGACATCTGCTTCTGCTGATCAGGATTATCAACTGACTGAAAAAGGTGGCGATAAACTGATCGTTGTAGGTGCGGGTGAAGGTGGGCTTCAGGTTCTTCGATGGCCAGTAGCGTATGATCGCGATGGTTCTCCGCAATCAGCCTGCTCAGTTCCAGCATCTTGAGGCTCAGGAACATGATGTTAGCCGAGCCGAGGCTTGCGTCATTGATGGATCGCCTGCCGTCATCGATCAGCAGCCTTATGTTACGAAAAAGGCGTGTGACATCGGTGCCGCCAAAGCCAAGTCGTGGTTTGACATCCTGCTTTGGGCCGCTCATTGCTGCAAAGAGTTGACCGAGGTCTGTCTCAAGATCCCCTACACTCGGGAACGCCGTCAACTTTTCGGTGGCTTCCTCGATTGCTTCACCAATCTCATCAAGATCTGCCTGGTCGATGTCGGCGAAGGCTTCCTCGATGAGCGGGCGTAGAGGCGATCGGCGCCACGCCGCGAGATCACCTTCAGCGTCACGTAGTGCTGGCAACAGGTCCATTGTCAGGCGGCGGCGGAGGTCATGGCCGAAACGTTTCGTCTCGCTTTCGCCGCCGAAACAAATGAACTCCAGATCGTTGTCCGATGTTGGCGCACGGCCCAATCCCGGTCGAGCGCGACATTCGTAGGTCAAGCGGACCGTGTTGGGGTCGTCGTCGAGGCGGAAGTCCGTGAGCAGAGCAAGGATATCGAGGTCAGTGTCAAATTCTTCGATTTCGACACCAATGACTATCTTGTCGTCTTCTTCTGGGCCGCCAAGGCCGTCCCAGAAATCGGCGAGGCCAAGTTCACGGGCGCTGTCAGGCAGAGAGGGATCAAACAGCAACCGGAGGGCATGCATCAGGTTGCTTTTGCCGACCTTGTTTTCGCCAACCACAACGACGTTCCCATCGAGGGCTACGTCTAGTTTTGAAAAGTTCCGGAAATTCTCAATCAGAATCCGTGAAAGATGCATTTTTCCTCACTCAAAATAGTAAAGGCCGGACGCCCGTAGCGAGAGGCAGAAGCAGCTTCCCAAACAGAACAGCGATCCGTGACTAGGTAATTTTCGTGGTCGAACTCTAGAACAAACTTTCTTGCTCCGAGTACTCAGCGACAGCATCCTCTTCGAACTCGATGCCCGACATGGCACCCAGGTCCCTAACAATCCTGACCAGGTGATGCGCGGTGTTCAGTTCCCGCCAGCCAGTCGCGTCGCCGCAGGTTTCTGTCAGCCCCTTCGCGTTGCGCCAGATCCGGTCGTCTGCGGGGGAGAAGCCTCTGCCGCAGTACTCCTTGCTCTCGACGATCTGCCTGCAGACTTCGCGCATCGTCGGCGTGAAGGCTCCCGAGTCGCTGCCTCTGATCACCAAGGTGTGGGTCTTTCCGGTGTAGCGAAGATGCGGCCTCGGTCGTCCACCGCCCTTGCCCTTCGGGAACACCATCCGCCCGCAATCCGCGCCGAAGTCGCCGTAGGCCAGTCGATTTGGTTGGACACCAGTCTCTTTGAGAGCCGCCAAGAAAGTGGTCCACTCTGCTCTGGCGATCAACGTTTGGTCGTTGGCGCCGACCGGAAGCTTATCCGGGTACGCTGACGCTTGGTAGACGATTTTGCTCCACCGCGCCGCGCCGTCCAGTTGATCGAAGATTTCGCCGATGGCGGGCGCGAAGTCAGCGCCCATGGGAGCCCCAGTGAAGTCCACGAAGAGGACACACTGTTCCGGTCGGATGCCCGCCTTCTCCACCGCCTCGACCAAAGCGGCGGGATCAACTTCCTCGAAGTCCATGTAGATACCCGCCCTGACGTCCCCCTCCCGAACGAGCGCCTGGCGGGCCGGATTGGACAGATCTGCGATCGTCAGCACCGGAATCAGGCGGGAATTTACCGCCGTGGCGATGCGGAAGAGGGTTGCCACCCCCTCGTCGCCAAGGGCCGCCGCTGCCAGTTGCGGGTCGAGAAACGCACGCCGGTGCGGCCAGCTCTTTCCGAGGCGCTCGCCCATCATGTAGGCAATCTCGTCCAGCGTGGGTATGCTCCCCTTTTCTGGGTCTGACTCGGTGGGAGGCGGCACCACGAAGCGAGGGCAGACATGCCCTTGATAACGGGCGGCCAGCCTACCGCAGGCAGCGAATTCGCCGGGTTTAGCCCTGAGGGCCGGGAAGTATGGGAGCATCACTCTTTCCTTTCTGGGCTTCGCCCACAAACAGTTTCCTCACGGTGTTCCTCCCGATCTTGTTTGCGAACAGGGACCACTCTCCCCGTTCTTTGCGTATCCGCCCGAAAACAATCGCCGGATGGATACCCAACTCGTTGGCAAAGCGCTCGATTACCGCAGCCGACTTCGCGATGCGAGCGGTAGAGCGCCGCCAGCGTTCTTCCGGGATGAGCAGGTTGGAGGCGAAGCGGTTTGCCTCCTCCTCCTGTTCATCGACCGATGCCTCTTGATCCGTCTGATCGTAGAAACCTACGGCCAGCCCGGTGGAGAAGTGAAGCGTGACATGGGCAAGTTCGTGCATCAACGTGAACCAGAAGTTGTCCACGGTGTCGGTCCTGACGGTCATTCCGATGACCGGTCTCCCATCCACGATGAAGGCCGCGCCGTCGATCTTCAGGCCGGGGACCTGTGGTTCCACGATCAAAACGATGCCGCGGTCGGCGAGCACTTCCACCGCCCGGAGCGGCCCGTGGGTGTCGTTGCTCAGACGGATCAGTCCGGGCATCCACTTGAGTTCAAGTGGCTCATGAACGTCCTCGACGCTCGCGAAAGCCTCGCGCGCCCTGGCTGTTACCCTAGCACGCCAGGCATGGAGCATGACGTCTTCGGTGTGGTCGACAACGTTGAGGCCAGTTCGGAGCAGCCCAGGGCTTCCAAAGTCGATCCGGTTCTCGGCGATGTAGCGGCGAAGCTCAGCCTCGGTGAAGTCCTCGGCGAACCAGCCGTTCTCGCGTCCATGTTTTAGGATTTTCTTGATTTCGGACTTCGAGACCCCGTCAATCACCTTGTCGAGCCCACGGAAGGCAGGTTGGTCGGGCATGTCCGCAGTCAGGCGTACGCCGAGCAGCGCCGCGACGCGGTTATAGTTCTTGAGGCTGATCTGTCCGTATCGCTCTGCTTCCCAGCGCTGGACCTGCTGTTCTTTCACTCCGAGGCGCCATGCTAGATCCTTCTGGGAGTAACCGTTGGCTATCCTAGCGACGATCAGCATCAAACCTGGCTCTTGGTTTACAAGGGCCTTTAGTGCTGTGGGCTTTTGTGTTTCCTTGGCCGCTTCATAAGCCTCGACTGCTTGGGTCAGGCGCTCGCGTTCGGCCTTCATCATTCGCGAGACTTGAGAAACCACCTCAGGCGGCAGACCGGCCACGACCGGCTCCATCGCGTGCTCCGAGTGAAGTGCCTCGGAGAGACGAGAAATCCGCGCGCGCGCTTCCCGTGCTTCCTTTTCGTTCAGGGTGATTCCGTTCATGGTCATGCCTCAATATACCCAACTTTTGTGTTGTGGCCAAGTACACAACTGAAAAGTTGTGTTCAATGATGTTTCTTTTACCTCCATTTATGTGTTGCGACCGTCATCAAATGAGTTGCGCTGTAGCAATCAGGGGTACGCAAAAGGTTGGAAGTCGTAGGTTATCGTCGCCCCAACCTTCCCAACCGGGCCAGCTGCGCCAGCATCTGGGATCCGGCCCCCGGTGACCCTGTGCCGCTTGCCTGACCTGTCTGTCCCATGCCTTGCCGCACCGGCATCTGCTGCACACCGAAGAATTGCCGCGCCCGGAGAGCTGCGTATTCCGCCCCACTCGCGCCACCGATCAGGTAGCGATTGTAGGCCTGCTGGCTGCCCATGGCGGCGCGGGCGAAGCTGTAACCGCCGCCGAGACCACCTGAGAGGGCGGGCATCATGATGTTTCCGGAGATCGCGCGAACGATGAACGGCGTGGCGATAATGAAGCCCTTCGCCATGAGGACCATCATGAAGAAGGGGATGAGCGCGCCGATATTTGAGGCCCCTTCCGGGTCGCCAAGCTCACCGATCAGAGCGGAAGAGACGCCAGTGATCGTTGCGAACACCCCTGCGACGACGATTGGGTAGAGTGCGAAGGAAACCAGTGCCGACAGCCAGCGTGCGAAGTAATCTTTAGTCACCTCGAAGAGGGTGAGGAAGATCATCACCGGCGCGATCCCGATCAGAAGAGCGATCATCAGGCGGGATGCCACAAGGATGAAGGCGGCCAGCCCGCCGAGTATCGAGAGCAAGAGTACCCCGACAATGTCGAGCATGGCGCCGGCCATCCAGTTCAGCTCTGAACCTGCGGCGTTCAGATAGTCCCCTAGTTCCGCGATCAATCGGTCGAATTCTTCTGCAAAGGTGCCAGAAGGGCCAGGAGTTCCACCACCGACCGAAGCCACGAGCGCCCCCGCAATGCTGTCGATCCCGGCCAGGATGGCGGAGGAGAGGGCGTTGAACTGCACCCAGTTGGTTGCAAATATCCCGATGAGCCCGATCTTGACCGCGAGCCAAAAGGCCGTGCGGCCGTCCATCGCCTTGTACTGGTAGATCATGTTCAGGAAGACGAGGATCACCACGAGCGTTGTTCCCAGTACCAGAAGTGTGCCCACCGTTGCCGCAACCGATCCGAACTGGGTTTCGGCGGCGGTGTCGAGATAGCCTTGGGAGGTTTCAACGAAATAGGTGACGACGCTCATAACGGGGCTGCCTTACCAATTGCCTGCGGTTTCGCAGATGGCTTTAGCCTCAAGGCGAACGTCGTTGGCGCGCTGATTGTAGGCGTCGGATGCTTCCAGCATTTTCCAGCGTTCGTCACTCGCGTGCTGCTCATGAAACTCAGCCTCGGCAGCGTCCCAAGACGGGAACCGGATTTCACAGTCGCAGCTTTCGGTCTCGATGATGCGCTCGAGATTCTGGGCGCGGTAGATGTCTTGAACCAACACGCGCTGATAGGCTTGGCGCAGGGGGATCTCCTGCATCCACATGGGTTCAGCGGGCCGGTCTGGACAGACGTCGAAACTGCGCTCGAGGGTCGGCACGAGATTGCGCTCAGCGAAGCCGGGTGCCGACGTCAGGCCCAGGACCAGCGTAGTCAGTACGAGGGTACAGCCCGCCTGCCTCATGCCGTGGCTCCGGCGGGTGTGGTCTCGCGCTTCAGGAAGACAGTGTGTCCCACGTTGGCGAATTCCGAGGAGCTGATCGACACGACCTCCCAGCCTTCTGCACCTTTGGCATTCAGGCTGGCCTGCATGTCAGCGAGGCTGGTCTTACGGGTCATGGGGAAACTGAGGATTTCATATTCAAAGGTCTTCATTGGGAAGCTCCGATCTGGTCTGCGCCGGGGAGGTAAAATTCGGTGATGCCGCGTTTGCCGTCATGCCGACCGGCCTGGATGATCACATCGATGGAGTTCTCGATGTACTGGATCATGTCGGCATAGGTCATCGGGATCTCGGTTTTGAGCGCGGCGATCGCGAGCCGCTGCACGGCGAGTTGCGGGGTTTCGGCATGGAGCGTGGTCATGGACCCGCCATGGCCCGTGTTGATCGCCTCAAGGAAGGTCATGGCCTCCTTGCCGCGCACCTCGCCCAGGATGATCCGGTCGGGGCGCATGCGCAACGTTGCGGTGAGCAGCACATCGGCGGTCTGGAACTCCGCATCGCGATTGGCGATGAGGGTCACGGCATTGGGCTGGGTCGGCAGAAGCTCGGCGGCTTCCTCGATGGTGACGATGCGTTCCTCGGACGGCACGTGCGAGAGGATCTTGCGCGCTGCCACGGTCTTGCCGGTGGAGGTGCCACCAGAGACGATCATGTTGAGCTTGTTGTCGACGCAGAAGGCGAGGGCGTCATCAATGATACCAGCAGCGACGACCTCGCGCAGTTCCTGGGTTTTCTCGATCCGGAGTTCTTCAAGCTTGCGTTCCTTGCCAAAAAGGAAATCAAGCGCAATCCCGTCAAGAGGCAGGCTTGAAAAGAACCGAAGGCTGATCGACATCGCCGTTAGCACAGCTGGCGGGGTGATGACCTGTGCCCGGATCGGACGGCCCTTGTAGGTGATCGAGACCGAGACGATGGGACGGTCCTTGCTCATCGTTGTGTTGGCGGAGGAGGCGATCTGGTTGCCGAGGTCTTTCACTTCGGTTGCGGTCAACGCCTGGTCCAGCTTCCGCATGAAGTGATCGCCCTGGAACTCGCCCCAACAGGTGCCATCGGGGTTGATGCAGATCTCGATGACATCGTCGCGGGCGGCGGCGTCGATCCGGTCGAGGGAGGTTTCGAGATAGCTCAGCGACATGGGCTCAGAATATCTCCAGATCGCGGTCGACCATGACAGTGACGCGGGCGCCTTGGTCGACATAGATGACGGGTCCGATGGAGAGGTAATCGCCGATGACGCTGTCCGTGGCATCGGCAAGATCATCGCCCACGTCTTCGAGCACATCCGCTGCGGTCTCGTCTTGCACGCTTGCTGCAGCGGCACTTGGTGCCGCGGAAATCAGCGAGATCAAGGCGGCCGACCCGAAACGCTCGCCGAAGCGTGTGTCCACGAAACCCGTGACGCCAGAACGGCCCAGTTCATCGCCCCCGAAGGAACTGATCTGGATGGTTTGATTGTCGGGCAGGATGATCCGGTCCCAGGCGATGGTGACCCGGCGCTGCGCGATATCGACGCCGGAGCGATAACGCCCGATAAGACGGGACCCGCGCGGGATCAGGAGGCGCGCGCCATCGAAACTGAAGACATCTTCGGAGACAACGGCCCGGGTCTGGCCGGGCAGGGAGCTGTCGAGGGCAGTTTCCATGACGGCCTGGATCATGGTGCCCTGGATGATCGTGTTGGAGGGATTGGCGATGACTTC
>JBCDDC010000044.1:0-11004 GCA_039180675.1 Pseudomonadota bacterium | reverse complement strand
TGGAAGGCCCATAAACTCATCAGGCAAAAGCAGCGGAACCACCTGCCGACGCGGCGTCAGACTGACCGCATCGCGCGCATTGTTGTAGCCATAGCTGTACCCTTCTTCCATCTCGCGAACCTCGCGGTGGCCGATAATGTCCGAGCACCATGTGGCGGTCTCACGATCGGCAGTGGCGAGGATGAGTTTGGTCCTGGCAAGTGAGGACAGGGTCATTGCCATGTTCTCACCGTAGACCTCTTTGAGTTTGGCGAAGGTATGAACGCCTGTGACGATCGCACCTCCAAAGTTGCGCGCAGTTTGCAGACCCTTTTCGAGCGAAGGCAGGCGGTGAAGCGCGCCGAGCTCATCGATCAGAAACCACAGTTTCAGATCACGTGTCCGGCGACCCGTCATCAGCGTGTTTATCGCTGTGTCAAGCCACAGCGTCAGCAATTGCGAGAGCACGCTCATGTCCACATAGCGCGCAGACAGGAACAGAAAGGAACCTGGTTTACCTTCGCCGGTGACCCACTGCCGCACCGAAAAAGCTTTCCCTGATTGAGGCAGCATTTGCATTGCTTTTGCGTTCACATTGAAGACGGCGCGGACCGATTCCGCCATGCGAGCAGCGGCCGGCGTGCTGATCGGTCCAGCCATTGTGTCCTCTACCAGGCGGTGCAGATCCGAGAGATCTGCATTCATCAATTCATCGGCAAGCGCGGCATTGGTCCCGCGCCCTGCTTCCTTCAGCTTGATACATGTTTCAACAAACAAGGTTCGTGCAGCGAGCACCCAAAACTGTTCCGAACCGCCTCCATCATGGGGTACAAGCGACTCTGCTGCTGCATGGAACTCAGCGCGCGATGTGCAATCATCGAACACACTCCAGCTTGGGCAGCGTTTATCCAGTGGGTTCAAAATGATATCGCGTTCGGGATCGAAGAAGGTTTCGATAAAGGCGCCGGTCAGGTCGAAAATGACCGCACGTTCGCCTCGTTGTCTGATTTCGGAAAGGAGCTCGAAAAGGGCGACCGTTTTGCCCGTGCCTGTCGTGCCGACCAGCATGGTGTGGCTTTGCTCTTTACGCCAGGGCCAGCTCACGCCTGCAAGGTGCGCGGGGCTATAGAGACCGGCTGAAGCGAGCGCGCTGCTGCCTGCAAGCCGCCACCTCCATCCCAAATTGCTGCCATATTCGCGGGAACGTTCATGGCGATTGTGATCCTCGATTTCACCTTCCAGTTCAGCAAGGCTTGCGAGCGATGCGCCGCGCACATGCTTCCTTTGTTTAGAGAGCCAACCGAAGTGTTCAGCAACCCACCAAAAGGCAATGAAGGCAGGAACAAGACCCCACGCCGAGGTGACAAGCGCTGCCTCAACCGCCCCCTCAAACGCGGCGACCGCCTCCTTCATGGGCGGGTAGTCCGTGACTACGCTGATCGGGAACGCGACGATGCTTCCATCAGCCAAGGTGAGGTTCACAAGCTTGTCGGGATCAAACTCCATAAACGCGAAGAAGGACGAGTAGATGTGCATCCAGACAAGGTAGGTTTGGTGTTCACTAAGGCTGCTTGTTACCTTCCAATAGATAAGTCCTAGAACCACCAGCAGTGTAATGATGAGCGGACCCTTAAGCCCGGCTGCAAACATAAACCCAAAGTGCCCAAGCAGCTGGCTCCCGCGAGTGAAGTTGACGAGATTATGCTTCATCGCCGCCCCCTTGCGGGCGCGGCGCAACGAGCCCCAAACGCTCCAGCCGGCGCTGATAGGCCGCGACCGTCTGCTCGCGCAGATCGGGCACAGAATGGTGCGTGAGCAGTGCATCCAAAGCTACCGTGATGAAGATATTCTGGCGAACCGGATCGGTCGCTGGCGTGCTCAAATCGGCTTCGGTGTCACGCTGCCAGGCATCAAAAATGCAATCGCCAATCACGATGCTTGAACTTACCCGCCGCTCCTCAGCTTGAGCTCTAATCCACTCGGCAATGAGAGGCGTGACATAGGTCACAAAACGATGATGTCTTTGCATAAATCCAAGTTCCTTTTGCTAAAAAGAACCTGGTTCACTCTTCGGAAAAGCGAGTGCCACTCTGGCACGGGCAACAGGGTGTAGGAAACCGGAAAATTAGGACAGAAATTCAATGCACTAAGTGAATTCAGCACTCTCTGGCACAGTCGATAACGCCATTGGCACACGACTGGCACAAAAGTGGACATTGCCAAATTCATGATAAACTTCATGATCTTACTTGCCAGCCCCGCTGCGTACGGTGTGCTACTGTTTTCCCACTGCGAGGTCTAAGTCCAGAAACGACAGAGAATGGTTTTTGAAAGGGCATTGGCAATCCATGCCGATGGAGCGAAAGCAACAGCGCAGGACGCTGGTTCGATCCGTATGCGCCAATGCGAAAGAAAGTATCCCAAGCAAGGCGCACCCCTGATGAGCCGACGGCAAAGAAGCGTGTGCGAGACAAGGGAGCGGGATCTGTCGCTCCCGTCAGCCTCGCGCCGCTTAGACCCGTTGGCGCTCAGGAGTGCATGCGGGGCCCAGAGCAAATACGCCGCGCCCGCAGGAGCGCCGCCGCAGGTGGTGCGGGACCGAGCGCGTCACCAGCCTCGCTCCTTATCACTCTCTCTTCTTCCAGCAGCGAACACAAAAAAGGGGCAGGAACCGTCACCGGCTCCCGCCCCATCGGACGTTCAGAACTCGTCCAGCATTGCGCCGTGCACCGTGTGCACCACTCGGCTGGCCAGATGCGCCGGCAAGGCGTTGTAGTCACCCTCGTCCAGGGCGAAGTATCCTAGGTCGTTATCTTCCACGACGTGCTGGTCGAAGAAGCTGTGCAAGGCCCGCCGTTCGGCAGTGGCCGGTGCTTCGAAATAGCTGTTCGAGTTTGATTGAATCGATGCAAGCGCAGTCATGAAATCCTCCTGATATCTGTCGGTAAGACGACGAGAGGAAGGCAGATGGGCGTGCAGCTGGCGGGTCAGGGATCGCCCGGCTGGGCGACCGCCAAGCGGCGGTGGGGGCAACGATTTTGTCGGACTGCAGCGAAGCGAAGGGACGGCAAAATGGTGGGGCCCCGCCGTCCTTGACGCGCCGGCTGCACGCCCATCATCCTTGAAAGTCCGTGAGCCAGTCCCCCCTTCCGTTCGATCTCAGGTGTTTGCGAAAACCAAGGGGGAAATCGCTTTCCTACAGGACGGGTGATAGTGCACGTCGGCCGAGGAGAGGATCATCGGAGGGGACAAAGGAAGTATCCCCAATGCCATCGAAACGAAGCGCCATAGCCGCACTCCGCAAGCTCGAAGCCGACCGGTTGGCACTCGACGAGCGCCAGAAAGAACTCGAAAAGCAGGCTGCTCTTGAACTGGGCCAGGTTATTCTTGGAACGGGGTTAGAAACCTTCTCAAAAAGGGGCCTATCCGAAGTTGCACATGAGCTCGGAAAACTCGGCGAAGAGGAAGCCATAAAGCGGCTTGTTCAAAAGCAAGCCTTCGCATCACGCACAGCTTAAAGCCACTGATGGTGAATACGAGAAAGGGCCCTATCCGGTTTGGACAGAGCCCTTTCTTGCGAGGCTGGATGGCTGAGATCAGTCGATCTCGGGAGCATCTTTGTTGTCATCGCTTTCGCTCGAACCGTTGCCGCGCGAAAGGAAGTCGACCTTGTCGGCGAGGATCTCCGTACCGTAGCGTGTGACCCCGTCCTTGTCCTCCCACTGGGTGTAGTGGATGCGGCCCTGGATGCTGACCAGCTGGCCCTTGGAGCAATACTGTCCAACCGTCTTTCCGAGGCCGTTAAAGCAGGTCACTCGGTGGAACTCGCTTTCCTTGGCTGTGTACCCGTTTTCGTCCTTGTAGGTCTTGCCGTCCTTGTCGCGCGCGGGGCGATCGGTGACGACGGTGATCCCGGTAACGTTGGTGCCGCCCTTGGTCTCGCGGGTTTCAGGATCGCGAGCGATGCGGCCGGTGAGGATTGCGATATTGGTCATGGTGATGTTCCTTTAGTTCCTCAAACCGGAGACCATCTCCGGCTTGCGAACTTGCCAAAGAAACAGGGCATGGGAGGACTGCACCGCAGGCCAACAGACATCGTCTGGGGGCCAAGGGAAACCTGTTCATGACGGGTGGTGCGGGCAGGCAGCGCAGCTGCCAACACGGCCGGAAAGGAACGGGTTGCCGTCCTCAGCTGACGTGGTTCAGGACTGTTCGCGAAGAAAGCCGGTGGGTATCGGGTGTGGGTCTGAGGTCTCGCGTGATCCCGCTGCAATCAGCCGTCGCTATCGCTTTCCGATGCTGCCAGGATATCCAAAAAGTTGCGCGCAGCCTCCCGGTCTTCCTCGCTCTCAAACGCCACGTCGAGGTCAGGGGCAGACCCGAACATGTGAAGGAACGACCACAGTGCAAAGCGCTTACCCCAGTCTTGCTCGAGGCCGAGATCGACCAGGCAATGCTCGATCCCAGCCGCTAAAGTGTCGGGTGCTACCTCAGAGAAATTGGTCGAGGCAAAGTAGCGAAGGAGAAGATCATCGAGTTGCATAATGGGCAAATAGGAAGCGGTCCCACAATTGCATCTGGTTCGGTCCTTATCAGCGGGCACATCGGTCTAGAATAAGTTTGAATCTTGCTTGCGAGCCCCCATTTTAGGGGAGACTATTGGAGGACGTTGGCATGACGAAGATTAGGGAAGAAACGATGGTCCCGGCGGACGGAACGAACACTATGATGTCGGTTCACGCAAGAATGTCCCGCGCAGGAATATCGTCGCGGAAATCAAGCGTGGCGAACACCCCGGAGCCCACGTCGTAAAGATAAACGACAGGGAATATGCGCGGGATAATCCCGACAAATCCAAGAAAGACAACGTCAATCGCAATAAATGAGAAGGCGGGCTAACCGCCATTTGGTGATGTGCCCAACGGCCCGCGACGATCGACAACGGTGATGCGCTGCTTCTTGGCCTCGATCACCAGGCGTTCGGTCACGCCATTACCCGGAAATGCCACTACGTAGCGAGGACTAAGACCGAGCATTTGCTCGTTGCGCTTGAACCCTGCACGAGCACCCAGACGTCGCTCAAGCCCGAATGTTAGCTGCTGCACCTCCTGGCGCTCGGCCCAGGATGCAGCCAGTCTGTCGGCTCCTTTGCCGTCTCCTCCATGTACGAGAAACAGGTCAGGAACGACCGCGCGCACCTTGTCGAGCGTAGCCCAGATGTTGGCCGCATAGATCTTAGCCTCGGCCTCGCTTTCGAAGCGGTTGCGACCACCGGCAAAAACTACCGGAGTACCCTCGGGAGAATGTGCAGCCTGACGACGTTCCTTGCGTACGCGCAAAAAGTCGCGGGCATCAATCACTGCCGATGTCATGTTCTTCGAGTGGCGCGCACGCGATCCGGATACGGGCTTCCAAGAAGAACCGGTTTCGTCGCGATAGAGACCTGCTGCAACCTCACGCATCTGCTCGAAAACCTGCATGCTGGCTTCAGCCGACTGGGCACGCAGGGTCTGTTCCTCGAGGTTTGACGAATGCACTTCGGAGCCGTCTGCGGATGCCAATAGGGCGCGAATTTCATCCGAAGCTCGATCTACTTGCGTTGTTTTGCGGCTGGCTGCACGGTGAAAGAGATTGACGAAGCCCCAGGCGAGATCCTCGGCGTCGGCCTCGAGCGCGGTGTCGGCAAACAGCGCGAACAGATCTGACCAGACTGCTCCGAGCGTGTGAGACATGGCGTCCTCGCAAGGGAAGTCGCATTCGTTGAAAGGGGCAGGCGTGATCGAGAAGCCGGATAGATCGAGGCCGGCAAGCTGGGTGGTGAAACTGTCATACATATCTTTAATCCTCCTGAGACCGGCGAATGCCGGCAGAGGGATTTCCGCTCGGGCTTGTTCGCCGTGCCTGAGAAGGACCGGGACAAGGGACCATTGCACCGCGTCAGCGGGAAACCCCGCAAGGCAAGGCTGGCGCGGGCCACTCGGGCCGCAGCCTTGCGCGGGTTGCGGTGGGACCCGACCGGTCCAGGGCACGAGGACCAGCGAACAGGCTGTGCGGGATCATGTCGAAGTGGCGCAGGAGTTGTCTGGGAGTGATCCAGGATAGGTTCGGGAGCGCTCCGCCAGACCTAACTGACTCGGTGTGAAGGCCAGTGCCAGTACGTGCGGGCTGGCTGACGGAGTTGTTCAAATTCAGTCTCTTATTCAGGCCGCGTCAGAAAGTTCGACATTAGCCTTAGTGGCACTCGATTGATGACCGCCCATTTCGAGCAGCAAGGTAGCTGCCTCCTCGGCCTTTGCGGCCGCGGTCAGGATCGCACGCTCGTCTTGTTTAAGGATCTTTAGCCAGGACGCGATGTAGCTAGCATGATGATCGAGATGCGAGACGGGCAATCCCAGTTCGGCACCAAGAATGGCGGAGGACAGCTCGGCGATAAGTTCTTCGACGGCATAGGCATCACTGCCGAAGCGGTTCTTGAGGCCTCGATCGAGTCGCGAAGAATGTCCAGTCCAGTGCGACAGCTCATGCGCAAGTGTTGCGTAGTAATGGTCATAGGCTTCGAAGAGTTCGGCTGGCGGCATGGTTACGCGATCATGCAGTGGCTCATAGTAGGCTTGCGCGCCGTGATGGCGTAGGTCTGCGTCGATCTCAGCGAAGAAGGCATCGAGCCGCTCTTCGCGGCCTTCGGGCTCAAGCGCGGCAACCAGAGGCTTGGGATGGTAGAATTCGGGGAGGGCATCGCACTGGTCGGCATTGAAGACTGAATAGGCTTTCAGCACGCGCCGGCTCTCCGTATCCTGCCCACCTTCAGAGTTTTCGATTTCCTTGGTGTAGCTTTTGTAGAAAATCGCGATGGTCGATCTTTCGCCTTTGCGGACCTGGCCTCCAAGCGTCTGGCATTGGCGGTATGTCATCCAGTAGGGAGAGGCGTAGCCGCAGGCATCAGCAACCATCCAGAGCCAGAAGGTATTCATGCCGCGATACGGTGTCCCGCATGATCGCAGCGGGCGAGAAAGCGGCAAGCCACGCCACGGCTTGACCCAGGGCTTGGTGCCTTGCTCTAGCTTTTCGATAATGGCGGCGGTGATACGCGCAGCTGGAGAAACTGAAGCAGTGCGGCGGGACTTTGTCATCGATGGTCTCCTGATCGCCGGAACGGACGTGTCCGGGTTCAGGATGAACAAAGTATCCTCCCCTCTAAGTCTCACCAACGCAAGCGACCTTCGGAAGGAAACGCGAAAAGGCGGCCCGTCCCGAGAGGAACGGACCGCCCGCCGAGTGACCTGGACCTGTCAGGAGGGGTCAGGCAGCCTGCTCGGCAAATTGGTTCGCGGTCTCACCCTCAGCAGGGTCCGTAGTTTCATCCTCGACCGGTGCCTCAGATGAACAGAAGCGCATGATATCGGGCACCCATGCTCCCGCGCGCGTCTTCACATCCGCCTCGCCGATGAAATTGCCGGAGAAGATACGCTCGGCTGCGCTCGCCAGTTCTGCCTTCTTCGAGCCTGCATAGCGGCTGACGAGTTCAGGGCCGCCTGCTGCATCGAGCGCTTCGAGCGTGCGCGCCTTCGCCACGCGATCAAAATAGTTCGCCGCCGTTGGCCGCCACCAATGCGCCGTCTCGATCTCGAGCAGCGACCCAAGGGTCTCGTGCAGCGGCGCTGAACGATCGCCTTCGCACGCAAGGCTCGCGACCAGCGTGCGGGATACGACGTGGCCGAGCCAGGCCGAACGCACTTCATCGCTCAATGCGCGGAAGCGTTCGAACCGCTCGACATCGGTCTCACCGGTGCGCCAGCTTTCGTCGAGCGAAGCGGCAAATTCGGCGAGCGCAGCGCTTGCTGGGGCGTCCTTCGCCTCGAAGCCGGCCACCGGTCCCGATGCTAGCGAGCCGACCAGCGTCGATGCCTTCTTCGCGCGCCAGTCATGCCCATCGGCATCTGCGAGCGTGAAGACCATGAAGTCGAGCGCAAGCGCGGGATCGTTGGCGAGATGGATCGCCAGGATATCGCGGCGCTGCATCGCGAGCTCGTCGAGCAGACGCTGCGACAGCGCACCGCTCTTGCGCTTGGATTCGGCACCTGCATCCACCGGTTCGACAGCTCCGTCATCATCGTCGATGACTTCTGCCTCCGTATAGTACTGCGGCACCAATGCCGGCTCACCATTGCGAGAGAGCACAAGGAACGCTCCAGTCTCTGACTTGAGCTCGTCGGCAAGCACCGGCGGACGATCGTTGAGGTCGCGCATCGCGCGGTCGATCAAGACCAGTTCCTCTTCCGCCTTGGCGATCTCGCTTTCGTCGCTGTCCTCATCTTCGAGGATGGCCGCAGTCCGATCATAGTCGGCTTCGAGGTCGCTGAGCTCGCGGGCCTCTTCTTCAGTGAGCGGAGCTGGTTCGCATGGGAGCCGATTGAGGCCCTCGATGAGATCGTGACTGACATAATTGCCAAGCGTGGGCCGGACCCAGGCAAGTCCATGCTCCTCAGCGACCTTCTTCGCAGCGTCATCCATCGCTTTCTGGGCAAGGTCTTCGAGCAAAGCGACATCGATCCAGCTCTCGCTGGCTTCGTCGTCGAAGAGTTCGCGTTCGATCCGGCCACCCGCGGCGAGATAAGCCTCGCGTCCAACCAAAACCGCGCGCGGATCGGAGCCACGCACAGTGGCATCGAGCACCATGCGGCGGATCGTGTCCGGCGTGACCTGGTACCAGGCATCCTGTAGCTCGGCGTAGACGTGTGCTTGACGGTCGATGTCGGAGATCGCTCCATAGGCCTTGGCCATGTCGAGCGTGATTGTTCCTTCGGCGAGCGCTTCGAAGACACAAGGTGCGAGCCCCGCTAGGCGTAGGCGTCCTTCGACAAAACGAACTGTGAGACCGAACCGGCGAGCCACGTCTTCGGTGCTAGCTCCCGCCTCGATGATAGCAGCGAATGCCTGCGCCTCGTCAGCCGGGTTCATTGCAAGACGCTGGAAGTTTTCGGCAAGGCTAGCTTCACGCACTTCGCTTTCCTCGCCTTCGATCACAAGGCAGGTCACCTCGTGGTTCTTGGGAAGCGTACCTTCTTCCGCCAGAGCCTGGAGTTGAGCCAGACGGCGACCGCCGGCTTCGACTTCGAATTTGCCGCGCTTGGCTTTTCGCACGACGAGGTTCTGCAAGAGGCCGCGGGCGGCAATGTCCGCGCGCAGCTGCAAGTCTGCAAGAACGTCGCTCGACTTGCGCACATTGCGCGGGCTCGGGACGAGCTTCTTCAAGGGAATAGACTGGATCATGGATTGTCTCCTGATGGATTGAAGAGCCACGCGAAGGTGCATGGCCCGACAAGCCACCGGCTCCCTCCCCTCTCTCACGCTTGGTCGTGGATTTGCCCTTCAGGCCGCAATGGCCGGGAGAATGGAGGATGCCTTGGATACCGGGACGAAGAGACGCGTACGGTAGCGAATGATCTCGGTGAAACAGCCCTTGGTCTTGTACCAGTCGAGACGCTCGGGTGCGTAACCGGTGAGTTCAAGGCGCTGCTCGCCGCCAACCAGAGAGCGCTTGATGGTCAGTGCGTCATGACTGGTAAGCGGCTGGGGCGTTCCGCTTGTCAGGACCAGTCTTCCGAGCTCGGCCGGAGCCGGGCCGGACACACCCTTTAAGCCGAACGTTTCAGCAACCTTGGCAAGGTCGATATCAAGCACTTCGCGCCCGATAATCGAGCTGCCGTCCTCTGCGGCAAGCCGCGTGACGCGAACATGGCCGCCAGGCAGCCGCTTCCAGACCGGGAGCAGGAGTCCAGTGGCCAGATGCACTCGTTCGGTCACCGGCGAAGCAGCCGCGGCGTCCTCTTCCTGTGCCCAGAGCTGCGAGAACTTGGTCACGCCGACCTCTTCCCACAAGCTTTCTCCGAGCGCATCGAGCGTCCACTTGACCGATTGAAGCGGGCGCAACAGACGACGGCGTTCGACCACCGCGCCATCATCGGCAATGAGGCGCCGCGCCGGAACTGACAGGGCCACCTTGCCCGAGCGCGCATTGCGCAGGGGAATGGCCTGAGGCGAGCCAATCTCGTGCATCCTCACGAGGCGTTTGAAGCGCAGCGGATGCAATTGGCGTTTCACTTCAAGCGAAACGAGCCGGGTTTCAGCTCCGGTCACAGGATCGGTGCGCAGGAGTTCATTGGAGAGCTCCGTAAAGCTGTCGACGCGGACCGTCTCCAGCCCCAGATCGAGCGTGCTGGCTTCGCGTGCGGCCTCGATCCGCGCTTCGACAAGTCCGAGATACTCCTCAAAGATGCCGTTCTGCAGCGCAATTGGCAGCGCGAGGATGCGATTGAGCCAGCGCTGTATGGTGGGAAGGTTTTCGCTCAGCCCGCCATCGGGGTTCTCTAGCTTGAGGCCTGTCCTCTCGACGAAATCGCCGAAACCGACCGCTTCGAGCTTGCCATCGTAAAGCAGGTGAAACCAGCGCGAGAGCGCATCCTTGGCATAGTCGCTTTCGAGATTGTCGGCCGGGTCGAATAAATTCTGTCCTCCCGTTTGACGCTGGCCGCGTGTGAGAGCGCCCAATGCGTCGAGCCTTCGCGCGATGGTCGAGATGAAGCGGCGTTCGCCCTTCACATCGGTCGTGACCGGGCGGAAAAGCGGCGCAGAAGCCTGGTTGGTACGGTTGGTGCGGCCGAGACCCTGAATTGCGTTGTCCGCGCGCCAGCCCGGTTCGAGGAGGAAATGGATCCGGCGCTGCTGGTTCTGAGCGCTGAGGTCGGCGTGATAGGACCGTCCCGTACCCCCTGCGTCCGAGAAAACCAGAATACGTTTCGTTCCGTCCATGAAACATTGTGCTTCAGCGACGTTGGCGCTTGCGCTTCGACGTTCAAGCCGCTGCTGACCGTTGTGTCCCAAGACCAACCTGCGCGTGCGGCCTGTAACTTCCGCCACGGCCTCGGTCCCGAAGTGCTCAATGATGGCATCGAGTGCAGTCGTGATATGGGGCAATGCGCAAAGCTGCTCGATCAGTGCGCCGCGCGCGGCGATGGCACGCGAGCA
>JBCDDC010000043.1:0-11244 GCA_039180675.1 Pseudomonadota bacterium | reverse complement strand
TCCGGTGCTGCACCGGAAATCCTTGAGGCGGTTGCACGGGTGAATGATGGCTATACGCGAGGATACGGCGCCGACGAGACATCGGAGCGGGCCGAGGAGATGGTGCGCGAGATCTTCGAAGCCCCATCCGCTCGGGTGTTCACGGTCGCGACCGGCACGGCGGCGAATGCGCTGGCGCTCGCCTGCCTTTGTCCACCCTGGGGCACGGTTTACTGCCACGATGTGAGCCATGTGGAGGTCGATGAATGCGGTGCGCCCGAGTTTTTCACGGGCGGCGCGAAGCTGACCCTGCTCGACGGGGCTCATGCGACGATGCGCCCGGAAGCGGTTGCCCATGCCGCGGAGACTGCGGCGCCGGTCGGGGTGCACAATGTGCAGAACGGCGCGGTCTCGGTTTCTCAGGCGACCGAGCTTGGGGCGGCCTATACGGTTGACGATGTCACCGAGATTGGAGCCATCGCGCGGCGGCACGGGATGGGGCTGCACATGGACGGCACCCGGTTCGCCAACGCGGTCAGCCGGATGAATGTCACCCCCGCCGAGATGAGCTGGAAGGCGGGTGTCGATATCCTGTGTCTTGGGGCCACCAAGAACGGGGCGCTAGCGGCGGAGACGGTGATCATCTTCGACGAAGCCCGCGCTTGGGAGTTCGAACTACGCCGCAAACGGGGCGGTCACCTCTTCTCGAAGATGCGGTTCGTCTCGGCGCAGGTCGAGGCGTATCTGAGAGATGGGCTCTGGCTCCGGCTTGCGGGCCATGCCAACCGCATGGCGGATCGGCTGGCTGATGGCATCAGGCAGATCGAGGGCGCCGAGGTCACCAATCAGGTCGACGCGAATATGCTGTTCGTCACAATGCGCCTGGAACAGCACCGCAGGCTGAAGGCGGCGGGCGCGCAATACTATCCCGCGGGCGTCCCGCTCGACGAGAACGGACCGAACGACGGGCCTTGGACAGCCCGGCTGGTCACGTCCTTCGCGACCACCGAGGTGGATGTCGACCGGTTTCTAGAGGTCATGGCCGGCTGATGCTGCTCTTCGCGACGGCGGTCTTCTTCCTGCTGATCACGCCGGGACCCGGAGTCCTGTCGGTTGCAGGCGTCGGATCAGGGTTCGGGTACGGCCACGGGCAGCGGTATCTCTGGGGCCTCTGCGTCGGGAACTTTCTGGTCGGTATCGCGGTTGTCAGCGGGCTCGCGGCGATCGTGCTGGCCACGCCCGGGCTGCGGGATATTCTGCTGTTCGCCTCCGCCGCTTATCTCGGCTGGCTCGCCTACCGGATTGCGACTGCTGGAGGAAAGGTTGCCTTCACAGCGGCGCAGAAAGCCCCTGGATGGCGAGACGGCATCACCTTGCAGCTCATAAATCCAAAAGCCTATGCGGTGAACACCACGCTCTTCACAGGGTTCGGGTTTCTGCCCGGCGCGCTTACCTGGGAGATCGCGCTCAAGTTTCTGATTCTGAACGCGATCTGGATCCCGATTCACTTCCTCTGGCTCTGGGCGGGGGTGACTTTGCGCCGCCTCGACCTGCCGGAACGGTACATGCGGGCAATCAATCTGACCATGGCGTTTTGCCTGACCGCGGTTGTCGTGTTGGCGCTGATTTCGGTTTAGTCCGCCCGGGCCTCGAAGCCGAGTTCGTCGGGTTCGAACTCGTAATGCGCCGAGCAGAACTGGCAATCGGCGGTGACCTTGCCGCGCTCGTTCGTCATGCGCGCGATGTCCTTGGCAGAATACTGCGCCATCGCGGCTTCGACCCGCGCAGCAGAGCAGGTGCAGCCGAAGGCGACGGGTTTTGCGCTGTAGGTCCGCGGGATTTCCTCGTGAAAGAGGCGTGTGAGCAGGCCCTCGATCGCCAGATGAGGGCCGATCAGTTCATGCGCATCGACCGTCGCCATCAGCATGTTGACCCGGTTCCAGTCCTCCTCGCCCGTGCCCATGGCCGCGACATCGTCGGCGGTCATCAACCCATCGGCGCCCGAGGGGCCGTCGGCCAGCACGCTCTCGCCCGCTTCGCCGAGCTGCTGGATCATGATCCCACCCGCCCGCCAGCGCATCTTCTCACCCGGCTCCTGCGCATGGGCCGAGAGCGTGTTGAACCGGGTCGCGATCTGTTCGGACTGGGCGAAATAGGCCTCGGCGCAATCGCCGAGTGTGGTTCCGGTCAGCGGCGTGATGCCCTGATAAGGCGTAGTGCCCGGGCCCTGGTCGATGGTGACACCGAAGACGCCCTTTCCCAGTAACTCGAACGGAGTCTTGCGGCTCAACGCCACTTCCTTGGCATCGAAACCCGCATAGGCGCGCAGTTTTCCGGGCTGGCCGTCTTCCTCGGGCGCGAAGTAATCGGTCGCGATCAGGTGTACGTCGCCCTCGCCCCGGATCTGGAGCGAAAAGCGCCATCTGAGCTTCATGGTCGAGCCGATGAGCGCGGTCAGGAGCGCTGCTTCGGCGACAAGGGCCGAGACGGGTGGGGGATACCGGTGCTGCTCGAGGATTCGGTCGAGCGTTTCGTCAAGCCGCACGACCCGACCGCGCATCTGCGCCCGGTCGAGTTGGAATGGAAGGATAGTGTCGTCGCCAGTCATGGCCCACCAGATAGCCCTTCAACCGCAAAGCCGAAAGAGTGCGTTCGCGAATCTTCGATTATCTGGCAACAAGCACGCCATGCGGAGAATCGGCGAGCCCTGGGTTTCTGGAAAGCCTTATCGTGACCGCCCCGGTGCCTATGCCCTGATCACCGGAGCCGAGGGCCTGCTCTGTGTCGTGCAGGATGGGGAGGTGCAGTTACCCGGTGGCGGGATCGACCCCGGCGAGCAGCCGCTGCGCGCCCTGCACCGGGAGGTTGGGGAAGAAACCGGCTGGAGGATTGGCGAGCTCCGGCGCTTCGTCGCCTTCCAGCGCTTTGCCTGGCTGCCTGACTACAAATTCTGGGCGCGAAAGACCCAGACGATCTATCTGGCCCGTGCTGTGCGACGTCTCGGCCCACCTAGCGAGCCGGGGCACACGCCGATATGGCTGGCCCCGGAGGACGCTCCGAAGCATCTCGACGTCGCTGGCGATCGCTGGGCAGCGGCGGAGGCACTGCGTCTCGATCTGATTTAGGAGCCCGCCAACTCCCCTGTTCCAACGGTCTGCGCGCCTCAGTCTTTCGGCGCAGGACGTAGGTTCTGGAAGTCGAACAGGTCCATATCCGCCAGATGGCTGGGCCGTACGTTCGACAGCGCGATCATCATCACGTCTTTCCGCCCCGGCGCGCGCGTCTCCCACTCCGCCAGCATGGTCTTGATCTGCTGACGCTGGAGACCGTCCTGCGAGCCGCAGAGATCGCAGGGGATGATCGGAAACTGCATGGCCTGCGCAAACTTCTCGCAATCCTGTTCGGCGACCGCAGCGAGCGGCCGCAGGACCGTCAGATCGCCTTCCTCATTCACGAGTTTCGGCGGCATGGCGGCCAGCCTGCCGCCATGGAAGAGGTTGAGGAAAAAGGTCTCCAGCAGGTCTTCGCGATGATGGCCGAGAACGACGGCGTCGCAGCCTTCCTCTCGCGCGATCCGGTAGAGATGTCCCCGGCGCAGCCGCGAGCATAAAGCGCACATCGTCCGGCCCGCTGGGACCTTGTCGACGACGACCGAATAGGTGTCCTGATACTCAATCCGATGCGGCACCCCGAGCTGCCCGAGCCACTCCGGCAGGACCGTGGCCGGAAAGTTCGGCTGACCCTGGTCGAGATTGCAGGCGAGCAGGTCGACCGGCAGGACGCCGCGCCATTTGAGCTCGATCAGAACGGCGAGCAGAGTGTAGCTGTCCTTGCCGCCTGAGAGGCAGACCAGCCAGCGATCCCCCTCGCGGAGCATTGCATAGGCCTCGATCGTCTCCCGCGCCTGACGGATCAGGCGTTTGCGCAGCTTGCGGAACTCGAGGCTGTTGGGCGCCTTGGCATAAAGCCGTTCGAAGATCTGATCATTGGAAGCGTCGAGCATGCGCGCTCAGTAGCGCAAGCAACCCGGTCCGGGCAAGCGCGCCGGGCTTTGGGTGGTCAGCCGAGGCCGCGGCGATGGCGGTAGAGCGCGAGGCACTCATGAGCGGTAAAGAGATGCTCCCGCTCGATCGTCGCCACCTTCATCGACTCAGGGTCCGCGCCGATCAGAACATCGATACGCCCGGTCTCGCCACCCCAGGTCACTTCGGCGCTCGTCAGGTTCAGGCTCCAGGCAGTCGTGACCTTATGGAGATAGCCGGGTTGGAACGTGACCTGCCTGCGCATCGTCTCGGCCCAGGCCCGGATCACGGGGCGTGAAAAACGGGCCTGTAGGTTCGAGGTCACCCGGTCGATCCATGCTCGGGACAGCGGTTCGCCATCGGTCGAAAGCCGCGCAACGGTGCCGCCGATCCGATCCGCGATCGACCAGGGCTCAGAGTTGTGGGTGAGACAGAGCAATTCCGGTGCGCATTCAAGAACGCTCGCGAGACTGGAGGTCACGATCTGGCGGGCAGGGCGATTGGGCCTCGTCAGATCCACGAATTGGATATCGTAGAGAAGCCGGGTGCGCAGACCCTCACGCTCCCACGTGATCGTCGAGTCATGCGGGTCGCTGCCCCAGATCCGCCCGGTGACGGCATCAGCTGGCAGGGTGTTCCGTGCGGGGATCAGATCGTTCTGGAGGCTCATGGGGGCTGCTCTCATCCGGTTGCTACGGGGCGGATGAAAGAAGGTTAAGGTTGTGCTGCCCGATCACGCTGTGAGGAAAGTCACGTTTGGCGTTTTTCCTTTGGCGGTACAGGGTCGTATCCGTGCCCGCCCCCTGGTCTGCAACGGAAAATCCGCTTCGCCGCCAGCCAGGATCCATAGAACGGACCGTGCACCTCCAACGCCTCGAGCGCATAGGCCGAGCAGGTCGGCTGGAAGCGGCAGTTCCGTCCGACCCATGGGGAGCCGATCAGCCGGTAGAGCCGGACCGGAAAGGCAATGATGGAGGCCAGAAACGTCACCGCGACACCCGAGGAGAGTGTAGGCGTTCCAGTGCCATCCGGAGATCCTGGACAAGCAAGGGGAAAGCGCGGTTCGCAGTCGCCTCGGCCCGCCCGATCAACACATAGTCCCATCCCTTGCGGCCGAGATCTGTGACGACGGCACGCGCCGCCTCGCGAAGACGCCGCTTGGCGCGGTTCCTTGCGACGGCATTGCCGACCTTCTTCGAGCAGGTGTAACCGACCCTTGGCGGATCACCGTCCTCCCGGTCGCGGCCCTGCACGATCATACCGGGCGCGGACCATTTTCGCGCGCGGGCACAGGCTAGGAAATCCCGCCTTTTGGTGAGCACATCAGGAGGTGCCCCAAAAACCAAAACGCCGGTCTGGACCTGCCCAGCCGGCGTTTGCTTTTCAGTGTCGGGACCCGTCACCGGCCCGCATCCTGTTATGCGCTCAGGCGCTTGCGGCCTTGCGCCCGGCGGCGGTTCAGGATCTTGCGGCCATTCTTGGTCGCCATGCGCGAGCGGAAGCCGTGACGGCGCTTGCGCACGAGGTTCGATGGTTGATACGTCCGTTTCATCTCAGCAGTCCTTCTCGCGCTATTCCCGCGCGCAGGTGAATTCGAGACGCGGGGGATACCTTGCGAGCCGCGAGGTGTCAATCACCACAAGCCGGCACAGCCTAACTATCATTCACCGAAATGGGGTCAGCTGAAAGGCTGTTTGCACGCTCTCGCAACAGACGGCGCGTCCGCTTCATCGGGTCGAAGAATTTTGACTTAACGACGTTCCCATCCGTGCTCTTCAGCGAGAATGCATAGAAGTGTCGATCCCTGTCGAAGAAGACGAGATCGCCTTGCGTGTGCCGATCGATAAAATCGGCTTCATGGACAAGTGCGTTGGTGTAGCGCTCCAGTGCACCCACGGCATCGCGCACCTGTTTTTGATCCTCGCCCAAGAAGTCCAGCGGCAAATCAAGCCGCCAGTCCAGCGCTTCGACGCGGTGTTGGAGGTCAATGAACTCCTCGTAGATCGCTTCGAATCTGGTTCGGTCGACCCACATGCCCTCTCCAGGCTTGATCCGGCAGTGAAACCGAAGCTTGCGGCGAAAGCCCTTCAGCCCGGTGAAAATCTCGATCACCTCGTTTCGGAAACGCGTCGTCTCCTCCGCATTTCGCAAGCGTGTTTCTCGCTGCTTCTCCAAATGTGTCGCGAATTGCTGATAGAGCAGCGCCACCGCACCGATGGTGATCGTGAAGAGCGCGTATTTGAACACCTCCCACGGCACATCCTTCTGCTTTGCTTCTTCAATTACAAAGACACCTTCGGGTCCGGTGAAGACTCCATAGGTATAGGCGGCCGTCATGGCGCCCAACGCAACGAGCCCGACACCTGTGACGGTTGGCAGACTGATTGGCAGCAATGATTTGGCCAGATCTTTCAGGACGCCCCCCTCATGCCTGATATGGGTTGGAGCGTAGCAGGACCCGTTTCAGTGCTCCAGCCAATCGATGTCGGTGGCTGAATGTTTCAATCCGCTCGTCAACACTGACATGTGCGTGAAAGGTGTTTTTTCGCACGACCTTAGAACCGATATCCCGGCTACACTGCACGACACCGAGGATGCAAAATGTCTGATACGATGGTCACAGAATCCACCAAGACGCCGACCTGGAGAAAGTACCTGCCGATCGCAGTGATCGCGACCGGTGCTCTGCTGGGCTACATCTTCCTTCGCGATTATCTGAGTTTCGCCGCCCTGGAAGAGAACTATCAGACACTGATTGGCTGGCGCGACGATAACTTTCTTCTGACGGTGCTCGCTTTTTCCGCCATCTACATAACCTCGGTGACCTTCTCGCTTCCCGGCGCGACGTGGCTGACGCTGTTGGGCGGGTTCCTCTTCGGTACGGTACTTGGCGCCATGATCGTAGTGCCCTCGGCGACCATCGGAGCAACTGCGCTCTTTCTTGCCGCACGCAGCTCCTTCGGCGATCTGCTGCGCAGCAAGGCCGGTTCATGGATGACGAAACTGGAACAGCAGTTCCGCGAGGGTGAGATCAGCTTCCTTCTGATCATGCGCCTCGTGCCCGCGGTTCCGTTCTTCATCGCCAACCTTGCCCCGGCGTTCCTCGGCGTGAGCCTGCTCAACTTTTTCTGGACGACGCTGGTTGGAATCATCCCGGGTACGATCGTCTTCATCTCGATCGGGGCTGGTCTGGGTGAGCAGTTCTCCCGCGGCGAAGCGCCTGATCTCGGCGTGATACTTGAGCCGCACGTCCTTGGTCCGCTTCTTGGCCTTGCGCTTCTCTCCGGCTTGCCGCTTATTCTCAAGAAGCTCGGCGTGCTGAAGAAAGCCTGATGAAGGATACCTTGATGGCAGAAGTTCTGACCCCCGATCTCTGCGTCATCGGGGGCGGCTCCGGCGGCCTCTCGGTGGCCGCAGGGGCCGTACAGATGGGGGCCTCGGTCGTTCTGATCGAAGGCCACAAGATGGGCGGCGATTGCCTGAACTATGGCTGCGTCCCATCAAAGGCGCTGATCGCTGCCGCCAAGAAAGCCCACGCCCATCGACACTCCGCCGCCTTCGGTATCGCCGAGCATGAGCCTGTCGTCGACTACGCCCGCGCGATGGGCCATGTCGAAGAGGTTATCGCGGGGATCGCACCGCACGATTCGGTCGAGCGGTTCGAAGGGCTCGGCGTCCAAGTCATCGAGGACTACGCCCGTTTTGCCGATCCGAACACCGTGGAAGCGGGCGGCAAGACCGTTCGTCCACGCCGCTTCGTTGTCGCAACCGGCTCCTCGCCCGCCATTCCGCCGATATCAGGTCTGGACACGGTGCCTTACCTGACCAACGAGAGCCTGTGGGAGAACAGAGAACTCCCGGAGACGCTGATCGTCATCGGCGGCGGACCGATCGGGCTGGAGATGGCCCAGGCCCATCGCCGGCTTGGCTCCAAGGTCATCGTGCTCGAAGCATTCAAGGCGCTAGGCAAGGACGACCCGGAGATTGCAGAGATTGCGCTAACCGCTCTTCGCGACGAAGGGCTTGATATCCGCGAGGGCACCGCGGCGGAGAAGATCGAAGGCACCGCTGGGAACATTACGGTGCATCTGAGTGGCGGCGAAAGCGTAACGGGAACGCATCTTCTGGTCGCCGTCGGCCGCTCACCCAATCTCGACAAGCTCGCGCTCGACGCCGGCAACATTGCCCACGAACGCAAAGGCATCACGGTCGATAAAGGGCTCCGCTCGACTAGCAATCGTAAAGTCTATGCCATCGGCGATGTCGCAGGCGGGCTGCAATTCACCCATGTCGCCAACTATCACGCGGGTCTCGTGGTGCGGAACGCACTCTTCCGCCTGCCGGTTTCCAATCAGACGCATCATATCCCCTGGGTCACCTATACCGATCCGGAGGTCGCCCATGTCGGCATGACCGAAGCGGAGGCGAAGGAGAAAATCGGCAGCAAGCTCGAGATCCATCGCTTCAGTTTCGGCGAGAACGACCGCGCGCGTGCCGATCTGCGCACCGAGGGCATGATCAAGGGGGTCTTCTGTACCCAAGGCAAGATACACGGGGTGTCCATCGTTGGGGCCTCGGCGGGCGAATTGATCGGCCCTTGGGCGCTCGCGATGTCAAAAGGGCTCAAGATCAAGGACATGGCGGGCATGGTTGCGGCCTACCCAACGCTGGGCGAGGTGAACAAACGCGTTGCGGGTGCCTATTTCGGCAAACGGCTTTTCGAGAGCAATACCGTGAAACGTGTTGTTCGATTGCTTGCTCGCCTCGGGTAAATTCCGTAAATCACGTGCGACTAAAGACGGTTGCATGGAATGGCCTTCTTCAAAGGAATATCAGGCAGGCTTCTGATCCTCACCGTGTTGGTTGTCATGGTGGTAGAGGTCGCGATTTTCGTGCCTTCCGTCGCGCAGTTCCGCCGGGGCTATCTCGAAGAACGGATCGCCCGAGCGCAGATCGCCTCGCTGACCCTGTTGGCCGCCCCAGACGACCGGATCCCGCGAGAGCTCGAGAGCGAGCTCCTGAACAATGCGGAGGTCGTAAACATCGTCCTGCAGCGAGATGGTGTGCGCCAGCTGATCCTTTCCGGCGATACCGAAAAGATGGTCTCAAGGCGCTTCGATCTGCGCGAAATGCCGGTCTTTCAACTCATCGTCGATGCGATCGAGCGGATGGCGATGCCCACAGACGGCACGCTGATCCATGTGATGGGATTTCCGCCAAAGGGTGGCGGCGAACTGATCGAGGTGACGCTCGATCCGGCCCCCATGCGCGCCGCGATGATCGACTATGGGTGGCGGATCTTTCGCCTCAGCCTGATCATCTCGCTGATCACGGCCGGCGGCGTCTTCCTGCTGATCCGCTGGATCGTTGTGCGCCCGATGCTGGATGTGACCGGCAACATCATGGCGTTTCGCGAAAACCCGCAGGACCCCGCGACCACGATCAAGCTGCGCAGCAGTTCCGGCGAGATCGCTGATGCGGAACGCGCGCTGGCCGAGATGCAGCAGGATGTGCGCCGCGCCCTGAAGGAGCGCGCGCGTCTTGCCTCGCTGGGCGAGGCGGTGGCCAAGATCAGCCACGATCTGCGCAACCTCTTGAGCTCGCAGCAGCTGATGGTCGATCGTCTCGAGCGAAGCAGCGATCCTGTCGTCGGCCGGGTGATGCCAAAGATGATCGGCTCTCTCGACCGGGCGATCAGTCTCTGCCAGCGCACGCTCGATTTCGGCAAGGCTGAGGAACAGGCGCCCGAGATTCGCGACGTCGCACTCCGCAAACTGGTGGAGGAAGTCGCCGAAGGGCTTGGTCAGACCAATGGCGGCACGGTCCAAGCCGAGATCGAGATCGCGCAGGATCACACCGTCCCTGCTGATCCGGAACAGCTCCACCGCGTACTGACCAATCTGATGCGCAACGCTGGCCAGGCGATCGAGGCCACTGGCAAGCCCGGCAAGGTTTGCATCAGCACCCGTTCCAGCGAGAGGTGCGAGATCATCCGGATCCGCGACACCGGCCCCGGGTTGCCAAAACGCGCGCTGGAGAACCTCTTTCAGCCCTTCAAGGGCGGCGTGAGCAAGGGCGGCAGCGGCCTTGGGCTCGCCATCGCCCACGAACTCGTCGGCGCCCATGGCGGGAGGCTCGAACTCGTTGCCACCACGACCGCCGGCACCGAGTTCGCAATCCATCTGCCGAAGGAATGAGCGCTGGCGCGAATATCTCCTTGCAATCCTCGGGGGTGAGAACTATTCCACCACTCCGTCCGCGACAGTGGGCTGAAAGCACCGGTAGCTCAGCTGGATAGAGCACCAGACTACGAATCTGGGGGTCGGGGGTTCGAATCCTCCCCGGTGCGCCAATTAAATCAAATAGTTAGATCATAGAGAGATGGTCTTTAGTTGCTTTTAGTCGCTACATTCGTCGTAATTCTCGAACTCTGCATTTGGAGCACTGTCTTCGGGAGGCAGGGGCCGCAGGTTCAAATCCTGCCATTCCGACCAACAAACTCAATAGGTTAGAAAACTCAGCTCATGGCATTATCCTCATTTTATCCTCACACTTGAGCCACATATGCTTCTTTACGGAGTGCGGCCGTTGGGTTGGCCATAGTCGTGAAACCGTCGAATGCAAGCTTCGCAATTGGCCAATCATGGCTTGAAGCGATCTGACTGAATCTGAAACGAGAAACCGGATCTTCTCAGCTTGTGCGACCTCTGCCCATTTTTGGGCCGACGCGAGTATTAACCGTGTAGCTATCGAGGGTCTAAGTTGCTCCACTAGAGGTCATTGATCTCCTGTGCAACGATGGCCAGCTTAGAGCCCCAACTGCCTGCGGGCGCGCTCCGTCCGACGGTAGCGATTTGGAGAAAGCAAAAACTGGTACAACTGAATGTCGATGAGCGCGCTGAGTTTTGATTACTGCAACAACACCATCTCTTCGCTCCGAGCCCAGGACCAGCCATCTCGCCTGACGAGAAAAGATTTCTAGATCCTTGTTCGAAAGCCGAATATGGTTATCGTTATATTTCTTGTTTAGCTCCCAACCTTACGCTCGTTCTTATGAGGGGTAAGCCGCGATGAGATTTTTTATCATGGGTTTGGCGTTAGCTGTCCCTGCCCCTTAGAACTGGGCCATAGTTTTTTGATCTGGACAGGAGTGAGCGATGGCCCGGAAGCGTCACACGGACGAAGATGCATTGAGGCTGCTGCGTGAGATCGAGGTGCACCTCGCTTCAGGCCACGACGTCAC
>JBCDDC010000042.1:0-11488 GCA_039180675.1 Pseudomonadota bacterium | reverse complement strand
GAACCGCAGTTCGGCTCGGATAGCGAGCATATGTCGGAAAGCTGAGAAGGCTCATGCGATATCTGATCCTGACTGCTTCATTGTCTCTGGTCGCTTGCGGTAGCGCACCTGAAGAACGCGCAAACCGCGCAGCGCCGCCAGATCCCGTTGAGACGACCGAGAGCCTGCCGCTTTATCCCGGTGAGACGGCCGAGCTTCGGGCGATGATAAACGAAACGGCAGATGCCCACGGCGTGCCCCGGAGCCTTGTGCACCGCGTGATTCAGCGGGAAAGCGATTACCGCCCCCGCGCCCGCAACGGGCCCTACTATGGGCTGATGCAGATCCTCCCCGCCACGGCGCGCCAGATGGGGTTTCGGGGAGAGGATTCAGACCTCTTGGACGCACAGACCAATCTGACCTACGCGGTCAAATACCTGCGCGGCGCGTGGATGGTGTCGGACGGAAGCGAACCCGAAGCGGTGATGTGGTACGCACGCGGGTACTACTACGAAGCACGCAACCGCTGCATGCTGGTGGCGACGGGGCTTCGAGACACTGAGGTGCGCAAGTATTGCGGCTGATGACTCGTCAGAAGCGCGACCGGACATCGGATTGGTGAAGAGCACCAATCCGGACTTTAATCAGAGGTCTGGATTTTGCGACTGCGCTCTCGATAGCTGCCTGTCGCCAATGCGATGGTCTCGGCGGCTGTGTAATCGTGCGATGCAACGATCGACAGGCCAGGCAACCTTTCATTCAACCGGCGCACTCTAGCGAAGGAGGCTAGAAGCGTGTTCCGGTCCCCGTTGCCCGGGGTCACGTCCTCTTAGAGCAGTCGGGTTTCATAGGTCAAATCACCGACCAGAAGGATCGGGTCCCATCCGTCCTGTCTGACTAGCATCGACATTGAGCCTAGCGTGTGTCTGGGTGTCGGCAACAGGATCATCGAACCATCGCCCATGACATCAAAGACTCCGTCAAACCCGTCGAAGACGGGATCTTCTGTGAGTCGATTTCCACAATTAAGCGGCGCCCGCATCTGGACGCCCGCATTATACTTTTGGTCCTGAACTTCAAACTTCGCCACCGCTATGAAGTCTGGCAAAGACGCGCGATCGATGTCCAGGTTGACAGGACAAAGCAGTTGTTTGGATTTTCAATCTCGCCGCAACAAAATCGCTGCTCCAACCATCGCACCCGCCGTTATACGGTTCAGCCAGATCTGCGCACGAGGCGTCGAGATCATCCGGCTTGCGCAATTCCCGGCGGCAGCTGCTGCAATCGGTATCGGTATCGGTATCGGTGTTGGTCGATGTTTCTCGGCTGGTCGATGCCGCAATGCTCAACGAAAGACTTGCAAACGTCTGCCATTTATAGATTTCGTGTCCCCCGGGATGGATTCTGAGTGAGAGGGAGCTTCAATTGACTGTTGTTAGGTCATCGCCAAAATTCGCTTGTTTCGGGTTGGGACGGATAGCGACCGCCTCGATTCTTGCCTTGGGTGTCGTGTCCAGTAAGGCGGAGGCAGAGGCCCTGGTTGAAGGGATCACGGGTCAGTCGCGGCCGGCAAAGTTCGATATCCTGCCCGAAGGGACAAAACTGCAGATTGCTGATGGGGCAGAGCTTCTGCTGGGCTACCCGGCGTCGTGCGTGCAGGAGCGTATTCGCGGCGGCACCATTTTGATCGGCGCGAATGAGAGCCAGGTCAGCGGAGGAGCGGTGGAGCGCTCAGCCTTCGACTGCGGGGTCAGCATGGTGCTGGCAGAGAATGAACGCCAGGTCAGCGGCGCCAGCGTTTGGCGGACCGAGAATGCCCAGGGTCATATCCTGGTGAGCGATCTATCACCCGTTTTGGCCCTGGGTGACGCGCCGGCCTTCATGACAATCGTTCGGACCGATCTGCCGGGCAGCCAGATTCGGATCGCCTCGCCTGGATCGCATCTGGATCTGGCGGAGCGGGGGATCAAGCTGGAGCCCGGCGGGATCTACGAAATCGCCTTCGGGGATCGGCGCGCGATGATCGAGGTGGATTTCGAGGCGACAAAGGCGGGTGGTCCGCTTCTCACACGCTTTGTGAAGATGTGACCCGGAAGAAGGTCTCGAAAGCATCCCTGTTTGCGGTCCTCTCAGCGGTGATCGCCGTCTTTTCCGTCTGCTTGCCGCCAGCAGGCCCTTGGCTATCGGGTCTGTCGATCGACGCCTTGTTCTGGAGCCGAGCGGCTCTCGATCTCGAACCTGAAATTCCGGAACAGCCCGTAGCCATCATCGCGATCGATGAAGAAAGTTATCGTCGCGCGCCACTACAGGAAACACCTCGGGTCGCCTGGACGCCTCATCTGGGCCGGATTATCACCGCGGTCGACCAGGCGGGCGCTGTAGCCATTGGGCAGGATCTGATCCTCTCTACTTCGCTGGAGCCGATCGCACCTGGGCTGGACCGACCGTATCTCTCGGCGTTGGCGCGGGCCGGAGCGCAGGGCAAGGTCGTGCTGGGCGCGGCGCTCCATCAGGGCAAACCCCTGCAACCGCATCGCCGGCATCTATTGGTTGCAGGTGGAGCGAAGAACCTGCGTCTCCTAAATCTGCCGACCGACGCGGACGGGATCGCGCGGCAGGCGCCACTGACCTTCACCAACCAGCATGGCAGCCAGGTCCCGGGTTTCGCCGCCGAAATGGCGCTAAGGAGCGGGCAGATCACTCAACTGCCTCCACCGGATCTGGTGCCGAATTACCAGGCTAGTTCGGGCACACCAGTCTATAGCTTTGCCGATATTCTCGCCTGTGCCGAGGACCGGAACGAGGCCTTCCTCCGAGACGCTTTCGCGGGCAAAGTTGTGCTGATCGGGACCATTCTGGATGTCGAGGACCGGGTGGCAACGAATGCCCGGTTTCTGAGCAAGCAGGACAGCGCTCATTTTGCCGATCGCTGCAAGCATGAGGTGATGGACAGCATCTACGAGGCGCGCATTGCGCGAAGCGCGATCCCCGGCGTCACCGTTCATGCGCAGATCATTCATGACCTGATCGCCGGGCCAAGATTGCAGACAGCCTCTCGTGCATCAGAGTTGGCCCTGATTGGCGGGGTTGCGCTGTTGGTCGCGCTGACGATCCAACTGGCCACCCCCGCTGTGTCAGTCATTACACTGGCACTGGTGGTAGGTGGCATGTTGACCGGGGGTGTGGCAGCCTTTGCCATTGGTCTCATCCTGCCTGTTGGTCAAAGTCTACTGGCGGCCTTGCTTGCAGCGGGGGCTTCTTATGGTATTCGGCTCGGCATTCTCGACCAGCAAAAGCGGCGGTTGAGGCAATCCTTCTCCCGCTATCTAAGCCCCGCAGTTGTGGCCAAGTTGGTCGATCAGGACCAGTTGCCTAAGCTCGGCGGAGAGCGGCGCGAGGTAACGATCTGGTTCTCGGATCTTGCCGGCTTTACCTCGATGTCCGAGGGCGTGGAGCCAGAACAGTTGGTGACTGATCTGAACAACTATCTGACCGTCGTCTCGGACGTGATCACCGAGCATCGGGGGCTGATCGACAAGTACATCGGCGATGCAGTGGTCGCGGTTTTTGGAGCGCCGGTCCCAGACGAGGTTCACGCGGAGAACGCGTTGAAGGCAGCGTTGGCCTGCGAGAGCGCGCTCGCAGAGTTCTCTCGCCAGCGAGGTGGATGGCCGGACACGCGGATTGGCCTGCATTCGGGCAGCGCTCTGGTCGGCAATGTCGGTTCCGAGCAGCGGTTGAGCTACACCGTGATGGGCGATGCAGTGAACCTCGCCGCCCGGTTGGAGAGCTTGAACAAACGCTACGGCTCGACCCTGTTGATCAGCGATGATGTCATCGCGCGGGCGCCTCGATTGGCGGGGGGCTTCAGAAGGCTTGAACGGGTGCAAGTGGTTGGCCGCAGCCAGCCAACGACTGTCTATTCATCCGCAACGACCTTGTCGCCGAGCGCCCTTGCTGAGTTTGAAAACGCCCGATCAGAGTTTGAGGCCGGCGCTTTTGAAAGCGCCGCAACCCGGCTCGCAGCCCTGTCGGGCACCGACCCGGTTGCCGGTAGACTGGCACAGATCGCGCATGATTATGCCGACCACCCTCCGACCGATTGGTCCGGTGTTACGATCTTGGACAAGAAGTAGTATTTGCCGCTTGTTAACGGCGGCGCGCCAACTTCCTTCACCGAACTTATCCCGGAATGTGACGCCAGGGCACCAGCTCGCTTGACGGATGGGTATCGGCTTTACACACTCGCCTCAAGAGAAGATGCAGCCCCGAATTCGAAGAGGCACCGTGCAGTTTACATCAGCGAGCAGCCCCGGGCGCTGGGCGACCCTAGCCACCGCTTTCCTTCTTCCCAGCTTGATCCTGACCGCGTGCACCGACAGCACGACCAGGGCCACTGTGACCGGCGACTTCCAGGCGATCAAACAAAGCGCTCAACGCAGCGACTTTGATCTCGCCAGCTTGGACATGAACGAGGTCTGGGCGTTTTGCCAGGCCTTCACCAAGGCCCGCACGTTCGACAGCTATGACAAATGCATGGTGGAACTTGAGCGACGGGTCGCCGCGAACGAGGGCAATCTGATCTATATGGTTCAGGGTCTCTTCGACGCCGAGTTCACGGCCTATGGCGCCCATGCTGAAGGCATGATCAAGACGCTGAAATCCGAGGCTGCTCAGGCCAGAGGTGATGAGGAAGGTGCCTATGAGCTAGCCGCCGAGATTGCGGCCCTGACGACGACCTATGCCTATCCTGGCTCCTCCTGGACCCCGGTCGTCAATGAGCGCTACGCAAAGCTGAGCGAGTATGAGGAGGCTTGGTTCTTCTGGATCGAGCGGCTCAAACATCAGGCGCAGGCATTGGGGCGTCAGGGATTGATTGCGGCGCGTTGGGGTGATGAGACAACGGCGCGAAAGTTCGCCCGTCAGATCGAAGCGGTCGACGATTCCAGCAACAGCGCCGAGCAGTGGTACCTGCCCGAGACCAAAGCCCTTTGGTTAGGTAGGATCTATCTCGCGCTGGAGGACTATGACGCGGCCTATGCTGCGACCCACAAGGCGGATGATTTCGGATTCTTCGAGATAATCTCGGGCGCAAACGCCGTCATGCAATTCATCAATCCGGTGATGATGGCGACGATGGTCGAACTGACCGGAAGTGCGGATCCCTACGCGCTGGATTTCGTCAGCGAGTTCGAGCCGCAATTCATGCGCCATCTCACCGAGCTCGAGACCGGTCGTCTGGCCGAAGCAAAAGAAGGCTATGCCGAGATCCTGGCCGATGATCGCGTTCGAGGATTTGGCACTTTGTATTGGCAGGCGCTGCATGGCCGAGGCCGGATTGCGGCGCTGGAGGGGAGCACCGCCGCCGCAGTCCGTGACTTCGAAACCGCGATCGACGTAATCGAGAGCCAGCGCCGGTCGCTCGACACCGAAGCGGGGCGGATCGGTTTCGTTGGAGACAAACAGCGGGTTTATGGCGATCTGATCAAGCTCTTGATCGAAAGCGGTCGTGCGGATGAAGCCTTCGCCTATGCCGAACGGGCGAAGGCCCGGGCGCTGGTCGATCTCCTGGCTTCGAAGGAGGCCCTCGGGTCGGAGGTCCTGAGCCCCCAGCAATCCACCCTGCTCACGAAGTTCGATGCGCAGGAAGAGACGCTGACCGCGCAATCCCGCGCATCGGGGACAGCGAATACCCGCTCTGCGAACACGGCGCGCGCAACGCTGATCCAGCAAGACCCGAGCCTCGCCTCGCTGGTGACGGTTGAGGCGTTCTCAGCGGAGGAGCTGCAAGCACTCATCCCCGCCGATGAGACGGCGATCGAATACTATCTCGAAGGCGACCGGCTGTTTGTCTTTGTGGTGACCCGCAATAGTGTCTCGGCAAAGGTGCTCTCAAGCAAGGATCTGGCACGGCGGGTTTCGCAATTCAGACGGGCACTGGGCCGTCCAGGCAGTGATGCTTTCGCCGCACCTGGCCGGGCGCTTTATGAACAGTTGATCGCGCCTATTGCGTCCCAGGTGACAACTGAGAAAGTGACGATCGTGCCCCATGGCAGCCTGCATTACCTGTCCTGGGTTGCGATCCCAGCCGGAGATGGATTCCTGCTCGACCACTGGTCGGTCCGCATTTTGCCAAGCGCATCGGTCCTGCAGTTTGTTGGGGGGACCGCGTCGCCCGATGCGGCACTTCTGGCGCTCGGCAACCCTGACACGGGCGATCCCCAGCTTGATCTGCCCGGGGCTGAGCTGGAAACGCAGGCGGTTGCAAGCTCGGTTCCAGGCGCGCGGGCTCTCTTGCGTCGTGACGCGACGGAGACTGCCCTGCGGTCCCAGGCACGAACGGCAAAAACACTGCACATCGCCTCGCATGGGGTATTTCAGCCAACGGACCCGCTTGCCTCGGCGCTCGTGCTCTCACCCGACAGTACCAATGACGGTCGCTTGACCGTCGCGGAGATCTACGGGCTCGATCTCGATGCGGATCTGGTCACGCTCTCAGCCTGTGAGACAGGGCTGGGTCGCGTGCAAAACGGGGATGATGTGATCGGGCTGACCCGTGGCTTTCTGTTCAGCGGCGCCAAGTCGGTGATCGCAAGCCAATGGCTAATCGATGATGCGGCGACGGCAACCTTGATGAAGGAATTCTACGCCTACCGGGCGAAGGGATCCTCGCGTGAGGCGCTGAGATTTGTGCAGTCCAAGATCAAGGATAGCTACAATGCTCATCCCTATTACTGGGCGGCATTTCAACTAACAGGCGGGGATATCTAGGCTGAGGGCCTAGGGGGAACGAAGGGGAAATCCATGAATGTAAAGTCGAGAGTGACCGCACTTGGTGCGGTGGCATCAGTCGCGGTCTTGACCGCATGCAGCCAGACCGAGCAGGAGATCATTGCAGGAGACACGGCCGCGCCAGCAGCGCGCGCATCTGCCGAGGGGTTTCGCTTCGATGCGCTGAGCAACAATGAGCTCTGGCCCTACTGTGCTGCTCTGCAAAGCTCTCGGAGTTTCAAAGCCTTCGACACCTGCATGACAGAGATTGATCGCCGCCTCGCGGTCGGTGGCGGAGTTCAGGTCATCTCGGATTCGCCAGGCCCGCTCCCCAAGGATGGGGAACTGTACTTCAGCCGGGCCTGGACGGAGGCCACGGTGACGCAGATGCGCGCCGACGTTTTCTACAATCTGGGCCGTACCGAAGAGGCGCATGATCTGGCGCTCAAGTCCTATCAAGCCTCGCAACAGGAATTCATCTTGATCTCCGAGGGCTTCCTCACAGGTGGCGAGACGGATTTTGAGATGCGCCGCAGGGAGGCGGAGGTCAAAGCGCTGGGCCTTTTGGGGATCATCGAAGCGGAATGGGGAGACAAACAATCCGCGATCAGCCGCGCTGACGCATTGGCAAAGGTTAACACGTCGTCCTTCTCGTCCCGCCAGATCGATGTTGACAACATCCAGCGCGCATGGAGGGCGCGGATCCTTGCCTCGGTCGGCGAGATGGAGGCCGCTTATCAAGCGCTACAGGATGATGAGGCGGACTCAATCGGTGCAGTCCTTGCCGGGCTCGATAACTTCGTGAACGAGATTAATCCGCTGGTGCAAGTGGGATGGTTTGCGATCACTGGCAACTCGTTTTCCTATGACGATATCCAGTTCCTCTCGCAATTCGAGCCGCGCTTTCTTGGTTACTACGTGACCCTGGAGACCGGCCGCGTTGCAGAAGCCAAGCAAGGCTATGAGGAGATCCTGGCCGATCCTCGGGTGAAGGGCTATGGCTCGGTCTACTGGCAAGCGCTGCACGGGCGTGGCCGGATCGCGCTGGCCGAGGGCGACCCTGCGGCGGCAATCCGTTACTTCGAGCAAGCGATCGATGTGATCGAGGGGCAGCGTCGGTCGATTGATACCGAGGCGGGCCGCGTTAGCTACGTTGGCGGCAAGCAGGACGTCTATCGCGACATGATCAGCACGCTGATCGACAGTGGCCGCGCGGGGGACGCCTTTGCCTTTGCAGAGCGCGGCAAAGCGCGGGCACTCGTCGATCTACTCGCGACCAAGGACAACTTTGGGAGCAGCGCCGTGCGCCCGCGCGAAACAGCCTTACTCAAACAGTACCAGGCCGAGGAAATCCGACTGGCGAGCGAAGCGCGCACCCGGGGCACTGTCTTGACCACGGACCTTAACTCGGCCCGCCGGGCGTTAGAGACGCAGGCACCCGAACTCGCCGCTCTGGTGACTGTGCCGGCCTATAACGCCGGTGAGCTGCAAGCCCTGATCCCAACCGGTACGACCCTAGTCGAATACTACAAGGAGGGTGATGCGCTCTTCGCATTTGTCGTTACCGGGGATGAGGTCACCGCGCGCCGTCTGGATGGGAGCCGCGTTGATGCTGCCGTCTCGCAGTTTCGTCGACAGCTGGGCTCTTCTAGTGGCGACGGCTACCGCCGCTCGGGAGCGGCCTTGTTTGACACTCTGATCCAGCCCCTGCAGGATCGCTTATCAGGTTCTGAGTTGATCATCGTACCGCATGGATCGCTCCATTATCTGCCATGGACTGCTCTGCCCAATGGCAATGGCTATCTGATCGACGACTATGAGATCTCGGTCTTGCCCAGCGCATCGGTTCTGGCGTTCCTCGATCGTGAGCCCGCGCGAGATGGATTGCTTGCCCTTGGCAATCCCCAGCAGAACGATCCACGCTGGAGCCTTCCGGGTGCAGAAACTGAGGTCAAGGCAATCGCCGCCGAGATCGCTGCCGCCGATCTACTGATCGGGGCGCATGCTACCGAGTCGGCGCTGCGGGCCAAGGCGAGCCAGTCGGGTGTCATTCATATCGCCTCGCACGGCGTCTTCGACGCGTCCGAGCCGTTGTCGTCGGCCCTGCTACTGGCCCGCGACGGGCAACAGGATGGCGAGTTCACGGCCTCCGAGGCCTATGAACTGGATCTGCCCGGCAGCCTCGTGACCCTGTCTGCATGCCAGACTGGCCTCGGTCGGGTGCAAAGCGGCGATGACGTGATCGGCCTGACCCGAGGATTTTTGTTCAGCGGCGCGAAGGCTGTGGTCGCAAGCTTATGGCTGGTGGATGATCAGGCGACCTCCGACCTGATGCAGGCATTCTATAAAGGCCGGGCCAAGGGACGCTCAGAGCGGACGGCTCTGCGCGATGCGCAGCTGGCGCTTCGTAGGAAAGATATGCACCCCTACTATTGGGCCGCCTTCCAGTTGACCGGCCGGTAGCCTTATAGGGTGGGGATGTCGAAGATTGGTCGGAAGATCAGCTGCGCGAATTCGATGTCGACCAGTCCCTAACTCCCGCGACGAACGCCCAGCCCCTCTCGCTTGCCGTTCATAGGCCGATCGACATCCAGACATGGTTGGAGGATGGCGACGACAGCCCTTGCAAGACCTGATAGCGCGTTGAAGCAGAAACGGAGATGAAGAGCCTAACCACCGGGCACCTGAATGATTTGTCAAATGGGTGCCCAAGAAAACGAGATGCTGAACGCCCAGCGACCCGATATCTGGGTCCAGCGACAGAACATCGCAGCCGTTCCGATCGGACTGAAGCTGCAGGAAAATGGGTGGACGGGACCGGAGTTGTGCGAGCGACTACGAAATCAACTCTCTGGAGACTATCTCCGCGCCGAGGCCGGTGGTCGAGGTATCATGCTGCTGGTCGGGCAAGGTCGGATAGAGGATCGTTAATGGTAAATTGACGAGAGCCGTCTTGATCTCCATGGCCTTGAGGCGGCCTTGCAGGACTATTGGTACTCGATTTCTCGGGATTGGCCGGAGATCGACGAGGTTAAGGTCATAGTGGACGAGTTTAAGCGGCTCGGACTGAGGTCCGACATCTCACAAGATGTCCGCTCTTGCGAGCGCCACGAGTTACGTTCGCACCCGCAGCGAATGTCTGCTTCCCGCCAAAACCACCGGCTACCGGTCATTGACTCGCTTAGCGTCTGCTTTCGGAGGTCGGCCGTTGAGCTGTCTGCGGGCGCCGCAGATGTGTGCAGGCTCCGCATCGGCGTAGTGCACGCTTTGAAGCTAACTGGTTGTCACTAGTCAACAAATTCTAACCTCTTGAAATAATCGGTAGGCGCGATAAGCTATCGAGAGAATCGAGAGGATGGCATCATGATGCTTAAAGCGCGGACCAAGCTCGCCTGTCAAATAGCTGGCATTGAACCAAAGCGTTTGAATGAAGCGATCCATCACGGTCATTTCGAATGCGCGCCTCGGACCCGCCCCGGTGCTGCACGGGTCTTCGAGGTCGATGATGTCGTCACTCTCCAGATCTTTCGCGTTCTCATGGACGCTGGGCTTGGTGAGCGCGCCGCTGGAACAATCGCCTGTATGATCCGAGAACAGTTCTTCGGAAAGGACGTGGAATGGGTCACCTATTTTCGCGACCTGAACGGTCTGAGCGATGCTTTTGCCGGATACTATGACGAAGGCTCAGCCGTCAGTGGGTTCCCCAATGAGACGATGCGCGTGGCGTTCGATATCAGCACCTACAGATCCAGGATTGAGAAAATGCTCGAGTACGAAGCCTCGATCCTAGGGGAGGATTGATGAGCTCGAGTTTGCCAACGAGCAGCTCGCGAATAGGCCTTCTATCAGAAGCAAACGCAGCAGCTTGGCTCGGCATAGGCACATCCACACTACGAAGCCTGGGTATCCAGCGCAGGAAACTCGGCAGCCGAAAGCTGTATGACATTAGGGATCTCGAAGCCTATCGAGATGCGCTCCCTTACGAAGATGATGAACCGATATCAGAGGTTGAAGAATGCGACGCGGTGTACGTCTCAAAGGGGTGATTTACCGGCAAAACGCCAACGGATCGATGAGAATCTATCATCGAAAGACCATGACCCGGCTTCCCGATCTCCCCGAAAACCACCCGGACTTTGTTGCGGCTTCAGCCAAGGCTGAGGGAAGCAAACCTAAACGAAGCGCTCTCGACAGGCAGGGAACGCTTGGTGCTCTGGTCACCAGTTACATGAGCAGTCGGAGGTACAGGGATGTCGCAAAGGGAACTCAAGACAACCACCGGCGCATCAGCAGCCGGATCATGGATACCGCTGAGCAGGTGCGTTCTCTGCCGGTGAAGGGCCTACGTCAACGTCACATTCGTGCCGACCTCGAACCCTTCACGCCACATGTCGCTACCAATCGGCTCAAGGTTTGGCGCGCTCTGATGAAGCATGCGCTCGAGATCGGCCTCATTGATGAAGATCTGACCCTTGGGATCGCAAGGCCAAAAGCTCCTGCAGGCGGTCACCATACCTGGACACTCGATGAGATTGGACGCTTTCGCGATGCGCATCCGATCGGCAGCGAGCATCGGATCGCGCTGGAGCTGATCTTTTGGACGGCAAGTCGTGTCAGTGATGCTGTCACGCTTGGTCGCCACAACATCACGCAGGAAGGGTGGATCCGGTTCACGGCCAGGAAAAACAACTTCCAGATCGAAGTCCCCTCTATCGTGATTTCGCGAAGTCGGCGGCGG
>JBCDDC010000041.1:0-12052 GCA_039180675.1 Pseudomonadota bacterium | reverse complement strand
GTCGGTGAGGGCACAGCAAGATTAGAGAGAGAGAGAGGGGGAGGGGTTCACGGACCGGACGAGGTTATGTCCACCCACTTCGCTCCACTTTGGAACCATTTGGAACCATTCCTGCTCCTCAAGCAGAGGTGGGGGGGGGGGTGCGAAAATAGCACAAGCAGTGCCGTCTAAGGAGGCGCCCGACTCTGGGAACGTTTATTCACTACATTGTTGTTGTGCGTTGCTCAGTTCAGGGACACGCATCACGTTGGTACTTCCGTCAGCAAACGAGATAGAAGCGAGTACGGCCTACCTATCTACGCACACTCACACAAGGTCAGACGGCTCCCCCATTTGTACCGCCGAATCGTATACCACCTGACTGCGGGTCGACAGATGTATATTTATAAAGACAGTAGAGGCCCAACTGGAACCGTATTCGGGGGTTGTGATTACTCACCACGTAATTCTCATCAGTGTCAGTGTCGACGCCGGATGGCCTGGTACTCGCCGGGCCTGGACGCGCCTCTGCGCGCGGCGGGGGGCGCAGACAGTCCAGCTGTGGTGTCCGCGAGGCGGGCGGCTGGCGAAGGTCGTCTGGGGGCGCGTGAGCGTCTGTCCCGCGGCGCTGGAGGTCGTCTATTTCCGCTGGCGCTGCCCCCTCTCCCCTCCGCCCCGGCGTCGTGGCCGCCCCAGGGGATGGGGGTCACGCTGCTGACAAACACGGCGAGCGGGAGAACCAATGGAAAACGATAGGCGATGTACCAGATAGGCACCTCCACGATAGGGGATCAGTATAGCCGACTGTCGGCTGCACAGAAGTCTGAATATGGTGGCGTTGGCCGTGTCCGACAGTTTTTCGGCGATATAGCACAAATGTTGCAATGAGAAAGAGTCAATGTTGATATTCTGTCACGCTCAGTCAAGCTGGATACCTCGCATTTATTTTAAGTTTCACTCGAGATGGGTTCAGCCAGCGACAGGTCTGCGATCATCCGGCTGTGGCCGATCTCGACCTTCTCGCGGGGCAGGGAGATCAGATGCTGGTCCGGCAGGCTGAGCCGAAGAACCGTGGGGCTGGTCGCCTCGCCGAAGAATGAAACCTCGGGCAGATTCCATGACCAGCCGGTTCCAGGATCGGTCAGTGCGATGTTCTGGATCCGGCGTTCTAGGCGCACCGGAAACCCTTCCACTTCTACGGTACCATGCTCTGCCTGCCAGCCCTGATCGCGGCGCGCGTCGAACCAGGCGGCGATCGCAGCCTCCTGCCCGGAGGCGAGCGCCTGCCACCAGAGCGCCCAGGCAGCGCCTGCAAGTACAACCGCAGCAGCCATGATGCCGATGATCCGTTTCATCTTCAGCCTTCCTTTGACGGCTTCCCGACACCCGCGTTATACGACAATCCAGACGCAGGGTGCCATCGAATGACGCATTGGAAGGACGGCGATTTCTGGGTTTTTGGCTACGGATCGCTGATGTGGAAGACCGGTTTCGACTATCTTGAGCGGCGGATCGCGCGGCTCGATGGGTACCAGCGCGCCTTCAGGCTCACATCCATCCGGTATCGCGGCACCGAGGAGCGCCCCGGGCTGGTGGTCGGGCTTGACTGGGCGCCGAGTGCGAGTTGCACCGGCATCGCCTTTCGGGTCTGTGCGACCGCCGCCGACGAGGTACGCAGCTATCTGTCTGAGCGGGAGCTGGTGACGCGCAGCTATTTCGAGATCTGCACCCCGGTCACCTTGCTTTGCGACGGACCGGGCAAGGACGATGCGATCGACGCGATCTGCTACGTGCTCGACCGGACGCATGAGCAGTATGCGGGCGATATGACGACCGACGAACAGGCCAAACGCATCTGTTCCGCCTGCGGCCCGATGGGGCCGAATATCGAATACTTCGAGAACACGATCGCGCATCTTGAGGCGATGGGGATCGAGGACCCGGCCCTCGCTGATCTCGCAGACCGCGTGCGTGACAGCCTGTGAGCGTGGTCTACTGAGCCCGCTGGCCGTGTTCAGCCAGGTGGCGGGATACCACTTCGAACCACTCGCCCGACTGTTTGAGCCTCTGCAGCCCGCGATTGACCAGTTGAATGTGATTTCTGGCAAGCGGGTTCGACTTGTGAGTCAGCACATGCAGGGTCTGGATCGTACCAAGCTCCGGCAGCTCCTGCACCATCGCCTCGATGCGCTGGTCGGCGATCGCTTCGGCAGCGACAAGTTTGTTGATCGCCACGAGATCCGCCTTCTCCTCGACGAGCGCCTCGAAACACTCACCGGGTGATCGCGGCGTGATCATCGTGATCCGTGGCGCGACAAGGCCCTGTTGCTCGAGATCGAAGGTGAAATAGCCCTCCGGGCGGCAGATCACCATGCCGGTGAGATCGCCATAGCTTTGCGCCGTGATCGCGCGGCCGCCCGGCTTCACATAGTAGCCTACAGGCACCTCGAAGAACGGTTCGGAGAAGTCGAAATCGGTGCAACGCTGTTGCATCGCGGGCGAGAGCAGGTTGATCCGGTTACAATCGGGTTTATACCAGGGAAAGCCCAGATCGAACGCGCGGTCCGGCAGCAAAACCTGCAGATGCGACGACCAGTCGTTGATGAAGGAAATCCGATAGTCTTGGCCGTTATCGGCGGCAACCATGGCGCGCCTCACCAGTTCGGTGATCATGCCGCCCTCGGGCAGATCCTCTTCGGTGAACGGTGCGAAATCGGACCCGGTCAGGAACTTGATCTGATCGCTCGTGGGCAGCGTGACTTTTGCAACGGTTGTCTGGGTGGGAGTGACGGCGGCTGCAGAGGCGCTGCCCAATCCCTGCGCTGTCTCCAGAGTCTCAGGCGTGAAGATGAAGCTTGGGTTTTGTGCTTTGAATTCCACCAGCGTGCGCGGTCCAGCACCGCTGAGACAGGGGATCAGGATCTGCTGATTGACCTCAAGCGTCGCCGGGTTGGGCAGCGTCGCCCTGTTCGCCTCGAACAACTGAACGAACTGGCCCGGGCGATAGTCTTCCTGATAGGCGCGGCGTGCAATCTGGTCGAGCGTATCGCCGCGAATGATGGTGTAGATCCCGCCGCAGGCGATCGGGTCCACATTCGGTTCCAACCCCTGCGCCGTGGCGTCTTGTGACCATGCTCCCACTAAGATCGCAGCGGCACAGGCAATCGCCGCCCTGGATAGATCCATGCACGACATCGCTGCCGACTTCATCGCACCACTCCTCCTGCCTCCCGCAAACGCAGGCATGCCCGTCAGACACATTTCAAGAAACGGCTTCCCACACAGGTTTGAGACTATCAGATCTGACGACCGGTTCAACAGGATTGCAAAGGACTATTTTTCGCCAATAACTTGGCATTCCTCATGTTTTTTCTAGCAAGAGGGTCATTCCCTCCGTGCCGATCACGGTGAACTCAGCCCCTGGTTGCACATCCTCGCCAGGTTCGCCCAGACGACCGCGCCAGCGCACCCCGTCGATCTCCACGGCCCCTGTATTTCCACGGAATATCTCCGCCGCAATTGCCTGTCTGCCGACCATGGCGCTTGCCCGGTTGTTGAGCGTCGATGCCTCCGGGCCCTGCTCCCGGCGGCCGATGAATTGCCAGCCCGCGACCGTGTAGATCAGGAGCAGCACTGAGAAGGTCGCGATCTGCGCCGTGCCTGAATAATCCGGCACGATCCACAGGATTGCCCCAACCGAGGCGGCAGCAAGTGCGATCCAGAGCATGAAGTAGCTGAAGGTAATCAACTCGAGCGCGCCGATGGCCAGCGCGGCCGCCACCCACCACCAGGGTGACGCGCCGTCGAGCACTGCAAACAGGTCCATCATAGCTCAGGCCTTCCCGCGCAGTTCTTTGGTCAACTCGGCAATGCCGCCGACTGCGCCGGCGAGGCCCGCCGCATCCAGTGGCAGGAACACGGTCTTCGCGTTCGGGCTGCCTGCGATGTCGGCAATCGCCTGGGTATAGCCCTGCGCGACGAAGTAGTTGAGCGCCTGGGTGTTCCCCTCGGCCACGGCAGCGGAGACCATCGCGGTCGCCTTCGCCTCGGCTTCAGCTTCTCGTTCGCGGGCTTCAGCGTCCAGGAATGCAGCCTCGCGCCGGCCCTCCGCCTCGCGGATCTGGCTTTCCCGGATACCCTCGGCCTTGAGGATCGCTGATTGCTTCTCCCCCTCTGCCGTCAGAATCTCAGCCCGTTTCTCCCGCTCAGCCTTCATCTGGCGGCCCATGGCTTCGGTGATGTCCATCGGTGGCTGGAGGTCCTTGATCTCGACCCGAGTCACTTTCACGCCCCAGGGTTGGGCCGCCTCATCGATGATGCCAAGAAGCTTGGTGTTGATTGCGTCCCGGTTCGACAGCACGTCGTCGAGATCCATCGCTCCGATGACGGAGCGGATGTTGGTCATCGACAGGTTCTGGAGCGCGCGCTGCAGATCGCGCACTTCATAGGCCGCCTGCGCAGCATCGACCACCTGATAGAACGCCACCGCATCGGCACGCACCATCGCGTTGTCGCGGGTAATCACCTCCTGGCTGTCGATATCCAGGACGGTCTCCATCATGTTAATCTTGTTCCCGATCTGATCGATCAGCGGAACCAGAAAGCGAAGACCAGGCTGTAAGGTGCTTGTATATCGCCCAAATCTCTCGACGGTCCAGTTCTCGCCCTGTGGAATGGTGCGCACGGCGCGGCTGACCACGATGAGCACGAAAACCACCAGAATAATGAGGGCAATCGGAAATCCCTCAATGAATGGCAAAAACGGTATATCCATCCAACTTCCCCTTCTGCTTCTTTCCTTGTTCTACGGAAAAGATATGGGGATCGCGCCCTGCTCACAAAAGAGAAATTTCCCCACAAATGGCATAATATACCGCTAAACCCCCAAGATATAGGGGTTATTGTGGTATTTCATCAATCATGTGGATCGCACAGGTTTGTACCTTATCTGCGCTGCAAGCCTCGATTGCGGCATCGGCGGCGGCCTCGGGCGATGCGTATCCGCTGCCCCAACCGAACGACCCGTTTTCTCCCACGGCGAAAGCGCGGGAAAACTCCGATCCCTGGAACTCTACCCACGCCTTCTGCCCGCGCGCGTTCAGCCCGGGCGGAGCCGGCAGATCGAGCGGCCCGGGGTCCGCAGGTGGCTCTGACCAGGTCGGGATTGCGATATCCATTAGGAACCTGTCGATCGCGGGCCGCCACATTGAGGTGTTACCGCGCTGGAACAGCCTGTGCCCGTCCTCGGCGTGCAGGATGGCCCCATACATGTGCAGGCGCGCTGGGCCTCCGAAGCTGTCGAAATGGCGATAAACCATCTCGGGCCAGAAGAACCGGTCGGTCTCGGAATAGAGCCAGAGAGAGGGTGCGGCATAAGATGTGCCAAATGCCGCGAAGGCCTCGGCAAGCCCTTCTTCGTTGCAGTTCATGTTGTCGCTGCCCGACCCGCGCCCGCCAGAGAAGTTGATCACCCCGCGCAGGCCCTTGGGCGGGTCCGATGCCAGGGCGAGTGATGCAAATCCGCCTCCCGAAATACCAGCCGCCATCAGGCTTCCGGGATCGACCCGGGGATCGGCCGCAAGAACTTCAAGCGCTGCCGCATAGTCTCTGGCCCCGGTCAGGCCCGCACGGGTATACCCGGCTCCGGTCGCGGTCTCGCAGCTGTCAGCATACCACTCGGCATACCCGCCATCCGACCCTGCAAAGCCGCGCCGGGCGACCACCATCGCGACAAAGCCGCGCCGGGCAAACTCCTCCGCCAAATGACCATAGCGGTGCAGACGCAGCTGCCGCTGGAACGAGAGCTTTCGCGGATTGCCGTGGCTTATCACGATGCCGGGTCGACTATCTCCGGCCTTCGCCTCGGCGGGCGCCACGATCAGCGCATCGAGTTCGAAGTTGTATCCGCTGATTTCAACCGCGATGCGGGTCCACTCGGTCGACAGCGCCTCCCGGGGCAGGGCTTCCGGCCCGATAGGCCGGGTCGAGGCGATCTTGGGCATCGCCTCCGTCTCGCGCACTTCTTCGGCAAGACAAACCAAAGCCGTGCCCAGCAAGGTGGCCACGGCTCCGATAATCGTTTTCATGGGTCTCCTCCCGCGAGATCCGCGGAAGGGGTCCGCGGGTTTAGCCGACCAGTTCGATCCCTGAGAAGAAATAGGCCATCTCGATGGCCGCATTCTCATCGGAGTCCGAACCATGCACCGAGTTCTCGCCAATGGACAGGGCGAACTCTTTCCGGATCGTGCCCTCGTCGGCCTCGGCCGGATTTGTGGCCCCCATGACACGGCGATTGGTTGCCACGGCATCCTCGCCTTCCAGCACCTGCACAACGACCGGAGCGGAGGACATAAAAGTGGTCAGTTCATCATAGAACGGGCGCTCGGCGTGGACCTCATAGAACTTCCCGGCCTGTGCCTTGGTCATATGTATCCGCTTCTGCGCGACAATGCGCAGGCCGGCTTCCTCAAGCTTTGCGTTTATCGCGCCGGTCAGGTTGCGTTTCGTCGCGTCCGGCTTGATGATCGAGAATGTGCGGGTGACGGCCATAAGGGCTCCTCTGGTGGTCAGATTAACTCGCGGCGCCCTTAGCATGGGGATCGAAGGGATGAAAGCGCATTTCCGGATGATGGCCGCCTACAATGCCTGGGCCAACGCGCGGCTCTACACGGCTGCCCAAGTGATGTCGGATGAGCAGTTCCGTGCCGATCTGGGAGCGTTCTTTGGCTCGGTCATGGCGACGCTCAACCACATCATGGTCGCCGATCTGCTATGGCTCGCCAGGTTTCGCGGGCAGCCGAGCCCGCCGCTGACCCTCGATCAGATCCTCCACGAAGACCTCAATGAGCTGACTGCTGCGCGCAAGGTCCTCGACGAGGATATCTGCCGGTTTGTCGAAAGTGTCTCGGAGGAAGCGCTTGAGGACGACTTCACCTATCGCACCGCCTCCACCAATCAGGAGATCACGCAGAACATGGGTTCGGCGCTTTCGCATGTTTTCAACCACCAAACCCATCACCGCGGACAGGTGCATGCAATGCTGACCCGGGTGACCGGAGATGCGCCCGCCCTAGATCTGGTGTTCTATCAGCGTGACGCAGCTTGAGGAGACGACATGTATTTCGACGACCTGTCCATCGGCCAGACCTTCCCGATCCAGCCGGTGTCGTTGAGCGAGGACGAGATCATCGCTTTTGCCCGCGACTGGGATCCACAGGTCTTTCATACCGATAAGAGCGCGGCGGAGCAGAGCCATTTTGGCGGCCTGATCGCTAGCGGCTTCCACACGCTCCTCGCCATTTTCCGTGGCTTGACCCAGACGGAGTTGTTCAAGACCGCCTCAATGGGTTCGCCCGGAATGTCCGAGGTAAGGTGGCTCAAGCCGGTGCGGCCCAGCGACGTGCTGTCCTCGGAGATGGAAGTTATCGATCTGCGCGCCTCGCAGACCCGGTTAGACCGCGGCTATGCGATCTTTGAACACAGGGCCGAGAACCAGGCGGGCGAGATGGTGCTGAGCTACCGTTGCACCGTCATTCTCGCCCGCCGCCCCAGTTGACCGATCAGCCGCCCCGTACCAGCGCGCCGCCTGCGTTGGACCATCCAACGAGACTTTCCGGATAGAGACGGACACCTTCGATGCCAGCCAGTTCGCTAAGCGCGAACCAGTTGGTCGCAGCCCAATGGCCGGTGTTGCAGAAACTGACGAGTTCCGGGCCGCCGGGGCGATAGCCTGATTTCTTTGCGATCTCCAGCACCTGCGGGCCCGTCACGATCTCGGTCTTCGAGCCCAGGAACCAGCTATCGTGGGTCAGGCTGAGCGCGCCCTCAAGCGTTCCTGCAGCTGCTGCCTGACCGTGTTTGTTCTTGCCTTCGAAAAACGCCACGGGCCGTGCGTCGACCAGAATGGCATCGCGTTTGCCGGTGACCACATCGAAGACGCCCTCACGGTCGATCCGCCATGTGTCCGCAAGCTTGAACGTCGTAGCCGAGCGGTTGATTGCGGGCGCCTCTGTCGAAAGCGTTAGACCCGCCTTCTGCCAGCTTGTCGTCCCGCCGTTCAAAATGGCGATTTCGGTCAGCCCCGCAGATTTCAGTGTCCAGTACACCCGCGCTGCGGAGCCGAAATCTGTTTCATGAGCCCCCTGGTGCACGACGACGACACGGCTATCCGATGTGATCCCCAGGCTTTGGAGTCTCTCGGTCAACTGCGCATCGCTCATCGTGCGGCCCGGGTTCTCCTTCGGACCGCGCCATGTCGCGTAGGGCGCAGAGAGCGCACCCGGAATATGCCCCTTGGCGTAGGCCTTCGATGTGCGGATATCCAAAATCGCCGCGTCTTGGAGCGCTGCCAGATCCTGCGGCGTCAGGATTTTCTTCCACTCTCCCGCAAGTGCGGGGAGCCCGGTGGCGCCGGCGATCAGGACGGCTGAAGAGGTGAGCAGAAATTGGCGGCGGTTCATGGCGCACTCCGTGTCTTCAACTTTGGTCCGAATATGTGAACGCGCCTCGTGAGCGCAAACCCGGACACAAAAGAGTGAAGCGGCGACGCAGCAATCACGCGATTTGCCGCAAAATCGATAGTGGCTTGCGGCTTGTTTGCTAAGGCTTAATTCTGAGCAGACTTAAGAGCCGTGGGACCAGAGCCAGATGACAGCGCAGGATCCTCTCGTCGTTTTCACACCTTCGGGCAAGCGGGGCCGCTTTCCGGTGGGTACGCCCATCCTGCAGGCGGCACGTTCGCTGGGAGTCGATCTCGACTCGGTTTGCGGGGGCCGCGGAATTTGCTCGAAGTGTCAGGTGACACCGAGTTTCGGCGAGTTCCCCAAGCACGGCGTGACGGTCTCGAAGGATGCGCTCAGCGAGTGGAACAAGGTGGAAGAGCGCTACAGGTCGAAACGCGGCCTGACCGAGGGCCGCCGTCTCGGCTGCCAGGCGACCGTGCAGGGCGATGTGGTCATTGACGTGCCGGAGGAAAGCCAGGTCCACCGCCAGGTTGTGCGCAAGGGGATCGAGGCGCGCGACATCGTCATGGACCCGTGCACCAAGCTCTACTACGTCGAGGTCACCGAGCCTGACATGCACAATCCAAAAGGCGACATGGAGCGCCTGATGGACGCGCTGTGGGAGCAGTGGCAGCTCACCAATATCATCGGCGATCTGCGCATTCTCCAGATGCTGCAGCCTGCGCTCAGGGAAGGGAACTGGAAGGTCACGGTTGCGATCTACACCGGTCACGGCCGGTCGAACGGGCGGATCATCCATGTCTGGCCCGGCTTCCACGACGGTACGATCTATGGCGTGGCCTTCGATGTCGGCTCGACCACCATCGCCTGTCATCTCTGCGATCTGATCACTGGCGAAGTGCTGGCCTCTGCGGGCCAGATGAACCCGCAGATCCGCTTTGGCGAGGATCTGATGAGCCGGGTCTCCTATTCGATGATGAACCAGGGCGGCGCGGCCGAGATGACCAAGGCGGTGCGCGAGGCGATCAACGCCCTGATCGGGCAGGTCGCGGCCCAGGCGCTGATCGGGCGCGAGGATATCATGGAGGGGGTCTTTGTCGGCAACCCGGTGATGCATCACCTGCTGCTGGGGATCGATCCGGTGGAACTCGGTTGGGCGCCCTTTGCGCTCGCGACCTCGACCTCGCTGACGCTCTGGGCCAACGAGATCGAGATCTCGATGCACCCGGACGCGCGCCTCTACGTTCTGCCCTGCATCGCGGGCCATGTGGGCGCAGATGCGGCAGCTGTTGCCTTGTCTGAGAGCCCACATCGGCAAGACGAGATGACCCTTGTGGTGGATGTTGGAACGAATGCCGAGATCATCCTCGGCAACAAGGACAAGCTGCTGGCTTGCTCCTCCCCCACCGGTCCTGCCTTTGAAGGCGCGCAGGTGTCCAGCGGTCAGCGCGCGGCCCCCGGCGCGATCGAGCGGGTCAGGATCGACCCGGAGACGAAGATGCCCCGTTACCGGGTCATCGGCTGCGATCTCTGGTCGGACGAAGATGGCTTCAAAGCCGCCGTTGGCGCGCGTGGCATCACCGGCATCTGCGGCTCGGGCATCATCGAAGTGATTGCCGAGATGCGCATTGCCGGGATCATCGACGAGGACGGCTCCATCGGTCCGGCCTCGGCGCTCGGGCCATGTGTGGTCGAGGACGGGCGCACGTGGTCCTATGTGCTCCATGACAGCCGGGACACCGGCGGACCGCTGATCGCCGTCACTCAGAACGACGTGCGCTCGATCCAGCTTGCCAAGGCGGCGCTCTATGCCGGTTCGCGTCTGCTGATGGACAAGATGGGGGTCGAGCAGGTGGACCGGGTCGTGCTCGCGGGCGCGTTCGGTGCACATATCTCGCCGCTCCATGCCATGGTGCTGGGCATGATCCCGGACTGCCCGGTCGACAAGGTCGTCTCCGCAGGCAATGCGGCAGGCACTGGGGCGCTCATGGCGCTTCTGAACTCCGCGTCGCGCCGTGAGATCGAGATGATCGTGCGCACGATCGAAAAGATCGAAACCGCCGTGGAAGAGAAATTCCAGGAGCATTTCGTTAACGCGATCGCTGTGCCGCACAAGACCGCGCAGTCGCCCAACCTCGATCGAGAGGTCGAACTGCCTGCGGTCAGCTTCGGCGGCGGCGTGGACAGTGGTGGCGATGCTGGCGGCAGGCGGCGTAGGCGGCGCGCGCGCGCTTAAACCGTCAGAGCGACTTTCTGGCCGTTGCACGGTAACTCGCGCCCGGTTACGACCGTGCCATGAGATTGCTGTTCCTCGGAGATCTGGTTGGCCGCGCCGGGCGCACTGCTGTGCTCGGGGCGTTGCCGGGCCTACGAGAGGACTGGTCGCTCGATTTCATTGTGATCAATGCGGAGAACTCGGCCTCCGGCTATGGAATGACTGGGGCGATCGCCAAGGAACTGCTTGATGGCGGCGTCGATGTTATCACGCTCGGCGATCATGCCTTCGATCAGAAGGAAATGATGAACTTCATCGAGGGTGAACCCCGCATCCTCCGCCCGCTGAACTTTGCCCGTAAGGCGCCAGGCAGAGGCTCCGGTGTCTTCGATGCGACGCGGGGGAGGAAGGTTTTCGTCGCCGTGGCGCTGGGCCGCGTCTTCATGAACAAACCTTTCGACGATCCCTTCAGCGCCCTTGATACTGTGATGAAGACTGTCTCACTAGGGGGCGGTTGTACGGCCTCAATCATCGAGATCCATGCCGAGGCGACCTCCGAAAAGATGGCTGTCGGCCATTGGTGCGACGGCCGGGCAAGCCTCGTTGTCGGCTCCCACACCCATGTACCCACGGCGGATGCGCAGATCCTGCCACGCGGCACCGCCTATCAGAGCGATGCGGGCATGTGCGGCGACTATAACTCCGTGATTGGGATGGACAAGGAGGAACCTCTGCGCCGCTTTGTCGTTGGCATGGGCAGCGGGCGGTTCGAGCCTGCGCTCGGCGAGGTCACCATCTGCGGCACGCTGGTGGAGACCGATGACAAGACCGGCCTCGCGACCCGTGTCAGCCCGGTTCGCCTGGGCGGGCGGCTCGACGAGCATCGGCCTTGAGTTCACTGGAAGCACTTCGGTGGCGCCGCTGTCATGCATACCTGGCATCTGCTCTCGCCTGAGCGCGTGGCATTGCATTCGTGCTGTTGCGCGGGCACCTTGAGGCAAATGCGAAGTCCCGTCTCGAGACGCCCTGTCAGAGGGTCCCCGGCGCCATGATCGATCCCGCACTCTGGCCCGCCTTGCTGACCCTTCTGGTCGTTGTCGGGATGTTCGTGCTCTTCGTGCGGGAGGTCTATCCCACCGAAGTCATTGCAATTGCAGGCGCTTCCGCTCTGGTCGCGACCGGGATCCTTCCGATCGATCGGTTCATGAGCGTTTTCGCCAATCCTGCGCCGCTGACGATCGCCGCGATGTTCATTCTGTCGGGCGCTTTGGTCAGAACCGGGGCGCTGGATGCCTTCACCCGCTGGATCAGTCAGGGTGCAAAAAGCCATCCGCGCCGCGTGATCGCGGGCTTCGCGGGGTTCACGGCGTCGGCCTCGGCCTTTATGAACAATACT
>JBCDDC010000040.1:0-15765 GCA_039180675.1 Pseudomonadota bacterium | reverse complement strand
GCTTGTTCCCGCCGCCGACCCCGGACTTGTGATACACAGTCGACGCCTGCTGACGTACTGTCTTTTCCCGCGTGCACCGCAGTTCGGCGACCTCTCGGAACGAGAGACCCTTGAGCATCCCGATCACGACATCCTGTTCGCCACCACCGACGATCACTACGTGGCGCCCGGACATTTTGATAAACATCGGAAAGGTCTGCATATACCTCCCCTCAGGCGACCAGCTTGCGATGGCGCGAGGACCAGAGCTCGCGCGCCCGACGATCACAGGTTTCGATTGATGCCCCTGCGCCCAAGGCAAAAAGCGCTGCACCACAGGTGCCGGTAATGATCGATTCAGCAAACGGGTCGGAAACCTCCCCTGCCCACAGAAGAGCCAGTGGAAGGCTGCCTGTTGGCGGCTCGGCTAGTCGCCGGTGATCAGAAAGAGCAGCAGGGGCCGTCGCGCGATATGCCTCGCCTTTGCGAAGCCCGAAGAGCGAAACATCCTTGGCTGGGTGGCGTTCGAACTCCCCTCCGCCGCCTTTGATGACGATCATATCCGTCAACTCCAGCAACTTGGCAGCGTCCTGCTGGAGATCACGATAGCTTGGATGAAACACCCCCTGCACTGCAGTATTGGAGCGCCCTGGGTTCAGCATCCGGCACACTGTGTTGACAGCGGAACGCAGCCCGAGGACATCGCGCAGTTTGAGCAGCTCGAGCAGCTTCGGATCGACAGCATCCAATGGCGCATACGCGATACCGGTCGATGCAAGCGAAGTCTTGGCTGCAGCAGCGTCACCTACGAGCGGAATATCCAGATCTGCGAGCGCGCCACGGACATCTGCAATCGAGTTCTGATGAGAGTTCCACCCATGAAGCAGGACTGGAAACCCAGCCTCGGCAACGAGTTTCGCGGCGAGAAGGAAAAATGGTCGCCCACGCGAGCGACCGGCAGCGTAGCTGGGCCAATCAAGCGCAGCCCCGATATGTCGCCAGCCATCCAGCCGCCCACGAGCTGCGTCGGTGAACCCGGCAAGTTCTTCGGCCGTCTCACCGCGATACCGCATCAGCATAAGGAGAGCGCCAATCGCTTCAGGGGCCGCATCGCCTGAGAGAATGAGTCTCATTGCTTGGCAGGCTTCGTCCCGCGTCAAAGATCGGGCTCTAGACGGGCCTCGGCCCATCGCGTGGATGAAGGGTGCGAGACTCATTCTGCCGCCATAGGTCGGCACGCCCGCGCAAAAAGCTGGCGGAGTTCTGGCCGACAGGAGCCGCAATTGGTCCCGGCCCCTAGCTCCTCGCCGATCTCGTCGATACTCTGCAGGCCATGTTGGTGGACGGCGTTCAGGATTGTATTCGCGCCGACGTCGAAACATGAACACACCGTCGGGCCCGGATCCAGCTGATCCGCGGCGGGCCGACCAGCGAGCAGCTTGTGGACCGGGACTTGATCTGCAAGCGACGCGATCACGAAGGCGCGCGAGACCCGGACCGGTTTGCGCGCGGCAAAGAGCACCCCACTGACGCCCTGCTCACTCACGAAACCGACGCGAGCCGTGCCCTGCTCTGCATCTATCAGGCTAACGGCTCGTGCCTCGGTGTCGATCCCGAGGAGTTTCCGCGCGAGTTCCAGCCAGTCGGGTTGTCCGTGGCCTGCGATCTCAATCCGCCAGCCCCGATCGGTGCGGGCCAATGCCCAGTAGCCTAATCTGGAGATCCTATCGGGTTTAATCTGCTCGATACCGGCGGCGAAAGCGAACCAGTCCGCCTCGAAGCGGGAGACCGAGACGACGGAGCCCTTGAGCTCCGGCTGGCCGGAAACCGGGTCGGTCTCCGCGGCCACGGCCGCGTCAACTCGTCCATTGGAACTCCACCGCGCAGTCCAATGCATCGGCACGAAGACGGTTCCGGGCGCTGTGCGATCGGTGATCAGTGCGCGAACGACAATCTGGCCAGTGACGCCCTTGATCGCCACTAGGTCCGCAGGCGAGATTTCCTGACGCTCGGCATCGATCGGGTGGATCTCACAATAAGGCTCGGCGATGTGCTGGCTCAGGCGCTGGGATCGTGCCGTGCGGGTCATCGTGTGCCAGTGATCCCGGATGCGGCCGGTATTGAGCCGCAGGGGATATCTCTCACTTGTCTCAGCCGCCAAAGCACGGTGACGCAGCGGCAACATGCGCGCCTTGGCATCGGGGGTGAAGAAGACACCATCCCCGAACATCCGTCCCCCCGTCCGCTTGTCGGTCACCGGCCACCTGACGGGGGCAAGTTGGTCGTAGGCGGCGTCACTCAGGTCCGAGAGACCGCTGATATCGAAGTCCTTGCCTATCTCGCCGGCTACCGCGGACAGGCGGGCATGCTCCCGGAAAATCGCCGCTGGACCGTCATAGGTGAAGGCCTCGCTCCAACCCATTGCCGCGGCGACATCGCAGACTGCCTGCCAGTCTGGCCGTGCTTCGCCCGGAACGGGCAAGAAGGGACGCTGCCGGCTGATGGTTCGGTCGGAATTGGTCACGGTGCCGGACTTCTCGCCCCATGCGGCGGCAGGGAGCAGCACATCGGCCAGAAGTGCCGTATCCGTGTCCGGCAGGATGTCCGAGACGACGGTGAAGGGGCAGGCCCGGATCGCCTCGCGTACCGCATCCGCCTCGGGCATCGAGACGGCCGGGTTCGTCGACATCACCCAAAGCGCCTTGATCCGGCCATCAGCGCAGGCTCGGAAGAGATCAACCGCCTGCAGCCCGGGCCGGGTAGAGATCGTCGGCGAATGCCAGAACTCCTTGACGGCGGCGCGATGCCTCTCGTCTTCGATATCGAGATGGCAGGTTAGCATGTTCGCGAGCCCGCCGACCTCACGACCGCCCATGGCGTTCGGTTGGCCGGTGATCGAGAACGGCCCCATGCCCACCTGCCCGATGCGACCGGTCGCCAGATGGCAGTTTAGGATCGCATTGACCTTGTCACTGCCCGAAGTCGATTGGTTTACACCCTGGGAGTAGATGGTGACGACCTTCCTCGTGCCCGACCAGAGCTGGAAGAAACGGGTCACCGTGTCGGTATCTAAGCCAGTGATTTCTGCCGTGTCATGGGCGTCCGCAAACGCGGCCTCGATCGCTACCGACAGCCCGCTGACATGCCGGTCGGCGAAGCTGGTGTCGATCTCCGCCGTCTCGGCCATGTAGGCGAGTAACCCGTTGAAAAGGGCGACATCGCTGCCGGGCGCAAGGGGCAGATGGAGATCGGCAAGGTCACAGGTCGCCGTGACCCGCGGGTCGATATTGACCACCCGCATCTCCGGGCGCTCGGCCTTTGCCGCCGCGATCCGCTGGTAGAGGACCGGATGGCACCAGGCGAGGTTCGAGCCGACTAGCACGACAAGGTCAGCCTCCTCGAGGTCCTCATAGGTTCCTGGCACCGTGTCCGTGCCAAAGGCCCGCTTGTGCCCGGCCACCGAGGACGCCATGCAAAGCCTTGAATTCGTGTCGATATTCGCCGAGCCGATATAGCCCTTCATCAGCTTGTTGGCGACGTAGTAATCCTCGGTCAGGAGCTGGCCGGAGACGTAGAAAGCCACGCTGTCGGGGCCATGCGCCTCGATTGCCGCGCAGAACTTGTCCGCGATCTCGGGGATCACCGTGTCCCAACTCGCTCGCTTGCCGTGCAGCCGTGGGGTCAGCAACCGCCCATCGAGCCCCACGGTCTCACCCAGCGCGGAGCCCTTGGAGCAGAGCCTGCCGAAATTCGCCGGATGCGTCTTGTCACCAGAGATCGCCACACCGCCCTTACCGTCTGCCTTGGCACGAATGCCGCAGCCGACGCCGCAATAGGGACAGGTAGTCGCGACAGAGGTCATGCCGCGTTCCGGCTGGCGAGCAGCGTCGGGTCGAGCAAGATCCGCTCATCCTCCACCTTCACGCGGAAGGTTCGGACCGAGCCTTCGTCATCACCCTGGACCTCGCCGTTCTCGAGCAAGATCACCCAGTTATGCAAGGGACAGGTGACGGCCTTGCCATGGACGATCCCTTCCGACAGCGGGCCTCCCTTGTGCGGACAGGCGTCGTCGATGGCGAAGACCTCGTCCTCTCCCGTCCGAAAAAGCGCGACACAGCCGAGCGTCGTGCGCACGACCCGCGCGCCCCGGACCGGGATGTCGTCAAGTGCACCGATATCAATCCATTCGCTCATTCCGCCGCCTCGAGGGTCAGATCAGCCATCGGGCTCCAGCGCTTGGTGGTCTGGTCATTGGCGCGTTCGGCCCAGGGGTCGGTCTGGTAGATCGTCTGGCTGTGATCGAACCGGGCGATCAGGGCCTGGCGGTTTTCGCGATTCTCGACCACCCGCTCCTTGACCCAGTCGAGGCCGACCTTGGCGACCCATTTATAAGGCCGGTCCAGGTACTTGGCGTTCTCGCGGTAGAGCTGGACGAAGGCGACGATGAGATCGAGCGCCTCGTCCTCGGCGACCGCCTTGCCCAAGGCCTCGGTCTCCTTGACATCCATCCCGGCAGCGCCTGCGACGCTGACCTCGAAACCGCTATCGACGCAGATAACGCCCACATCCTTGCAGGTCGCCTCGGCGCAGTTCCGGGGGCAGCCAGAGACCGCCATTTTCACTTTGTGCGGAGTCCAGGAGCCCCACATCCGCTTCTCGATCTTGATACCGAGACCGGTCGAGTCCTGGGTGCCGAACCGGCAGTGATCGGTGCCGACACAGGTCTTCACCGTCCGCAAACCCTTGGCATAGGCATGGCCCGAGACCAGCCCCACCTTGTTCAGATCCGCCCAGATCGCCGGCAGGTCCTGTTTCTCGACACCCAGCAGGTCAATCCGCTGCCCGCCGGTCACCTTGACCGTCGGCACGTTGAACTTGTCGGCGGCATCCGCGATGGCGCGCAGCTCGTTTGCGGTCGTGATCCCGCCCCACATCCGGGGGACGACGCTGAAGGTACCGTCCTTCTGGATGTTGGCGTGATTACGCTCGTTCACGAACCGGCTTTGCGGGTCGTCTTGATACTCGTCCGGCCAGTCGGCGATCAGGTAGTAGTTCAGCGCCGGACGGCAGACATGGCAGCCGCAGGAGCTTTTCCAGTTCCCCGCCTGAAAGACCGCCTGCATCGAGGTGAGCTTCTGGCTCTTGATCAGGCGGCGCACGTCCTCGTGGGTGAGCTCGGTACACTTACACATCGGTTGCGCTGCCGGAGCGGCGTACTCGTCGCCCAGCGTGACGGCGAGAAGTTGCTCCACCAGCCCCGTGCAGGTCCCGCAGGAACCTGATGCCTTGGTCTGTCCGCGCACGAGGTCGAGGCTCGTCGCCCCGCTCGCGATTGCCTGAGTGATCTGTCCTTTGCAAATGCCGTTACAGCCGCAGATCTCTGCCTCATCCGGCAAGGCTGCAACGGCCGCCATAGGGTCCAGGGGGGTGCCCCCGGCAAAGGCGGGTCCAAAGATCAGGGTCTCGCGCATTTCGGCGATGTCGGTCCGGTCTTTGAGGAGCCCGAAGAACCAGTTCCCATCTGCCGTATCGCCATACATGACAGCACCGATGATGCGGTTGTCCCGCAAGACCAGACGCTTGTAGATCCCCTGCGCGGCGTCACGGAGCACGATTTCCTCGCGATCCTCACCCTCGGCGAAATCGCCCGCGGAGAAGAGGTCGACGCCGGTGACCTTCAGCTTGGTCGAGGTGACGGAGCCGGTGTACTCCGCCGCCTCACCGGCAAGCGTTTTGGCCGCGACCTTGGCCATGTCGTAGAGCGGCGCCACGAGGCCATAGCACATGCCCCGGTGTTCGACGCATTCGCCGACGGCAAGGATGTCCTCGTCCGACGTGATCATCTGGTCGTCGACATGGAGCCCGCGACCGCAGGCGAGCCCCGCCTCTTTCGCGAGCGCTGTCGCCGGACGAATGCCGACAGCCATACAGACGATATCCGCCGCATACTCGGTGCCGTCGTCGAGGCGAACGCCCTCGACCCTGTCAGTCCCTATGATCTCGTGCGTGTTGGCGCGGGTGTGAATGCCGATGCCCCGGCCCTCGAGTTCCTTTTGCAGGAGGTATCCCGCCGCCGGGTCCAGCTGACGTTCCATCAGATGGGGCATCAGATGCAGGACCGTGACATCCATCCCGCGCAGCTTGAGCCCGGCAGCGGCCTCCAGCCCCAGGAGCCCACCGCCAATCACCACCGCTTTCGCACCAGGTTTTTCCGCCGCCGCGATCATGGCGTTGGTATCGTCGAGATTGCGGTAGGTGATGACGCCCGGCAGATCCTTGCCGGGAACCGGGATGATGAACGGATCAGAGCCCGTTGCGACGATAAGCTTGTCGTACGGGGTTTCACCAGCCTCGGAGATCACAACCTTGCGGGCCCGGTCGATTGCCGTGACCGGCTCACCAAATCTGCATGTCACGCCATGCCCGGCATACCAGTCAGCGTCGTGGGTCACGATCTCTTGGTAGGTCTTCTCGCCCGACAGCACAGGTGAGAGCATGATGCGGTTGTAGTTTCCCCGCGGTTCGGCACCGAAGAGGGTCACGTCATAGGCACAGGGCGCGGTCTCAAACAGGGTCTCTAGCACCCTGCCCGAAGCCATGCCGGCGCCGATGACGACAAGTCTCTGGGTCATCAGGCGGCCTCCTTCTTGTGCGCGCCATGTTCGTATTCCTCGAGGAAAGTCAGAAGCTCTTCTCGGTAAGCGTAGTAGTCGGGATGCTCCAAAAGCGCCCGGCGGGTGCGCGGGCGGGGCAGGTCCACATCCATGATCTTACCGATGGTCGCGCGGGGGCCGTTGGTCATCATGACGACCCGGTCGGCAAGCAGGATTGCCTCGTCCACGTCATGGGTGACGCAGATCGCGGTGACCTTGGTCCGGCTCCAGACCTCCATGAGCACTTCCTGAAGCTCCCAGCGGGTGAGGCTGTCGAGCATGCCGAAAGGTTCGTCGAGGAGGAGGAGTTTCGGGCTGAGCGCGAAGGCCCGGGCGATCCCAACCCGCTGTTTCATGCCGTTGGACAGCTCCGAGGCGGGTTTGTCCATCGCATCCGCCAGACCGACGCGTTCGAGATAGTACTCGACCACGTCCTGACGCTCCGACTGGCTGGCGCTGGGATAGACCCGGTCGGCGCCGATCGCGACGTTTTCCTTGGCCGTCAGCCAGGGGAAGAGCGACGGCGCCTGGAACACTACAGCCCGCTCGGGGTCCGCATCGACAACGTGCTTGCCGTCGAGGACGATCGAGCCCGAAGAGATCGCGTTCAGCCCCGCCGTCATGGTCAGTACCGTCGACTTTCCGCAACCCGAGTGTCCGATCAGGCTGATAAACTCGCCCTTGTTGAGATTGAGCTCGAAGTTCTCGACCACCGTGAGCGGCCCCTTCGGGGTCGGGTAGACCTTGTCCAGTTGCGAGAACTGGAGATATCGGTCCTCGCGCTGGGTTTTCGCCGCCTCTGCATAGGCCGTCGGCGCACCGTGGATCGGTGCCACGTCGGGCAGCAGGCGCGTTTCCTCCACCTTGGCCGCTATGCCGACATTCATGAGGTACTGAGTGACCTGGGCCCGCAGCTTTTTGAAGTGAGGGTCATGGTTCATGGCCGTCCGGTCTCGGGGCCGGGCGAGATTGACCTCGAACTGGCTGCCAAGGGTGCCGTCCGGGTTCAAAGCAATGATCCGGTCAGCCAGGAGGATGGCCTCGTCGACATCATTGGTAATGAGGACGACGGTCTTACGATCCGCTTCCCAGATCCGCTCGATCTCATCTTGCAGGTTTGCCCGCGTCAGCGCATCCAAAGCCGAGAGCGGCTCGTCCAGCAGCAGAACCTCCGGGTTCATTGCAAGCGCGCGGGCCACCGCAACGCGTTGGCGCATCCCGCCAGAGAGCTCCGCTGGCTTTCGGGCCGTCGCGTGGCCAAGGCCAACCATGTCGACATGATGAGCGACGATATTCGCCCGCTCGGCCTTTGATTTTTTCTTGTGGACCTCATCGACCGCGAGGCCGACATTGCCGTTCACGCTTAGCCAGGGCATCAGCGAGTAGGACTGGAAAACCAGGCCCCGTTCGGGCCCAGGACCCGTGATCGGCTGGCCCTTGAACAGGGCCTCGCCTTGATCAGGTAGATGGAGGCCCGCCATCAGGTTGATCAAAGTCGTCTTGCCGGTGCCTGAGAAGCCGAGGACCGCGACGAACTCGCCCTCGCGGACCGAAAGATCGATGCCTTTCAGCACGTCCTCACGAGCCGTGCCTTCGCCGAACCCTTTGGACACATTGCGTAATTCGAGGATGCTCATTGCGCTCACCGGTTGTTTGTGAAGGTGAACATCGACTGGATCGCGTACATCATCCGGTCGAGCAGGAAGCCGATGATCCCGATCGTGAAGACCGCCACCATGATCTTGGCGAGCGATTGCGACGAGCCATTCTGGAACTCGTCCCAGACGAACTTGCCGAGGCCAGGGTTCTGCGCCAGCATCTCGGCCGCGATCAGAACCATCCAGCCAACGCCAAGCGAGAGACGCAGGCCGGTAAAGATCAGCGGCAAGGCCGATGGCAGCACCAGCTTGGTGATCTTGGTCCAGGTGGTCATCTTCAGAACGCGCGAGACGTTGATCAGATCCTTGTCAATCGACGAGACCCCGTGTGCCGTGTTGATCAGCGTTGGCCAGAGCGAGCAGAGCGTCACAGTAATGGCTGAGTTGAGGAAGGACTTTGAGAACATGCCGTCATTGGTCACGTAAACGGCCGAAACGACCATGGTCACGATCGGCAACCAGGCGAGCGGGCTCACTGGCTTGAAGATCTGGATAATCGGATTGAAAGCCGCGTTCGCGATGGGGCTCAACCCACACATGATCCCGATCGGCACCGCGACGACGGTGGCAATCAGGAAGCCAAAGAAAACCGTCTGCAATGACGTCCAGATCTGATCGTAATATGTCGGCTTGCCGGTATAGACCCGCTCCTTGACCCTGTCTTCGCGGCCAACGGCAATCAGTTTGGCGTTCCGGGCCTCTTGGCGTTCGTAGAAGGCCACTCCCTTCTCGCGCTCACGGACATGATCATCATGTAGGTTGCCAACCTGCTCCCATACCTGGGTGGGTCCCGGGATCGCCCCCAACGAGGTCTGTACCTGCGGCGCCGTCCAGGCCCAGATCATCAGGAAACCGATGATGGACAGAACTGGCACACCGAGGAGACGCCATATCTCCTTTATCTGGGCGCGCGGGTTGTCGCCTGCCGCGGCGCGCAGAACCGGTGTGACCCAGCTCATGCCCAGGACGGTAAAATATGTATCAACCTTGTTGATGCGGGTAAAGAGACGGGCGCGGCGCTGGTCGCGCGCGGCAGAGTCTGGGATTGTCTGATCGGTGACCGCGGTCATGACGACTCCTCGGAACTGCTCAAATAAGAAAGAGGGCGCCCCGCCTCCGGGGGCACCCGGCTCGATTAGCCTTCGACGCCGTTACCGACGACGCGTTGGTCCCCCTTCAGGCCGATCGGGAACTGCTCCAGATACGCGTTCGGCTTGCGGCCGTCATAGGTGATGTCGTCGATGAACTCGGTCTGCGGGTCCTTGTAGCCGTCGCTCTCCCATGGGAAATCGGCTTCGTTGGCGAGGCCCTCATCGACCAGCATCCGGGCAGCCTTCAGGTAGATCTCCGGCTTGTAGACCTTCTTGGCCATCTCGTCGTACCAGCTGTCCGGCTTCTGCTCGGCGATCTGACCCCAGCGGCGCATTTGGGTCAGGTACCAGACGGCATCCGAGTAGAACGGATAGGTCGCGTTGTAGCGGAAGAACACGTTGAAGTCGGGTGCCGGGCGGCGGTCGCCCTTCTCGTACTCAAAGAAACCAGTCATCGAGTTCGCGATGACCTCGTAGTCCGCACCGACATATTCCGAGCGCGCGAGGATCTCGACCGCCTCGGGACGGTTGGTGTTGTCGTTTTCATCGAGCCAGATGGCGGCGCGGATCAAAGCCTTGGTCAGCGCGAGCGTGGTGTTGGGATACTGCTCGGCGAATTCGGCAGTGATGCCAAAGACCTTCTCGGGATTGTCTTTCCAGATCTCGTAATCGGTGATCACAGGAACGCCGATGCCCTTGAAGACAGCCTGCTGGTTCCAGGGTTCCCCCACGCAGTAGCCATAGATCGTGCCAGCCTCGAGGGTAGCCGGCATCTGAGGTGGCGGGGTCACGGAGAGCAAGACCTGCGCGTCGATCTGACCGCTTACGTTCTCCGGGCTGTAGTAGCCTGGCTTCAGCCCACCGGCCGCAAGCCAGTAGCGGAGCTCATAATTGTGGGTCGAGACCGGGAAAACTATGCCCATGTTGAAGGGTTTGCCTTCATCAAGATACTTCTCGACCACTGGCTTCAGCGCGCTTGCAGAGATCGGGTGCTGCGGGCGGCCATCATCCATTTTTGGAATGTTCGGCTTCATCTGCTCCCAGATCTCGTTAGAGACAGTGATCCCGTTGCCGTTCAGGTCCATCGAGAAGGGCGTGATTACATGCGCCTCGGTCCCGTAGCCGATCGTGGCAGCCAGTGGCTGACCTGCGAGCATATGAGCGCCGTCCAACTCACCATCGATCACGCGGTCCAGCAGAACTTTCCAGTTCGCCTGCGGCTCGAGCGTGACGAACAGGCCCTCGTCTTCGAAATAGCCCTTCTCGTAGGCGACCGCGAGCGGGGCCATGTCTGTCAACTTGATAAAGCCGAATTTCAGTTCGTCCTTCTCGACATCGAGGATCTCCGCCTGGGCTGGTGTCATGAGAGCCATCGTCGCGACGGCTACGGTTGCGATTAATCTCATCTACCTCTCCTGTTCCGTGTGCTGGCGTCGTCCGATCCGCACACAAAAAAATGCCACGCGATCTCACCGCGGGGTCGCCGCAGTTGATCGAGCAGCCTTGCTCGGAACCCACATCTTTGAGGGAGGTTTAGGGGCCGGACGCCGTTGTCTGACTAGAATTACGCTACCATTGTGCAGTGCGAAATCAAGACGCCATCGCTAAAAGATTGCGCATAGCTATCTTTGAGGTGAATTTTTGATCAGGTCTTTGGAGAATCCTTGCTCGAAGGCTCAAAAATTAGGCGATCAAAGAAGATATCGGGCCCCAGAACCATCTCGCCAGTGAAAGATGCAACGGGCGTGCGCGATTCGAGCGCGCCTTCGACTTTGTCGGATGCACCGGGTAGATCGGCTCCAATTGGTCCCAGGCAATTGCGATAGAGGTCGGAACGGAAGCTCGCGCGTCCGTTCGCCAAGGCTTCCTTGCGATCCAGGCCAGCGCGGTTGGCCCAACGCTCTGCAATCCATTCCGCCTGACTTCGCCAAGGGAAGGTAGCCGCACCAGTGAAGAACTCGAGAAAGCGGGGCACCAGCTGCTCTGACCCATCTGCCGAGACACGGAGGCGGCCGGTGAGCGCGCGGTCGATCACCTCGGGCGAAACATCTACATAGGCGGGTCGGGCGAGCAGTTCCGAGATCATCATTCGATTCGCAGGATCGCTCAGCCAACGCCCGGCGCGCCAGATCGCCCGCATAAGGCTGGTGAGAGTGTCGGGGCATTTTTCGGCCCAATCGTGGCGGACTGCAAGGACCTTCTCCGGCGCGAACTGCCAAATGGCGCAGCCTGGCAGAACGAGATCGGCCACGCCTTGCTCAACCGCGATGCTGCCCCAGGGCTCGCCAACGCAAAAGGCGTCGATCTCTCCACTGGAGATCGCGTCGGCCATCTGTGGCGGTGGTACGGTGCGGACGTCAAGATCCGCGGGCGCTCGCAAACCGAGGGCACCTAGCCAGTAATACAGCAATTCCGCATGCATCGAGAACGGGAAAGGGACGCCGACCCGGAGCCGCCCGTCGATGGCTGAGATCAGGGCGCGGCCGACGACGGTGGCTGAGAGAAAGTCCGGTGCCGAGCCAACGCGGCGCATCCGTTCCGAGAGTTCGCGCGATACGCCGATCACATTGCCATTGACCGACAGGACCGATAGCACATCGATCCGGGTCGGTACCCCACCAAGCCCCATTGACATGGCGACCGGCATCGGAGCCAGCATGTGGGCGGCGTCCAACTGGCCAAAGGTCAATTGATCCCGGATCGCCGACCAGGACGGCTGGCGATGGAGGCGGAGATCGAGGAGCTCTTCCTCGGCAAATCCCATTTCTCGCGCAACAACGAGGGGGGCGCAGTCAACCAGCGGGATGAATCCGCAGTTCAGAGCCGCCCGACTCATCCCAACAGATCCGCAGCTGTGACCAATGCATTTGCGACATCGATCACTTTGCGCCCTTGATCCATAGCTGTCTTGCGTAAGAGTGCGTAGGCTTCATCCTCGGAGAGGTCGCGCGCCTTCATGAGCAGCCCCTTAGCTCGATCGATCGTCTTGCGCTGCGAAAGCGCCTCTTTCGTTGCCTCGAGTTCCGTTCTCATCCTGCTGAACATGTGGAACCGCGCGATTGCCGCGTCTAGCACGGGTTTGATCCTATCCTTGCGCAGCCCATCGACCACATAGGCGCTTACGCCAGCCTCGATTGCAGCCTTTGTGATCTTGTCGTCGGAGCGGTCCACAAACATGGCTACCGGCCTTTCAAGTGGGCCGGAAGCCAAGGTCAGTTCCTCAAGGACGTCGCGATCTGGACTCGCGATGTCGATCAGCACGACGTCCGGCTTCATCTTCGCCAATTGACGCACAAGACTGGCTGCGTCACCGACAACCGAGACATCAAAATCCCCCGCCTCCCGGAGCCCATCCACGATAAGAAGAGCTCGTTCCCGATCCGCTTCGACAATCGCGATGCCCAGCTTCGGCGCCATAGAGCCTTTCGATCAGTAGCATTCGTCAGAGCGCCATTCTGCAGCGCACAATGGAATTTTTGCAATAGCGAGCATTTAACGGATCGAGCGTCTATGCCTAAGCTAGGTTGGGCGCTGAAAGCTCTCCAAAGCACCACACGCGTGATCGGTGGCTGATCGATGTCGATCGAAGAGACGAAATCGAAACTGCGAGCATCATTATCTCTGTCGCCAAGTTGTTCATGAGCGCGAGGTCTGCATAGCCGACATCGGCTCACTCGAATGCCTTCGTACCTGCTGCGAATGGCGGCTTTAAGGAAGGCAGCTGCAAAATCCGGAGCCCGTCTAGAACGTCGGGTATGGGCCGTCCTTTCATCGCAGCGACGGTCTGCTACGAGCGATATTGACCGAGACTGCATCCGATCCGGTTTGCGCAATCAGGGAAGTGGCGGAATTTCTTCAGAGTCAGCTATGTGGGAAGCACACGCGCCAAGGCGCAGCGCTCAACCCAGCCACTGGCCCACTTTGACACCGGCGCGTGGCCTCTTTTTGCTCCGGGATTGACACATCTCTGAGAGCCGATCCACAACCCCGTCTCGCAAGTCATCGCCCAGAACGCGCTAGTGTTTTCTTGGACATTCAGCCCCAGCCTTCGCTTTTTCTGAGGCTGTATGCAAAGGTAATTAGCGGCCCTACTGCACGAGTCTCGCCAGGCCTAAGGAACGTGCAACACTGCTTCCATCCGAACGAAGCTCTAGGCCACTCAATCAACTGCGCGGGTGGGCGTTCCACGCGGGAGAACGCCCAATGCGCTCAAGCAAGAAGTCCATGAAGGCGCGCACCTTCGAGGACAGTACATTCGTCTTGGGATAGTAGAGCCAAAGCACGGATTGATCAGCGACCTCGAAGTCTGGCATCACCCGGGTCAAGCTCCCCTCAAGGAGTTCTCGGTGGACGCTCCAGAGTGAGTTCATCGAGATACCTGCTCCGGACACGGTCGCCTGTTTCAGCGTCATGCCGTCGTCGACTATGAGCCTGCATGGCGACTGGCGAGGATCGAGATGGCCCGCTGGTCCTTCAGGCCCCGAGATGGGCCGCGCCGTCTGGTCCCTAAATGCCACCAAGTTGTGATCGGACAAGTCCAGTGGGTGCTTCGGCGTCCCCATCCTCTCCAAATACGAGGGTGCGGCACAAAGCACCCGCCGGTCATCTGCCAGCTTGCGCCCCATTATTGCAGAGTCCTCCAGCGGCGAGTTGCGAAGTGCCAAGTCGAAGCTGCCCTCGATCAAATCGTACCGCGTGTCAGAGAGCCTCAGGTCCAACGTAACCCCAGGATGCAACGCTAGGAAGTCCGGCAGGATCGGTGCGATGTAGAGCTGCGAGAAGCTGCTGGGCGCGGTAAAACGCAAAACGCCCTTCGCAGCTGACTGGCCGCGTCCAAGAGCTGCCAGCGCCGCATCCTCCTGTGCAAGCATCTCCCGGGCATAGGGTAGAAACTCGGCGCCCTCCAACGACAAAGCAACCTTCCGGGTGGACCGGTGGAAGAGATCCGCCCCAAGTGTGCGTTCGAGTTTTGCCAATCGGGCGCTGGCGACCGCAGGTGCAAGGCCAAGATCACGCCCCGCTGCACTGATGTTCAGCTTGTCGGCAGCAAGAACAAACAGGCGAAGGCCAGATGTATCCATCTATTATATCCATTTTCCGAATTCAGAAGCCGTATCTGATCAATTTATCAAGGAAACGTGAGATATTACACCACTAACGAAGGCAAAGTTTGCGATTCTGCGCAGACCCGGAACCGATCAGCCCCGTTTCTCGAAGAAGGTGCATTCTGTGAGCAGCCGACCCACCGAAGAGGATCAGGCGATGGCCTACCATCCCATCCATGCCGCTGCACAAACAGCTGAAGACTGGAGCCCTACCTATATCCAAGCGGCGAGTGAGTCGGCCGCTCACAGCGTTGGTAAGCATCTCGCGCGGGCCGCAACCCACGGGCCGGCGTGCTTTCGATCGGGGATTGGCTTCCCTCCGGCCCGTCTCAAAGACCTGCAGGCAATGGGGATCAATCTTGTCGCTCATGACCCGCGGCTCAACAGGCCGAGACCGAACCCGCTGAGACCCGTCTCGCCGATGAGCTGCTCCCTGATTTCTCGACCGTAGGACGCCGCAGATGCACAAGACCATTCTGATCACTGGGTCCACCGACGGCATCGGACTGCTTACTGCAAAGATGCTGGCGCAGAGCGGGCACAAGGTACTGCTGCATGGCCGGAGTAGGGAGAAACTCGATACGGCGTTGGCTGAGATCCCAGACGGTGCCCAGGGCTACATCGCCGATCTCGGTGTCGCCGCAGACGTCAAACGCCTGGCCAAAGAAGTCGCCGCGAAGCACGATCGGCTCGACGTCCTAATAAACAATGCCGGCGTGCTGAAGACACCGGTGCTCAAAACCCCGGATGGTTTCGACATCCGGTTCGCGGTCAACACGTTCGCGCCACTCGTTCTGAGCCGTCTGCTGCTGCCGATCATTCCTAAGACGGGGCGGGTCATCAACCTCTCTTCTGCGGCACAGGCACCCGTCGATCCGGCTGCCATGGCCGGAGAGGTGACGTTGAGCGACATGGCGGCATATGCGCAGAGCAAGCTAGCGATCACCATCTGGAGCCAGGAATTGGCCAAGAACTTACCCCAGGGACCGGCGATCGTCGCCGTGAATCCAGGGTCCCTTCTTGCCTCCAAGATGGTCAAAGAGGGCTTCGGCATCGGCGGCAACGACTTGAGCATCGGCGCCAAGATCCTGTGCGAGGCCGCGCTCGGGGACAGCTTCGAAGGCGCCTCTGGACGCTACTTCGACAATGATGCCGGGCGCTTCGCCCAGCCCCATGCCGCAGCACAAAACCCAGAGCATGTTCGCGCCGTAATGGATGGCATCGAAACGGCTCTGCGCACTTTCAAGTAGTTCTGGACCGGGAGACCAAAATGAAAGCG
>JBCDDC010000039.1:0-18432 GCA_039180675.1 Pseudomonadota bacterium | reverse complement strand
TCGGTGCTACCGCGCTTCGCGCTGCTTGAGCACGAAACAACAAAACCACCTAAGATGCCGATATCCGAACAGTCCAAATGCCGTAACAGCACAAAACCGCCCGCATATCCCTTCATAACATCATCACAATCTCAAAGAGCGCAGGCCAAAAGGGTCGATGTGCCGGTTGCCCGGCTCACTGCTCACCCACGCGGCCTGATGGACCGGCAGTCGCCTGCCGGAGAGTTGTGTATATGGTGAAGCACCGGGCGAAGTCAACGGAGATCTGTGCGCTCGTCCCCGGCTTGGGTGGATTTCGGTGCCTGCCTGTCAGGGTCATTCTGCGCCTCCAGCATCTTCGCGATCCGGAGCGTGCGTGCGTAGGCAGCGGTCAGCGCGAAGAAGAACCCCCGCCAACCCCCGGTGATGTGTCGGCGGAGGAGGTAGAATTTGAGGAAGGTCCACGGCATCTCGACAAAGATCCGCGCGCCGAGCCCGGACCGTCGGTGCGTCTGGTTCGATGCCAGGAAGCTCGAGTGGCGGTTCTCCTTCTCGACGAACTCGGCCCATCCGAGCACCGTGAAATGCCAAACCGGCTGCATGAGCTGGCTCACCTGCGCGCCCGCCGCTGTCTCGACCCGGTCATAGACAGGGTGGTCGCGATAACCGGCAATGGAGCGGTGATAGAGCCGGAGTTCGTTGAAGTCGGCGGCGAAGGGCCGCGGTCCTTCCGCCCCGGGATAGACGGTGAGGATCGGCATCCGCCAGCCGCCGGGAGACGGCAGCCCGGAGGCGAAAAGCCCCGAGATCTCGCGGGCGAGCGCTGGTGTGACGACCTCGTCCGCATCGACGTTGAGGACCCAGTCATGGCGGCAGGCCGCTTCGGCGAAGACCTTCTGCGGGCCATACCCGGTCCAGTCCCGATGAAGCACTCGGGCACCCGCTGCCTCGGCGATCTCCACGGTCCGATCGGTGGAGCCTGAGTCGACCACCACGATCTCATCGACCCAGGAGAGCGCCTCCAGCGTGCGCGGCAGGCGCTGTTCCTCGTCACGCGTGATGATGAAAGCCGAGATGGGGCAGGTCGCGGTCACAGATTCACCTTGTTTTTCCGAAAATGGATTGATCTCCCGCACGGCCCGAGTAGAAGCGGCCCGTCACACCGACCTGATCCCACGCGAGAGAAGACACCATGTCATCAAACCATACCCCGATCCCGGAACTCTATGTGTCTTATGAAAGCGCACAGAAGCTGAAGCAAGAAGCGGGAAACCTGGCATCGTGGGATCTGACGCCGCGCCAGATCTGCGATCTGGAGCTTCTGATGAACGGCGGCTTCAATCCGCTGAACGGATTTCTGAACGAAGCGGATTACAACGCAGTCGTCGACACGATGCGGCTCGCCAACGGCACGCTCTGGCCCATGCCGATCACGCTGGATGTCAGCGGGGACTTCGCGGGCAAGGTCGAGCCGGGCCAGGATATCGCGCTACGCGATCAGGAGGGCGTGATCCTGGCGATCATGTCGGTGACCGACAAGTGGAGCCCAGACAAGACGCGCGAGGCGGAGAAGGTCTTCGGCTCGAACGACCTCGCCCATCCGGCGGTGAACTATCTGCACAACATGGCGGGGCCGGTCTATCTGGGCGGGCCGATCACCGGGATCCAGCAGCCGGTCCACTATGACTATAAATCCCGCCGCGACACACCGAATGAGCTGCGCGCCTATTTCCGCAAGATGGGCTGGCGCCGGGTCGTGGCGTTCCAGACCCGCAATCCGCTTCACCGCGCGCATCAGGAACTGACCTTCCGCGCGGCGAAGGAGGCACAGGCCAATCTATTGATCCACCCGATCGTCGGCATGACCAAGCCCGGCGATATCGATCATTTCACCCGGGTACGCTGCTATGAGGCCGTGCTCGACAAATACCCGGCCGCGACAACGCATATGAGCCTTTTGAACCTGGCGATGCGCATGGCCGGACCGCGCGAGGCGGTCTGGCACGGGATCATCCGCAAGAACCACGGCTGCACCCATTTCATCGTGGGTCGCGATCACGCCGGGCCGGGCAAGGATTCGAACGGTGAGGACTTCTACGGCCCCTACGACGCACAGGACATGTTCGAGGAATATCAGGAAGAGATGGGCATCGAGATGGTGCCCTTCAAAATGATGGTCTACGTGCAGGAGCGCGCCGAATACCAGCCTGCAGATGAGGTCGAGGAAGGTGCGACCGTGCTCAACCTATCGGGCACCGAGCTGCGCCGCCGCCTGTCCGAGGGGCTGGAGATCCCGGAGTGGTTCTCATTTCCGGAGGTCGTCGACGAGCTACGCAAGACCAAGCCGCCGCGGTCACAGCAGGGCTTCACCGTGTTCTTCACCGGGCTGTCAGGCTCCGGCAAGTCGACAATCGCCAACGCGTTGATGGTCAAACTGATGGAGGCGGGCGGCCGCCCCGTGACGCTGCTCGACGGGGATATCGTGCGCAAGCATCTTTCCTCGGAGCTCGGCTTCTCGAAGGAGCATCGGAATATCAATATCGAGCGCATCGGCTATGTCGCCTCGGAGATCACCAAGAACGGCGGCATCGCGCTCTGCGCCCCGATCGCGCCTTACACGGCCACGCGGCGCAAGGTCCGCGAGATGATCGAGAGCTATGGCGCCTTTGTCGAAGTCCATGTCGCAACCAGTCTGGAGGAGTGCGAGCGGCGCGACCGCAAGGGGCTCTACAAGCTGGCGCGCGAGGGAAAGATCAAGGAATTCACCGGGATCTCCGACCCCTATGAAGCGCCCGAGACGCCGGAACTGCGCCTGGACACCGAGTCGGTCGACCCGGATCATTGTGCGCATCAGGTGATCCTGAAGCTGGAGGCGCTCGGCCTGTTCGGCTGAGATCTTATCCTTAACAAAAGCGCCTGCCGGAGAGCCCTGGCAGGCGCTTTTCTTCGTGTAGGCCAATTTTCCTTGCGGCCACCGCGGCAAATCTGAGACCGTTCCGTCAAGTCACAGGAGGTCCCATGCCGCTCGGCCGTTTCGACTCCATCCCCGTCGTCAGCTTTTTCGATCAGCCAACACCGCTCGAAGCCCTGCCCCGGCTGTCCGAGGCAAATCGCGGAGCACGGATCTGGGCGAAACGCGATGACGCGCAGGGGCTGGCCTTCGGCGGCAATAAGGTGCGTCAGGTCGGCTACTATATGGGTGAGGCGAAGGCCAAGGGCGCGGACACGGTGCTGATCACCGGGGCAGTCCAGTCGAACTACTGTCGGACTGCCGCCGCCTATGCCGCCAAGCTTGGCATGCATTGCCACATCCAGCAGGAAGCGCGGGTGGCGGGCGATCACCCGGGCTACAAGACATCCGGCAATGTGCTGGTCTCGCGCTTGCTGGGCGCTTCGATTTCGAGCTTTCCCGAGGGGGAAAACGAGGCCGGTGCGGATGCGGAGTTGGAGCTGCTGGCCACCGATTACCGCGCCCAGGGGCGCACGCCGTACGTGATCCATCTGGGCCCGGGGCATCCGCCGGTCGGTGCGCTTGGGTATGTCGCCTGTGCGCGCGAGCTGCTCTCGCAGATGGGGAAACTGGGCATCTCTTTCGATCATATCGCGGTGCCGTCGGGCAGCGGGGCGACCCATGCGGGCTTCCTGTTCGGGCTGCGAGCGCTCGGCTGCCAGATTCCCGTCACGGGGTATTGCGTGCGCCGGGCGGCGGGGCTTCAGAAACCCAGGCTCATGGAGCGCTGTGCGGAGATCGCAGCACTGCTCGAGATCCCGAACCCTGTCGCGGAGGACGACATCGTGGTCAACGACCGCTTTCTGGGGCCCGGTTATGGCCAGCTCAACCTGCCGACGGAACGCGCGATCAGCCTGGCGGCACGGACCGAGGCGCTGATCCTCGACCCGGTCTATTCCGGGAAGTGCATGGCCGGCGCGCTCAACATCGCAGGCAATCTGCGCCCGGATCAAAATGTGCTGTTTCTCCACACGGGCGGGAGCCCTGCGATCTTCGCCTATCACATGCCGATCTCAGGGGGTTTTGTGATCTGAGGCCAGACGCGCCAAAGGCGGCGGCGCGGAGGCAACGGTTCTCTGCCCCTCAAAGAACGCCAGATACTCAGCCGCGGGGACCGGTTTGCACCAGTGGTAACCCTGCCCGATATCGGCGCCTACCTCCCGAAGTGCCGCGATCTGCTCGGCCGTCTCGACCCCTTCGGCCACTGTTCTGAGATCGAGGCAGCGTGCGATCTCGATCGTCGCCGAGACGATAGCGAGGTCATGCTGGTTATGGCAGATCCCGCTGACGAACTCGCGGTCGATCTTCAACTCGTGGATCGGCAGCTTGCGCAGATGCGACAGCGAGGCGTGGCCGGTGCCGAAGTCGTCGAGCGCGAGTTCGAACCCCATCTCATGGATCGCGTCGAGGGCGATTGCAGCCTCGTCCGTGTCGCGGCCGACGAAACAGCCCTCGGTGATCTCGATCACCACATCGCTCTGACGCACGCCTGCAGTCAGGAGACGGCGGAGATTGGCCAAAAGACCTGTGGGCGATTTCAGGTCGAGCGGATGAATGTTGATCGCAATCTTCCCAAAAGCCGCGCCTGCATCGCGCCAGGCCACGATATCGCGCGCGATGACCTCGAAGATGTGGCTGCTGACATCCAGCATCATGCCGCGCTCTGCCGCGACGCCGAGAAATTGATCGGGCGTGAGCACGCCACCCTTTGGATGATTCCAACGCACCAGCGCCTCAGCGCCTAGCGGTGCCCCGGTCTCGAGGTCGATCTTCGGCTGGTAGTGGATCTCGATCTGCCCTTCGAGCAGCGCGACATGCAGGTCGTGCTCGATCCGGTCGATCTCGGCGATCCGCGCACTCATCGCCCCGGTGTAAAGCACGCAGCGCCCGCGCCCATTCTCCTTCGCCCGATGAAGCGCGATGTTTGCCTTGCGGATCAATTCATGCTCCGTCTCGCCGTCGCGCGGGTAGAGTGCGCCGCCGATCGATGCGTTCGGATAGATCGCCCGCTCATCGATCATTGCGGGCTTGCTGACCGAGTTGATGATTCCGGCCGCGCGTTTCAGGGCTGCCTGCTCATCGACACCCTTGACCACTAACGCGAATTCATCGGCCCAGAGCCGCGCGACCTCGTCATCGGGTCCAAGAGCCTCGCGCAGGCGCGTGGCTACCACTTGCAAAAGCTGATCGCCGGCGTGATAGCCGATCCCGTCGTTGACGTTCTTGAAACCGTCCAGATCGAGCAGGAAGACAGCGAACCCCTGCCCCTCCTCCGCCCTGGCGATCTGTTCATGGACCTGCCGGCCGAAGACCGAGCGATTGGGGAGATCGGTCACGGGATCGACGAAGGCCATCACCGAGATCTCCTCATGCGCGGCATGAAGATCATCGGCCAACTCACTCAATTCATTGTTCGATGTCTCTTGCGCTTTGCTCATCCGTGCGGTCAGGAATGCAAGAGCGAGAAGCGAGAGGCCGTAAAGAACGACATAGATGGTGACGGGCCACATATCGGTCTGGCCACGCAAGGCGAAGGCGGCGATCACCGACAGCAACACCACGCCGAAATACGCCGTGGCCGCGAGCAGGGTCCGGTGCAGTACGATCGCAGCGCCAGAGCACAGCCCAGCGCAGACCATGAGCGCAATCATCTGCTGCGCCAGGTCCGTCCGCCCCAGTGTGAGAAACGCAAGCGCACTCCACGGTGACGCGAAGAGGAGCGAGAAGACAACGATCCGGATCGAGCCTGAACGCGAGACTGCGGCGACCTCGCGGCGAGCCGCTTTGCGGCCACGCAGATACATGAAAAGGCTCAGCAGAACGGTGGCGCCCGCCCAGCCATACACGACCGGGCCGTCCCCTTCCCCGTGGTAGCTGAGTGCAAAGATGATCGCGAGGAGTGCCGTGACGAGGGCGGCAATGGGGCCGGCCTCGAGCACCACCTGCACATCCTCCGGCGAGGGGCGCCTGAGCAGGGTATCCCGAAACTTGCCGAACAGGCTTCTCAGCATCGGTCTTGGCCGCACCGTCCCAATTGTTTGCAACGCCATGCGAAAGACCGGTTTCTCCGCAGCGTTATGCCGGGTTTGGAACAAATGGGTTACATTTCGGTTGTCAAACTCTTGGCATCTCGCCGCCAACGGTTTCAAATCAGGTTGATTTTCCCAGAGATGCCCCGCATCGTCTCGCGTATCACACATGCGGCCCGCACAACATAAGCGGGCACCAACGGGAGGAAATCGATGACGAAACTCAGCGCTTTGAGCCGCAGAGCGATGATTGCACTGTCGGCGGCAGCAGCCACAGCAGTTGCGATGTCGGCGGCAGCAGCCGATTTTTCAGGGCAGACGATCGACTGGATCATTCCGTTCAAGGAGGGCGGCGGCTCGGATAAGTGGTCGCGCTTCTATGCGCCACTGTTGAGCGAGGCGCTTCCCGGCAACCCGAATGTCGTGGTCAAGAACATGCCGGGCGCGGGCTCGACAAAGGGTGCGAACTGGTTCGCAGCGAATGCGAAACCCGATGGCCTCACGATCCTCGGCACGTCCGGCTCGACACAGTTCCCTTATCTGTTGGGAGATCCACGGGTGAAGTACGAATACAAAGACTGGAACATCGTGCTCGCCACGGCGACCGGCGGTGTCGCCTACCTGCCGCCCGATCTGGCCGAGAGATGGAGCGCCGACAAAAGTTCGATCCTCGATGTCGATTTCATCTATGCCAGCCAGGGGGCGACGCGCCTTGATCTGGTGCCGCTGCTCGCCTGGGAGATGCTGGGCATGAAAGTCGAGCCGATCTTCGGCATTAAGGGCCGGGGCGAAGGCCGCCTGATGTTCGAGCGTGGCGAGGTGAATATCGACTACCAGACATCCTCGGGTTTTCTCGGCAAAGTGACCCCGCTGGTCGAGGCCGGTCAGGCCGTGCCGATCATGACCTGGGGGGCGCTGGATGCAGATGGCAACATTGTCCGTGATCCGACCTTCCCGGATATCCCGACCTTCAAGGAAGTCTTCACCGAGATTAAGGGAGAGGAGCCGTCGGGCGATGCGTGGGAGGCATGGAAGGCCTTCTTCGTCGCAGGCTTCCCGGCCCAAAAGATGGTCTTCCTGCCAAACGGAACACCCCAGGAGATCGTCGACACATACACGACCGCCTTCAACGCGGTGATCTCCCGGCCGGATTTCCCCGAGATCTCCAAGAAGCGTCTCGGCGTCTATCCCCAGTCGACCGGCGCGGCTGCCAAGGTCAAGCTCAGCCAGGGCACCGACGTGCCGGATAGCGCGAAAACCTGGGTCAAAGGCTGGCTCAAGGACCGCTACGGCGTCGAGCTGAAGTAACCTGGATCGGGGCGCCTCGGGCGCCCCTTTCTTTCCGGGGGAACATCAATGGACTTCGCCGCGACCGCCCTGCCCGCGCTTTCCGAGGCATTTGGGCTGATCCTGCAACCCCAGCAGCTGATGTTTCTGGCCATCGGGGTCATGCTGGGCCTGAGCGTTGGTGTGTTTCCCGGCCTGGGCGGGATCGCGGGCCTCAGCCTCGTGCTTCCCTTCATCTTCGGCATGGACTCGGTCTCGGGCCTCGCGCTGATGGTGGGGCTTGTGGCGGTGATCCCGACCTCGGACACCTTCGCGAGCGTTCTGATGGGGATACCGGGGTCATCCGCCAGCCAGGCAACGGTGCTGGACGGGTTTCCGCTCGCCAAGAAGGGTCAGGCGGCCCGAGCGCTCGCGGCGGCGTTCGTGTCTTCGCTGTTCGGCGGTCTGCTCGGCGCGCTGGTGCTGACGTTCTTCATCCTGATCGCGCGGCCGCTCGTGCTTGCCTTCAAGACGCCCGAGCTTTTGATGGTCACGATCCTTGGCCTCTCGATGGTCGGCACGCTCGCGGGGCGCATTCCGCTCAAGGGGATCGTCGCTGCCGGGCTGGGCCTTATTGTCGGGACGATTGGCGAGGCTCCCGCCGGGGGATCCGCGCGACTGAGTTTCGAGGATTGGCCTTATCTCTACGATGGGCTGCGCCTGGTCATCGTCGGCCTTGGCATCTTCGCGGTGCCGGAGATCATTGCACTGCTGCGCCAGGATCGGTCGATCTCACGCGAGGCGACGCTGGGCGCGGGCTGGTTCGACGGTATCAGGGACTGGTTCAAGAACATCATCCTGTCGATCCGCTGTTCGATCATCGGGGTGATCGTCGGCGTGATCCCGGGGCTTGGCGGCTCGGTCGTCGACTGGATCGCCTATGGCCACACGGTGCAGTTCGCGCGCGACAAGTCGAAATTCGGCTCGGGCGACATTCGCGGTGTGATCGGACCGGAGAGCTCGAACAACGCCAAGGAAGGCGGCGGGCTGGTCCCGACGCTCCTCTTCGGCATCCCCGGCTCCGGCTCGATGGCGGTGTTCATCGGGGGGATGATCCTGCTCGGCTATGAGGCCGGGCCGCAGATGATCACCAATGATCTCGGGATCACCTACACGATCGTCTGGTCGCTGGCGCTGGCCAATGTTCTGGGCGCCGGGCTCTGCATCGCGCTGTCGGGCGGGATCGCAAAGCTCACGACGATCCGGTTCACTCTTCTCGCGCCTTTCCTCTTCATGCTGATCGCGTTCGCGGCGTTCCAATCCCGCCAGTCGCTGGGGGATCTTGTGGCGCTGGTCGGGATCGGCCTCCTCGGCATCTTCATGCGCCGGTTCGACTGGTCACGGCCCGCGTTCCTGATCGGTTTCGTGCTGTCGAGCCAGGCGGAGACCTATACGTATCAGGTCGCGCGGTTCGCGGATCTCAGGCTGCGTCAAGGGTTTGGCGAGATGATGGAGTATCTGTTCTCGCCCATCGTGATCGTCCTCCTGATCATCACCGTGGTCTCGGTCTGGCTGGGTGCCCGGCAGGCCAAGCAGATCCTGCCCGAGGGCTCCGGTGTCTCGGGCGGCAAAGTGGCGCCAACGATCTTCACGCTCTTCATCACCGGTTTCCTGGCGCTTGCCTTTGTCGATGCGATGACGATCACGGCGTTCAATGACAAGATCTTCCCGGGCATTGTCTCGTTCATCGGACTCCTGGCATCGGGGGTGATCCTGCTGCGCATGTTCACCGCAGAGGCGTCAGACCCGGTCTTTGCGGATCGCGAGGCAGGTGGCGACGACGCGGAGGCGCCGCATGGCCTCTGGGAAACGCTCGGCTGGTTCGTGGCACTTCTGGTCCTCACGGCCCTTGTTGGCTTCATTCTGGCGCTCGCGGTGTTCTTTGTTGCCTTCCTCGCATTCCGGGCACGGATTGCCCTGCCCCGCATTCTGATCCTGTCCGCAGCGGGACTCGGCTTCATCCTTTTGATGGCCGGCGCTCTCAACCGCGATTTCCCGCCTGGGCTGCTGCAGGAATTGGTCGAGCTTCCCTGGCCGCTGGGCTGAGCGTTTTTCGAATCCGACAATTTTCGTCGCGTAAGAGCCCGTCTCATCAGAGGACATGCACGCGGCAGATAACGCGGAATTTTTCCCCAAAACTCCGAAAATCGGGTCAGATTGCTCTTGGCGCGTCGGAAATCGCATGTTTAGCATCAGCATGCCTTACGAAAAAAACCCGCTTGGGTTCAGGGAGAGACGAATGACCAAACACATGCTCACCGACCGAGAGCTGCACCCAATGGCGGAAGCGACCGCCGAGCAGTTCAAGGCTGGGAAGATGAATCGTCGCGAGTATTTCGCGACCATGGCCGCCTTCGGCGTAAGCGCCGCGGGTGCCTATGCGCTGGGTGGCCTCACGCCGACCCCGGCGAGCGCCGCGACGCCCAAGAAAGGCGGAACGCTGCGCGTGTCGATGCAGATCAAGGCCTTCAAGGACCCGCGCACCTTTGACTGGACCGAGATGGCCATGGGTGTCTCGTCGGTCTGCGAATATCTGGTGCGCTGGAACCGCGACTTCACCTTCAGCCCCTGGCTGCTGGAGAGCTGGGAGACATCGGACGATGCGACGACCTACACGCTCAAGACACGCTCGGGCGTGAAGTGGTCGAACGGCGACGACTTCAATGCCGACGATCTGGTGCACAACATCGCGCGCTGGTGCGAGAAGGACGTCGAGGGCAACTCGATGGCAGGCCGCATGGCCGCGCTGATCGACGCCGAGACCAACAAAGCCGCGGAAGGCGCGATCGAAAAGGTCGATGACCAGACGGTCAAGCTGAACCTGCTCAAGCCCGACATCTCGATCATCGCAGGCATGTCAGACTATCCGGCGATGGTGATGCACCGCTCCTACGACGGCTCGTCCGATCCTGTGGAAGCGCTGAGCATCTCCACCGGAGCCTGTGAGCTGGTCAACTATGATGTGGGCGACAGCATCGTCGTGCGCCGCAAGGACAGCGACTGGTGGGGCGGCGACTTCTGGCTCGACGGCGTGGAATACTATGACCACGGCACCGACCCGACCGCGATGATCGCGGCCTTCGAGTCGGAAGAGGTCGACGCCAACTACCTGACACCGCCCGATGCGATCGATCAGTTGAACTCGGTCGGGGTGAGCACCACCGATATCGCAACCGGTTCAACCATCGTGATCCGGATGAATGTCGACAACGCGCCCTATGACGACCAGCGGGTTCGTCAGGCGGTACAGGCGACCGTCGATAACGAGGTGGTGCTCCAGCTCGGCATCAACGGGACGGGTATTCCGGCCGCGAACCACCATGTCGGTCCGGTGCACGTCGAGTATGCCGATATCGGCCCGCATGTGCGCGATGTAGAGAAGGCCAAGAAGCTCCTGGCCGAAGCCGGACAGTCGGATTTCGAGTTCGAGATCATCTCGATCGACGATGACTGGCGCCGCAACACCACCGATGCCGTCGCAGCCCAGATGCGGGATGCCGGCCTCAACGTCAAGCGGACGGTGATCCCGGGCTCGACCTTCTGGAACGACTGGTCGAAGTATCCGTTCTCATCCACCAACTGGAACGGGCGCCCCTTGGGCGTTCAGGTTCTGGCGCTCGCCTACAAGTCCGGCGAGGCGTGGAACGAGACCGCGTACTCGAACCCTGAGTTCGACTCGACCCTCGATCAGGCGCTTGCAACGCCGGATGTCGAAGCGCGGCGCAAGATCATGGTGAAGCTCGAGACGATCCTGCGCGACTCGGGCGTGATCATTCAGCCCTACTGGCGCTCGATCTTCCGGTCGTACCGCGAGGGCGTGCATGGCTACGAGATGCACCAGGCCCAGTTCCAGTACGCAGATCTGTACTGGCTGGATAGCTGATCGATAACGGAAGATCGGCGGGCGACCCTTTCGCTGGGCCGCCCGTCCAAACCCGCATAAGCGGAAAAATGGCCCCAAGCATCCGCAAGTGATGCAAGGCCGACAGGGAAGCTCACAATGCTGATGTTCATTCTGCGCCGTCTGGGGACCATGTTTATCACAATGGTCGCCCTGACCTTTATCGTCTTCTACCTAGTCAATCTGCCAGGCAATCTCGAGAAGCTCGCAAAGACCGAGGGCAACATGCGCATGACCGACGAGCAGGTCGACGCATGGCTCGAGAAGGAAGGGTTCAAGCGGCCCTTCGTCACTCGATACGTGGAATGGCTGGGCAATACGCTGCAGGGCGACATGGGCTATAGCCGGGTGTTCCGCAAGCAGGTTTCAGCCGTTGTGGGTGAGCGGCTCGGCTACACCGGTATCCTGATGTTCTGGGTGATGATCGTGATGGTGCCGGGCGCGCTGATCGTAGGGGTCCTGGCGGGCATGCGAGAGGGATCGATCCTGGATCGAAGTCTGTCAGTAGGCTCGATCACGTCGACCTCTGCCCCGGAATACGTCACAGGGATCATCTTCACCGTTATCTTCGCGAGCTCTCTGGGCCTGCTGAAAGGGATCGCCTCTACCCGCTCGATCACCATTGAGAATTTCACCCTGCCGGTCATGACCATGGCGATTTACGGTATGGGATACATCGCGCGGATGACGCGGGCCTCGATGGCAGAGGTGATGACCTCGCAATACATCCGGACCGCGCGGTTGAAGGGGCTGAATTTCCGCACGGTCGTCCTGAAACACGCGCTCAGGAACGCGCTTATCGCGCCGTTCACCGTGATCATGCTGCAATTCCCCTGGCTTCTGACTGGCGTCGTCATCGTCGAGACGATGTTCAACTACAAAGGCTTCGGCTGGGCGCTGGTGCAGGCGGCGGGGAACAATGACATCAATATGCTGCTGGCGATCTCGTGGGTCGCAGTGATCGTGGTTCTGCTGACGCAACTGATCTCGGATATCGGATATGCCTATCTGAACCCCCGGATCCGCGTGAAGTAACCGTCAGCTTGGGGGGAAGAGTATGGAACCGCTGTCGACCGTCGAGATCATCGTCCAGACCCTGATCCGGTTCTGGCCGACATGGACTGCCATCGCAGTCACGCTGATCGTCTGCTATGTCATCCGTGACAAATTGGGGGTCGTGGGGCGCCTCTATGGCTCGTCCGTCGGGCTATGGGGGGCCGTTCTGGTCCTCTTCTGGATCTTCACCGCGGTCTTCGCCGATCTGATCGCGATCCAGCCGGCGCTGGAGCAATCCTTCGCTCCCGGCATGAAGAAGGCCCTGCCCGGCACCGGCTTCATGAAGGATCTCGACGACGGGACACAGGTCGCGGTCTACTACCTCTGGGGCGGTGACAATCTGGCCCGCGATCTCTTCAGCCGGGTCGTATATGGCAGCCAGGTGGTGCTGATCATCGCGCCGACCGCCACGCTGATCGCCTATATGGTCGGCTCCACGCTGGGCCTGCCGGCGGGCTACTATCTCGGCTGGATGGACACGCTGATGTCCTTCCTCGCCAACCTCGTCCTCGCCTTCCCGGTCATCCTGCTCTTCTACCTGCTGGTGACGCCTGAGGTGAATGAGGTCAAACTGATCCCCATAGGTCCGATCAACCTGCCCTGGTCACTCCCGATCGGCATGGCGGCCTTCTTCTTCCTGTTCCCGATCATCTTCCTCTGCACCATGTGGTACACGAAGTATGAGAAGAACGCGCAGAAGCTCGGGCTCTATATCGGGGCAACGCTGGTGATCGGTCTCTGGCTCTATTCCGGCCTCGTCTTCAACCGCGATCCGCTGGGTTTCGTCGGCATGGCGCCGAATGAGCTGAACGTGTTCGCGGCCGTGATCCTTGGTTCCTCACCCGGTGTGTTCCGGATCGTCCGGGGCCTGACCATGGACATCAAGACACGGGACTATGTCGCCGCGGCCCAGACCCGGGGTGAGCGGCCCTGGTACATTATGCTGTGGGAGATCCTGCCGAACGCGCGCGGGCCGCTGATCGTCGATTTCTGCCTGCGCATCGGCTACACGACCATCCTGCTCGGAACCCTCGGTTTCTTCGGCCTCGGCCTAAGCCCCGAGAGCCCGGACTGGGGCTCGATGATCAACCACGGGCGCGCCTTTGTCAGGCTGGCCTCCACGGTGCACCTGTCGCTCTTCCCCGCGATCGCGCTGATGACCCTCGTGCTCGGCCTCAACCTTCTGGCCGACGGGCTTCGGGAGGAGTCGCTCAAAGATTAAGGAACAGGAGTAGGAAGATGACCCAACCGATCCTTGATATCGAAGACCTCAACATCTCCTTCTACACCCGGGCGGGCGAGATCCCCGCAGTGATGGACTTCTCGATGACCGTGATGCCGGGCGAGACCATGGGTCTCGTCGGCGAATCCGGGTGCGGCAAATCCACCGTCTCGCTCGGGATCATGCAGTACCTCGGCAAGAACGGGCGGATCAAATCCGGCTCGATCAAGTTCATGGGCGAAGAGATGGGCACCATGAGCGACGAGCGCCTGCGGGAGCTGCGCGGCTCGAAGATCTCCATGGTCTATCAGGAGCCGATGGCCTCGCTGAACCCCGCGATGAAGATCGGCAAGCAGCTTGCCGAAGTGCTGACCGTACATGAAGGCATCACCGAGGAGGACGCCTACAAGCGCGCGGCTGAGATGGTGGACGCCGTGCGCCTGCCGGACCCCGACCGGATCCTCGGCGCCTATCCGCACCAACTCTCGGGCGGGCAGCAGCAGCGCGTGGTGATCTCCATGGCGCTTCTGTCGAAACCGCAGCTCCTGCTGCTGGACGAGCCGACCACGGCACTGGATGTCACGGTGGAGGCCGGGATCGTCGCCCTGATCAAGGATCTGGCGCGCGAATTCGGCACCTCGATGATTTTCGTCAGCCACAACCTCGGCCTCATCCTCGAGACCTGCGACCGGATCACGGTGATGTATTCGGGCGAGGCGGTGGAGGAAGGCGATATCGACACCGTCTTCAACAACATGCGCCACCCTTACACCAAGGGGCTCCTGCGCTCGATCCCGGTGCCGGGGGCGGACAAATACGCCCGCCCGCTGGTCGCGATACCCGGCCAGCTTCCCCTGCCCCATCAGCGCCCGCATGGCTGCAATTTCGGCCCCCGTTGCGCGCATTTCGACGAGCAGCTCTGCAACACGCACGCGGTCCGGATGCACCCGGTCGGAGCGTCCGGTGACCGGCACCGCTCTCGCTGCGAGCGGATCAATGATGTCGACTGGAATGCGGATATCGACGCGGGCGAGATCGATGAGCCGATCCAGGTGGGCGATGTCGTGGTCTCGGTCGACAACCTCAAAAAGCACTACTCGGTCTCGACCGGCATGTTCGGCGGCGGCGACAAGCGGACCGTGAAGGCGAACGAGGAGGTCACGTTCAACGCGCGCGAGGCGGAAACCGTGGCGATCGTCGGCGAGTCCGGCTGCGGGAAGTCGACCTTCGCCAAGGTTCTCATGGGTCTCGAGACCGCGACCGACGGTCAGGTGCTGCTCGGCAATCTCGATATCGGCGACCTGCCGGTGGAGAGCCGCAACGCCAAGACCGTCAGCCAGGTGCAGATGGTCTTCCAGAACCCGTTCGACACGCTGAACCCCTCGATGACCATCGGCGATCAGATCTGCCGCGTGCTGGAGCAGTTCGAGATCGGCCGCGACGATGAGGACCGGCGCGAGAAGATGCTGGAACTGCTCGATATGGTGAAGCTGCCGCGTGAGTTCGCGCGCCGCATGCCGCGCCAGCTCTCGGGCGGACAGAAGCAGCGGATCGGCATCGCGCGGGCCTTTGCCGGTCGGCCGAAGCTGGTGGTGGCGGATGAGCCGGTCTCGGCCCTCGACGTCTCCGTCCAGGCCGCCGTGACGAAGCTCCTCACCGATATCCAGCGCGAGAGCCGGACGACGATGCTCTTCATCTCCCACGACCTCGGCGTCGTGCGGTATCTGAGCGACCGGATCGTGGTCATGTATCTCGGCCGGATCATGGAGCAGGGCAACACCGAGGACATCTTCGCACCCCCCTATCACCCCTATACCGAGGCGCTTCTCTCCGCCGTGCCGATCGCCGACACCCACGTCAAGAAACGCCATGTGGTGCTGGAGGGAGAGCTGCCCTCGCCCCTCAACCCGCTCCCCGGCTGCCCGTTCCAGACCCGCTGCCAGTACGTCATGAAGGGCGTCTGCGATCAGGGCGAGGTACCGGTGCGCGACATGGGCAACGGCCACAGGATCGCCTGCCATCTGAGCATGGAGGAGCTGGGCAAGATGGAGCCGGTGATCGAGGTCGAGGGTGCAGCACCCCCTGCCCCGGAGCCGGAGCCGGAGACGCCGACAGTCTGACGCACCAGGGCTGACAGACCGCGACCGGGCACCAGGCGCTCACGGCTTGGCCGGATCTCGGTCCGATAACCGAAACCGGCGAACCGACGGTCGCGATCGCGGAGCGTGAGGCGCCTCGCTTGCGTCAATGGCCGTCGAGGCGCAGACTGTCGCGGGGAAATTGGGGGGCGATTGACGGGCAGGAGGCCCCTGATGACCCTCGATCAGATGACACAATGGTTCGGCTGGATGCTCGCGATCAACCTGATCATGTACGCCGCCGCCTGCGCCGTGGTGATCGGCGCGCCCGGCTGGCTGGAGCGGATCCACGGGCGGATGTTCGAGATGGAAAGCGCGGATCTCCGCCGTCTCTATATCGGCTATCTCGCGACCTACAAGATCCTGCTGATCGTCTTTAGCTTCACCCCCTGGCTGGCGCTGCAGCTCATGGGGTGACGGCATAGCGTTCGAAGAACGCGGCCAGATCCTCGGTGGTCTTCGTCCGCCCGATCACCGCCATGCCGATGTCGAAGGAGGCTTGCTCCGGCGCATCCAGATAGATCCCATTGAGGTCGAGGAAGACCACGGCGCCGAGCCATGCGAGCCGCTTGTTGCCATCGATCAGGGAGTGGCGGGTGGCAATGCCATCGAACATCAGCGCCGCGAGATGGAAGGGCGTGGCGTCGGGCTCGTACTGGTGCGCCGTGCGTGCCCGGTCGAAGCCCGCGATCAGGTCGTCATGGCTCGCGATCTGGAGGTCTGCACCCTTGCTCGCCATCAGGTCGCGGAGATAGGCTAGGATGCCGTCTGGGTCCGGCCAGGCGTAATCGGTCACTCGCCGAACAGCTCCAGCGTGCGGGCGTAGCGCGCGCCCATCTTCTCGGCCGAGCGGCGGGTGCGTTCGAAGTTGGAGTCGACCTTGGCGACCGTCATTCGGCCGTCGGTGATCGAGACCTCGACCTCGGTGCCGATCTCAGCCTGCATGGCGGCAAGCTCCTCGCGCGTCACGGGGATATAAGCGCCATTGCCTGTCTTCTTGATCTGGGTGCGCTTGTTCATACGGGCGTATATACGCACCCTGCCCCGAAAGTCAAGGCGCGGAGGGCAGCGCCCGACCCTGGGTGGGCGGTAGCGCGGGTTGGGCTGACGCCGCGCGTCAAAGCATTCATGCCGTGTGAGCTGCGGGCGGCATCGCCAATACGCCCTCCCGGGGGGAGGGTCGGGCGCTGCCCGGCGGTGCCACCGGGCATTTGAGTTGGGTTCAAAGACAAGCCAAAAATAAATGGGCCGCCGCGATTTGCGACGACCCATTGAGGTAATGGCGGCTCCTTTAGGAAGGGTCAACCTGGGGTTATCCTTTTCGCTTCCCAGCTAGAAGGATCCTCAAGCTTTCCCTCCGGCGCCCTGCGCGCCATCACAACTTATCCGGTGGGGGCTAACCCTGGTGAACCATCCTTATGAGGGAGGCCTCCAACGCTCTTTCCGGACCTGCCCAGGCCGTGGCAGGATACTTTTCGGTCGTTTCCTCAAACTCCTTCAAGAGCGCCGAGATGACACGGCCTTGTCGTCACCCCGAGATCGGAGAAGTCAAAAAAGCGTCCAACAAAGGGCGCTCCTTTCTGGGTCACATGTGACCCATCAACAAAATGTGGTTACTGAAGCGTCATATTGCAAGAACTAAAGATGAACAAAAGCTCATCTAGCAAACTTCTTGTACTTGATCCGCTTCGGCTCCACCGCATCCGGGCCCAGGCGTCTGATCTTGTCGGCCTCGTAATCCTCGAAATTGCCCTCGAACCATTCCACGCGGCCCTCACCTTCGAAGGCGAGGATGTGGGTGCAGAGGCGGTCGAGGAAGAACCGGTCGTGGCTGATCACCACGGCGCAGCCGGAGAAGGCCTCGATCGCGTCCTCGAGCGCGCGGAGCGTCTCGACATCCAGATCGTTGGTCGGCTCGTCGAGCAACAGGACATTGCCGCCGCTCTTCAGGAGCTTGGCCATGTGGACCCGGTTGCGCTCGCCGCCTGACAGCAGCTTCATCTTCTTCTGCTGGTCGCCGCCCTTGAAGTTGAAGGCGCCGCAATAGGCGCGGCTGTTCATCTCGGCCTTGCCGAGCGGCAGGACGTCGAGCCCTTCCGAGATCTCCTCCCACACCGTCTTCTCAGGATCGAGCGCGTCGCGGGACTGGTCGACATAGGCGAGCTCGACCGTGTCGCCATAGGTGATGGCGCCGCTGTCCGGCTGCTCCTGCCCCGTGAGCATGCGAAAGAGGGTCGATTTGCCCCCCCCGTTCGGCCCGATCACGCCGACGATGCCGCCGGGGGGGAGGGAGAAGGTGAGATCCTCGATCAGGAGCTTGTCGTCATAGGCCTTGGAGATGCCCTCGACCTCGATGACCTTGGAGCCGAGGCGGGGGCCATGGGGGATGATGATCTGGGCGCGGCCGATCTGCTCGCGCTCGGATTGGTTGGCGAGGTCGTTATAGGCGCTGATCCGGGCCTTTGACTTGGCCTGACGGGCTTTGGCGCCCTGGCGGATCCAGGCGAGCTCGCGCTCCAGCGTCTTTTGACGGGCCTTGTCCTCGCGAGCCTCCTGCGCCAGCCGCTTGGCCTTTTGCTCGAGCCAGGCGGAGTAGTTGCCCTCGTAAGGGATGCCGCGGCCGCGGTCGAGTTCCAGGATCCAGCCGGTGATGTCGTCGAGGAAATAGCGGTCGTGGGTGACGATCAGGCAGGTGCCCTTGTACTCGATCAGGTGTTTCTGGAGCCAGGCGATGGTCTCGGCGTCGAGATGGTTGGTGGGCTCATCGAGGA
>JBCDDC010000038.1:0-20436 GCA_039180675.1 Pseudomonadota bacterium | reverse complement strand
TCGGCATTCCCTCGCCCACGAGTATCTCCACTTGCCGCAGCTTCGTGACAATCTCTTCGGGTTTGGCTCGCTTGTTCGCCATCTCTGATCCTCCGCTCTCCTAAACATAACGGTGGACCAACTCTTCTGGGGAGGCTCACGTTGCTGACGGGACTAGAGGAATTGGCAGAGACGCCGCACGATCCGTCGAGCCCAGAAGGCCAACATCTGTTGCGCCGGATCACCCGGCGCGTTGATCTGACAGAGCACCGGCTAACTGCTACGGCCGATTTGAGCCCGGCCTTGGATCAGGACATCCTCCTATCCAGCGATGCCGACCTCACCCTTGAGATCATCGCGCCGATCCGCCTCGACCGCCGTGGGGCGGCGCTGCAAATGATCCTGCGAGGCGCTGCGGGAGAGGCCGCATCACCCGATCCCAACCTGATCCAGACCGTGGTCGATGCCCGCCGCCGGTTGGCGCTCTACATGGATCAGGCGAACCCAACGACGATCTCCGAGATCGCCGCAGTGGAGGCCATCGACGCTGCCGATGTCTCCCGGTCTCTGCAGCTGGCCTTCCTCGCACCCAATCTAATCGAGACGATCCTCGACGGCCGCCAGCCCACCAGCCTTTCGGCGCACAAATTGCGCCGCCTCGACGCCCTTCAGCTGCTCTGTGAAGACCAACGCGCACTCCTGGCCTGAGGCTTCGCCCACTCTAAAGATCGTCCTCGACGACTACCTTTGGGAATCGGCCTGAGATGCTTGGCACACGCCCCCAGCCCGAAATCGGTTTGGACACATCCAGAGACCAAACCGATGCCGAGCGCCCAATCCGCTCCAATCCACCGTCTCACGCCCAAACCAATCGGCGCACCCGGCGGCGCCACCTGCCAACCCACGGAAATCACGCGCCTTTCCAAAGGCGCCCAAAAGCACCACAAAAGCACAGGACTGAATGGTAGGCCCGGAGGGACTTGAACCCCCAACCAAACCGTTATGAGCGGTCTGCTCTAACCAATTGAGCTACGGGCCCCCAACGCGAGGTGTTCCCTGCTTAGGGACGGGTGCGGCGGGGGTCAACCATCGAGCAATTGCATCCGCCGCGCCGCCGCCCTACACCGGGGCGCGAGACGGATGGAGCCTGACCCATGAGCGAACGCCCGAACGGCCTGACCTATGCCGAGGCCGGTGTGGATATCGATGCCGGCAACGCGCTGGTCGAGCGGATCAAGCCTGCGGCGAAGTCGACCGACCGGCCGGGCGTGATGGCGGGGCTTGGCGGGTTCGGCGGGCTTTTCGACCTCAAGGCGGCGGGCTATCGGGACCCTGTTCTGGTCGCTGCGACCGATGGGGTGGGCACGAAGCTCAGGATCGCGATCGACACCGGGCATCTGGACACGGTCGGCATCGACCTGGTCGCGATGTGTGTGAACGACCTGGTCTGTCAGGGGGCGGAGCCCTTGCTTTTCCTCGACTATTTCGCGACCGGCAAGCTGGATGTGGAGAGCGCGGCCCGGGTTGTCGAGGGCATCGCCGAGGGGTGCCGCCAATCGGGGGCCGCGCTGATCGGTGGCGAGACGGCGGAGATGCCGGGGATGTATTCGGCGGGCGATTTCGACCTCGCCGGTTTCGCGGTTGGCGCGATGGAGCGGGGGGCGGGACTGCCCTCGGATGTCGGTGAGGGGGATGTCCTGCTGGGCCTCGCGTCGTCTGGCGTGCACTCGAACGGGTATTCGCTGGTGCGCCGGGTTGTGGACAATGCCGGGCTCGATTGGCAGGCGCCCAGCCCTTTCGGCGGCGTGGCGCTCGGTGCAGCTTTGCTCGCGCCGACCAGGATCTATGTGAGGCCCCTGATGGCCGCGATCGAGGCGGGCGGTGTGCATGCGCTGGCCCATATCACCGGTGGTGGGCTGACCGAGAACGTGCCGCGCGCCTTGCCCGAGGGACTGGGCGTCGAGATCGACCTGGATGCCTGGGACTTGCCGCCGGTGTTCCGGTGGCTGACCGGCGAGGCCGGGATGGCGGAGGCCGAGGCGCTCAAGACCTTCAACTGCGGCATTGGCATGGTGGTCATCGCCGGGGTGTCTTCCGCCGACGATCTGACCGCGTTGCTGACGGATGCGGGCGAGACGGTGGTCCGGCTTGGCACCGTGGTCGCAGGCGAGGGGGTCACCTATTGCGGATCGCTCGGATGAGGCGTGTCGGGATCCTGATCTCAGGCTCCGGCTCGAACATGGTCGCGCTCCTCGATGGGCTCGAGCGCTCCCGCCACGCCGAGCCCGCGCTGGTCCTGTCGAACAATCCCGAGGCGGGCGGTCTGGCGAAGGCCGAAGCGCGGGGCGTTACAACTACTGTTGTTGACCACAGGCCGTTCAAGGGTGACCGGCCGGCCTTCGAGGATGCGGTTCAGGAGCGGCTGGAAGGCGCAGGGGTCGATATCGTGGCCCTCGCGGGTTTCCTGCGGATCATGACGCCCGCGATGATCCAGCGCTGGGAGGGGAGGATGTTGAACATCCATCCCTCGCTCCTGCCGCTCTTCAAGGGGCTTCAGACCCATGAGCGGGCGCTCGAGGCCGGGGTCGCGGTGCATGGCTGCACGGTCCATCTGGTGACGGAGGAGCTGGATTCGGGCCCGATCCTAGGCCAGGCCGTGGTCCAGGTGAAGGCCGGGGATACACCGGAGCGGCTGGCCGCGCGCGTGCTGCGACAGGAGCATCGGCTCTATCCTAAGGTGCTGAACGCCTTCGTCGCCGAGCCGGAGCGGCTGAGGGCCGCGCCGCTTTCCATATTCGCCGGGCCGGGCGATGACTGAGCCGGTCTCGGCGATCCGCAATCTGGGGCCGAAATCGGTCGAGAGCTTCGCGCGCGCCGGGCTGCACAGCGCCGAGGAGGTCTATGCGCTGGGGGCGGACGAGACGTATCGGCGCCTGCTCGCCGCCGGTTCGCGACCGCATTTCATCATGTACTACGCGCTGGTGATGGGGTTGCAGGACCGGGCGTGGAACGACCTCGACCCGGCGGAGAAGGCAGCGCTGCGCGATCGGTTCGACGCCATCGTGGCAGAGCGGCAGGCGTCGCCGCTGTCCGGGATCGACCGGGAGCTCGACACGCTCGGCGTGGTCAAGAAGCCGGGTTGAGGTCACGGGCCTCCGGGCCACCGGGGAACGGCTTGTCCGGACACCGCCGCTATGCCAGCCTCCGGCGAAAAGGGGAGGGGCGTCATGCGCATCACCGCGATCGAGAGCCTGCATTGCGATGCCGGGTGGCGGGTCTGGTCGTTTCTGAAGATCTCGACCGACGAGGGGATCACCGGCTGGTCGGAGTATAACGAAAGCTACGGCTCACCGGGTCTGAGCGAGGTGATCCGCCGGCTCGGCGAGATCCTGATCGGTGAGGACCCGCGCCCGGTCGAGCGCCATTCGGCGCGGCTCTACGCCAAGACCCGGCAGGCGCCCGGCGGGCTGATCGCCCAGGCGATCGCGGCGATCGAAAACGCGCTGGTGGATATCAAGGCCAAGAGCCTCGGCATACCGGTCGCCGCCCTGCTGAATGGTCCGGTGCGCGAGCGGCTGAGGCTCTACTGGTCGCATTGCGGGTCCTACAGGCTGGAACATGGCGAGGTTATGGGCACCCCTCCCTTGCGTGATCTGGAGGATGTGAAGGCGCTGGCCGCGGAGGTGCGGGAGCGGGGCTTCTCCGCGCTCAAGGCCAATATCTTCCGCTTCGATCTCGACTGTCCGATCATGCACCAGCCGGGCTTCACCCTGAACGCTGGCTGGCCGGAGCTGAATGTCGACCGCGCCATGCTGCGCCTGATCGAGGATCAGATGGCGGCGTTCCGCGAGGGTGCGGGCGAGGCGATGGACCTGCTCCTCGATCTCAACTTCAACTTCAAGACCGAGGGGTACAGACAGGTCGCCCGCGTCGTCGAACCGTTCGACCTGATGTGGCTTGAGATCGATCAGTTCGATGCGGACACGCTGGCGCTCATCCGGCAGGGGACGCGGACGCCGATCGCCTCTTGCGAGTCGCTTTTCGGGCGGCGGCAATTCATGCCCTTCCTGCAGCGCGGATCGGTCGATGTCGCCATCATCGATGTGCCTTGGAACGGGATCCTGGAGTCGATGAAGATCGCCGCCATGGCCGAGGCGCACGAGGTGAACTGTGCGCCGCATAACTTCTACGGCAATCTCTCAACCATGATGAGCGCGCATTTCTGCGCCGCGATCCCGAACTTCCGGATCATGGAGATCGACATCGACGATGTGCCGTGGAAGGACGATGTGGTCAGCCCGCCGGTGATCGAGAACGGCCACCTGATCTTGGGCGATGCGCCCGGATGGGGCGTCGAGGTAAACGAGGCCGCTATCCGGGCGCATCCGCCGAGGTAACGCGAAACAGAGCTACAGGTACTCACCCATTACACGCCGACGTGACGACCAGCGGCGTCCCCCTCCGGTCCAGCTTCCGCCAAGACTGGAGATATAGCGGTAGGATCCCCACGCTTCGGCGTCATCGCTGATGGGGCGCATGCCGGGCCGAATTGGATCAGCAGCAGAGGGTACATACTCGAACTTTTTGAAATCACGCGACAAAACAAAACTCCTCGCTGGTCGTCACGGTTAATTTATGCGAGTCGGCGTTTGCGGGACGTGATTATTCTCACATTCGTGGAAATTCTTTCCAAAAGGCGCGAGCCCTTGCGGAGGCGTGCGAGTCGGTTTATTTCAATACGTGAGAGGTTGGCGCGGGCGAGCGCCTCGCCAACCCGGTCAGGTCCGGAAGGAAGCAGCCGTAACGAGCCCCGCTTGGGTCGTTGTCCAGCCTCTCACCCCTCCGATCTTCGCAGCTATTCCGGCAGCGCGACGGCGCTGTAGAAAAACACCATCTCGCCGCTGGGCTTTCCGAAATAGCGCGAGATGATCTCGAAGATCTTGCCCGAGCGGTAGATCCGGCTGAGCGCGGTGTCGACCGCGAGGCGCAGTTCCTCGTCGCCGCGCGGGAGGGCGATCGCATAGGGCTCGTTGGTGAAGCTTTTGCGCGAGACCGCCAGCTTGTCCTGCGTGCCGGCCTGAACGATGTTACCGATCAGGATCGCCTTGTCGGCGAAATAGGCGTCGAGCTTGCCGTCCGCGACCATCTGGATGCCGTCGGCATGGTCGCTTACCTCTCGGATATCCTCGCCAGTCTTCTGCGCGACCTCGGCGGCGGCGAGCCATTCGGCCGCCGTCGTTCCGGCGCGCACGCCGACCTTCCGACCCTTGAGTGCCTCGTTGGTTGCCGCGGCTGAGAATGCGGCGGCGCTGTTGGTGATCAGCACCTCCTTGAGCAGATCCGGCGCGTCAGCCGAGACGACGGCGCCGACGCCGGTGGAGAAGGTCGGGATCGAGAACGAGACCTTGTCACGCCGTGAGAGCGTGGCGGTGGTCGCACCGCAGAGCAGGTCCGCATCCCCGCGGGCGATCGCATCGAACCGGTCGGTCGTGTCCACCTTCACCAGCCGAGCCGAGAAATCGGCGAGGCCGAGCTGGGCCTTCATCTGTTTGCCGATCTCGACGCAAAGCTCGACGCTGAACCCGCCTGCCTTGCCGTCCTTTTCCGAGGAGAAGGGCGGCGCATCGGTGCGATAGCCAAGCTTCATGACCTTGCTGGACAGGATCTGACCCATGCGCTCGCCCGCATCCGCCTCGGCCAGGGGGAAGAGGGAAAAAGCGGCTGTTGCGAGCATCAGCGCGAGGGGCCGCGCCATCCGAAATTGTGTCATGATAATCCTCTGATCGATCGACCCGGCCCGCTCGGCTTCCCCGGCAGGACTATTGCTCAGAAACCGGCAGGTCTCAAGCGCCGCTGCGGCTCTGGACGCGCCCTCTTGCGGGCCGTTATAGCTGTCAGGACGAAAGGACCCTCATGAGCGAATCCACCGATCCGGCTATGGCGGGCGAGCAGGCCTATCAGGTTCTGGCGCGCAAATACCGCCCGGGCCATTTCCGCGACCTGATCGGGCAGGAGGCGATGGTCCAGACACTGACCAATGCCTTTGCGCAGGACCGGATCGCGCATGCCTTCATCATGACAGGGGTGCGCGGGGTCGGAAAGACGACAACCGCCCGGATCATCGCGAAGGGTCTGAACTGCACGCGGGACGACAAGCCAACCATCGATCCGTGCGGCACCTGCGAGGCCTGCACCTCGATCGCCGAGGGGCGCAATGTCGATGTGCTGGAGATGGATGCGGCCTCGAATACCGGGGTCAACGATGTGCGCGAGATCATCGACAGTGTGCGGTACCGGGCGGCGTCGGCGCGCTACAAGGTCTACATCATCGACGAGGTCCATATGCTGTCGACCTCGGCCTTCAACGCGTTGTTGAAGACGCTTGAGGAGCCGCCGCCGCATGTGAAGTTCATCTTCGCGACGACCGAGATCCGCAAAGTGCCGGTCACGGTGCTCTCGCGTTGTCAGCGGTTCGACCTGCGCCGGATCGAGCCGGAGATGATGATGGAGCATCTCGGCGGCATCGCGGCCAAGGAGGGTGCCACGCTCTCGACCGAGGCTTTGGCGCTGATCACGCGGGCAGCCGAGGGATCGGTCCGCGACGCGCTCTCCCTGCTGGATCAGGCGGTTGCCCATGGGACCGGGGGCGAGATCGGGGCTGTGGAGGTTCGCTCCATGCTGGGCCTCGCCGACCGGGGCCGGGTGATCGATCTCTTCGAGGCGATCATGAAAGGCGACGCGGCGGGTGCGCTGCAGGAGCTTTCGGCCCAATATGCCGACGGCGCGGATCCTGCTGTGGTGTTGCGCGATCTGGCGGAACTGACGCATTGGATTTCGGTCGTCAAGATCTCGGAGGATGCGCTCAACGACCCGACGATCAGCGCAGATGAGCGCGACCGGGGGCGCGATCTGTCGAGGCTTTCGATGCGGGTTCTGACCCGGGCCTGGCAAATGCTTCTCAAGGCGATGGAGGAGGTCACGCTGGCCCCGAACGCGATGATGGCGGCGGAGATGGCGATCATCCGGCTGACCCATGTGGCGGATCTTCCGACCCCCGGCGATCTGGTGAAGAAGCTGACCGAGGAGGGGGCGAGCCATGGCGCGCCATCCCCAGCCCCCTCTGGCCCCGGCAACGGCGCTCGGGCGCTCGCGGCAGTGGCCGGTGGGCAGGCGAGCGCGGCGATGCCCGCGCCCGCGGCTCAACCCGACGAGCAGCCCAGGAGCTTTGCGAGGCTCGAAGATGTCACCGCGCTTCTCGCCGAAAGCCGGAACCTGAAGCTGCAGAAGGAAGTCGAGGATTTCATCTCGCTCGTCGACCTGCGCCCGGGATTTCTGGAGTTCAACCCGCTGCCCGGTGCGCCCGCGGATCTCGCGGGCAGGCTGGGGCAGGCGCTGACATCCCTCACGCGCCAGCGCTGGGCGGTGGCGGTGACCGAGCAGGCGGGGGCGGAGAGCCTGCGCGCGATCAGCGACGCGGAGAGCGATGCGCTGCGCGCCAGGATCGCCGAGCACCCCATGGTGCTGGCGGCGCAGGAGATCTTCGAGGGGGCCGAGATCATGGAGATCCGCCCAATCGGCGGATCCGACCCCGCGGGGCCGGAGCAGATCCTTGCGCCCGTGATGGAACGCGACGAGATCGAGGGTGATCTGGTCGACAGTGACGATGAATGGAACGACGACCCCTTTGAGGAGATGACCTGATGGTACTCGGACTTGGCGGCCTCGGCGACATGAGCAAACTCATGAAGCAGGCCCAGGAAATGCAGCAGAAGATGGTCGAGGCGCAGGAGCGTATCGCCAACATCGTTGCCGAGGGATCGGCCGGCGCCGGGATGGTCAAGGCGACCGCCGATGGCAAGGGCGAGCTGAAATCGCTCTCGGTCGACCCGTCGCTGATCGACGGCACCGAGGAGAAGGAAGTGCTCGAAGACCTGATCGTCGCTGCCGTGAACGACGCGGTTCAGAAGGCGCAGGCCGCAGGACAGGAAGAGATGGCCAAGATCACCGAAGGCATGCCCCTGCCGCCTGGCATGAAATCGCCCTTCGGCTAAGAGGTCATGTCGACCTTCGGGACGAGCGCCTATGGCGGCGCGGGCTGGTCCGAGCGCGTGGCCACCCATCGCGAGGAAATCGGCACGCTCTGGCAGGGTGGGATCGACAGCGAGTGGCGGCGGTTCAAGACCGTTCTGCTGTGCCGGCCCGGCCCGGAGCTTGCGGTCAACGATGTCGATGCGAACCAGTTCCTCGAAGCGGTCGATCTCGCTCGTGCGCAGGCCGAGCATGATCAGCTGGCCGAGATCTATCGGGCGGAGGGTGTCGAGGTCCTCACCACGCCCGATGTCCCGGCGCCGACGCCGAACCGGATGTTCTGCGCCGATCAGGTGGTGCTGACGCCCGAGGGCGCGATCCTGGCCCGCCCGGCCTCGACCGTGCGCGCGGGAGAGGAGGTCGCGGTTGCTGCGGCGCTGGCCGCGCATCGCGTGCCGATCCTGAGGACTCTGACGGGCACCGCGACCTTCGAAGGTGCGGATCTCATGTGGTTGGATCCGCAGACGGCGATCATCGGGCGGGGGCTGCGGACCAATCAGGCGGCGATCGAGCAGATCACGGCCGTGCTGGCGGAGATCGGCTGCACCACCCGGGCCGTCGACATTCCCTTCGGCACCATGCATCTCATGGGGATGATGCGGATCGCTGACCGGGACCTCGCCATGGCCTGGCCGCGCCGCACGCCCCATGCGGCCGTCATCGCGCTGCGGGAGCGAGGCATGGAGGTCGCCTTTCTGCCCGATGAGGATGAGGCAGCGGCCAATCGCGGGCTCAACTTCGTTACGCTTGGCCCGCGCAGGATCCTGATGCCGGGCAACAACCCTGTGATGCGAGGGTTCTATGAGAGGCTCGGGATCGAGGTGCTGGAGACCTCGATGGATGAGTTGAAAAAGGCCGCTGGTGCAATCGGCTGCCTGACCGCCGTGATTGAGCGGCAACGAGTATAGGCCGTCCAAGCAAGGCGCTGGGCCGCACCCTCCCGCGCCCTTGCGGAACTCGGCTGCCGGCCCCACTATGGGGAGGCAGTCGGAACGCTGGCAAACAGCGTCGCGCAGTGAGGCGGAGGAGGGCCCATGTCAGGCGGGCCGGAAATCGAGAGGCTGATTGATCTTATGGCCAAGCTGCCGGGGCTGGGGCCGCGGTCGGCGCGGCGGGCGGCTTTGACCTTGGTGAAGAAGAAGGAGCGGCTGATGGTGCCGCTGGCTGCCGCGATGGCCGAGGTGGCGGAGAAGATCCGGCCCTGTGCGACCTGCGGAAATATCGGCGCCTCCGACCAGTGCGGGATCTGCGCCGACCCGCGGCGGGATGCGACGAGGCTCTGCGTTGTCGCCGACGTCGCCGATCTCTGGGCGATGGAGCGCGCGGCGGTCTTCAAGGGGCGCTACCACGTGCTGGGTGGCGTGCTGTCGGCGCTCGATGGCGTAACGCCGGAGGATCTGAGAATTCCCCAGTTGGCGCAGCGGGTCAGGACAGACGAGATCGCCGAGGTCATCCTCGCGCTCAACGTCACCATCGACGGTCAGACGACGGCGCATGTGATCGCCGATTACCTCGAAGGAACCGGCGCGGAAGTGACCTCGCTGGCTCAGGGCGTGCCGGTGGGCGGCGAGCTCGACTACCTCGACGATGGCACGATTTCCGCCGCTTTGGCGGCGCGGAAGACACTTTGAAAGATTCGGGAGGGCCTAGGAGAAGCCCCTCTTTTGCTAGGTCAGGTGGTCGCGGCCAGGAGGCTTGCGTTGCCGCCAGCGGCGGTGGTGTCGACGCAGACGTGGCGTTCGGCGACGTAGCGGGCGGGGGCGAGGAGCTGGGTCTCGAGCGGGACGATCGGACCGGTGCGTTTGCTGAGCGCGATGCGCAAGGGCTTGAGCCAGTCGGCGCCGCCATGGGCCGCAACAATCGCGAGGCCCTCGATTTCCGTCAGCGTTTCGGGCGCGATCGTGCCATCGACCGCGGCAACCGGCATGCCGGCCTCGATCAGGGGGGCTGCGATACTGGTGGCGCCCGGGGCGACCATGACGACTGGACATCCGGCGCCGAGCGCCTGGATCGCCTGGCAAAGGGCGATCTCGGCAGTGGGGCCGAGACAGGCTGCAAGACCGCGCGGGTAGAGATGCAACCGATTGCTCTCACCCGTCGGGCCCGGGAGCGTGAAGGGGCCGGGATCGAAGGCGGCCGTGGCGGCGAGCGCCCGCCGGGCAATGCCTGAGCGGCCTGCGAGCGCGCGGCGAATGGCGGACACCCGGCCCTCCCGCGCTGCCCAGTTGCGGGGGTCGAGGCTATCAATAGCGCGCTGCAGGGAAGCGGCGTCGATCTTTGGGCCGGATAGTGCGGGGTGGGTCGCCGGGTTCTCGGTCCGCTGGAAGCGGGCCACGTAAAGGGGACCACCCGCTTTTGGTCCCGTGCCGGAAAGCCCCTCTCCGCCGAAGGGTTGGGAGCCGACGATCGCACCGATCTGGTTGCGGTTCACATAGGTGTTGCCGACATGGAGGCGCTCGACGATCTGCTGGACGCGGTCGTCGATACGGGTGTGAAGCCCGAAGGTGAGCCCGTAGCCGCGGGCGTTGATCCGGTCGATCACCTCGTCGATTTCGGCGGCCTTGAAGGTGGCGACGTGGAGGACGGGGCCGAAGATCTCGCGTTCGAGATCGTCGATGCCGGAGAGTTGGACGATGCTGGGGGGCACGAAATGGCCCTGGGTAGGCACGGGAAGGGTCTTGGCGAGACGGCCTGCGGCCTCCTGTTCAGCAAGGTAGGCGCGGATGCCGTCCGCCGCCTCGGCGTCGATGACAGGGGAGACATCTGTTGAGGTCAGCCATGGGTCGCCGACCGAGAGGGCATCGAGCGCGCCGTAGAGCATCTCGATAAGGCGGTCGCGGGCTTCCTCCTGCACGTAGAGGATGCGCAGCGCCGAGCAGCGCTGGCCCGCGCTCTGGAACGAAGAGATGACGATGTCGCGCACGGCCTGCTCGGTGAGCGCGGTGGAGTCGACCATCATGGCGTTGAGCCCGCCGGTCTCCGCAATCAGCAGAGCCTCGGGCCCAGCATTGGCAGCGAGCGTCTTGTGGATGATCTGCGCGACCTCGGTTGAGCCGGTGAAGCAGACCCCGGCGATGCGTGGGTCGGATGTGAGCGGGCCGCCGACCGTCGGGCCATCGCCGGGCAGGAGTGTGAGCGCCGCTTTCGGAATTCCGGCCCCATGCATTAGCTGCACGGCGCGGAAGGCGATCAGCGGTGTCTGCTCGGCCGGTTTAGCGATCACCGGGTTACCGGCGACCAGCGCCGCGGCGATCTGGCCGGTGAAGATGGCGAGCGGGAAGTTCCAAGGGCTGATACAGACGAACACGCCGCGGGAGCGGCCGGGTTCCTCTTCGGCCAAGCGTTCGGCCTCGTCAGCATAGAAGCGCAGGAAATCGACCGCCTCGCGGACCTCCGCGATGCCGTCGAGCAGCGTTTTTCCGGCCTCGCGCGTGGCCAGCGCGCAGAACTCGGCGGTGTGCGCCTCGTAGAGATCGGCGGTGCGGCGCAGGATTTGCGCGCGCTCCGCCGCCTCCCGCGCCCCCCAGTTGGTGGTGGCGCCGAGGGCCATGTCGAGCGCCAGCGCGACATCCTCGGCCGTCGCATCATAGACCATGCCAACATGGCGGGACGGGTCGGCGGGCGACATGACCGGATGCGCCTTGCCGGTGGGTGCATCCTGGCCCGGGATCAGCGGATGGGCCTTCCAGAACGTCTCGGAGAACGCATCACGTGCCTCGATCAGCGGCGCGATAGAGGCCGGTTCGTTGATCCTGAAACCCTTGGAGTTCGCGCGGGGATGGAAGAGGTCTTCGGGCTGGCGGATCGAGGGGTTGGCGATCTCTGTGCCGAGCTCTGTGACCTGTGCGACCGGGTCGCGGGCGATGTCTCCCGCCGGGATGCTCTCATCCACGATCTGGTTGACGAAGGAGGAGTTGGCGCCGTTCTCCAGAAGCCGCCGGACGAGATAGGCCAGCAGGTCGCGATGCGCGCCGACTGGGGCGTAGATGCGGCAGCGGGTGCCCTCAGTGTCCTTGACCAGCCCGTGGAGCGACTCCCCCATGCCGTGGAGGCGCTGGAATTCGAAGCTCTGCTTGTCGTTGCCCGCCATGGCGAGGATGGCGGCGCAGCTATGCGCGTTGTGGGTCGCGAATTGCGGGTAGATCCGGTCGCGCCGGTCCATCAGCATCTGGGCGCAGGCGAGGTAGCTGAGATCGGTGTTCACCTTGCGGGTGAAGACGGGGAAGGTCTTGGTGCCAAGCTCCTGTGCCAGCTTCACCTCGGTGTCCCAGTAAGCGCCTTTGACGAGACGGACCATGATCTTGGTGTCGTGTTTCTCAGCCAGCGCGTAGAGATGCTCGATCACCTGCGCGGCGCGGCGGCCATAGGCCTGAACGACCACGCCGAACCCGTCCCAGCCCTTGAGCGTCGGGAATTTCAGCAGTTCCTCGATGACGTCCATTGAGAGATCGAGGCGGTCCTGCTCCTCGGCGTCTATGTTGAACCCGATCTTCGCCTCTGCAGCCTGTTGGGCGAGGCGGAGCGCGCGGGGAAGAAGCTCGCCCATCGCAAGGTCTTTGTGGGTCGTCTCGTAGCGCGGGTGTAGCGCCGAGAGCTTGACCGAGATGCCGGGGCTGGTCGTCACATCGCCGGTGGCGGCATCCGCGATGGCGGCGATGGCGGCCGAGTAGGCTTCCGTGTATCGCACTGCGTCGGCATCGGTTCGCGCGGCCTCTCCCAGCATATCGTAGGAATAGGTGTAGCCCTCCGCCTCGTGTTCGCGGGCATTCGACATGCCCTCGCCGATCGTCTCGCCAAGCACAAACTGTCGGCCCAGGAGCTTCATCGATTGCGCGACGGCGGTGCGCACCACTGGCTCCCCGACCCGGCGGATCAGGTTGCGGAGCGCCGCGGCCGGTTTCTTCGGGTCGTCATCCAATACCCGGCCCGTCAGCATAAGCGCCCAGGTCGAAGCGTTGACCAGCGAGGAGGAGGACCGGCCCAGATGCGCGCCCCAGTCCGACGGTTCGATCTTGTCATGGATCAGGTCGTCGATGGTCTCGGCATCCGGCACGCGCAGCAGTGCTTCGGCGAGGCACATGAGACCCACACCCTCCTGCGTCGACAGGCCGTACTCGGCGAGGAAGCTCTCCATCATGGTGGGTGAGGTCTCCGCCCGCACCCGCTCCACCAGACGCGCCCCGGCAGCCGAGATCGCCTCGCGGTCGGCTTCGCTCAAGCGGAGGCGATCCATCAGGTCGCGGACGACCGTCGCCTCATCATCGGAATATCGGGCGCGGATCGCCTTGCGGGTCGGAGAAAGCGTTACATCGAGCGGGGCCATCAGTGCCTCCGGAGCAGAAAGAGTCGTCTCACCCAAGGGTGATCAATCGGAACAACGAATGCAATCGGTGCGGTTGGCACGGCGAGCTGGCGGCCTGTGACAAGTTACACAGCGGGACCGGGCGCTTTCTGAAACCATCGGATCAGAGTTCTTACCTTGGACGGAGGAGAAAACGTCTCAGAAGAAAGCAACCGAAGTCACCGATAAGCAACTTGATGACGTTGCCGGCGGGCTAAGCGATATCGGCCAGAAACTGCAGTTCCAACTGACCGAGGCGAACAACGTCTACAACAGGGCGTCCAAAGCCAGATCGGACACTCAGGCGAAGTACGACCAATCGCTGAATGGAATAGCGCAGAACCTGAAGGGCTGAGGTCCCATCAGCCGCCGCTCATCAGCCTGCGGCGGCGCTCCTTCATCCGCTCATGTGCCGCGTCGGTGCCATCGTGGAAAGAGCCGAACCACTTGTCCCAGGGCACTTCCAGGTTGCCGTAATTGCACTCGAAATAGCGGTGGTGCATCTGGTGGTGGAAGGTGCCGAGCGCGAGGCGGTTCTTATCCTTGACCAACAGCCCTTCGAAGCCCGTGTGGGAGGTGGCCGCCGTCAGGGCCTGATGCTGCATCTGAAAGAGGATGTGGATCGGGTGTGCCGGGATCACGAAATGGACCAGCACCGAGGAGAAGAACATCAGATGCTCCACCGGATGCATGGAGAGGCCTGACCACGGGCCGACATTGGTGTTCCGGTGGTGTAGCGAATGCGCCAGCCGGTAGAGCGGTGGCCAGTGCAGCCAGCGGTGGATCCAGTAGAAGTGGAACGAGATCCAGAGGGGTGTGAGGAAGATCAGCGCGACGAACCAGACCGGGTTGTCGGCCCAGGTCAGCACCGGTGCGTAGCCGTTCGCCATGGCCCAGAGCATCAGCGCCTCGTAGGCCGTCCAGAAACCGACGCCGCTGGTCAGCGTCCAGAACATATTGTCGAGGAGCTGGCTGTTGAAGGTGAAAGTCCGAAGCCGCCCGCCCATCTCGCGGCGGTCGTATTTCAGCCGGTCGCCCTGGCGCTTGTAGCGATGAAACCAGAGGTGCAGCCCGCCCGCGACGATCGTCATCAGGAGGATGTTGCGGAGAAACATCTGGGCGATCCAGCCGAACTCGAAGGTCTTCGTCTGCTCCAGCGGCGGCTGGAGCCATGCCCATGTCGCGATGGCAAGGACTGTCAGAATCGAGTTTTCGGCCAGCGTGAACCAGCGGTCGCGGATCCAGGCCCAGATGCGCACAGGGTCGGGCGGCCACGAGAAGATCGGCGAGACTGCTATAGGCCGCGTTGGCATGTGGTGCCACTGCCGGGCAAAATCGCTCTTGGGCGCAGTGTCGGTCATTCTCGGCCTACAAACCCGTGGTTCTAAGAGGGCATCAGGTTTAAGGATCGCCCAGCGAAACGCAATCTGCCGCGGCGAGAACGCATGATCAGGGTTTCCGGGCGATCACGCTGATGTAGTTCATGAAGCCGTAGAACGCGCTGGCCTCGACCCGGCGGCGCCCTTCCACTTTGATCGCCGAGGCCATCTCGGCCCCGATGGTCCCTTTGGCCGAAAGGGAGTCGGCGCCACGGTCGACCACCGTGAGAAAATAGGCTGCATCCCCTTCGGCAAGATAGCCGTGCGCCTGCCGGGCCATGACGACAAAGCCCGCATCCGTGAGCAGAGGAGCAAGGCGGCGCGGCAACCAGCGATCATTGACGTTCACCCCGATCATGTAGTTGATCACGGGTTGCAGAGGGTCATGATCGCCGATCTGCACATCCGTCAAATCGTAGTCGCCATCGAAAACGGCAACGACGCCACCTGATTTGAGGATGCGGAACGCCTCGGCGACGATCTCGCCCGACGCAGGCGCGTGGCAGAGCAGCGTGTGCATCATGACCAGATCGACCGAGGCGTCCGGCAGACCGGTAGCCGCGGCGTCGCCGGTCTGAAAACTGAGACCCGGTATATCACCGTGGCGCTCCCGCGCGCGCTCGACCATGACCGGCGATGGCTCTATGCCAAGCGCCTCGGCTGCTCCCGCCATGTCCATCATATCCCGCGTGACATGTCCCGTGCCGCTGCCGAATTCCACTGCCCGCGCGCCCGACGGGAGCGAGAGCCCGGACAGGTAGCTCTGCCGCATCGCGACCTGCGCCGAGTCGAGACAACGCGCCTCCATCGCATCCGCAATGCGGGTCTGCATGTCGAGGTCGACATTCGCGAGATCGGAATAGGGATCGGCCATAACGGACTCCATGGCTGACCGCGCTCCCCTGCCTCAGGGTACCGCTGCCGATACTGGCGGGCCAGGATTTTCATTGCGGGGCGGATTGGATTCGACTAACGCTTGTGACAAATGAACCATATTTAGCGAGTCTAGACCATGCAGACCAATCCGCCGGGCAGTGCTGAGGCTGTCATCGCCCGTCTGACGGCGGAGTTCGATGGGCTTTCGGCGCAGTTGCAACGGGCGGCGCGGTTCCTGATCGACAACCCGCGTGAAGTTGGCGTGCAGTCGATGCGCGCACTGGCGGCCAAGGCGGAGGTGCATCCGAACACGCTTGTCCGGCTCGCACAGGCGATCGGTTATGACGGCTATGAGCCGATGCGCGAGCGGTTCCGGGATTTCATGGTGACCGAGGGGCTGGGCGGCTATCGCGACCGGGCGGACTGGCTGCATGAACTGGCCGAGCGCGGCGGAGCGGCTGAGGTCGTCGCCCGGATGGCCGAGGCGACTGCGACCAATATCGACGCCATGTGGCAGGCGCAGGATCCCGCGAAACTCGAGACCATCGCCGATGCAATGCTGAAGGCGCGCCGGGTCTACGTGCTGGGCATGGGTGCTGCCTATGCGCTGGCGCACAAGTTCTGGTACGTGGCGCGCATGGGTTTCGACCACATCGTGCCGATCCCCCGCCATGGCAGCCAGCCGATCGACGATGTGGCCGGGATCGGGCCCGAGGACGTGCTGGTTGCCCTCACCTTCCAGCCCTATCGCGCCGAGACACTCCTGGCGGTAGAGCACGCGCGCAAGACGGGCGCGACCGTGATCGGGATCAGCGACAGCATCACCTCACCGCTAGTGCGCGTCTCGGACCACGCGCTCGTCTCCCCCACCCACACACCGCAGATCTTTGAGAGCCATGCCGCCGTGACGGCGCTGATGGAAGGCATGCTCGCCGTCATGGTCGCCCGCGCACCCGAAGGTGTTGCAGCGCGGATCGAAGCCTTCCACAAGCGCCGGCTCGATGCCGGTCTTTATGCCGAAGCCACCCCCCTGGCAGGTCTGGGATGAGGAGAGCCGAGCATGAACGCCCCCGTCGCATCTGACTTTCCCGTCGAGGCGCTGCCCGCGAGCTATTACACCAGCCCGGAGATCTTCGGTCGGGCGACGACCGAGATTTTCGAGAAGTCGTGGCAGTATGTCTGCCATCACTCACTGGTGCCGGAGAGCGGCGACTACTACGCCTTTACCCTGATGGATCAGGATCTTTTCGTGGTGCGCGGGCGCGACGGGGAACTCAGATGCTTCTACAATGTCTGTCAGCATCGTGGGCACCCGCTGGTGGCCGATACCGGGCGCACGAGGGTGCTGGTCTGTCCCTATCATGCCTGGACTTACGAGTTGGAAGGCCACCTGCGAGGTGCGCCGGGCACGCGGAAGATGGCGGGGTTCGACAAATCGAAGATCTGCCTGACGGAGGTCAAGCTCGACGTCTTCCTCGGCTTCGTTTTCGTCAATTTCGATGAGGCCGCGCGGCCGATGGTGGAGCTTTTCCCCGGCGTGCGTGAGGCGGCGCTGAAGCTCTGCCCGGATATCGAGGACAAGCGCTTTGCCCATGAGCACACGGCACAGGAGTTCTGCAACTGGCTGGTGGCGGTGGAAAACTACAACGAGTGCTACCATTGCGGCCATGTCCACAAGGCCTTTGCCGACGGCGTGATCGATCCGGGCAGCTATGACATTCAGCCCTTCGGTGGCGGGCGGTGCCTGAACCACACCTCAAAACCGGCCGAGGGCGATGGTGCTTGGTACGACACCAGCGGGTCGGATTACGGGAGCTTCTACTTCTACCCCGCGTTCAGCCTGCAGATCTATCCAGGTGGCGTCGTGAATACCTATTATTGGCGCCCGCTGGCGCATGACGACACCGAGGTGCATCGGGGCTGGTTCTCCAATGATGGGGTGGTGGACGATGTGCTGCAGAGCGTGATCGACCTCGACCGGGACACGACCTTCGCCGAGGATTTGTTGCTTGTGAAAGCCGTGCAGCGTGGGCTCTCCAGCCGGGGCTACCGGCCAGGGCCGCTGGTGATCTCTCCGACCTGCGGGATCAATTCGGAGCATTCGATCGCGGCGCTGCACCGATGGGTGAGGGAGGATCTCGATGGCTGAGACAATGCAGGCCATGGTGCTGATGGGCCATGGCGATATGGACAAGCTCGTCTGGCATGAGGACTGGCCAAAGCCTGTCGCGGGCCCCGGTGCAGTGCTGATCAAGGTGCTGGCCTGCGGGCTCAACAACACCGATGTAAACACCCGCACCGCCTGGTACTCCAAGGGCGTGACCGACGCGACGACTGGGGGTGCGTTCGAGGGCGCGGGCGACGAGGACGCGACCTGGGGCGGTGCCTCGATTACTTTTCCCCGGATTCAGGGTGCGGATGTGGCGGGTCGGGTCGAGGCGGTCGGCGAGGGCGTCGACGCCTCGCTGGTCGGCAAACGGGTGATGATCGACACCTGGCTCCGCGATTGGAACGACCCGCTCAACCTGGACAAGGCGGGATATTTCGGCAGCGAGTGCGACGGAGGATATGCAGCCTACACAAAAGCGGATCATCGCCATGTGCATCCTGTCGACTGCGATCTGAGCGACGCGGAATTGGCGAGCTTTGCCACTGCTTACGTGACGGCGGAGAATATGCTGAACCGGGCGCGGGTGGCGGAGGGCGATACGGTCCTGATCCCCGGCGCCTCCGGCGGTGTCGGCTCGGCGCTGATCCAACTGGCGAACCGGCGGGGGGCCAAAACGGTGGCGATGTGCAGCGCGGCGAAGGCCGATCAGGTGCGGGCCGTCGGGCCCCACGCGATCCTGCCGCGGGAACCGGAGGATCTGGCCGGGGCGCTTGAGGCCGCAATCGGCAGCCGAGAGGTCACGGTGGTCGCCGATGTGGTCGGCGGCGCGATCTGGCCGAACCTGATCGGCGTGATCGCGCGGGGCGGGCGCTACACCTGCGCAGGTGCGATCGCGGGACCGATCGTCGAGTTCGATCTGCGCACCTTCTACCTGCGCGATCTGACCTTCACCGGGGCGACGGTAGTTCCGCCCGGTACCTTTGCTGACATCGTTGGTTATGTCGAACGCGGCGAGATCAAGCCACTTGTCGCCGCCACCTATCCGCTGAAAGACTTTCACGAGGCGCAGAATGCCTTTATCGCGAAGGCGCATACCGGGAATATCGTGGTGATCCCGTGAGCCGAAGCTTGCATGACCGGATGCGTCGGCAGATGGCGGAGAAGGACCTGTTTCGCCGGGCGATCGGGCACGGGCTTAGCTATCTGGCAATGGTCGATCAGCGTCCGGTCTTCCCGACCGAAGAGGCTCTTTCCGGTCTCGATGGCTTTGACACCTCCTTGCCGGAGGGCCCGATGGACCCGGCTGATGTCATCGACAAGCTCCATCGCCTTGGCGCCCCGGCGACAGTGGCGCAGATGGGCGGGCGGTACTTCGGCTTCGTCAATGGCGGGGCGGTCCCGGCCGGCCTCGCCGCCCGGCTGATGGCCGATTTTTGGGATCAGAATGCGGCTCTGGACGTGATGTCGCCTGTTGCGGCGAAGCTGGAGGCGGTGGCGGAGGAGTGGCTGCGGGAGCTCTTCGGCCTGCCCGAGGGAACCGTCGCGGGCTTTGTCTCGGGCACGTCGCTCGCCATCGTTGCGGGGCTGGCGGCGGGGCGCTGGCGGATCGCGCAGCGGGCCGGGTGGGACATCAACGCAAAAGGGCTGAACGGGGCTCCGCCGATCCGGGTGATCACCAGCCGCCACGCCCATGGCACGGTGCTGAAGGCGGTGGCGCTGCTTGGCCTCGGCACAGCGAATATCGAGTATGTAGATGTCGACGATCAGGGGCGGATGCGGGCCGACCTGATGCCCGATCTCGACGACCGCTGCCTGGTGATCGCGCAGGCGGGCAATGTGAACTCCGGCAGTTTTGACCCGATCGGCGCCATCTGTGCGCGGGCCAACGCGGCGGGCGCCCGGGTGCATGTCGATGGCGCCTTCGGCCTCTGGGCTAGGGCTGCCGCTGGTCTCGCGTATCTGACCGAGGGGATGGAGCGGGCGCAGAGCTTCTCGGTTGACGGGCACAAGACGCTGAACACGCCCTATGACAGCGGGATTGTGCTCTCGACTGACCGGGAGGCGCTGGTCAACGCGCTGCAGGCTTCGGGGTCCTACATCCTCTACGGTGAGGCGCGCGACGGCATGCTGACCACGCCAGAGATGTCGCGCCGGGCCCGCGGTATCGAGATCTGGGCAATCCTCGCGGCGCTTGGGCGGGCGGGTGTGGATGAGTTGATCCAGGGTCTGCACGAGCGCGCGGTTCAGATGAGTGAGGAGCTCCGCGCCGCCGGTTTCGAGGTGCTGAACGACGTGGTCTTCAATCAGGTGATGATCGCCGAGGAGGACGATGCCGCAACCGATGCCCTGATCGAGGCCATCCAGCGCGAGGGGACTTGCTGGGTGGGAGGATCCACCTGGTTCAGCCGCAAGGTGATCCGGGTCAGCGTCTGCTCCTGGATGACGACGGCGGAGGATGTGACCCGGACGGTCGGGGCCTTTTCCCGTTGCCGCGATGCGCTCCGCCGCGGTGGGGGCCCCCCCCCCCCCCCCCCCCCCCCCCCGGCGCGCCCCCCCCGGCCCAACCCCCCACAAAAAAAAAAAAGATGATGAAAAGCGGCGGCAAACGAACTAGGGTGATGTAAAAAAAAAAACACCAAACCAAAAATGAAACCACGCCGCCC
>JBCDDC010000037.1:0-23922 GCA_039180675.1 Pseudomonadota bacterium | reverse complement strand
GCGCAGTTACGAGGGCTGCGACGCGCCACTTGAGCACTTCATCATCGACGGCGGCGGACATACCTGGCCCGGCGCGGGCCGGTCGCGGCTTGGCCGCGTTGTCGGCGCTACAAATCAGGACATCTCCGCAACGCGCGTGGTAGAGGATTTCTTCAAGCGGCTCGACGAAGGCGCGGGTGGGTGAAGCACGCGTCACGGCCAATCCTGTCCCTCGTTTCCAAAAGCACAACGGCGGATCACGCCAGCCTGAACAGCGCCTTAGAGCAGAAACCCCCGGCCCCTGAGAGCGTCGTCCCGATGGATCAGAAGCTCATCATGCACTACCACTTTGGATGGGCTGTCCGACCGTGGCTTCCCTGCAAATCACGCCAATAGATCCAGATCTGAAATACAACGCGCCGCATGACCGGTAAGACCTCCCCGCGACAAAGACCCAAGATCCCCAACCCTCAAAGGACCTGCAAATGACGAACATCCTTGTCTTGTACTACTCGAGCTATGGTCATGTTGAGACGATGGCCAAATCCGTCGTCACCGGTGCGAAGAACGCAGGCGCGACGGTCACCTTGAAACGCGTGCCTGAGCTGATGCCCAAGGAAGTTGCCGAGAAGGCCAATGTGAAGCTCGATCAGGAGGCGCCGGTGGCGGCTCCGTCGGAGCTTGCGGACTATGATGCGATCATCTTCGGGACACCGACACGGTTCGGCAACATGGCCGCGCAGATGCGCAACTTCCTCGATCAGACGGGTGGCCTCTGGGCGCAGGGGGCGCTGATCGGAAAGGTCGGATCGGTGTTCACATCGACCGGCACCGGCGGAGGCCAGGAAACGACGATCACGTCCTTTCACAGCTCGCTGCTCCACCACGGGATGATCGTCGTGGGTCTGCCTTACAGCTCAGCTGGATTGACGGATATCAGCGAGCCGCGGGGCGGATCGCCTTATGGCGCCGCCACGATTGCCGGCGCTGACGGGTCGCGAACGCCATCCGAGAAGGAACTCACGCTTGCCGAGGAACAGGGTGCTCATGTGGCACGGATCGCCGCGAAACTGAGCGGTTAGCGTCGGGCATGCCAAGCGCTCCCGGATCGGCCATCTCGCCGGTCCGGGGTCGACGCTGCCGGAAACCTCGCGACATGAACTCGAGTACGACGCTTCGGCTATATGGCCGTCAAAAATGGAAAAACGACGAGTCCGGAGACGGTTGCCGCCGCTCCCGCGCACCAAACAGGATGACGAATACCGGCGGGACCCAAAAACGGACCCAAAGTTGCGCCTGTAGCCCTCGGAATTCGACCGCGTCTGACCGTTAGGCGGGCGCCCGAGCAGACACACCTGGCGAGGATCGTCGCTTTGCGACATATGCGGCGGCAAGCGTGAAGAGAAGCAGCGGCGCGCTCGCGGGCAGCGGGATCACAGTCGCCGATCCGTCCGTTGTCTCCAGCGAAAGGGTCGCCGTCGCGCCGGGGCTCCAATCCGTCAGGGCCAGATCGATCGTGATCGAATCCGGGCCAAACGAGATGTCGCCCTGCTCCAGGCCAGTGACGCCCGCGAAGGCGGTCAGCGTAACGCCAGACAGAATACCGCTCGGGTCATCCGTCCAATTCAGGCTGGAGAACGAAAGGGCGTCGCCTACGAAGAAGTCGATGTCATCAAGCGCTGTAAACGCGATCGTCTCTGCGCCGACGTCAATGTCGATTGCGACCGACGAAATGGACTCACCGAGACCGAATTCGCTCCCCGCCCCAACGATGGCGGCCGATGGCGAACACACCAGGGTCGGGATGTCAAAGGTCGCGGTACACCCGACCTCGTCGCCGATCAGTGTCGCCGAGGCCGAGGTCGCCCACAGCGATGCGGCGGCGACGAGAGCGGATGCGGTGAGGCCCTTTGCGGTCGCGGTCCATGCCGGCATGGTGATCCTCCATGCTGCTGCGAGAACGGCGATGCGAACCATTCAACGCCGCCTCTTTGGTTGTCTGTATACTGTGAATACAACTATGCGTTGTTATCAGTCTCATCGTCAAGCAGACGATCGTAGAAAACGCGCATACCGGCTGTTTGCGCTTTGGACACCCGGAAGAGCGTTCGGGAGCTAAATGTGTTCGGGCGTTTCGGTGTGATGCGGGAGGCGCATACTATATTGAGCGGTGTATCTTCGAGAGCCCACGGGAGAGCGCCTTGCCGCGACGCTATGCCGAGATCTACCCGTCGTCGCCGCTTCTGAACAGCGATGGAATGGAGCATGTCTCGGCCGCGGCGCTCATGTCGGTTCGGTATTTCCAGGCTGAGCCCGACACGATGCCCGAGGAGGTTTTCGACGAGCATCACGTGCTGCTCAATCTCCGCGAGACACCGCACCGTGTGCAGAACCGCCGGAACGGGGAATTGCGCGATTTCACGTTCCATAAGGACGAGATCATCGTCACGCCTGCCGGTATGCGATCCGGCTGGCGCTGGTTCGCGAAATCGGATGTCATCGTTATCACCCTCGATCCGGAGCGGGTCGAGAAGTTCGCCTCAAGCGAGCTTGGTCTCTTGCTCGACCCTCAGCAATTCGTGGATCTGCCCCAGTTCACCGACCCTGATCTCTGTGCTGCCGGCGTGATGCTGAGAGACGCGCTTGAGAACGACGATCTCACCTCGGGCGTAATGTTCGAGGCCATGAGCCGGGTTCTGCTGGTCAAGCTCCTCAAGCGTTATGGTCAGGAACGCCCGGAGGATATCGATCTGTCAGCACAGTTCACCTCGGCGCAGTACCACCGGGTTCTCGCCTTCATCCGCGCAAATCTGGACAGGACGATCACGGTGGAAGAGCTTGCGCGCGAGGCGGGGATGAGCAGCTCGCATTTCGGGCGGGTCTTCAAGGAGACTGTGGGCCAGACGCCGATGCAGTATGTGCTGGCCTACCGGATCGAGCAGGCGGCCGAGATGATGAGGGATCCGGGCCGTCCGCTCGGCAATATCGCGCTCGATTGCGGGTTTGCGGATCAGGCGCATTTCTCCCGCAGCTTCAAGCAGGTGATGGGCAAGACACCGCGGCAGTACCGCGCCGCCTGAGATCCAAAGCAGGATCCTTCAAAAGCCGCGCGCGCACGTTCAATTCGTGCGCAGCGTGACCGTCTATCTCTCCACTCAGCGGGCAGGACGCCCGGAACGCAACACAAAAGGAGAGACTGACATGAAAACCCTTGCCCTTGCCGCTGCCGCCGCTGCACTGCTGACCTCGACTGCCGCGATTGCGCAGGTCGAGACGCGGACCATGACCTTCGAGAACGAAGGCGCGATGCTGAGCGGCACGCTCTACCTGCCCGAAGGCCACGACGGCTCGGCCCTGCCGGCGGTCGTCGTCACCGGCGCCTGGACCTCGGTCGAGGAGCAGATGCCCTCGATCTACGCGGCAGAGATGGTCGAGCGCGGTTTCGCGGCCTTCACCTTCGACTTCCGCGGATGGGGGAAATCGGGCGATCTGCCCGAAGGCGCCCGCTTTGTGGAGAGCCCGGCGGCCAAGATCTCGGACATTCGCGCGGCCTTCGACTTCGTGGCGACCCTGCCGGAAGTGGACGCGGCCCGGATCAACGGGCTCGGCATCTGTGCCTCGGCGGGCTACATGATCGACGCCGTCGCCGGAAATGATCGGGTGAAGCGCATCGGCCTCGTGGCTCCGTGGCTGCAGAACCGGGAGCTGGTCGAGGCGGTCTATGGCGGCTCGCAGGGTGTCGAAAGCCTGATCGAGCTTTCCCGCGCTGCCGAGGCGGCGGGTGGTCAGATCATCCCGGCAGCCGGTCCCGAGGGCGCCGAAGGCGTGCTGATGCCGATCGGCGGCTACTACTATGAGGCCGACCGTGGCGCCATTCCGGCCTATGACAACCAGTGGAACAACGCAGGCTGGGAAGGCTGGCTGACATATCACCCGGCCGACAATCCTGACCGCCTGACGCAGCCCCTGGCAGTCGTCCATTCCGAGGCCGCGGCGATCCCGCAGGGTGTGCGCACTTTCCTGGAGGGCTTCACCGGCGAGGCAACGCTGCAGATGCTCGAGGACGTCACGCAGTTCGACTTCTACGACAACCCCGAGGATGTGACCCGCGCCGCCGATACCGTGGCCGCCCACTTCAAGGGCTGATCGCGATCATGCCCGCCCGTGACCCGGCGGGCACCTTCCTCCCCTCCCGCTCGAAAGGACAAAGACATGACCCGTATGCTCACCGCCATGGCTCTTGCAGCAGCCATCACGGCCCCCGCAACTCAAGCAGAAACCCTGCCACCGGCAGGCGAGCCCGAAGTGGCTCAGATCCGCACTCTGGTCTCGTCGATCCCCCTCGCCGTCGACCGGGCGGCCTATGACCTCGCCGAAGCCGCTTTCGCCCCCGAAATCGTGATCGACTACACCTCTCTCTGGGGTGGCGAGCCTTCCACGACGACGCCCGCGGCCCTTATGGATGCCTGGCGCGGCATCGTCCCCGGCTTTGACGTCACCTGGCACGAGCTTGGCCCCGTTACGGTCGAGATCGACGGAGAGACCGCCACCGCAAACGCCTCCATCGACGGGCGGCATTGGATCGATGATCGCCTCTGGCGTCCGATCGGCGACTACCATTGGGACCTGTCCCGCATCGACGGAGATTGGCGCGTCACCCGGATGGAGTTCGCCATGACCAAAGAAATCGGCGACCGAAGCCTCGCGCAGGAAGCTATGGATCGCGCGGCAGAGGCGTCGAAGTAAACGGTTGAGAACCGCAACTGAAGATCCTGTCCGGTCCATCCGGGCAGGATCGATTTGTTGGATAGCCGACCTGCAGTCTCCAAAAGCCGCCACGCGCGCGAAGCGTCAAATCATTCAACATGGGCCCTCTGCGGACCCACCTGGCAGCGGCACGCCACCTCGGAGCCGCCCATTGCTGGTAGCCTCGTTTCTCGCGGTCGCGCTTCCGGTCATTTGCCGCGACTGCAAGAAGCGGGTCATTGCCTGGGTTCGGATCGCGGAAACGGCCTTCCCCCTCCCCGCGTCTCAGAACCGGATTGTCCCGCGGGCGCCGAAGCGGCGGGTTTCTCCGATCTCCGGGGCAATTACTCCTGGAATACCCGTCGCGTTTGTTCCGATCTGAAAGCGCGCGTCGAAGAGGTTTTCGACGAAGAGCTCCAGCTCCCAGTCATCCGCGCGCAGACCAGTGCGCAGGTTGACGATGTTGCGCGCGTCCGAGCCCGACTCCAAGGGCGTCGCACTGTCGGTCACCGGGGCGTCGCTGGTGTAGCTGTGCTCGACACGGAAAAACGCATCGGCGCGCTCGGCCAGCACCGGTTGGCCATAGTCTATGGTCAGCCGGAAGGTGTTGACCGGCGCGTTCGGCAGGCGCTCCCCGGTCAGATCGGTGGTCACGCCCGCGACCGAGGCGTCGTCGAAATCGGTGAACCTGGTCAGCGCGAGGCCATAGCCGAGGCCGATATCGAGGCCATCCAGCGGCCGCGCGTTGATGCTGATCTCACTTCCGATCGACCGGGCCTCACCGGCGTTTCCGATGGCGACCACCCCGGGGGCGAGGACGCTGGTGATCTGAATGTCGTCATAGAAGAGCGCGAACCCGGTTCCGCTGACATTCAGGCGATCGTCGAGGAAGCTCGCGCGGAACCCGCCTTCGTAGTTGATCACGCGTTCCTCGTCGAAGCCGAGGCCGAAGGAGGGGCCCAAGGGGTTGAAGCCGCCGGGGCGGAACCCGGTGGAGATCGCAACATAGGTGCTGAAATCCTCGGTCCAGTCATAGCGCGCGCTGCCTCTTGGCGTGACGGCGGTGAACGTGTCCTCGAAGACCCCGACGATGCCGGGAATGAGGATGGGCGGGAGACCGGGCAGCTCGATCAGCGATGGCTCCTGCTCCCCGTCCAGTTCGACCTCAGAGCGGGTGAAGCGTGCGCCGACGCCCAGCTCCAGCTTATCGATCGGGCGAAACCGCAGATCGGCAAAGACACCCACGTCATTCACGCTTTCCGTCGTGCTCGCGATCAGGGGCGCGGCGCCGAAATCGAAGTTCGAGTCGACGTCCTCTTCACTGAAGGCGAAATTGACACCCGCCACGAACCCCACCTCGCCGAGGATCGGCACTTGCAGACCCTCGGCCTCGACCTTGAATTCCTGGGCGATGGAGCGCTCCGAGGTGGTGAAGCTCGACGACACGAGATCGAGTTCGAGATCGTCACCGGCCAGCTGCTCGGTCGAAAGACGCGAGAACGACGTCTTCGAGCTGACCGTGCCGAAGTCGAAATCGTAGGCCCCGTCGAAGATGAACAGTGACCGGTTGATCGACGATCCGGTGTCGAGGGCCTCGAAGTTCTGCGGCGGGTCGTCATCAATCGTCTCGGCAGCGATTGCGTTGGTCTGATCGAAGACCGTGCGGTCGAACGAGCCGCTGAGGTCGAGGGTCAGCCGGTCGGTCGGCTGGGAACGGAGCGCGAGGCGCGCCCCGAAATTGTTCTCACCGTTGAAATCGTCCTGGTTCGGCAGTTCGACGAAGCCGCGACTGACGTCACCGAAGGCTGTGAGCCGCGCAGTCAACAGCTCATCGCCCGTGAGCGAGCCGCCGAGCGTGCCCTTCACGCGGCCATCGGGGAAGCTGCCGCCCTGCAGCTCCAGCGTGGCCTCACGTTCCACGCTTGGCTTCTTCGTGACGAAGTTGACCGCACCGGCGATCGTGCTGCGGCCGAAGGTTGTGCCCTGTGGGCCGAAGAGCACCTCGATCCGCTCCACATCGATCAGGTTTGGATTGAGTGCCGAGGTCGACCCGGTGGGGTTGAGGCTCACATCGTCGAGGAAAAAGCCGACGACAGGGCCGCTTGCCGCAGCACCTGTGAAGTTCGAGACGCCGCGCAGGGCGACATCGTTGTCGAGCGGGTTGCCCGCCTCCTGGATCGCGAGGTTGGGCACGCGTTCGACATAATCGAACAGGTCGTTGATGTTCGAGCGCTGGATCTCCTCCTCGGTCACCACGGCGACCGATCCCGGGACATCGCTCACCGCCTCCTCGAACCGCCGGGCGGTGACGACGAGCTGGCCCATGACGATCGGCTCGTCCGCCTCGGCCACACTGCCGGAGACGCTTTGGGAGATCACGGCGCTGTTGCGGCCTGTGGGCCTGATATCCAGCCCGGTTCCGGCGAGCATGCGCGCGAGCGCCTGCATCGGCGTCATCGAGCCCGCAACGGCAGTGCTTCGTTCGGCCGCCACCAGTTCCTGCGGCGCGATGACCTGAAGACCCGTCTCATCACCCAGTTCGGAGATCGCATCGATCAGGGGCTGGGAGGGAACGTCAATCGACTGCGCTTCCTGAGACGACGCGCCGCCAGAGAGGCCCATGGCCAAGAGGCAGGCAAGGGCGGTCGTGTTTCGTGCATTTCTCAGTGTCATGAAGTCCCCCAACGCTGCGGCCAAGGTGGCCGTGCTTTGCTAAGGGAACGATCTGCGGGCGGAAATTTTCCGCTGCTGCCGCAGGAAACGCTCAATCCGGGTAGATTACGGTGATGAGCGGCGGGGCGGCGACCAGACTTGCGGATCGCGCAGCCGCCAAGGTTCGCAGGGCCAGCATGGGATCCCTCAGATCGATCGTGCCCGCGATTTCGGAGCGTGCGAGCGTCTCGTCCAGCACCACGACCTCGCCGGGGAGGCGTCGGTCGATGATCGCAGCGACCTGCCGGAATGGAATGCCGTTCGCGGTGAAGCGATCGGCGCGCCAGGAGGCAACATCTTGCGGATCGATGAGGTTCACCGCCGCATCCTCGTCGGGCGACCAGATCAGATGGGATCCCTCGTCCAGGTTCCAGGTTCGACCGTCGAACGACACGTCAACCGACCCTTTGGCGACCGAGACCAGCACCGCCTCGTCGATACGGGCCGCTTCGAAGGCGGTGCCGGTGACGGTGATGATCACATCACCGGCCTCGACTAAGAATGGCCTCCCATCGGTCTCCACGTCGAAGAACGCAGCCCCCCGGAGCAGCTTGACCCGCCGCTCAGCACCCTGGGTCTCGTCAATGATCGCGGTCGCGGCATCAAGATCGGCGGTGTCGCCTGATGCGAGGGCGACCCGGCTCTTCTCATAGCGGGTCGAATGGTCCGCCAGCGCTGCGACGTAAAGGGGTTCGCTCAAGAAATACGCGGCGGCCGCAACGATCCCCAACAGCGCCACGATCAACGGCGGCTTCGGCCTGCGTTTCCGCGCGGTTCCCTTCCACGCCTTCAGGAGATAGGCCCAAGCCTCTCGCTCGGCTTCACCCCGTGCGAGGAACTCCGCCCGCTTCCTGATCAGGCTTTCGTTCTCCGGATCGTTTTGGAGGCGGACGAAGATATCGCTCGCTTCTTCCACGATACGGGCGCGTTCTGGATCGGTCTCGGGCATGGTCTTCAGAGTGATCTGTGATCTATCGGTGCGGCGGTCTATCCATGATTATAACGAATAGGCACCGGGAATTTTCCGATCGGCTCACTCCATGAGGCTGAGAGTGACATGGGCGATCGCTTTTACGATGTACCCGTGGACGCGGGAGGGGACAGTATCGAGCCGTTTCGCGATCTCGGCATAGGTCAGCCCGTCGACGCGGCTCATGCGGAATGCGGTGACAGTGCGTGTGGGAAGCTGGTCGAGCGCGCTGACGATCCGCGCGAGATCCTGCCGAGCGATGACGATGCGTTCCGCGTCCCTGCGGTCTTCGTCGAGCGCCGCGTGAAGCTTCAGGAAACGCGTCTCGGTGCGTTGCCGGCGCAGCCAGTCCCGCGCGAGGTTGGCGACAATCGAGCGAAAGATCGGTTTCGCCTCATGCGGCGGATAATCCCGCTGTTGCCACCGGAGCCAGCTGTCCTGGACGAGCTCTTCCGCGATGGCCCGGCTCTCGACGATCCGGCAGGCGGCTGCAATCAGCTTTTCGCGGTCCTCAATGAAGCTTTGCAGCGCTTTTTCCGTCATCTCACCCATGCCCGGACCGGGTAATCCGTCAAGGCCGGGCTCAGGTGAACTTCGCTGGGCGCTTTTCACTTTGAGGCTAGCGCAATCAAACCATCGGAGTGAAGTCTCTTTATCGGGCGCAAGACAATCGCGAAAACAGGGGGCCTAGAATCTGACCGTCGTCACGAAACCGAAGCGCCGTGTGGGGCCGGGGACCAGGATCGACTGACCGGCGAACTCCGGCGGCGGCGCGAAGCCGACAGCGGAGCCTGCAAAGGACTCGGTCGCGTAGATCTCGTTGAAGGCGTTCTCGACAAACAGCGTGATCTCCAGGTCCTCGCCCCGCAGACCGAGCCGGAAGTTGGTCACGTCAAAGCCACCGAGCTCGATATCGCTGCCGAGGGCGTCGGAAAAATCGGAGCGGAAGGAATACTCGACCCGGGCAAACGGGACGAGGTCGCGGACCAGCGGCGCCGGATGCTCGTAGTCTCCGACGAATGTGAAGGATGTGCGGGGCGCGCGCGGCAGCCGTTCGCCGGTCTGGTCACCTGTGACCGACTCGGTGAAATCGGTGAACTTCGCAAAGCTGAGGCCCAATCCGCCTTGCAGGCTGAGGCCGTCAATCGGTTCGGCGCCAATGTTCACCTCAGCACCGATGCTTCGCGCCGTTGCGGCATTCTCAATACCGCCTCCAAACGCGAAACTGATCGGCACCTGGATATCGTCGTAGAACAACGCGAAACCACTGGCGTTGACTGCAAGGCGGTCGTCAAACCATGTCGATCTGAAGCCGCCTTCGAAGTTGCGCACCCTCTCCTCGTCGAACTGGATCGGGTCGCCGGTCACGCTCGAGACAAAGCCACCCGGCCGGAACCCGGTCGAAAAGCTGAAGTAGGTGGTGATGTCGTCGGTCCAGTTGTAGAGGATCGAGGCATTGGGGGTGACCGATGTGAAAGTGTCATCTGCCGCGAAGAAGCTCGCGAATGACCCAAGTGGGCCAGACGAGGAAAAGAGCTGATCGACAACCACTCTGTCGCGTGAAAACCGGGCACCAGCAGCAACCTCCAACCGCTCGATCGGGCGCCAGCGGACGTCGCCGAATATCCCGATGTTGGTAATCTCGGTATCGCTGGCCGAAAGGGTCGTCGTCGTCCCGAGCGCGTCATTGACGACGAAGATCGGGTCGACCGACCCCGTCGTGTCACTATAGATGAAACCGAGGTTCGAAGAGAGCGCGCCGAAATTGTCTGGCAGAGTGAACTCCTTGGTCTCCAAGCGGAGTTCCTGCGAGACCGCCCGCTCAAGGCTATCGCGATCAATGGTGGAGTTGTCTGGTGGCGAGAGGTCGAAGTCCTCGATCCCGTCAAAGGTTGTCCGGTTGAAGGCGGTCGTCGACCGCAAGGTTCCAAAGTCGAAATCGTAAGCAGCTTCACCGATGATGTTCAGGCGCTCGATGTTCAACTCATCGATCGTACCGTTGAGCACGGCCGGATTGCCGGTGAGAACTGACTCCGAGATGCCGAACGCGGGCGCATCGACACCCGTCTCGTCGAACTGCACGGACGCGTCGAAGGTCAGACGATCGGTTGGTGTGAAACGCACGCTAAGCCGGCCACCGGCATTTTCGCTGCCGAGCGAATTCTCTGTATCGCCGAAGGGCAGGTCGATGAAACCGTTCGAAAACTCGCCATAGGCCACGGCGCGCACGGCGAGGTCGTCCGTGATGGGCAGGTTGACGACCGCCTCCCCCGTGAAGTCGAGAAAGCTGCCAAACTCGGTCCGCAGGCTTGCCTCGAATTCATCGGTTGGCTTGTTGGTCACGACGTTGATCGCCCCACCGATCGTGCCGCGCCCGAATGCCGTGCCTTGCGGGCCAAAGATCACCTCGACCCTATCGGCATCGACGATCCGGCGGTTCAGGTTGATCGTCTGTCCGGTGTTGTTCTGGAGCACGCCATCCTGAAAGAACCCGATTGTCGGGCCTGTCGATGCAGTGTTCAGATCGCTGATCCCACGGACAGAGACAAAGATGCGGGCAGGATTGTCGTTCCCGGCAAAATCGACATTCGGCGTCAGAAGTGTCGCATCATCGAAATCGGTGAGGTTGGACCGCTCGACATCCTCATCGCTCAGCACGAAGACGCTGGCCGGGACATCCTGGAGCTGTTCTTCCGTCCGGCGCGCGGTCACCACGACCGGGGCCATGAGAATGCCCTGGTCGGTTTCTTCGCTGCTTTGGATCCTCTCGACAACAACGGTTGCCGCGCCGGTAAATCGGTAGGAGAGCCCGGTGCCCGCCAGCACTGCAGAGAGCGCGGTCTCTTGAGTGAGGGCACCCGAGGCGCCCGCACTGGTGCGCCCATCGGCCAGTGAGCTGTCATAGATGACCTGGACACCACTCTCCGCGGCAAAGCGGTTCAGTGCGATATCCAGCGGCCCCGGTGGGATCGCATACTCAATCGTCTGACCAGTGGCGACCGCGGGCTGCCAGACCGGCATGCCGCCAAGGATCAGAGTAAGCAGACAAGCGGGCAGAAAGCCCCATTTTTTGGAATTTGAAGACATCGTTCCCCCTCATCGGGGACAGCGCCGTCCCCAAGTCTCTCTCTTTCTTGACGAGTGAGAACGGCGACGCCGAAAGGGGGGATGCAAATTTATCCGAGCAGGACGATCCGGACCGGCAGGTCGTAGCGCTCCAACGCCAGGCTGGTCGCCAGGTGGGAGACGACCTCATCCGGCCGATCCAGATGGAAGACGCCGCTTACCAAGAGCTCCGCCAATGCGGCGTCGCGGAGCAAGACGTTGCCCGTCCTGTGGCGATTGAGAACCGACAAAACATCTCCCAACCGGCGCTTTCGGAAGGTCAGGATGCCGCGTCGCCAGCTTGCGATCTCATCGGGCGACCGGCGGCCCGCGATCATCTGACCGGCGCGATCGACCATCACAGTCGCCCCGGCTTCCAGGGTCCTGGGTTCCGGCGCGAGAATGTTCACCTCGCCCTCCGCACAGGCGACCTCGGGGCCGCGATCTCCGATCCTGATTTCGGCGGCGCCGACCGAGAAAGAGGCCTCCAAACCGTCCGCTTTAAGGCTGATGCTCCTGCGCTGGCTCGCTTCACCGGTTGACCGCAGGAAAACAGCGCCCTGGAGCAACCTGATCCCGCTCGCCCCCCGAAACTCAACGGCCGAGGCGCCATCCAGCGCGCCGGTAGCCTCGCTGAACTCGAAGGGTTCCGTGCTGCCCGTCGACGTGGAGAGATCCGCGGACCAGGCCTCGAGACTTCGTGCGAAGCCAAGGAAAACAGCCGCCTGCTGCGCGCCCAAGGACGCAGCCGCAAGCCCCCCACCGCCCAACAGCAAACGCCGGCGCGAGAGAGCGGGGCGCTGCACCGCCTGAGCGCTCAGGTTCCAGAGACGGAGTGCGTGGCGGAAAGCGCGCTCGTTCTCGGCCGAGCGTTCGCGCCAGGCCGTGAACGAGGCCGCATCCTCCTCAGTGGCTTCGCCGCTTTTCAACCTCGCGATCCAGGCTCGCGCTTCGGCGTCAGCGGTGTCGGGGCTTCCCATCAAATCAGCCTGTCTAGACGGGCAGGACAGCAGTCTTGCGTCCTTGAATGGGGCACCATTGAAACGAGCGGTCTCAGATCTCGAGCTCGCCCAGCCGCGCAGCAAGATGATCGAGCGTCCGGCGCACTTCGTTCTCGACGGTACGGGTCGAGATCCGATACCGCGCCGCGATCTTCGCATACCGCTCCTCTCTGATCCGGGCTGCGAGAAAGATCTCGCGCCGCCGGGCGGGCAGCTCGGACAGGGCCTTGGTGACGAGGTTCAGTTCCTCGCGGGCATCGAAGGCCCGCTCCGCCGACGGCGCATCGTCCGGGATCCTGAGAACCTGATCGATCTCGGCCGTCTCCAGGCGTCGCTCTCGATACCTCAAGGCATCGATCGCGAGATTGTCCGCGATGCGGGACAGATACGGCCCCGGATTCTGCACGTCGCCCCCGGATTTTCCGCAAAGCCGGAACCAGACGTCGTGAAGCAGATCCTCGCCGGTCTCGGTCGATCCTGTGCGGTAGATCAATCGCTGCCTCAGCCGATCCATATGCTCCAGAAAGCTGGAGTCGAGCGGCCGGACCGGCACCGATACACATACTTTGGCCAACGAGGCTCCTTGAGGTCTCTTTCTTCGGGAACATGACAGCTGGCGATCCATTGCGGCGCGTGGCAAGCGGAGGCTAGTTGGCCCGGGGACAAGGTTCAAGAATCGAAGCGAGGCGGCGCGGCATTTTTCACGTCGCCGTATCTCAGCGCCGAGCCTTATAGCCTGTAGAGCAGCAGCAGGTGAGTTGTTGGGATGGTGAGATCAAAGCCGCCTCTCCTCCTCTCTCTGAGGCCGACACGATGTCCCCGATCATCGGATCCGCGTGGTGGATCTAACCGAAACGACCCTCCGCTGCAGAGATTGACCGGTAGCGGGCGAAGCTGTCTCTTCTCGGGGGTGCTCGTTCTCCGATGCGCCGCAGCTTTGGCCCTGGATGAGGAGGTTATCCCTGGCCGAAGGGCCGCACGATCTCGATCGTCATGCGTGGCTGGCGCGGGCTGACCCATTGGTCGGAGCGCCAGATGAACCCGGTCCCGGGCTCGACCCAATAGGTGTTGGTGATCTCGCGATAGGCGTTCACGCAGGTCTCGGTGACCTGCACCGTCTCGAAGAACAGCTCGTAGATCTCGATCAGCTCGCGCGGTCCGCGTTCGAACCGGCAGGTCAGGGCGATGATGAAATCCTCACCGTCGCGCACGCGGAACTGGTAGACCCGCTCGACCAGCCCCGGCCAGTTCGCGAGCGGGGTCTGATGCGCGACCGGATCGTCCTTCTGGGTCTTGAGCCCCTTGAGGTCATGGCCGAAGGCGATGGTGCCGCTGATCGCGCCATCCTGCATCACCAGCCCGCGGCGTGCCGGGTCGAGATAGGTGAGATAGGGGCCGTTCTTGGCGATCGGCACGATGAAGACAGGCTGGGCATCGCCGACCCTGAGCGCGAGCAGCGCCGTGCGGATCTGGTCGAGCTGCGCCCGGCTCGGCGCCGCGCGCGGCGCGGGCGCCTCCCCGAAGCCCTGATCGAGGACCAGCCGGCCGACGCGGAGCGCATCGTTTTCGCCCTGCTCGGTGCAGGCGGTGAGCGCCACCAGGGCGGCAAGGGCAAGGCGGCGGATCATCAGTCCCAGAAGCTCCCCCAATTCGTGCGCAGGGTGCCGCGGCCGAAATCCTGCACGGTGTCGAAGAGCCGGTTCTCCACCCGCAGGCGCTGACCGCCATCGCGGGTCAGCGGGCGCAGGACGCTGGAGAACTCGGTGCGGGTCTCGATCGGCAGGAACCAGTTGAACGGGATCGTCACGAAGAGCCCCCGGTCGAACGAGCCCTCGCCGAACTCGTCGAACGGCACGTCGGTGAATGTCGCGAAGCCGCCGATCTCCCAGCCATTGGCGAAGCGGCGCTTGATGGTGATCGTCGCGCCATAGTCGCCCGCAAGATAGCGCCCGGCGTCGATCTGGCCGAAGAGACCCATGACGCCGGTCTCCCAATAGACCGAGGCGTGGCCGGTGACGATGTCGTAGTCCTGGAACTCGAACAGCGTCTCGGTGGTGCGTTGCTGGGCGTAGTAGACATCGGCGCCGAGGCCCCAGCTCTGGTTCGCGGGTTTCCACAGGATCTCGCCGCCGACCCCGCCGAACTGGCGCTCGAAAAGCCCGCCCGAGGCGCGGGCATAGACATCGTCATCCAGCTTCGTCACGTAGTCGCCTGTGAAGCGCAGGAGCGCGGGCTCCCCATCCTCGAGGAACTCGGCGAAGTTCGAGCGTACGAGCGGCAGGACGGAGTCCGTCTCGGTCTCGATCTCATCGAGATTGCCGACGATCCGCTGCGAGATCCGGGCGTTGAGCGAGAGCCCGGGCAGGAATTCGATGCCGCCGCCCGCCTCGATGGCGAGATCTGCCCTGAGCGGCTGGTCGGGGTCGAACGCGTTGATCGGCACGTCCGGGTTGATGAACCAGTCGACGCGCGGAAAGCTTTCGGTAATCGCCGGGTCGTTGAACTCGGTGAAAGGGCGCGCGTCCTGCACCCGGGCAGTCAGCCAGGTGCGCCGCGCGGCATCGGGCCGGTTCGCCTGCGCCTCAAGCTCCGTGCGATTGAGGACGACCGAGACGACGGGGAGCGAGGATTCGACCGCCACGATCTCAAAGGTCTCGACCGAGGGCGGCATGGTCCGGCTGAGCCCCCGCGCGGTGCGCCCCAGCGCCCGGGGTGTCTCGCGGTAGCGGAAGTTCTCGATATAGACCGCGACCCGGGTCGGTTCGATCTCGATGCCAAAGAGGCCGAGATCGTCGGCGTCTAGCTCGGCGACCAGCGCCTCGACGATCCCCTGGCGCTGCGTCTCGTTGGCGTGCCAGTCGGTCGGATAGGTCTGGGCGGCCGCGCGGGTCAGGCGGATCGCCTCCTGCCCGGCAGGCCGCAGCGCCACGGTGCAGAGCGTCTGCCCCTCGTGATGCCGGAACGTGACCACGTCGATCACGCCGAACTCCGCATCGATCGCGGTCGCCGCATCGGCGGGGCAGGTGAAATCGGCCGAGGGTGGCAGGGTCGCCTCCGCCCAGCGGATGTTGCCGGTGCGCGTCTCGACCTCGACATCCGTGATCCCGGTCGCCGCGAACGAGGTCGAGGCCCCGCTCGCCTCCACCAGGTCCTCGACCCGGCCGAGCGAGGCCAGCTCCGCCTGGGATTTCGACCGCTCGATCAGCGGTTGCGGGCCGGGCTGATTATCCGTTGGTGAGAGCGGCGTGAACGGGTTTCCAGTGAGGGTCAGTCGCACCCCGAAGCTCGAGCCATACATGTAGTAGGCACCCAGTTCGACCCCATCCAGCGGCCGGTACTCGACACCGAGATTGACCGGCGCGTCGATGTCGATCTGCCCGAGACTGTCCTCGAAATCATAGTCATCGCTCGAAAGCTCGGCCTTGAACGAGAGCCCTTCGAGCGGGGTCTGCCATTCGAGCCCGCCGAAGATACCGACGTCTTCCCCGCTGAAATAATTGCCGAAATTGACGTTTCCGCCGCCGGTCGTGTCCGCGTCCCGCTCATCGAACGTGTCCGAGATCGCGCGCAGCGGGTTGCGGAACGCCCCCATGGCGGCAAAGCGGCCCCAGCCGATCCCGCCGCTGATTTTCAGGTCACCGTCGAAGAAGCCCTTGGTGGCGACGACATACTCGCCCTGGAAGAGGCCGGTTCCCAGAAAGTCCTGCAGCCCGATGGCGACCGAGGGCCAGTATTGCGCCTCCTCCACCAGTTGGAACTTCGCGTCGAAGCTGCGGTCGAAGAGGGTGGAGCCGCCAAGGCTAGTCGCCGGGTCCGCCAGGTCCCTGAGCGCCGAGTAGCGGAACGCGACCTCGAGCCCGGGCAGGATCGACGCGGCCAGCGTGTTGCGAAAAAAGCCGTTGTGAAACGAGGTCGTCAGGGCAACCTGCGCGTCCGGCTGCACCTCGGCGGTCGGCATCTCGATCAGGCCCGTCACGCCGTAATTGTTGTAGGAGGGGCGGCGCGGCCCGTTCTCCTTCACAAGCTCGGGATCCTCGGCTCTAAGGCCCGGGGCCGACAGCGCAAATGCCAACAGGGCGACAGCAGCCAAACGGCCGCTCCGCAGCGTTTCCACGCCTTTGGCCCGATGCCCCCTCACAGTGTCCCCTCTGTGGTTTCCCGGGACCATAGGGGGCCGTGCGATGCACCTCAAGACTTCAATGATCGATCCCGCCGAGGGTCGCCCGACGGCGTTCGAATATGGCGCAGGCGGAGGCCTCTCAGGTGCCAGGTTTCGGGCGGTTTGCCGGCCCGCGGGCAATGCGGGTCAGAGCGCGTTGCGCTTGTTCTGCTTTCTGAGCTTGCCGCATTTGATCTGGCAGGTGGTCAGCCGGTCGGCCTCCCACGCATCGGCATAGAGGCTGGCGAAGGGCTCATCGGCCATGATCTCGGCCAGCGGACGCTTTCTGATGCTGAATCGGTCCTTCATAAGCCCGTTTTCGGCGTGAAAGGCGAACTCCTCCGCCGAGCCGGTCATCCAGCAGCAGGCCGAGACGATCCCGTGGGCGGAGATATAGGGCGAGTTGCGCCTCGCCGATTTGCAGTCGATCCCATCGGTAAGCTCGGGCGCCCTGTCCGCCTCCTCGGGCGGGGCGATGGTCAGCGAGCCATCCTCAGCCAGCCGGAAATCCGCGGCCTTGCGCTCCGGCTCCCAGTATTTGCCCTCGGCCCCGTCCGGCTTCTGGAAGTGGAACTCGCCCTTCGGCCCGAACCGGATCGAATCGATCAGGGTGAACCCGTCGAACCCCAAAGCGCGGGAGCGGGCATGCGCCTCCTCCACCTGATGCTCGTTATGGCCGAACAGGATGAAGTGCCACTCGGCCCGCGCACCGGTCGCGATATAGGCTTCGGCATTCTCGACGATCTTCTCGTAGGACGTGCCGATCCGGTAGAGATGCGTGGTGTCCTCGAGCCCGTCGATATGCAGCTCCAGGGTCGAGGGCGTGCGCGCCATCGCGCGCCCCATCCGCGCCCACCATTCGGGCTTGCGCAGGGACCCGTTGGTGGCGATCGCGACGCCGACGCCGTGACCGGTCAGATGCTCGACGATCTCCAGCAATTCAGGCGCCGCCAGCGGGTCGCCATAGGCCCCGCCGAAGATCACCTTTTCGGTCCGCGCGCAGAAGGCGGGCGTGAAATGCTCCTGAAAATCCGCAAGCGACAGCTCGACATTGTGCACGACATCCCGGTTCGGGCGGCAATGGTCGAGATGATTGGTCCGCGGGCACATCGGGCAACGCGCATTGCACTTGTCCGTCAGCTCGATGTGGAAGGTGTAGGGCCTCTCCTCATCGAACATCGCGGTCTTGTCAGGTCTCGCCCGGGCGTCAAGCATCAGATCCTCATGCGCTTATTTTGACATCGGGCTTTGCGGCCGGATTGTCAAATCACCCCGGCTCGACCGAACGCGCGGGGGCGTTATCTGTCGGGAGGCCAGCCAAACCGCGCTGGCAGCCCACCACGAAAGGATCCTGCCCATGCGCCTCCTCCCCGCCCTCCTTGTCGCCGCCGCCCTGCCCGCTGGCGCGGCCGAGTACGAGACTGTCGCCACCTTCGGGCCCGAGACCCCGCCCGGCAACATCGCCGTCTCGCCCGAGGGCCGGATCTTCATGAGCCTGCACGGCTTCTACGGCCCGGAGATCCGGATCGTCGAGGTCAAACCCGATGGCACGACCACACCCTACCCGTCGGAAGACTGGGCGCGGGCGCCTGACGGGGACGGTCCGGGCCTCGCTGGTGTGCTGGGGCTGCGCGTCGACCGGCGCGGGGTGCTCTGGATGCTCGACGGCCAGGGCGAGGGTCAGGCCGGGCGGCTGGTCGGGTGGGACACGCGGGCCGAGCGGCTCCACCGGATCATCTACCTCGCGCCGCCGCTGACGGCGCCGGACAGCTTTCTGAACGATCTCGCGGTCGACCGGACCCATGGCAAGATCTACGTCGCCGATACCGGCGGGCCGGAGACGGCGGCGCTGATCGTCGTCGATCTCGAAACCGGCCGCGCGAGGCGCCTGCTCGCAGGCTCCGAATTCACCCGGGCCGAGGATCTCGACATGGTGATCGACGGCGCGGTGGTGCAGCTTGGCGGCACGCCCGCGCGGATCGGGGTGAACCCGATCACCATCGACCCGACAGATACCTGGCTCTATTTCGGCCCGATGTCGGGCACCTCGCTCTACCGGGTCCGGACGCGGAACCTGAACGATGAGAGCCTTTCCGAGGCGGATCTCGCCTCGCGGATCGAGCGCTATGGCGACAAGCGGATCTCGGATGGCTCGACCATCGACGGTGGCGGGAATGTCTACATCACCTCGATCACCGAGGACGCGATCGGGGTGACCCGGCCCGATGGCAGCTATGAGAACCTGATCCAGGACGACAGCCTGAGCTGGCCCGACGGCTTTGCCTACGGGCCCGATGATCAGATCTATGTGACGGTGAACGAGCTGCACCGCAGCCCGGTTCTGGCGGGTGAGGACAGATCCCGGGGCGAATTCAAGATCATCCGCTTCCCGGCGCTCGTTCCCGGCGTATCCGGCCGCTAAGAGCGCGACCGAGGGCAACCCCGGGGCGGGGCGAACCAAGCGGAATGCGGGCCGCTGGCCCGCATACACCTATGCTGAGCGCCCTTTCGGGCGCGCGTCTTCCGACCGCTGCGGCAGAGGTCAGACCGGGCTGATCGCAAGGAATCGCCCCTCTTGTTCTTGTTTTGACCTCACCCGCAATATATTGTGTTTGCCTTCCGTGAAAGGAGTCGCCCATGTCCGCCTTTGCCGCCCCGATCGCCGAGCAGATCTGGGATATGAAGTACCGCCTGAAGGAGGCGGACGGCACCCCAGTAGATCAGACGGTGGAGGACACCTGGAGGCGGATCGCGCGCTCTCTGGCGGAGGTCGAGGACGCGCCCGCGCACTGGGAAGACCGCTTTTACAAAGCACTTGAGGGCTTCAAATACCTCCCCGCCGGGCGGATCGTCGCCGGGGCGGGCACCGGGCGCTCGGTCACGCTCTTCAACTGCTTCGTCATGGGCACGGTGCCGGATTCCATGGAGGGGATCTTCGAGAACCTCAAGGAAGCCGCGCTCACCATGCAGCAGGGCGGCGGGATCGGGTACGACTTCTCGACCATCCGTCCCACGGGCGCGCCGGTGAACGGGGTCGCGGCCGATGCCTCGGGCCCCCTCTCCTTCATGGATGTCTGGGATGCGATGTGCCGCACCATCATGTCCGCCGGTTCGCGGCGCGGCGCGATGATGGCCACCATGCGCTGCGACCACCCGGATATCGAGGATTTCATCGCCGCCAAACAGGACGCGGCGCGCCTGCGCATGTTCAACCTCTCGGTCCTCGTCACTGACCCGTTCATGGCGGCGGTCAAGGCCGACGGCGCGTGGGAGCTGATGTTCGAGGGCCGGGTCTACCAGACGGTCAAGGCCCGCGATCTCTGGAACAAGATCATGCGCGCGACCTATGACTACGCCGAGCCGGGCGTGATCTTCATCGACCGCATCAATGCCGAGAACAACCTGCATTACGCCGAGACGATCGCCGCCACCAACCCCTGCGGCGAGCAGCCCCTGCCGCCCTATGGCGCCTGCCTGCTCGGCTCGATCAACCTTGCGGCGCTGGTCCGCGACCCGTTCACCGAAGGCGCGGAGATCGATGAGACCGACCTCGCCGATCTGGTCACGACAGCGATCCGGATGATGGACAATGTGGTCGACGCCTCCCGCTTCCCGCTCGAGGCGCAGGCGCAGGAGGCCCAGGCCAAGCGGCGGATCGGCCTCGGCGTCACCGGGCTCGCCGATGCGCTCCTGATGTGCCGCCTGCGCTATGGCTCCGATGAGGCGGCAAAGCAGACCGGCCGCTGGCTCTCGCTCATCGAACAGGCGGCCTACCGCGCCTCCACGGGGCTCGCGCGGGAGAAGGGCGCCTTCCCCCTCTTCGACCGGGAGCAGTATCTCGCAGGCAAGCACATCCAGCGCCTGCCCGCCGATATCCGGCAAGCGATCGCCGAGCACGGCATCCGCAACGCACTCCTGACCTCCATCGCCCCCACGGGCACCATCTCGCTCTTCGCCGGGAACGTCTCCTCGGGCATCGAGCCGGTCTTCGCCTATTCCTACACCCGCAAGGTGCTGCAGAAGGACGGCTCGCGGACCGAGGAAGAGGTCGTCGACTACGCCGTCGCCAAATTCCGCGAGATCCACGGAGACGTCGATCTGCCCGACTATTTCGTCTCGGCCCAGACACTCGACCCGCGCGACCACGTCAAGATGCAGGCGGTCGCGCAGCGCCATATCGACAGCTCGATCTCCAAGACCATCAACTGCCCCGAGGACATCTCCTTCGAGGCGTTCAAGGATGTCTACGTCCAGGCCTACGAAACCGGCTGCAAGGGCTGCACCACCTACCGCCCCAACGCGGTCACGGGCTCGGTCCTCTCGGTCGCCGAGGAAGCCCCAGCCCCCCAGCCCACGGCCGATGGCGACGTGGTCTACATCGCCGAACCGCTGGAGCGGCCGGAGGCGCTGGAGGGCCGGACCTACAAGCTGAAATGGCCCGACAGCCCGCACGCGATCTATGTCACCATGAACGACACGATCACCGGCGGGCACCGGCGGCCGTTCGAGATCTTCATCAACTCCAAGAACATGGAGCATTATGCCTGGACCGTGGCGCTCACCCGGATGATCTCGGCCGTGTTCCGCCGGGGCGGCGACGTGAGCTTCGTGGTCGAGGAGCTGAAGGCCGTCTTCGACCCCCGCGGCGGGGCCTGGATGAAGGGCCGCTACGTGCCCTCGATCCTGGCCGCCATCGGCGGGGTGATCGAGCGCCACCTGGTCGAGATCGGCTTCATCGAGGGCGAGGGGATGGGCCTCGCCGCAGACCCCGCCGCCATCCGCCAGGTCGTCGGCGGCACAGCCCCCGCCACCTGCCCCAGCTGCGGCAGCTTCAATCTGGAACTCAAAGAAGGCTGCGAGGTGTGCCGCGACTGCGGGCATTCGAAGTGTGGGTGATCAGCGATATCAACCGATAGAAAGCTTACGCCCCTGATGATCAGGGTACTCCTCCGCAAAACGTCTAGCGAGCTCAAAATCACCTTGGGGGCAAACAAGATGTTCGCGTGCCTGGCTGATCTGAAGTGAGTTCTGAAAGTCCATGCTTTCTTCAGGCAACAGTATCGGGGTTTCATCAGCGAAGTGCTTGAGAGTAGATTGCACTCGAGCTGTCTCGGATTTTACCGACTCCAGACTCCTTTTTATTTCGGCTGAACCAGCTTCAGATGAAAGTTTCAGCGAAAGCACAATTTTTGCCATTAGCCGCTTTTGCTCTGCTTCTCCGTCTTGAATTTCTTTCAACAAACTTGGGCACCACAGTGCCAGTGCTAAGTCGGAGCAAAGCGGCATATAAAGTTCGATACCTTTGCAAGCTAACCCCAAGTTTCCGTAGGGGGTGCTATTAGGTTTGCTGTTATGGATAGAAACGGGATTGTCAGACAGATAGAAGCTTCTGCCCGCTGGAGCGCTGAGTAACAAAAAGTCCTTCATCGAGACAATCTTTGCGACGCTGCTCAAGCTTTCCCGCATATGGTGGATATGAAGATGTGTCAGCGCCTCTTCAGTCAGCGGCTCATAGTTTTTAATGTCATCAAGAGAGGCGCCGCGTTTAGAGAGGTGATCCGCCAATTGTTCTTCAGCTTGTACGAACATGTCCCGCTGTGCGCGGGTTCGAAGAAATTGGAAGGCGACTAAGGCTGCGAGGTACGCTTTTTCCTCCGGTGTCCCGTCAAACTGGCGACGATCAACCAAGTTTCGATAAGCTGGAAGCAATTCCCCTTCAAATCGACAAATAGATTCTTCAAAGCTAGCTACGTAATCTGCACCAATTCTGAAGTCGTAGAATCTGCGCTCAGCCATAATATTTCTAATTGACGTAGTAAATCCCACATGGGTCTTTTTACTAAAGACGTGAACTTGCTCCCTCCTTTTGTTAGAGAGAAAGTTACGCAATATAAATTTAGGAACATAATGCTGATTTTGCGCGGGCGGCATCTATATCCTTCATCCAAATCGCTCAGCTCCAGAGAGAACTGTATCTCAGACAGAATGCCTTCGAAAAAGCAAGTACTCGTAAGAAAACCATATCATCATTTAACCGGCGTTAAGGCTTGAGAGAACACCTTTTGCGCCGCCTTTCGGGTCGAGTCTCTCTCCGCCCTTGGTGTTCAGGCCGACGATGCCGTCCACCTGCAGCTTTCGGGCCACTGTCTTTCCCGCGTCCTGTGCGGCGTCGAGGTCTTCGTCGCTGACGGCTTCGGGTTGTGTCGTCTGATCACTCATGGCTCACGCGGTCCTTTCACTGCAACATCGCCCCAGACTACCCCTGCTCTGCCGCTCCGCTGTAACGGATGCTACAGTTTCGCGGTGCCGATCAGGCTACAGTCTGGCAAATCACAACCGAGGAGGCATTCCACATGTCCGACAAGACCAAGCCAGAGACGCTCGCTGACGCGGATCTCGACGACGCGGCCGGCGGGCTGAAAATCAACACAAAGAGCATGATGATCACCAGCGTCTCGACCGGCGGCGCCAGCGACGGTTCCCCGCCGACGGTGTCCTCCAACCTGACCTACGAGGAGATCAAGCCGAAGCACAAAACGTCCGACTAGGCCGTTGTCCTGACGTCTCGCGGCGGGCGGCTAAGGCGGCCAGACCCCGCCCGTCCTCAGGCTCCGGCCTCGTATTTGAAGGAGACGCTCAGCTTGGTGCGGTAGGCGGCGACCTTGCCACCTTCGATGACGACGTCCTGAGCCGTGACTTCGGCGATGCGCAGGTCGCGCAGGCTCTCGCCCGCCCGTTCGACCGCGACGGCGGCCGCACGCTCCCAGGATTCTGTGCTGGTGCCCACGAGTTCGATGATTTTGTAGACGCTCTCGGCCATTGGTTATCCTCCCAATCTGATCAAGGGCAACAGCACGACCGGGCGGCGTCGGACCCGACTCCGCCGCGCCTGCTCGCGCCGCCATTGCCAAACAACACCCCGCCGCCGGCCCTTCTCAACGGGCGCCGTACAACTCGGGACGGCAGAGGATAGCACCCCTCACCGGCAAAGTCGCCTTTTGCGGAGGGGCCGGGTCAGGCGCGCTGGCCCGGCCGGGACGTTCCGATGTTTCTGGAGTGTATCGTTCGGAGAGAGATGTTGGTTTGGTTGGTTTGCTGTGTTTGATTATTTGGTCTGGCGGTGACCTACTCTCCCACGTCTTGAGACGCAGTACCATTGGCGCTTCGGGGCTTAACGGCCGAGTTCGGGATGGGATCGGGTGTTTCCCTCGTGCTGTAGCCACCAGACCTAGAATAAAGCCAGAGGCTTC
>JBCDDC010000036.1:0-24541 GCA_039180675.1 Pseudomonadota bacterium | reverse complement strand
TACCTCCGCGACCGGCTGCCGGAGACCGGGTGCTACGACAAGCTGGATCTGCTGGCCGACCCGGATGATCCGCGGGATCTGTTCGGCATGCTGATGCGGGCGCGGCCCGCCTAGAACACCGCGCTGCAGTTGCTGAGGCCTGCGAGCGCCTCCTGCAGCAGTTCCTCGGGCGATTTGCCTTCTTCCAGACCCTGGATGATCTCACCGAGGCCCTTATCGGGGTCGATCTGGTCGGTGAGCTCCCGGAGCTTATCGAAGAGTTGCGCCTGCGCCTCGGCCGGTGCGAAGAGGCCCGCCAAGGTTCGCGCGCTGGTCTCGGCGCGGGCGAAAACCGCCTCCCGCGCCAAACCGAAAGCTGCGGATTCGTCGATCGAGAAGGTCGTATCGACGACGAGCGTCTGATCCACCTTGCGCGGTGTTATGTCCTCAAACGCGAGGTCAAGCGCATCGCGGTTCTTCTTTAGCAAGTCGCGGAGCGTTTCGGGCAGGGATTCGGAGGCCAGATCAAGGACTTGTTCACGCGTGTAGGTGATGCGTGAGAGCCGTGCCAGCATGGCGTCACTGACCGGTTTGGGCACGTTCGCGATCTGCAGGTCGGTCATCTCCGCCCAGAGCGTCTCGCGCGTGTGGCCTGTGCGGATGCTGGTTGCGACCGGCCAGTCATCGCGGGCGTTGATGAGCCCCGCAAGCTCCATATCGATATTGCCGATCATCCGGATCATCGGCTTCTCGACCTGCAGCTGGGCGTTCTGCAGCCCGTGGAGATAGAGGTCGAGCTGCCCGCATTCGACCACCTGCCGCCGCCCGCCGTCGAGATAGTCGCGCAGCCGCTTAACGGTCTCGGGCAGGGTGAGATCGACGGTGATATGCAGCCGGTCTCCCTGCCGGATCAGTGAGCTGTCGTAGCCCAGATCGGCCGAGAGATCCCGTGTCTGTGTCCAGTTCTGATAAGGGATGCTGGCGATATCATTGATGATCGGCAGTCGCGCGCCGCTGTAATAGGCGGCGGCAACCCCCGCGATCGCAATGACCACCAGGAAGATCAGGAGACCGACGAGGCGGCGGATCAGTCGGAACAGGGCGCGGCTCATCTGCATCAACTCCCTACTCGGAACACTCATCCAACCTAACGAAAAGCCGGCGGCAATCCGACTCAATTTTACGAAATTTTAAGACAACCACCCTAAAGCTGGTCCCCGGCTCGTGCTTGAGCCCTTGCTCCGGGAGTGTGGATTGCCGCGCGCCGGGAGTATGGGCTGTGCGCAGGGCTACACCTCCGGATCGACCAAAGGACATGACGCTTCCGCGCTTCTTAGGGCGTGGATCAACTACGGAGGCAAACTTATGCCGGGAACGATCAAGATCTGGTGGCATGATGGCTCGACAAGGGATGCCCGATATCAGCCGACCCCCCTGATCAACGAACCTGAAATCGCATTTGAGGAGCTCACGGTCGGTGCGACAGCGGTGTCGTCGGGGACGGCACCGGAAGAAGCCTATGTGGCCGTGATCGAGTCGGAGATTCCGGTGCGCTATCGCATCCAGCCCGACCCGGCGAGCGAGGATGCAACCTCGCCACGGGCGAAGCCGATGCTCTCGACCAGCTTCGCGACGGCAACGATCGGCGTGCAGCCGGGCTTTCGGATCTCCTTCATCGAGGAGACCAACGTATGAGTGTTTTCAATCCCGGTTTCGGCGCGCCGAACGCGTCAGAGGGCGGTGGATCGACAGATCTCACTGCGGTGTCCAACGCGAACTCGGTCCTCGTCCTGTCCTCGTCCGGCATCGACGCTGTTATCCCGGGTGCATCGGCGACCAATGCCGGTGTGCTGACCGCGGCAGACAAGAGCCGGCTCGATGCGCTGTCGGGTGAGCTGTCGCTGCCCGATTTTGCGACCGTTGCCGAGGCGGCGGCAAGCACGCCAACGGGCGATTTCCTGCGCACGGCAGGCTATGCAGCCTCGGGCGACGGGGGTGCAGCCCTTTATGTCCGGGTTGCATCAGACCCGGGTCATCCCGCCGCGCTGCAGGTCGCTGATGGCAGTTTCTTCGATCTCGCCGTGCAGCGGGTCACGCCGGTGATGTTCGGCGCGGTCGGCGATGGCGCGTCGGACGATGCTGTGCCGCTTCAGGCATTCTTCGACTATCTCGAAACGCGGCCGGGTTTGCTTGGTGACTTCACCGGGTCGTGGGCAACCTCGCAGACGATATTCATCCGTGGCGCGAACACCTCGCGGTATACCTGCGGGCAACTGATCGGCCTCGCGGCCATGGAGAGCCTGCTTGTCATCGAGGATCAGGGCAAGAACTTCGACGGTACCCTGCGTCTGACCGGGGTCGGCGCTGGCTCGCTCTTCCAGTTCAGCAACCGGTCGATTCAGTATGGCCTGACACTCGACGGCGCCGGTTTCTCGAAGTTCGACAAGATCGTCTGTGAGGGGTTCCAGCGTTATGGCGTGCGGCTGGAGTCGCTCGGCAACAACCACATCAACCTAGGCGATGTGTACGGGATCGATTGCGGCTCGGTCGGGCCCAATCTGCCCGATGCGTCCTTTGCGATGACATTCACCGCGCGCGAGGACAATGGGGAGATCGGGTTTGAACAGCGCTCGACCCTGACTGTCACCAACCTGCCAAGCTTCATCCGGCGGAGCGACATCGTGGAGGTTGCCGGGCGGCCCCTGCTGGTCACGGCGGTGAACGGGAACGAACTGGAGGTCTATCCACGGCCGCCGGATGGCGCGAATTCCGGGACCATCGAGTGTTTCCAGGGTGGCGTGATCTCGACGCTCGGCAATGATGCGGGGTTGAGCTGGGTCGAGAGTCTCACGTCGATCCGGGTCGGCACCTCGCTGCGGGTCGGTGCGCTCTACGGCCTGACCTGCGGAAAGTTTCACTGCGATTTCGCGGGTGTCGGCATCCAGGTCGGTTTCAGCCCGCTGAGCTCGGGCCGCAGGATCGCGATCGAGGGTGCCTATTTCGAGACGACACGGCACCATATCGTGCATACCGGGTCCTTCGCGGCGGCTGTATTGATCGAGACGCCTAACGAGTTGGACTTCGCCAAGGTGACGCGGCTGACCTTCCACGACCTCAACGACAATCCGGTCCGGCCGGAACTGTCGGGGACGACGATCGTCGGAAGCTCGATCATTACGCCCGGCATTCAGCGCGCATTCGGCGGCACATCCTCGGTCACCCAGGTCTCGAACCGGCCGAACGAGAGCCGGTTTGTCACGAGTGTGGGCTCTTCGGTGATCCTGCTCGACTACGACGAGGATATCGACCGGCTCTACGGGATGTCGACGGCCGAGCTGTTCCTGTTCGGAAACGGCGCGAACAACCAACCGACGCAGTCGATCACGATCGAGCCGACGGCGGACGAGTTGGCGCGGGGTGTTACCATCAACGGGCAGGCTTCGTTCAACGTGCCGTCGGGACCGAACCCGCTCTACATGTTCCTCCGTCACCGCAGGAACAGTAAGAACTGGGTGCTGAACTATCATGAGATCGGCGTGCCCGAGCCGGGGGCGGCGATCGGCAACCCCTCTGGCGGTGGGACCGTCGACACACAAGCCCGTAGCGCGATCAATGCGATCCTTGCCACGCTTCGCGATCAGCGGCTGCTCGACACCTGAGCAGCCTGTCACAGGGCGCTTGGGGCCCGGCTGCTTCGGTGGCCGGGCCCTTTTTCGTTGATCGCCGGGCCCGCGAGCGTGGGGTGAATTGATCCCTCCGATATGCTTAAAGGGTTCGTCCGTCTGGGAGGGCTGGTTGGGCTTGAAGCGTCTGATCGATCTGTTGGGAAGTGCTGTGGCGCTGCTTCTGCTCGCGCCCCTGATGCTGGGGATCGCAGCGGCGATCCGCATCGCCATGGGGCCGCCGGTTCTGTTCCGCCAGCAGCGGCCCGGACTGGCTGGGCGACCTTTTCGGATACTGAAGTTTCGGACGATGGCAGTTGGTGACGCGGGCGACGCGCAGCGGATTACACCGCTCGGCCGGATCCTGCGGGAGACCTCGCTCGACGAGCTGCCGGAGCTGATTAATGTGCTGAAGGGCGAGATGAGCCTGGTCGGCCCGCGCCCGCTTTTGATGGAATACCTGCCGCTTTACTCGCCCGAACAGGCCCGGCGCCATGAAGTACGCCCGGGTCTGACTGGCTGGGCGCAGGTCAACGGGCGCAATGCCCTGAGCTGGCGGGAGAAGTTTGCCCATGATGTCTGGTACGTGGACAACCGCTCCCTGGCGCTCGATCTCAGGATCATGGTCATGACCTTGGGTGCCATCTTCCGGCGCAAGGAAGTCTCCGCGCCGGGCGAGGCGACGATGCCGCGCTTTCGCGGGAACGCAGAGGAGGACCGCTGAGATGCTTGGCGGTCCGTTCAGCCCATGGCCTAGATTCGATGCGGAGGAGGCCGAGGCGGTCAGCCGTGTGCTGCTCTCGAACAAGGTGAACTACTGGACCGGCGGCGAGGGGCGGGAATTCGAACGCGAGTTTGCCGCGTTCGCTGGCGCCAAATACGCCATCGCAGTGGCGAACGGGACACTGGCGCTGGACCTTGCGCTGCATGGTCTCGGGGTCGGGCCGGGCGATGAGGTGATCGTCACGCCGCGGAGTTTCGTCGCCTCGGCCTCTGCGATCGCCAATGCAGGCGCGCGTCCGGTTTTTGCCGACATTGATGCCGACAGCCAGACCATCACACCCGAGACGGTGGCGCCGCTGATCACGGATCGCACGCGGGCGATCCTCTGCGTGCACCTGGCGGGATGGCCTTGCGATATGCCGGGGTTCTGCGATCTGGTGGCGGGGCGGGAGATCTTTCTCATCGAGGATTGTGCCCAGGCCCATGACGCGCGGATCGATGGGCGGCCGGTCGGCGGGCTCGGCGATGTCGCGGCCTGGTCGTTCTGCCAGGACAAGATCATGACGACCGGCGGTGAGGGCGGGATGGTCACCTGCAACGACCCGGCGCTCTGGCAGCGGATGTGGGCGTTCAAGGACCATGGCAAGGACTGGGACGAGGTCCATCGCGCGGATCATGCCCCAGGCTTCCGCTGGCTGCACCAGACCTATGGCAGCAATTTCCGCCTGACCGAGATGCAGGCGGCGATTGGGCGCATTCAACTCAAGCGCATGCCGGACTGGCACGCGGCACGCCGCCGGAATGCCGAGGCGATCATGCAGGTCGCCCGCGCGCTTCCGATGTTTCGGGTGCCAAAGATCCCCGAGCGCATCGATCACGCCTTCTACAAGCTCTACCTCTTCCTGTCCGATGAAGCGCTCGTGCGGGGCATCGACCGGGACGCGCTGATCGCGCGGATCAACGCCGCCGGGGTGCCCGCGATGCAGGGGATCTGCCCGGAGATCTATCGCGAGCGGGCCTTCGGCGAGCACCCGCGCCTGCCGGTTGCACAAAAGCTCGGCGAGACGTGCCTTATGTTCCTCGTCCACCCGACCCTGACCGAGGCTGAGATCGCGAAAACCTGTCAGGTGCTCGAAGATCTCGGCCGGTTCTGATCACGCCGCAGGCAGAACCTCGGCCCTCAGTGCCGCGCGCCGGTCCTCCCGCCGCCGGTTGTGATAGGCGATCACTGCTGTCAGGAGCAGGATGAGCGCGGGGACCATCATCATCTTGTATCGCAGGGCGAGGCCCAGATTGCCCGTGGTCTGGCTGACGGCGGCGATAAAGATCAGGGCGAAGAAGACGTGGAAGCGCATTGCGGCGGACACCCGGACGAGCCGCAGGATCACCCGCAGGTTCCAGGCGAGGTAGGCGAAGATCGCAACAAGTGCGAGGTTTTCGAAAGAGATGGCGAGTCCGAAAGTCCCCCGCGCGTCCAAAAACAACGGCCGGAACAGCACGGTCACCAGACGCTCCAACGGGTTGAGCGCGGTGAGGTCGAAATCGCTGCCGCCGCGGAAGGCGAGGTTCTGGCGGTTCTCGATGTATTTCTGAACCCCTTCGACCCCCTCGCCATCGATCCCAATGAACAGAAAGACGAACGGCAGGAGGATGAAGAAAGCGGCGGCCGCCACTGCCCCCACGACCTGCGTTCGCGGCGGGGAGCGGCCGAAGAGAGGCAGAAACGCGATCGCCATCGCCGTGACGAGCATGAAGCCGATATGCGGCCGAATCAGGAAGTAGAGAATGAGGCCCGCAATCATCAGTGCGATGTGGATTCGCTCGCGCGACAGCGCAACCGCGATCAAGCCGTAAGCAAAGATCGCCAGACTGTCCTTTCCGACAGAGGAGGTCCAGAAATGCAGCCCGGGGAGCAGGAGCAGGAGGCCGAGCAGCATGACCCGGGTCCCGAACCCGTCCTCGGCGAGACGCACCGCACTCCGGTGTATAAGCAGAATGCCCACGAGCCCGGGGATCTGGAAGACCAGAGACGCGTCGAGAAAGGTGAGATCGGTAAACTCGCGAATCCAGCCGAGCAGGAAGTTGATGAATCGGGTTCCGATCGCGAAATCCCGGGCCCATTCGCTCTCGGCGTAATAGCGATGGGCGTCTGCAGGCGCGCTGAAGGTGATGAAATAGAAGGCCAGCGCCCCCAGCAGATGCACGACACAGAGCAGCGCGTAGAAAGCCCGCGTGCGACCGTCCCGCGCCATGCCGAGCGCAAGGACAACGGTGATCAGGAGCGCGAGAACACCCGTGAGTGAGACCGGTGAGGCGATGGCCGTGAACATGGCCCTGCTTATAGCAGCTCTCCCCAATGCCGCCAGATGAACGGCTTTGCCCTTGCCGCCGGTCCAGGCCCGGTGCAGGGTGCGCCCGACGTCAACGCGAGGGATCACCATGCAGTACCGCCACCTGGGCCGGACTGACCTTTCGGTCAGCCTGCTCTGCCTCGGCTCCATGACCTGGGGCACACAGAATACGACCGAAGAAGGCCATGCCCAGATCGACCGTGCGCTGGAGGCCGGGGTCAACTTTGTCGATACGGCGGAGATGTACCCGGTCAACCCGATGAGTGCGGAGACCCAGGGCGAGACCGAGCGGGTGATCGGGCGCTGGTTTGCCAATGGCGGCACGCGCGATCGGATGATCCTGGCGACCAAGGTTTCGGGTGATGGCGCGCTGGGCGCGCGCGGCGGCGAGCCGATCTCGGGCGCGGCGATGCGCCGGGCGATCGAGGGGAGCCTATCACGGCTCCAGACCGACTACGTCGATCTCTATCAGCTTCACTGGCCGAACCGGGGCTCTTATCATTTCCGCCAGTACTGGCGGTATGACCCGACCGGCCAGTCGCGGGAGGCGACGCGGGATCACATCCGCGATGTGCTGGAGACCGCGGCGGCGCTGATCGAGGAGGGCAAGATCCGCCACCTTGGTCTCTCCAACGAGAGCGCCTGGGGGACACAGCAGTTTATCGAGGTCTCTGAGGCGGAGGGTTTGCCCCGCGTGGCCTCGATCCAGAACGAATACTCGCTGCTCTGCCGGATCTACGATCTGGACCTCGCGGAGCTGAGCCATAACGAGGATGTCGGGCTCTTGGCCTTCTCACCGCTGGCCGTCGGGCTTTTGTCGGGGAAGTATCAGGATGGTGCGATCCCGGCGGGGTCGCGCAAGACCCTCAATCCCAATCTTGGCGGGCGCGCGGGACCAAGGGTGGAACCGGCTGTGGATGCCTATCTGGAGATCGCGGCACGTCACGGGCTCGACCCCTGTCAGATGGCGCTCGCCTGGTGCTATTCGCGGCCCTTTATGGCCTCGGCGATTTTTGGCGCGACGACGATGGAGCAGCTTGAGACCGCGCTCGGCGCGGGAGATCTGGTTCTGAGCGACGAGATTCTCGAGGAGATCGACACCGCCCACAGGGCGCACCCGATGCCGTTCTGATCGGCCCTAGAAGTGCTGCGGTCGCCGAACTTGGATTGGGCCAGTCTGGTCGTCGAAGGTTGATCTAGCACAACAACTCTGCCGTCGTGGTCTGATATCTGTGTTTGAGAGGCATGCATTCCGACGCGCGCCTCGGTCTCGATCTGGCGGATTGGCACAAAGTGGCATTCTTCAGTTACGGGTTTCGGCCGTTCTTTCTGGGCGCCGCCATTTGGGCGGTCGTCTCGATGGTGCTTTGGCTTCTGATGCTCTCTGGCGTGTTGGAGTTACCGATCGCGATCGACATCGTCTCGTGGCACGCGCATGCGTTCCTGTTCGGCTATCTCCTTGCCTGCGTTGCGGGTTTCCTGCTGACCGCTGTTCCGAACTGGACGAAGCGCCCGCCGATTGCCGGGGGTGTGCTGGCCATGCTGTTTGGCCTGTGGCTGGCGGGCAGGGTCGCCTTTGCGATGTCAGGACTTCTGCCGCCGCTTGTGGTTCTTGGCGTCGATCTGGCGATGCCCGCAGCTCTCGCGGGTCTGGTGGTGCGTGAGATCGTATTGGCCGGGAACTGGCGCAATCTGGTTGTCGTAGTCATGCTGATCGTCCTGATGACGGCGAATGTGGTCTTCCATCTGGAAGCGATGGCGGGGGAGTATGCTGCGACCGGGCTGGGCGTGCGCCTGGGTCTCGCGGCGGCGGTCATGATGATCGCGCTGATCGGCGGCCGGATCGTCCCGACCTTTACGCGAAATTGGCTGAAGAAGCGCGGCGAGGCCGATTTACCGCCTGAGATGGGGATCTACGACAAGATCTGCCTGCTGGCGCTGGTGCTGATTTTGGGGCTCTGGGTTGCGATGCCTGAGGAGCGGGGAAGCGGGCTTGCGCTTCTTGCCGCCGGTGCCCTGCATCTCATCCGTCTGGCCCGGTGGAGGGGGATGCGCACCTATGGCGAACCGCTCGTCTGGGTGCTCCATGCCGGGTATGTGTTCATCCCACTTGGCGCGCTGGCGCTGGGGGCTGCTGTTCTGGTGCCCGATTTGGTACCTCCGCCGACGGCGCAGCATCTGTGGATGGCGGGGGCCATCGGGATGATGACTCTGGCGGTGATGACGCGTGCGAGCCTTGGCCATACCGGGCGCGTGCTGACGGCCGGTTCCGCGACCATGGCGGTCTATCTCAGCCTGATCGATCGGTCATCTTGAGGTTCGCGGCGGGTCTGCTGCCCGATCTGGCGCAGCCGATCTACATGATCTCGGGCCTGATGTGGTTCGCGGCTTTTCTTGGTTTTGTGGCGATCTATGGCCCGATGCTTCTGAAGCCTAAGCTGCAAGGCTGAGGTGATTGCCCTTTGAACAGCTACGAGCGGCTGGTGGTTAGCGCGTTGTGGCCAGCCACTCCCGGCAGCGCGCCTCTGGATCGGCGTTCAGCGTGATGTCGGTGACGACTGAGACCACGTCGGCCCCGGCTTCGAACGCGCCTGCCGCCCGTTCCACCGTGAAGCCTCCGATCGCGATCAGCGGCAGATCACCGACCAGACCGCGCCATTCGCGCAGCTTGTCGAGCCCCTGTTCGTGCCACTTCATCTTTTTCAGGATGGTCGGATAGATCGGCCCCAGCGCCACGTAGTCCGGGTCGCAGCCCAGGGCGCGTTCCAGCTCCGCGTGATCGTGGGTCGAGATGCCCAGCCGTATGCCCGCGCGCCGGATCGCGCCGAGGTCGGCACCGTCGAGGTCCTCCTGCCCGAGATGGACATAATCGCAGCCCTCGTCGATCGCGATCTGCCAGTGATCGTTGACGATGAGCTGCGCGCCATGGGCCTCGCAGAGCGTTTTCGCGGTGCGGATCTCCTGACGTAGCGCTGCCGCGTCCATCTCCTTGATGCGGAGCTGGATCAGCTTCACGCCCAGCGGGAGCAGGCGGCGCATCCAGTCGGTCGAATCCCAGATCGGGTAGAACCGGTCGAGCGTCATGAGAGAAAGGCCTTGCCCATCACGGGCGTCGAAGGGGCGGCCATGTCGCGCGGCTCCATCGGGTCGGCGAGGTACCCGAGCCGCCCGGCCGCAACCGCATCGGCCATGGCCCGAGCCATCCGGACCGGATCGCCGGCCTTGGCGACGGCGGTGTTGAGCAGCACGGCGTCATAGCCCATCTCCATTGCCTCCGCCGCATGGCTGGGGCGCCCGATCCCGGCATCGACGACCAGCGGCACATCGGGGAAGTGCCCGCGCATCGCCTTGAGCCCGTTCGGATTGCTGAGCCCGAGGCCCGAGCCGATGGGCGCACCCCAGGGCATCAGAACCTCGCATCCGGCGTCGAGCAGTCGGCCCGCGGCGACGAGGTCCTCGGTCGTGTAGGGGAAGACCTGGAACCCATCCTCCGACAGGATCCGGGCGGCTTCGACCAGACCGAAGAGGTCCGGTTGCAGGCGGTCTTCCTCGCCGATCACTTCCAGCTTGATCCAGGGTGTATCGAAGACCTCGCGGGCCATATGGGCGGTGGTGACCGCCTCCTTGACCGTGTGACAGCCCGCCGTGTTCGGTAGGACGGTGATGCCGAGCTCCTGAATGATCCGCCAGAACGCCTGGCCTTCCTGGGTGCCCGCGGCCTCGCGCCTCAGCGAGACGGTCGCGATCCCGGCACGGGAGGCGCGGATCGCGTCGGCCATGATCGCGGGTGAGGGGTAGAGCGCGGTGCCGAGCATCAGGCGGCTCTCAAAGCTTTCGCCGTAGAAGGTTACCGGGTCGGTCAAGTTCACCCCCCTTGCAGCGGCGCGAGCACTTCGAGCCGGTCGCCCTCGGCGATGGCAGTCTCGGCGCGCTGGCTCTTTGGCACGAAATCGCCGTTGAGCGCGGTGGCGACCCGTGCCTCACCGTAGCCGAGTTCTGTGATCAGGGCGTCGAGCGTGCCCGATTGCACGTCGATCTCCGCCCCGTTCAGGAAGATCGTCATGACGCCCGCTCCAGCGCCAGTTGGGCGCGTGCGGTTTCCGCGGCGCGCCGTGCAGTCGCGGGGGCGAGCAGGAAGCCGTGGCGGTAGAGGCCGTTGACCCAGATCCGCGCGCCGTCCGCGATGACCCTGGGCAGGTTGTCGAGAAAGGCCGGGCGGGCGTCCACGCCTGTCTCCAGGATCTCCGCTTCGGCGAAAGCCGGGTGCAGAGCATAGGCCGCGCCGAGCAGTTCGAGCATCGAGCGCGCGGTGATCCGGCTCCGATCCGCGCTTTCGATCATGGTGGCGCCGAGCATGAAGATGCCGTCCGCGCGCGGCACTATGTAGATCGGGTGGCGCGGGTGCAGCAGACGGATCGGGCGGTTCAGGGTGATGTCCCGCGTGCGGATCAGCAGCATCTCGCCCTTGACCCCGCGCAGGTCGGTAAGCTCATCGGCGGCGGCCAGACCGCGGCAGTCGATGGTGAGATCCGCCGGGGGCGCTGTGTCGGTGCCGAAGCGGATTTCGACGCCAGTTTCCGTCAGTCGCCCGGCCAGGGCGTGCAGCGCCTTTCGGGGGTCGAGATGGGCTTCCTCAGCGAAGAACAACGCGTCGCGGAACCGACCTGCGAGATCGGGTTCAAGGGCTGCGATCCGATCCTCCCCGATTGTCTCGAAGTTCGAAGTGCGCCGGGCAAAGCGGTTGAGCTCCTGCCGGTCGCGCTGCGGGGCGATCACCAGCGTCCCGGCCCGCATCACGCCGCCGGTCGCGTCGTCCCACCAGTCGGCAGCGGTGCGGCCGAGCTCGATGACTGCGTCCTCGGCGCTCTCGCGCTCGCACCAGGGCGCGAGCATGCCGCCCGCCCACCAGGTGCATTGGGCCGGGCCGAGGCCGTCTGCCCGGTCGATCACCGTGACATCGAGCCCGGCGCGGTGGAGCTCCAGCGCCGTGGTCAGGCCAGCGACACCGGCCCCGATGACCGTGGCTGTGCTCATGCTGCGCCCCATTGCCGGTGGAAGTGATGCACCGGTCCGTGCCCAGAACCGATTGTGAGCGAATCCGCGGCGATAATGGCTTTATGCAGGTAGGTATGGGCTTTACGGACCGCCTCTGTAAGGGTTTCACCTTTGGCCAATCCGGCCGCGATGGCGGAGGAGAGCGTGCATCCGGTGCCGTGCGTGTTACGGGTCTCGAGTCTGTTGGCTTCGAATTTTACCGGTTCGTTTCCAGCCTGAATCAGCAGATCCGTGCAGGTATCGCCGCTTCCGTGTCCGCCCTTCATCAGCACGGTATTCGCCCCTTTCGCCAGCAGCGCCTCGCCCTGTGCCGTCATCTCGGTCGGGGTTTTGGCGTCCGCCAGGCCGAGGATCTGCGCGGCCTCGGGCAGGTTGGGTGTGATCACCGTGGCGCGCGGGAGCAGATGCTCGATGAGGGCGGAGATCGCTTCAGGCTCCAGCAGCACGGCGCCTGATTTGGCGACCATGACGGGGTCGAGGACGATGGGGATGTCCTTGCCCTCGAGCCCTTCGGCGACCGCCTCGATGATGGATGGGACGGCGAGCATGCCGATCTTGACGGCTCCGATATCGAGATCATCGAACACCGCGTCGATCTGCGCCCGGACCATGACAGGCGAGATCCCCTCGACCGCCGTCACCTCGCGCGTGTTCTGGGCGGTGATCGCCGTGATCACGCTGGCGCCGTAGACGCCGAGGGCCGAGAACGCCTTGAGATCCGCCTGGATGCCAGCACCGCCACCACTGTCCGATCCGGCGATCGTCAGCGCGATGGGGGTTTTGGTCCTTGTGCCTTGCGCGGTCAACGGCGGTCTCCTTACCGGTGGGTCAGGGGCGGCAGGAGGCCTCGCGCAGGAAACCGTTCCCTTCGCCGGAATGACCCGGATCAGGTTCGATGGGTTGGCAACGCGCCTCTCAGCCCTTCGGCACCCCAACGGTGAGACACACATAGTGGGATGGGCAGGAGGGATCAATCGTCAGGATGCATGGCGATTGAAATGTTGCTCGATACTTGCCCTCGGTGCGACAAAGCCCCCGGTGGATATTCGCTGCGAAGACCTGTCCGTTCCGCCAAACGAAGTGTCGAATTCCGCTCGCGGTCTTGCTCATCCGTGGAGTAGGCTCGGCGAAAAGCAAGGGGCATCCCATGGGCAAGACCGGTATTATGATCTGCGGCCACGGCAGCCGCGCAAAATCGGCGGAAGAGGAGTTCGCGCTGCTGGCCAAGCGGCTGCGCCGGCGCTATCCGGAGACGCCGGTGGAGTACGGGTTCCTCGAGTACTCCGCACCCAATATCCATACTGGGCTGGATGCGCTCCGCAAGGCGGATGTCACTGATATTGTTGCCGTTCCGGGCATGCTTTTCGCGGCGACCCATGCGAAGAACGACATCCCCTCGGTTCTGACGACGTATCAGGAGAAGCATCCAGAGCTTCGCATCAGCTATGGCCGCGAGTTGGGCCTGCACCCGCAGATGATCGCGGCGTTTGAGGCGCGGATCCTGCAGGCTCTCGGCAGGGATCACGTGCATGATGGGGAGCTCTACGACACGATGCTGGTTGTGGTCGGGCGGGGCACCTCGGACACGCTGGCGAACGCGGAAGCCGCGCGGCTGACCCGGATCGTGGCGGAGAACCTTGGCTTCGGCTGGTCGGAGACGGTGTATTCCGGGGTCACTTTCCCCTCGGTCGGGCGCGGGCTGGAGCTCGCCCTGAAGCTCGGGTTCAAGAAGATCGTCGTGGCCCCCTATTTCCTGTTCTCCGGCCGCCTCATCGACCGGATCTATGGTTATGTCGATCGGGTCGCAGCGAAGGTGCCGGAAGTGAGCTTTCTGAAGGCGCACTACCTCTCAGACCAGGATCACGTGATCGACACGTTCGTTGCCCGGATCGAGGAGGCGCGGGCGGGTACGATCACGGATACGGCGGATCTGATGGCCTCGTTCAAGGAGCGGTTGGCGAAGGGCGAGGTCGAGGTGCATCACCACCATGCCGAGTTTCGCGATCCGCTGGATGACGAAGCCGGCGGTGGGCACGACCATGACCCTGATCACCACCACGATCATGATCACGACGGTCACCACCATCATCATGGTCACAGCCATGGCGTCTATCGCCATATCGCGCATCCGCATGGCCCGCGCACGATGATCGATCAGGGCGTCTGCTGCTGTTTCATGAGCCAGTTCCCCGACGCGGTGGTCAAGGAGGAACGGGCGCTGCGCCTGGCCTTCGACGAGGAAAGCTGACGGGCCGCATCACATCTGGACCTAAGCGATCTAAGCGGGGTTGCTGATCCGCGAGAGTGCGGCCATCGTTTGAGGGCGCTTGCGCGGTAACAGGCACCGCAGCCCGCGCCCGCCAGATCTGATCCAGCCGGACGAACAGACGACCTTAAATGAGATCGCCGACAAACCGGTGATACGGTTTGCCGGGGTTTGGTCAGGGAAAGGGAGCGCGCTGCCATGGAGATGTTGACCTCGCGCTATGAGGCGGTGGTCAAGCCGCTGGTGCCGGGCGTGCTGATCGCCGGGCTGATCGCGCTGGCAGCTCAGTTCATCTCGGATCATTACGGCGCGCCGTCGATGCTGATGGCGCTGCTCTTCGGGATCGCGCTGAATTTCCTGTCGAAGGAAGGCCCGTGCGAGGCGGGGATCGCGTTTTGCTCGAAGACCGTGCTGCGGATCGGGGTGGCGCTGCTGGGCGCGCGGATCAGCTTCGATATGGCAGCCTCGCTGGGCTGGGGCGCGGTTGGAATTGTCCTCGGCGGCGTGATCGCGACGATTGCCTTCGGAATGGTGGTGGCACGGTTCTTCGGGCACGGTCCGCGCTTTGCCTTTCTGTCTTCCGGCGCGGTCGCGATCTGCGGCGCGTCGGCTGCCATCGCGATCTCGGCCATCCTGCCGCGCGACCACCGGACCGAGGAGCGGCTGGTCTTCACCGTCGTCGGCGTCACGGTGCTGTCGACGGTTGCGATGATCGTCTACCCGATCCTGGCGGGCCTGATGGGGATGGACGACCGGCTGGCCGGTATCTTCCTGGGCGCGACGATCCACGATGTGGCGCAGGTGGTGGGGGCGGGGTTCTCGATCTCGGAGCAGACGGGCGATATCGCGACGGTGGTCAAGCTCCTGCGCGTCGCCATGCTGGCGCCGGTGATCTTTGTCGCCGTGCTGGTGATCCGCCGGTTTCACGACGCGGGCGAGGAAGACGGAGAGCGGCCGCCGCTTATCCCGGGGTTCGTGCTCGTCTTCATCGCGCTGGTTGCGGTCAACTCACTGGGTTTCTTGCCGGGGCCGGTGATCGAGGCGGCCTCGGAGGTTGCCCGCTGGGCGCTGCTCAGCGCGATCGCCGCGGTCGGGGTCAAGACATCGCTTGGCGAGGTGATCGAGGTGGGCGGTCCCGCGATCGCGCTGATCGTGCTGCAGACGCTTTTCATCGGGGCCTTCGCCGCCGTGATGCTGCTCTATGTCCTGCCGGTTATCTGACGCGCGGGCTTGTGCGGGCCGGGGCCAGGGGCCAAGCTGAGCCCTCCCAAGAGCGGAGGAAGAATGGCCAAGTCTGTGATCGTAGTCGGGTCGGGAAACGCGGCGCTGAGCGCCGGGATCGCCGCGCTGGAGCAGGGGGCCGAGGTGCTGATGCTTGAAAAAGCGGGACCAGAGCTCACCGGCGGCAACACCAAATACACCGCCGGGGCGATGCGCTTTGCCTATGATGGCGGCGAGGACCTGCACCCGTTGCTGGCAGACCCGGACGACCCGCGCCTGCCGAAGACGGATTTCGGCAGCTACCCGACCGAGAAATTCGCCGAGGATCTGTTGTATTTCAACGAGGGCCGCCCCCTGTCTGCCGAGCAGGAGATCCTGGTTCGCGAATCCTACGATGCGGTGCGCTGGCTCGCGGGCCATGCGGTCACCTACGAGCCGATCTATGCGCGTCAGAGCTTTGAGAAGGAGGGCCGGTTCGTCTTCTGGGGCGGGCTGACGCTGGCGGCGGCGAATGAGGGGGTTGGACTCTTCGACATGGAACTGGCCGCGTTTCAGCGCCTCGGTGGTGAGATGCGCTGTAACATGGCGGTCACCGGACTTCTGACCGAAGATGGGCGTGTCACAGGGGTCAGGTCCGAGGGGGAGGAGCACCGTGCCGACGCTGTCATCCTCGCCTGCGGCGGGTTCGAGGCGAATGCGGCGATGCGTGCCGAGCATATCGGGCCGGACTGGTCGGTGGCCCGGGTGCGCGGCACGCCGCACAACACCGGCGATGGCCTGGCGATGGCTTGGGATGCGGGCGCCCAGAGATACGGCAGCTATCAGGGCTGCCACGCGACGCCGATGGATCTGCACATGAAGGAGTACGGCAACCTCGATCTGCCGCCGAAGGAGCGGAAGAACTATCGCAAGATCTGCTATTTCCTTGGCGTGATGCTGAACGCGCGGGGTGAGCGTTTCGTGGATGAGGGGCTGAACTTCCGCAACTACACCTATGCGCAGTTTGGCCGCGCGGTGCTGGAGCAGCCGGAGCATTTCGCCTGGCAGATCTTCGATTCGAAGGTCTTCGATCTGCTCTACGGCGAGTACCATTTCGAGGATGCGCATTTCGTCGAGGCGGGATCGCTGGAGGATCTGATCCCGAAGCTCGAGGGGGTCGATGGCGCGGCGGCGGAGGCGACGCTTAACGCGTATAACGCGGCGGTCGATGACGACACAGCGTTCGATCCGACGGTCTTGGACGGCAAGGGAACGAGGGGCCTTGCGCTTCCCAAATCGAACTGGGCGCAGCGGTTGGACACGCCGCCCTTCCGGGCCTATCCGGTGACCGGTGGTATCACGTTTACCTATGGCGGTGTGAAGATCGACGAGCGTGGGGCGGTGCTGCGGGAGGATGGCTCGGCGATTGACGGGCTCTATGCCTGCGGCGAGATGGTCGGCGGAGTGTTCTTCGGCGGCTATCCGGGCGGGTCCGGCCTCACCTCTGGCGCGGTGTTCGGGCGGCGCGCGGGCCGTGGGGCTGCTGCATAAGGCCTACGCATCAGAATAAGGCGAACCTGCCGCCGGGCGGCGGCAGGTGTTTTAATCGCTATCTCTGCTGCGGCTCCAGCGCCGCGGCCGATTGGGCGAGGCGGACCAGCGAGACGAACTCGCTACGATAGCCGAAGGGGTCAGGCCCTTTCGCCCCGTTCGCGAGATCGATGACACCGGCGTAGGAGAAGTCACCGGTGTGCCGCCCGCCACGGAGCAACTGACCGAACCCGGCGACGGCAGCGGCAAATCGGGCGTCGGTATCGGCCGTACCTTCATCCGCCGTGGTCACCGGGCGGGTGATGAGCTGGCTTGCAGACGCATCGGGCTGCTTGTAGCGGATCTTTAGGAACCCGTACTCGTTCTCGGGTCCCTGGGGCGCCTGAGAGGTCTGATAGCGCAGCGCATCGACCTGCCGGGCCGTGGAGCCGGCCGGCGTGATCTCGTAGAGCGCCGTCACCCGGTGGCCGGAGCCGATCTCGCCCGCATCGATCTTATCGTTGTTGAAATCCTCGCGGTTCAACAGACGGGTCTCGTAGCCGATCAGCCGATACTCGGCGACGGTGGCCGGATTGAACTCGATCTGGATTTTCACATCCTTGGCGATCGGGAAGAGGGTCGAGCCCGCCTCCTCGACCAGCACCTTGCGGGCCTCGTTCAGCGTATCGATATAGGCCGCCTGCCCGTTGCCGTTCTGGGCCAGTGTTTGCATGAGCTGGTCGTTGTAGTTGCCCCGCCCGAAGCCGAGGACCGAGAGGAAGACGCCTGTCTTGCGCTTGCGCTCGACGAAGCCCTTCAGTTCCTCCGGGTTGGTGATGCCGACATTGAAGTCGCCATCGGTGGCGAGGATCACGCGGTTTACACCCTCGGGGTCGTAATTCGCCTCGGCCAGTTGATAGGCCTGCCGGATCCCTTCGCCACCCGCGGTCGAGCCGCCGGAGCGCAGGCGATCGAGGCTCGCGAGGATCTTCGACTTCTCGCTGACCTTTGTCGGCTCCAGCACCGTCCCCGCACTGCCCGCGTAGACGACGATGGAGACGGTGTCGTCCGGGTCGAGGCTGTCCAGCAGCATCCGGAAGGAGTTCTTCAGAAGCGGCAGCTTGTTTGGCGCGTTCATCGAGCCAGAGGTGTCGAGCAGGAAGACGAGGTTGGAGCGCGGCTTCTCTTCGGGCGCCAGTTCATAGCCCTTGATCCCGATCCGCATCAGCTTGGTGCCTTCGTTCCACGGTGTCGGCATGACCGAGACATGGGTGGCGAACGGCTCCTCCCGCGTCTCGGGCCTAGCGTAGTCATAGGGGAAATAGTTGATCAGCTCCTCGATCCGGATCGAGTCCTTCTGCGGCAGAACGCCGTTTTGCAGGGCCGCGCGCATGAAGCTGTAGGAGGCCGTGTCGACATCGATGGAGAAGGTCGAGACCGGCTCCTCCGCCGTCACCTTGATCGGGTTCGGCTCGATCTCCTCGAACCTGTCGCGGCCCTGGTTCTTGTACTGGGGCGGCGCCGGCAGATCGTCCGCAATGAGGCTCTCACTCTCGACAATGGCACCCGGCGCTGGCCTGAAAGTCGCGCGGGCTCTCTCCTGGTTCGGGACGGCGGCAGGTGCCTGCGCGCCACGTTGCTGCAATTCACCGGCGATGGAACTCGTCAGGCCCTGTTCTGAGAGCTCGAGTTGCCGCTTCGGGCGTGCGGCTTCCTCTGCCGGTATGGCCCGCCGCACGACGGGGGAGGCCGGTTCAGCCTGAACGGCCTGATCTGCCTCACGCCGCACCTTGCTTTGATCAGCGAGGGTTTCATTGGAGGTCGCAACACTTGAGTCGGCCCTTAATTCAACGGGCGCAGGTGGCGATTGGGTTGGCGTGGCCGGAATGACCGAGCCCGGGTCCTGATTGAGGGTCGCTGTCGCGGCGATCGCCAGAACGGCGACGGAGGCGCTGCCCAGCATGAGGGTCCGGGTGCTCGGAAGTCTGATGTCCATGATGTATCTCCAAAGGTCGCTCAGGCTCGATTGCCTGACCTTTGGACGCGACTGCTCTTCGGTTCCTTGGTGCGCGGCTGCATTTTCTTCCGCCGCGGCGTCGAAGGCCGACATGGCGGAGGACAGATCGGCCTTGCGCCGTGCCGGATCGGCGGGAGGGGGCGTGTTCGCCGCCAGTGTCTCTCTCAGATCTTCGCGTTCGGTCATACCGCTGATCCTTCCTCTTCGGCGAGCTGCTTGAGCTCCCGCCGCACCTCCGACAGGCGCCATGAGACCGTGCCCTCGCTAAGGTCGAGGATCTCGGCCGCCTGCGCGTGGCTGAGACCCTCGTCGAGCACCAGCGCCGCGGTCTCCCGCAGATCGGGCTTCAGAGTCGCGATCGCGGCCCGGAGCCAGTCAGCCTCGCGTGCCCGGTCGCCATCCGCGGCCCGGCGGAGCGCGTCGATCTCGGCGAAGGCCTCGGACGCGCGGGCCCGTGTCTTGTCCCTGCGCATGCGGTCGCGGGCGGCGTTCAGCACGACCTGGTAGAGCCAGGTCCGGAACTTTGCCTCGCCGCGATAGCTGCGGATCTTCGCCCCAAGTGCGACGCAGACATCGTGCGCGAGATCCTCGCTGTCGGGCGGGCCGCCCATGAACCGCCAGGCGAAGGCATGGATTCGTTCGTAATGCGCCGCCACCAGCCGCTCAAACGCGGCCCGGTCCCCCTGGGCTGCGCTGATCGCGAGCCTCTGGTCCGTAATCTCGTCCAACATTCCCTACCTGAGACGCATCGCGCCCGGATTTCCTTGGAAAACGCCACATTTTTTTCGCAAATCGCGGGCAAAAAAAGAGGGTGTTGAGGAATTCCGGGGCTCGGGGCTTTGATCCCGTGGGTTTTCGGGGCAAGGTCACGTTTGGATACGTCGAGGTTGGGGCGAGTGCGGTGAACGGATCTATTTCGCGGCAGATGACGTGTGTGCGCAGAGGTTTCGACCTTTCGCGCAACCCCTTTCATATGAAACCAGGGCCATTTGCGTCTGTCGGGGCGGGCGTTGGCGATGCGTGATGAGATCGGATTGTCGGCACCGGGCAGCCTGTGCCGGACGGGCGGATCGCCCGTGATGTCCCTCGCCATTCCGAACACCAAGGCAGGTATCGTCATGGCGGTGGCGTGGCTGCAGGAACAGTGCGGCCGGGCTGAAATCCCGGATGTGCTCTGGGACGCGATGCGGCTCTGCATCGAGGAGACGCTGACCAACATCGTCAGCTATGCCGATGCCGACGGAAGCGGTGTCGAGATCGAGATCAGGTTGAGCAGCGAAGGTGACGTGCACCGTCTCGAGGTGGTGGATACCGGCGTCGCCTTCGACCCGCTTGGCGTTGAGCTGGATGACCCGGTGGAGGATCTCGACAGCCTATGCCCCGGCGGGCAGGGCATCCACCTGATCCGGAACTTCTCGACCGATTGCGCCTATGCCCGGGTGGGGGCGACGAACCAGCTCACGCTGTCCTTCACGCCTGAAACCGAGTAAGCCTGCTCTAACACCGGACAGTGGCGCCGCATCCCAGATCAGTCGTCTAGTGTCGACAGAGTAGTCTCGGCCTCTCGCCTAAGACAACGTGCTGTGGCTTGATGGCTGGGACGGGAGGACTCGAACCTCCAACCTACGGTACCAAAAACCGGTGCTCTACCAATTGAGCTACGTCCCAAGTGCGCTGCTGTATAAGCGGGAGACCTGCGCCGGGCAAGCCGGAAATCCCGCTTGCAGAGGCCGATCCACGCGATGTAAGACAGGCCGCGTCGGAGTGTAGCTCAGCTTGGTAGAGCACTGTCTTCGGGAGGCAGGGGCCGCAGGTTCAAATCCTGCCACTCCGACCAAAATATCTCAGAAAATTTAAACACTTGGATTGACTGAGGTTCTCGCGAGGCGCGCCGGATCCCTGGTCTGGCACACATTTGGCACACTTCGTCAGGAGCATCTGCCAAATGGCAAGTATCCGCGAGAAAGGCCCGCAACAATGGCAGGCACAAGTGCGCCGATCCGGTTGGCCCAGCCGAAACGCGATGTTTCGAACGAAGAAGAGCGCCCAGGCTTGGGCTCGGAAGATCGAACGCGAGATGGACCGGAGACTGTTTCTCGACCAAAGGGAAGCGGAAGCCACCCCCCTAAGGGATCTCATCCTTCTCTATCTCGAGGTCGTCACGGCCCATCGTTCGAGCGAGAACTCCAGGAGCGCAGAGGCGTCCCGGCTCAAAAGAACTCTGCGCGACGAGAAGAGGCTCTGTGCCCACGCAGTCAGCAATCTGACGCCAGAGCACATTGAGCACTACCGAGGCAATCCGCTGAGCTCAAAAAGCGAACCATTGCAGACGGACGTATAGGCGGCCGTACCAAGAGACCCCAGCGCTCGATCGGAATCAGTCTGACACCGACGAGAGTGACGCAAAAGATCAGAGACCGCCCGATCCGAGGAAAATGCCAGCGCCCTCAGCGCCACTCGACATATTGCATGAGATCTCTTGCCGAGATTTGGCCTATCGCAAGACGTTGAAGGCCGTCCTCCAGCAGCGTGCGCATTCCCCCTCTTCGAGCTTCGGTAAGAATCTGATGGCTTGGGTCGGCGCGGGTAATCATTTGCCGCAAACCCTCTCGAACCTCGAGTAACTCCACAATGACGGTCCTGCCCCGAAAACCTGTCATCTCGCAGGATTTGCAGCCTTCACCAAACAGCGGAACATAGTTCAGCTCGGCATCAGATGGTGAAATCGACGCGACGGCTTCAGAGGCGGAGGTGTCTGGGACCGCGCAGTCCTGACAGACCTTTCGGACAAGCCTTTGAGAAAGAACGCCGTTGAGGGTGGCGCCCAAAAGAAACGCCGGCACACCGAGATCGATCAGCCGATCTATTGCACCGACAGCGGAATTTGTATGGACTGTCGAGAGTACCATTCTACCCATCAGTGCTGCTCGGATTGCATTCTCGGCAGTCTCTCGATCACGGATTTCACCAACCATGATCACGTCTGGATCTTGGCGCAAAATGGCCCGGAGGGACGCGGCAAATGTGAGATCGAGTTCTGTTCGTACTTGGACCTGATTGACACCACGGAGCGTGTACTCAATCGGATCTTCTACTGTGAAGATTTTCCTGTGTTTGATGTCGAGCTTTGAGAGTGCTGTGTACAGGGTGGTCGTCTTCCCGCTTCCTGTCGGCCCTGTCACTAGAAAGATGCCGTGGGGGCGTCCTGTCAACTTCTCGATCTGATCGGCCATGTCGTGTTCGAATCCGAGGTCAGACCAATCGAGCGCAAGGCGTGATTGGTCTAGGATCCTCAGTACGAGGCTCTCTCCAAACTGGGTGGGCAGTGTGGAGAGACGAAAGTCGACATTGCGTCCGCGCACGGCCAGTCGAAGCCGTCCGTCTTGGGGCCGACGCCGCTCGGAAATATTCAGATTGGCCATGACCTTAAGCCGCGAGACGACTGAATTGCGATCACCACCAGAGACTCTTCGATGGAGCCGAAGATGGCCATCGCTTCTGAAGCGGACGATCATTTCGCTCTCATGAGCTTCGAAGTGTATGTCCGATGCACCCGCCTCCACTGCCATTGAGACAATCTCGTTGACCAGCCGTATAGTCGGGCCCTGATTTGCGAGAGACTTTAGCCTTTCGACATCATCGGTTTGTGCATGTGGTTGAGTGCTGACAGGATCCTCATTCTCGATCTGATAGATGCGATCAAGCGCATCTCGGATCACCTCACGCGAGGATAAGACAAGCTCGAAGGGAAGACCCAGCTCGAAGCCAATCGTCTCTGCGATTTGGGTGTCGAATGGATCAGATGTTGCCAGGGTAATCGTTTGGTTTTCAATTTTAACGGGTGCAATTTTTGCCCTGTGCAGAAAATCTGCATACTGAACAAGCTGAGGAAGCGCGGGTTCTGAAAATGCCGTTTCGTCGATCAAGGGCATCCCCAACCACCTCGCAAAGAAAGCGAGCAAGACGTCTTCACGAATAAGCCCGAGTTCGAGGAGCGTATGGTCGAATCTTGTGTTTCCTGCCTCGGATGCGTTTTGTGCTCGACGCATTGAGGCGTCGTCCAGAAGCCCTTGTTCCACCAGCACGTCGGCTAGTTTCTCAAGACGAGGATCACGCCTTAGGAGAGTGCCATCCTGGGCCAAAGCTTTGCTCCTTCTCGAGCGTCACCTGCATTGACATTGCCTCCAGAAAGCGGACAGTTTTCAAAAGCCACTTCGCTGAAATTGTATTATGCTGATGGAAGAGCGCTGAAATGACAACATTTTCTACTTTCACAGCTCTCCCTCGGTGGTGGCTAAAAGCAGTTCGAGAACTTGTCCCCGATCTGGTGATTGATTGGCTCGCAGGATTGCCTCGGCGGAGATCTCTCAAGCTTGACGCAGAGGCGGGTAGCCTGCGCATTGAGGGCAAAGACTTGGTCGGCATGTATGATGCCGACTTTCTTGCACTTGGTTCAAAGCTCCCGGAAGTACGTCACTCAATGCCATCTCGTGTGATGCTTGATGTGGTCCTTCCGAGCTGCGCGGCTCTCATACGCCGGCACTCCATGCCACGATCCTCGAAGGGTCAGATAAGGAACATACTCGCCTTGGATTTGAGCCGCGATACACCGCTTGAGCCGGTTGACGTCGCTTGGCGCGAGGTGGTCGTGAATCAGAGCCAAGATCTCCTTGAGGTTGATCAGATCATTCTCAAGCGGCGCCAGATTCAATCGGCCATAGGCATCCTGGAAGCTCATGGAATTTTGCCTGGTCGCGTCGCGGTTATGTCAGAGAGACTTGGTCGTCCATGCACGATCGTTTCCAACCAGAAGATCAGAGAGCGGGCTATCGGCCATTGGCCCAAAGTCAACCTCGCCTTGGGCATAATTTGCCTGGCCTTACTTGCAACCGCGCTGACCGTTCCGCTGCTGAGAGACTTGGAAAGATCGTCCACGTTTGCATCCGAAAACACCGCAATTAGAAAGCAACTTGTTCAGCTTCGTACGGAAGTGAACGCTAAAGAAGCAGCACTCAAAACAAGTTCTTCCGTTGCAAAGGAGATTAACCAAAGGCTCCGTGCCGTAGACGTATTGGACGAACTCACGCGGCGCCTTCCGGATGACACTTGGTTGAGCGATCTCGAGATCGTCGAACACGAGTTGAGCTTTTCCGGATTTACCAGAGGCTCTGCTGCTGAGTTGGTCATCAGCCTTTCTGAATCTCCGAGTTTCAGCAATCCCCGACTAACAGGACCAGTTTCAATCGCACCTGGGAGCGGCGCTGAACGTTTCCGCATAACCATCGACCTTCGACGGTTCGCGGGATGATCGAGAAAGGGGAGAGATTTGTCGCGCTCGCCACTCTGGTGGCGCTCTTTCTGGTCGTCGGATGGACCGCTCTCGGGCCAGTACGGGCAACCTTCCTGGAAACCAAGAACGCTGCTGCTGATCAGGCTGCTCTGAATATACGACTTCTCTCTCGTTTATCAGCCCTCGAGACGAAGGCGCATCAGTTGAGTGCGCGAGATCCAGAGGCAATCGGATGGCGGGGAACGCAGATTGGAGAAATGAGCGCGCAGATACAGAATGAGATCGGCAAGTTGGCCAGGCAAAATCTCCTTAGACTTCGATCTGTTACAGTGACCCGTCCCCTTTGAACGCAGCCGCTCTGAGTGAAAGAATGGCTTGTACAAAGGAGAAGAGAGATGGGCGCGAAGCGCTACAAACCCGAAGAGATTATCTCGAAGCTGCGTGAAGCTGAAGTGCTGCTGGGCGAAG
>JBCDDC010000035.1:0-24726 GCA_039180675.1 Pseudomonadota bacterium | reverse complement strand
GCTACCAACCCCCAGCCCCAGAAGCGATTGTCCCGGCTGATCTGGCCTCCAATATGTGGAGGTTCCAGCCAGATCAGCCTTCCACCGGGAGCAGCGCCATGCTTACATAACGAGTGGCTGCGCTGTCGGGGTCTCGTCAGGGCGATACCTGGAACTTTAGTCACGATGTCGAGGACAACCTGATCGAGACTGCGGATCCACTCGGCAATCTTGTGACGAATACGTTCGACAATCTCAATCGCCTCGCCACGCTCACCGACGAACTCTCGAATACGACCGGAATGACGTATGACGAGAACAACGCTCTCACATCCTACACTGATCCACGGAATCTTCAGACGACGATGGCCTATAATGGGTTTGGCGAGCTGATCAGTGAAGACAGCCCGGACCGTGGTCAGATGACCTACGCGTATGACCGCCGCGGCCTTATTTCGTCAGAGACCGATGGGCGCGGCACGACGCGATCGATGCTCTATGACGACGATGGTCGGCTGACTCAGACCAGCTTCGTCGACAGTGACCCGCTGACGAATGAGGCGGGGGAAACCCAATCCTTCCAATTCGGCACAACGGCTGGCAGCAATTTCGGCGAGTTGGTCCAGATTGCCGACGAGACAGGGACGACAGACTATACCTATGACTCTCGGGGAAACATCATACGGCAGGTGGTGACCCTCGCGGGGTCCGGGCACAGCTTCACCACCGACTACCGGTATCCTTCACATGGCTATATCGATCGGATCACCTATCCCTCGAAGCGGAGCATCCTGACCGGCTGGCGGCAGAACGGCACGGTCACGAAGATGCGCATGCGCGTAGCGCCGGGCAACCCCTGGGTCTACATCACCGAATTCGGCGTGCCGGTTCAGTGGATGCCCTTTGGCGACATCCGGTGGGTCGGCCGGGCAAACCTTGTCTCCTATCAGTCGTTTTTCGACAATGCCTACAGGGTGAAGTGGCAGCGCAACCGCAACGCCAGCGGAGCGATAATCCGGCGTGTGGATTATACGTACACTTCCCGGGACAATCTGATGTCGGAGACGTATCAGTCACCGACGAGCCCCGATCCCGTGGTCTTCAAAGATGTGACCTATGGATACGATGAGCGTGGAATGCTCGAGGAAGCCACGGGCGAGTGGTTGACCGGTGCCCCGAATGCGCGGTTCTCATGGACCTATGACGGGGTCGGCAACCGGCTGACGGAACGGCTGGAAAGCGGCGCAGGGGCTTCGGCACCGTTCGATCAGACCGCGACCTATGCTTATCCGACCGACAGTAACCGGCTCGCGTCCGTCACTGGCGGGAACGACCCGGCCGACCCGCTTCTCAGCTACACGACCTATCGGAAGTTCAATTTCGACGGGATGGGTAATCCTATCGAAGAGGTGCGTGATGCCGCCGTTTATGACTATTACAGCTACGGCTACAACGCCGCTGGCCGGCTCGCTTGGGTAGAGCTTCATGGGGTTCGCGTGGCGGAGTACACCTACAATGCGCTCGGCCAGCAAGTGATCCGCAAGACCTGGCCCGCCGGGGTGGAGACGACCATCCTCAATCTCTTCGATCTCGAGGGCCGGCGGATCGCGGAGTATGACATCTCCGGCGCCACGCCCGTGCTGCTGCGCGAGTATATCTGGCTCGTGGATCGCCCCTTCGCCGTGGTCGAGGGCGGGCAGACCTATTGGATCCATTGGGACCACCTCAACCGGCCAGTTATGGCGACGGATGCGAGCGGCTCGGTCGTCTGGCAGGCGACCTACACGCCCTTTGGCGGGATCCGCGAGGTCTCGGTCGATACCGGCGCGCTGAGTTCGCAGAATCTCCGCTTCCCCGGCCAGTGGTTCCAGTCAGAGACCGGCTATCACCAGAACTGGCATAGGGACTACGACCCGACGACGGGGCGGTACCTACAGGCCGATCCGCTCGGGTTGGTCGACGGGGCGAGTGTTTATGGATACGCGAAGCAAAGCCCCCTGCGGTACACGGATCCGACCGGTCTTTCAGTTGAACCGGTAAGGGGTCCGTTTGTGCAATCGGACCCAGAACCCGCCATCTTCTGCTTGGCTGACGGCGCGCCAAGGCTGCCTGGCCCAAGTGGTAGGGAACTTTGCAGAAGGTTTGGCCCAAGTATCGCAGTAAACAACGAATGCGTATACCTATGCCGATCCACGGGTATCAATGTGTTGAACGTACCGACTGGATCACGATGCCCACTGTTCTTTTTCTTTGACTGAGAGGATTGGATGCGCCTGCTCATAACTTCCAACGCAGTTCGATACATAAACGACTTTGTCAAAAACGGGCCGCCTGTATCGCTTATGAACGGAACTTACTTTCTAATAATGAAACATCTTGGAATAAAGAAGTATGACAAGTCTGGAAATCTCATTTCAATTTCTCAATCTGACATTGGGCTTGCTCTTGATGATGACATTTCAGATGATACAAAGATAAATATCCCTGGCGTCGAAATTGAATTTTTCCTGCGCGGATTTGATGCCAGTGATAATTACTTGATCTCTATTCAAGATAATCGCTTAATCTTAGATGAAATAATTAATATAGAAATACAAGAAAAATAGCCTATTGAAAATCATTTTAAAAATTAATTTTTTATAAATTGAATTTTTTAGTAAAATTGGTATATTTATCTCCTGAATGCAGTATCTTTGAGTTGGTTTTGGGTTGCTCATGGAAGGTTGGGCCTGCCAACTTTCCTGGAACCATCTCAAACGCCCGGTGATGGCCACCGATGTCGCGGGAGCCGTGGTCTGGCAGGCGAGCTACACGCCCTTTGGCGGGACCGGCAGGTCTCGGTCGACACCGGCGCGCTGTCGGCGCAGGAGATGCGCTTCCCCGGCCAGTGGATCCAGGTCGAGAGCGGGTACCACCAGAAGTCGCACCGAGATTGCGGCTCTTCGGCAGCGACCGATCCCTTTGAATGCAGCCTTTCAGAATGGAAAAATTGCTCGTTCAGGGGCGTGCGGATCACTCGATCCGCGCGCCATCGCCGCTGAAGAGGTGGAGGGCCGTGGCCGGGGCGTCGAAGCTGAGGGTGGCGCCGATCTCCACCGTCTCGAGGCCGGGCAGGCTGGCGATCATCTCTTCCGCCCCGCCATCCAGCGCACCGTGGACCAGGGTGTTGGCGCCCAGTTTCTCCAGCATTCCGACGCTCAGCCTGAACGGGCCGTCGGGCGCAGGTCTCATATGTTCCGGCCGGATTCCGAGGATCGCCTTGCCGCGATAGGCGGTCTCCAGCGGCACAAGGGCGCCGGTGCTGAGCGTTGCCCCGCCATCGCCGACCGTTACGTCGAGCAGGTTCATCGCAGGGCTGCCGATGAAGCCTGCCACGAAGATGCTGGCTGGGCGCTCGTAGAGCTCGGTCGGCGGGCCGAACTGTTCGACATAGCCACCGTTCAGCACCATGAGCCTGTCGCCCAGCGTCATTGCCTCCACCTGATCGTGCGTGACGTAGATCGAGGTGACCCCGAGGCGCTGCTGCAGCTTGCGGATCTCGAGGCGCATCTGCACCCGGAGCTTGGCGTCGAGGTTGGAAAGCGGCTCGTCGAAAAGAAACACCTGCGGGTCGCGCACGATGGCCCGGCCCATCGCGACCCGCTGGCGCTGTCCGCCGGAAAGTTGCCGTGGCTTGCGGGCGAGGTAGTCGCGGATCTCGAGGATATCCGCCGCATCCTCGACCCGGCTCTTGATCTCCGCCTTGGCAACCCCGCGGATCTTCAGCCCATAGGCCATGTTGTCGAAGACGCTCATATGCGGATAGAGCGCGTAATTCTGGAAGACCATGGCGATGTCGCGGTTCGCGGGCTCCAGATCGTTGACCACCCGGTCGCCGATGCGGATCTCGCCCGAGGTCACGCTTTCGAGCCCTGCGATCATCCGGAGCAGCGTGGACTTGCCACAGCCCGACGGGCCGACGATCACGATGAACTCGCCATCCTCGAAGGCGCCTTCGACGTGGTGCAGCACCTCGGTATCGCCATAGCGTTTGACGAGATCGGTGAGGGTGATCGTGGCCATCTACTTATCCGTCTCCGTCAGCCCCTGGACGAAGAGCTTCTGCATCGCGATCACCACGAGGACGGGCGGCAGCATAGCGAGCAGCGCCGTCGTCATGATGATGTTCCATTGCGGCGACTGTTCCGCCGCCTCCAGCATCTGCTTGATCGACATCACGATGGTGGTCATGTCGGTCTCGGTCGTCACGAGCAGGGGCCAAAGATACTGGTTCCAGCCAAAGATGAAGAGGATGACGAAAAGCGCCGCGATATTCGTGCGCGACAGCGGAAGGAGGATGTCGAAGAAAAACCGCATCGGCCCCGCCCCGTCGATCCGCGCGCTTTCCAGCATCTCGTCTGGGACGGTCAGAAAGACCTGCCGGAACATGAAGGTCGCCGTGGCCGACGCAATCAGCGGGATCGTCAGCCCCGCATAGCTGTTGAGCATGCCAAGATCGGCAATGACCTCGAAGGTCGGCAGGATGCGCACCTCCACCGGCAGCATCAGCGTGATGAAGATCATCCAGAAAAAGCCCATCCGGAACGGGAACTTGAAGTAGACGATCGCGAAAGCCGAGAGGAGCGAGATGGCGATCTTCCCGCTCGCGATGGCCAGCGCCATGACCAGGCTGTTGAAGAGCATGAGCCAGACCGGCGCCGTCTCGGTCCCGCTTAGGCCCTGGCCGAAGAGCGTCTGGCTCAGGTTCTCCCACAGGTATCCCCCCGGCAGAAGCGGCAGGGGCGCCTGGGTCATGCGGACCTGATCATGGGTGGCGGCAACGAAGGTGATCCAGATCGGAAAGGCGACGAGCAGCACGCCCAGAACCATGATGACATGGCTGAAGGCGGTAAGGGCTGGGCGCTGCTCAATCATCAGTAGCTTACCCGCCGGTCGATGTAGCGGAACTGCACCACCGTCATCGCGATGACCAGGATCATCAGGATCACCGATTGTGCGGCAGACCCGCCGAGATCGAGGCCCACAAAGCCGTCGTTGAAGACCTTGTAGACCAGGATCGTCGTCGCGTTCGCAGGCCCGCCCTGCGTGACCGCGTGGATGATCGCGAAGGTCTCAAAGAACGCATAGACCGCGTTGACCACCAGCAGGAAGAAGGTCGTCGGCGCAATCAGCGGGAAGATGATCGTCGCAAAACGGCGGACCGGGCCCGCTCCGTCGATCGCGGCGGCCTCGATCACCGAACGCGGGATCGACTGCATCGCGGCGAGGTAGAACAGGAAGTTGTAGGCGATCTGCTTCCAGGCGGCGGCAAAGATCACAAGAGCCATCGCCTGCCCGCCGTTCAGATAGTGATTCCACTCGACCCCGAGAAACTCGAGCCCGTAGGCGACGATCCCGAGCGTCGGATTGAACATGAAAACCCACAGCGCACCGGCCAGCGCAGGGGCGACCGCATAGGGCCAGATCAGGAGGGTTCTGTAGGTCATCGACCCCTTAATGATCCGGTCCGCAAACCCCGCGAGGACAAGCGCGATGGACATCGAGAGGAAGGCAACAGCCGCCGAGAAGAAGATCGTCCGCCCGAAACTGTCGAGATAGAGCTCATCATCGAGCAGAAGCTCGAAATTCTCGAGCCAGACAAATTCAGTCGAGAGCCCGAAGGCATCCTCGACCAGAAACGATTGCCAGAGCGCCTGGCTCGCCGGCCAGATAAAGAAGATCAGCGTGATCGCGATCTGTGGCAGGACCAGCAGATAGGGCAGGGGCGATGAGGGAAAGTGGACGCGCTTCAGCATCGGGCAGGCAACTCGCGGAAGGCCGCCCCGGCCGATGCCGGGACGGATTGTTCGCCGCGCGGAAGCTTAGTTCGTCGTCCGCTCGAACTTGCGCAGAAGTGCATTGCCCCGCTCGGCCGCATCATCGAGCGCGGTCGCGGCGTCCTTGTCGCCCGACCAGATCGCCTCCATCTCCTCATTGATGATGTCGCGCACCTGAACGAAGTTACCGTAACGCAGGCCGCGGGAGTTGGCCGTCGGCTGGTTCAGGCTGAGCTGCTTGATCGCGGTGTCGGTGCCGGGATTGCTCTTGTAGAAGCCCTGCTCCTTTGACAGCAGGTAGGCAGAGTTGGTGATCGGCACGTAGCCTGTCTCCTGATGCCACCAGGCTTGTACGTCGGGCGAGGAGAGGAAGCTCATGAATTTCGCCACACCCTTGTACTCCTCAGACTCGTGCCCGCCGAGAACCCAGAGGGTGGCGCCCCCGATGATCGAGTTCTGCGGCGTCTCCGCCGCTGCTGAATCGAGCGGCAGCATGGTCTGACCGAATTCGAACTTTGCCTGGCTCTTGATAGAGCCGTAATAGGCAGAGGAATTCATCCACATGCCGCATTCGCCGTTGGTGAAGAGCGGCAGGCTGTCGCCACGGCGGCCGCCATAGGTGAAGAGGCCTTCCTTACCCATGGCCGCAATGTCATCGAGTCGGGCGGCGACCTTCTCGTTGTTGAACATAAACTCAGTATCGAAACCGGCGAACCCGTTCTCCTGCGTGCCTGTCGGCATGTCATGCCAGGCGGAGTAGTTCTCGATCATCACCCAGGACTGCCAGCCGAACGACACGCCGCATTTCATGCCGTTGTCGACGAGCGCCTTGGAGACGGTGCGCACCTCGTCCCAGGTCTTCGGCGGCTCTACGCCCGCAGCCGACAGCGCATCGGCGTTGTACCAGAGAACCGGCGTCGACGAGTTGAAGGGCATCGAGAGCAGTTCACCGCCGGGCGTCTGGTAATAGGAGATGACGGCAGGCAGGAAGTCCGACTTGTCGAACGGCTCTCCAGCCTCCTTCATCACATCCTCGACCGGTTTGACGGCGCCCTCTGCCGCCATCATCGTGGCGGTGCCAACTTCGAAGACCTGAACGATATGCGGGTGTTCGTCCGCACGGAACGCGGCGATCGCCGCTGTCATCGTCTCGGTGTAGTTGCCCTTGTAGACGGGAACGACCTTGTATTCGGACTGCGAGGCGTTGAAGTCGGCGGCGATCTTGTTGACGCGCTCACCATTGGTGCCGCCCATGGCGTGCCACCATTGAACCTCGACCTCCGCAAGGGCTGCGGTGGATAGAGCCGCGAAAGAGGCGACCGCGATGCCAAAGACGTTCCTGGTTTTCATCATTCTCTCCCTGATTTCGGCTGCGAGCCCGCGGTAAGCCTTATGCTGGCTACCGCGGGTAAGGATGCTCAGTTGATGACCGTCGAAAGTCAAACCGAAATGCTTCTAGCATCCTTCCGTGACAGTCATGCGTCATCACAACCGTAAAGAGAGGTTAATCGGGGACGTGGGTTTGAAAGATCCCTCAACCCGCCGCGCCGTGCAGCCGATTTTACCCGTCAGGGTTGAGTCGCCACCAATTGGCGGAGGCGCCGATTCGGCTTCGCCTCCGCGCTCGCCACGGCCGAGAGCTGCTCTAGCCCCGGCCCTTCCACGGGATCAGCCACTTCTCGGCCTGGCGCATCAGAATGTCGATGCCGTAGCCGATGATGCCGATCAGGATAATCCCCATGATGACGATATCGGTCAGCTGGAATTTCGAGGCCGCCATGATCATCATGCCCGCGCCCTGGTTCGCCGCAACCAGCTCTGCCGCGACCACGGTGCCCCAGCAGACCCCCATGGCGACACGGGCTGCGGTGAAGATGTCGGGCAATGAGTTCGGAACGATCACATAACGCAGGATCTGCCATTTGGAGGCACCGAGCGAGTAGGCCGCGTGAATCTTCGATATTCGCACACCCGAGACACCCGATCGGGCACCAATCGCCATGATCCAGAGGGCTGCCAGGAAGAGGAGGATCACCTTGCCCTCCTCGCCGATCCCTGCCCAGATGATGACCAGCGGGATCAGCGCAAGCGGCGGCACTGGCCGCATAAACTCGACAATCGGGTCGAACCAGCCGCGGAACCACGACGAAAGACCCATCGCATAGCCAAGCGGGATGCCGAACAGCGTGCCTGCGAGGAAACCCGCGATCACCCGGAAGAGCGACATGCCAACATGGGTCTGAAGCGTGGAGTTCTGATACCCCTCGTTCGCGATCTCGCCGAGGCGATCCACCACGGCCTCGGGCGAGGGCAGCCAGATCGGCTCCATCTGCCAGCCGGGATCGGGCTTGTAGTTGGGCGTGCCCTTGTCGGACAGGGTCACCTCGCCGGACGCGACTTTGACTGACGCGCCCGGTTCGATGGGCTGGCCGTCGATCGCGACGATCACCGCGCCCTCGCCCTTTGATATCTCGTCGTTGTTCTGGACTCGGATCAGCTTGGACCGCCATGCGCCCACGGTCTCGGCGTCGTTCTTGGCAAAGCCGTCGCCGGGTTCGACCTCGGGTTTGGCGACCTGCTGCCCGACCTCGAAGACGATGACCGAGACAGTGCCCTCGTCGCGGCTGCCATCCGGCGCTTCTGCCGTGTAGGTGAACGTGGTCTCGCCCACGAACGGCCCCGGCGCATGGATCGGCGACAGCGAGGAGCCGGTGAAGGCGCCCCAGCACAGGAAGATCAGCACCACCGATGCGATGGAGGCTGCCCGCGTCGCGGTGACCGCGCTCTCGTCGCCGAAGGTCACAGTTTTCAGAGAGTTGAAATCCGACGATGGCCGGACCGTGCGGAGGAGCAGCTGATAGATCAGGTAGAGCGCCAAAATGACCGCCACGTATACGATCGCGGCCAGGAAAAAATTGATCAGCAGGTCGCCGAACGCGCCGAAGACTTCCTGAAACCCTTCGATGAGCTCGCTCATGCCGCGCTCTCCGTCCGGCCCATGATCTCTTCCTCCATGTCCCAGATCATCGAGAGGATCTCTTCGCGCGTCGGTCCGAACGCCTCGTGCTTCTTGACCTCGCGCAGGTCCGCGCCGACGCCGAGTTCGGCGAAGGGCAGGCGGTATTCCTTATGAATGCGGCCCGGGCGTGGGGCCATGACCAGCAGACGCTCACCCAGAAGCAGCGCTTCCTCGACCGAATGGGTGATGAGGATGATGGTCTTGCCGGTCTCCTTCCAGAGTTTGAGAACCAGCCCTTGCATCTTTTCGCGGGTCAGAGCGTCGAGCGCGCCCAACGGCTCGTCCATCAGGATGACATCCGGGTCGTTCGCCAGGCAGCGGGCGAGCGCCACGCGCTGCTGCATCCCGCCCGAAAGTTCGTAGATCGCCTTTTGCTTGAAGTCCTTCAGGCCAACGATCTCCAGCAGGTGGTCGACGGTTTGATCCATCTCGGCCTTTGGCATGCTTTTCATCCTCGGGCCAAAGGCGACGTTCTCGCGCACGTTCATCCACTCGAACAGTGCGCCTTGCTGGAAGACCATGCCGCGTTCGGCGTCAGGACCCGTCACCTCGTGATCGCCAAGGACCACGCGCCCCTCTGTCGGGGCCAGGAAACCGGCGACGATGTTGAGCAGTGTAGTCTTGCCGCAGCCCGACGGCCCTAGGACCGCCATCAACTCACCTTGCTTGATATCCAGCGAAACGTTCTTCAGTGCCTGAACCGACTCGCCGTTCGGCAGGTCGAAACGCATTGAGATGTCGTCAATCAGCAGGCCCGACATGACCATCCCCCTCAAAGCTGAGTGCCAAAAGAAAACGGCCCGGGCGCCTGAGCGTCCGGGCCGGGTCGTCTGGTTACTTGACCGACGATAGTGGCCCGGTATTCACCGCCGCCTCGTAGGTATCGAGCGCGCTGTCGATTGAGCCGGCTTCCACGAACACGTCTGCAACGCCCTTCATGAAGGTCTGCGCGTTGCCGCCCAGCCACTTCTGGGAAAGCTGCTCATCGACGCCGGGGAAGACGAAGGTGTCCATTGTCTGCTTGGTCGCATCGACATCCATACCGGCATCTTTCGCGATCACCGGCAGCATCGCGGCCACGCCTGAGCCGTCATTCCAGGCAGAGTTTGCCTCGGCGGTCACCTCCAGGAACTTAGCCAGAAGCTCCGGCTCCTCGGCGACGAAGCTTGCAGGTGCGGAGGTCACGTCGAAGACCAGAATGCCAAGCTCGGTCTTCTCAGCCCCGGTCAGAAGCACATTGCCGTGCTCTTTCATCCGGCGCAGCGAGCCGCCCCAGCCGCAGACCATGTCTAGATTGTCCTGCGCGAAGGCAGCCGCGCCATCGGGCGGCGCCATATCGACGATCTCCATGGTCGAGATGTCGACGCCAAAATGGCCCATCTGCTTCAGAAAGCCATAATGCGCCGCGGTGCCAATCGGCACGCCGACCTTCTTGCCTTCCAGTTCCTTTGCCGAGGCTTTGTCGATCTCCAGCTCGGACTGCACGACACAGTTGTCATTGTCCGCATAAGACACGGCGACGTCGACGATCTGCAAATCCTGCCCCGCCGAGGTCGCAACCACAAACGGCGGCACGCCCTGGCTCACAGCGATCTGCACATCGCCCGAGGCCATGGCGGCGGACATCGCGGTTCCGGTGTCAAAACTGACCCAGTTCACCTTGACGCCCATCGCCTCGTCATAGGTGCCGTTCACCTTGGCGAATTGGAATGGCATCGGCCACTCCAGGAAATACGCTACCGTAATCTCGTCCAGCGCCTTCGCCGGAACCGATGAGACCGCGAGCAGTGCCGCTGCTGCGACCGTGGTCAGAGTTTTCTTCATCATGATTTTCTCCCTGTTGGCTTCAGGCGAGCAGGAAGTCGATTGGACCCGGAGCCGCCTTTAGTCCCGAAAAACCCTTCCTCTGAGTCATGGAAATGTCAAACAAAGCGTGAGCTGTCTGATCAATTAGGGAAATCTGGCTCCTCCGCGTGGGATCGGGTGACGCCGCAACGGCCCGTAACGGTCGGGGTTAAGAGTATAGGCCTGTACATTTCAAAATTTCTGTTGTAACAGAAATTACGAAATTAATTGGCAATCCCGAATCGGAGCGTGCGATGACCCAGGCCGCTGATCACCTTACCCACACGCAGGAACGTGTTGTGCCGATATCGGGGACTGATGTCCGAAGGCCGCTGACCGATGGGCGGTTTCGCGCGCTGCTGCGTGCCGAGGATTGGAAGAGCCTTCCTCAGCCCGTCCGCGTGCGCTTCTCCCAGCATCTCAAAGGGGGCGAGAGCGTCGTCTACGCCGGGGAATTGACGGTGTCGGAGCGCAAGCCGTTCGGGATCCTGATCTCCGAGCTTGCGAGGCTGATCGGGGCACCCCTTCCGCTGACCTCGGATGTCGGGGTCCCCTCGATCGTCGGTGTGACCGAAGATGTCAGCGGTGGCGGACAAAACTGGTCGCGTCTGCACTGCAACAAGAAGGGGTTCCCGCAGGCAATACATTCGGCGAAACGCTTCAGCGGGCCGACCGGTCTTGAGGAATTCATCGCGCCCTGGCTCAGCGTCGCACTTCGGGTAAGCGCGGAGACAGGCAGCCTGGTGTTCCGAAGCGATCATCTCGCGCTCCACATTCTCAGGCGGCGCGTGACGCTGCCTAGGTGGCTCAGCCCTGGCGACCTGATCGTCAAGCATACAGAGATCGGTAACGGGCGCTTTCGCTTCTCGCTCGAACTGACCAGCCGTGTCCTCGGCAGGCTCTTCTTTCAGGAGGGGATCTATCGGGAGGAACGGACATGATACCTGACGGCACCCCAGTTGATCCAATGGAGACACGTGAGGCGACGGCTGGGTCGATATTGCATCGTTTGCTCATCATCGGCGCAACAGGTGTGTTCGGCAGCCGCCTTGCCCGGCACCTCGCGCAGGATCCGCGCTTTGAGCTTCTGCTCGCGTCACGCGATGCCGGGCGGGCGCTTGCGCTGAAGCAGGATCTTGCGGCGACAGCAAAGGCGAAACTGACGCCGGTCGCGCTCGAAACCTCAAGCGAGCTTGCTCCGGTGCTGAAGGCACTGCGTCCCTGGTGCGTGGTCGATTGCTCCGGCCCGTTCCAGGAAATGAGTTTCGCAACAGCCCGTGCCGCGCTTGCCGCGGGTGCACATGTCGTCGATCTCGCGGACGCGTCTGGTTATCTCACTGGGTATCGCGACGCCGTTGGTCACCTGGCGAAAGCCAAGCGCCTGAGCGCCGTCACGGGCGCGAGTTCGACACCGGCGCTGTCGGGTGCTGTCGTGGCGGACCTTTGCCACGGCCTGTGCGAGATCCAGGACATCGAAATCGCGATTGCACCGGGGGGACGCAGCCCGGTCGGTCCATCGGTCATCGACGCGATCCTCAGCTATGCCGGGCGCGAAGTCGCAACGTGGCGCGCCGGGAAACCCGCAAGCGCTCGCGGTTGGCAGGGCGGCCGGTCCTTTGCCATCGAAGGCCTCGGGCGGCGTCGCGGGGCCGAGGTTGAGACGATCGATGCCCGGTTTCTGGGGTGCAGGCATGCGGTGCGGGGAGGTGTCACGTTTCGAGCCGCGCTCGAGTCCTTGCCCGAGCAGTTGGGGCTCGAGCTTCTTGCTGCTCTCAGACGCTTTGGTCTGGCTGGAGATCTGCGCCCGCTGGCGCCACTGCTCCTGCGCCTGCGGGCACTCACCCGGCTGCCGACATCAGACCGCGGTGGAATGCGGGTCGCGGTTCGCGGGGTGAGGCCGGATGGCGAGGCGGTCGAGCGGGAATGGACACTGATCGCCGAGCACGGCCAAGGGCCCTGCACCCCGATCCTGCCGACGGCGGCGGTCATCAAGGGCCTGCTTGATCACCGGATCGGACCGGGCGCAAAACTGGCCCCGGAAGTGCTGACGCTGGACGAGATCCTCCGGGAAACCGATGGATACTCGATGCACATCAAAAGCCGGGAGCGTCGGCTTAAACAGCCATCTGTCAGTCGACCGCGCGCGAGACCGGATCTCTGGGCCACGATCGGCTCCGCACGGGCTAGAATCACTCCCGTCTCTTGGACGCTTGGGAATCAATAAGCGCTGCTCCCATTCCGGATCGGGCATGCGATTGCGATTTGAGATGTCCCGAAACTGCACAGGAAGATAACGTTCGGGTGATCCGGGACCACGCCGGTTAGGGGTATCACAGGGCTCTGCATTACCGCCGGACAGGTCGGCTCGCCTCCGAGTATTGTGGCGAGGTTGGCTTGGTCAGAGTCAAATCCCAAGCAATAGAAAGCTCTTTCCGACCCGGCAGGTGGCAGCCGGGCACACCTTGTCTCACCGCTAATCAGCGTGGATTCACCGTCGAGGTTTGCTATCGATCCTCCCGTGGTTAAGCCGTCCGGTTCACATGCTTCACTCACCCGCCGCTGATGGTCGGAAGGGCCCGGAAAGCTTCTCGAGTGTGCTTCACTCAAGTCAATGCAGCGCGCGTTGATCGCTCGGACCCGAGTTGATTGGATCCACCCAATGCTGGATCTTCCAAGCCTGACGCTCCTGATTTGCAGATGTTGGGTTTTTCTTTCCCTATCAGCGCCTTGGTCCGCCCCACTCTGTCCCGTTGTCATGCCATAGTGCCGAGAAACGCGCTGCTGAGCAGGCTCTGTTCGGGTATTTCTACCTGACCGATCGCGCAGAGAGCGGACCTCGTGATAGCTTTGTGCGTGGCCGAGTGGGATGGGCGCGTAGGGTCTCGCACGACTGCTCGATGCGCCCAGAATTCACCACGCTTATGCTCATCTCTGGTGCTCTCCGAGCCTCTGTTCAGCAAGCCGAGCGGAGTGCTGGGACCAGCGTCGGGTGCCGGATCTTGGAGGATCAACATAATGTTCATCCAGTCGCCGTATGTGGTGTCTGCGGTGTCACCTGCGCAGCAAACCTGGTGACATTCGATAACGGCCGGGTGATCGGGTGTGAGGCCGCATTTCTTCACTGCTTGTCCGCCTCAAGACGCTGTGATCGTATCCGTGAACTTCGCCAAACATGGGCTCGAAAGTCGCCTCCTTTCGGCCCCAAACCGGCGAGATGCTGCTGCAAGTTAGGTGAGTACGAAGTCAGTTGAGTCGTTTTGGGAGCAACCTGTCGACGTTGGGGTGGGCCGATGTTGAGAAAGCTGAAGCTTTTCATTTCTGAGGAAACTCAGGGAGCAATTTCTTCGATGATCCTGGTCATGTTTGTGGGCCTCGTGCTCCTGACAGGACTGGCGATCGATCTTCTAAGGCAGGAGGCCGAACGGGCTGACCTGCAGAACGCCATCGATCGCGGCGTGCTTGCCGCGGCGGCACTGTCGCAACCGCTCGATCCGGAAGACACGGTCGAGGCCTATCTCGACACCAGGCTCCTGTCTGATGGAGAGACCAATTTGCAGGTCGTGCCGGACACCGCGCTCAACTTCCGGCGGATCAGCGCCTCAGCCGTGGGTGGAAGCGAAACGATCTTCCTGCGCATGGCCGGCGACTCTAGGCTTCCGGTCGTAGCCGCATCGGCTGCAGAGGAGCGCCGCCAGAATGTGGAGATCTCGCTCGTTCTCGATATCTCGGGTTCTATGGCGCGCGAGCGCTCCGGGGGCACTGAGAACAGCCGCCTTCAGGTTTTGCGCGGCGCAGCCTCGGAATTCGTCGATCTGGTTCTGACCCAAGACACGATCCCGCATACGAGCGTCTCGCTCATTCCCTACTCCGGGCAAGTCAATGCGGGGCCGTTCTTCAACCGTTTGACCCCTGGTAGGGTTCATAACTTCTCGTCCTGTGTCGAGTTCACGAACTCGGACTACGGTATCGCACCGCTGCCCGCCGCGGACTCTCGGGGACAGACTCAGCACTTCCAGTGGTTCAGCTTCGAAGCTTTCAGCGGGCATGAAGCCGCATGGGGCTGGTGCCCGAGTAACACTCAGGCGCTTCTCCCGTTTTCGAATGATGCCGGTGAGTTGAAGAACAGGATCACGAATTTCGTCGGACATGACGGAACCGGCACACAGAACGGCATGAAGTGGGGGCTCGGCCTGCTGGATCCCAGCACGCAGCCGCTGATTGCGGCTCTGACTTCCGGCGAAAACCCCGACGTCGATCCGCTGTTTGCACAGCGACCTGCAGCCTATAACGACACAGGCGCGTTGAAGGTGATCGTTCTGATGACGGACGGAAACATCCGCTACCAGCCGCGCGTGCTCAGCCAATACTACAACTCGAATGGCGAGCGCCAGTTCTGGGCAACAGTCAGTGACTCTAACCGCCTGCTTCGCAACAGCAGTTTCTCAACCCTGCGCAACAACACTGCGCGAAACAATGATGAGGAGCTTCGCAGTGATCAGTTTCTCGATCTCTGTGATGTCGCACGCGCCAATGGTGTCACCGTGTTCACGATCGGCTTCGATATCTCGACCGATTCGGATGCCTTCACCGAGATGAGCACATGCGCCAGTTCTCCGTCCCACTTCTATGATGTTCAGGGGCTGGAATTGGCGACAGCCTTCCGTCAGATCGCCGCGACGATCACGAAGCTCAAGCTGGTGGAGTGATGCGGATGACCCGGGCAGGTATGGAACGCGTTCGCGCGTTCCTGAGCAACGAGGATGGAAACGCGACGCTCGAGTTCGTGGTGATCTTCCCGTTCATCACGTATCTCGTCTTCACGCTGGCCGAAGTCGGTACGTTGATGGCGCGTACGGTGATGCTCGATCGTGGCCTCGACATCGCAATGCGTGATATCCGCCTCGGGCTCACGGCCGATCCGACCGTCGCGGATATCCGGCGCGAGATCTGCACGGCGGCGTTTCTGCTGAACGAATGCGAGGAGACCGTGCTGCTGGAACTTGTTCCCATCGTCGACGTGAACAGTTTCCCGACCACACCGATCCAGTGCATCGACAGGACAGAGGAGATCGAGCCGACGACCACTTTCGACCCGGGCGTTCGCTCTCAGATCATGTACGTGCGGGCCTGCATCGTCGTGGATCCGCTGTTCCCGGGGGCCGGAATTGGCGCACTGTTGCCGAGCGAGGCGGATGGTGGCTATGCGATCCTGGCGCGATCAGCCTTTGTCAACGAGCCATAAGGGAAGTGGCATGCTGACACATCTGCGCAGATTTGCCGGCGACACGCGTGGCAGTATCACGGTCGAGTTCATGATCTGGATCCCCGTGATCATGCTCTGGCTCAGCTTCTCGGTCGCCTTCTACGACGCGAACAAGAACCGGAACGATGCGGCCAAGGCGGCCTACACGATTTCGGATCTCGTCTCGCGTCAGGTGGAGGTCTCCGAAGCGTTCTTTGATCAGCTTGCCGCCTTGCAGGACAATCTTCTGCCGAGGACCGCAGCGAACCATCGGTTGCGGATCACCTCGATCCAGTTCCTTGAGGCGGAGGACGAGGACGCCGAGGACGCGTGGGTGGTTCAATGGTCAGCTGGCCGGCGCGGGGCGGAAGCGCTTACCGAGGACACGTTGAATACCAACCTCTTGCCGCCCATGGCGGATCTCGACACGGTCGTTCTGGTCGAAATCGCGGTACCGTTCGTGCCGGTGATGCAAAACGTTGGGATTAATACACAGACATGGTCTCTCCCGGTCGTCTCGCGCCCCCGCTTCGTCTCCTCGATCGTGAAGACGGATTGATCCGGTCAGCATGAGGCCGATCTGGCCTTTTGCCGAAGAACGCGTTCACAAAATCCTGCACATTGAAGAAATGCGTCATAGGCGGCTGGTCTATAGATCCCTAGTTGGGGATCTAGACAGCTTCCGAGACCGATGCTTGGTATTCCATTTTCCGTCGGTGGCTACGAAACTACCGACTTAGAGAATCTGATGGGGCAGTTCATCGCATGAGTAATGTGCTCGTCTTCGGCGGCGCGGGCTATATCGGCAGCCATGCTTGCAAGCTGCTGGCGGCCCGGGGCTTCACGCCCGTAGTGTTTGACAATCTCAGCGAGGGGCACCGCGATTTCGTGAAATGGGGGGATCTCATCGTCGGCGATATCGCGAACCTCGATAGCGTTACATCAGCGATCGAGACCGTGGCGCCCGCTGCTGCGATCCATTTCGCCGCGTACGCCTATGTCGGCGAGTCGGTCACGGACCCGGCGAAGTACTACCGGAACAACATCGCGGGGTCGCTGAACGTCATCGAGGCTGCACGGGCCGCTGGCAACTTGCCCCTGATCTTCTCATCGACCTGCGCGATCTACGGCCTGCCGGATCGCGATGTCATCGACGAGACCTTGCCGAAAGCACCGATCAACCCATACGGCCGCACGAAATGGGTCGTTGAGCAGGCGCTCAGCGACTTTTCCGAGGCATATGGGCTACGATCCGTCTCTCTGCGCTATTTCAACGCCTCCGGCGCCGATGAGGAGGGAGAGATCGGTGAGGCGCATCGGGACGAGACGCACCTGATCCCGCGCGCGATCCTGTCGGGCCTTGGCAGGCTCGATGATTTTCACGTCTTTGGCGATGACTACGAGACGCCGGACGGGTCAGCGGTGCGTGATTACATCCACGTCACCGATCTGGCCGAGGCGCATGTCGCCGCCTGCGAGTACCTTCTGGATGGGGGCAATACCGATCAGTTCAACGTTGGCGTCGGTCAAGGCTACTCGGTCCTGGAGATCGTCGATGCCGTGTCCCGCCATCTCGAAACACCGGTTCCGCACAAGATCGTTCCGCGCCGTGCCGGGGACCCGCCTGCCCTGATCGCGAACCCGGAGAAGATCCGCCAGCGCCTCGGGTTCGAGACCCGGCATTCGAGCCTGGAGAATATCATCTCCACAGCTGTCGCCTGGCACCGCAAGAACTGGCGCCCAGGCGACCTGAACTGATCGCCTGTCGCCGTTTCTCAGAGCGCCAGGATCCCTTTTGCAAGGTCGCTCGGGTGATCAGACAGCGATCTTGCCGCCACCCTGTTTGGTGACGACGACCACTGAGGGTCGCGGGGGCATCCCTTCCTTGAAATCCGGCCAGCGGGTGGCCGGGTCCTCGAAGGTCGACGCGCGCTCGAACCCTTTGAAATCCTTCGTCCCGTCCGTTCCCGGGTGCTGGACTGCGAGGAAGAGCGTGGTGTCCCCTTCGGCAAAATAGGGCCCGCAGAGCTCGCCGCCGATCGGGCATCGGAAGAACAGCTTGGAGTGGCCGCGCAGGCTTCCCTCGGTCTCCAGCCCGTATAGCCCATCCGACTTGCCAGTTTTGCCCCAGCTCCTGCCCTGGTCGGTTGAGATCCAGAGCCGCCCATCGGCGTCGATCGCGCAATTGTCGGGCGAGCCGAACCAACCGTTCTCCGAGGTGGCCGAATTCCACTCGGCCCCCACTTCGGCGATCGCAGGATCGCCGCATTTGACTAGGATTTCCCAGGTGCCGCGGGTGGCGGCATGGTCGCCGCCCTCTTCCTTCACCTCGATTATGTGGCCGAACGCGCTCTCTGGCCTCGGATTGGCGGCGTTCACCTGATCGGGCTTTCGCCGTGTGTTGTTGGTCAGCATCAGATAGACCGCACCGTCACCGCGCGGCTGGATATCTTCCGGCCGGTCCATCGGGGTGGCGCCAAGCGCGTCGGCCGCCAGCCGCGTGTCGATGGCGATATCGGCTTGGCTGGCGAAACCGTTCTCCGCCGTGAGCGGTCCGGTTCCGTGGACCAGCGGCAGCCAGTCGATTGTTCCATCATCGTTGAAACGGGCGACATAGAGCGTCCCTTCGCTCAGCAGCCGCTTGTTCGCCTCCCGGTCCGGCCCTGCCTTGCTCGCAGAGACGAACTTGTAGGCATAGTCGAAGCGGTTATCGTCGCCGGAATAGACCACGACGCGCCCATCGGCCGACAGCGTGCTCTCGCAGCCCTCATGCCGGAACCGACCGAGAGCCGTGTGCTTCACCGGGGTCGAGTTCGGGTCCATCGGGTCGACCTCGACGACATAGCCAAACCTATTCGGTTCATTTGGTTCGCGGTCGATGTTGAAGCGGTCCTCGAGCGTGCCCCAGGCGTACCAGCCGCCCGGCACACCGTAGCGCTTCAGCGATTTCGCCTCGGGTTGCGCGCTCAGGTCCGGGTCGCCGTCTCCATCGCGCGTGTCCGTCCAGAAATAGCCGTGGAAATTCTCCTCGGCCATCAGATAGGTGCCCCAGGGCGTGATGCCCCCGGCGCAGTTGTTGAGGGTGCCGATGACCCGGGTGCCGGTGGGATCGGCCGTCGTCTTCATGCGCTCATGCCCGGCGGCCGGGCCGTCGATCTCCATCTCGGTCCGCGAGGCGGTGATGCGCCGGTTAAAGGGGCCGTCCTTTACCACGGCCCATTTGCCGCCGGTCTTGCGGATCTCGACTACCGTGCCCCCATGGGCCGCCATTTCGATCCGGAGCAGCTCCGGTGTCATGTCGGCGAAGTCCTTCTTGTCCTGCCGCCCGATCTCGGGGAACATGACTTCTTCGTTCGTGTATTCGTGGTTGACGCAGAGCAGCCCGCGCCCCTCGCCAAGCGGAACGAAGCCGACATAGTCATTATTGTAGCCGAATTGGCTGAGCTGGCTCTCCTCCGACTGGTTCTGCGGGTCGAACTCCGGCGCATCGGCAAAGATCGGGTCGCCCCAGCGGATCAGGACATCCGCATCATAGCCGTTGGCGATGTGGTGCCGCTCGTCATTGCCCCAGGGGAGCTCCTCGAAGTTATAGCGGCTCTCGGCCGCCTGCGCCTCGCTGCCCCGCAGGATCGTGGTGCCGAACAGGGTTGTGGTGGCCGAGACGGCGAGTATGCCGCGCATCACCTCGCGTCGGCCATACCGGCGATTGATCACATCGCCGATCGTGTTCGAGAGATTGGGATTGGTGGGGATGTCGTCGAACGCCTCGAAAGCCTCTGCCTTGTTGCAGATTTCGGGGGCGTCGATACAGGCTGCCTTGCTGGTCGCGTCGCTGGGCATGGGAAACCTCCTGCTGGGATGATCTGGCCTGGCGGTTCGTCAACTCTAGGATGCGCCCAACACGTTTTCATGACAACGGTATGGTTGCCATGTGACATCGATGTGAGGGCAGGATTAGATGAGCTTGGCTTTCAGCGCCGCTTCCACCTCGGGCGTCACGAAATCCGAGATCTTGCCGTCCATCCGCGCGATCTCTTTGACAAGCTTCGAGGCGATTGCCTGGTGCTGAGCCTCGGCCATCAGGAACACCATCTCGATATCGTCGTTCAACGCCCGGTTCATGCCAACCATCTGGAATTCGTATTCGAAGTCCGAGACGGCGCGCAGGCCGCGGATGATGACGCTGGCGCCGACCTCCTCGGCGAAGTGCATGAGCAGGTTCTCGAAGGGCAGGGGTTCGATCACCGTGCCGGTCGACTCCGAGATCTCGCGGCATTGCGATTCGATCATGTCCACGCGCTCATCGAGCGAGAAAAGCGGCCCCTTGTCGCGATTGATCGCCACACCGATCACGAGATGATCGACCAGCTTCGCCGCGCGGCGGATGACGTCGAGGTGCCCTCTCGTCACCGGGTCGAACGTGCCCGGGTACAGTCCCTTGCGCATGGATGTCTTCCCCCCAGACAGCGGGTCGGTGCTCGGCCACGCAACAATCTTGCGCGGCCGGGGTCAAGTCAAATCATGAGTGGAGGCGGCGTTTCTCCAGCATCCTGGGCGTCGGCCCGGGCCGCGCTTCTGGGGCGGGCCGTGTCATGGGCAGGCGGATTCGTGCGACTAGCCGGCCCGGGCGCGGCTTGGCGACCGGGCCGCCGAGACGGTTCGACACATGGGCCGCGGTTTCGAGACCAGCCCAGTAGGCGCCATGCTCATAGCCCTTCATTTCCGCCACGCGCGACCAGACTGGCGCGCCCGGGCGCCCGTGGAGGCCAACTGCCTCGGGTAGCAGCGCGCCTTCACCGGGGGCGGCCAGCTGCCCGATCCGAAACCAGTAAGCGAGCACGCCGTCTGCTCCGGAATGGAGAACATCCGTAGTGGCGGCGGCTGCAATCCCTGGGGCGAACGCGTTTTGGTCCGACACCTTGTGCACAGGCACCGCCGCCGCCATCAGGAACAGGCGAATGCTCGGCCGCTCCTCCGCATCGCGCAGCAGATCCATCGTCTCAATCGCCAGGCGGCAGCCCAGCGAATGGGCGATGATGATTACCTCACCCCGGCGGCTGGAAAGAAAGCGGGCGAGATGCTGCGCACATTCGCGGGCGCGCCCGACGAGCCATGGATAACCCGCTCCTTTCAGGGAACTGTCGCCGGGCCAGTAGACGGGGCAGGCCTGAGCCGCGATGCGCGGCGCCTTGCGGGTCAGCTCCGCAATGAAGCTCTGATACCCCGCAAAGGCTTCCGGCTTGGTCGTGTTGAACCCATGGATCAACAGGACCATTCGGCGCGCGCGTTGTAGCCGCCCGAGGTCGATCTCCGGTTCGGTCAGAACGCCGCCACCGACATTCCATTCCCTGAGATTGATGAAGGGGGGCGTGCGCATCGCCTACTGGCTGCTCAACATGCGCTCGATCAGGCTACGAAAGATTGGGCCCATCAGGCCGGCTGTCACACCGATCATGATCACCGTCCAACCGGATTGCTCGATATCCACGAACTGGTTGCCGCCGAAGGTCAGGATCGCCACGACCGCAAAGCTGAAATTCAGGCACAGCAGGTAGTAGGCGAGCCGCGATTTCGTCGCCAGCATGGTCTGCAGATCGTCAAGCGCGTCCTCCGCCTCGGCGTGAACCCTTTGGCGCGCCTGATCGTCGTCGCCCTGCCGCATCGCTTCGAGCGTCGCATCGCGCACCATCACCTGCATCAGAAGCCAGTTTTGCGGGTCATCGAGCTCGAATTGCAGGAAGCTCGAGATCTGACCGCAAAGCTGCTGATAGGGCAGGGCGTAGAACCGGCCCTGCTTGGTACCCTTGCGCCACGCCTCCATCAGCTGCGTCGCCCGGCCCGCAGCAGTGTCTTTCGCGCCCGATGGATCGGCATTGTCCTGAATGCGCCGGCGCACCCATTGCACGACCCAAAGCCGGTGCAGGATGCGGCGCAGCCCGAGATCGTAGAGGCTCTGCGTCAGCGAGGCCGCAAGAACCGCGAGTATCAGGGTCGAGACGGCAAAATCGATACCTGCGGACGCAAACTGCTCCAACCCGTGAGACGCGGGCTCCTCCATTCCATCCCCCTCGCAATCCCCGCCGGGCTCACCCGTGGAGCATTTCCGCCATTGCCGCGTTGTCGCTTTCGATCTCGGCGATCCGGGCTTTCACCACGTCGCCGATCGAGAGAAACCCGACCATATCGCCACCGTCAACCACCGGCATGTGGCGAAACCGGCCTCTGGTCATGCGCTCCAGCACGCTGATCGCGCTCTCATCCGACGAACAGGTCTCGACTTTCTCGGTCATCAGGGTGGAGACTTGCTCTCCAAGCACCGAAGGGCCCTTTTGGCCAAGGACGCGGACGATATCGCGTTCCGAGACGATGCCCGAGATCCGCTTGCCGTCATCCGAGACCAGAAGCGCGCCGATCCGCTTTGCCGAAAGTTCGCTTGCGGCTTCCCCGACGCTCAGGGTGGGCGGCGCCATCTCGATCGTCTTGGAGCCTTTGAGCGCGAGGATCTGCATCACATTCATGGATGTCCTCCGTTTCGCTGGTCTCAATACGATGCGCCTCGCCCGGGAACTCGTCAAGTTCCCGTTCCGGTTGTTCGCTCATTAAGGGCCGCCGGGCATAAGATCGTAAGGGTGCTGCCAGCCGGGCAGTGCTTTGATCCGCTCGCGCCAGGCGGCGATCGCCGGGTAGTCCGCCCAGTCGACCCCGAATTCGGTCTCAAAGAACAGGTAGCCGCAGATCGAGAAATCGGCGATGGAGAGCGCGCCGGTGGCGACCCAGTCACGGCCGGTCAGGTGCTTGTCGAGCACCTTCAGCGCCGCGATCATACGGCCCTCCAGAAAATCCAGAACCGCCTGGTCGGTCCCCTTCATGAACTGTTTCAGGAACCGGTAAGTCGCTGTGTAGCTGGTGAGCTTGTGGTTGTCCCAGAGGATCCAGCGCAGGATCTCGCGATGCTCGACGTCGTTGGCGGGGCCGAACTGGCCGGTCTGCTGGGCCAGGTATTCCAGGATCACACCCGACTGGGTGAGTTTGAGATCGCCATGGATCAGAACGGGGGCCTCGCCCATCTCGTTGACTTCGCTGCGGAATTCCAGGCTGCGGGTCTCTCCGTTGAAGAAATCGACCCAGCGGGCCTCCCAATCGCAGCCGGCGAGCTCGAGCAGCAGTCCCGCCTTGTAGGCGTTGCCGCTCTCCTTGAAACCATAGAGCGTGTACTCAGCCATCGGTCTCCTCCACGACTTTCCATCCCGCGCTTTGATTGGGCAGGAACGCCTCGACCGCGGCGGTGGCGATCACGATCGTCTGGTCGGTCTCGGCATTCGCGACGTTCAGCCCGCCCTTGACCGCCCGGGTCTCGACGCGCCCGCGCGGCATGTGACCCGATACGGCCTCCAGGTCGACCTGATCGGGCTCCTGCACGCCGATGGTGACCTGCACGCGCATCTGGTCATGCGAGATCCCGAGCCGCTCGAACAGCGGGATCGAGGAGTGGCGCATCGCGTCCTCCACCGCACGGATCGCTGCTTTGGTGTAATCGAGGCCGTAGAGGTCGTTGCCGGAGCCCATTTCGATGATGAAACGCTGATCGCTCATTTCGCCTTCTCCATGTCGAACGAGACCGAGAGCGCCGCATTCGCGATCACCGTGGGCTTTCCATCGCCATCCGGCCGCGCGATGTCGAGGCCGCCATGGACGACACGGATCGTCGGCGTGCCATAGGGAAAGATCGCGGCGATTTCTGCGGGATTGACGCTTTCCGGCTCCTGCACGCCGATCTCGACATCGATCAGCATGTTCTCCTTCCGAAACCCGAAAAGCTCCGCCAGATTGATCGAGTTGTGCCAGAGCGCATCCCTGACGGCGCGTGCCGCCGCCTCGGTATAATCCTGCCGCCTGAGCGACGTGCCCATCCCCATCTCGACCAGCAATCTGCGTTTCATCTGCTCACCTCAGAAGTCCCGTTTCCAGCGGATGCCGATGGTCGGGTCGCTGTCGGCCCCGATCTCGGTATCCACGTTGATGTTGTCGAAGACCTCGACCTCGACGATGACGGATGAATCGCCCCCCGTAAGGCCCTGTTTGGCGCCGACGAACACGCCCTCGGCGACCTCCTTGCCCGCGGCGACGGAGGCGTTGCCCTCTTCATCCTGTTCGACGCGAAGCTGATCTAGGCCGACCGTGCCGCGCAGCTTGTCGAGTGTCCCGCCCCCGCCATCCATCAGCGTCGCGAGACCAAGGGCGAGCTGGATCGCCTGGCTGCCGGTCAGGGCCTGGCTCGACTTGCCGAACAGCGTGCGCGGCAGCACCTCGTCCTGCGGCAGCGAGGGGGAGGAGCTGAAGCTGAGCCTCGGGTCCGAGGCGCGCCCGTTGATCAAAATCCGGCCTGTCAGTTCGCTCGTCTCCCGCTCGAAGGCGATATCGAGGCGGGGGTCGATCGGATCGCGGCCGTCAAAGCTGATCTCGCCCCGGCTCAGATCGAACCCCTTGCCGATCAGGTCCAGCACGCCGCGCACGCGCTCGACCTTCCCTGTGACGATTGGCTTTGCCGCCGTTCCGCGCACCTGAAGGTTCATCTGCCACTGGCTATCGAGCCCGCGGCCCCGCACGAAGATCCGCCCCGGGGCGACGATGTCGAGATTGAGCGTGGTCGTCCCGGCCTCCTCAGGCTCTTTTTCCGTCTCTTCGCCCTTGATCTTCACCTCGCCGAGATCCGCGATATTGGCCGAGGCGTTGGAGACGAGTCGTACCTCAACGGTCTCCAGCGTGATCGTGCCGTCGATATCGAGGTCGTTCGGTGGCCCCTGCACCAGGATATCGCCATTGAT
>JBCDDC010000034.1:0-39768 GCA_039180675.1 Pseudomonadota bacterium | reverse complement strand
GTCGATCTGGTCATAGGCCTTGAACTCGCCAAACTGCTTGGTGATCGCAGCCGTCAGCGTCGTCTTGCCATGATCAACATGGCCGATCGTGCCAACGTTCACATGCGGCTTGTTGCGCTCAAACTTTTCCTTCGCCATCGTTCTTTCCCGGGTTGCCTGATTGCAGAGACAGTGTTCCGGGGCGCGCAATACGGTGTTCGGGCCCGATGTGCAAGACCGAAAACGACAGGCGCGGGCCCGCCTTGCATCCGCCGGTTGGCCCCGTATATAGGCGGGTAGCCCGGCGCACAGACCGGCACCAGAGATCGAGAGGAAGACCTGCTTATGTTCGCCACCCCCGCCTACGCCCAGACCGCCGGTGCCGCAGATCCGTCGGGCGGGTTCATCAGCCTGTTGCCGCTGGTTCTGGTGTTTGTCATCTTCTACTTCTTCCTGATCCGGCCGCAGTCCAAACGCGCCAAGGAACACCGTGCCATGCTGGAGGCGATCCGCCGTGGCGATCAGGTCATCACGGGCGGCGGCATTCACGCTAAGGTGACGAAAGTCGGTGAGGGCGAAGAGATAGAAGTCGAGATTGCGCAAGGGGTTAAGGTGAAGCTCCAGCGCTCGACCATCCTGACGGTGCAATCCAAGACCGAGCCCGTCAAAGAGAGCTGATCGGACAACCGGAGAAAGGGGCGCTGCCCATGCTGTACTTCGCTCCCTGGAAACGGTTGATGGTCATCGGGCTCTGCATCGTGGGGCTCGTTCTTGCCTCGCCCAATCTGCTTGACCAGCAGACCCGCGACAGCCTGCCCGAGTGGCTGCCGAAGGACTCGGTCAATCTCGGGCTCGACCTGCGCGGCGGCGCGCACCTGCTTGTCGAAGTGCAGATTGAGGAGGTCTTCGCCGACCGGATGCTCAACATCCGGGCCGATGCTGGGAACGCCCTGCGCGATGCAGGTGTGCGGCGCTTCACCAATCTGCGGGCGACGGATGAGAGCGTCAGCGTGCGGATTTCCAACGCCGAGGATCTTCAGCAGGCGCAGCAGGCGCTTCGCGATCTTGCGCAACCTGTCGGTGGAAACCTCGGATTCACGGGCGGCTTCGGCGGCCCGGATCTCGAAGTAACCTCCACGGGCGATCAGACGCTTGAAATCCGGATCACCGAAGCTGCGGAGCGGGACATAACCGACCGGACGATGGCCCAATCCCTCGAGATCACCAGGCGCCGGATCGACGAGTCGGGCACCCGTGAGCCGTCTATCCAGAGGCAGGGTGAGCGGCGTATCCTGATCCAGGTCCCGGGGCTCGGTTCCGCCGATGAACTTCTGAATCTGCTGGGGCGGACTGCGAAACTGTCCTTCCATGAGGTCACTGCCTTCGGAGACGAGGCGCGCACCCCCGGGCCGGGTCAGTTCCTGGCGCGGGGGACAGAGGCGGAAGGCGGGGGCACGTATCTTCTCGAACGGCGACCGATCCTGACGGGTGAGAACCTGGTCGACAGCCAGCTGGGCTTCCACCACCAATCCGGGCTGCCAGTTGTCAATTTCCGCTTCGATACCGCGGGCGCGCGGATCTTCGGTCGGTATACCGCGGCCAACGCGGGGCGGCTATTTGCGATTGTGCTCGACGGTGAGGTGATCTCCGCCCCCCGGATCAACGACCCGATCCTGGGCGGCGCTGGGTTCATCGAGGGCAATTTCACTGTTGAGAGCGCGACCGAGCTGTCGATCCTGCTCCGCGCCGGTGCGCTTCCGGCCTCGATCAAGGTGCTGGAGCAGAGGACCGTCGGGCCCGATCTCGGCGCGGACTCGGTGGATGCGGGAGCCAAGGCGACGCTGCTCGCCTTCGGGGCCGTGCTGATCTTCATGGCCATCACCTATGGGCTGTTCGGGATCCTCGCGGACATCGCGCTGATCATCAATGTCGGGCTGATCTTCGGCATCCTGAGTTTGCTCGGCGCCACGCTGACACTGCCTGGCATCGCGGGGATCGTGCTCACGATCGGGATGGCGGTCGATGCAAACGTGCTGATCTTCGAGCGAATGCGAGAGGAATTGCGATCCAGCGCGACCAAGGTCTCGCGCGCGATCGAACGCGGTTACTCTCAGGCGCTCTCGGCGATCGTTGACGCAAATATCACCACGCTGATCGCCGCGGTGATCCTGTTCGGGATCGGCTCCGGCCCGGTGAAGGGCTTTGCGGTGACGCTCGCCATCGGCATCATCACCTCGGTCTTCACTGCCGTGATGGTGACGCGCCTGATGGTCGTCACCTGGCTCGACTGGAAGCGGCCGAAGAGCCTCAGGATCGAGAAGCTGAAGCTCGTGCCGGAAATCACCAAGATCGATTTCATGAGCTTCCGGCGCCTCCCGATCATCGGCTCCCTGACGATGGTCATCGCCTCGCTGCTGCTCGCCTTCACCCTGGGCCTCAACTTCGGCATCGACTTCCGGGGCGGGACGATGGTGGAGATCCAGACCGAAGAGCCCGCCGATCTCGCCCAGATCCGCGAGCTTGTGACCGATATGGACCTGGGCGAGGTCCAGGTGCAGGGTTTCGGCTCGGAACGCGACGTGCTGGTCCGGATCGAGGAGCAGCAGGGCGATGGCGACGATCGCATGGCTGTCGCCACCGAACTCGGGAACGTGCTGAAATCCGAGATCGCGGGCACCGAGATCAGGCGGGTCGAAGTCGTCGGCCCGAAAGTCTCGGGCGAGCTGCTGCAGGCCGGGATCATGGCCATCGGCCTCGCGGTGATGGCGGTGCTCTTCTACATCTGGCTCAGGTTCGAGTGGCAATTCGGCCTGGGCGCCGTGATCGCGCTGATCCATGACGTGGCGCTGACCATAGGCGTGTTCGCGCTGACGGGGATCGAGTTCAACCTCGCGATCATCGCGGCGATCCTGACGATCGTGGGCTACTCGTTGAACGACACGGTCGTCGTCTTCGACCGGGTGCGCGAGAACCTGCGAAAATATAAGAAACTCTCGCTGCTGGAGCTTCTCAACCTGTCGGTCAACGAGACGCTCAGCCGGACGGTCATGACCTCGGTCACGACGCTGATCGCGCTCGGGGCGATGTTCTTCCTCGGCCCGCCGGTGATCCAGGGCTTCACCTTTGCGATGATCTGGGGCGTCGTGATCGGCACCTACTCCTCGATCTTCATCGCCGCCGCGACGCTGCTCTGGCTCGGCGTGAAGCGCGACTGGAAGACAGCGGAGGAGACCCGGGCGAACGTGCGTGCGGACGGCGCCCAGGTCTGATCCGGAGGGCAGGCGATGCGCCTCAACGAGATCGAGTTCTCCGGCCAGCCCCCGGTCGATGGCTACGGCCCCGGCGGGTTCCGGGTCGCGGGCGAGTGGCATGAGAGCTCGCTGATCCTGCTCCCCTCGGCGATCCATTCCATCTCGGAGATCAGCGAGGAGACGCTCGCGCCCCTGATCGCGGCGGGTGGCGAGGTGGATGTCGTGCTGATCGGGCAGGGCGCCGAGATTGCGCCTCTCCCCGCCGCTATCCGCAATGCGATCGAGGCCTCGGGCCCGGGGGTCGAGATCATGTCGACACCATCGGCCTGCCGAACCTACAACGTCCTGCTCGCCGAAGACCGCCGTGTCGCCGCCGTCCTCGCTGCTGTCTAAAGCGCGAAGGCTTGAGCGGGTTGAGCTCACGGGCCGCCACGTCGACTCGTTGGGCTATCTCATGTTCTTCAGTGCGCTGACGGTACTGTTCGGCTTTGGCGTTTTCCTGGGTAGCATTCTGTTTCTGCCTCTTGCCTTGCTCTTCGGCTTCGCCGCGCTGAAGCATCTGGATCGGATAACGAGCGGCGATCGGGCCACTATGGTTCTCGATAGCGAAGGCTTCTCGTTTGCGGGCTTCGGTCAATCAGAATCGACCGAATGGCGGGATGTAGAACGTGTTTCTGCCGTTAGCTTGAGTGGATCAAAGGGCGTCTGGGTAACTTACCGACCCGGCTACCTGCCGGAAGGGCGAAAACCTGCTGTGATCCGCAATCAAAGCAATCAAACAGCTACGAGCCTGCCATCCTTCTTCGGGATGTCGCGCCAATCGCTTGCCACAGTGATGGAGACGTATCGCCAAGCGGCGCAGCGCGCGTTGCGGGGCAGATCGTAGAACGGGGGCAGCCGTCACGGCGGTCAAACTCGTCTTTCAATACCCGGCAGTGTATCCTTGTGTCATGTCTCGACCCGCCAAATGGCTGTGCTCTTTCCTAGTTGTGCTGCTTGTGCCCGCACTTATGACCGAATGGCCGGATCATATGCTCTCTCCAACGGCGGAGAGCGGGTCGGTTCCCATCGTCATCGTCGATCATGGCTACCATGCGGGTCTCGTTGTCCCGACCCCGGCGCTCCGTGCCTCGGCGATGCGGATCGCGCGGGAGGATGCTGAACAGGCCCATGTCCTTCGCGCCGTGGCGCAGGATTATCCCTGGTCGGATTGGCTGGAGATCGGCTGGGGCGATGCCGGGTTCTACCAGAACGCCCGCAGGCTTGAGGACGTGACCCTCGCGATGGCGGCCACGGCGCTTCTCGTGCCGAGCCCCTCGGTCGTGCAGGTTGTGCCGGTCTGGGGGGAACCGGAGGCCGCGTTCCACCGTGCGGAGCGGATCGATCTCGCGCTCTCGCCCGAGGGCTTCGACCGGCTGGTCCGACGCCTCGCCCAGACCTTCGCGCGTGAGGCGGGGCAGGCACCCGATGCCACCGACCCATCGCTCTACGGGGCAGGGGCGTTCTATGCCGGGGTGCCGGATTACCACCTCTTCCACACCTGCAATCACTGGCTGTCGGGCCTGCTGAGCAGCGCCGGCGTGCCAAGCTCCTGGATCTGGAGCGCGACCAGCGCCGGGCTCATGCTGGAAATCTCGCTCCGCACAGAGCCGGCCGGATCTCCGCCCGACAGCTGAAAAGACCCGCGCCTTGGCTTCCGCCCCTTTCCTCATGGCGGTTTCGGCGTATAGTCCCCCCAGCGGGGGTCTCCCGCATTCCCATTTCTGACAGAGAGGGCCCCAGAATGGCATTCGAACTCCCCGATCTTCCCTACGCCCATGATGCGCTGGCCTCCAACGGCATGAGCAAAGAGACGCTCGAGTATCACCACGACCTCCACCACAAGGCCTATGTCGACAACGGCAACAAGCTGATCGCGGGGACCGAGTGGGACGGCAAGTCGATGGAGGAGATCATCACCGGCACCTATGACGGCTCCGCCGTCGCCCAGAACGGGATCTTCAACAACATCTCGCAGCTTTGGAACCACAACCAGTTCTGGGAGATGATGGGCCCGGGCGAGAGCAAGATGCCGGGTGAGCTTGAGAGCGCGATCACCGCAAGCTTCGGCTCGGTCGATCAGTTCAAGTCCGATTTCTCGGCCGCGGGCGCGGGGCAGTTCGGCTCAGGCTGGTGCTGGCTGGTGAAGAACGCCGATGGCTCGCTCGCGGTGACCAAGACCGAGAACGGGGTGAACCCGCTCTGCTTCGGCCAGACGGCGCTCTTGGGCTGCGATGTGTGGGAACATTCCTACTACATCGACTTCCGCAACAAACGCCCAGCCTACCTGACAAACTTCCTCGACAACCTGGTGAACTGGGAGAACGTCGCCAGCCGGATGTAGCCGCCGGCGTGAGCAGGGCCTCGCGCGATTTGCGAGAGGCCCTCCTGCCTAAGACTGATTTTCGGCAATGAGCTGCAGGAACATCTGCTCGACCTTCGGGATCAGATCGGCCACGGATTCTTCCACTGCTTCTTCCCGCATCCTTTGTTCCTTGGCATCCGAGCCCCAGCTTATGAAGTAGCTCTCGAGCTCCGAGGAGGCCTGGGCCGCTCCATAAGGGTAACCGTTTCTGACATCTAGGAAGACTGCAGACACAGTGCTCGCTGCCTCAATGGAGCGGGTCGGCAGAAACGCTCCGCCGATAAAGGTAAGGTCTGCGACAGCAAAAGGTGTGAAATCCTTGTTGGAGTTCGCGTGCACCTCATAGATCAGCACAGCATCGAGATGCTGCCTTGCTGCACCCATACGGATATCATTCACAGCCCGACAAGCGTTCCAATAGCTGCCACACTCGTTTTCTGTGGCGGATACTAGGCTCGCGACAACTGGGTTGACGGGTACAAGTTCTCCAAAAGTGCCAAACTTCTCCGCCATTTCTTTCCAGTGTCGGAACTCGTCTTCTGGAATAGGTTCGATACGATTCTTCTCGATCCGAGCAACTCCGAAGCGGCCTGGAAAGGTGAGGTTTGGGCTGACATTGGCGGCGGCCAGGATTTGCCGGTCGATCCCTTCAGTCGAGAGCGGATCGGTACCTTCCGCTGAAACAACTCCCTGATTGTAGCGCTTCAAGTAGTCGTCGACAGATGAGGACTGGATCGATGGTCCTTTGCATCCAGCAATCGCAATCCCGATCGCGAATAGTGCTACCAGTTTGGGTCTCAGCATGTTCTTCTCTCCATAAATGTGCGACGTGCACATCTATTAGCCGGGCGAGAGGCTTGCTGTCTAGAAAAAAATGTGCGAAATGCACATTTATGGATGATGAAATCCGACGTGCTTTGATCTGGATTCTGAGGCCTGTCGCGCGTCTGCTGATCGCGACCGGGACCGGTGTGCCGCGCGTGGAAGAGATTCTACGTGCGGTCATGATTGACGAGGCGAAGCAGCATCTGTCCCGCCAGAACAGCCGCGTGAACGTCAGCAGTCTTAGCCTGGCGACCGGGTTGCAAAGGCGGGAGGTCAAACGCCTCCTTGAGATTGATGCTAACGCCGGCGGGGCGAGCCTAGGGCCGGCTCCAAGAGTGGTTCGCCGCTGGCTTGGTTCAGAAGCCTGGCGCGATGCGGAGGGGCGGCCACTGCAATTGCCGAGGCGCTCTGAGGCAGAGCCTTCTTTCGAAAAACTGGTCGCCGAAGTGAGCACCGACATCCATCATCGTGCGGTGCTTGAAACACTCCTTGCGCAGAAGGTTGTCGTGCTCGACGCTGAGACCGACTGCATCACACTTTTGTCGGTTGGCTATCTCCCCAGCGGCTCGGACCAGCTTTCCTATCTCGGCCGGAACGCGGGCGATCACCTTTCCGCGGCTGTTGCAAATGTCACCAGCGCTCAGAGCGCTCCGTTCTACGAGCGCGCGGCCCATTTCAATGGATTGAGCCCGCTTTCCATCGTCGAGCTGGACGCTCTTGCCCGCGACGAGCAGCAGGCTGCGCTCTCCCGGATCGCCGAGCATGCGGCGTATCTGCAGGCGCAGGATGAAGCCAGTCCGGGTGCAGATCTGCGGTTTCGATGTGGCGCCTACATCTTTCACACTGAGGATCGCCCTGGGGAGGATGACACGTGAGACCTATACAACTTGTACTGTTGGCTCTTTTCCTCCTTGCGGCCTGTGCTGGCCCGACGACACGGGATGCACCGGAATGCGGGCCCGAGCGCATTGAGGACAAGGATGGCGGCCTCGGTGGGACCGGGCATTCGTGCCAGCCGCCCGAGGAGTAGGTCTTAACGCCGCGCTTTCGCGTTGATCCTGTCGACAAAGGACGCCGCCGTGACGACCACGCGGCGGTGTTCGCCCTCGCCGATCACGTCCTGCTCGTCGTGCGCCTCGACGCGGAAGACGAGCTGACGGCCATCCACCTCCACCAGTTCCGCCGTCGCTCTGACCCGCATCCCCTCGGGCGTGGCGGCGATGTGGCTGACATTGACCTGGGTGCCGAGGGATTGCTTGCCCTCGGGCAGCCGCGCCTCGACCGCGTCCAGCGCGGCTTCCTCGATCAGATTGATCATTTTCGGCGTGGCGAAGACGGCAATCGAGCCTGATCCGACCCTTGGTGCGGTATCGCTCGTGCCCACGATGATCTCTGCCGAACCGGTGAGGCCCGGTTTGATGTCGTCCATGGCGATGCCCCTAAAGTCTGGCGGAGAACGTGTCCGAGAGGATGGCGACCGCCTGTTCGGCCGTCTCCACCAGGGTTGCGTAGCCCCTGAAACTAGGGTCGCAGAAGCCCTGGTCGATGATATGGTCCAGCAGCGCCATGAACGGATCCCAGTAGCCGTCGACGTTCACCAGGATGACCGGGCGTTCATGCAGGCCAAGCTGGCGCCAGGTCAGCACCTCGACCAGCTCGTCCAGCGTGCCCGGCCCGCCTGGCAGGGTCACGATGGCGTCCGAATTGCCGAACATCAGCTTCTTTCGCTCATGCATCGTCTCGGTGATCACGAGCGAGTCGATGTCGTAGGTGCCTTGCTCGTGCTCCCACAAATGACGCGGAATGAAGCCTGTCACCTGACCGCCGGCAGCCTTGGCTGATCGCGCGGTCAGCCCCATCAGGCCCAGATCACCGGCGCCGTAGACGAGCCCGAAACCCGCCTGGGCGAGCCCTGTCCCCAGCGCCTCGGCTGTTGCACGATAGACAGCCCTCTCTCCAGGACGTGATCCACAGAAGACACAGATGTTCGGTCGTGGGGTTGACATGGAGGGCTCCGGCGCAGGATGACCGTGAGTGTCTACACGAGCCGGAACGCCTCGGCTAGGCCAGTGAGCGTGGGGTAAATGGACAAAAAGCAGAGCAGAACGACCGCTATTGTTGCGGGCCTCGCGGCCGCGGCGGCCCTTATGTGGATTGTTCTGAGCAATTGGGCGCCAGACCCGGCGGTTGTTGAGGTGGAAGTGCCTCGGGCATCAACGGATGCGACCGGGACCACGGTCGCAGACGACACGGCTGCCGATGTTCCGAAAGCAGATCAGACGACTGAGCCTGTGGAGGAAACCGCTGCTCAATCACTAGAGACGGGCTCCGACACCGCTGATGCAGAGGCGCCAACTGAGGCTGCTGCGCCAGTGGCGCCCAAGTTCGACGTGGTGCGCATCGATGTCGATGGCAGCACCGTTGTCGCCGGGCAGGCGGCCCCCGGCGCCACGGTCGAGATCGTGCTCGACGGCGAGGTGATCGCAACCGAGACCGCCGATGGCGCCGGTCAGTTCGTCAGCCTCTTCACTCTCGATGTCTCCGGCGAGGCGCGCCGCCTGGTCCTGCGCACCCAGGAGGCGGAGGTCGAGACGGAGCTTGCGGCCAGCGCCGTGCCCCCAGACACCGCAGCCGATCAGGAGCCTGCCTCACGGGAGGCGGCGCCCGGTACCGGGGATGACACCGCATCCACGACCGTTCTGGCGGAGGAGCGTGTCCCCAGCGACACGGTTGACGCTCAGCGAGAGCTTGCGGGGAACCTTGAGACCGACGCATCGGGCGAGAGCGCACCGGTTCTGATCCTGCCCGGCGCGTCCCAGGGGTCAGCTCCGGCCATCGTCCAGCCGGAGCGGGACGAGCTGGCGCTCCTGCAGCCTGCGGCGCGGGAGGATCGGGCGGCGGTCCGGCTCGACCGGATCTCCTATACCGATGGCGGCGCGGTCGATCTTCTGGGCCGGGCGACGCCGGGCAACAGGGTCCGTGTCTATGCCAACGCCGTCTTCGTGACCGAGGCCGCCGTCGTGCCCGCCGGGCAATGGCGCGCAGAGATCGAGGCCGGGACAGGCAAGTCCGCCAGGCTCCTGCGCTTTGACGAGGTTGACGCCCAGGGCCAGGTGGTCAGCCGGATCGAAACCCCGTTTTCCTACGAGATCGATGAGGGGCCGAAGGAGCTGCGTCAACGCACGGTCGAGATCGCTAGGGGCGATTACCTCTGGCGGATCGCGGAGCAGTATTATGGGGAAGGTATCCGATATTCGCTGATTTTCTCGGCCAACTCGGAATTGATCAAGGATCCAGATCTCATATATCCCGGACAGGTGTTCACGGTTCCCGAACTCGTGGACAGCGAATGACGCGCACGGGCTGACGCCCCCCGGGCAAGGAAATCCAGATGCGGCTGTTCCAAAAGCGTCCCCGGGGCAAGGGGGCGCCGGATCTCTCCATCGTGATGCGCGCCCTGCCGGATCTCTGGCCCGAAGGGCGCCGGGACCTGCAGGCGCGGGTCGTGCTCGCGCTCGGCTTTCTGCTGCTGGCGAAGGCGGCGACCCTGGCGATGCCCTATGCCTATCGCGGCGCGGTCGACGGGCTGACCGAGGGACAGGCTGTCGCGGCCCCGATCCTGTTCGTGGTCGCCTACGGGGTCGCGCGGCTGATGGGCACGGTGCTCCAGCAGCTACGCGACTACATGTTCGCACCGGTCAGCCAGCACGCTTTGCGGCAGCTGGCGCTCAGGACGTTCCGGCATGTCCATGACCTCTCGCTCGGCTTTCATCTCGCCCGCAGGACCGGCGCGCTCAGCCGGATCATCGACCGGGGGGTCAAGGCGATCGACTTCCTGCTCCGCTTCCTGATCTTCAGCATTGTGCCGCTGTTGCTGGAGCTTGGGATCGTCGCCACGATTTTCTGGATCGAGTTCGGCTGGCCTTATTTCGTGGTTCTGGTCGTGGCGGTCGTCACCTATGCGGCCTTCACCTTCCGGGTCACGGAATGGCGCGTGAAGATCCGCGAGGAGATGAACCGCGAGGATCAGGACGCGCATCAGAAGGCCGTCGACAGCCTGCTGAACTATGAGACGGTGAAGTACTTCGACGCCTCGGGCCATGAGGCGGGCCGCTACGACGGCGCGATGGCGGCCTATCAGCAGGCGGCGATCCGCACGCAGAGCTCGCTGGCGTTGCTGAATTCCGGGCAGGCGGTGATCATTGCCGCCGCGATGATCGCTGTGATGGCGATGACCGCGGTCGAGGTCGGGGCGGGGACGCTGAGCGTCGGTTCCTTCGTCATGATCAATGCCTTCATGATCCAGCTTACCGTGCCCTTGAACTTCCTCGGCACCGTCTATCGCGAGATCCGCCAGGGGCTGGTCGATATGCGCGAGATGTACGCGCTCGCCGATCAGCCGCCGGAGGTGACCGATGCCTCGGATGCGCGGGCGCTCGAGATCGGGTCCGGGCGGCTGCGCTTTCGCAACGTGGCCTTCGCCTATGACCCCGAGCGCCCGATCCTGCACGACCTGGATTTCGATCTGCCGGGTGGGGGCACGCTGGCCATCGTCGGCCCCTCCGGCGCCGGGAAATCGACGATCGCGCGGCTGCTCTTTCGCTTCTATGACGTCTCGGGCGGAGTGATCGAGATCGACGGGGTCGATATCCGGGAGGTCTCGCAGGACAGTCTGCGCCGCCGGATCGGGGTGGTGCCGCAGGACACCGTGCTCTTCAACGACACGATCGGCTACAATATCGGCTATGGCCGCGAGGGCGCGACCCGGGCCGAGATCGAGGCGGCCGCCCGGGCAGCACGGATCGACGGGTTCATCGAGGGCCTGCCCGAGGGCTATGATACCAAGGTCGGGGAGCGGGGGCTGAAGCTTTCCGGCGGAGAGAAGCAGCGGGTCGCGATCGCGCGGACGATCCTGAAGGATCCGCCGATCCTGATACTGGACGAGGCGACCTCGGCCCTGGATACGGGCACGGAGCGCGAGATCCAGGCCGAGCTTGCGCGGCTCGGCCGGGGCCGCACGGTCCTGATGATCGCGCACCGGCTCTCGACCGTGGTCGAGGCGGACACGATCCTCCTGCTCGATAAGGGCAGGGTCGTCGAGCGCGGCAGCCATGCCGAGCTTCTGGCCCTTGGCGGACGCTATGCCGAAATGTGGGCGCGCCAGGAGGCGGACACCGATCCGGAGGGGGGCTCTACGGGAGCGCAGGCGAACCAAGCGGAATCACCCGCAAGCGGGTGATGCGACATGCCCTCTTCCGCCGCTTCGCTTTGGAAGAGGTTGTGGGCGCGCGGGGAGAGGGTGGTGCGTTACTCCGCGGCGCGGAGGATGGTGGGACGCTCGGGATCGTCCGGATCGTCGAAGATCAGCGGCCGGGAAGATCCCGCCTCGCCGAGCTCCTTGCGGAGCTGACGATCCCTCAGGAAGCGGTTGCCCGCGCGTCCGCGTGCGCCCTGGAACGCCACGATCACCCATTGCAGGGTCGAGTAGCAGCCCCGGCTCGTCCATTCGCGGATCGCGAGCGAGGCCGGCGTGACAACCAGTGTCAGCACTGTCGCGGTTCCCAGACCCCAGACCACGGCGGAGGCGAGCTGGGTCCACCAGAGTGCTGTCGGCGCGCCATAGCTGATCTGCCCGGTGGTGAAATCGAGGCTGACCGCGAACATCATCGGCGTGAGGCCCGCCATCGTGGTGATCGTGGTCAGCAGGACCGGGCGGATCCGTGCCTCGGCCGTGCGGATGATCGCCTCCAGCCGGTCCATCGAGCGGGAGAACTCGCGGAACGTGTCGATCAGAACGATGTTGTTGTTCACGACGATCCCGGCAAGCGCCACGATCCCGATTCCGGTCATGATGATGGAGAATTTCTGGTCCATCACCAGCATTCCGATCAGGACACCCGCGACCGACATGACGACGGCCGAGAGCACCAGGATCGAGTTGTAGATCGAATTGAACTGCGCCAGCAGGATCACGAACATGAGCCCGAGCGCGCCCGCGAAGGCCTTCATCAGGAAGGCCTCGCTTTCCTGCTGCTCTTCGAAATCACCGACGAACCGGGCGCTGACCGAAGGCGGAAGGGCATTCGGATCCGCCAGCCAGGTTTGCAGCTCGGCGATACGGTCGTCGGGCGTGAAGGCGGCATCGACGTCGGCGCGCACAAGGAAATAGCGCTCCGAATCCCGGCGCGAGATCGAGCCCACCTTGTGCACCGGCTTGCGCTCGATGAAGCTCGCGAGCGGGACGAGGCCGCGATCGGTGGGGATCTTAAGCTCATCGAGGGTCGCGAGGGTGCGGTCCTTCTCCGGGAAGCGGGCGCGGATGTCGATCTCCTCGTCCAGATCATCCGGGCGGTAGGTGTCGAGGGTCGCGCCGCGGGTGACGAACTGGACCATGGGCCCCACGGTCGCGATATCGGCGCCATAGCGGCCCGCGGTTGCCCGGTCGACGGTGATCTCCCACTCGATCCCCGGCAGCGGGCGGGTGTCGTCGATTTCCATCAGCCCATCGGTGTTCTCGAACTTGAGGCGGACGCGGCGGGTCGCCTCGTGCAATTCCTCCCAATTGTTCGAACGCAGTTCGAGCTGTACTGGCTTGCCCTGGACCGGCCCCTCGTTCTGGACAAAGACCTCGGTCTTGATCCCGGGCATGTCGGCAACGCGGGCGCGAACCTCTTCGAGGATCTCCTGCCCGGGACCACGCTCGCGCCAGTTTACCAGTTCGAACTGCACCTGGCCGATCGCATCGCCAGGCCCATCATCACTCTGGTTGTTCAGCCCGCCGCTGCCCGAGAAGGCAAAGACCGATTCCATGCCGTCGATCTGCAGCACGCGTTCTTCCACGGTTGCGACGATCCGGTCTTTCTCGTCCTTCGAGAGGTTGCCGCGCGCACGTACGTAGACGATGACCCGCGCGGGGTCTGTCTCGACGAAGAACTCGGTCCCGCGGTTGTTCTCGCCGTAATAGACGAAGGTGCCCGCGACCGCGCCGATTGCGAGCAGCAAGGCCACGACCGGACCGACCGGGTTGAGCACGATGAGGCTCATCAGTTTGCCGAAAAGCGTGCGTTTGTAGGGCTTGGGCGCAAGCTCCCGCTGCGTGCCGGCGAAGAAGCGGTTGAGCCGGCCCGAGATGCCGCCGATGATCGGCAGATAGATCAGCGCGACGATCAGCGATGCGCTCAGGACGAAGATCAGCGTCACCGGCAGCTGCCCCATGAACTGGCCGGGAAGACCGGGCCAGAACAGCATGGGCAGAAACGCGCAAAGGGTGGTCGCGGTCGATGCGGCGATGGGCCAGAACATGCGTTTGGCAGCGGCTGAGTAGGCCTGCATCGGCCCCGCGCCCTCCTGGATCCGCTTGTCGGCGTATTCGACCACCACGATCGCGCCATCGACCAGCATGCCGACGGCCAGGATCATGCCGAACATGGTCATGTTGTTGACGCTCATGCCGAGAAGCGCCATCAGCCCGAAGCTGAGCAGGAAGGAGCAGGGCACCGCGAACCCGACCAGAACCGAGGATCGGAACCCGAGGCTCGCCAGCACGACCAGCATGACCAGGATCACCGCCGTGGCGACTGAGCTTTCGAGCTGGTCGACCATATCGACCACCTCGGCGCTTTCGTCCATCGCCAGGTCCATGGCGACCGCATCGCGCAGCGGTTCGGGCCATTTGGCGCGCTCGCGCTCGACGACTGCGCGCACGGCGTCCACCGTCTCGATGATATTCTCACCGATGCGTTTGGAGACCTGGAGCGAGATCGATTTCTCACCATTGTAGCGCGCGGTGCCTTTGGCGTCCTCGAACGTGCGGCGGATCGTGGCGACATCCTCCAGCCGCACGATCCGGTCGCCATTGACCTTGATCGGCAGCTCGAAGACATCAGCGATATCGGTGAACGAGCCGGGGACCGAGACGGAGAACGCGGCCGTGCTGCTCTCGACCTCTCCGGCCGCGACCAGAAGGTTGTTGCGGTCCACCACGTTCAAAAGATCCGTGGTGGTAACGTTGTAGCTCTCCATCTTGAGCGGGTCGATGATCACTTCGATCATCTCCTCGCGGTCCCCCTCGATCGAGACCTCGAGCACGCTCGGCACCGCCTCGATGGACCGGCGCAGGTCCTTCGCGATGCGCGACAGGGTGCGCTCCGGCGCGTCGCCGGAGAGCGAGATCGTGATCACCGGGAACTGGCTCAGATTGACCTCGAAGACCGTGCCCTGCTCGGCATCGTCGGGGAACTCAGCCTCCGCCTGGTTGAGCTTGTCGCGCACATCCGCGAGCGTTGCGGCCTTATCCCAGCCGAAATCAAACTCCAGCAGCACCGCGCCGTGGTTCTCGCCGGCGATACCGGTCATCTCCTTCAGCCCCTCGATGCCGCGCAGTTCGGCTTCCATGGGCTTCACCAGCAGGCGCTCGGAGTCGCTGGTGGAGACGCCGGGCAGGGGGACGGAGACGTAGAGCACCGGCACGTCGATATTCGGCGCGCCCTCCTTGGGCAGCGAGACATAGGCGACGAGGCCGGCAGCGACCGAGATCAGGATGAAGGCCGCCACCATCCGCGCCCGTCCGGCGCACCAGTCGATGAGGCCGGTCATCCGAGGTCCTCCCAAGTGATCGGCACCTGGCGGATCTTGCGGCCATCGCTCACATATTCCTGGCCAACGACGATGACGGTCGCCTGTTGCGGCAGGCCCGAGACCCAGACGCCTTCCCGCTCATCGCGCACGACGAGAACCGGGTAGAAGGTCGAGCCGGTCCCTTCGGCGACCCGAAGGCCGAGCGTGCCCTCATCGTCGAGCGTGAGCGCGGATTTCGGGATGCGGTGCGCCAGACGGGGCGGCAGATCGATCAGGATCTCGGTGGTCATCCCGTCGCGCAGGCTGCCGTCCCGATTGTCGAGCGTGATGTCGACCTTGAAGGTCCGCGTGTCCTCGTCCGCCACGCGGCTGATGAAGGTGATCTCGCCCGCCTCACGCCGGCCATTGATGAGCCGCGCGATGGCAGGTTGGCCGAGCGCGATCAGGTCAACCACCTGTTCGCCCACGAAGCCCGTGACCTTGACCTGCGACAGATCGATCAGTTCGGCGCAGACGTCGCCGGGGGCGAGCCGCGCGCCGACCTCGGCCGTGTCAGTCTCCAACACCCCGGCGAAGGGTGCGCGAACCTCAAGGCGCGAGATATCCCATTTCACCAGTTCGACGGCGGCCTCGGCCGATTCAAGCTCCGCCGTACGCTCCATTCGCGTGGTCTCGGCCGCGAATCCCCGCTCACCCAGGCGCTCGGCGACGTCGTAGTTCACTTGAGCACGGGCGAGGGCAGCCTCGGCTTCCAAAAGCTGCGCGGCCCGGGTGCCCGGCGACAGCTCGCAGAGAAGCTGATCGGCCCCGACAACTGCCCCGCGACGGATCGGCTGGGAAATCACAAGCCCGGTTGTTTCGGCCCTGACCGCGACCCTGCGCTTCGCTTCGGTCCGGCCGCGCACAACGATCTGGGTCTGTGTCTCCTCCGCCTCGCTGATCAGAACCATGACCGAGACGGGCCGAAGAACCTCTTCCTCACCGGCTACTGGATCACCGGCTACTGTGTCAGTAGTCTGCTCACCGGTTGTCGTGGCGACAAAAAGGGTGCCTTGATCCGAGTGTCTGAACCCGAACCAATATGCCAGTCCCACCACAATCGCGAGGGAGAGAAGAACTGGTCCTAGCCGCATTGCCTCATCCAATACCACGCCATACTGCTCGCTCCTGTCATGCCGTGTTTACACGTGATTATAAAGACTTCCGGCGTGCAAAAAAGCTTTACCTTCCGTGCCCCTATGCTCACGCAAACGCGGTTTGCTTGCGCTGCAAACCTGATTCGCGGTAGCGCGCTCCCAGCAAGACGGAGACCCTGAATATGTCCACGCGCTCGACGATTTCCAAGAAATCCGCCATCACGAACCCTGACGCAAAACCGCGCAAGCGGATGACCGTGCCTGATTTCATGGCGCGAAAGGGGGGTGAGCCCCTTGTCTGCCTCACCTCCTACACCGCGCATGTTGCCCATATCTGTGACCAGGTATGCGATCTGTTGCTGGTGGGTGACAGTCTCGGCATGGTGATCCACGGCATGCCGAACACGCTGGGTGTGACACTGGATCACATGATCATGCACGGCCAGGCGGTCGTGCGCGGTGCGGACAAGGCGCTCGTCGTGGTCGATATGCCCTTCGGCAGCTTCGAGGAGTCGACCGAGGTCGCCTTCCGCAGCGCCTCGCGGGTGGTCAAGGAGACCGGGTGCCATGCCGTGAAGCTCGAGGGCGGCGCCGCGATGGCGCCTACGATCGCCTATCTGGCGACCCGCGGCATCCCCGTCATGGCGCATATCGGGCTGATGCCTCAGGCGATGAACACCGCCGGCGGGTTTCGCGCGATCCGCGACGAGGCGATGTGGGACGCGGTTGTCGAGGATGCCAAGGCGGTCGAGGCCGCGGGGGCGTTCTCGGTCGTGGTGGAAGGGGTGGCGGCACCCCTCGCCGACCGGATCACCCACGAGGTCACGATCCCCACCATCGGGATCGGCGCATCGGCCAATTGCGACGGCCAGATCCTGGTTTTCGAGGACATGGTGGGCCTTCTGCCGCGCGTGCCGACTTTCGTGAAGCGATATGGTACGATGGAGGAGATGATGACGGCTGCTGTCGCCCAGTATGCCGACGAGGTACAGGCGCGCACCTTCCCGGCGGAGGAGCACACCTACAAGAAGAAGTAATGGCCGGACGACATGTTGCTTGCATCGGAAATCCAGTTCCTTGTCGGTATCGCCGCACTTTGCGTCTTCGTGATCCTGCTCTGTGTCGAGGGGAGCGTTCGCCTGAGATCGCTGTTCAAGGAACTCACGCTTCTGCTCGACTGGCGCACCGACGGCATCTCGCCGTTGCGGGCCATGACGCTCCGGCAAATCCGCGAGGCGCGGGTTTTCTACCACGGTCTGCCCGCCGATCCCCGCATTCCGGTTGAGGCGCGGATCATCGCGCGCCGCTTTCGCCGCCTGTCCTTCCTGCATCTGATCGCGGGGTGGATCTGCTGGTACGTGATGCTGGGCCTCGGTGCGGTAGCGCACCTTTCGCCTGGCATCGAGACCGCGCTCCTCGCCCTGCCGCCGGTCGCCGCCGTGATCCTGCGCCTGTCGATCCAGCCCTGGCCCGGCGGCGATGTCTGGCACGGCCAGGCCGAGGCCACCTAAAACCCCTTCCTTCCTGACAAACGCCGCACTATGGTCCGCCGCCAGATAATCTTGGAGGGCCGCGGGTGAGCGACACCGACAGTTTCTTTCGTGAGGTGAGCGAAGAGGTTGAGCGCGACCGGATGAACCGGCAGCTCAAGAAATGGGGGCCGTATATCGGTGCCCTCCTTCTTGTGATCGTCGGGGGTGCTGCCACATGGAATTGGATGCAGGGCGAGGAACGCCGGGCGCGGGAGGAGATCGGGCGGATGCTCCTGAGCGCCGATCCGCTCGTGATCCAGGACAATGCCGAGACCTTGAGCGGCGGCGCGCGGGTTCTGGCCGAACTTCGCCTCGCGGATATCGAACTGGCCGCGAACAATATCGAGGAGGCGCTGCGCCGCTACAACGCCGTGGCGACCAATCCCGATGCATCGCCGGCCTTTGCCGATCTCGCGGCGCTCCGCGTCCTCCGCCTGCGCGCGGTGCAGGAGCCTGCCGCCGATCTTTTGCCGCTGATTGACCCGCTGACAGCGCCAGACCGGCCCTACCGGCTTCTGGCGCTGGAACTTCGCGCGGTGCTGTTGCTCAATGACGGCCAGCGCAACGATGCCCATGCGGACCTGCGCGCGATCCTCGCCGATCCCGCGCGCACCGGAAACCTCCAGGGCCGGGCCGAGCAGCTTTTGCGCGCCTCGGGCGGCGACCGGGCCGAGTGACGGAGTTCGCGTTCATGTTTTCACCGATCTGCCGGGTTTTGCGCCTGACCCTCCTGCTTTGCGCAGGCGCGCTGGCCACCGGATGCGGGCTCTTCGACGATGAGGAGATCCTCGAGGGTGAGCGGATCAAGATCCGCCAGAGCGAGCGGGACATCGCCACTGGCATAGCCCAGCCCCTCAGCGCCCCGACCCAACTGGCCGAATGGACACAGACCAGCGGCAGGCCCAGCCATAACAGCGGCCATATCGCCGGTCCGTCGAGCCTGTCGATCGCCTGGCGCGCGGATGCCGGGCGGGGCAACAGCGATGAGAGCTGGATCACCTCGCCGCCCATCGTGGCCGGCGGCGCTGTGATCACGCTCGACGCGGCCGCCGAGGTGCGCGCCTTCGATGCCGACACCGGATCGCTGCGCTGGTCGCTCGACCTCTCGCCCGAGGCTGAGGACGGCGAGGAAGGCTTCGGCGGTGGGCTGGCAGCGGCTGGCGGCTCGGTCTTCGCCACCACAGGGTTTGGCGAGGTCATCGCGATCTCGCTCGACTCAGGTGAAGTGGAGTGGCGCCAGAAATTCTCGGCCCCGTTCCGCGCGGGCCCCAGCGTCGCCAACGGCATCGTCGTCGCCGTCGCCCGTGACGACCAGGCCTATGCGATGCGGGGCAGCACTGGCGAGTTGCTCTGGCGCGATCAGGGGGTGAGCGCGGACGCGGCCTTCCTCGGCGGCTCGACAGCGGCGATCGCGGGCGGTCTCGTGATCCTGCCCTATTCCTCCGGCGAGATGGTGGCGCTCGACATCGGCACTGGCCGCACGATCTGGACCGCGATCCTGTCTGGCGGGCGCCGCGGCCTTGCCCGCTCATCGATTACCGACATCACCGGCGATCCTGCCGTGGCGGGGCCGTTCGTCCTGGGCGCGAACCAGAGCGGACGCCTCGTCGCGATCGAGGGCCGCAGCGGCACCCGGGTCTGGACCCGATCGCTCGGCGCGACGAAGCCGCTCTGGCCGGTCGAGGACACGATGTTCATGATGAGCGACCTGGCCGAGTTGCACCGCATCAACCTGCGCGACGGCTCGACCATCTGGGCCACCCCGCTCCCGGCCTTCGAGGATGAGGAGGATCAGGAGGACCCGATCAACTACTCAGGGCCCGTTGTGGTGGGAGGCAACATTCTCGTCACCGACAATCTCAGCAATCTCTGGTCGTTCGACCCGGTGACCGGAGAGGGCGGTGTCGTGCTCGATCTCCCCGATGGTTCGCGCACCGGCCCGGTTTCGGCGGGCGGCTCGGTCTTCATTCTCACCGACGACGCGGATCTGGTGGCACTGCGCTAGCGCCGCCGCTCCGCGCTTGCATGTCCCGGCCCTTGCGGGCATACGGGCGCGATGAGCTTCTCCGTCGCCATCGTCGGCCGCCCCAATGTCGGAAAATCCACGCTTTTCAATCGTTTGGTTGGGAAACGTGTTGCGCTGGTTGATGATCAGCCGGGCGTGACGCGCGACCTGCGCGAGGGCGAGGCACGCCTTGGCGACATGCAGTTCACTGTGATCGATACCGCCGGGCTCGAGGAGATCACCGATGAGAGCCTCCAGGGCCGGATGCGCAAGCTTACCGAACGCGCGGTGCGGATGGCCGATCTCTGCCTCTTCCTCGTCGATGCGCGCGACGGCGTGACGCCGACGGACGAGGCGCTGGCGGAGCTGCTCCGCCGCCAGGGGGCCGATGTCATCCTTGCCGCGAACAAGGCCGAGGGGCGCGCGGCGGAGTCCGGGATCTACGAGGCCTTCTCGCTTGGCCTGGGGGAGCCGATCGGGCTCTCCGCCGAACATGGCGAGGGGATGGGAGAGCTCTACGCCGCTCTGATGCCCCATGCCGAGCGTCTGGCCGAGCGTGACCGGGCGGAGGCGTTCGACCCCGACATGGATGCGGACGAGATGGCCGAGCACCGCCCGCTCCAGATCGCCATCGTCGGCCGCCCGAACGCCGGTAAATCGACGCTGGTGAACCGCATTCTGGGCGAGGACCGCCTGCTCACCGGCCCCGAGGCCGGGATCACCCGCGATGCGATCGGGCTTGAGACCGAATGGGACGGCCGCCGCTTCAAGGTCTTCGACACGGCAGGCCTGCGCAAAAAGGCCAAGGTGCAGGAGAAGGTGGAGCGGCTCTCCACCTCCGACGCCACCCGCGCCATCCGCTTCGCCGAGGTCGTGGTCCTGCTCATGGATGAGGCCAACGCCTTCGAGACACAGGACCTGCGCATCGCCGATCTGGCGGAACGGGAGGGCAGGGCGGTCGTCTACGCCATCTCGAAATGGGATCTGGCCGAGGATCGCGATGCCCGCGTGCGCGAATTGCGCGAACGCGCCTCGACGCTCTTGCCTCAACTCTCCGGCACGCCCGTCGTTCTGCTCTCGAGCCTCACGGGGCGGGGCCTGCCGCGGCTGAAGGCGGCGATCGAGGAGCAGCACAGGCTCTGGAACACGCGGATCTCGACCTCGAAGCTGAATGACTGGCTGGCGGGCATGATCACGCGCCATCCCCCGCCCGCACCCGGCGGCAGGCGGATCAAGCTGCGCTACATGACCCAGATCAAGAGCCGCCCGCCGAGCTTCCTGGTCTTCTCGCCGAGGGCCGAGGAGATGCCGGCCGCCTACAGCCGCTATCTGATCAACGGGTTGCGCGAGGATTTCGGCCTCGCCGGGGTCCCGATACGCCTAAACTATCGCAAGGGCGAGAACCCTTATGCCAACAAGGGCTGAGCGGATCGCGGAGCTGTCGCGGGCTGCCCGCGCCGGGCGGTGGCGGCTCGCCAATCTCCGGCTCCCCGCCGCTTGTCTGCTGCCCGGCCATGGTCTGCGGGCCGGTCGCGATGACCTGGTCTGCGCGGATCTCATTCTGGAGGGCGGCCGGATCGCCGGGATCGAGGCCCCGGGCCAAGACAGCGAAAACCCCTCGGTCGATCTGGCCGGGCGCATCGCCTTTCCGGGCTTCGTCGACTGCCACACCCATCTGGACAAGGGCCATATCTGGCGGCGGACGCCCAACCCGGACGGCACGTTCGACGGTGCGATCGCAACCACCTGGAGGGACAAGGAGCGGTTTTGGACACCCGAGGACCTCCGCGCCCGGATCGACTTCGCGCTCCGCGCCGCCCATGCCCACGGAACCGTCGCGATCCGGAGCCACCTCGATCTCAGTGGAGACAACCTCGAAACGCTGCTGCCTCTATTCCGCGAGATCGCGTCGGACTGGCAGGGGCGGATCGCGCTGCAACCCGCGGCCCTGCTTGGGACAGCGGAGGCGGACGACCCGGCGCTGCTCGACCGGATTGCCCGTGCGCTGAAAGACATCCCCGGTGCCGTCCTCGGTGCCTTTGCCCGCGCTTTCCTCGATGATCAGCCGGATCTGCCGCACCGGTTGGAGGCGCTGATCCGTACGGCGGAGCGGCACGGCCTCCCCCTCGACTTCCACGTGGATGAGACGACGGATCCCAATTCCCGCGGGTTCCTGATGGTTGCCGAGGCGATCCGCGCCACTGGGTTCCAGGGGCCGGTGCTCTGCGGCCATTGCTGCGCCCCCGCGACCTATGACGCTGACCTGCTCGCCCGCACGCTCGATCTGGCGGCGGGCACCGGCATCTCGGTGGTCTCCCTGCCGCTCTGCAATGCCTACCTGCTCGACAGGGCGGCTCATGCGACACCCCGGATGCGCGCGGTCGCCCCGGTCCATGAGATCCGGGCAGCGGGCATCCCCGTCGCCTTCGGCTCCGACAACACGCGCGACCCGTTCAACGCCTATGGCGATCTGGACCTGTTCGAGGTCTACCGCTTCGCCACCTGGATGCAGCATCTGGATCACCCGGTTGGGGACTGGCCCGCCTCGGTCACAGCCACACCCGCGCGGATCATCGGTGCCGACGCAGGTCGCATCGCCCCCGGCGCCAAGGCGGATCTGGTGCTCTTCGACGCCCGCGGCCAGGATGAACTGATCGCCCGGCCGCACACGGACCGAATCGTCGTCAGAGACGGCTTGCCAATCGATCCCCCTCTGCCAGACTACGCCGAGCTTGACGGGCTGGAGGGCCTCGATGACCTATCCGATTGACGATCTGATCGCCGCACTTGGCGGGATCGCGACCGAGACGCATCCGCGCCGGGTCCAGATGAAATCGCGGGATTTCTACTGGTACTCGCCGATCCTGAAGGCCGAGATGGAGCATCTGACCGCCGATCTGCTGGTCACGCCGAAGACCGAGGCGGAGGTGCGGACCGTCCTCTCCGAATGCTGCAAACGCCAGATCCCGGTCACTCCGCGCGGCTCAGGCACCGGCAATTACGGTCAGGCGATGCCGCTGAGCGGCGGGGTCCTGCTCGACCTCTCCGCCATGAAGGCGATTAAGTCGATCGCGGACGGCCGCGCGGTAGTCGAGCCCGGCGTCATCCTCTGGGAGCTTGAGAAAGCGGCGCGGGAGCAGGGGCGGGAGCTGCGCATGTTCCCCTCGACCGTCGAGACGGCGAGTGTCGGCGGCTTCATCGCAGGCGGTTCGGCCGGTGTCGGCTCGATCCGGTGGGGCGGGTTGAAGGATCTCGGCAATATCCTGCGCCTGCGAGTCGCGACGATGGCGGAGGAGCCGGAGCTGATCGACCTGACCGGGCCCGATGTCCTGCTCGCCCACCACGCCTATGGCACCACGGGCATCATCACCGAGATCGAGCTGCCCTTGCCGCCCGCCAATGAGTGGATCGATGTCCTCGTCGCCTTCGACGATTTCGAAGCGGCGCTGCGGTGTGGCGAGGAGCTCGGCTTGGCCGACGGTATCCTGAAGCGCGAACTCGGCGCGATCCAGGCCCCGGTCCCGCACCGCTATTTCAAGCGCCACCAGAAATTCCTCCAACCGCAGGATTCGGTCCTGATTCTGATGGTCGCGCCCGAGAGCATGGGCCCGATGCTCCACGTCGTTGCCAAACACGGCGGCGAGGTCCGCTATCGCACCGATACGGCCAGCGAGGAGGAGGCGAAGGGCGTGCCGCTCATCTTCTCGCTCGGCTGGAACCACACGACGCTCCGCGCGCTCCGCGTCGATCCCGAGATGACCTATCTCCAGGTCGGCTATCCTGGCCTCGATCCGGTCGCGCGGATCATGCGGATGGTGGAGATCTTCGGCGAGGAAGTCCCGGTCCACGTGGAATTCACCCGTGGCGGCGGCGAGATGTACCTCTCCGGCCTGCCGCTGGTCCGCTTCTCCACGCCTGAGCGGCTGGCGGAGATCATGGCGATCCACGAGGCAGAGGGGTGCCCGAACTACTCGCCCCATGTCTCGACGATCGAGGAGGGCGGCGGCGGATACATCAACCCCGATCAGGTTGCCTTCAAACGCCGGGTCGACCCGCAAGGGCTCCTAAACCCCGGTAAGATGATCGCCTGGGAAGAGCCTGATTTCGATCTGAAATCCGGTGCACGCTATCGCTACAAGCACATGCGCGAGGCATCATGAGGCGGCTGGTCCCAGACAGCATCCACCCGCCCTTCGCCCGCTATGCCCACGGCGTGGAGGTCGCGCCCGGCGCGCGCATGATCTACTGCGCGGGACAGGTCGGGATCACGGCGGATGGCACCATCCCCGAGGGGGTAGAGGCGCAGACCACGCTCGCGCTGGAGAACGCCGAGGCGATCCTGAAGGACGCCGGGATGGACCGGGCCAACATCGTCCGCTTCTCCGCCTTCGTCACCGGCCGCGAGCATCTGCCGGGCTACATGGCCGCGCGCGACCGGTTTATCGCGGATCTGGCCGAGCCGCCCGCCTCGACCCTGATGATCGTCTCGGGGTTCGCCCGGCCGGAGTTTCTGGTCGAGGTCGAGATCATCGCGGCGGAGGAGGTCTGATGCGCCTCTGGTCCGATCTCACGACGACCGATTTCGACACTCTCGACCCTGAGACCACCGTTGCGCTCGTCCCGCTCGGCGCGATCGAGCAGCATGGGCCGCATCTGCCGCTCTCCACCGACGCGGTGATCGCCGAGGAGATCGCCCGCCGGGGCGCGGAGAAGGCGAAAGCCAACGTGCTGGTCCTGCCAACCTCCGCCATCGGCAAGTCGACCGAGCATCTCGACTATCCCGGCACCCTGACGCTCGAGACCAAGACCCTGCTCGACCTCTGGACCGAGACGGGGGAGAGCGTGGCGCGCGCGGGCCTGCGCAAGATCGTCTTCCTCAACGCCCATGGCGGGCAGCCGCAGGTCATGCAGATCGTCGCGCGCGAGCTCCGGGTCCGCCACGCCATGCTGGCCGTCGCCGCCAACTGGTGGGAATGCGGCTTTCCCGACGGTGCGATCAGCCCGGAGGAGCACGCCCACGGCATTCATGGCGGGCAGTCGGAGACCTCCCTGATGCTCCACTTCCGCCCCGATCTGGTGCGCATGGACAAGGCCAAGGATTTCCGCCCCTCAACCTATTCCGTGCATGCGGAGAACCGTATTTTTCGCCTGACCGGCGCGCCCGCTGCCGCCTGGATGGCGCAGGACCTGCACCCGGACGGCGTTGCGGGATACGCAGCAGCAGCCACGGCCGAGACCGGCGCGCTGATCGCCGGTGCCGCCATCGAAGGTCTCGCGTCGCTTTTGGACGAGACGGCCCGCTATCCTTTGGCTAATCTGCGCTCGCGGTGATATCGCGCGCCGCACAACTCCGAAAAAGAGGTCAATGGAATGGATGTCGCCATCTTGATAGCGCAAACATGCCTGACCGCCTTTCTTGCAGCTTGGCTGACCGTCGGCGTTCGGGACAATATCTTTCACCCGCAGATCAATGAGATCTTCACATCCCAGGTGCTCGGGCTTGCGCGGCTCGAACAGGATGCGCCAATGGATTTCGCGCTGATCCAGCACCGCCGGGTGCAGAGCCGGAACGCCCAGAAAGCGCTCTTCTGGTTCATCGTCTGGGCAGAGCTCGCCGTCAGCGTCTTCATGTGGGTCGGGGTCGCCCTGATGCTCCTGGCGATCTTCGGGATCGCGGATCCTGACACGGCGAAGGCCGTGGCGCTTCTGGGTTGTCTCGGGTTCACCAGTATCTGGGCCGGGATGCTGGTCGCCGGGAATCACTTCGCCTATTGGTATTTCCACGAGTGGGCGCAGAACACGCACTTCCAGCTCGCGTACTGGGGCATGGGGGCGATGATCTTCCTGGCGGTGGCCTGATCAACGCATCAGGTACTTCACCTCCCAACGGCGCAATGCCGGGCGTATCGCGGGGCCAAGCGCCTTGCCGGGCGCCCGGCGCAGGCCCGGCTCCAGGTCCAGAAGCGCATGCCGGGCCTTGTCTCCCATCACCATAAGGCTCTGCTCATTGGGCAGAAAGCTTTCGGTGAGGAGCCCGTTCACGGTGATCAGCTCGTGGCGGTCGAACAGCAACTGATAGCTGGTCATATCAAAGCTCTCGGCCCGCTCCACCGCCTCGTCATCGATGAGGTAGACGACCGGGACCAGCACCTCCGGCTCACCGAACAGCAGTTCCGCCTTCCAGTCGCGAAGGAGCGCGCGTTGCTGGGGCATCAGCCATATATCGTCATGCTCCCCCAGCGTGTCGTGGCGCACGCGCACGGGTGCGAGCATGCCCTTCGCGCGGAAATGCCGGACACCGATCCACCTGAGCGTCTGGGGGCCGCGGTCGTATGTGTCCACCAGATCGCCGGGGGCCAGTTCCTCGACGAATCGGGTGCCGCCAGGAACCTTCACCCGGCCGCCCTCGCAGATCCCCGTCACGCCGTGGCAGATCGTGTCCTCGATGGTGCCGAGCGGGTCGTCGATCCGCAGCGTTCCGGGGGGCAGGTTGATCTCGGTTCCATCGGGAAGCTGGACCGCCTGGTGCCCGCCCGGAAACTGGGTATCGCCGCCCGGCGGGTGCTCGTCGATCGTCAGATAAGCCATTGACGGATCAGGGGGCGCGCCAAAGGCATCGCCCCGCGGCACCGCGCCCGGGTCGAAGATATCGCCCTCATCCGGCGGGGTCGCGCGCCCGTTGATCTTCGGGGCTGTCTCGGCCGGGCGGATCGGCTTCATATCATGGATCCATTGTGGTTTGCTTCGGGTCTATAATCCAGCACAACGCACGCAAGAACTGCTTCAATGGCGCGAGCCTATCACTTGAGCAGGCGGGCAGCAATCGGCGCTCCGGCGATCACGACGATTATCCGGGTCATGTGATGGGTGACGACATAGGCGAGATCGGCGCCCGCGATGATGGTCAGCACCGTCATCTCCGCCTGCCCGCCGGGGGCGAAGGCCAGAAACGCCTCCAGCGACCCGGCGAACCCGGCCGAGGCGACGATGGTCGCGAAGACAAAGGCGAGTGCCGCGAGCATGATCACATAGGCGATCCCGGCGAGCACGTCGCGGCGCAGCTCCTCCAGCGTCACGCCTGCGTATTTCACGCCGATCCCGGTGCCGATGAAGAACTGCGCCGCCAGGATCGCCTCCGCCGGGGGGCGGAAATGGATCACATCGGTGAGGCTGAGCGCCGCCGTCACGATCAGCGGCCCCAGGATCGAGGCGCCGAAGAGCCCCAGCTTCTCGCCGCCTTTCCAGCCGATCAGCGCCGCCGCCGCCATGATCGCCAGCTCCTGCGGCGGGATCGTCGCGGCAGGCGCGCCCGGCGGATTGTCGAGCGCCAGCCCCCAGACCTGTGTCAGCAGGATCGGGGCGGTCACCACGATGATCAGAACCCGCGTCGCGTGGATCAGCGAGAGCGCGCGCACATCCCCGCCCGCCTCCTGCCCGAACAGCACCATGTCCTGAAATCCGCCCGGCATCGCCGCGTAATAGGCGGTTGCGTGGTCGAACCCCATCACCCGGCGAAAGAACGGATAGCCGATCAACCCGATCAGCACGACAAAGGGCGGGATCAGCGCAACCGACAGCGCCATCGCCGGAAGCCGCTCCAAAAGCGCGGGTGTGATCGAGGCACCCACGGCCACGCCCAGGATCGTGCGCATGCCCACCCCCACGGGCCCCGCATCGCGCATGCGCACCCGCGCCAGCGCCGCGATCAGGCAGGCTGCCAGCGGGCCGAGGAGAAAGGGCAGGGGCAGGCCGAGAAACTCGAAAACCGCGACCCCGAGCGCCGAGATCGCCAGTGTGACCGCAAGCCGCCCCATCACCCCTGCCGCGCGCGCAGGTTCTCGGGCAACCAGGTGGCAAGGTCGGGAAAGACCGTCAGCACCACCACCATGAAGACCATGATCAGGAACATCGGCGCCGCCGTGCGCGCGATATAGCCCATCTCATGGTGGGTCATCCCCTGCAGCACGAACAGGTTGAACCCGATCGGCGGCGTGATCTGCGCCATCTCGACCACGACGACGACGAAGATCCCGAACCAGATCATGTCGAAGCCCAGCTCGCGAAAGGCCGGGATGTTCACCATCGGCTCCACAACCGCCATGGTCAGTACCACAGACGAGATCCCGTCGAGGAACATGCCCACGATGATGTAGAAGACCGTGAGCGCCGCGATCAGCGCAAAGGGCGACAGCGCCTGCTCCGAGATGAAGCCTGCCAGCGCACGCGGCAGCCCGGTGAACCCCATGCTGAGCGACAGGAACGCCGCCCCCATCAGGATCAGCGCGATCATCGCCGAGGTGCGGGTTGCGCCCAAGAGGCTCTCGGTAAACGACGCAAAGCTCAGCGATCCCTGCAGCGCCGCCAGCACCAGCGCACCGATCACCCCAAAGGCCGCCGCCTCCGTCGCCGTCGCGAACCCCGCATACATCGACCCGATCACCAGCAGCACCAGGCAGATCACCGGGATCAGAAAGCGCGAATTGGCGAGCTTCACCCGAAAAGGCAGCGGCGCCGCCGTCTCCGGCCGCTGGCCCGGAAAGGCGAAGTACCAGAGCGCCACGTACGCCATGAACATCGACGCGAGGAAGAGCCCCGGCAGAACGCCGGCCATGAATAGCTGCGTGATCGATTCGTTGATCGTCACGCCATAGACGATCAGCGTCAGCGAGGGCGGGATCATCAGCCCCAATGTGGCCGATCCCGCGAGCGTGCCGATAGTCATGAATTCCGGGTATCCGCGGCGGCGCAGCTCCGGGATCGACATCTTACCGACCGTCGTGAGCGTCGCCGCTGAACTCCCTGAGACGGCAGCGAAAATCGTGCAGCCAACGACATTGGTGTGCAGCAATCCGCCCGGCAGCCCCTGCATCCAGGGGCTCAGGCCCCGGAACATGTCCTCGCTCAGGCGCGAGCGGTAGAGGATCTCGCCCATCCAGATGAAAAGCGGCAGCGCGGTCAGGGTCCAGCTCGCCGAGGTGGTCCAGATCACCGTGATCATCGCATCGCCCGCGGGCCGCGCGGTGAAAAGCTCCATCCCGATATAGGCGACCCCCATCAGCGCGAGCCCGACCCAGACCCCGGTGCCGAGGAGGAGGAACAGGATGAAGAGGAAGATGACCGTGAGCCAGACCTCGTCCATCACCCCTCTCCCCCGTCTGCCGTCTTGCCCGCGACCCCGGCGTGATCGGTGAAGATCAGCCGGATCAGATGGTCCCAAAGCGCGATCGCCAGCAGAACCGTGCCGACCGACATGGCGATCTGCGGGATCCAGAGCGGCGTCGCATCCTGCCCCTGGCTGATGTCGTTGAGCTTCTCCGACCAGATATTGGCCTTGATCGCATACCGCGCGAAGAGCGTGGCGATCACCGCCGCCACGCCATAGCACCAGATCTCGCCATAGCGCCGCCAGCGCCCCATGCGCGAGAGAAAGAGCGTGACCCGGATATGCGCCCCGTGATTGAGCGCATAGGCCAGCGCCAGGAAGGACGACGCCGCCATGCAGTAACCGGCATAATCCGTGCTGCCGGGAAAGACCTCGCCGGTCCAGCGCGCCATCATCTGCAAGACGATCAGAACCAGGATCGCGATCAGGAACAGGGCACCGACGATCCCGCCCGCGAGATAGAGCGCGTCGAGCGCCCTGCGCAAAACCCTCATGAAAATCCCCGATGAGAAGAAACTGGCCGGCAGCACGGCAGGGCCGCCGCGCGCCGGGGGGTGGGTGGGGGCGGGCGGCGGCTCTGACGCGCTGCCGGCCCGCCCTTCGGTCTCACTGGTCCTTGAACGCGGCGATGATCGCGGCCCCGGCCTCGCCCGCGGCTTCTTTCCACTCAGCCGCCATGGTGGCGCCGACCTCGTTCAACTCGCCCACCAGCCCATCATTTGCGGGGGCGACCGTCATGCCGCCGTCGCGCAGGCCCTTGAGCGTGAAGTCGGTGTACTGCACGGCCCGCCAGTGCCCGGCATATTCGGCAAGCTCAGCACAGCCCCGGATCGCGGCCTTGTTGGCGTCAGACACCCCGCCCCACACATCCTTGTTCACGAAGACATGGTTGCGCGGCATCCAGGCATCGACCTCGTAGAAATGGGTCAGATGCTCCCAGACCTTCCGGTCATAACCGGTGGCGCCCGACGAGATCATCGATTCCGCCACCCCGGTGGCGAAGGCCTGAGAGATCTCGGCCGCCTCGATCTGCACCGGCAGCATGCCGGTCAGCTCCGCCAGCCGCGCGGTCGCGTTGTTGTAGGAGCGGAACTTGACCCCCTTCATATCGGCGACCGAGGTCACCTCCTTCTTGAAATAGAGCCCCTGGGGCGGCCAGGGCGTGGCGTAGAGCAGCACGAGGTTCTGCTCGTCCAGCAGCTCCTCATAGGTCGGCTTCGCCGCCTCCCAAAGGGCTGCCGACTGATCGAAGGTCGTCGCCAGGAACGGGATCGAGTCGACGCCGAAGACCGCATTCTCGTTCTGGTGCGCCGAAAGCAGCCGCTCGCCGATCGGCGCCTGTCCGGTCTGCACCGCGCGCTTGATCTCGTTGCCTTTGAAGAGCGAGCCGCCCGCATGCACGGTGATGGTGATCTCGCCACCGGTTGCCGTGCCGACACATTGCGCGAATTGCTTGCCGACCTGGCTGTGATAGTTCGAATCCGCATAGGCCATGGGCATGTCCCAGTTCTCTGCCAGTGCTGTCGTGGCGAGAAGCGCGGCCCCGGCCGCCAGTCCGAAAATCGATCTCATGCTTGATCTCCCTGTTGCCAACCCGCGCCGTCTGACAGGCAACCCCCGGTTGGGCGCCGTGTCAAGCGACCCATTCCGAGACCGGCGCCTCGGCCTCCTGCAACGGCTGGGCGATGACATCGACCAGCGCCGGGCCGTCATGGGCGATCGCGGCCTTGAGCGCGCCGTCGAGATCCCCCGGCGCCTCGACCCGCCAGGTCGCGAGCCCGTAGGCCGCGGCGACCGCGGCATGGTCAGTGCGCGAGAAATCGACCGAGAAGTAGCGCTCCCCAAAGCCCGATTTCTGCCCCGCCTTGATCCAGCCGAACACGCTATTGGAGAAGACCACGATCGTGATCGGCAGCGAGAGGCGCATGATCGTCTCGAGCTCTCCCACCGACATGGCGAAGGAACCGTCGCCGGTGGCGCAGACCACCTTTGCCCCCGGTCGCCCGACCTGTGCGCCGACGGCCGCGCCAATCGCATAGCCGAGCGCGCCATGGGCCCGGTTGGTGATGAAATGCCGCCCGGCGCGCGGCCAGGCATACCAGGCGGAGAAATAGGGACAGGGGGTGCCGGGATCGGCGCAGATCACCGCATCATCCGGCAGATGCCGGGCGAGGGTGGCGATCACCCGCTCCGGCCGGATCGGAGCTGTCGCGTCCTCTGCCAGCTCAAGGAAACGCGGCCATTTCGCCGCCTTGGCCGCCGCGACGGTCTCGGCCCCGCCAAAGCGCCGCTCGACCGCCGCCTCCGCCACCAGCCGGTTCAGCGCCTCCAGCGCAAGGGCCGCATCGGCGACCACGCCGACCTCGGTGTCGTAGCAGGCGCCGATCACTCCAGGGTCGCTGTCGATATGCAGGATCCGCGTGCCAGGCGGCGGGCTGCGCCAGCGCTCGGTCGTCACGGACCCCGCCCGGCAGCCGATGAAGAGCACGCAATCGGCGGCATCGACCACGTCGCGCGTCGCGGGCTGCCCGCCATTCGAGCCCACCACGCCGAGGCAGTTCGGATGGCTCTCGGCCAGCGCGCCCTGGCCGCTTACGGTCGTGGCGACCGGAAGATCGAGCGCCGTGGCAAAGCGCGAGAGCGCGTCCATCCCGTCCGACAGAACCACCCCGCCGCCGCAGATCGCGACCGGGCGCTCGGAGCTCACCAGCGCCTCCAGCAGCGTGGAGATCTGCGCCGCATCCGGGGCCGCGGGCAGGGCGGGGAACCGGCCGAATTGCGGATCGGCCCAGACCTCCTCCTCCGGCACCGGGGCCTTCTGCACATCGAAGGGCAGGCCCAGATGCGCCGAGCCCGGCCGGCCGGTGGTCATCTCGCGAAACGCCTTGCGCACCATCCGGGGCAGCAGCCCGGCCGAGGGGATCACCCCGTTCATCTTGGTCAGCGGGCGGAATAGCGCCTCCTGATCCAGCTCGGTCAGCGGGAACCGCCCGGCCGAGGTCGTCGCGACATCGGTTGTGATTGCGAGAATCGGGACGGAGCTTTCATTCGCCTCCACCAGCCCCGGCAGAATATAGGTCGCCCCGCCGCCAGATGGCCCCTCGCAGATCCCGACCTGCCCGGTCACCCGCGCATAGGCATCGGCCATGTAGGCTGCATGGCGCTCATCGCGGGTCAGGATATGCGTCATCGGATGATCGAGCCGGGCCAGCGCATCGTAGAACGGCAGCGACGTGTCCCCGCACAGCCCGAAGATGTGGCGCACCCCATGCGCCGCCAGCATGCGCACCATCGCCTCGGCGCCGGTTGAGAGGTTCCCGCTCATGATTGTCTCCTTGCAATGGCGCGAGGCTCGGCGGAAACAGGAGCGGCTGTCAATCGGGAGAAGCGATGATCGTCGAGGGCGGAAAAGCGGTCTATGGCGCCGAGATCGGCATCCTGATGCTCGAGGCCCGGTTCCCGCGCATCCCGGGCGATATGGGCAACGCGGCGAGCTGGCCCTTCCCGGTGCGCTACAAGGTCGTGCGCGGCGCCTCGCCCGACCGGGTGGTCCGCCAGGGCGCGCCCGGGCTTCTGGACGCGTTTATCGAGGCAGGCCAGGAGCTTGTAGCCGATGGCTGTGATGGGATCACCACCAATTGCGGCTTCCTCGCGCTCTTCCAGGCAGAGCTTTCGGCGGCGCTGGAGGTGCCGGTTGCCACCTCGGCGCTGATGCAGGCGCCCCTGATCGAGGCGCTTCTGCCGCCGGGCAGGCGGGTCGGGATCCTCACGATCTCGGCGCCCTCGCTGACCGCCCGGCACCTGGAGTTGGCAGGTGTGGCGGCGGACACGCCGGTCTGGGGCACCGAGGGTGGGCGGCATTTCACCCGCGTGATCCTCGACGATGAGCCTGCGCTGGATGTGGACGCCGCGCGCGCCGATATGATCGACGCCGCCAAAGCCTTCCACGCGGCGCATCCCGAGCTTGGCGCGATCCTGCTCGAATGCACCAACATGGTCCCCTATCAGCGTGACGTGGCGGAGGCGACCGGGCTGCCGGTGTTCTCGATCTACGATTTCACCTGCTGGTTCCGGAACAGCCTCGCGCCCAGGCGGTTTCCGGCCTGATCACGTGCCGGTCCACTCCGGCGCGCGTTTGGCGAGGAAGGCTTCCATCCCCTCGCGGAAATCCGCGCTCATGTAGCAGAGCGTCACCAGATCCGCATCGTCCGCACCCGGGCCCTCCAGCCTCAGCCGCCGCAGCGCTTCTTTGGTCGCGCGCAGGGTGAGGGGCGCGTGCGTCTTGATCTGTGCGGCCAGCGCTACTGCCCGGTCATGGACCTCCGCCGCGCCGGGCAGAACCTCGCCGACGAGCCCGATTTGCAGCGCCTCCTCCGCCTCGATCAGCCGTGCGGTGAACAGGATCTCCCGCAGCCGCCCCTGGCCGACCAGGGCGGAGAGACGGGCCAGATTGCCAATCGACAGACAATTCCCGAGCGTCCGCGCGATCGGGAAGCCGAATTTGAGCCGCCCGTCGCAGATCCGCAGGTCGCAGGCCGCCGCAATCGCCGCCCCACCCCCGGTGCAGGCCCCAGTGATCGCCGCGATGGTCGGCACCGGGCAGCGCTCCACATCGCCCAGCACCTGATCCATCCGCTGTTCGTAGTCGAGCGCGTCCTGTTCGGTCGAGAACGCGCGGAACTGGGTCATATCGGTCCCCGCGGCAAACGCACGGTCCCCGGCGCCGCGCACGATGATCGCCTTGACCGAGCCGTCGCCGGGCACCTCGCGGCAGATCCGTGCCAGCTCGCCATACATCTCAAAGGTCAGGGCATTGCGGCTGTCGAGCCGGTTGAAGGTGATGGTCCCGACCCCGTCGGTCACCTCATAGAGCAGATCGTCCATGCGCGTCCTCCTGTTCGCCTCCGTTTATGGGGCCGATGCGCCTCTGTCCATGTTGAGCGGTGTATGTTGAGCGGCGTGTGTTGACCGGGGCGGTTTCCCGGCGCAGGGTCGGCGCCCATGACCGCCCGCCTGATCGAGACCCCCGAAGATGTCGCCGAAGGCTGCGAATGGCTCGCAAGCGCCGAGCCGCGCTTTGCCGAGGCGCTGGCGCAGACCGGGCAGCCGCCCCTCCGCCGCCGCGATGCGGGCTTTGCCGCCATGCTGAACACGATCTGCGGGCAGCAGCTCTCGGTCGCCGCGGCCGATTCGGTCTGGGGCAAGCTGCAGGCGGTGGAGGCGCATCACCCGAACACCCTGCTGGCGATGGACGAGGATGCCCTGCGCGCCTGCGGCCTCTCGCGCCCCAAGATCCGCTATGCGAGGGCCCTGGCGGAGGCCGATCTCGACTACGCCGCACTCGCGACCATGCCGGAGGAGGAGGCGATCGCGACGCTCACCGCCGTCAAGGGCATCGGCGTCTGGACGGCCGAGATCTATCTCATGTTCTCCGTCGGCCGCGCGGATGTCTTCGCCCCTGGCGACCTCGCCCTGCAGGAGGCGAGCCGGATCCTGTTCGATCTGCCGGAGCGGCCGACGGAAAAGCCGATGCGCCAGATGGCCGAGGTCTGGTCCCCCTGGCGGGGCGTTGCGGCCCGGCTCCTTTGGGCCTACTACCGGGTCGCGAAGAACCGCGAAGGCATCACGGAGTAGACCATGGCCACCCTGACAGGTCCGAGGGCGGATGCCCGCTCGGGCGACACGAAATCGCTCGTCATCCTGCTGCATGGCTATGGCGCCGACGGCAACGACCTGTTCGGGCTGCACCAGCCCTTGGCCGAGTATCTGCCGGACACGGTCTTCCGCTCTCCGAACGCACCTGAGAAATGCACCGTCAACCCAATGGGATATCAGTGGTTTCCGATCCCGTGGATCGATGGCTCCAGCGAGGAGGCGATGCGCGAGGGATATCTCCGCGCCGCCGATAAGCTCGAGGCCTATCTGACTGAGGCGATGGCCGAGGAAGGGGTCGACGAGGCGCAGACGGTGCTGGTCGGCTTCAGCCAGGGCACGATGATGAGCCTTGCCGTCGGCCCGCGCCGCGATGCCCAATTCGCCGGGATCGTCGGCTTCTCCGGCCGCCTGTTGGAGGAAGAGCTGGAGCGCGCCAAAAGCCGCCCGCCCGTCCTGCTCATCCACGGCGACATGGACGAGGTGATCCCCATCGCTGCGCTGCCTGCGGCGAAGGAGGGGCTGGAGAGCGCGGGCTTCGACGTCTTCGCCCATGTCTCCAAGGGCACGGGCCACGGCATCGCGCCGGACGGGCTCGGCCTCGCGCTCGGCTTCATCTGCGACAAGCTGGGGATCGAGCTGAACCTGCCCTCGGGATAACTCTGTCGGCAGGTTGTTCGGAACCTGTGGATATCCTGTGGGTGGACGAATCGTCATCAAGGCGTCACCTCTGTCCGGTAGAGCCTCTATGAGACGAGATGACGCCCGATTTAGAGGCTTGTCACAGTAGGGCCGCCAGATATAGTGGCGCGGCAGGAGAGTGCGGCAACGGCCGCCCGGGCAGGAGGCTATGGACGCGAGTTTCGCCAGCAGTTACGTGCGCCAGCCGGCCGGGCTGAGAGATCATCCTGCGTTGGTGCTGAATGCTGACTATCGCCCGCTCTCTTATTTCCCGCTCTCGCTCTGGCCCTGGCAGGAGGCGGTGAAGGCCACCTTCCTCGACCGGGTCTCGATCGTCGCGGAGTACGACGCCGTGGTGCATTCGCCCTCGATCGTCATGAAACTCCCCTCGGTCGTCGTGCTGCGCGATTATGTGAAGCCCGCGCGCTACCCGGCCTTCACGCGGTTCAACCTGTTCCTGCGGGATGGGTTCACCTGCCAGTATTGCGGTGCGCAGGGGGAGATGACGTTCGACCACGTGATCCCGCGCTCGCGCGGCGGGCGCACGACCTGGGACAACGTGGTTGCCGCCTGTGGGCGCTGCAACCTGCGCAAGGCGAACATGACCCTGCGCGAGGCGGGCATGGCGCTCGCCCGCCCGCCCCGGCGCCCGGACGCGGGGGAGCTGCAGAACAAGGGCCGGAAATTCCCGCCCAACCACCTGCACGAAAGCTGGCTCGACTTCCTCTACTGGGATGCGGAGTTGGAGGACTAAGCCTCCAGCACGCTCTTCCGAAAGGTCCGGAAGTCGTCAATCGGGTGAGCCGCGAGCTTCTGCTTGTCGTTGAAGCGCATCAGGATCGCGCCCTCTCTATTCGCGGTGACGATGTTTGTCTGACCTTCGGTAAGCACGAGGTACCGCATCACCGGCCCGCTCTCGCTCGGGTCCACTGAGACGGTCGCGATCGTTGCGTTGGCATAGTCGAGACGCGCCTTATCCAGGAGGAAATGGATCGCGGCGGCACCTTCGACCTCGTTGCTGGCCTCGTGGGCCGTATCGATCTCGGTCATCTCGACCCGAGCGATAAGTTCGCCCACCTTGGGCGGTTTGCCGCCCCCGGCTTTGAACGCCTCGAAGCTCTTCGTCAGGCTATCCGGATCGTTTGGATCGGCCGGCTGGATCGGCGTTCCGGGGATGCGATCGTAGAGTGCCGCATAGGTCTCGGTCACGACGCCATAGCGCTCTCCACGGGTCGTGCGCACAAAGAAAGCCATGAGCTGCTCGCCCTCGATCGTTTCGTACCCGCCGTTGCCGATCTGCAGAACAATCTCGAAGTTCTCTGCCTGGGCTGCCGCGAGCGACAGGCCAACCCGCATCCGGTCGCCCAGCGTGGCAATCAATCTGGCGAGCTCGCGCGCGCGGAGCCTCGTCTCCCGTTTCGGGTTCATCGAGGCGACCTGACGCAGAGCTTCGGGATACCGCTCGTCCGCCAGCACCTGCAGTTCGGGCCAGGATTTGATCCAGGCGGCGTTCAATTGGCTCATGTTCTCGGTCTTGTCGAGCGCGTAGAAAGCGCTGTCCAGATCGTCGAGTTCCTTGGCCCGGCCGCCGCTGAACCCGGTCTGTGCGGCGGTTTCTTCCGGATTGGCCTCCACCCAGGCCAGCATCTTTGCCAGGATCTGGAAATGTCCGTAAGCGCCCATGCTCTCCAGGCCACGGGCCGCATTGCGCCATGTCACCTCTGCCGCGTTTCCGCTGTTGTGAATGAACTGGCTGTGTCCGCCATTGTTGACCTGCGCCAGATAGTAATCCGCGTGGTAGGCGTGCATCGCCTTCTGCGGGATCTCATCGACACTGTAGAGCCCATGCTCGATCATCGCATTGACGTAGTCGACCACAGCCGAGACGACCCGCCACTCCTCCGGCGCATCCATCGCGGATTGAGGGATCAGGATCTTTTCAATGCTTTGGGAGGATGCTCCGGGCGTCGGGGCTGGTGCTTCGGACTTGGATGCCTTGTTCTTCTTCTTGAAAATTCCAAACACTTCAATGTCTCTCGCGGCTAGGTTTGTTGGGGAAGACTAAACGGCTGATACACGGTCCAGAACCAGAGCCCTGCGATCACCAGGGATAAGACGCCGTTCCAGCCCGCAAGCGTGAGCCCGAATTCCCAGACGATCTCGTCGCAGCGCACCAGAGGCGCCTGCATCATCTGGGCGAAGGCTTCTTCGGTCGACAGACCCTCGGTGCTGGCGGCGCTGCAGGTGCTCGGCCCCTCCCACCATTGCTGCTCGACGCCCGCGTGGAAGAAGCCGATCGCGGCGGTTGCCGTTGCCGCCAGGCCGCCGAAGAACGACAGCACGCGCCGATAGCGCCAGCCGATGGTGATGGCCACCAAGCCGATCAGAGCCGCGGCGAGATGCGGCCAGCGCTGCCAGATGCACATGGGGCAGGGCGCAAGCCCGCCGATATACTGCGAGATCAGCGCGCCGCCGAGCAGAAGCATGGATCCGAGACTGGCAAGCAGGATGCGTCCGTAATCGGTCATGCCAGATACTTTACCGTCAAAAACCCGCCCATCAGAAGCACAACAAAGAGAGTGGCGAAGAACGCGAGCCGCTTCTCGACGAACTCCCGCACCGGGGGGCCGAATTTCCAGAGGATCCCGGCAACCAGGAAAAACTGGATCCCGCGCCCGACCAGCGAGGCGCCGACCAGTTGCCAGATCGGCAGCCCGGTGGTACCGGAGAAGATCGTGACGACCTTGTAGGGAAAGGGTGTTATGGCGGCGATCAGCACCGCCTCGGCCCCGAATTCGTTGAACTTCGCGCCGATCTCGGCGAATTTCTCAGCCTTGCCATAGAACTCGAGCACCGGCCTCCCGATCTCCTCGAACAGCGCATAGCCGATCAGCCAGCCGCCGACCCCGCCCGCGACGGATGCGAGCGTGCAGACCCCAGCGATCAGCCAGGCGCGGTCGGGCCGGGCCAGCACCATCGGGATCACCATGACCAGCGGCGTGATCGGGAAGACCGAGCTTTCGATGAAGCTGACGAAGGCCATCCAGTACATGGCGTCCGGTCGCTCCGCGAGCGACAGAATCCAGTCATAGAGCTTGCGGAGCATTCCGGCCCTCTCTTGCAGCAGCACGCGCCCGCCTAGCAAGCCGCGGGGCCGGATGTAAAGGAGCTTGCATAGGGCGATGGGGGCCGCTATCCCCGCCAGTGCCGTGCCCGGATGGCGGAATTGGTAGACGCAGGGGATTCAAAATCCCCCGCCGCAAGGCTTGTCGGTTCGAGTCCGACTCCGGGTACCATATAATCTCCTTAAAATGATGAATCTGTTTTGTTTTCTGCCTCTTAGCAGGAGGCTGAAGGACACAATTTAGGGCACACCTAAGGACACTAGAAGGGCACACATGGTCAGCAAGAAGCTCAAATACCTGGACGCAATGAGCGGAGGAAGCGTGCTGAGATATCGCCGCAGGTGGCCTAACGACATCTGTGAGATCGTGCCGGGAGGTGGCTTCTACCGCGTTCACATGAAAAACAAGGAGATCGGAAGTGCGCTCATGCTGGCTGAGTATGCTCAGATCAGCGCCAACTTCGACAAGATCGTCGGGGTAACCCGAAAGCTCAATGCTGATCTGTCCTCCCGTAGCCCAATTCAGCGGTATAGAGAAGCAGCGCTTAGTGTCGGCGAGATGATTGAGGGTGCGACCGGTTTCGACGACGACGAACAGGCTCTTCGCCTCTTGATCCTCGAGGGGCTGGCTGGCCGTAAGGACGTTGATGAAGAGGTCCGCGACCTGCTCCGCGATCCCGAGGCTAAAGAGCCGGAGCCGACTGTTGCTGATGGGGTGGCCCTCTATCGCAAGATGAAGGTCAAAGAAGACAGGCAGAAGCAAAACCGCCTCGACAGGATATCGGCTCACCTCGAGAAGGTCTGGGGACCACTAGACAAGCTTCCTCTCAAAGACCTTCGCCGCCACCACGGGCGTGACCTGCTCGAACACTACATTGACCTAAGGAAGGCTGATGGTGCCCCACTGACGCCTGAGACGATTAAGCGCGAGATCGGGAGCGCACAGACGATCATCCGGTTCTCTATCGTCGAGCACGATCTGGCGGGGCAGGTTGCCTCTCCGTTGGATAGCCTTGAGCTTCCAAAAGACACTGTTCGGTCGGTCGATAAGCGCGCCCCTATGTCGGACGAAGACTTTGAGAAGGTGTCCTCCAAGCTGAGAGAGATGAACCAATCGCCCGAGCTTTGGCCGATCTGGGAACTGATGAGCCTGGGAGCCCATGCGAAAGAACTCTTGTATCTCCGCAGGTGTGATCTGGATATTGGGCTGGGGGCCCTTCACATGACCCGTCCCCTTTGAACGCAGCCGCTCTGAGTGAAAGAATGGCTTGTACAAAGGAGAAGAGAGATGGGCGCGTAGCGCTACAAACCCGAAGAGATTATCTCGAAGCTGCGTGAAGCTGAAGTGCTGCTGGGCGAAGGGGTCAGTGTTGGTGAAGTCGTGCGGCGGCTTGGGGTGACGCAGGTGACGTACTACCGGTGGCGGAAAGAGTACGGGG
>JBCDDC010000033.1:0-41010 GCA_039180675.1 Pseudomonadota bacterium | reverse complement strand
CGCCGCCGCTCAGCAGCTTCATCTTCTTCTGCTGGTCGCCACCCTTGAAATTGAAGGCGCCGCAATAGGCGCGGCTGTTCATCTCGGCCTTGCCGAGCGGGATCACGTCGAGCCCCTCGGAGATCTCCTCCCAGACCGTTTTCTCCCCATCCAGCGCGTCGCGGGACTGGTCGACATAGGCGAGCTCGACCGTGTCGCCATAGCTGATGGCGCCGCCATCGGGCTGCTCCTGCCCCGTAAGCATGCGGAACAGCGTCGATTTGCCCGCGCCGTTGGGGCCGATCACGCCCACGATCCCGCCGGGCGGCAGGGCGAATGAGAGCCCGTCGATCAGGAGCTTGTCGTCATAGGCCTTCGAGATCCCCTCGACCTCGATCACCTTGGCGCCGAGGCGGGGGCCGTGGGGGATGATGATCTGCGCCTTGCCGAGTTGCTCCCGCTCGGACTGGCTGGCGAGGTCGTTATAGGCGTTGATGCGGGCCTTGGACTTTGCCTGGCGGGCCTTGGCCCCCTGGCGGATCCAGGCGAGTTCGCGCTCCAGCGTTTTCTGGCGCGCCTTGTCCTCGCGCGCCTCATGCGCCAGGCGCTTGGCCTTTTGCTCGAGCCAGGCGGAGTAGTTGCCCTCGTACGGGATGCCCCGCCCGCGGTCGAGCTCGAGGATCCAGCCGGTGATGTCGTCGAGGAAATAGCGGTCATGGGTGACGATCAGGCAGGTGCCCTTGTACTCGATCAGGTGTTTCTGGAGCCAGGCGATGGTCTCGGCGTCGAGATGGTTGGTGGGCTCATCGAGGAGCAGCATCTCCGGGTTCTCGAGCAGGAGCTTGCAGAGCGCGACGCGGCGGCGCTCCCCCCCTGAGAGAGTGTCGACGGCGGCGGTGTCCGGCGGGCAGCGGAGCGCCTCCATCGCGATGTCGACCTGGGCGTCGAGGTCCCAGAGGTTCTCGGCATCGATCTGGTCCTGCAGGCTCGCCATCTCCTCGGCCGTCTCGTCGGAGTAATTCATGGCAAGCTCGTTGAACCGGTCGAGCTTGGCCTGTTTCGCGGCGACGCCGAGCATCACGTTGCCACGGACATCGAGGGAGCCGTCGAGTTCGGGCTCCTGCGGCAGGTAGCCGACGCGGGCGCCCTCGGCCGCCCAGGCCTCGCCCTGGAACTCCTTGTCCTGGCCGGACATGATGCGCATCAGGGTGGACTTGCCCGAGCCGTTGACGCCGACCACGCCGATCTTGACGCCGGGCAGGAAGCTCAGACGGATGTTCTCAAAGCATTTCTTGCCGCCGGGATAGGTCTTTGAGACCCCATCCATGTGGTAAACGTATTGATAGGAAGCCATGATGCCCGCGCCGCTCTGTTGGGATGAAAGACGGGATCCATTAGCCGCTTGGGCAAGCGCACGCAAGGCGGGCGGGGACAGTCGGTCGCGGGGGCGTCAATGTTGGACGCGAGAGGGCAGAGATCAGACACACACAACTTGGTCGCTCCCGCAGAAGAGCAGACACTTGGGTGAATCTTCGCGAATGACCGGTCTGAGCCCAAACTGTCTGAAGGTATGGCACTTCACAATTCGGCCGGAAAAGACAGACCGGACATTCGTAGGGAACGAGCTGTGCTGACAACTGCGCGAAAGCCGACATGGTCACGCGCAATCACATGCTGACAGCTTCAGCCTTTCCTTCCCGTTGCCCGTTCATCAAAGCTACATAAAACCAACTCCGATATTTCAGAAAACCAGCAACGAACTGTCAAAGACTTCCGCTACCGAGAGGCCATTAGCGAACGGAGGTCGGCGTGCTGGATGTCAGAACTGTGACGAAGAAATTTGGTTCGGTCACTGCGGTCAACGGGCTCTCGTTCTCGACCAGCGCACCCCAAATCATCGGCATTATCGGACGATCCGGTGCGGGTAAGTCGACTTTCCTGCGCATGATGAACCGCATGACCGACGCCTCCGAGGGCGCAATCCTAGTCGACGGCACCGACGTGTTGTCGCTGAAGGGTCGGGCGAAGGCTGGCTGGCAGCGCACCTGCGCGATGATTTTCCAGCAGTTCAACCTGGTGCCCCGTCTGGATGTCATCACCAATGTCATCCTGGGGCGGCTGAACCAGCAATCTGTGCTGCGCTCGTCCTTGATGTTCTTCACCAGAGAGGAGCGTCTCGAGGCGCTCGCGCTGCTCGACCGGTTCGGCGTGGCAGAAACCGCATTGCAGCGGGCCGAGACCCTGTCGGGCGGGCAGCAGCAGCGCGTCGCCATCTGCCGGGCGATGATGCAGCAGCCGCGCTTCATCCTGGCCGACGAGCCGATCGCCTCGCTCGATCCCCTAAATGCGCGCCTGGTGATGGAGGCGCTCCATCAGATCAATCGCGAAGAGAAGATCACGATCATCTGCAATCTCCACACGCTGGATACCGCCCGGACCTATTGCGACCGGGTGATCGGCATGCGCGCCGGCGAGAAGGTTTTCGACGACGCCGCCGAAGCGCTGACCGATGCCCAAGCGCGCGAGATCTACGGTGCCGAGGCCGACGCCGCCTTCGAAGGCTCCGTGACATCGACATCGCTCAGCGGGCCCGGAAAGCGCGCTGAACCCCGCCGTGTCGCCGCCACCGTGGGCGGGCACTAACCCGGCGCCCCGGCGCCCATCCTTAAACCTAGGAGATCCCCATGCCTCGCCTCACTGCTCGCATCGCGACGCTTCTTGCCGCGACGGCCCTGGCCACCGCGGCCCAGGCCGTCGACTACAAGGGCCCGACCTTCGATCTGTCAGCGACCCAGCCCGAGTTCCGCATCGGGTTTCTGGGTGACGAAGCCTCGCAGGACATCATCGCGCGCAACGAATGCCTGGTCGACTATGTCGAGGCGACCTTCAAGATTCCCGCCAAGATGTTCACCTTCAAGGATTATGCCGGCACCATGGAGGCGTTTGCGGGCGGCAATCTTGACTACACCTGGTTCGGCCCCTCGGGCTATGCGGGCCTCTATCTGCAGAACCCCGATATCGGCGAGCCGATCATGACCCGCATGCAGCCCTCGGGCGATAGCGGTTACTTCTCGGTCATGGTGACCCGGGCCGACAGCGACATCGAAAGCCTGGACGACATGCAGGGCAGGTCGCTCGGCTTCGCCGATCCGAACTCGACCTCGGGCTATCTAATCCCATCGATCGAACTCTTAGACAAACTGGGCGAGCTGGAGAGCTATTTCGGCGATATGGGCTTCCAGGGCGGCCACGAGAACGGGGTGCTCGCCGTCTTGAACGGCGATGTCGACGCGGCGGTGACCTGGGTCTCGGGCGTTGGCGCCTGGGAAGAGGGCTACAGTTCGGGCAATCTGCGCAAGATGGTCGACAAAGGCATCCTCAACATGGACGACCTCCGCCAGATCTGGACCTCGACCCTGATCCCGAACGGCCCGATCGTAGTTCAGAAGACGCTGCCGCAAGAGGCTAAGGATGCGCTTCTGGGCATGAAGCAGTGGATCCTAGAAAACGATCCCGACTGCAACGAGAACATCGCCAATGGCGTCATCAAGGCCTGGATCCCGGTCGATCACTCCTTCTACGAGGTGATCGTCAAGGCCCGCCAGGCCAAGATCGAGGCGGCCAAGCAGAATTGATCCGGCTGGATCGTGCCCTCCCCGGGATGCGCGGGTCCGCCACGCATCCCACACCCCTCCTCAGCCGAGATCCGCCATGGTTGCCCTCCAGCCGACGCATCTGACCCATTTCGAGAATGAGCTGAAGCGCCTGCAGCGGCGCAAGTCGGCCTACACGGTGCTGGGCATCGCCATCGCGGTGGCAATCTCGGTGATCGGGATCAACATGGCTAACACGGCCAATGCGACCCCGTTCAGCCAGGGGATCGCCAAGATTTTCGATTTCCCGCGCGACATGATGGCCATGGCCTACGAGCTGGGCTTCGTGAAATGGGCGGCCCGGGTCGTCGAGTTTATCCCCGATCTGGTGCTGACGCTGAACATGGCGCTGCTCTCGACGCTGCTCGGTTTTGCGTGCGCGGTCGTCATGGCCTGTCTCGCCTCGCGCAACATCATGCCGAACCGGACCGTCGTGGCTGTCACGCGCCGGATGCTCGATCTCTTCCGGTCCTTCCCCGAGATCGTAATCGCGCTGATCTTCCTCTACCTGATGGGCAAGAGCCTGCTGCCCGCGGTGATCGCCATCTGGATCCACACAATCGGCGCGCTCGGCAAGCTCTTCTCCGAGGCGATCGAGAACATCGACCAGAAACCGCTCGAAGGGCTCGCCTCGACTGGCGCAGGCTGGATCAGCCGCATCCGCTTCGGGGTGTTGCCCCAGGTCATGCCGCTCTTCTTCTCCTACGCGATCCTGCGCCTCGAGATAAACGTGCGCGCCTCGACGATCCTGGGCTTCTTCGGCGCTGGCGGGATCGGCCAGGCGCTCAGCACCATGATCCAGTGGCGCGACGGTGCGCGGGTCACCGCGATCTTCCTGCTCCTCGTCGTGACCATCGTGGCGCTCGACTATCTGAGCGACTGGATCCGCGCCAAATTGGTTGGAAAACGCGCATGAGTACCGCGACCCAGACCGACCTCTCTGCCATTAAGACGCGGGTCGACCGCGTCGCCAGGCACCACCGCATCTGGTTCTGGGGGGTCTCGGGCGTCCTGGCCGTCTATCTCGCGATCTCGTGGGTGCAGTTCGAAATCGGCTCGGTGATCGAGAAATGGCGCCCAGACAGGGCGGCGCTCTTCGTGCTCGACACCTATGCCCACAAGGATCACGTCACCATGCGCTGGAAGACCCCCGAGGAGGTGACAGTCGCCTTCGAAGGTGGACGGCGCGAGGTCTACGACCCCAAGCCAGATTGGTTCATCGACCAGGGCGCGGAGGGCCGTGTGGTCACTTTCGAGAACGGCGGCGCGATGACGCTGCACCGGACCCATGTCACGATGGACTGGCCGGGATATGCCGAGACGTTCGAGTTCCGCCTTAACGCCGACAACAAGCCTTACGTGGTGGGCTACGAGACCCAGCTCGACCAGCTGCCCGACTGGATGCGCCAGACCGCGAACAAGATCGAGATCCGGCCCTCGCTCTATGAACGCCTGCAGGTCGGCACCCTGAAGGTGGAAATCCACCGCTACGAGATCGGCTGGAAGTATTTCTGGTTCGATTTCGACAGCCCCTTGGTTGGGAAAGGCCTCTTCGACGGGATCGGGCTGATGTTTGCCAGCGAGCGCGTGGTGCCCGAGATGTCGAATGCGCGCCTCGTCTGGACCGAGTTCCGCGACAACGCGCTCTGGCAGCATGGCACGGTGCTCCATGCGATGGTCGAAACGCTCTTCATGGCGCTGCTCGGCACCATGATCGCCTCGGCCGTGGGCTTACCTCTGGCCTTCATGGCTGCACGCAATGTCCAGCCGTCGATGGGGATCCGCTTTCTCCTCCGGCGCTTCTTCGATCTTCTGCGCGGGATCGACACGCTGATCTGGTCGCTGATCTTCCTGCGCGCCTTCGGGCCGGGACTTTTCACGGGGATCTTCGCGATCGCCTTCACCGATACCGGCACGCTCGGCAAGCTGATGTCCGAGGCGATCGAGAACGCTGACGACAAGCAGCGTGAGGGTATCCAGTCGACCGGCGCCAGCAAGGTCCAGCAGCACCGGTTCGGGATCCTGCCGCAGATCATGCCGGTTTTCATCTCGCAGTCCTTGTACTACCTGGAATCGAACACCCGCAGCGCCGTAATCATTGGGGCTATGGGTGCGGGCGGCATCGGCTTGCAGTTCCTGGGCGCGCTCCAGACGGGCAGTGATTTCGAGAACGTGGCTTACATGGCGCTCCTCGTTCTCATCACGGTAATTGCCATGGACACCGTTTCAGCACGTTTGCGTTCTGTTCTGATAGGTCATCATGTCGCTGCGATGAACTAACCTCCATCTGTTCAAATAGCCGTAAGAATTTGCAAAATTCGCAACCGGCCTAAATTCGTTGTCGGCGCAAGCCGCGCATGGATCCAGTGTCGGCTTTCGGGGTCGGTGCCAAACCAATTCGTTTCGGCCAGACGTCAGGTTTGTCCGCAGATAGGCCCTTCGTTCGACCTGTGGCTAGTGTCCGTTCTCAGGTCGGGTCAGCTATGTTGCGGTTCCGGGGGTGGGTTATCCGCGCCATGAGCATTTCTCGAGCGGGTCCACTGGTGTTTCGGGCGATCCGGTTGGCGTTGGTTTTCCGGGCGTTGGGGCGCTCCTGTGTTGTGTTGGGTCTCGGTGACCAGGAACATCGGCGTTCTCGGTGCGGCTCTCGTTCTCCCGGTCGCGGAGGTAGCTTTTAGTGCGGGGGAACTTGGGGAGCCAGGTTTCGCGGCGGATGGTGAAGAGCTCGTAGGTGGGCACGAACTGGTCCGGGTCATCGAAGATGCCGAGGTGGATCTCGATCTCATCCCCGCTTTGCGAGAAGACCGAGGAGCCGCAGCGGGGGCAGAAGGCGCGGCCTTGGTAGGAACTGACCTCTCCCGTCACGGTCACGGCCTCTTCGGGGAAGATGGCGGACGCATGGAACAGCGCGCCGTGGTGCTTGCGGCAATCGGTGCAGTGACATAGGCCGACGCGATAGGGCTCGCCCACGGCCGTGATCCTGACCGTGCCGCACAGACAGGAACCTGTGGTTCGCTTCATCTCACTGCTCCGTCACCGGGACCCATTCTCCGCGATCCAGTCGGCGTAGACTTTCTGGACGCTCGGACGTTCCTGCACTTTATCGGCGATCCGTTTGACATTCGCAAACTCGGAGGTCTGCGGCTGGCCGCGGGCGGGGCGGAGCCAGGTCGTCAGCATGAAGAGGTAGATGTCCGCGGCGCTGAACTGCTCCCCAAGCACCCAGAGGTTGCCCCCGATCTGGTCGTTGACGATGCCCCAGGTCTCGCGCAGGCGGCGCAGCCCGCGGGCCTGGGCGCTGGCTTCCGTCTCGGGCGTATCAGCGAACCGGTCGGGGTAGTAGTCGAGCTGGAAGGCGGTCTGAACCGAGCTGGAGAAGTAGACGAGCGTCTGCAGGAAGAGCCCGCGTTCCGGCGCGTCGATGGCGGGGGCGAGCCCGGCCGCGGCGTGGCGGTCGCAGAGGAAGATCGTGATCGCGGCGCCCTCATACATCGCCTTATCGTCCCAGAGCAGGACCGGCACCCAGCCGTTCGGGTTGGCGGCGATCTGCGCCGCGGGGCGGGGTTTGCTCCGGTCGATGGTGGTGTCGATGAGCTCATAGGGCGCGCCGATTTCCTCGAGCAGGACGCGCACGCCGGCGGAGGCGCTGCCAGGGGCGTGGTAGAGTCTGTAGGTCATCGGGTTCCCACTGCGCTCGGAGTGTTTCTGCCTTTCCCTGCCACAGAACCAGCAGCGGGGCCCGGGCGCAAGAACCGGGTCGCGCAGGCGCGAAGCGAGTGGCATGGTGCGCTCATGGCCCTGATTTCGACCGTTCAGACCCCGCTCGGACAGTTTGGCCTCGTCGAGGAAGGCGAGGCGATCACCCAGGTTTTGTGGAATGCGCCGGAGGCGGCAGGGTCCTCTCCCCTGCTTGACGAAGCGGCGCGGCAGTTGCGGGCCTATTGCGAAGGCGCGTTGGAAGCGTTCAATCTGCCGCTGCGCCCAGCGGGCAATGCGGCGGAACAGCAGGTCTGGGCGGCGATGCGGGCGATTCCCCTCGGCGAGACACGGTCTTACGGCGAGATCGCGCGGGAACTGGAGCTTCCGGCACAGCTTGTCGGACAATGCTGTGGTGCGAACCCGATTCCTGTTATCATCCCGTGTCACAGGGTCGTTGGCGCAGACGGGCTCGGCGGCTTTTCTGGCATGGGCGGGGTCGAGACGAAAGTCGCGCTCCTGCGCCATGAAGGCGCGTACTCGCTGTTGCTCTGACACCGCTTGCCGCTTTGACCCGAATCAAAGCGGGCTGCCGCGCCATCGGCCACGATCCGTTCGATGCAATGATGGAGGATGCCCATGCAGATTAAGGACATCGAGGAGTATGCCCGCGCGCTCTGGGAGCAGTCGGGCCCGAAGTCCATCGCGATGGCGGCACAGAAGGCGGTGACGCTGGAGCAGGAAGGCGAGGCGCAGGCGGCGGAGACCTGGCGCAAGATCGAGGCCTCTCTGATGACCCGCCGCGGCGCAAATCAGGGCTAGGTCCCGGCCTGATTGGGCTGGAGGCGGAACTCAGCCGGGGATCGGGGTGCCCTGGTGAAACCTGAGCCGCCACCGGCCATCCGACAGGCCCCAGATCGAGGCGCGGTTGGTACACAAGCAGCTGCCGCCGCGCCAAATCTCGCTGAGATAGGTCGCCAGGGCGATATCGTCGCCCAACGGCTCTGCACGAAAAGCAGGAAGCGGCAAAGTGACGGGCATTTCCTGCCGCTCTCACGGTTCGAGAAGCATCTCGGCCCGTAACCAGACCCGGCCTGAGCGCCCGAATTCACGCAAGTCTGTTGCGAGAATCTGATCCATGTACGATCGGTCGTAGCGTGTCTCCGCGCGCCAGAGGCTTTCCTCCAACACCCGGATTGTCTCGGAGACATCTTTGGTTGAACCCGTCTTTCTGATCGCATTGCTGGCAGCTAACCCTTTCTGAAACTAAGCGAAAGAGTATCGCGATCGCCATGGCCGCCGCTTGATTGCGAGGCGGATCAGGGCGATACTGAAAAGGCTTTCCTCAGAGGTGTCAGTTGGTCCTCCGTTTCGTGAAATCGGTTGGTTCCGGCTTCGTTGTGCTCTTTCTCGTGCTCCCCTATCTCGCGCTGACTTTCGCGGTCTGCTGGGGGGCGGCGCGCATACCGTGGCCGGATGCGATCACCGGGGCAATCGCCGCCGGAGTGGGTGCCGTCTTTGGCCAGAGTGGCGCTGCGGAGGCGGGGACGGCATGGGCCGGAGGCTATCTGGCCGGGCTCCTCACGCTGATCCCGCTCATGCTGACATTCTTCCGGATCGACCGGAGCGCAGCGCGCATGGCCGGTCTGGTCACTGAGGAGGACGTCGGGGCGCTGTTCCTACCGACCAGCTACTGGTTGCGAGGGTTTGCCCTTGTGGTGCTGCCGCTGGTCCTCGGATTGGTTGTCTATACGGGGCTTTTGGGGCCGTCGGGCATTGAGTTTCTGGGATCAGCGCTTGGCGCGCATGAACGCATGGTCGTCGCGCTCAACCACTTCGACCTGCTGACGACCGGGGCGCTGCTCGCGTATTTCGCGGTCTACGGCGTTACCGCGATCCGCCGCGCGGTCGGCGAGCGGGAACCGCCCGCGCTATTGGCGGCCTGGGCCTCGACCCTGATCTGCGCTGTGCCTTTTCTGGCGATCGGCAAGGTTACAACGCTCGTGATCCTCGATCTTCTGAGCCTGATGCCTCTGGGCGGTTTCGACGTGGACCGGGATCTGACGCTGGGCCATGCGCTGGCAATCCAGGTGACCGTGCAGTGGTGCCTGTTCTCGACCAACGTGGCGGTGGTATTGCGGCGCAAGCTGGAGCGCCTGTTCGCCGAGATCGAGGCAAAGCGGATGCTGCCTGACTGAGCCGGGCACAGAGGGGCTTCCCCAAAGCAAGCTGAGCATGGATAAGGATCGTTAAGGAGCCTTGATCCCGGGGGTGACGTGCCGCTGACTGCCCTGACCGCCAACCCGAACCTGCGGATCGGGCTTCTGGGAGGGTCGTTCGACCCGCCCCATGCCGGGCATCTGCATATCACGCGCTGGGCGCTGAACCGGCTGGCACTGGATCAGGTCTGGTGGATCGTCTCGCCCGGCAATCCGCTGAAGAGCCAGGGGCCATCGGATCTGGACCAGCGGCTTGCTGCGTGCCGGGAGATGGCCACTCATCCCCGGATCAGGGTCACCGATATCGAGCGGCGGCTGAACACGCGCTATACGGCGGACACGCTGTCGATCTTTGCTGACCGGCTGGGCGGGAGCAGATTCGTCTGGTTGATGGGCGCCGACAACCTCGCGGGGTTTCACCGTTGGGAGCGCTGGGACTGGATCGCGGAGCATTTTCCAATCGGCGTTCTAGCGCGGCCGGGTGAGCAGTTGCGCGCCGGTCTTTCACCCATGGCGCGGCGGTACGCGCGGTTTCGCCTGCCCGAGGCGCGCGCGGCCGAGCTTGGCCATGGGATTGCCCCAAAATGGGTGCTATTAACGGGGGCGATGTCGGATCACTCCTCGACGGCGATCCGAAGGCGAGGGTCATGGCCATGATTAGGCTGATACTGGCGAGTGCATTGGTGGCGTTTCTGGGGGCGGCGGAATTCATTCCCGCGCCCAAGGGCGATGCACGGCCAACCGCGTTCAAGACGGTACCAAACCCGGTCGCACGCCCCCTGCCCGGCCCGAAGGAAGAGCTGGAGCTCTTGGCCAAGAGCAAGCTGACCGGAGATGTCGGCTGGCTGGTGGTGGATATCGAGACCGGCGAGGTTCTGGCGGCGCATCGGGCGAACACGCCCTTCGCCCCGGCCTCGGTCGCGAAACTGCCGACGGCGGCCTTCGTGCTCGACCGGTTGGGCCGCGATTTCCGGTTCGAGACGCGGATCGCCATGACCGGCGCGGTCCGGAACGAAGTGCTGGAGGGCGATCTCGTCCTTATGGGCGGCGGGGACCCGGAGCTCGATACCGATGCGCTGCTGCCGCTGGTGCTCCAGGCCAAGGATCAGGGATTTCGCAGGATCGACGGCGCGTTCATCGCCGATCCCGGCGCCATTCAGGGGCGCCCGACGATCAGCGCGGATCAGCCGGTGGAAGCGGCCTATAACCCCGGCGTTTCGGGTCTGAACCTCAATTTCAACCGCGCGCGGGTCAAATGGTCGAAGGCGGGCATCCGCGTCAGCGCAAAGGCGGACCGGCTGGACCCGGAGGTGCCGACGATCGAGGTTCTGCGCTCTGCCGAGCCAGGGCAGCCCGTGTTCCAGCACGAGCTGGCCGAGACCGGCGAGCGTTGGCAAATCGCCGAGACCGCCCTGCGCCGCCCGGGTGAGGTCTGGTTGCCGGTGAAGGACCCGAGCACCTATGCCGCCCAGGTGTTCCGCGACCTCGCCGAAGTGTATGGCATGTCGCTGCCCAAGGCGCGGGTGGAGACGGCGGCCGGGGCGCGGGTCATCGCGGTGCATCAGGGTCGGCCGATGCACCGGGTGCTCCGCTCGATGCTGCGGTTCTCGACCAACCTGACGGCCGAGGCCGTGGGCATGGCGGCGAGCGGAACCAACGATCTGGTGCCTTCGGCGGCGGCGATGAACACCTGGGCCGCCGGGGTTGCGGGCTTCCCCGCCGGCGATCCGGGCTTTCAGCTCGTGAAACATTCGGGGCTTACGACCGAAAGCCGCCTGTCGCCCCGGCGCACGGTGGATCTGCTGGTCGCGCTGGCACAGCGCGAGGGCGGCACCCATCCGCGCCTGCCGGGACAGGTTGCGGGCCTGCTGAAGCGTCACAACGTGGCGGTGGAGAGCGACAAACTTGATTACAAGCGCCTCTCGGTCGTGGCCAAGACCGGAACGATGAACTTCATCCGCGGGCTCGCCGGGTACGTGGCGACGCCGGGCGAGCGCAAGCTGGCCTTCGCGATCTTCTCGAACCATCTGGAGCTGCGCGAGCAGACCCGGAACCGCCGCCACGGCGGCTGGCTGCGCCGGGCGCGGGCGCTGGAGCGGGCCCTGGTGCGCAACTGGGTGCGAAGGGCCGATCAGGGGTGACGGGGCGCCCGGGCGGCGAAGAGGGCAACGGCTCCTTCCATCCTGAGCTCGACCTCTTCGAACCGGCTCTCCAGCGCATGGGCCAGGTCCGCCCGCGTATCGCCGGCGTTGGAGAAAATCCCCTTGCGATTGTAGAAATCCATCAGCGCCTGTGCCGGGCCCGAACGCGGTGCATCGCCCTGCAGGATGGTGGAACCGAAAACGACCCCGCCCGGCGCGAGCACCCGGGCCGCGTTGTCAAACACAGCAGCCTTCGACGGCAGCCGTCCAGGGACACAATGCAGCAGATAGGAGAACCCGATACTGTCGAAACCCGGCTCCAGCGGAAAGGGCTCCAAGCAATTGGCGATCTTCACCGCCGGACCATAACGGTGGATCCGCTTTGCCGCCGCAGCGAGACTGTGCGGGTTGAGGTCCATCAGCGTGATCCGGGGCAGATCGGGCCAGTCGGCCTTGTCGAGGAAGTACCCGGTGCCGACCCCGATATCGAGATGACGGGCACCGATATGACGCTGGTAATGCGCGCGCAGGTGCCGGGTCGGGCAGCGCCACAGCAGATGGTTCGACACGCCAAGCACCACCAGATCGTAGAAGAGGAGCGTCAGCGGCGTATAGACCGCCTGCCCCGCCGAGACATTGCTGCCCGGTACCATCTTTCCCCCGATTTTCCTCGCTCCGGGTCAATCTATGCGGGAATTCCCGGGCGAGTTCCAGCAGGATTACTGTCCGGTTACGCTCTCCGGTGCCAAATCGGGACGGGCGGGCCGTGTGATCGGCATCTCTGACGCGATGAATTCAGCGGCAAAGGCCCGCCTGATGGCGGGCTCCGCTTCCAGCTCGCGCATGAGCCTGGAGAGCTTCGGCCAATCGCCGATGTCCCGCAGCCGGTGACCTCGCTGACCGTAGATCTGCGCCCAGCGGATGAGTGCGCCGAGATAGACCTCGAGCAGGGTGACCGGGCCGAGCAGCCCGCCCTTGTCCGGCAACTGCCCCTCGATCAGATCGAGATGGCCGCGAAACCGCGCCTGCAGCCCTGCCGCCACCAGCGGGATCGCGGCATCCTCGCTCACATAGCGATGGGTGTAGAAGGCGGCGCGCAGATCGGCATGGGGCGTGTTGGAGAGATAGAAGAGCCACTTGAGAAAGGCGCCGCGGGCCTGCCGGTCGCCCCAGTCGGGCCCGTCCGGACCCATGCGGCCCGCGCGCTCGGCGATATGGAGGAGGATCGCCCCGGTCTCGAACAGCACCAGCTCGCCATCCTCCAGCACCGGGAGCAGGCCCTGCGGGTTCTTCTCGAGAAAGCCGGGCGCCTTTTGTGCACGCGCCGCGCGATCGACCCGGACCGCCTCGAACTCGAGACCCATCAGCTCCAGCGCCTGACGCACCACCAGATTGGCGCTGTCGGGCGACCAGTAGAGGCGAAGCGCCACCGGCGGCGTCAGTCGATCGGCTCGGACGGCTGATAGCGCGCCCGCGCACCGCGCTCGATCGCGGCGGCGGCAAGCCGGCCAACAGAGAGATCATGGCGCAGGATCTCGAGAAGCTTGAGCTCGTTCATCCGCACCTTGCCATCGGCTGCGGCGACATCGCAGGCAACCGCATAAGCGGTCTCGGTCAGACGCTCTGGCAACGCCTGCTCGACCAGGCCGACCAGCGCGTCGATCCCGTCCTCATCGCCGAAGAGTTCGTCGACCAGCCCCGAGACCCGGCGGATCCGGTCAGTGTCATAGCCCTGGAACACCGGCAGGTGGCTGACGATCCCCATGATGGTGGACATCTCGCTGTCGCTCACCTGCTCGTCGGCGGCGGCCACGGCGATCATCACGGCGACAAGCGCGTCCTGGGGGCTGAGGGTCTCGGTCGTCATCTTCTGTCTCCTGGGTGAGGCGTGGGCCAGACCATATGGCCGCACTCCGCCCCCGGCAATGGCCGAGCGATGAGGTCCGGTCAAATTTTTTGTGCGGTGTTCAAGGCTGCGTTTTGAGCTGTCTTTTGGCGGCGCTCGGGGCGGTGGCGCGCGGGCGGGTGGGCTGCGCCGCGCCTAGACATCCTGCGCAAAGCTCGCAGGGGAGCGCGCCGCCGCCTTCGCATTGACGCAGGCCATCCCGCCCCATATGAGGCGGAGGCCTGCCAAGCGCCCGTGGGCACCCGATATAAAATCCGTGGACCGATGACCGATCATAGCCTCAGAGACGCCGCCCTCACCTCCAAAGCCTGGCCGTTCGAGGAGGCGCGCAAGCTCGTCAAACGGTTCGAGAATGCACCGCCGGAGAAGGGCTACGCGCTGTTCGAGACCGGCTACGGCCCCTCCGGCCTGCCCCATATCGGCACCTTTGGCGAAGTCGCGCGGACAACCATGGTGCGCCGCGCCTTCGAGGCGATGAGCGACATCCCGACCCGGCTGATCTGCTTCTCCGATGACATGGACGGCATGCGCAAGGTGCCGGAGAATGTACCCAACCCGGAGGCATTGGCCGCGCATCTGCAAAAGCCCCTTTCGGATGTGCCTGACCCGTTCGGGACCCATGAGAGCTTTGGTGCGCACAACAACGCGCGGCTCAACGCGTTTCTCGACCGGTTCGGATTCGAGTACGAGTTCATCTCGGCCACCGAATTCTACCGCTCCGGCCGGTTCGACGAGATCCTGCTGCGCGCGGCGGAACGCTACGATGCGATCATGAAGGTCATGCTGAAGACCCTGGGAGAGGAGCGCCGCGAGACCTATTCCTGCTTCCTGCCGATCAGCCCGAAGACCGGCCGGGTGCTCTATGTCCCTATGAAGCATGTGGATGCCGAGGAAGGCACGGTCACCTTCGACGACGAGGACGGCGAAGAGACCACCCTGCCCGTCACCGGCGGCCATGTGAAGCTTCAGTGGAAGCCCGACTTCGGCGCCCGCTGGGCGGCGCTGGGCGTTGATTTCGAGATGTTCGGCAAGGATCACAGCTCGAACGCGCCAGTCTATGACCGGATCTGCGAGATCCTTGGGCAGCCGGCGCCGGAGCATTACGTCTATGAGCTGTTCCTCGATGGCGACGGCCAGAAGATCTCGAAGTCCAAGGGCAACGGTCTCTCGATTGAGGAATGGCTCACCTATGCGAGCCCCGAATCCCTGAGCCTCTTCATGTTCCAGAAGCCGCGCACGGCGAAGCGGCTGCACTGGGATGTGATCCCGCGCGCGGTCGACGAGTATCACCAGCACCTGAACGCCTATGCCGGGCAAGATACCGAAAGGCGCCTGGCGAACCCGGCATTCCACATCCATGGGCACAACGTTCCTGCAAGCGATCTGGCAATCTCGTTCGCGATGCTCCTGAATCTCGCCTCGGCGGCGTCCGCCGAGGACAAGGAGACGCTCTGGGGCTTTATCCGGAAATACGCTCCGGAGGCGGGGCCGGAGAGCCACCCGGGCCTCGATGCAGCGGCAGGCTACGCGGTGCGCTACTTCCAGGATTTCGTCAAACCGGCCAAGAGCTACCGGATGGCGAGCGACAGGGAACGCACGGCTCTGCTCGATCTGCGCAACAGGCTCGCCACATGGTCCGCCGCGGAGGCGGGTGAAGACCCAGTCGAGGCGCTGCAAAGCGTCGTCTTCGCCGTCGGCAAGGAACACGGGTTCGAGCCGCTGCGCGACTGGTTCAAAGCAATCTATGAGGTCCTGCTCGGCGCGAGCCAGGGCCCGCGCTTCGGCGGCTTCATCGCGCTCTACGGCATCGAGGAGACCATCGCCTTGATCGACACGGCGCTGGCCGGAGAACTGGCGGCATGACGGTCCTGACCGCGCTTTGCGTCGTGGCGGCAATCGCCTGTGTCTTTGCCGGGAAAACCGTGATCGCAGCGACTATCGCCCATATCCAGGAAGCACATCCTTCGGAATACGAGCGCCTGTCGCGCCACGGGGTGATCTTCAAGCGGATGCAGGGCGATATGGATCGCGCGCGGCGCGGGATCGCCGGGCCGCTGCTAACCGGGTTTCTCCCAGCGCCGCTCAAATCCGATCCGGTGATCCAGAAAGCCAAGACCTGGTGGCGGTTGGCTTTCACTGGAATGGTCGGCTTTTTCACCCTGTCGCTGGTGTTCCTCAGCCGCGCCGGATGAGGGGCTGACCGCTCCCCGGAGAGGGTTGGGGCGGATGACAAAGATCAGGATCGCCCACCCACCCGCGGCCAGCCCCTTTCGCTATGGGTGACGGTATGGCGCGCGCGGCGGGGCGCGGGTGGGTGGGTGAGCGCTCCGTCCGGACAGCCACGCGAACCTCGCGTGGGAGCGCGCCGCCGCGCCTTAGGCAACCGCGAACTGTTCGGCCGTCTCGACCAGATGTTCCCACATCGCGCGTCCAAAACTGCGGAAGCAGTAGAGATCCAATCCCCCGCCGCGCGCATCCACTGTGACAGCAACATGGTGGATAGCAGAAGTCGCGATCCGGCCCTCGGGAAACGCCTTTGGACGCAGATCGAGCGGCATCAGGCGCGCCATGAAATCTGCCCTGAGCGCGCCTTCCACCCGGATCACAGTTCTCGCATGGGAGAGATCGATGATCGTCCCGCTTCCCCCAAGGTCTGGGGCGGCGCTCTCTTCATCCGATACCAGCAGCAATTTTAGCGGTTCAGTCCTCAGCAACCGCATGGACGACCCATCCGCCTGCAATGGGCCGGGAGCAGTGCTCAGACCTGCGCTTGCCGCCGCCGTGGCGGCGACATCGCCAAGCCGATCAGGCCAGGCGGCCAGTTGCCAGATCGAGCCGACCCGGCGTTCCGAAAGCGTGAGGCCGGGGCCAAATTGCAGGGGCATCTCTTCGTCCGCCAGGGCACTGACACGCTCAACCATGCATCCGCTCTCCCTTTGGGTCGTATTGATGGGCGCTCATGACCCGAACCTCGGTGTTCCGGCCGCGCACCGGGTCGGCGATCGTCACCGTCTTGCCTTCCCAGGCCGCGGGTCCTCCGGCGACGAAGCCGATGCCGAGCCACTTATCATCGAGCACTGGCGCCACCGTCACGCCGGTGATCCAGCCGATGCCGTGGCCTTCGATCTTGCCATTCTCACAGACGATCGCGCCGATGGAGAAGCGCTCACCGTCATTTACCGGCACGAAATGCGCGAGCTGCGGACGATCCTCGCGCGTGAGGTCGGGGCGTTTGCGCAAGACATTGCCGATGAATGGTTTCTTCGAGGAAGCCATCTTGCCAAGACCGGCATCTTCCAGCGTCACGCGGCCGTCGAGTTCGGCCCCGGTGACATGCCCCTTTTCGATGCGGAGCGCGCCGAGCGCTTCGACGCCATAGGGCGAGCCGCCAGCAGCCTCAACTGCGGGAGCCAGCGTCTTCCAGAGGATCGGTCCCCAATCCGCCGGGGTCATCACCTCGAAAGCCTGTTCGCCGGAGAAGCTGATCCGGGCAATGGTGACCGGGATCGTGCCACCCTCGACTTTCATCTCGGCCTGCAGGATGCCCATGAACGGCACGGCTTCGTTCGACAGATCCCCGGTCAGGAGCGGTTGCAGCACCTCCCGCGCCCTCGGGCCCGCCACGGCGACGCCCGCCCATTGGTCGGTGGTGGAGGCGACATGGACGCGCAGGTCCGGCCAGCGGGACTGGAGCAGCATCTCGAGCCAGGCCATCACCGTCGCCGCATGGGCGGTGGTGGCGGTCATCAGGAACTCTTCCTCGCCCAGCCGCCAGGTCACCCCGTCATCGAAGACGATCCCGTCATCGCGGAGCATGACGCCGTAGCGGCATTTGCCGACGGGCAGCTTGCCGAAGCCGTTGACGTAGACGCGGTTGAGGAACTCGGCTGCGTCCGGCCCCTGAACGGCAATCTTGCCGAGCGTCGTGACATCGACCATGCCAACGCGCTCGCGCACGTTCCTGGTCTCGCGGACATAGGCGCTGTCGAGATACTCGTCGGGTCTGGTCTTCTGCCACCAGGCCCGCTTCCAGACGCCGACATCCAGGAAGCGGAAGCCGGTCTCCTCCAGCACCTCATGGAACGGTGTGCGGCGGATCGGTTTCCAATGGGCGCCGGAGGCCCGGCCCGCGAAGGCGCCGATCGGGACCGGCGTGTAGGGCGGGCGGAAGGTGGTGATGCCCGTCTCGGGGATCGATTGCTCCAGCGCGTCCGCCAGCAGCGCGAGGCCGATCACACCGCCCATCTTTCCCTGGTCGGTGGCCATGCCAAGCGTGGTGTAGCGCTTCATGTGCTCGACGCTGGCATAGCCTTCGCGGGCGGCAAGGCGCACGTCTTCGGTGGTCACGTCATGCTGGGGGTCGATGAAGCTCTTTAGTTTCTCATCCTTGAGGGTCACTTCCCAGAGCGCGTGGATCGGGGTCTCCCAACCGCCCGGGTCCGGGCGTTCGGCATTGCGCGTGCGCCGGCCGGTGAGCGCATGGATCGCGTCCTCGGCGGTTGCGCGGGCGTGGTCGAGGCAGCGCTCGGTTGAGAATTGTGCTGCGGCAGAACCGGTTAGCGCGACACCCTCAGGTGGTTCGCCGGATACGAAGCAGCAATGCTCCGCGTCCCAGACCGGCTTCACGCCGCGGTGGCTGACGAGATGGATCGCGGGCGACCAGCCGCCGGACATGGCGACGATATCGGTGAAGATCCGGTCGGAGCTGCGGGCATGACCGTTTTCCATTGGGCCGATCTCAATGCCGGTCGCTGATTTGGAGCCTTGCGCTCTTACTGGGACATAGCCCGCGCGGACCTTCACTCCTGCCCCGGCGGCCTCCTCGGCGGCCGCATGGCCGTTGGGCCGGACATCGAGGACTGTGGTGTTGATCCCCGCCGCCTCCAGCGCCATGGCGGAGGCGTAGGCGCCGTCATTGTTGGTGGCAATCACCGCCTGTTTGCCGGGCGCGACCGCGAAACGGTTCACGTAGGTCTGCGCACCATGGGCGAGCATGCAGCCGGGCCGGTCGTTGTTGCCAAAGGCGATCGGGCGTTCCAGCGCACCGGTGGCGAGGATGATCCGGCCCGGGCGGACGATGCGGATGCGCCCGCGTGGCAGCGCTTCATGCGGGTGGGCCAAGTGGTCTGTGACCTTCTCATAGAGGCCCACGACATTGGTGTCATAGAGGCCGAAGGCGGTGGTGCGCGGGAGAAGGCGGGCGCCTTTCAACGCTTCTAGCCTGGCCGTGAGCCAGGCGGGAGCTAACTGCCCCTCGACTTGTCCCGTGCAGGCCAGAAGCGACCCGCCCAGAGCGAAGTCCTGCTCGACCACCATGACATCGAGCTCTTCGGCGACGCAGGCCTCGGCGGCAGCGAGCCCGGCGGGGCCGGAGCCGACGACCAAGACATCGCAGAAATCGTGGACGTATTCGTAGGACGCGGGATCGGCCTCGTGGCTCGCCGCACCCATGCCAGCGGCGCGGCGGATGATCTTCTCGAACTGCATCCACTCCCACGTACCGCGGCCGACACCCATGAAGGTCTTGTAGTAGAAGCCTGCCGAGAAGAAGCGGCTGAAGACGTCGTTCACCTGGCCGAGGTCGAAGCGGACATTGGGCCAGGCGTTCTGGCCGGTGGCGACAAGGCCGTCATAGAGCTCGATGCAGGGGGTTTTGGCGTTGGGTTCACGCCGCGCACCCTCACCCACGGTGACCAATGCGCCGCCTTCCTCGGGTCCCGCGCTCATGATGCCGCGCGGGCGGTGGTATTTGAAGCCGCGCGCGACGGTGCGCTTGCCGCAGGACATGAGCGCAGAGGCGAGGCTGTCGCCCTGAACACCCTGGCATGCCTCACCGTCCCAGGTGAACCGCAGCGGCTCGTCCCTTGTGATGCCGCTGCCGCCAGATTGGAGCCTGTAGCCGGTCATGCCACGTTCTCCTCACAAGCGGCCTGCATGCCGGGATGGGCCATGCGGACGGAAAAGATCTCGTGGGTCAGCGTGTCCCGCTCGAGGATCAGGAGGGACCGGCACCCCAGGGTATGTTGCCAAAGCTCAAAAACGCGGCCCTTTGGGTTCTCGCGCAGGAAGACAGCCTCGAACCACTCCTTTTCGGGGGCGTCCAGGGCGGGATACGTCATCGCCACGTCCACATAGGTGAATTCGCTGTGGTCGCGGGGTCCGCAGAACGGACAGTTGATGAGGAGCATGTCAGGCTTCTCCGGTTGGGCGGGGAACGGGGTGGCGCTGCGCGAGGTTGATCTCGCGCACGGTGGTGGCGGGTGAGGCGTTGAGAACGAAGTCCATCGCGGCCAGCAGGTCGGACATCGGGATCGGCACCTGTGGGCTGAAGACGCCGGAGGCGATGTCGTCATCCACCTCCTCGGTCCCGACATTGCCTGGGTTGATGACCGTGACACTTGCCCCCAGTGGACGCAGCGATTTCTCCATGGCCTGAGCCGCGCCGCGCAGGCCGAATTTCGACGCGGAATTGGCGACCTCGGGCGATGCGGCGTTGTCGAGGCCCGAGAGCGAGCCCATCAGCACGATCCGCGGATCGGAGGAGGCCGCAAGGGCCGCGCGAAGGTGCTGCACCAGTAGGATCGGAGCCGCGAGATTGACGGCGAGGACCTGCAGCGTCTCCTCCGGCGTGCTGGCAGCAAAGTCGTATTCGGCGGTGAAGGCCCCCTGCTCCCACGTGCCGCCCATGAAGAGGAGCCCGTCGAGCGGGGTTTCGCCCCAGGAAGCGGCAATCTCAGCGATATCCTCAGGCCGCGCAAGATCGGCGGCGATCCACTCGCCCGCGGCGGCCTGCCCGCGCGAGACCGAGGCGAGCCGGGCCACGCGCCCTGCGTAGTGCTGCGCAACCGCCGCCCCGATGCCCCGGCTGGCCCCGATGACAAGCAGATTGCGCTCCGCCAGAGGTTTGGGTTGGATGGCGAGAGAGGAATGCGCCGTCATGCCGCCTCCTCCGCCGCGCTCCGAAACGCGGTGCCAAGGGCTTCGAAGCCCTGCGACTTCCAGAATTTCTCAGACCCTTTCATCAGGTTGGTGGCCGATAGTTCGACATCGCGTCCGGGAAAGCAGGCCGCCTTGAGCGCGCGGAACGCCCGGGTGCCGACCCCGCTGCGTAGGCGCTGCTCGTCGACGGTGAACTGCCGGAGAAAGACATGATCGCCCATGTCCATCCAGAGTGCGGAGCCGACCACGCTGTGCTCTTCCCGAAAGAGGTTGGCGCGGTAGGGTGCCGAGAGGATGGTCGTGAGGCGGCGATCGGCTTCGTCCAGCCTGAGCTCCACCCCATGCACCGTGCAGAGCTGGCGGTAGAGCCGCACAAGCTCACCCATGTCGGCGGGCGTGGCCTCCACGACCTCGATACCCTCAGTGCGATGCGGGCGAGCCTCATGCGCTTTCTCAGAAATCCACTCGTACCCGCTGGATGCACGTGTAAAACCAAGCCTGCCCCAGAACGCATGCCCAGGCCCGTTCCGGTCCATCACATCGAGAAAGACCGGCGTGCCGGCCGGGAACCAGTCGCGCGCCAGCGCCTCGAAGAAACGCGCGCCGAGCCCACCGCCCCGCGCCCAATCCTCGATGAAGAAGTGGCGCAGGTATGTGTGACCGGGTTCATCGCGCCAGAGCGCATAACCCGCCGGTCGGCCATCGCGCGAGACGATCGCGGCGCGGTAATAGTTCGACAGCATATGGACGAATCCCTGCTCCGCCACTTCCGGGTCAGGGACCGTCAGGCCCTGCACCTGCATCAACCGGCATGACATGTCGGCGAGCATCGCTGCGTCTTCGGCTTTGGCCTCAGAGATCATCGCGCATCCCCGTGCTCCAGGGCCCGAAGCCCTGTTTCGACCAGAACGCCCGGGCGCCGTCTTCCGACGCCTCGAGGCGAAGCGGCTTTGGCGGCAGCACCTCCGCCCGCAGACGGTGGAAGAGCGCGGCGCCGAGACCGCGCCCGCGATGCCCTTCGGCGATCACGTAGTTCCGGACGAAGACATGATCGCCCATATCCATCCAGAGGATGCACCCAATCGGCTCTGCGCCATTGCGCATCAAGGCGGCGCCGTGCCCGGCATCGAGCATCTTACCAACCTTCTCGGCCGCCTGATCGACCGGGTAATCCGACGACATCTGGACGTAGAGCCGGGCGAGATCGTCCAGATCCCGCCGCCCCGCCGCGGCGAAGGTGACCTCCACCGCCGAGATGCCCAGCGCCTGATCCATCAGTGCAGCTTCGGCCAGGGCCCGTGGCCCGATTCGTCGATCTGGCGACCCTCGCGGTAGCGGCTCAGCGTGAGGCGCGCGTTGGCATCATGGGGTTTGTCGTTCGCAATGGTGTGGGCGAAGACATGGCCCGAGCCCGGCGTCGCCTTGAACCCGCCATAGCACCAGCCCGCGTTCAGATAGAGACCCGGAATGTCGGTCTTGCAGATAAACGGCGAGCCATCCATCGACATGTCCATCACGCCCGCCCATTGCCGGAGCAGCTTCACCCGGCCCAGGCACGGCATCACCGCCATGCAGTTCGCCGCCACATCCTCATAGACCGGCAGGTTCCCCTTCTGCGCATAGCTCGGATACTTGTCGAGATCGCCGCCATAGACCATGCCACCCTTGTCGGACTGGCTGATATAGAAATGCCCCGGCCCGCCGAAGACGATGACGCAATCGAGGATCGGCTTGATCGGCTCCGAGACATAAGCCTGCAGCTTATGCGTCTCGATCGGCAGCTTGCCGAGGCCCGCCTTATGCGCCAGCACCGAGGTGTGACCCGCCACCGCCATGCCGATCTTCTCGGCCCGGACCTCGAACTCCCGCCCGTCGCGGGAGCGGCACTGGACCCCGTTCAGCGCGCCGCCTTCCTTCAGGAAATCAACGACTTCCGTCTCCTGGATGATGTCGACCCCCAGCGCCGTCGCGGCCCGGGCAAAGCCCCAGTTCACCGCGTCGTGGCGCGCGGTGCCCGCCCGCGGCTGAACATAGGCACCGAGGATCTCGAACCGCTCATTCCGCGCGAGCTGCGGCACGTTCTTGTAGAGCGTGTACTGGTCCCAGTACTCCCCGTCGATTCCGTTCAGCCGCATGATGTTGTAGCGCCGCGCCATGGCGTCCCGCTGGCCCGGCGTGAAGACGAGGGACAGGTGCTTTCGCTGGCTGAACATGACGTTGTAGTTCAGCTCGTGGGAGAGGTTCTCCCAGAGCTTCAGCGAATGCTCGTAGAACTCGCAATTGCCAGGCATGAAGTAGTTCGAGCGCACGATGGTGGTATTCCGCCCGGCATTGCCACCGCCGAGCCAGCCCTTCTCGATCACCGCGACATTCGTGATGCCGTGGTTCTTGGCGAGGTAATAGGCGGTGGCAAGCCCATGCCCACCGCCGCCGACGATGATGACGTCATAGCGCTCCTTCGGCTCTGGCCGGCCCCAAACATGGCTCCAATGGCTTTGACCGTTCAGGCCGCCCTTGAGGACAGCCCAAGCCGAATAGCGCTGCAACACACCCATGATCTCTCTCCCGAACCGCCGCCACCCGGCGCCCCTTCCCCCTATTGGGGAAGGCCGGGATGGGGAGCGCGCGGGCCCCGCCCGCGCCAGATATCGTGCATCCGGCGCTTGCGCCGGATTCCTTTTGGCTCAGCCCCGCATCCGTTCCGCGTTCGCGTCCCAGATCGGCGCATGTTGGATCTTGGCAGGGAGCATCTCTCCCAGCAACTCGATTTCCCACGAACCGTCCTGCTGGCTGTGCTCCTTGGGCACATAGCCCGAGGCCATGGAGACGCCCGAGCCATGGGCGAACCCGCCCGAGGTCACCCAGCCGACCACCTCGCCGTTGAAAGAAATCGGCTCGTCGCCGATCACGTCAGCATCCCTGGCCTCCACCGTGAAGACCTTGAGCCGCCAGGTGCCGCCTTCGTCACGCTCACGAATCGCCGCCTGTTTGCCGATGAAATCCGCGTCCTTGCCATAGGCGACGAACCGGTCGAGCCCAGCCTCGAGCGGGCCATACAAGGGCCGGTACTCCCGCGCCCAACCGCCGAAGTTCTTCTCGAGCCGCATGGCGTTGAGCGCGCGCAGACCGAACATCCTGATCCCATGCGCCTCGCCCGCGGCCCAGAGCGCGTCGAAGACATGGCGCTGGTATTCCGGCTTCATCCAGATCTCATAGCCGAGATCCCCGGTGAAGCTGACCCGGCCGACCATACAGGGCGCCATGGCGACATCCATTTCCTTGAACGCCATGAACCTGAAATTGGCGTTGTCGACATCGGTGCCCGCGACCGCATCCAGCACCGCGCGCGCCTTGGGCCCCGCGATCGAAAGCCCGCACATGCCGAGGCCGATCACATCGACCGTGACCGAGCCGTCCTCCGGCAGGTGCTGCTGGAACCAGCGATTGTAATAGATCTCCGCCATGCCGGAGCCTGCGAGGAAGAACCGCTCCCCCTGCCCCGGTTTCGCGGGCAGCGTGGCAAGCGACAGATCGCCGATCAGCTTGCCGTCTTCCTTGAGCATCGGGGCGAGCGTCATCCGGCCCGGGCTGGGAATCTTGCAGGCCAGCATCCTGTCGAGCCAGGCACGTGCTCCGGGTCCCGAGACCATGAATTTCGAGAAGCCGGAGACCTCCATCATGCCGACGCCACCCCGCACGGCCGCGACCTCGGCCTTCACATGCTCGAAATCGGTCGAACGCCGCCAGGAGAACACATCCTTGGTGCCATCGGGCGAGAACCAGAGCGGCGCTTCCAGCCCCCATGAGTCACCCCATTGTGCGCCCATCTCGCTCAGCTTGTCGTAGATCGGCGTGGTCTTGTAGGGGCGCGCCGCGGGCAACTCCTCATTCGGGAACTTGATCGAGAAGCGGCGAGAGTAGTTCTCCTGCACCTTGGGGTTGGTGTAGCTGAGCGTCGCCCAGTCGCCGTAGCGTGCGACATCCATGGCCCACACGTCGAAGCCCGGGTCGCCTTCGATCATCCAGTTCGACAGCGCAAGGCCGACGCCACCGCCCTGGCTGAAGCCCGCCATCACACCACAGGCCGACCAGAAGCCCTGCAGGCCGATGATCGGGCCGACCAGCGGGTTGCCGTCGGGCGCAAAGGTGAAAGGCCCGTTGATGATCTGCTTGATGCCCGCGTTTCCAAAGGCCGGAAAATGCTCGAAGCCCACTTCCAGCGAAGGCGCGATCCGGTCGATATCGGGCTGCAAGAGCTCGTGACCAAACTGCCAGGGCGTCTCTCTCGTCGACCAGGGTACGCAGGCTTTCTCGTAGGTGCCCATCAGCATGCCACCGCGCTCCTGGCGCAGGTAAAGCTCGCCGTCGAAATCGACCGCGTGGATCACTTCCTTGCCGGTCTTCTCGTTGATCTCGGCCACTTCGGGCATGTCCTCGGTCAGGAGGTACATGTGCTCCATGGCAAGCACCGGCAGTTCCAGCCCAACCATCCGGCCGACCTCGCGGGCCCAGAGGCCGCCTGCGTTGACCACGTGTTCGCAGGTCACGTCGCCCTTGTCGGTCTTGACCAGCCATTCGCCGCTCTCGGTCAGCAGGATGTCCTCGACCTTGGTGTGCTGGTGGAATTCGGCGCCCAGCTTCTTGGCCGATTTCGCGTAGGCCCAGGTGACGCCGGAGGGATCGAGGTGGCCGTCCACCACCGTTTTCAGCGCGCCGACGAAACAGGCAGGATCCAAGAGCGGCATCAGCTCATGCGCTTCCTCGGGCGTGATCACTTCGGAGTGGATTTCCTGATACTTCCCCTTGGCCGACATCGACTTCAGCCAGTCGAACCGCTCCGGCGTCGAGGCCAGCATCACCCCGCCGGTCATGTGGAAGCCGGTGGATTGCTCGGAGAGCTCCTCGATCTCCTGGTAGAGGCTGATCGTGTATTTCTGCAGCTTCGCAACATTCGGGTCGCCGTTGATCGTGTGGCAGCCCCCCGCCGCGTGCCAGGTGGAGCCGGAAGTCAGCTCAGAGCGTTCCAACAGCATAACATCGGTCCACCCACCCTTGGCCAGATGGTAGAGCACGGAGCAGCCGACGACGCCCCCTCCGATGACGACGACCTTTGCGTGGCTCTTCATGTTCAGACCTCCCTGGAACGACCCCTCCATCATGAGAGGGCGGCTCCGCCGGGGCGCAAGAAAACGACCGCTCGGGGACGGATTCGCGACAATCTCGCGCCGATCGCTTCACACTGATGTGCGCATCGCTCACAAGACAACACGTCCCACCCGACACGCTGGACGGCCACGGGCCAAACGCCTAAAAGCGAAGCAGATTCATGGAACGAGGATGGCTTATGCTGCATGATCGGCTTTGCAAGACGACGACCGGCAGCGTCACCCGCGCGATCGCGGCTCTGGCGCTTTTAACTCTGGCCGCCTGCGGCGACGAGAGCGCCGAGGCACCACAGGCGTCCCCCACCGCGAACGCACCTGACGCCACGACGAACGCGAGCTGGCTGGACCTCACCCCCTGCGGCCAGCCGCAGACCGGCGCCGTGCACTACAATATCGGCGGCGCGGTCGTGGTGCTGGAGCAGGCGATCGTGCGCCGGGTGGTGCTGAACCAGAACGCGCTGACCGCACAGGTCGACCCGGCGAAACCGCTGGCCGCGCAGCTGCCGCCTGGTACCGGATGCACGGACAACCCGCTGGAAGTCGCGGGCGTGATTACAACTTCGGAGTTCCAAAGCGACCTCTTGGAGGGGAGCGTCACCCTCTTCCCCGTGATCCCCGATCTGATCGTCAGCTATCAGCGCGTGGTCACCCAATTGCGCGATGAGCGCCCGGAAAACGCCTGTCAGGCGGAGCAGGAGGGCCTGCTGGTCTGTTTCGGTCAGGAGCGCCAGAACGATACGACGACAGATGTCGCCTATGTGATCGCGACCGACCCGCAAAAGAAGCTCGCGACCACCGGGCCGCTCTTTGCCCGCTGCGAGATCCAGGGGGGCCAGCCGGTCGGCTGCAACCTCGGCGATGCGGCGAGCCAGCAGGTCTTCTTCGACGCGTCGCTGCGCCGTCTGCCGAGATCGGGCGACGACCTGCAGGCGGCCCATCTGCAAGTGCGCCAGAAATTTGGAGCTGTCCGGAACGCGGGCAGTTCATGAGAATACTCATCACGAATGACGACGGGATCACCGCGCCCGGGCTGGCGGTGGCCGAGGAAATCGCGGCCGAGATCGCAGGACCCGAGGGCGAGATCTGGGTCGTGGCTCCCGAGAGCGAGCGTTCGGGCGCGAGCCACGCGATCACTTATGTGAACGGCCTGCGCTTCACAGAGGTGGGCGAACGGCGCTTTGCGGTCGAGGGGTTTCCAGCCGATTGTGCGCTCGTCGGGTTGCACAAGGTCCTGAAGGATAACCCGCCCGATCTGATGATCTCTGGCGTCAATCGCGGGCACAACGTGGCGGAGGATGTCGTCTATTCAGGCACTGTAGGCGCGGCGATGGAAGGTGGCCTCGCCGGTGTGAAATCGATAGCGCTCAGCCAGTTCTATTCGAATGACAGCCCCGAAGACCTCTTCGCCGCCGCGCGCGCTCACGGGGTCGATGCCGTGCGGCGGGTCATGGAAATGCCGTTCGAGGGCAAGGCATTCTACAACGTCAACTTCCCGGCTGTCGGCGGCGCAAAGGTCAAGGGCATGGCCGTCTGCGCCCAGGGGCTGCGCAGCGATGCGACCTTCGACGTGGTCGAGTACCGAGCGCCGAACGGGCGGGATTTCCAGTTCCTGCGCCACGGGACACGCAATACCTCGGCCACCGAGGGCTCTGATGCCCGCATGTGCCTAGAGGGCTGGATCGCGGTCACACCACTGCGCCCGCAGCTCACGGCCCATGATCTGATGGACCGGGCCCGCGCTGCACTGGGCTGACAGACCGGGAGGGGCAGGTTAGGGTGCCTGAGGATTTTGGGGGATCCGCAATGGAGGCGGCCGATCGCCAGCAGGGAATGATGCAGCTGATCTTCGCGCTGAGAAGCGCGGGGGTGACCGACCGGGCCGTGCTGGAGGCGATCGAGGCGACGCCGCGCGATCTGTTCGTCGAGCGCACCTTCAAGGAGCGCGCCTATGAGAACCGCCCGCTGCCGATTGCTTGCGGCCAAACGATCTCGCAACCCTCGGTCGTCGGGCTGATGACCGAGGCATTGCAGGTTGATTCCCGGTGCAAGATTTTGGAGATCGGGGCGGGATCGGGCTATCAGTCGGCGATCCTTGCCCGCTTAGCCCGCCGGGTCTACGCGATCGAGCGCCACCGTCCGCTGGCGCTGCAGGCCCGGGAGCGGATGGAGGAGTTGGGGCTCTCTAATGTCACGATCCGCGCCGCCGACGGCACCCGTGGCTGGCCCGAGCAGGCGCCGTTCGACCGGATCCTTCTGGCCGCCGCGGCGGATGACCCGCCAGCCCCCCTCTTGGAACAGTTGCGTGTGGGTGGCATAATGGTGCTGCCTGTCGGGCATTCGGACGATGTGCAGCAGCTCATCAAGATCGAGAAGACCGAGGCGGGCTATGACTACAGCGAGTTGGGCGATGTCTTGTTCGTCCCGCTGATTGAGGGGATGGCCGAAGACCCGGGCGGCTGAGATCCGGGCTAGGCCGATCGAGAGAAACCAAGGCGCGGCATCCGGGGGCGCCGCCCGAATGGGCAGAGGCAGGACAATGATGGAACTCAGACCGATTTTGCGGCTCGGCGGGCTGATCTCGCTGGCGCTGGTGGTGGCCGCGTGCACACCAAAACGCAGTGACAAGGCAGAGATCGAGATCCGCAGCGGCGGCTCGGCGCCTGCGGCCTCCGGCGGTGCGCTCGGGCCCCAGGTGACCGATCTCGGCGACGGGATTCGGGACTACGGCGAGTATCAGGCCGTGGTGGCCGGACCGGGCGAGACAGTCGGCGCCGTGGCACAGCGGATCGGGCTGTCGGCCGCAGAGCTCGGCGCCTATAATGGCCTGCCACCCTCGCATCAGTTGCGTGATGGCGATGAGCTGGTCCTGCCGCCCCGCCCGGGCGGCTATGGCACCCAGGTCGCAGCCGCCGATTCCGGCGGAACACTGAGCGATGGCGCAGCACCTTCGATCATCGCCACACCGCTTGATGGCGGCACAACGGGCGGCACCGTGAGCGATCCCACAGCCGAGGACGGCTGGAGCCCGGATCTCGCCGAACAGGCGATCGCGCGGGCAACCGGCATCCAGGATGACGGGAGCCTGGCCGCGCCGCCCAGCGCGAACGATCCGTTGCCGCCTGAGCCGACAACGCCTGCACCATTGGAATCGCCGGATCTGAGGCAGTACCAAACCGCCCCGCAGGCCAAACCCCAGCCACCGCAAAGCGGGGAGGAGCAAGGCACGGTGATCGCCAAGGTCGCCCCGGCCGAGACGCAAGCGGCCACTGCGGAACCGGTGGAGACGCAGGTCGCCACAGCCCCGTCCCAGCAGCCGGTGCCGCTCACCGGAGCGCGGTTCCAGCGCCCAGTCGAAGGGCCGATCGCGATCGGCTACCGGCAAGGCTCGGGCGGAACCCGCAATGATGGTGTCGATTTCGCTGCGCCCCCGGGGGCTCCGGTCGTGGCCGCCGATGATGGCGAGGTTGCACTGGTGAGTGAAAGCCTCGGCGGGCTCGGCACGATCGTGCTGCTGCGCCATAGCGACGGCCTGCTGACTGTCTACGGACGGGTGGACAATGTTTCGCTGAACAAGGGAGCGCTCGTCTCGCGCGGCCAGAAGATCGGCGAGGTCGCGACACCGCCGTCGGGCGGCGAGGCGCGGATGCATTTCGAGGTCCGCCGCGGTGCGGAAAGCCTCGATCCCACCCCCTTCCTGGCCGGTTAGCGGAACCGCGGCAAAGCGGCCCATAGCCCCTCACGGGGCTGAAGGGCTGGCAGAGCCAGCCCTGATCCGCGCGAAGATGCGCGGATCATGGGCCGTTGGCGCCCAGCTTCAACTCTTGCGCCCGTGCCGCGTGCACCGCACGCGGCTCAGTGGCCGCTGAAGGCTCTGCTTGCAGGGCCGCCAGGGGGCGCATCTTGAGAGTGATCAGCCAGAGAGCCGCTTCCGGTGGCGGCCCGCCAGATCCTGGATGAACTGCCACGCAACCCGGCCCGAGATCGCACCCCGGGTCTGGCGCCACTCTATCGCCTGGGCGTGGAGCTCCTCCTCGGCAATCTCCAGCCCCATATGGGTGCAATACCCGCGGATCATCTCGAGAAACTCGTCCTGGCTGCAGGGATGGAACCCGAGCCAGAGCCCGAACCTGTCCGAGAGTGACACTTTCTCTTCCGTCGCCTCGGAGGGATTGATCGCCGAGGAGCGTTCGTTCTCGATCATATCCCGCGGCATCAGATGGCGCCGGTTCGAGGTCGCGTAGAACAGCACGTTCTCCGGCCGCCCCGCGATCCCGCCATCCAGAACCGCCTTGAGCGATTTGTAATGCGTGTCGTCCTTATCAAAGCTCAAATCATCGCAGAACAGCAGGAACCGCCGGTCCACACCGCGCAGCACCTCCATCAGGCGGCCGATCGTTGGAATGTCCTCGCGCTGGATCTCGACCAGGATGCAGGTTCCCGTCTCGTCGAACGCTTCGGCATGGGCAGCTTTGACTAGCGAGCTCTTGCCCATGCCGCGCGCACCCCAGAGAAGCGCATTGTTGGCTGCGAAACCGCGTGCAAAGCGAAGTGTGTTGTCGAGCAGCGTGTCGCGGGCCCGGTCGATGCCGACCAGGAGCGCCATGCCGACCCGGTTTACCCGCGGAACGGGCTCCAGCCGGTCGGGCTCGGTCGCCCAGTGGTAGGCGGAAGCTTCGGTGAAATCCGGCACAGGCGGGGGCGGCGGAGACAGCCGCTCGAGCGCCGCGGCAATGCGCTCCAGCGGGTCATCGGCCATCACGGGCCACCGGTATCCGCATCGAGGTCCGGATCGGCGAGCCCGTCTTCGATATCCCGCTCGCGCGCCTTACGCTCGAACCCCCGCACGAGGTGGATCGAGATCTCGTAGAGCAGGTAAACCGGGATGCCGAGCAGGATCTGGCTGATCACATCCGGGGGGGTAATCAGAGCCGCAGTCGCCGCAATACCGACCACGGCATATTTGCGTCCGTTGGATAGCCCCTCGGCTGTGACGATCCCGACCCGCCCGAGCAGGGTCAGAAGGACGGGAAGCTGAAAGCTCATTCCAAAGGCAAGAAGCATCACCTTGATGAAACCGACATATTCAACGAGCCGGTTCATGTTCTGGATCTCGATGTCGCCCTGATCTGACGTGTTTTCGGCAAAACCGATCAGGAAATCGAGCGCAAGTGGGATGACCATGAAGTAGGCGAGGGACGCCCCGAGAACGAACAGAAAGGGTGTGGCCAAAAGAAACGGCAAGAAGGCCCCTTGTTCATTCTTGTAGAGCCCTGGCGCGACGAAAGCCCAAAGCTGGTAGGCGATGAAAGGAAACCCGAAAAAGAAGCCGCCCCAGATTGCGAGATTCATGAAAGTGAAAAAAGCTTCCTGCGGCGCGGTGATGATGATCGGCGCATCGGGGTCTACAGCCAGGAGAGGCCCTGAGAGGAAATCCCAGATCTGAAAGCGGAAGATGAAGCAGGCGACCGTTCCGATGCCAAGCGCGATCAGCGCGTAGACCAGCCGGTTGCGCAGCTCGATCAGGTGCTCGATCAGTGGGGCCGAGCTGTCTTCGATGTGTTTCTCGGTCATCAGGTGCTCAGGTCTTCGGAGTTTCGGCCGTCGGTTCCGGCTCTGGAACTGGCGCCTGCGGGTCGAGCTTCGGCGCCTCCGTCGCGGGCTCTGGCGCAGGCGACGCCATTTCCTGCGCGGCAGGCGCAGCCGGTTCCGGTGTGGTCTTCAGCTTTTCGAACTCGTCAATCGGATTGGCTGTTTTCGGCGGGTTTGCAAGGCTTTCTGCGGCCTTCCTCCCCTGCTCTTCGAAGTCGAACTTCGTGGCCTTGCGAATATCGTTGCCGAGATCCTTGATCTCTTTGAGGTTTGCCAGATCGCTCTCGCGTGCCGCGTCGTCCATGGTGCGCTGGAAGTCGCGCGCCATTCCGCGCACTTTCCCGGCATACTGCCCAAGCGTGCGCAAGAGGCTCGGCAGATCCTTCGGCCCTACCACGATCAAGGCGAGTGCCCCGATTACCAACAATTCCTGCCAGCCGAGATCCAGCATGGCCGCGCGCTCAGGCCTGGTCTTTCTTGACCTCGGCAGCCGGGGTCACGTCGATCGGTTCTTCGCTTTTGGCCTCGAGCTTCTCAGTGTCCTGATCCGGATCCTCGGACATGCCTTTCTTGAAGCTCTTGATGCCTTTCGCCACGTCGCCCATCAGCGCCGAAATCTTGCCCCGCCCGAACAGCAGGACCAGCAGCACGACGACAATCGCGATTTGCCAAATTGACGGAGCCATACGCTCTCTCCTCTCGCACATGCGCCACCGGTCGCCCGCGGCGCTCTTGTTCATCGACCCCAGACATATGGGATGGAGATCGGATGGGAAAGCCCTGTTCTATCGATTCCCGCTATTCCAGTAACAGGGGTAAAGAGGCACCAACCACAGAAAACCTTTGGAAAAACCCGGTGGATTTCGGCGTCCTGACACTGACAAACAGTTGACGTTCCCCACCTGTATCTCTCAAACACGGGCAGTATACGTTAAGCTCAACGCAGGCAAGGAATTGGGACCCGCCGCGCGATGTCGATAACCTCTGAACGCTCATCCCTGTTCGTGTTGGCCGACGGCGGCGCGGTCTCGGACGAAAGGCTTGCCGTTTATCTTCGGCTCGCCCTTGCGGTCGCGGTGCTGTCCGTCGTGTTCGAGAAGCTGCTCGATCTTGAACTCAGCCTGGAGTTGGAGCGGTATCATCTACTCGCCTCAACCGTCGGCTTTGTCATCTCCTGCATTCTTTTGCCCTTTGAACGGACCAGCCGGCTGGGCATCGCGATCTTCGCGGTCTCGATTTTCGTTTTCGTTGGCACGAAGTGGGCCGCCTATCACAATCATGGCTGGCTGACGGTTTGGACGATCCCAGTGGCCCTGGCCTTCGGCGCCGCGTGGTGGGATTCGGAGCTCTACCGCTGGTACCTCCGAGCCACCCTCGGGGTCGTTATGCTCGCGGCCTGCGCGCAAAAACTGTTGGCAGGAACCTATCTCGACGGCACATACATCACCCTGCTCAGCACGAGCGGTTCGACCACCGAGCAGATGTTCGGCTTTCTCTGTGGCCCGGACGCGTTGGAGAATTCCTGCGCTTGGCACAAGTTTCTCGGCACTTTCATCGTCGTCTGGCAGGCGGGTGTCGGGATCCTGTTGCTTGCGGGCGTGCGAAACCTCGCCTTTCTGTTCATCGAGATCGCTTTCCTGCTGGGGGCGGGGCTTTATGCGGACGAGATGAACTTTCAGGTCCTCAACATCGCGCTCCTCAGCATCGCGTTCGGCTATGGCATGCGCCCATGGCTTTGCGTGACCTGCGTGGTGCTGCTCTTCGTCGATGCGTACTCGATCGCGGGGCTTCTCGATCATGTCCTCTGACGCACCCGATACCGGCGCGCGCGCTTCGCGCAGGCCTGAAAGCCGGGCGATAAAGGTCCTGGTCTTCGCGATCCTGGCGGTGCACACGATCTGGATCTGTGTCCACCTGGGACTTGTTTCTCAGAACCTGATCAACCCCTGGAAGCTGGGCGGTTACGGCATGTATACGGTGCCGAACAACAAGGCCCGGCTCCATGTCTTCCTGTTCGACAATCAGTCCGGCGGATGGCGCGAGCTGGCGGAGGGTCAGGCGAACAGCTATCTGTTCGACACCGCAAACTATCTTCACGTGTTCCGCTGTCGGCAGCCAAGCGCCGACTCGATCGCCCGTTTCTTCGATGAGAACCCGCATCTCCGGTACAGACCGGTGACCCTGGCATTGAGCGAGAGAATTCTCACCCGCGAACCAATCGGCGAAAGCCGGAAGATTTATGCGAAGCTCGAAGTCGCCTGGGGCGGGGAGACGAAGTTTGGCTACCGGGGCGAGCTGTGCGGAGAAGCCTTTGACGGTACCCGGGACTACACGCCGCCAGAAAGCTGACACTCAGATTGAGATGTATCGTTCTGCAGCCCTGTTCTCATCGAGTTAGGGCAGCATGACTTGACCCGTCAGGCAGGCCGGCGGCGTGCCACCAGACCGAGGCTCGCGAGACCCGCCAGCAGAAGCAGGATCGGCGCAGGTAGCGGGATAGCCTCGGTAAAGCTGAGCGCTGCGACCGAGAAATCGTCGCCGCCGATCTGACCGGTACCATCAGTGATCTGAAAGATCGTGCCCACCAGCGCGAGCGTACTGAAATCAACCTCGCGGACACTGCCGCTCTGCTCCGGCGTGAGGCTTTGGATCCGGTCCTCTTCGAAACCCGGCGTATTCAGGATATCGGCGTCGATCCCGTCCACGAAAAGCGTGAAGGAGTCGTTCGAACCCGCCGCGTTCGCGAATGTGATGGTCTCGATCACCACGGGGGTCGAGAAGGTGAGGGTAAGAAACTCGGAGAACTGCGCAGGATTACCACCGGGGTTGTCGTCGATCTGCCCGCCGGTCTGCCCCGGGCGCAGGCCGTTGACGCCCAGACCGCCGCCATTGGTACGCCCGACATTAACGGGCGTCCCACTAATCCCGCCCTCGGTCGCCGTCGCGGTGACGGTGATCCCAGTGGGTGCACCACCGTCGAACGTGTCGAAGATGAAGGATGGACCGGCCGCGTTCTGGCCGGTGAAATCCACCGTGATCGCGCTTGCCGAGCCTGCAGAAAGTGCAAGCATCACGGCGCAGATGCCGCCTGCCAGACGCTTGGTCATAGAACTGCTCCAACTCTCCGTCGTGGCGATTCCCGGCCCGACGATTGATGTTCTTGTGATCGGGAATCTTGGAAGATTTGAGGCAAGTTAACCAAAAGAGACTGATCTTGCTAGCTACTCCGCCGCGGAAAGCTCCGGGCTCCGTCCCGTGCTGGAAGAGGGAAAGACAAAGCACCGGTCGCGCCGGAGGCTTAGCCAGACGGCAGTTCCAGGTTCCGGCAGCCAAGCATAGGGCACCGTGGCCTTCAGGATCGAGCCGTCATGGTCCATGCGGCATTCGATCAGGCTCTCCAAGCCAACAAATCGTGCTCTGACAACGGTTCCCCGGACGGCGCCACTGTCTTCCGCAACGGCTTCCGGCGCCGCGCCGGTGTCTTCGCCTATCCTAAGATGCTGAGGCCTGACGATGATCTCGACCTCGCCGCCATGGCCCGCCTCCGGCAGCGGAAAGGCACCGAATGGCGTTTCGGCCACTGATCCTGTCACGACACCGTGAACGACGTTTACGTCAGAGAAGAACGCGGCCGCCCTTTGGTCGACCGGATGGTTATAGAGATCATAGGGTGCGCCAAGTTGGACAATCTCGCCCCCGCGCATCAGGGCGATCCGATCGGCCATGCGCATCGCCTCGGATGGTTCATGCGTGACCATCAGAACGGCTGTGCCCTCTTCTTTCAGGAGCGCCAAAGTCTGATCGCGGACGTCGTCCCTGAGCCGGTTGTCGAGGCCGGAGAATGGCTCGTCCATCAGCATGACCCGGGGTTTCGGTGCGAGCGCACGGGCAAGCGCTACACGCTGCTGCTCTCCGCCCGAGAGCTGGTGCGGATACTTCGGGCCATAGCCCGCAAGACCCACCTTATCGAGATACCCCTCGACGATCTCACCGCGCGCCTTGCGGCTGAGGCTGCGCAGACCAAACCCGATATTGCCCGCGACGTTCAGGTGCGGGAAGAGTGCGAAATCCTGGAACATCAGGCCGATGGAGCGCTCCTCCGGTGGCTGATGGAAGGTATTGCCCGAAACTTCGCGCCCCTTCACGAAGACGCGGCCGCTCTCCTGCCGCTCAACACCCGCGGCGATGCGCAGGGTCGTGGTCTTGCCGCAGCCCGATGGCCCGAGAAGGCAGCAGACCTCGCCTGCACCGATCCCAAGCGTCAGGTCTCGAACAGCGGCAAACTGCCCGAAGGACATCGAAACGCCCTCGAGGAAAAGGCTACAACCGGATGGCGACTCCTGATCAGGCAAGGCAAGTCCGACTAATTTGCTCATGTTTGTCTGAGATCTATCAATCGGTACCCCGACTGACAAGGCAGGTGCGGGTGCCGACGCCAGCATGACATTTTGTCGGAAAACGACAACTCTCTGACGCTAACGACGATGATTGGCCGCCGATCAGACCTAAATGTCTGACAATCACGGAATCGAGGAGTACAGTTCGATGCCTTTCGAGATCACCCCGACCCCGCGCGTGCGGCGGAGCCCGTATTTCGAGGCAACGGTGGCCGATGGCGTCCGCTCGTTTCAAAGTTACAACCACATGCTTATGCCAACGGGTTACGGTGACCCGATGGCCGAGTACTGGCGCCTGATCGAGGGCGTCTCGATGTGGGACGTTGCGGTCGAACGCCAGGTTGAGGTGCAGGGGCCTGATGCGGCGAAACTCGCGCAGATACTCTGCCCCAGGAAGCTCGACAGGCTCCAGGTCGGCGCCGGATGGTACGTTCCGGTCTGCGATCACCGGGGCACGATCATCAATGACCCGATCATCCTGAAGCTGGCCGAGGACCGGTTCTGGTTCTCGATCGCCGATGGCGATCTCTGCCTGTTTGCAAGGGCGATCGCAGCTGAACGCGGGCTCGATGTCAGCGTCTTCGAACCCGATGTCGCGCCGCTCGCCGTCCAGGGACCGAAGGCCGAGGATGTGGTGGCCGACCTCTTTGGCGACGAGATCCGCGAGATCCGGCATTTCAAGTTTCGCGAGATGATGCTGGACGACATTCAACTCGTCGTCGCTCGTTCGGGCTGGTCCAAGCAGGGCGGTTTCGAGCTTTATCTGATCGACCCAGCGCGCGGCATCGAGCTCTGGAACAGGGTGAAGGAGGCCGGGCAGCCCTATGGGATCGGCCCGGGCACGCCGAACAGCATGGAGCGTGTCGAAAGCGGGTTGCTCAGCTGGGGCGGCGACACCGACGACGAGACCAATCCGTTCGAAGTCGGCATGGAGCGCTATGTCCACCTCGATGCACCTGACGACGTGATCGGGATCCAGGCCTTGCGGCGGATCTGGCAGACAGGTCCCGCGCGCCATCAGATGGGTGTCACAATGGAGTTCGAGGGGCGTCTCGGCCCGATCGATAGCTGGAGCCGGGTGACCGTGGGCGACATGATGGTCGGCCATGTGACGGCGCATACATGGTCGCCACGCCTGGAGAGCAATATCGGCCTCTGCCTGATAGGGCGCGATTACGGGCCGGGCACCCGGGTCTGCGTGACCCTGCAAGACGGACGCGTGGGCGAGGGAGAGATCAGGGAGCTTCCGTTTCTCTGATCAGCCTGACGAGACCATGGCCAAGGCGCCACGAACCCAAGACACCGCTCACCAGGCGACCACCCGGTTCCTGCCCTTAGCCTTCGCGGTATAAAGCGCGCGGTCGGCGCGCGCGAGCGCGGCGCGGACCGTGGCATCCTCGGCCAGAACGGGTGAGATACCGAAACTCGCTGTGATGCGGATCGGCTCACCTGTGTCGAGCAGGATGCCAGCGCTCTCAAGCCTGTGCCGACAACGCTCCGAGCGTGCACGGGCTTCACATGGCCCTAATCCTGGGAGAACCGCAGCGAATTCTTCACCTCCGAGCCGCGCAAGCAGATCGACCCGGGCGTCGAGTTCCTCATGGATCAGACCTGCCGCAGACCGGAGCACCAGATCACCGGCACTATGGCCGTGGCGGTCGTTGATCGCTTTGAACTGGTCGAGATCGATCATGACAACCGAAACAGCCCGATCGCGGCCCTTGAGCTTGTCCAGAACGTCGGCGGCCGCCCGCTCAAAGGCCCGGCGATTTGCGAGGCCGGTCAGCGCATCGGTGCAGGCCTGGCGCTGGAGCTCCCTCTCCGCCTTCCGGCGCGCTTCGACCTCGTCGAGCAGGGTGCGGTGCTGCACCTCCCGCAGTTCCAACGCGGCGCGCAGATGGATTTGGGTGCTGACGAAATCACCCAGACGGCTCAGCTTGTCGGCATCTCGCGGGGCCCAGCACCGCGGCTTGCTGTCGATAGCCAGCAGCACAGCGGCCGGGCACGGGCCGCAGCCACGCACCGGGATGGCGAGGCAGGAGGCAAACCAATGCTGGCCGCGCAAAGCCTGCCCTGGAGCCCGAGAATCAGCCGCCCAATCCGCGATCCAGATGGGCTGTGCCGTGCGATAGACCTCAGCGCAGACCGAATCGATCATCGCCTGGGCCGTCCTGTCCGGGGGAAGATGCGGGAACCGGACGCTCGTGAAACCGCTGCGCCCGCTCACCGGCTGAGCCAGCGACAGATGCGCCATGGCGCTGCCGGTCACCTCGAGAACAAAGTCGGTCACGCTGTCGAATGCCGTGTCGTGCCCCACCCCTGCCGGCTCGAGCGTTTTCGTAGGCAGGGAGATAGTTGCGGTGTCGAGGCTCATTACGCGGCTTCCTCGGAGTCTTAATCTGAAACGAAGGTTAACGTCCGGGAAAAGGGTTAATCGTTCGTTTACAGAGACCGCGCCGGCGCCGGCATCAAATCCGCTAGAGCGCCCAGTAGAACTCCTCTCGGACGATCTTGCCACCAGAGACCGTGTAGATCCCGACCTCTTTCATCTGGCTGCGCTCGCCGGTCTCGCGATTGGTCGTATCGGCCTCGAAGATGACCGCGAACCGGTCGGACCCGTGCAGATAAGGGCCATCGGTGGAAGCCGAGTGCATCTCCATCGTCGACTCCCACCAGTCGTGTTTCGCATGGATCTCCTTGCGCCCGTTGGCCACTGGGGTTTCGCCGCCTTCCATCGCCGCCGCCTCGACCGACACGGCATCCTCCGCATACAGCTCGTCCAGACCGGCGCGCACGCGCTCCTCGCGGCAGTTGGCAACGAGCTTCTCGGCGACGGATTTCAGGGTTTCATCGAACATTGTGATCTCCCGGTTTCGGATCAGGGGGGATCCCATCATGCCCAAAGGCCGGTTGGAAAAGAACAGATTTCACAGCGCGCTCCACCAAGAGCATCCGTTGCGGGCTGAAAACGTGAAGACGAGCCTGACGGCATTGCTGCTAGTCTATGAGAATGAAAAGTCTCCGCACCGCAGCCGCCGTCACGCTCACAGCCCTTGCCCTCGCCTGCGCTCCGGCCGAGGAGGCGCAGCTCTCCCAAGATCAGGGAGAGGTCATCCTTCTCAGCGATGGGGTCTGCAGCATTCGCCCGGACACGCTCGTGCCCAACACGGCGATCGAGGCTGAATTCACAACCATCCCGCTTCTGGCCTCGGGCACGGTCGAACCCCGGATCAGGCTCAGATCCGCTGCCTTCAACCTGCCCGAGCGTTTCGATTTCTTCGTTGACGGCGAGATGCTGTTCCGCGGCCGCTTCATCTATGACCGCAACCGCGGCCGGGCGATCGCGAGCGGCGCGTCGAAAACCTCCCGGGCCAATCAGAGGTTTGGGGAGTTCCGGATCTCGGCCGCCCAGCGCGAACAGCTTTCCAACGCCTTGGAAGGCGCGTCCGAGAACCTCTTGGAGCTGCGCGGCAACCGCTCACCCATCATGATCGCGGTGCCGCCGGAAATTGCCGCCTTCTTCGTCGATCCCTCCGGTGTCTGCGAGAGGCTCAGCAGCCAGTCTGATACGTCGCAGTAGGAAGCGCTGTTCCCGGTTGCCCAGCGCGGCCTCCCCCGGCTATAGGGCTGGCGATGCTGGACAAAGGACATAACCAGGCCGATCTGCCGCCTCAGATCGGCCGCCGCCGGACCTTCGCGATTATCAGCCACCCGGACGCGGGCAAGACCACGCTGACGGAGAAGCTGTTGCTCTACGGAGGTGCGATTCAGATGGCGGGTCAGGTGCGCGCCAAGGGAGAGGCGCGGCGCACTCGCTCGGACTTCATGAAGATGGAGCAGGACCGGGGCATCTCGGTCTCGGCCTCGGCAATGTCGTTCGAGTATGGCAGCCACTGGTTCAATCTGGTGGACACGCCGGGCCACGAGGATTTCTCGGAAGACACCTACCGTACGCTCACGGCGGTCGATGCCGCGATCATGGTGATCGATGGCGCGAAGGGGGTCGAGAGTCAGACCCGCAAGCTCTTTGAGGTTTGCCGCCTGCGCGACCTGCCGATCCTGACCTTCTGCAACAAGATGGACCGCGAAAGCCGGGACACATTCGAGATCATCGACGAGATTCAGGAGATGCTGCAGCTCGACGTCTGCCCGGCCTCCTGGCCTGTGGGCATGGGCCGCGACTTCCTCGGCGCATATGACATGCTGAACGACCGGCTGGAGCTGATGGACCGCGCCGACCGGAACAAACAGGCCGAGAGCATCGCGGTCCAAGGGCTCGATGACCCGAGGCTCGAGGAGCACATTCCTGCCGACCTCCTAGACAAGCTGCGGGAAGAGGTCGAGATGGCGCGCGAGCTTCTGCCCAAGTTCGATCCGGTGGCCGTGCTCGAGGGCAATCAGACCCCGATATGGTTCGGCTCGGCGATCAACTCCTTCGGCGTGCGCGAGCTGATGGAGGGGATCGCCCATCACGCGCCCCCGCCCCAGCCGCGGAACACGGCCTCGCGGCAGGTCGCGGCGGATGAAGGCAAGGTCTCGGGCTTCGTCTTCAAGGTTCAGGCGAACATGGACCCGAAACACCGCGACAGGGTGGCCTTCGTGCGCCTCTGCTCCGGCCACTTCCAGCGTGGCATGAAACTGAAGCACGTGCGGGCGGGAAAGCCGATGGCGATTTCGAACCCGGTGCTCTTCCTCGCCTCCGAACGCGAGATTGCCGAAGACGCCTGGGCGGGTGATATCATTGGCATCCCCAACCACGGCCAACTGCGCATCGGTGATGCGCTGACCGAGGGCGAGGATCTGCGCTTCACCGGCATCCCGAGCTTCGCGCCGGAACTTTTGCAAAGCTGCCGCGCGGGCGACCCGATGAAGGCGAAGCATCTCGACAAGGCGCTGACGCAGTTCGCCGAAGAAGGAGCCGCCAAACTCTTCAAACCCACGATCGGCGCGGGCTGGGTCGTCGGCGTGGTCGGCCAGCTCCAATTCGAGGTGCTGGCGAGCCGGATCGAACTCGAATACGGCCTGCCGGTCCGGTTCGAGCCGACCCAGTTCGTCTCCGCCCGCTGGATCTCCGGCCCAAAGGACAAACTGGAGGCCTTCATCAAGGCCAACAAGGGCCAGATGGCCGAGGACCACGACGGCGACCCGGTCTACATGACCCGCCTGCAATGGGACATCGACCGGGTGGCGCGGGACTATCCGGACCTCACGCTGTCGGCGACGAAGGAGACGCATGTCTAAAAGGCGTCAGCTTCCATTCGAGTGGCCCTGCCAATTCAGCTGAAGGCCCGCGCGGCGTCTGAGCGGAGCGCGAGGGGTGGGCGGG
>JBCDDC010000032.1:0-42199 GCA_039180675.1 Pseudomonadota bacterium | reverse complement strand
GTGCGCCTAGAACGCCGGATCCAGAACATCGCACTGACCGATCCTGGAACCGGCTGGTCATGGAATCTGCCCGAGGTTTCATTCTTCGGCGAGGCGACCAGCCCCACGGTTCTTCGGCTGAGCCTGCCGGACCAGCATCTGATCTCCCTGCCCCGCGAGAAGGTCGAGATCGGCCACAGCCGAATGGTCGCAGACCTTTCGCTCGCACCAGACGCTGGGCTGACCTGGCGGCACGGTGCGATTGATGGCGCCGATCTTATGCTCGAAGCGCAATCGGGCTGGACCGGGGCGGCGAAAACACTGAGCGCCGAGATCAGGGCGCGTGCCCCCGCAACCGCACCCCCAAACAGCTATGCGGTCACTCTATCCTCGACCGAGGTTTCGATCCCAAAGCCCCTGCTGGATCAGATCGATCCGACCGGGCTCCTGGACCCGCTCGTCGATGAGATCCGGCTGGATGGCACTGCAGCCCTGCGCGCCCCGCTCGACCGCTTCGCGCTGGAGCGGGGAAGACTGGCGCTCAATGCCGCCACGGTCCGCGATGCCGAGCTTCGCTGGGGGGATATGAAAGTGAGCGCAAGTGGCCAGATCGAGACGGATCTCCGCGGATACGCCACCGGCGAAATCGACCTGAAGCTCACCAAATGGAGGGAGATGATCCGCATCGCCCGGCGGTCCGGCAAGATCGACCGCAGCATGATCGATGCGATCGAGCAGGGGCTCCGCTTCGTCTCCATCATCGCGGGGGATGGTGAGGATGTGGAGCTGACCCTCAATCTGAGCGGTGGAAAGGTCAGGATCGGCCCGGTCGCAATAGGTGATGCCCCCAGGCTCGCACCCCCGGCCTAGCGGCAGAAGGGCTCCCCCGGACGTTGCGCCGTGTCGAAGTGGAAATGATTCTTGTGGTGCACGTCCGAGTCGGGGCCGAGGACGGTCTGAAAAAGCCCGCAGGACTGGCGGTGCATGCGGGTCAATGCGGCGCCCTTCGCACCCTTCCCCCAGTCATCCCTCACGGTGATCCGGCTGCCATCTGACAAGGTCAGGCCCCCGACATCGATCGCGCGACCTCTGGCATGCTCTGAGATCCGCGCACCGGGTTGGTTGTTCCGCGTTCGGCACGAATAGCTGCCCATCACCCAGACACTGGAGATCCCCTTGCCGAGCTCCTCACGAACCGCGGGCTCTGCAACACCGCTCAGCCAATCCGCGAAGCGCCGCGCGGTCGGGCAGTTGAGCGTCGCCGGCGTGGAGAGCGGGATGCCCCCGGCCCGGCTGATCCGCACGGGCTGCAGCACGCCGCATGGCCGGTTCGCCGAGACGATATCGGTCAGGACCCGGCCCTCCAGCCTCGGGTCTTGGCAGACCGCCCCGATGGGACCCTCACCGACCCCGGGGAGGAGGCTTTGCCCCCGCGAACTAAACCTCGCAGGGCGGGCCACGGGCTGGGGCACCGCGGCGGGTGCGGTAAGACTAGGCTCGACGACCGCGAACTGTTCAGCCGCCGGACGGGGCGGTTTCGGAAAGGGTGTCACGAAGATAGCGGCTGGTCTGCGAGCTTCGGGCTTGGCGGGCGGCATGGGCACGGCGGTCAGCGTCGCCGCGATCAACCATGCCGCGGCGATCACGCCTTGGTCTCCGATGCGGTGATGCGCCCAAAGTCAGGTGCTTCCGTATCCTGCCCGGCCTCGATGATCCCGCGCCGGATCGCCCGGGTCCGGGTGAAGTAGTCGTGGAGGTAGTCTCCATCGCCGCGACGGATCGCGCTTTGCACGGTCATCAGCTCCTCGGTGAAGCGGCCCAGCACGTCCAGCGTCGCCTCCTTGTTGTTTAGAAACACGTCGCGCCACATTGTTGGGTCTGAGGCAGCTATACGCGTGAAGTCGCGAAACCCGGCGGCAGAGAACTCGACAACCTCGCGATCCGTGATCCGGCGCATGTCATCGGCGACGCCGACCATCGTATAGGCGATGGCGTGGGGTACATGAGAGGTGACCGCCACGACGAGGTCGTGATGTTCCGGCGTCATCAGGGTCGTCTTGGCGCCGAGTGCCTGCCAGAACCGGGCGAGTTGATCCGATTTCTCCGAAGATCCGCCAGGAAGCGGGGTGAGGATCACCCACCGATTCTGGAAAAGTGCGGCGAACCCGGCCTCCGGCCCTGAATGCTCGGTCCCCGCCATGGGGTGACCGGGCACGAAATGGGCGTGAGTCGGGACATGAGGGGCCATGGCAGCGATGAGGTCCTGCTTGACCGATCCGACATCCGAGATGAGCGCCCCATCGGCGATATGGTCGCCGATCTCGGCCATCACGGCACCGCAGACACCGACGGGCACGCAGAGGACCACACAATCCGCCCCGTCCACGGCTTCAGCCGCCGTCTCGAACACCTCGCAAAAGCCGATCCTGGCCGCGGTCGCCCGCGTCTCGGCCGATCTTGCATAGCCAGTGACCCGTCCCGCGGCCCCAGTCACCTTGCACGCATGCGCGATGGAGGAGCCGATCAGACCGAGACCGATCAAGGCGACATGGCGGAAAATCATGAGCCCAGCCAGCCACGGATCCCGGCGATCAGGGCACGGCAGCCTTCCTCTGTCCCGATCGACATCCGCAGGTGGCGCGGCAGGCCATAGCCGTTCATCTTTCGCACGAGGACGCCCTGCCTGGCGAGACGATCGGCACAGGCCTCGGCGCCCTCACCAATCTCGGCCAGAACGAAATTGCCGTGGCTCGGGAGGACCGGAATGTTCAGCCGGGTAAGCTCGGCCGTGACCCAGGCGCGCCATTTCGCATTCTCGGCCACGCAATGGGCAACCCACTCCCGGTCGCGCACCGCCGCTTCACCAGCGGCCAGGGCAGGCGCGTTGACGTTAAAAGGCCCCCGGACGCGGTGAAGGACCTCGACGACATGACTTGGAGCATAGCACCAGCCGAGCCGCAGCGCGCCAAGCCCGTAAATCTTCGAGAATGTCCGTGTCATCACGACGTTGTCGCGCTCTTCGACCAGGCGAATGCCGCCATCGTAGCCATCGACGAACTCCGCATAGGCACTGTCGATGACCAACATAGCTTGTGGCGGAAGGGCATCGGCCAGTCGTTCGATCTCGGACATTGGCACCATGGTGCCGGTTGGGTTGTTCGGGTTCGCAATGAACACCAGCCGCGTGCGCGCATTCATCGCAGCGATCATCGCATCGATATCGGTGGTCAGGTCCCGCTCCGGCGCCGTCACGGGGCGCGCACCCGCGGCCATGGCCGAGATCTCGTACATCAGGAACCCATGGGCTGAGCGCAGGACTTCGTCGTCCGGGCCCGCATAGGCGTTGCAGAGCAAGGCGATGATCTCATCCGAGCCCGCGCCGCAGACGATCCGGTCCGGATCGATGCCGTGCACTTCGGCGATTGCGGTGCGGAGAGCACCATGTCCGCCGTCAGGGTAAAGCTCGAGCGCCTCTGCTGCCTCCCGGAAGGCCGCCTTTGCCTGCTCGCTCGGACCCAGCGGGTTTTCGTTCGAGCTGAGCTTGAACACCCGCGCGGCACCCTCGGCCTTGGAGGCTCCGCCGACATAGGGCGCGATGTCGAGCACGCCGGGGCGCGGCGAAATGGTAGGGTGAGCGGTCATCGGCTATCCTGCATCTCCTGGTCGCTCGCCTCTACACAATCATGGCAGCAATGAGAAGCCTGACCGGCGTTTGACAAGCCGCCATTCCCGAGATGGTGTGAGCCGGATGATAGCTTTAAGCCGAGGGGATGCAGGGTCTGGCGCAAACAGATGAGATGTTGCTCGACGCAATCTAGAGCTTTGTCACCGATCATCCGGGTCCGGCGATGGCCCGGTTAAAGGAATCGATCGCGAATTGGGGAGGGAGTGGCTGCCTGTCGCCACCACTCTGACCCGATCGCTTCCTCTTACCTCCGATCAGACCCGCGCGCTCATCACGGCGTTCGAGGCGGCCAAGGCACCCCGGTTCTGAGAGCAGAGCAAAACCCGATAAACTCGTGGGCGACGACATGCTCTCGGGATACGGCTTTGCCGAAGTGATCGGCGAGCGCGGTCCTTTCGTGAGCAAACGGGTACGCTCCGGCATCGGGGTCTGGGGACCGAACATCGACCATCCGGCACATCATCATATGGCGGAAGAGGTCTATGTCCCGCTGGCAGGCAGCGCCGAGATCACCCTAACGGGGAGTCGCCCCGCATGATGCACGCTCGCGATGTCGTCTTCATCCGTTCCAACCGCACGCCTGGGTTTCGAACGATCGGGGAGCAGCTGGGCGTACTCAATATCTGGCAGGCAGGCGGTCTGCGGCAGACCTCCACCTTCGAGCGTCCGGCGACCTAGTCGCTCTTGATCAGCCGAATGCTTCCACGGCCGGTGGCCGGTTTGGGGGTGGGTGCAGGACTGAAGCCCTCCAAGACCCGCAACGGCGCCTTCGCAGGCGCAGCCTCGCCGGATTTTGGCGCGATATAGACAAGCTTGCTGACCTCGACCATGGCCACTCCGCCGAACCGCTGGATATCCAGGCGCTGGCCGAGGCGTTCGACCGAACCGGCCATGCGCAGCCAGAAGTTCTTATTCGACGGCGGCAGGTAGAGCGCCGCCTCGTGCCGCTCCACGCTGAAATTGTGGCTCGACAGCGCCGCTTCGAGCTGACCGACCGAGTAGGGCCGGCCGTAGCCATAGGGCGTGGCATCGCGGCGCGCCCAGAACCCGGCGCGGTTCGGCACCAGAAAGATCGCCCGGCCGCCCGGCGCAAGCACCCGCCAAATCTCGGTCAACAGTGCCTGCGGACGCTCGCAGGTCTCGAGTCCGTGGGCCACGATCAGCCGGTCGACAAGCCCGCTCGGCAGGGGCCAGAGCGTCTCTTCGACAAGGGCCGCGACATTCGGACCCTCGGACGGCCAGGTGCAAACCCCCTGCTGCGCCGGCATGAGGCAAAGCGTGCGGCCCGCCTCCTCCATGAAGGGCCGGAGGAAGGGAGCAGCGAAGCCGAAACCGACGACTGTCTGCCCGGAGACATTCGTCCACATCCGGCGCAGCCGTTCGCGCAACAAGGTCTGCGTCATACGGCCGAGTTTGGTCGTATAGTAGAACTTTCTGAGGTCGACGACGTCGAGATGCATTGCACCCTCAACCGGCTGCGTTAGGGTCGAGACTAGTCCAAAGCCAACGAGGAAGCCATGCCAATCGAGATTGTCACGCTACCCGCGCGCAGCGACAATTACGCCTATCTGGTGCATGATAAAGCGACCGGCGAGACCACATCGATCGATGCACCTGAGCAGCACCCGATCGTGGAAGCGCTTGGGTCGCGCGGGTGGAGTCTGACACAGATCTGGCTCACCCATCACCATGATGATCACACCGACGCGGTCGAAGGGCTGCGCGCACGCTACGGCTGCAAGGTCGTGGGCCATGCGAAGGACGCTGCGCGCCTCCCAAAGCTCGCCATCGCAGTGAATGAGGGCGACACGGTCAGACTGGGGGAGAGCGAGGCGGTTGTCCTCGACGTCTCGGGGCACACGATCGGGCACATCGCTTTTCATTTCCCGGCCGACAAAGCTGCCTTCAGCGCCGACAGCCTCATGGCACTCGGCTGCGGGCGGGTCTTTGAGGGCACCCACGCAATGATGTGGGACAGCCTCTCCAAATTCATCGGGATGGACCCGGAAACGGCGATCTATTCGGGCCATAACTACGGGAAGGCCAACGGGCGGTTCGCCCTGTCGATCGAGCCGGACAACCCGGATCTGCTTTCCCGGATCGTGCGGATCGACGAAGCCGACGCCAAAGGCGACCCGATCGTGCCGGTGACCATGGCCGAAGAACTTGCGACCAACCCGTTCCTGCGCGCACGAGAGGACAGTGTTAAGGCCGCCATCGGGCTCGCTGGCGCCGATGACGCGGGAACCTTCGCCGAGATCCGCCGCCGCAAGGACGCGTTCTGAGGAGGGCCAGCTATCGACCCGCTGATCATCTTCATCCCGGCCATCCTGCTCCTCGGCTGGTTCATGCCGCGCCCGCTGGTCGAGCGGATCGGCGGGTCAAAGGGGATCTGGATCGCCTCGATTGCGACCTGCATCGTAGGCGCCGCCGTCATCTATGCAGGGGCCTATGGGGCCGAGGCACTCGGCATCGCCGATGCGAAGACCGAGATCGACCGTGGGATCAACGCTTGGAAGATCATGCTGCTCGTCGCTCCGGCCTCGGCGATGCACCGTCGCAGGCAGATCGCGCGGGGCGGATGACCCGCTGGGCCGCGGCATTGCAGTCGGGGCACTGGCAGGATAATCGATGCGGTGAACCTTACGACGCAGATCGGAGGGACCGAGGATGAAAGTCGAGTACAAAACCGTCGGGGCGCCGGAGCGCTGTAAACGCAGGAAAGGCGCGAAAACCGGCTCGGAACGTGCTGCCGCGGCGATAGAGGAGATACTTCAGGCAGAGGCGACGGATGGTTGGGCCTATCTGCGCACCGATCTGATCCCGGTCGAGGAACGCACCGGCTGGTTCGGCGGCGTCCGCGAGGTCCACCGAGCTGTTCTGGTGTTTCAGAGAGTGCTGGAGCCCGAAGTCAGAACCGCCCCGAGCTACCGGCCACCTTCCGAGCGCGAGGCGACTGACAAGGCGGCCCCGAGCCCGACGCGTATCCCGATGGCCCCGCCGCTTCACGAGGAAGCATCTGCCGGGCAGGCGGAGAAGACCCCTGCAGCAATGCCGACAACCCGCGCGGAGCCTGCCATCAGCGCGCCGCCCGCGCCGCCGACGCGCCCGACACCTGCGCCAGAACCCAAGGTTGAACCCGCGCCATCTTCCGCTTCGGCTGAGAACCCGCCCGCGCAAAGCGCGCAGGACGAGAAGACCATGCAACCCGCGATGAAGATTACGCGCGCGATGGGGATGACGCCTGACTCGATGAAGTCAGGAAAGCCACCGGCCAAAGGGTGAGTGATCACTCCGTGGCTTCTGGTTGAAGCCCCGTATCCTCGCTCTCGCCGTCTTCGTCCTCATCGTCATCACCGCCGATGGCAAGGTCTACAGCGCCCGCCGCGACATCGACGGTTGTCCCCACGGCCGTGGTCGTCACATCGACCGCGGTGTCCACGACCGTGTAGGCGATGCACCCGGGCAGCAGGCCCGTAACCAGTATGGCCACCAGCCGCAACATCACTCGCCCGGGGCTTTCAGTTCCATCGCGAGCGCATGAACGGTGGTCGCAAGCTCCTCTGCCAGGATCTTGTTCACAGCCCGTTGGCGGCCCACCCGGCTCACTCCGGCAAAGCTGTCCGTGGTCATCATCACTCGGAAGTGGGTCTCCCCGCCCTCTCGCCAGCCACCGTGCCCGCGGTGCTGCTCGCTTTCATCAATCACTTCCAAAGCGATAGGGGCGAATTCTGCGCTCAACTTTTTGTGGATTTGGGTCTGCATCGACATGCGCGATTTTTCCTTTGTCAAGCTATCGGTTTTTTTCCGGCGTGGTCTATCTTGGTTAGAAGTGACTCTGGAGTGGAGGTCCATGGCACCGCGTTCGCCATTTGACTATGACGTTTCCGTCGCCGCGGACAAGCGGCGGCGTCAGCGCGTGCGCGGTATGTCGGGTGCATTTTCGCCACAAGGACGGTGCTGTGAGTGGCCGGACTGTAAGGCGACGGCTGAGTATCGGGCCCCTGTGTCGCCCGAGCGTTTGAACGACTACCGCTGGTATTGCCTGGAGCATGTGCGCGAATACAACCGCTCCTGGAACTTCTTTGCCGATGCGAGCGAGACCGAGATCGACGAGCAGATCCGCGCGGACCGGACCTGGGAGCGGCCAACCTGGCAGCTTGGAAAGATGCCGGGGGATCGAAATGGCCACCCGCATGCCGAGGGCCGGTCATGGGCGCGCTGGGGATTCTCCGACCCGCTGGAGGTGCTCGGCGATGCCGCGACAATCAATTCCGGCGACCCGGCAACGAAACCCAAGCGTCGGTTCACCGGCGAGGAGCAGAAGGCGATGGACGTGCTGGGGGTGGACCACGAAGAAACCTCGCGTTCCGAAGTCCGCAAGCGCTACCGCGACATGATCAAGGACCTGCACCCAGACATGAATGGCGGGGACAGTTCAGACGCCGAGCGTCTCTCGCTGGTGCTGCGTGCCTGGGATATCCTGAAGAAAAGCCGCAACTTGTCGGATTGACGATCTCCAATCCAGAATTAGCGTTAGGCAGGGTCCAGTGAACCAGCCCCCCTTGCGTTTCCGCCTCTCATGGTTCAGACGGTCGCAATGGTCGAATATCAGGAGGTCCCAATGGCGGACGGAACCCTCACGAGCGAAGTGCCAACGGTCGATATCCCGGTGCGTGACGCGTTCGGGCTGGACACCGACATGGTGGTCAAAGGGTTTGCCGAGGCTGCCGACCGTGTGCCCGATCTCGACGAGACCTACAAGTTCGACCACGACACGACCCTGGCGATCCTCGCTGGCTTCGCCCACAACCGCCGTGTGATGATCCAAGGCTACCACGGAACCGGAAAATCCACGCATATCGAACAGGTTGCGGCCCGATTGAACTGGCAGTGCGTGCGGGTGAACCTCGACAGCCACATCTCTCGGATCGACCTAATAGGCAAGGATGCGATCAAACTGAAGGACGGCGTGCAGGTCACCGAATTTCAGGAAGGCATCCTGCCCTGGGCGCTGCGAACACCGACCGCGATTGTCTTCGACGAGTATGACGCCGGCCGGCCAGACGTGATGTTCGTGATCCAGCGAGTGCTTGAGGTGGACGGGAAACTCACCCTGCTCGACCAGAACCAGGTCATCCACCCGCACCCAAGCTTTCGCCTGTTCGCCACAGCCAACACGGTTGGACTTGGCGACACGACGGGCCTCTACCACGGCACCCAGCAGATCAACCAGGGTCAGATGGACCGCTGGTCGATCGTCACGACCCTGAACTACCTTCCGCACGATCAGGAGGTTCAGATCGTCCTCTCGAAATGCCCGGAATTCGCGGGTGAGAAGGAGACCATCGTAAAGCGCATGGTGACGGTCGCTGACCTGACGCGGGAGAGCTTCATGCAGGGCGACCTCTCAACAGTCATGTCGCCGCGGACCGTGATCGCCTGGGCTCAGAACGCGATGATCTTCGGCGATGATATCGGTTTTGCCTTTCGCGTAACCTTCCTCAACAAGTGCGACGAACTCGAGCGCACACTGGTTGCCGAGCACTACCAGAAAGCCTTTGGCGAGGAACTGCCGGAAAGCGCAGCCTCGATCAGCCTGGGGTGACAATGGCATTACGGGCCTGCGCTGCCGCTCTGAGCATATCACTGATCCTAGTCGCCGCGGCGGAGGCCACGATCTCCAACCGTGTCAGCTTGCGCAACGAGCGGCTGGAGCGCCATGAACTGCTGCAGAGATGCACTGCCTTCTTCATCCTGATCGCCGAGTTCCGCGATCGGCGCCCCGGCGAAGGCGTGCGGCTGAAAGATACCGCGGAAGCACTTTCGACGCGATCAGCCGAGGTGCTGACCGACGAGCAGGATCTGTCTGCCGAAGACGCAGCCACTGAAACCGATGCTGCAATCGCGGCCCTGCTGGAGGAATACCGCGCGACCCTGCGCGAGCAGTTCGGGCCCGTTCAAAGCGCGACGTTCCGGACCTACGACCTTTTGCTGATGCAGGAGGACCTGAAGTTCTGTAAAGATCTGGCCAAGGCCGAGGGGCTTGCCCCAAAGCGCCCCCTGCCCGCCCGGTAGAGACGATGGCTCAAAAAACGGAAAACCCCGCGGATCCTTTCAAGAAAGCGCTCGCCGAGGCGACCCGCGCGCTCGCCGGGGACGAAGAGCTTGGGGTTACCTATTCCTCCGACCCTCCGGGCAAGACCAATTCCGGCCTGCGTCTTCCCCAGGTGTCGCGCCGGATGTCGCGCGCCGAGGTGATGCTCGCCCGAGGCACGGCGGATGCCTATGCGCTGCGGGAGCGGTTTCACTCCGACGCCACCCACGCGAAATATGCCCCTCAGGGCGAAATGGCACGGGCAATCTTCGATGCGCTTGAGAGCGCGCGCTGCGAGGCAATCGGCTGCCGCGCCATGGACGGAGTTGCGGACAATCTCGATGCGAAGATGGCCGAGGAGGCCAGCACGCGTGGCTATGGAGCGATGACCTCGACCTCCGAGGCGCCAATGGCCGAGGCCGCCGCGCTTCTGCTGCGGACCAAGCTGACTGGCCGAGAGCTCCCCGCCGAATGCCAGAACATCGTCGATCTCTGGGAAGGCTTTTTCGAAAGCCAGCTCGGCGACAATATGGAAGAAATGGGCGATCTGGAGGATCAGGCCGAATTTGCCAAGCGCGCCTGGCAGATCATCGAGGATCTCGGCTATGGCGACCAGCTCGGCGATGACCCGGACCAGGACCAGCCGGAAGATCAGGAGACCGAGGACGAGACCGAAGATCAGGATGAAGACTCGTCCGACGAGAGCGGCGACGAGGGCGCGGACGAGGACGAATACCTCCCCGATGAGATGCGCGGAGAGGAGAGCGAGACCCGCCAGATGGAGATCTCGCTCGACGAGTCGCCCGAGGACATGGACGATCAGGAGGCGATGGAGGCCGACGACGGCATGCCGCCGCCCGAGCATGTGCCAGCGCCGATCTCAGATGCCGACCCGAACTACAAAGTCTTCACCACCAAATTCGACGAAGAGGTGTTGGCTGAAGAACTGGCCGATGAAGACGAGCTTGACCGGCTCCGAGCCTATCTCGACAAACAGCTGGACCCGCTGAAAGGCGCCGTCTCCCGGCTCGCCAACCGCCTGCAGCGCCGCCTGCAGGCGCAGCAGAACCGGAGCTGGGAGTTCGACCGAGAGGAAGGCATCCTTGATGCTGGTCGCCTTGCCCGTGTCGTCGCGAACCCGACGACCCCTCTCAGCTTCAAGGTCGAGAAGGACACCGAGTTCCGCGACACTGTTGTGAGCCTTCTGATCGACAACTCAGGTTCGATGCGCGGGCGCCCGATCTCCATCGCCGCGATCTGCGCTGATGTCCTCGCTCGCACGCTTGAGCGCTGTCAGGTTAAGGTGGAGATCCTGGGCTTCACCACCCGCGCCTGGAAAGGCGGAGAGGCGCGCGAGCATTGGCTCGGCGAGGGTCGGCCCGCGAACCCCGGCCGGCTGAACGATCTGCGCCACATCATCTACAAGGGAGCGGACGCACCCTGGCGCCGGTCGCGGCGCAATCTCGGGCTGATGATGCGCGAGGGGCTGCTCAAGGAGAATATCGACGGCGAGGCGCTGGAATGGGCCTATCGCCGCCTTCTGTCGCGCCACGAGCAGCGCCGGATCCTGATGGTGATCTCCGATGGCGCCCCGGTCGACGATTCAACGCTCTCGGTTAACCCGTCGAACTACCTCGAACACCATCTGCGCGAAGTGATCGCGATGATCGAGAAGCGCGACCGCGCAGAACTGCTCGCCATCGGCATTGGGCATGACGTGACCCGTTACTATCAGCGGGCGGTAACGATCACCGATGCCGAGCAACTGGCCGGCGCGATCACCGATCAGCTTGCCGCATTGTTCGAGAGCAATCCCCGCGCCCGCGCGCGCCTCTCTCGCGGCAAGGCGGCCTGAACCCTACCTGCTGCGAAAGGTGAGACGGTCGGCCTGGCGCTTGACCTTCTTGCGCGCGCCTCGGCGACCGAGCCACCAGAGAAGCAGACCGAGCAGGAGAAGCTGCGGCGCCGCCGGCCACTGCAGCAGCGTCTGGATCCCCGGGTCCCAGATCTCCGGCAGCAGATAGCGCTCGACCGCGGGCTGCAGCAAGAGCAGGCTGTCGCGGTGGATCTCCGCCCACCACCAGCCGAGCGCGCGCAGCTCAAAGCCCTCCTGCCCAGGCCAGAGAGCCTCGGCCGCGAACAATCCGATCCCGCCAAAGGTCAGGACAATCCCGATAATCCGCAGAGCGAACATAGCGCCCCCAAAACGCTGATCCCTTGCTGCGCTTATAGGCAAGCGAGGCGCCTCTGCCAAGCAATCAGCCCCTTGCTATCGCCACCCGTTCCACGCTACTCACCCGCGACGGACAGGTGGCCGAGTGGTCGAAGGCGCACGCCTGGAAAGCGTGTATAGGGGCAACTCTATCGCGGGTTCGAATCCCGCTCTGTCCGCCATAACATGTTGATTTGATTATTCGTTCTTCGGATAGAGAGGGACATTCATGAACGCGCTCTCACATCTTCCCTTTGCCTCGAACTACGTCTAGCTGAGTTACCCGAGCAGAGAGTCACTAATCACCTGAATTTGCCATGGCCAAATCTCGCTGCGGTTTACGGCTGATATGATTATACCTTCGTAGGACGATCAGCAGATCCGTGTTTCCAAGATTCTGTGCGATGGTGGCAAAATCTGCGAGGACGGTTGATGTCTCAATTGCGTGACGGCCAGCAGATGGCGCGTACACGGGCGCCGATTCGTTCGTCTCAGGGGCATGCATTGCGATCCTTGCTGACCTTCAGTACGCCAGAGCAGGTGACAAGAAGCGCTCTCACCGCTAAGTGGGCTTCTTGATCTTCAGTTAGATCAGTCGTCGAGCCAGAGAGTTCCCCGCCAGACGAAGAACACAGGTCTTGGGAGAGATGCAGATGGCGGACGACCTTTCGGAAGGGGCGGCGGCGGTCCTGATGAGAGACCGCGAGAAGCTTATCGCCGCGACATGCCGCATCGTTCAAAGCCGGGCCATCGCCGAGGAGATCGTGCAAGACAGCTGGCTGCGCTGGACCGGGCAGGATTATCCGGCGGAGAAGGCGCAGGCGATCTTTTGGCGGATCGCGAAGAACCTGGCGCGGGACTGGTACCGCCGCAACCGGATAGAGACGCAGATCCTGGCAGCTGAAGCCGTCGCGCGGGAGACTGCGCCTGACAGCGAGCGAATCTTCAGCGCGCGGCAAGATCTGCAACGGGTCGTCAACGCGCTCATGCAGCTTCCGGACAGAACGGTCACCGCTTTCCGAATGCACCGCATCGATGGCTTGCCCTACGCCACCATCGCCCGCGAACTCCAAATGTCTCCGTCGACCGCCTTCAAACTGGTCGAGGACGCCATGGTACATATCGTGCTCAGCCTGCGCCCCTGAACGCGGCCGAATCTTTTTCAGATCCATTCGTCATACTGGTGCAAACTGGCGTTTGAAGAATGGAGGGCGCCGATGACCGCCTCCGGTGACGAAAGCTTGGTGCGCGAAGCGACGCGGATCCTCCTGCGCCTCAAAGAGGATCCGGAGAATGACGCGCTGCTCAAGGAGCGTGACGCGTTCCTAGCCCGCGGCGCGGCGGAGCGGGCGGCCTATGACGAGGTCTTGCGCGCCTGGAAGCTGACGGGCGGCAAGCGGCGCCCCAAGACCCTCTATGTCTTCGTACTGCTAGGGACCCTTCTCGCCTCCCTCTACCTCGCGAGCGGTCCCGCTCGGATCTACCTGCTTGCGGACTTCCGGACGGGGTTGGAGCGAGCGGCGGTGACACTCGACTCGGGCGATCGCGCCGAGATGGATGCGAGATCGGCCCTCGTGGACGAGACCGAGGGGGACGCGCGGCGGGTCACTCTGTTGCAGGGGGCCGCCTTCTTCGAGGTCGACACGCGGGAGCGGCCCTTCGCCGTCAGTGTCGGATCGCTGACGATCCGCGCGCTCGGTACCGCTTTCGAGACGGCGCGGATCGACGACATCGTGCTCGTTGCGGTGGCTGAAGGGGAGGTCGAGATCCTGACCGGGGTGGACCGGTTGACGCTCGAAGCAGGCGAGCAATTGCGCTGGTCGCCGAAAGCGGGCGCTGCCGTTGACGCTGTCGAGCCCGGGGCGATTGCGGCCTGGCGGCAGGATTGGCTGATCACCGACGGGCTGACTTTCGAACAGGTCGCCGATGTGATCGACCGCCGCCTGCAGAGCCGGATCGTGATCCTCGATGACGAGCTAGCGCAATCGCGGATCCTTGGTGGGCTCGACCTGGGCGATCCGGCGCTGGCGCTCAGAACGCTGGCGGCGGCAGAGGGGGCACGGGTCGTCACGGCGCCACCCTTCGTCAGTCTGATCCTGCGATAGCCGTAGTTTTTCCGACAGATCCCGAATCTTTTTGGTCGTCGTTCGTTGGCATGATGAAGGCCTGCTATCACCGGCCCCGCAGATCGAGGGGAAATCATGGGCAAGACACACTCTTCGACCACAGCCTTGCTGACGGCCCTTCTTACTTGGGCCGGTCACGGCGTGGCCTTTGCCGAGGACGCTCAGCAGATCGATGTTCCCTCGCAACCACTTGCCTTGGCCGTGGTCGAGCTGAGCGAGGAGACCAGTCTGCAGATCGTCGCTTCCAACCGCGTGGTACGGGGCAAGTCGAGCCCAGGTGTTCGTGGCGAGATGACCCCGCGCCAGGCCCTCGACACCATGCTCGCTGGCACCGGGCTGACCGTGCGCGAGGTCGGCCCGGGCGCGGTCACGATCGTCTCGCAACTGGCGGAAAACCCTGGCGGTGGCGCCTTCGTTCTGGACGAGATCACAGTGACGGCACGGCGGACGGAAGAGACCCTCTTCGACGTCCCAGGCAGCGTCGTCGTGCTCTCGGAAGACGAGATCCAGAAGTCGAACCTGAACAACACCGCCGAAGTCCTCCAGCGCCTGCCCAATGTGAGCTTTGTCGATGGTACCACACCGACCGATCTCAATATCTCGATCCGGGGAGTCTCGAACCTCGTGGGCCCGGGCGCGACCGGGCCGGTCAATGGTGTCTTTCTCGACGGGGTGCTCCTCAACCCCACGGGCTCAACGACCGCGATCAACCCGCGCCTGCTTGACGTGCAGCGAGTCGAGACCGCGTTCGGGCCGCAGGGCACAGCCTTTGGCCGCGGGACCATTGGCGGTGCGATCAACTTCGTCCCGAACAAGCCGAGCGAGGAGTTCGAAGCACAGCTCAGCCTCGAAGCCGGCTCGCGCCCGGATGGGGAGTTCCGCGCAATCGTTAATGGCGGGCTGCTGCCAGACGGTCTGCTCTCGGCCCGGCTGGTTGCCTTCGGCGCGCTCAACGACGGGTTCGTGGAGGCACCAGGGCTCGGCGACGATATCGGCCGCACCGAGTCCGGCGCCCGCCTCAGCTTGCTCTCAGAACCGACCGAACGCCTGACGCTGGAGCTCACCGGGTCTTTCGACCGCACCAGTTTTGACGGTCAGAACACCGCAACGATCCCGAGCATCGACGCAGGCAATCCGGTCAGCGACAACGACTTCTTCGGCGACAATGCCCTGAACCGCTTTTTCATCAGCGCGAAAGGGACCTACGATTTCGATGTCGGCACCCTCAAATCGACCACGAGCTATTTGCTCGCCGATGTCGAGGAGGGAGCCCTGGATGTCGACTTCTCCAGTCTGGATTTCACCTTCAACGACTTCGACTCCGAGGACACCGCCCTATCGCAGGAATTTCGCTTCGAAGGGGAGGAGTTCACCCTGCCCGAAGGGCTGGGCACCGTCTCCTTCAACGGGGGCGTCAATCTCAGCTTCAATAATTTCGACACCTCGACCAAGACGTTCTTCGGTGCCGATGCGTTTCTTTTGAGCCCCTTGGCCCCGCTGATCCCGGCGCTAACCGATCTTGGTATCTTCGGGCCGGACGGGACGGATGGCAGCAATGCGATTACCAATCTCGAGACCGATGTCTTCAATCTCGGCGTCTTTGCCGATGTGAGGTGGGAACCGGTAGACAGACTGGAGGTTGCCGGGGGCGCACGGTTCATCCGCGACCGGGTCATCGGCGAGTCTGAGGGGATCTCTTCCGGCATCGTCGGAGGGCTCACGCTGCCGGGCGGGATCACGATCCCGGCGACAATCCCGAGCACGCCGTTTGAGTCTGGCGAAGAGGTTTTCACCGCGTTCACACCCAACGCCTCGATCCGGTATGAGTGGACCGACACCTTCTCCACCTACTTCTCCTATTCGACCGGGTTCCGGCCCGGCGGCTTTTCGACCGCCGCGGGCCTTGGCCTGCTACCCTTCGGCGAGGAGACGGCGCGGAACTTCGAGGGCGGTTTCCGTGCCTCGTTCTTCGACAACCGGCTCTCGCTGAGCGGCACGGGGTTCTTCCTCGACTATGACGACATCCAGGTGAATGTCTCGGTTCCGGTCGGCCCGGCGGGCTCACCCACAGGCTTCGTTACGATCGTCGACAACGCCGCAGCCGCTCGCAGCATCGGCGCGGAGATCACGATGGCAACAGAGCCTCTGGACGGGTTCCGCGTGAACGCGAATTACGGGCTGAACTTCTCGAAGTTCACCGATTTCGTCGACCCCGCGCTCGGCGATTTCACCGGAGATACACTTCCAAATGCTCCGCGCCACACGTTCAGCATCGCGGGCGAATACGAGCATCCGATCGACGAGTTCATCCCCTCGGCCGGCGTCTTCCTGCGCACGGAGTTCAGCCTGAGATCCGAGTTCGAGAGTTTAGTAGATGTCGGCGCGCCCACCTTGAGCGGGTTCGAGCTCTTGAACTTCCGGCTCGGCATGCGGGCGGACGAATTCGAGATCGAGGCTTTCGTCGAGAACGCCCTGAACGAGGTCTATGCCGTCGGCTCTACATCCATCTTCGCCCCCGGCGGCGTCGGTTCGCTGGACGTGGGAGAGACCCGACGCTTTGGCGTTCGCGGCAGGATTCTCTTTTAGAGGGCCGTTTGGCGGCCATGTAGATCCTGATTTCTTTGCAAGATCAATTGTATCCGGCGATCTGCTGAACTGGTTCCTTTACGAATGCCGTTAGCCGATCAGGTCCTGCGTTCATCCCTGTCGGCGGCCCATTTTCTCGAACCGCGGCAACATGGCGGAGAAATCGCGGCCTTGACCGTCTTCGTGCTCGACGAATTGGGCGTAGAGCTCGGTCGCGCGCGCGCCCATCGGAGTGGCGGCGTTGACTGCCTCGGCAGCCTGTTGGGAGAGCCTCAGATCCTTCAGCATCAGATCGGCAGCGAAGCCCGGCTGGTAGTCGTTGTCCGACGGGCTCTGCGGCCCCACGCCCGGCGCTGGGCAGTAGGCGTTCATTGTCCAACTATAGCCGGATGAGGTCGAGACCACGTCGAACATCTTCTGCCGGTCCAGCCCTAGTTTGTCAGCCAAAGCGAAGGCTTCACAGGTCACGATCATGGTCGCGCCGAGGATCATATTGTTGCAGATCTTGGCCGATTGCCCTGCCCCCGAAGCGCCACAGTGCACAGCCTTCTGCCCCATGATCTCAAACAGCGGCGCGGCCTTGGCGAAAGCCTCCTCGCTGCCACCCGCCATGAAGGTCAGCGTTCCTGCAGCCGCCCCGCCGACGCCGCCCGAGACCGGTGCATCCACCGGCAAAAGCCCCGCGGTTTCAGCCAGCTCCGCCGCCGCCCGTGCGCTCTCCACATCTACGGTTGAGCAATCAATCATCGCCATGCCCTGGTCCGCTTCAGGAACAATCTCGGCATAGACTGCACGCAGGATCTCCCCATTCGGCAGCATGGTGATCACCGCATCCCGGCCCGCAGCCGCTTCGACCGCCGAGGCCACATTCGCCACCCCCTCCGCGCTGGTTCCAGCCACGTCGAAGCCCACCACCTCGTGGCCCGCGGCGGCCAGGTTCGCAGCCATCGGCGCGCCCATGTTGCCAAGCCCGATAAATCCGATCTTCATGGCGTTCTCCCCTTCAAAGCTCCAGATCCCCACCCGGCGGCGGGCTCAGCATATGGGCGACATCGTCCGCGCCGATATCCTCCAGCTTCGGGCGCGCCCATTGCGGGTTGCGGTCCTTGTCGATCACGGCGGCACGTATCCCTTCGAGGAACTCGCCCTCCTCCATGCAGCGCCAGATGAAGCGGTACTCCTGCGCGAGCGCCGCCTCGATCTGGCCCAACACCCTGACATTCCTGATCATTCTGAGGCTGCAGGCAACCGAGATCGGGCAGTTCCGGCGGATCGCTTTATGCGCTTTTGCCGCCCAATCCACCTCCAACCCCTCGAGCATGCTGGCGATCTCCACCGCGCTGTCGCGGCTGAAGACCCGGTCGATATCGCCCAATAGATCGCGCAGCGGGCTCTCGGGCGCAGGTTCGGCAAAATCCGCGATCATGTCGAGATCGCCGGTCTCCGCCAGACCCGCCTTCAACCCCTCGAGGCTCGAGACCGGCACATAGCTGTCGGCGAAGCCTGCGAAGATCGCATCCCCTGGCCCCATCCGGGTCGAGGACATGCCGAGATATTCGCCAAGAAACCCCGGCGCCTGGGCCAACAGCAGCGAGCCACCCACGTCCGGTACCAGCCCGATCCCGCATTCCGGCATCGCCACCTGACTGCCATCGGTCACGATCCGGTGGGAGCCATGAGCCGAAACACCGACACCCCCGCCCATGGTGAACCCGGTCATCACCGCCACATAGGTTTTGGGATAGCGCGCGACCTTGGCGTTGATCCGATACTCATGGGCCCAGAACTTCCGGCCAAAGGCGAAATCCCCCGCCCGGCCGGTGTTGTAGAGATCGACGATATCGCCGCCTGCGGCAAAGGCCTTGTCGCCCGCCGCGTCGATCAGCACCAGTGCCACAGCCGGATCGTCCCGCCAGAGATCCAGCACCCGCTCGATCTCGCGAAGCATGTCATAGGTAAGCGCATTGAGGGCCTGCGGCCGGTTGAGCGTGATGCGGCCCGCCCGCCCCTCGATCCGCGTCAGGATATCGGCCATGACTGCGCCTCTCAGACCCCGACGCATCCCATCGTTGCAGGGATTACCGCCACAGGCCCGTCGACGCGGACCCGGATGCGGCTCAGGCTCATTGCATCACCGGGATCGAAAACTCCGCACCCTCCTTCACGCCCGAGGGCCAGCGCGCGGTGATCGTCTTGGTCCGGGTGTAGAAGCGGAACGCATCCGGCCCGTGCTGGTTCAAATCGCCGAAGACCGATTTCTTCCAGCCGCCGAAGGTGTGGTAGGCGAGCGGCACCGGGATCGGCACGTTCACGCCCACCATCCCGATATTGATCCGGTTGGTGAAGTCGCGCGCCGTGTCGCCATCACGGGTGAAGATCGCCGTACCGTTGCCGTATTCATGATCCATGGCGAGGCCGATCGCCTCCTCATAGGAGTTCGCCCGCACGGTCGACAGCACCGGGCCGAAAATCTCGGTCTTGTAGATCTCCATATCCTTGGTGACGTTGTCGAACAGGCAAGCGCCGACGAAATAGCCGTCCTCATACCCCTGCATCTTGAAGCCCCGGCCATCGACGACCAGTTTCGCGCCCTCGTCGACACCCTTGTTGATCAGGCCCATCACCTTTCGCTGCGCGTCTGCGGTGACCAGCGGGCCGAAATCGACGTCATTGCCCGCCGTGTAAGGCCCGATCTTCAGGCTCTCGACCCGTGGGGCCAGCTTCTCGACCAGCCGGTCGGCGGTCTCTTCGCCAACGGGCACGGCGACCGAGATCGCCATGCAGCGCTCGCCGGCCGCGCCATAGCCGGCGCCCACCAGCGCATCGACCGCCTGGTCGAGGTCGGCATCCGGCATGATGATCATGTGGTTCTTGGCACCGCCGAAGCACTGCACCCGCTTGCCATTGGCGCAGCCACGCTCGTAGATATAGGCCGCAATCGGAGTGGAGCCGACAAAGCCGACCGCCTCGATCTCCTGATGATCGAGGATCGCGTCAACCGCTTCCTTATCGCCGTTCACCACCTGCAAAATACCCTTGGGTAGCCCTGCCTCTTCCATCAGCGCGGCCAGCATCATCGGCACCGAGGGATCACGCTCTGACGGTTTCAGGATGAAGGCGTTTCCGCAGGCGATCGCTGGGCAGAACTTCCACATTGGGATCATCGCCGGGAAGTTGAAGGGCGTAATGCCCGCCACGATCCCGAGCGGCTGGCGCATCGAGTACATATCGATCCCGGGCCCCGCGCCCTCGGTGTACTCACCCTTCAAGAGATGCGGCGCGCCGATGCAGAACTCGGCGACCTCCAGGCCGCGGATCACATCGCCTTTTGCATCCGGGAGAGTCTTGCCATGCTCACGCGACAGCGCCTCGGCCAGCTTGTCCATATCGCGGTGGAGGAGCTGGACGAACTGCATCAGGACGCGGGCGCGCTTCTGCGGGTTCGTCGCGGCCCACTCGGGCTGCACCGACCTTGCGATCTCGACCGCCTTGGCCACGTCGTCCGCCGTACCCATCGCGACCTTGCCCTGCACCTCGCCGGTCGCAGGGTTGAAGATATCAGCCATGCGGTCCGAGCTTCCGGCAGCATTCGCGCCGTTCAGGTAGTGGCCAATCTCATACATGATCGCGTCTCCTCCGCAGGGGTGGGTTTCGCCTCTCTTAGCCCGCCGCGAGGCCCCGGGCAATCGCCGTGAAAAGCACCCCGATCTCGTCCGGCGTATTGGCGAGATGAGGCGAGATCCGCATCAGCGCGCGGTCGGTCGCACCCTCTGCCGCACGCGGCTCCTCGGTCCCAGGAACCGGCCATTTCGCGATGATCTGGCGGTCGGCCATGGCGGCCTCGATCGCCGGTTTCGCGGTAGGTGGCAGCGCGATGGTGACCGCCGTGGTCCCGCCTGCCTTGGTGCTTAGGCATGGGATTTCCTGTGCCGCCGCCTCTGCCCTGATCCGGTCGGAAAGCTGGGCGAGATCTGCCTGAACACCCCCAACCTCGCACCCCAGAACCTCACCGATCGCGGCGCCCAGGCCAAGCCGCGCCGCGATATGGGCGTCGTGCGGCTCCAGCGATTGCGCGGTCAGCGGGCCATCGATGCCTTCGAGCCCCTCACGCACCCACAAAAGCCCCGTCTGCCGCGGCCCGCGCAGCCATTTCCGCGCGGTGCCGACCACGATATCGGCGCCGGAGCGCGGCAGATCCAACGGCATCTGGCCAAAGGCCTGCGCCGCATCCACCACCACAGCGCAGCCATCGGGGCGCGGCAGCTTACCGATCTCCTCCAGCGGATATCGATGCCCGGCCATGCTAGTCACCAGCGGCAGGCAGATCAGCGCTGTGTCGTCGTCGATCCAGCCCGCCCAGCCGCTCAGATCGGGTGCTGCGAAATCGATCTCGGGCAGTACCTCAATGGAGAGGTCGCGGACCCGCGCCAACATCTCCAGCGCGTCGAGGTTCTCGTACCACTCATGCGGCGCCACCAGAACCCGCTTGCCATCGATCGGCAGGCGAGAGACCGCCGCGTACCAGGTCGCACAGGTCGTCGTGACCAGCGCGGTCTCGGCGGGGTCCGCACCGATGACCTCCGCCGCTGCAGCCCGGATACCGGCAAGCTCATCGGCCACCTCCGCCATCGCTCGATAAGGTCCGATCTCAGCCTCTCGCTGCAGATGGGCGATCTGGCGCGAGAGTACGGCGGGGACCGGGTGGCCGTGCCCCGCATTGTTGAGATAGATCCCGCTCACGAAAGCGCCCCGGCCTGCTCCATCCGCCAGCGGCACATGGCGACCCGGTCCTGGCCGAAGAACGGCTCCCCGTCGAAAACCAACAGCGGCGTGCCCCAATGCCCGGCGGCCCGCTGCGCCTTGTAATTCGCCTCCAGCTTCGCGTCATAGCCTTCGGGATCGGCCGCAATCGCCGCTTCCAGCTCGGCGAAATCCAGGCCCACGCCCTGCGCAGCCTCGGGCAGATGCGGCCCTTCGTTCCAACCCTTCGCCCCGCCGAAGACCAGCGCACTGACGGCGGCGTAGAAGGCGAGCCCCGCCCCCTGTTCCTCAGCCGCCTGGGTCAGATGCGTGAGCCGCCGGATATGCGGCTGCTCGGCCGCGATCCGCCCGGTCGCGAGGTCCTGGACGATCGGATCCGGATCCGGCCAGCCGAAGGGAACCTCCTCCATCTCCGCCACCCGCGCCGTGTCGCGCACCAGATAGGGCAACCAGAGCGGGTCGGACTTCTCGAAGAAATCCGGGGTCTTGATGGCGATCGGATAGACCGGGCGGAACCGGATCGGCACCACCGCCTCGGCCGCCAAGGCCACGATCCGCCGGCTGGCGAGATAGGAATAGGGCGAGCGCAGGGTGACATAGATGTCGAGCGACATGGGCGTTCAACTCCTCAAATGATCCACTTGTTCGATCCGAAAGAGCTTTGCCCAGCGAGAGTACCGGACAACGCTCGCCCCTTCACGGAGGCTCTTCAGTCCTTCTCCCGCTTCGCGTGATCGAGCACCCTCGCGACCTGCGCTTGCTCTGCCCCCTGCCGCACCCGTTCGGCCTTGCTCAAGCCATGGCGCGTGGCGTTCTCATCAGCCTTCCGCCGCTTCTCGGTGCGGGCCCGTTCCTTCCGGGCCCAGCGCAGGTTTACCGGCTCCGCCATCACTTCGGCCCGATCATGTCCTTCGGCTGGACAACACGGTCAAAGGTCGCCTCGTCGACGAAGCCGAGGCGGATCGCCTCCTCCTTCAGCGTCGTGCGGTTCTTGTGCGCGGTCTTCGCCACCGTGGTCGCGTTGTCATAGCCGATCTCGGGCGCAAGCGCCGTAACCAGCATCAGGCTCTCCCACATCAGCTGGCTGATCCGCCCCTCATCGGCCTTGATCCCCTTGACGCAATTGTCGGTGAACGCAACCGAGGCGTCCCCCAAAAGCTGCATGGATTGCAACAGGTTATAGACCATCATCGGCTTGTAGACGTTCAGCTCGAAATGCCCCTGGCTGCCTGCAAACCCGATCGCCGCATCGTTGCCCATCACATGGGCGCAGACCTGGGTCAGCGCCTCGCATTGCGTCGGGTTCACCTTGCCCGGCATGATCGAGGAGCCGGGCTCGTTCTCCGGCAGCATCAACTCACCCAGGCCGCACCGCGGGCCGGAGCCGAGGAACCGGATATCGTTCGCGATCTTGAAGAGCGAGGCGGCCACCGTCTTGGTCGCCCCCGACATCTCGACAATCGCATCATGGGCCGCCAGCGCCTCGAACTTGTTGGGCGCGGTCTTGAAGGGCAGCTTGGTGATCTTCGCGGCCTTGGCGGCGAAGAGCTTATCGAACCCCTTCAGCGTGTTAAGCCCGGTGCCGACCGCGGTGCCGCCCTGCGCGAGCGGATAGATATTCTTCAGCGCCTGTTCGACCCGCTTGATCCCCTGCGCCACCTGATGGGCATACCCACCGAACTCCTGGCCCAGCGTCAGGGGCGTCGCGTCCTGCGTATGCGTCCGCCCGATCTTGATGATCTTGGCGAACTCCTTTTCCTTCTTCTTCAGCATCGCCAACAGCTTCTCGAGCCCCGGCAACAGCACATCATGGGCCATCGTCGCGGTGGCGATATGCATCGCGGTCGGGAACGTGTCGTTGGAGGATTGCGAGCGGTTCACATGGTCGTTCGGGTGCACCGGATCCTTCGAGCCGACCACCCCGCCCAGGATCTCGATCGCCTTGTTCGCGATCACCTCGTTGGCGTTCATGTTCGACTGGGTGCCGGAACCGGTCTGCCACACCACGAGCGGGAAGTTGTCGTCGAGCTTGCCCTTGATCACCTCGTTCGCCGCCTTGACGATCGCGCGCCCGGTCTTCTTGTCGAGCGTGCCGAGCTCCATATTCGCCTCCGCTGCCGCCCGTTTGATCACCCCGAGCGCGCGCACCACGGCGACCGGCTGCTTCTCCCATCCGATCGGAAAGTTCTTTAGGCTGCGCTGGGTCTGCGCGCCCCAGTACTTGTCGGCGGGCACATCCAACGGGCCAAAGCTGTCGGTCTCGGTGCGGGTGGCGGTCATGGGGGATCTCCTGCAATCAATCGGCGCAGACCATACGCGCCCCGCCCACACTTGCCAATCGGCGGCGACCGGGTAGCGCTTCAACTTCTCAGCGCAGATCTGAACCTGAACCAAGCAGTGATTTAATGAGGTAGCAGCCTGTCGATCCGGTGCCCGGACATAAGGAGATCTGAGCGATCTCAAAATCGGGCACCTCTGCCCTTTGCAGTTTTCTTATGCAATCGCCCGGCTGGGCCAGGCTTACGCTCCAAGACGTAGGATCACTCAAACTCCACGATCTTTGCAAACAGCAGCCTCGCGAAGTATTCGGCCGCGGGAAGCTGGACATCGTCGAGACCATTGGATTTCTGAGTGAGATTTAGGTTTATGGTATCAGTCTCAATCACAGCCCCGCTCGATAAATCGACAAGCTCATACTCACCGCGGTAGCTGGCAGCTTCCAGCTTTGCGCCAAGGAGCCCAACCAGCATACCAGTGGTCAACTTGCCCGCGAACTTCGCGCTCGACATCTGAGACGAGTCTCGCCGCGACAGAACAAAGCTGCCGGGACGATCTCGCGGCTTGATAACGATCTTCAGGGGCTTCGTCGGAGATCCATTCAAAGCCGGGAAGCTCCGCCCCAATATGAACGGCCGGGCGGGAACCTCGACCAGCGCCTTTTCCAGGGCCGGGATCGCCGCCTCCTGAGCACGTAGGAGCACGTCTTTCCGCGAGAAGTACTCGGCATAACGCGAGTTGTTCTCGTCGATCCTCTTCAACTCTTGAATCTCTTCACGCGTCGGCTTCTGCGACGAGGCCGGTCTAGAGATGAAGAAAACGCCGTCCTGGCGTGCGATCGAGACAGCGCCCTCCCAATCGACAATCACCAAGTCATCGTTGGGCAGTATGATTTCGGCCTGGGTAATCTCGCCGGCGAGCGGGACCGGCTTAGCGCAGGCGGCAAGAAAAACAAGACAAAGCAAGCAAGCAGCAGCGATCTTCATCGATAACCTCTTTTAAGTACTGTTTTGATACCAATGGCGCGTTTCCGCCTCGCGGTCAATTAGGGGGGGTGTCTGGAAGTGTCTAGTGCTTGCGAAATGTGTCGAGGCTGACGACCTCGGCGCCTTCGTCCGATTTGGGGGTCTCCGGCGCGGCCTCGTCGTCGGCGCCGTCCGCCTCTGGTTCAGACACGTCATCGTCGTCCTCGGCCTCGTGTCCGTCGAACTTGAGGCCGAACTCCATCGACGGGTCGACGAAGGTCAGCACCGCGTCGAACGGCACCACCAGCGTCGCCGAGCGGTCGGAGAAGCTAAGCCGGATCGAGAACCGGTCCGACATCACAGCGAGATCGTCATACTCGTGCTGAATGACGATGGTGATCTCCTCCGGATGGCGCTCGCGCAACCAGTCGGGCATGTCGACCCCGGGATGGGTCGTATCGAGGCTGATGTAGAAGTGATGCTCGCCCGGGAGCCCCTCTTCCGCGACCTGGCCGAGCACTTCGACCATGAGGCCGCGCAGCGCGCGCTGCATCAGTCTGCCATAGTCGAAACCCTGCGGACCGGTCATCAGCGACTCCCCTTCATGGCCCGACCATAGACGATTCCATTGGCTTGGGAAGAGTGAGAAATCCGCCGAGCAGCCTTTCCGCGACAGCGGGGCGCAGCAGCACGGCGGAGACCAGTTTTCACCGCAGACGGCGGAGCTCGCAGAGGGCACAAATTGAACGGGAACATGGGGTTGGGAGTGCAGGCTTCTGTTGCCAGGTGCCTGCGAACCCCGCCTAAAGCGGCTAAGCCTTAGGAGTTAAGTTTCGGTTTGGTTACTGCATTACGCAGCAACGGCCACCGGAGCACGGTTGTCATTTGCAACTGTACGTTTTGGGCCGATACGGTGGCACCCCGCCGAGCGAAAGCTAACCCCTTTAGACGTCCGTCGATCCTATTTCGGCCCCCTCGCCCCCAAATGAAGGGCCGTTGGTGGAGCCGCCGGGTACCGCCCCCGGGTCCGATCCGTGTATTACGAGCGCGTTTATCGCCATAGTCCCCGAGGAGACAGGCAGAATATAAGACCGCGCGGGCGGATTCGCAAACAGGGCGCGCCGGGGTAAGGTCAAGGGGGCCGCGCGCGGATGTCCTCCGCCGCGCGGCCCCCGATCAGGTTTTACTCGATGACGTTTTACTCGATCACCACGATGGTGCGGATCTCGATGCTCTCCCGCGCGGGCGCATTGTCCTGATCCGGCAGGGGGAAGGCCGTGTGCGGTGTGTACTGCGCGCGCCCGTCCTCGACACTGTCCCAACCCTTGATCAGCAGCACCTCATCGGGCGTCATCTCGGGCGCGTAGTACCACTTCTGCTTCGGATTATGGGCGAGGTGATAGATCTCGCCGACCCGGTTCGGGAAGATCTGGTCGGTGGCGATCAGATCCTCCGCCGCGACGGTCGCGGCATCGGCGAGCGCGAGCGGGGAGCGTTGCACCGGCCCCACGATCGGGCGCCAGACATTGATCTGCAGGATCCGTGCTCCTTTGGCGAGCAAACGGCCGACCTCGTCACTGCCCAGCACATCGCGCGCCCGCTGCGGGCCGCTCTTGGCCGTGTAGTCGACATGGATGCGCGAGGCGGCGCCCCGGTTCCCATCCTTGTTAGCGGCCCCTTCGCCGCCATCCGACCGGCGGGTAGCATCGAAGATGGCCACGCGGCTGGCGCCGAGTTCAGCCTTCAGCAGCGCTTCGATCTCACCGAAATACGGGCCTTCGACCGTGTCGTCGTCATAGAGATCGCGAACCGCACTCGGCGCGTGGCGCAGGGCAAAGCCTGCGGTGTCGAGGGTGAAGCGCTCCGCCTCCGGCCGCAGGTCATGGACCGGCACCGGCTGCGCCTCGACATCGAAGAAATACTCAACCTCGCCACCGGTCAGGGCCTGGGAGTTGAAATAGGGTTTCTCCTCCTGCCGGACGATGAAGGTGAGCGGGGCGACCAGCGTGTCGCTGGCGGTGAATTCGGCATGGTCGATCTGGGTCACTGCGGGTCTCCAGCATGTGTTTCGCTGGAGCAAAAAATGGCCGCTGGCGGCGCGTTGAACAAATGAGATGGAATCCGCAGGACTTGAATTTATCTCAAGTATGGTCTTCCGATGCGACCTCCGCCAGATACGCCTTCCCCTCCGCCTCCAGCCAGCGCGCCAGCTTTCGCGCCGCCGCAGTCGGTGCGCGCCCGCGCGAGAGACAGACGAAGTAAGACGCCCCGGTCGGCCCCGCCTCGCCAAAGGGCGCAACCAGGCTGCCCCGCTCGAGCCGGGGCTCGATGTAAGGCGACCGGCCCATCGCCAGCCCGTGCCCGGCCTCCGCGACCTGGAGAACCTGCTCGATCGTCTCCAGCGTCAGCATCGCTTCGGGCGGCGGCGGGTTGAGGCCGTTTGCCCGCGCCCATTCCTCCCATTCCACTGGAATACTTCGATTAATGATGTAGCGCAGCCCCTCCGGCAATGCCCCCGGATCGGCGCCTTCGGGCAACAGTCCGGGTGCGCAGACCGGGGTCGCGAGATCCTCGAACAGGAAGGCCGCGTCGACATCCGGCCAACTGCCCCGGCCATAGCGGATCGCCACATCGATCTGATCGCGCTGCATGTCGAGGAGCCGCGTGGTCAGGACCATCTGCACGTCGATCTCAGGTTGAGCAGTCTCGAACCGGCCAAGCCGCGGGATCAGCCAGGTGGCCGCCAGCGAGGGTGGGAGGGTCAGCCGGGCCACCTGCCGCCCGTCCGACGGCAGGAGCGCGGCGGTCGCCGCATGAATATCCCTCATCGCCGGTTCGATCTGCTCAAGATAGCGCTGGCCCGTGGGTGTGAGGTTCAGGCGACCCGAGACCCGCTCGAACAGCCGCGTGTTCAGGAACTCCTCCAGCCGGCGCAACTGGTGGCTGATCGCGCTCTCGGTGACGGAAAGCTGCTCTGCCGCATCGGCCAGCCGGTCCGCCCGCGCCGCTGCCCAGAAGGCCAGAAGCGCGCGAAAGGGCGGCAGGATGAATTTGTCCTCCGGCATCAACCGTCACTAGGTTCAATGGGCGCAAGTAGGTCAAGCCATAAGAGGAGGGCAGCGCCCGACCCTGGGAGGGCGTTCACTTCGTTTAAGCCTCACGCCGCGCCTCAAAGCATCAGCGCCGTGCGTGTTAAAAGTGGCATCGCCATGCGCCCTCCCGTGGGGAGGGTCGGGCGCTGCCCGGCGGTGCCGCCGGGCAAAGAGAGGCACCCGAAACGCGAGGGATGATTTGGGTATGCTTTTGGAGTGCAATTGGGGTGATACCTGTCGGTATGTCCCGGTTTGTTGCCCGGCGCGACCGCCGGGCAACCTGTCATGAACGTCTGGCCTTACTGCCAGCGCTTGATGATTTCCTCATAGGCGATGGTCTCGCCCTTGGGTTTCTCATCCACCTTGGCCTTTGCGCCGCCCTTGCCGATCCATTCGGAGGGGTCCTTGGGCTCGTTCAGGCGAGGGCCACAGCCACCATAGACATTGGCCTGCTCATCGGCCGCCTGCATCCGGGCCATGATCGTGTCCATCTCCCCGGCCAGGCGGTCCATCGCCTCCTGCGGGGTGAAGGCACCCGAGTTCACGTCGCCGATCTGCTGCCACCAGAGCTGGGCGAGCTTCGGATAATCCGGCACGTTGATGCCGGTCGGGCTCCACCGCACCCGGTCGGGCGAGCGGTAGAACTCGATCAGACCGCCAAGGTTCGGCGCCCGGTCGGTGAAGTGCTGGTGACGCACGGTGGAGTCACGGATAAAGGTAAGGCCCACATCCGACTTCTTCACATCGACCGTCTTCGAGACCACGAATTGCGCATAGAGCCATGCGGCCTGCGCCCGGTCAGACGGGGTCGATTTCAGGAAAGTCCAAGAACCGGCATCCTGATAGCCGACCTTCTGGCCGTCTTCCCAGTAGGGCCCGTGCGGGCTCGGCGCCATCCGCCACAGGGGCTTGCCATCGGCATCCACAGTGTTGTTGCCCTCGGACTTCGGGGCCACCATCGATGCGGTGAAAGCCGTGTACCAGAAGATCTGTTGCGCCACGTTGCCCTGGCTGAGCGCGGGCAGCGACTGGTAGAAGTCAAACGACGCCGCTGCCGGTGGTGCATAGGCCCTCAGCCACTCGTCCCACTTGCGGATCGCATAGACCGCCGCCGGGCCGTTGGTGCCGCCGCCGCGCGAGACGGAAGCGCCCGCCGGGTTGCACGAACCGGCCTCCATCCGGATGCCCCATTCGTCGATCGGCACGCCGTTCGGCTCACCCACCGAACCTGCTCCTGCCATCGAGAGCCAGGCATCGGTCATCCGCCAGCCAAGATCCGGCGCGCGCTTGCCATAGTCCATGTGACCAAAGACGCGGACCCCGTCGATCTCCTTGACGTGCACGCTGAAGAACTCGGCGATGTCCTCATAGGCCGACCAGTTGACCGGGACGCCGAGGTCATAGCCGTAAAGCTCCTTGAACTGTGCCTGCAGCTCTGGCTTGTCGAACCAGTCCTTGCGGAACCAGTAGAGGTTGGCGAACTGCTGGTCGGGCAACTGATAGAGCTTGCCATCCGGCCCGGTAGTGAAGCTGATCCCCATGAAGTCGTCGAGATCGAGGCCCGGGTTGGTGGTCGCCGCCCAGTCCCCCGCCATCATGTCGGTCAGATTATAGGCGAGCTGCAGCCGCGAGTGGGTGCCGATCAGATCCGAGTCGTTGATATAGCCGTCATAGAGGTTCCGGCCGGTCTGCATCTGGGTCTGCACGGCCTGGACGACCTCGCCCTCGCCAAGGAGCTGGTGGTTCACCTTGATGCCGGTGATCTCCTCGAACGCCTTGGTGAGCGTCTCGGCTTCGTACGTGTGGGTCGGGATCGTCTCGGATAGGACGTTGATCTCCATCCCCCGGAACGGCTCCGCCGCCTGGATGAACCAGTCCATCTCGGCCATCTGCTCATCCTGCGAGAGCACCGAGGGCTGGAACTCCTCCTCAATCCATTTCTTGGCTGCTGCCTGATCCGCCCAGGCGCCACCCGCCCAGAGCAGACTGACCGCCGCCGTTGCCAGAAGTGTCTTTCTCACGTTTTCCTCCCTGTTTTTTGGCCCGTTATGGGCCGGATGATATTCAGACCCAGCGAAAGATCGCCAGCATCAGAATGACCGAAATCAGCGTCGCGACCCAGAGCGGGCCGGTGACCAGCGCGAGCCAGGCCAGATGGATGTAAGCCGCGCTGAGAAGCGAGATGAATAGCCGGTCGCCCCGCGTGGTCGAGATACCCAGCGCGCCGGGGCTGCGCGGGCTGCCGCCGGGGCGCAGCACCTCCCAGACCGTCATCGCGACCAGGGCACAGGCGATCACGCCGAAGAAAGTCGCCGTCTGCCAGGTCCAGGCCATCCAGGCGAGCACCGGCTCACTGACCTGGTTCTGCGCCAATGCCATGCCCGGCAGCAATGCGAACGCGATTGTTGGCAGATACCTCATGCCAGCGCCTCCAATTGACCGGTTGCCTTGGTGAAATCCGACGCGGAGCGGAAACTCAGAACGAGCCATTTCTCGGGGTCGAGCTGCAGGCTGATCCGGCTTCGCGCGGCGCTCACCTCGACCCACATCACCCGGTTGAGATTGATCAGGGTGATGTCGCTGACGGTGCTGCCGGCGCCGCCGCTGTTGGCCTCGCTGCAAACCGCGGCGAAGAAATCGAGACTGCTCAGCTTGAGCCACGCCATCACACCCTCCCCAGGGCGAAGCCCTTGGCGATGTAGTTGCGCACGAAATAGATCACGATCGCGCCCGGGATGATCGTCAGAACGCCAGCCGCCGCCAGCAGCCCCAGCTCATAGCCCGCGGACGAGGCCGTTCGTGTCATCACCCCCGCGATCGGCTGCGCCGCCACCGCCGTCAGCGTCTTGGCCAGCAGCATCTCGACCCAGGAGAACATGAAGCAGAAGAACGCCGTCACCCCGATCCCACTGGCGATCAGCGGCATGAAGATCTTCACGAAGAAGGCGGGGAAGGAATAGCCGTCGACATAGGCCGTCTCGTCGATCTCCTTCGGGACGCCCGACATGAACCCCTCCAGGATCCAGACCGCGAGGGGAATGTTGAACAGGCAATGCGCCAGCGCCACCGCCCAGACCGTGTCGAAGAGCTGCATCGAGGAATAGAGCTCGAGGAACGGCAGCGCGAAGACCGCTGGCGGCGCCATCCGGTTGGTCAGAAGCCAGAAGAACAGATGCTTGTCGCCCAGAAACCGGTAGCGCGAGAACGCATAGGCCGCGGGCAGCGCCACGCTGACGGACAGCACGGTGTTGATCGCGACATAGGTGATCGAGTTGATATAGCCCCAGTACCAGTTCGGGTTGGTCAGGATCTCGACATAGCTGTCGACCGTGAAATCCTGCGGATACCAGGAAAAGCCCGCCAGGATCTCGTTGGTGGTCTTGAACGACATGTTCATGAGCCAGTAGATCGGCAGCATCAGGAACAGGATGTAGAGGGTGGGCACCAGCCAGCGGAGCTTCACGGCCGATCTCCGCGTCGCGGTCCGGTTCATGGTCACGGATATGCTGCGGCCGAAGCTAGCCGGTGGGGAGGCGCGCTCTTCGGTCATGACTCCTCCTCCCCCTGCATGGTCAGCGTATAGAAGAGCCAGCAGACCAGAAGCGTCATCAGGAAGTAGATGATCGACATCGCCGCCGCGTTGCCGAGGTCCTGCTCGCCCAGCGCTTTCTTCACCAGGTCGATCGACAGGAAGGTGGTGGCATTGCCCGGGCCGCCGCCGGTCAGCACAGAAGGCTCAGTGTAGATCATGAAGCTGTCCATGAACCTCAGCAGCACCGCGATCGTCAGCACCCGCTTCATCTTTGGGAGCTGGATATAGCGGAACACCGCCCAGTCCGACGCGCCGTCGATCTTCGCCGCGCGATAGTAGTTCTCGTCAATCGACTGGAGGCCTGCATAGGCCAGCAGCACCACCAGCGAGGTCCAGTGCCAGACATCCATCAGGATCACCACGAACCAAGCGCTGACCGGCTGTTGGGTGTAGTTGAAATCGATCCCGAGCCAGTTGATCGAGAACCCGAGCAGCCCGATATCCGGCAGCGCGAAGATGTTCCACATCGCGCCGACCACATTCCACGGGATCAAGAGTGGCAGCGCCATCAGCACCAGGCAGACGGAGGCCCAGGGACCCGAGCGGGGCATCGCCAGCGCCACAGCGACCCCCAGCGGGATCTCGATGATCAGGATCAGGAAGGTGAACAGGAACTGGCGCCCAAGCGCATCGTGGAACCGCTCCGACGACAGTGTGTCGATGTACCAGCGCTCCCCAACGAAAGAGTAGGTGCCGTAGAACACCTCCTGCACCGAATAGTTCACCACCGTCATCAGCGGGATGATCGCGTTCATCGCCACCAGGAACAGCACGGGCAGCACCATGAACCAGGCGCGGTTGTTGAGCGTCTTGGTCATTGGCCAGCCTCCACCCGCCAGCCGCCCTTGTAGACATGAGTCCAGCCTGGTTCGAAGGTGAGATGCGCAATCGCCGGGATCTCGGTGCCCTCGGGCAGGATCGCGTTGATCTCGGTCTCGCCGTGGCGCGCACGCAGGATGCGCAGATGGCCGATATCCTCCACCCGGTCGATGGAGACCGGCAGACCGGTCTCGGACGGGCGCACATGCTCCGGCCTGACGCCGATTTCCGCTGTGCCATCAGAGGCATAGGCACCCCCGAGCGGAAGCCGCGTGCCGTTGACCAGCGCCTCAGACCCCTCGATCTCGGCGCTCAGCACATTCATGCCGGGCGAGCCGATGAAATAGCCCACGAAGGTATGCTCCGGCCGCTCGAACAGCTCCTCCGGCGTGCCGATCTGCAGGACCTGACCGTCGAGCATGACCACCACCTTGTCGGCAAAGCTCAGCGCCTCGGTCTGGTCATGGGTCACATAGATCATGGTCTGGCCGAACTGGCGATGAAGCTGCTTGAGTTGCGCGCGCAGCTCCCATTTCAGGTGCGGGTCGATCACGGTCAGCGGCTCGTCGAACAGGATCGCGGCGACATCCTCGCGCACCATGCCGCGGCCCAGGCTGATCTTCTGCTTGGCATCCGCCGTCAGCCCGCGCGCCCGGCTCTCCAGCCGGTCGGCCATGCCAATCCGCTCGGCGATCTCGCGCACGCGGCTTCCAGCCCGGCTCTCGTCGATCCCGCGATTTCTCAGCGGAAAGGCCAGATTATCGAAGACCGTCATCGTGTCGTAGACGACCGGGAACTGGAACACCTGGGCAATGTTGCGCTCGGCCGTCGTCGCATGAGTCACATCCCGCTCTCCGAACCAGATCTGCCCCTGCGAGGGTTCGATCAGCCCCGAGATGACGTTCAGCAGCGTCGTCTTCCCGCAGCCCGAGGGGCCGAGCAGCGCATAGGCCCCGCCATCCTCCCAGACATGGTTGAGCGCGGGGCGCAGCGCATAGTCCTCAGGGCCAGCCGGGTTCGGGCCATAGGCGTGGGCGAGGTTCTCAAGCTTGATCGCAACCATCAGGCCACCTGCGAATAGCTGGCGGGCTGGACCAGCCGGTCGTCGTCGCCAAAAATGTAGATATGCGCCGGGTCGACATAGAGCGGGATCCGGCTGCCGGTCTCCGGATCACGCACGCCGTGCACCCTGACGACCCACTGACCATGCTCTGAGCTTACGTGGATAAAGCTCTCCGATCCCGTGATTTCGGTCCCGACCACCACGGCCTCGAACTGCAGCTCATCCGCTCCGATCGGATCGGGCAACAGGTGGTTGGCCCGGAACCCCGCGCGATACCGCCCCCGCGGCAGGCCCGAGAGCAGGCGCGCCGGCACCGGATGGCCCGCATCATAGACCGAGAGGTCGACGAAATTCATCGGCGGGTCCGAAAAGACACCGGCGGTCACCGCATCCTGCGGGCGGCGATAGACCTCCGCCGTCGGGCCGAACTGCGTCACCCGCCCTTCCCAAAGGCAGGCGGTGTTGCCGCCGAGCAGCAACGCCTCATGCGGCTCGGTCGTCGCGTAGACGAAGATCGCACCGGAGGCCGCGAAGATCTTGGGGATCTCGGCGCGCAGCTCCTCACGCAGCTTGTAGTCGAGGTTCGCCAGCGGCTCGTCCAGCAGCACGAGCCCCGCATCCTTCACCAGCGCGCGGGCCAGTGCACAGCGCTGCTGCTGCCCGCCGGACAGCTCCAGCGGCTGACGGTCCAGCAGGTTGTCGGCCAGCTTCACCAGCCCCGCCGCCTCGCGCACCCGGGCGTCGATCTCACTGGCCGCGACCCCCTGCAGGCGCAAGGGCGAGGCGATGTTCTCGTAGACCGTCATCGAGGGGTAGTTGATGAACTGCTGGTAGACCATCGCGATATCGCGCTTCTGGACCTTCTCGCCGGTCACATCCTGACCGTCCCAGAAAATCCGGCCCTCGGTCGGCACATCGAGCCCCGCCATGATCCGCATCAGCGTGGTCTTGCCCGACAGCGTGCGGCCCAGGAGCACGTTCATCGTGCCGCGCTTCAACTCCAGCGTCGTCGGGTGGATATGCGTCTCCGCCCCCACCTGTTTCGACACGTCTGAGAGTTGCAGGGACATTCAGGCCACCTTCGTCTCGTTTTTCGCAGCGACCGCATCGGCCATCCAGGCCGCCAGCGCCCCCGCCTCGTCCTTGGAGAGGCGCAGGCCCAGCTTGCTCCGCCGCCAGAGCACGTCGTCCGCGGTCATCGCCCATTCCCGGTCGATCAACCATTGCACCTCTGCTTCATGGAGGCCATGGCCAAAATCGCGGCCAAGCTGATCGACGGTCTGCGCACTGCGGGCAATTCCTGCCGCCTCGGTGCCATAGGCCCGGACCAGCCGCATCGCGGTCACTTCATCGAGCGCAGGCGCCGACGCCCGCAGATCCGTGGCAAGCTTCACCACGTCATCGACCGCGAAATCCCCGCCCGGCAGGGGCTTCCCGGCGGTCCACGCGGCGCCGAGGTCGGGGAAGACAGCCTTCAGCTGCTCCATCGCCTCCTCCGCCAGCTTGCGATAGGTGGTGATCTTGCCGCCGAAGATGTTCAACAACGGCGCGCCCTCGGGCCGTTCCAGCTTCAGAACGTAGTCCCGCGTCGCTTGGGTCGCCGAGCTTGCTCCGTCATCATAGAGCGGACGGACCCCGGAATAGGTCCAGACGATATCGTCAGCCGCGACCGGCGTCTCGAAATACTCCGAGGCGAGCGCGCGCAGGTAATCCGCCTCCTCGGGCGAGCAGACGGCCTCACCCGGGTCGCCATGATGATCGGCATCCGTGGTGCCGATCAGGGTGAAATCCCGCTCGTAGGGAATGGCGAAGATGACCCGCCCGTCGGAGTGCTGGAAGATATAGGCCCGGTCATGATCGAAGAGCTTCTTCACCACGATATGGCTGCCGCGCACCAGCCGGATCTTCTCAGTGGTGTTGAGCCGGATGCGGTTGCGCGCCATCTCCTCCACCCATGGGCCCGCGGCATTCACGATCGCCTTGGCCCGGATCTCGCGCTGCCCGGCGCCGGTCGTATCCTCCAGCGTCACGCGCCATCCGCCATCCTCCGCCGTCGCGGAGACACAGGCCGTGCGCGGCAGGATCACGGCGCCCTTCTCGGCCGCATCGCGAGCGTTCAGCACCACGAGCCGGGAATCCTCGATCCAGCAGTCGGAATATTCAAAACCCTTCGCGAAGATGTCCTTCAACGGCGCACCCGCCGGGTCCGTGCTCAGATCCAGCGTCTTGGTTCCAGGCAGGATCTCGCGCCCGCCCAGATGGTCATAGATGAAAAGCCCCAGCCTCAGCAGCCAGGCGGGCCGCAACCCCTTGTGATGCGGCAGCACGAACCGCATGGGCCAGGAGATATGCGGCATGGCGCGGAGCAAGACCTCACGCTCCCTCAGCGACTCGCGCACCAGGCGGAACTCGTAATGCTCGAGATAGCGCAGCCCGCCATGGAAAAGCTTGGTGGAGGCCGAGGAGGTCGCGCTGGCCAGATCGCCCTTTTCGCAGAGCAGGACACTCAGCCCCCGGCCGGCTGCGTCGCGGGCGATCCCGCACCCGTTCACCCCTCCGCCGATCACGCAAAGATCGTATGGTCGCTGGTCAGCGATCGCCTTCTCCCTGTCTTCTTTTTTTCTTTTATGTTCGTTAGTGTTCGTAAATGTCAATCACTGGAAACACGAAAAGCCACCTTGCGGAGAGCCGCCCCTGACTCTATCCCTTTCGCTGGAAATACTTGCAACTGAAAAGAAATCTGGGAACGATCAGCGCCGCAGAGGGGAGCTGCCTTTGGCATATTCATTTCGCCATGACGAGATCATCGAGGTCGCGCGCGCCGTCGGACGGGTGACTGTCGAGGATCTGGCGGAGCGGTTCGACGTCACCCCCCAGACGATTCGCCGGGACCTGACCGAGCTGTGTCAGAGCGGCCTCCTGAGCCGGGTCCATGGCGGCGCGGTTCTCACCTCGGGCCGCTCGAATATCGGCTATTCCATGCGCCGCGAGATGGCCGAGGAGGAGAAGCGCGCCATCGGGCGGCTTTGCGCCGCCGCGATCCCCGACAACGCCTCGCTCTTCATCAATATCGGCACGACGACCGAGGCCGTGGCGCGCGAGCTTCTCCACCACAAGAACATCATGGCGATCACCAACAATCTCAACGTCGCGAACATCCTCGCCGAGAACGACGAATGCGAGGTGGTTGTGGCGGGCGGCGTGCTCCGCCGCTCCGACGGCGGGCTGGTGGGCGAGGCCACGGGCGACTTCTTCCAGCAGTTCAAGGTCGACTATGCGATCATCGGCGCCTCGGCGATCGACGATGAGGGTACGCTGCTCGATTTCGACTATCGCGAGGTCCGCGTCGCGCAGGCCATCATCGCCAATGCCCGGATGACCTTCCTCGTGTCTGACCACTCGAAGTTCAGCCGATCCGCACCCGTGCGCATCGTGAACCTCGCCGAGCTCGACGGCTTCTTCACCGACGCCCCGCCACCCGAGCCGATCGTCGAGATCTGCAAGACCCACGACATCCACCTCGCGGTCGCTGACAGCGCAGTCTCTTAGCCCGGTGGCACACCGGGCAGCGCCCGACCTCCCCACGGAGGGCACTTTGGCGATGCCGTCGCCAGATCGGGCGGAATAGATGCTTTTGGGCGCCGAGATAGCGCCAGGGCCGTGTCGCGCCCTCCAGGTCGGCCGCTGCCCTCCGCCATAGACCTCAATCGTTATCCAGCGTCCCGGCCCCCGCACCGCTCAATCGCGACGCGTCGCTCGCGGGCACATAGGTCCGCGCCGCCAGAAGCCCGAGCTCGACCCAGACCGCGCGCGGCACCTGCTCCCCCGAACGGTCCGCGATGCGCACCTCCCCCGAGCCCGCCTCCAAACTCAGCGACAGGCGCCGCGCAGGCTCCATCAGCACCGCGAGCCCGGGCCGGTCGACCAGTCCCTCGGGCGAGACGAAGACCCGCTCCCCCTCCAGATCCAGCGACATATGCACCCGCAGCGCCTGCGCGCTCCAGGCGAGGAAGGGGAGGAGCAGGAGCGGCACCCGCACCGCGCCCGCCTCCTCGCGCATGCCCGGGACGAGCCCTCCGGCGTAATCCGACAAAGCGGCGCCCAGCTGGATCGGGCAGAGCGCGCCGCCTGATGCCTGCCATACGCCCGCCTCCAATCGCGGCGCACCGGTCCGTCCGTCGCTCTCCCGCAAGACCCGCGCCAGGGCTACGACCCCCGGCAGCCCATGGGCCGAGAGCCAGCGCGCCGCGCGGCCCGCCTCCTCCGCCAGACCCCAGGCATAGCCCGCACCCCGCGCCGCCTTGCGCCCCATCGCGTCGATCTCCGAAAACGAGACCGTGACAGCTCCAGGCCCGGTTGGCGGCAGCGGAGACTGGATGGTCGGATCGCTCTCGTTCGCCATGGTCAGGGCGCTGCCAGCAGCTCATCGGGATAGGGCGCATCCTGATACATGCAGATCCGCACCCAGCGGTCGGAACGCGGGTCGAAGCGGCTCGCGCCGAAGAAAGACAGTTTGCAGCGCAGCAGATCGATCGGCAGCATCTCCGCCCCGATCAGGTTGTCCCGGATCTCGGCGAACGGGTGCCGCGCCGCGATCTGCGCGCGCCGGACCATGTGGCGGTGCTCAGGGCGCTCCAGCAGGAAGGCCGCAACCGGCTCCTCCGCCTCCCGCCCCTCCAGCGCCCGGGCGAGTGCCTGCGCGTCGCGGCCGGTGGCCAGCGGCTGCTCCAGCGCCGCGCCGTCTTCCTCATGACGCTCACCCAGCCGGGGCTCCAGCTTCTCCTCCGAGACATACCAGAACCGGGCCGATTGCTCCGGGGCCGCGTAGTCGATCTCCATAGCCCATTGATATTGCTCGGAAAGTATCTCCATCAGCGCGCCAGCCGGCATGGTGCCGTCGATCCGGAAGAACGCGCCCTCATCCGCGTCCATGCAGTCCCCAAGCCCTTCGATCAGGTCCCCGTGCGGCTCCAGCATGGCGGCCAGCAGCGCCTCCTGCCCCTCCAGCGACAGCGCCTTTCCCCGCTGCCAGAGCGCGTCCCACGGGTGATCGACGGCGAACAGAGTATCCTCCTCCGCCCACGCTCGCAGGCTCGCCAGATCGGCCCGCAGATCCGCGAGCTTGGCGACCTGCAGCGGATGCGCACTGTCCCAGATCTTCGCGTTCTCCGCCGCCGCCGCAAGCGCCGCCCGGAAGCCTGCGATTTCTACCGGGCCAGCTGCCTCCTGCGCCCTGACCCGGGCCAGCGCCTCCTCGCGGGCCAGCATCCAGTTATTGATCAGCACCGGATGGTTCACCAGGAACGGCGCCATGCCGAGCCCGGTGGAGTTGCCGACTCCCAACCTGCGCCTCAGATCAGGCTCCAGCCGCGCGGCCTTCTCGCCGCCCTTCATCCGCGCCAGATGCTCGACGACGTCGACGGTGAAGGCCCGCGTCAGCCAGACTGACAGCATCTCCGCCTGGAACGGGCCCGAGAGCTCTTCCCGCCCGGCGATCACATCGCGATCCGCGGCGCCGAACTTGCCCGAGCCATAGACCGCCGTGGTGCGCATCAGGTAACCGGTCTTCAGCATCTCCGCATCGGGCTGGCGCCCCTCCGCCAGCCGGTCGACCACATGGTCGAACAGCCGCACCGAGCGGTTGGCGCGCGAGAGGCTCAGCTCCCGCGCAGAAACACGTCCGGCCTCCTGCAGCGGCACGTTTTGGCGCAGGCGTTCGATATCCGCCGCCTCCGGTACCCCGTCGAACAGCGTAAAGGTCGCGTCCCAGGCGGTCGCGATCACCCGGTCGGAGCGCATCTCATCGGGCAGGTCGTGGGCGAAGGTCACCAGCGTGTAGCTGCGCTCCACCCCATGCACGCAGTAAAGCGCATGACCGACGCCGCTCTCATCCACCTCCCACGCCCGGCGCTCAAACCGCCAGTCCTCGCGCTCCAGCCGCCGCAGCAACTGGCGCATGAAGGACAGCCGTGTCGGGTGGAACGAACCCATCCGGGCTAGCCGCATCACCTCCTCAGGCTTGCGCCGATAGGCCGCCGCTTCCGGGCACGGATGGGTCGAGGCGCGGGTCACGGCGCGGGCCCGAAGCTTTTGTCGAAGAAGTCCAGCCAGTTCAGCCCCATCACCCGGCCCACATCCTCCTCGGAAAAGCCTACCGCCCGCAGCCCCTCCGCGATGTTTCCAAAATGCTGGTTGTCCTGGAAGAAGGCGGGCATCGGCGGGAAGCCGGGATTCGCGGCCGAGCCCTCGCCGTAATCCATCGCTTTGGTCCAGCGGCCCGTGCGCATCCATTCCACCACGCTGTCCGGCTGGTCCTGGCAAAGATCCGTGCCGATCCCGATCTGCCCGACACCCATGATCTCCGCTGTCCGTGCCACCATCTCGCAGAAGCTCTCCAGCGTGCAGTCCGAACCGCCCTTCAGGTGATGCGGATAGAGCGAGAAGCCCAGCATCCCACCGCTTTCGCCTAGTGCTTTCAGCACCGTATCGGACTTGTTGCGCAGCGCCGCGTGCCAGAAGGCCGGGTTGGCATGGGTGATCGCGATCGGCCGGGTTGAGATCTCGATCGCCTCCAGCGTCGAGCGTTCCGCCGAGTGGCTCATATCGACCACCAGCCCGACCCGGTTCATCTCGGCGATCACTTGGCGCCCCATGCGGGTGATGCCGGGATCCTCCGCCTCGTAGCACCCGGTCGCCAGCAGGGACTGGTTGTTGTAGCTCAACTGCATGAACCGCGCGCCCAACTGATGGCAGATCTCCACCAGCCCGATATCGTCTTCGATGGGTGAGGGGTTCTGGTAGCCGAAGAGGATCGCGGTCTTCCCCTCGGCCTTTGCCCGGCGCACATCGTCGCCCGAGCCCGCGCGCATGATCAGATCCGGGAAGCGCTCGAACCAGCGGTTCCACTGCTCCAGATTGGCGACCATCTCCCGGAACGTCTCGTGATAGGCGATGGTGACATGCACCGCGTCGACGCCGCCCTCGCGCATCTGCCGGAAGATCTTCTCCGACCAGTTCGCGTATTGCAGTCCGTCGATGAGCATTAAAGTGCCTCCCCTCTTCGCTCACTCAGCCACAAGAGCACCGGCGCGACAAGACAACTGTTGCCAGGGAGGGCTTTGGCGAAAGGCCGCCCTCCGCCCGGCGCAAGACATGCTTGCGTGAGAGGATGGTGTGCTCAGCGGCCCAGAATATTCCTCCGCTACCCTTGTTCTGAGCTACCTGACTGATGATCTTCAAGGGCAGAGACGATCCCCCTCAGCAGACCCGAATTGGAGGCGCCCATGTCCACCACCAAACCAATCGCAGTTGTCCTCGGCGTCGGTGCGGAGGCCGGTCTCGGCGCCGCCATGTGCCGCAAAGCGGCGTGGGAGGGCCATCATGTCATCGTCGGCGGCCGGACCGAGGCCAAGATCGAAGCCATCGCAGAGGGCCTGCGCGACGGTGGCGCCGAGGCCACCGCGATCCGGGTCGATGTGACCGAGGAGGCCAGCATCGAGGCTTTGTTCAATGCGGTCGATGCGATGCCGGGCGAGCTCTCCCTCACGGTCTACAATGCAGGCAACGCCTTTGCCGAGGACAGCCTGACCATGACGGCGGCCTATTTCGAGGACGCCTGGCGGGTCTGCTGTCTTGGCGGTTTCCTGACCGCGCGGGATGCCGGCAAGCGGATGGTGGAACAGGGCCACGGCACGATCCTGTTCACCGGTGCGACCGCTTCGCTCAAGGCTCGCCCACCCTATCTCGCCTTCGCCTCCGCCAAGGCTGGATTGCGCGCCGTCGCCGCAAACTATGCCCGCGATCTGGGCCCCAGGGGCGTGCATGTCGCCCATGTCATCATCGATGGCGGGATCGACGGCGAGCGGCTCAACCAGAAGAACCCCGAACTGAAGGAGAAGATGGGCCCGCACGGCATGCTCGACCCCGACGCCATCGCCGAGAGCTACTGGATGCTGCATCAGCAACACCGCTCCGCCTGGAGCTTCGAGATCGACCTGCGGCCCTTCAAGGAGACCTTCTGATCTGAGCGCCGCCTCGCTGCTCGTCTCGCCGCGCGTCCCTTTGGAAGAATCGGATTCCGCTTGAATTCAAACTGTACCCATGATGTATACAATATGGGTACACAATGAGGACAAGCGATTCCCGATGACTCAAACCCCGAAACAGATCTGCCTCGAAGACCTAAAGCGGCGGGTGCTGTCGATGGAGATCTCGCCCGGCTCCGACCTCGACGAGACCGCGCTCTCGGCGCGCTACGGCATCTCCCGCACGCCGCTGCGCGAGGTGCTGCAGCGGCTCGCGGGCGATGGCTATGTCACGCTGTCGGAGAACCGGGGGGCCAAGGTCGCGTCGATGGATCTGGCGACCATGCGAACCTTTTTCCAGACCGCCCCGCTGGTCTATTCCTCGGTCGCCCGGCTGGCGGCCGAGAACCGGACGCAGCCGCAGGTCGAACAGCTCCGCACCGTGCAAGCGCTCTTTGCCAAGGCGGTCGCGGCCGGGGACGCCGAGGCGATGGCGCTCAAGAACCACCACTTCCACGAACTGATCGGCGAGATGGCGCATAACGCCTATCTGATGGCGAGCCTGCGGCGGCTTCTGATCGACCACACGCGGCTGGGGCAGGTGTTCTACCGCCCGGCCGCCCCCGCCGAGAGCCTCGCGATCCGGCGGGCGAGCCAGCAGCACGACGCCATGATCGAGGCCATCGAGGCGGGCGATGCGCGCGGGATTGCCGAGCTCACGCTCCAGCACTGGGACCTGAGCCGCGACCGGATGGAACGCTTCGTGCGCCCGGACCCGCTGCCGATGGATATCGTGGAGAACGGGGGCACGGCATGAGCTCACACGCTCCGATTGGCCCGGCACCGCCGGGCCGCGCCCCCCCCACCCCCCGGGAGGGCGCAAGGCGCTACCGCGCCCAGACAGAGCGGCGGGGCTGCTTC
>JBCDDC010000031.1:0-47021 GCA_039180675.1 Pseudomonadota bacterium | reverse complement strand
CCGTCACCCGGCAGAAGAGGTCGTAGAGCGGCACGGCGGCAAACGCCATCCCGACCATTAAGGCCGCGACGCCTGCGAGGTAGATCGCTGTTTTCCTGCTGTCGCTCATCCGCGCACCCATTTCAGGAACCCGTCGATCCATGCCCCGCCCTGCCCGGCCGAGGGGTTGCCTATCACCCCGCTCGTATCGCCGAGCTTCACGATCGTCACGAAGAAGAGCATCGCAACGAACCCGAGCAGCAGCGCGAGCACGCCGAGGTTCCGGCCCCGGCGCCTGTCATGCAGTTCGTGATCCCGTTTCATCGCCATAGGTTCAGATCCACAGCGGCCAGTATGGCCCGGTTGCAAGGCGAATGACAGCATCCGCGATCACTGCGCCGAAGATGGCAAAGAGGTAGATGATCGAGGTGCCGAAGAGCTTTTTCTCGGCCCGAAAGTCCGGGCTGGCGCCGCGTGCCACCTGCCGTGCCCAGCGCAGCATCAGGTAATTTGCATAGAGGCTCACGACCAGTGTCACCGGCCCGCCTGCGGATGTGAAGGCGAGCGCTATCGGCGCCGGTGCCAAGATGAGTGTGTAGAACCAGATCTGCCGCCGGGTCGCCGTCTCACCCGCGACCACCGGCATCATCGGCACGCCGACACGGGCGTAATCGTCGTTGCGAAACAGCGCCAGCGCCCAGAAATGCGGCGGGGTCCAAAGAAAGATCACGGCAAACATCAGGATCGAGGCGGTCGAGACCTCTCCCGTCATCGACGCCCAGGCGATCATTGGTGGAAACGCACCGGCAGCGCCACCGATGACGATATTCTGAGGCGTCGACCGCTTGAGCCACATCGAATAGATCACCGCGTAAAAGAAGATCGTGAAGGCAAGCAGAGCGCCAGCGAGCGGGTTGGCGAAGACCCCGAGCATCATGACCGACAGGATCGAGAGGCCGATGCCAAGACCCAGGGCCTCTCCACCCGTGACCTTTCCTGTCGGGATCGGCCGCGAGTTCGTGCGGTCCATCTCCGCATCGATATCCGCGTCCCACCACATGTTCAAAGCACCCGATGCGCCGGCACCAACCGCGATGCAGACCAGCGAGGCGAGCGCCACGACCGGGTGCAACCCGCCGGGCGCTGCCACCATGCCTGCAAGTGCGGTAAAGACCACCAATTGCATCACGCGCGGCTTCATCAGGGCGTAGTAATCGCCTAGTTCCGCTTCGCCCGTCCGGGCGTCAATCATACTCTCGCTGAGATCGGTCACTTTCGCTGCCTACTCCAGGGTCTATTCAACCTTTGCGAATTTCGTGGTGTCCACTTCGGGAACCGGCACCCAGTCCGAGGATGCGGCCTGCATCTCGCCGACCCAGGCGTCGTATTCCTCCTGGGTCACGACCTCGACCACGATCGGCATGTAGGAGTGCTGGAGCCCGCAAAGCTCGGAGCACTGCCCGAAATAGGTGCCAACCTTCTCCGCCCGGAACCAGGTCTCGTTCACACGGCCCGGGATCGTATCAATCTTCACCCCAAAGGACGGGATTGCCCATGCGTGAATGACGTCGGACCCGGTGACGAGAAGATGAACGTTCGCATCCACCGGCACGACAACGCGGGTGTCGGTCGCGAGCAGGAACTCGTCTTCTTCATAACCGAAGGCTTCAAGCGCCTTCTTCGTGTCGTCGTTCAGCGTCCAGTCGAAAACGGGCTCGTAATCCTCTGGAAACGTACCGTCCGGCGCGAAGGTCGCTGCCGAGCCGATCATATAGCTGTCGAATTCAAGCTCGGCGGTCGGATACTCGTAGCTCCAGTACCACTGGTTGCCTGTCGCCTTGATGGTAAGGTCAGGCTCCGGCACGTTGAGCTGAGTGAAGAGGAGCCGCAGAGACGGGATCGCGATCGCAATCAGGATGACGATCGGCACGGCAGTCCAGACAAATTCGATTGTCGCGTTGTGTGTGAAGGTCGCGGGCTCAGGGTTCCGCTTTGCGCTGTAGCGGTACATCACCCACCCCATGAGCGCGAGCACGAAGAGAACGATCGCGGTGATGATCACGAGCAGGAAATCGTCCAGCCAGACCAGATCTTCCATCACCTCGGTCACGGCAGGCTGGAATCCAAGCCCGCCCGGCTCGGGCTTGCCGACCACACGCTCTCCCTGAGCGAGCGCTGGCACGCCCAGGAACATCGCTGCCGTGGCGGTCATAGCTAGGGAACGAGCCAATCGTCTCATCGGTTCAACCTCGCAGGTCTCGGAGCGCATCATTCAACGCGCAGGTTTTAAGTTTTACATTGCAACATATCCACATTGCCTTAACACCGCGCAAGACTAGGCTTTGTGGCATGTTGACGCCTGAGACGCGTTGCATCGTTTAACACCGGAGATTTTGCATGTCACAGGGTGAAACCGCCTTCCAGCCCTTCGAAACGGACCTAGACGAGAAAAATGCCCTCGAAGTTCTGCGTGATGCTGTCGCAGGGGCGGATGACGGTGAGCTTTTTCTCGAGCGCAAGCGGTCGGAGTCGCTTCTGTTTGACGACGGCAGGCTGCGGAATGCGGCCTATGATTCTTCTGAAGGGTTTGGACTTCGTGCAGTGCTGGGCCCGACTGCCGGATATGCGCACTCGACCGATCTGAGCGAGGCGGCTTTGCGCCGCGCGGCCGACACCGTGAAGCTCGCGGCCCGGTCCGGTGGCGGCAAGCTGGCGCCCCCGCCGCCCGGTACCAACCGGCAGCTCTACGAACGCGTCGATCCTGTCGGCGACGAGCCTCTTTCCCAGAAGATCGGACTCTTGAAGGAGATCGACGCATGGCTACGCGACCGGGACAGCCGGGTGGTCCAAGTCTCCGCAAGCCTTGCCAGCTCGGTGCAGGAGATCGAGATCCTGCGGCCAGAGGGCCAGCATCTGGCGGATTACCGCCCGCTCTGCCGGATGAACATCTCCGTCATCGTCGAGGCGAACGGGCGGCGCGAATCCGGCTCGGCCGGCGCCGGGGGCCGCCACGGCATCGGTGCACTGATCATTTCGGACAACTGGCGGGCGATGGCGGAGGAAGCGCTCCGGGTCGCTCTGGTCAATCTCGAGGCGGAGGACGCGCCCGCGGGCCAGATGGATGTGGTGCTCGGTGCCGGCTGGCCCGGCATCCTGTTGCACGAAGCGATCGGCCACGGTCTCGAAGGAGACTTCAACCGCAAGGGCTCGTCGGCCTTCACCGAGCTGATGGGCAAGCCGGTCGCAGCACCTGGCGTTACGGTCGTTGATGACGGCACGATCCCGAACCGCCGCGGCTCGCTCTCCTTCGACGACGAGGGCACGCCGACCAACCGGACCGTCCTGATCGAGGACGGGATCCTCACCGGTTACATGCAGGATCGCCAGAATGCCCGGCTCATGGGGGTCGCCCCCACGGGTAACGGTCGGCGCGAGAGCTTCGCGCATATCCCGATGCCGCGGATGACCAACACGATCATGCTCAGCGGAACCGACACCCCAGAAGACGTGCTGAATGGGCTCGAGGACGGCCTCTACATGACCAATTTCGGCGGCGGTCAGGTCGACATCGCGAATGGCAAATTCGTCTTCAGTTCGACCGAGGCGTACCGGGTGAAGGGCGGCAAGATCCTGCATCCGGTCAAGGGTGCCACCCTGATCGGAGACGGCCCGACCGCGCTCCGCAACGTCCGCGCAGTCGGCAATGACATGGCGATGGACCCCGGCATCGGCACCTGCGGGAAGAACGGCCAAGGGGTTCCCGTCGGCGTCGGCCAGCCCAGCCTGCTGATCTCCGGTCTGACCATCGGCGGCGCCGCGGCCTGAAGCCGGATCGCGGAAGCCGCATTTCTGGCCGGTTGTTGAGTTTCCTTCTCTGCTGTATTGTACGCGCAGCGGGGCCGGTTGGGGCAAGTGATATGCAGCGAAAGGTCAGTGTTGTGTTGGTCGTGGCGGCGATCCACCAGACTTGGTGGTCATCCCCCGCGATGGCACAGGAAGTCTGGCTCGAGCAGGGCGCGGTCACACTGACGCTGGAGAACGGGCAGAGCGTCGATCTCGACGAGGGCAACTACCTGAATTGCGAACCGCCCGACGCGGACAAAACCGACTCCGAGGATCGGTGCACGATCCTGCCGCTCGCGCTCGCCCCGTCCCTGCCGAGCGGCGCGCTCGCCGGCGGTCTGGCAGGCGCTCCGCTGGCCGCCGGTCCGCTGACCGTGGTCGGACCCGTCGTAGGTGCGTCCGTGGGCGCGGCCATCATCGGCGGGATCGCGGCGGCAGTCGCGACCGGGGACTCGACACCGACCACGACACCCACCACAAACTGACCCACCACATAACCGATCCGTACCGCGGCGCCGCACCCGCGCCCACAGGCTCCAATGCCTCCGCATGGAGGCGTTGGAGAGGATCTCGCGTCGGCCGCAAGGCCGACACCGCTTGGCTCACCCTGCCTCGATCCTGCGCTTATGCATCGGGAAGACACCCATGATCTTGAAGCTCTTGCAGAAGAACTGGAGCTCCTCCAGCGCCCTCTGCGTCGCCGGATCGTCCGGGTGGCCTTCGATCTCGGCATAGAACCGGGTCGCTGTGAACGAACCACCCAACATGAAGCTCTCCAGCTTGTTCATGTTCACACCATTGGTCGCGAAACCGCCCATGGCCTTGTAGAGCGCCGCGGGCACGTTGCGGACCTCGAAGACGAAGCTGGTGATCGCGCGTCCTTCTGTCGGATCCGCCTCGATCCGCCGCCGGGACAGCACCAGAAACCGGGTCGTGTTGTGATCCATATCCTCGATGTCGGGCGCCAGCACCTCCAGGCCATAGATCTCTCCGGCCAGCTTGGACGAGATCGCCGCACGGTGCGGCAGACCCGCTTCGGACACTTCGCGCGCACTGCCCGCCGTATCGGCGCCGGTCAGGCCAGAAATGTCGTGTACGCCCAGAAATTTCCGGCACTGACCGAGCGCCACCATGTGGCTCTGCGCTTCGGTGATCTCGCCCAGCGTGGCGCCCGGCAGGCCCAGAAGCTGCAAGCGGATCGGCACGAAATGCTCGCCGATCGCATAAAGCCCGCTGTCGGGCAGAAGATGGTGCAGATCGGCGACCCTCCCATAGAGCGAATTCTCGATCGGCATCATCGCCAGTTCGGCCTCGCGGGACCGCACCGCCTCAAGCGCTGCCTCGAAGGTCGGGCAGGGCCACGGCTCCATATCCGGATACACCTCCCGGCACGCCTGGTGCGAAAAGGCACCCAGTTCGCCCTGAAAAGCGATCTTTCCCGTCTTTGCGTCGACCATCGCCCTTTTCCCCGAGACTTCACGACAATTTAAGCACCACGGCGTTTGGTCGCGGCGCGAAACCGCTCTCTATAGCTTGCGAAGGCGGAGGGGAAGGCGCTACACCGCTTCCAGCTAGATTTGTGCCTTGGCGCACAGCAACCAGATCGGGATGGTCCAGATGAACGCCGAAAAATTCAACATGGTGGCAGGCTGCGCCATTGGTTCCTTGCTGGTTTTTCTACTGCTTGGGTTCTTCGGCGCCAAGATCTTCGGCACGAGCGCGAGCCATAGCCACGACGAGCCGCTCGCCTTCGCGATCGAGATTGAGGAAGACGACACGGAGGAGGTCGTCGAGCAGGTTGATTACGCAGCACTGGTCGCGAGCGCGGACGTGGGTGCTGGCGAGAAGCTCTTTAGAAACTGCGCTGCCTGTCACAAGATGGATGATGGTGCGAACGGTGTGGGCCCGCATCTCTGGGGCATCGTCGGCCGCGAGATCGCGGCAGTCGGCGAGTACGGATATTCCAATGCGCTGACATCGATCAGCGGGGTCTGGGATCTTGAGAACCTGAGCGGGTTTCTGGAAAACCCCAAGAGCTGGGCGCCAGGGACAAAGATGGGCTACGGCGGCATGGACGACCCGGAGGACCGGGTAAACCTGATCGCCTGGATGAACGAGGCCGATGGCTCGCCGGTTGAGCTTGCCGCTGCACCCGCCGAGACCGCGACCGAAGCGACCGAAGAAACTGCTGCCGCGGAAGAGGGCGAACCGGCTGAGAACACCGAGGCGGAAAGCGACGCGGCTGACGAGGCGGCGGAAACCTCGGAGGAAGCCAGCGAAGAGACGACCGCCGCCGGTGGCGAAGCCAGCGAAGAGGCCGCCGAGGCGCCAACCGACGCGACTGAGGAGACCGTCGAGGAGGACACCGCACCTGCCGAGCCGGTCGAAGAGGCTGCCGAGGAAGCAACTCAATCCAGCGAGGCTGCCGAGCAGGCCGAGGAGGCCAGCGAGGAACTGGCGGTCGCCGCCAATACGGCGACAGAAGAGGTTACCCAGGAGGCTACCGAAGCGCCTCAAGAGACCGAGGAAGCCGCGACTGCGCCCGCTGAGACAGAGGTTGCCGCTGCAGGCGGTGCCTACGCTGCACTGATCGCCAACGCGAGTGCGAAACAGGGCCGGAGGGTGTTTCGCAAATGCCGCGCCTGCCACAAGGTCGATGAAGGGCAAAACAGCGTCGGTCCCTCCCTCTACGGGATCATCAACAAGGACATCGCCTCGACGGAGGGCTTCAGCTATTCCGACGCGCTCGCCGCCAAGGATGGCGCCTGGACGCTTGAGAACCTCATGGGGTTCCTCGAGGCCCCGAAATCCTGGGCACCGGGCACCAAGATGGGCTTCGGCGGGCTGAAGGACGAGGAGGACAGGATCAACGTTATCACCTATCTCAACGAAGCCGATGGTTCACCCGAACCGCTTCAGTGACAGGCTATCACGGAGATTTCAGCGGGGTCGCGCGCCGGGCGCGGCCCTTTTCCGTTTGTGTCATCGAGTTAACTTGAATCGCCACGACCTTCCTCCTACCCCTAGTGTGAAAGGGAGACTGGCATGACAATCTCACGGCGCGACTTCGGCAGGCTGGCCTTTGGAGCAACGGCGGTGGCGGGCCTGCCTCTGGCAGCGCAACCGACCGACGGGCCGAGCCACGGCCTGTCGATCTTCGGCGACCTGAAGTACCCGGCCAGTTTCCCGCATTTCGACTACGCCGATCCAAAGGCGCCCATCGGCGGCGAATTCTCGACTGGCATCGGTGGGTTCACCTTCGATAGCCTCAATCCTTATATCCTAAAGGGAAACCCTGAGCGGTACATGAGCTTGCTCCCCTATTTCGAGACCCTGATGGAGGCCTCGGCGGATGAGGCGGACAGCTACTACGGCCTGCTAGCAGAAAGCGCCGAAGTTCCCGAGGACCGGCTCTTCGCGCGCTTCACACTACGGCCCGAGGCACGCTTCCGAGATGGCTCTCCGGTGACAGCGGAGGATGTCGTCTTCTCGCTCAACGCCCTGCGCGAGGAAGGCAGGCCCGACTATCGCGTCATCCTCAAGGACATCACCGGGGTCGAGGCAGAAGACATGCTCGTGGTACGTTTCGATTTCGCCGCAGATGCGCCGCGCCAGCGCCTCCCCATTCTGGCCGCGGGTCTGCCGGTCTTCTCCAAGGCATATTACGAGGGCCGAGACTTCGCGGAATCGACGCTGGAGCCGCCTCTGAATTCCGGGCCGCTCGAGATTGAAAGCGTCGACTCGGGCCGGCAGATCGTCTACCGCCGCCGCGAGGATTACTGGGGCTGGCACCTGCCCGTGATGAAGGGACGCTTCAATTTCGACCGTTATCGGTTCGAGTATTTCCGCGACCGCTCGGCGGAGTTCGAGGGCTTCAAGGGGGGGGCCTATACCTTCCGCGAGGAATTCTGGTCGAAGCTCTGGGCAACGGCATACACGCCCGAGACCTTTCCGGCACTGGCCCGCGGCGAAGTCGTTCAGGATACAATCCCAAACGAAGTCCCCTCCGGCACGCAGGGGTACTGGATCAACACGCGCCGCGAGAAGTTTCAGGATCCCCGGGTGCGCGAGGCGATCGCGCTATGCTTCGATTTCGAGTGGTCGAACCGCACGCTTTTCTTCGGTCTCTACAACCGCACCGACAGTTTCTTCGAAGGCGGCCCGATGCAGGCCGACGGGACGATCAGCGAGGGGGAGCGGATCATCCTGGAACGGTTGAGCCCGGAGGCGCAGGCCGCACTCCCCTCGGGGATCTTCGAGGAAACGGCCTTTGTCCCAATGGTAAATGACGGATCCGGCCGGATCCGCCGGGCGCTGAGGCGGGCCGGGCGCCTGCTGGACGATGCGGGTTGGACGAAGGCGGGCGAGTTTCGCCAGAACGCGTCGGGCGAGACGCTGGTCGTCGATTTCCTCGAAGACAGCCCGTCTTTCGAGCGCATCACGGCACCTTATGTGAAGAACCTGAAACGTCTCGGGGTCGATGCACGCCTGAACCTGATCGACCCAGCCCAGACGAAGCGACGCCAGGATGCCTTCGATTTCGACATCACGACCGGGCGGCTCGCTACCGGGCTGACACCGGGCACGGCGATCCGATCAGTCTTCCACTCCTCGTTCGCCGATGCCAATGGATCTCTCAATCTCACCGGAACATCGAATGCCGCAGTGGATGAACTGGTCGACAAGATCATCGCCGCGTCGTCGCGCGAGGAGCTCACGGACACGATCCGCGCGCTCGACCGGATCCTGCGGGCGATGCATATCTGGATCCCGCAATGGTACAAGGCGACCCACAACCTAGCCTACTGGGACATCTATCGGCGCCCGGCGCAAAAGCCCCGCTATGCGCGCGGCGTGATCGATCTCTGGTCGATCGATGCGCAGAAGGCCGCGCTTCTTTCCGACAAGATCGGGGGCTGACCTTTGGGGGCCTACATCCTGCGCAGGCTCCTGCTGATCGTGCCGACCCTGATCGGCATCATGCTTCTGAATTTCATCATCATCCAGTTCGTGCCCGGCGGGCCGGTCGAGCAGATCCTGACCCAGATCAAGGACGGGACCGAAGGCGGCGGCGCGGGTGAACGCTTCACCGGCGGGGGCGACGCGGGTTTCGGCGCACAGACCGGCAACGAGGACCTCGGCTACCGCGGATCGCGCGGGCTGGAGCAGGAGCTCAAGGATGAGCTGACCAGGCAGTTCGGGCTCGACCGCCCGGCGCATGAGCGGTTCTTCGTGATGCTCCGGAACTACGCCCGCTTCGATTTCGGCGAGAGCTTCTTTCGCTCAGCCAGCGTGATCGACCTGATCGTTGAGAAGATGCCTGTCTCGATCTCGCTCGGTCTCTGGGCAACGCTGATCAGCTATCTGGTGTCGATCCCACTCGGCATCTCAAAGGCTGTTCGTGACGGGACGCCATTCGATGCGGTTACCTCGGCGATCATCATCGCGGCCTATGCGATTCCCATCTTCCTCTTCGCGATCATGCTGCTGGTGGTTTTCGCCGGTGGCACCTATCTCGACTGGTTTCCGCTGAGAGGGCTCGGTTCGGACAATTGGGACGAGTTGAGTCTCGGCGGCAAGATCCTGGATTACTTCTGGCACATATCGCTCCCGGTTCTGGCGACGCTGATCGGCTCCTTCGCTGTGCTTACGCTCCTGACCAAGAACTCCTTTCTCGACGAGATCGGGAAACAATACGTGATGACGGCGCGGGCGAAGGGATTGAGCGAGCGGCGGGTGCTCTACGGGCATGTTTTCCGCAACGGGATGCTGATCGTGGTCGCAGGCTTTCCTGGAGCGTTTCTCGGTGCCTTCTTCGCGGGCAGCATCTTCATCGAGACGGTGTTCAGCCTCGATGGGATCGGATTTCTCGGCTACGAGGCGGTGATCAACCGCGACTATCCGATAGTGCTCGGGACCCTCTATATCTTCGGCCTCATGGGACTGGTCGTGAAGCTGATCTCGGACCTGACCTATGTGCTGATCGATCCGCGCATCGATTTCGAACGCCGGGAGGGATGATAATGCAGCCCGCACGAAGCCGTGCTCCCCGGCGAGCCCATCGCCAATGCCATACGCCGCGACAGCCCACCCACCCGCACGGCTTCGCGCGGGCTGACCAGGGCATCAGCCTTCGTCGCGGATGGGGGCAAGCGGGTGGGTGGGCGTGCGCTCCGCATTCAAGAAGCGCCTGCATCTCCTGGGAGCGCGGCCCCGTCTGCGGCGAACCGCGATGATCCGTCTCTCGCCGCTCGACCGCCGCCGGATCGCGAATTTCCGCTCGAACACGCGCGCCATCTGGTCGTTCCGCCTTTTCACGATCCTCTTTCTCATCAGCCTCGCGGCCAATCTGATCGCCAATGACAAGCCTCTCCTCGTGAGTTTCCAGGGTGAGATCCTCTCGCCCATCCTCGCGAACTACGACGAAGTGCGGTTCGGGGGCGATGAGGGGATCGTGGGGACCGACTATGCCGACCCCTTCATCGAGTGTCTGATCCTGACCGGCGGCTCGGAGGCCTGTTTCGAGGACGAGACCGCGGCACTTGAGCAAATCTCAAGCGCCGCCTATCCCGAAGACGCGCAACCCGGCTGGATTATACGGGCACCGATACCCTTCAGCTATTCGACCGTCGATTTCGACGTTGCGACAGCACCCTCCCCGCCCGATGGGCGGCACTGGCTCGGCACCGACGATCAGGCCCGCGACGTGCTCGCGCGTGTCATCTACGGCTTCCGGCTCTCGGTCCTGTTCGGCTTCGGCGTGACCATCGCCGCCGCGATCATCGGGATCGCTGCCGGTGCTGCCCAGGGGTTCTTCGGAGGCTGGGTCGATCTCTTCTTCCAGCGGATCGAGGAGGTCTGGGGCTCGATGAACATGCTTTATGTGATCATCATCATCTCGGCCGTACTCACGCCGAGCCTTCCGATCATGTTCGCGATCTTCGTCGCTTTCTCCTGGACGGCGCTGACCGGTGTCGTACGCGCCGAGTTCCTGCGGGCGCGCAACTTCGAATACGTGCAGGCGGCCCGCGCTCTGGGTGTCTCGGATGGCGTGATCATGTTCCGTCACCTGCTGCCGAACGCGATGGTTGCGACGCTCACGATGCTGCCCTTTCTGCTGACCTCCTCGATCGGCCTGCTGGCCGGGCTCGACTTTCTGGGCTTCGGCCTGCCGCCGGGCTACCCGTCGCTCGGCGAACTGGCGCTGCAGGGCAAGAAGTATCTACAGGACCCGCATCTCGCCATAACCGCCTTCTTCACCTTTGCGATCATGCTTTCCCTTCTCGTCTTCATCTTCGAGGGGATCCGTGACGCTTTTGACCCGCGCAAGTCCTTCGCATGAGCCTTCTGAAAATCACGGATCTTTCCATCGCCTTCCCCGGGCACGACGGCCCGGTCGATGCGGTCAGGAGCGTGAGCCTGGAGATTGACGAGGGTGAGACACTGGCACTGGTCGGTGAATCCGGATCAGGCAAATCGCTCACGGCGCTCTCGACCGTGCAGCTCCTGCCGGGTGCGGCGCGACCTTCGGGCTCCATCACCTATGGCGGGCGGGAGATGATGGGCGCCGATCAGGCGACGCTGGAGGATGTGCGCGGCAACGACATCAGCTTTATCTTTCAGGAGCCGATGACCTCGCTCAACCCGCTGCACACGATCGAGAAGCAGATCGCGGAGTCGATCGAACTGCACCAGGGCATCAAGCGCTCGGAGGCACGGCCCAGAATCCTCGAACTGCTGAACAAAGTCGGATTGCGCGACGCGGAGAGCCGTCTCGGCGCCTATCCCCACCAGCTTTCCGGCGGGCAGCGCCAGAGGGTGATGATCGCCATGGCGCTCGCCAATCGCCCGAGGCTCCTGATCGCTGACGAACCGACCACGGCGCTTGACGTGACCATTCAGGCCCAGATCCTCGATCTGCTTGCCGGGCTCCAGCGCGATGAGGGGCTCGCCATGCTCTTCATCACCCACGATCTGGGGATCGTGCGCAAGGTCGCACAGCGGGTCGCCGTGATGAAGGACGGTCTGATCGTCGAGACCGGACCGACAGCCGAGGTCTTCGACGAGCCTGAGCATCCCTACACCCGAAAGCTTCTGGCAGCGGAGCCGAAAGGGCGCGCCGACCCCCTCGGTAACAACGCCCAGGAAATGCTTTCAGCGCATGAGCTCAGGGTGTGGTTCCCGATCAGGACCGGCTTTCTCAGACGCACCACCGGCCACGTGAAGGCCGTCACCGACATCGACATGAACCTGAAGGCCGGTGAGACCCTTGGCATCGTCGGGGAGTCCGGATCGGGCAAGACCACGCTGGCCCTCGCGACCATGCGGCTCATCGCCAGCCAGGGGAAGATCCGTTTTCAGGAGCGCGACATCCACGATCTCGGTAAACGCGATCTGCGGGATCTGCGCCGGCACATGCAGATCGTATTTCAGGATCCCTATGGCTCGCTCTCGCCGCGGATGAGCATCGCCGAGATCGTGGCCGAGGGGCTTGGTGTGCACGGACTCGATCAGCATGGCCTGACCAAGCGCGATGCGGTCGCCCGGCAATTGGAGGAGGTCGGGCTCGATCCGGCCGCGATGGACCGATATCCGCATGAGTTCTCAGGCGGCCAGCGCCAACGTATCGCGATCGCCCGGGCCATGATCCTGAAACCGCAGTTGGTGGTGCTGGACGAGCCGACCTCAGCGCTCGACATGACGGTGCAGACCCAGATCGTGGACCTGCTTCGCGATCTGCAGAGGAAGTACGACCTCGGCTACATCTTCATCAGCCATGACCTCAAGGTCGTGCGCGCTCTGGCGCATCGGCTGATCGTGATGCGTGCGGGGGAAGTGGTCGAGGAGGGCCCGGCCGAGCAGATCTTCGATGCACCAAAGACCGAGTACGCCCGCGCGCTCATGGCCGCGGCCTTCGAGATGAAAGCCGTGCGCGGTGCGGCTGACTGATCCGCGCCATCAGGCGTTCTGGCGGAAGGCGGAGCGCGCAGCCGGAAACCTGCAGCTTGCGCGATTGAAAGACATAGGATGTTTCGACGACCATCCCGAAGGCGCGAAATTCTGTGCTGACGCGGTACTTGCGGGGACGAAGACGGCAACCTCCGCCCACGCCGGGACCGCGCGGGACTACCGGGCCGGAGACCTCGAGATCGTCACGCTGTTCGACGGGCAGCCGGTCGCCGTGATCGAAATCATCAACGTGGACCGCCGCACCTTTGGTGAGATCGACGAGGATTTCGCGATCGCCGAGGGCGATGGCAGCCTTGCCAAGTGGCGCGAGACGCATACCCGATACTATGGCGGGCTTCTAGCAGAACGTGGCAAAGCCCTCGACGCCGAGACGCCGCTGGTCAGAATTTTCTTTCGAAAGATCTTTCCCGTCTGACGACGAGGATCGAGCAGTCCTGTCCGCTTGGCAGCCGCGCGGGTGGGTGGGCTCTCCAGTCACCCACCAACCCGCGCGGTGCTCTCAGGGGAGCGCGGGTGCCAAGCGGATTAAACCTGGCAGCGCCACGCTTCCACAACCTCGATCATGCCCTGCTCATGCAGGATCATCGCCTCGTCGATCGCTCGCTGCGTGCCGGTCTGCGGCGGATAGATCCGGGGCGGCTTTATGGGGTCGCGGGCCACTGCGGGCTCGAGAAGGCGATAGTAATCGCTCCCAAGCAGTTCGACCATCAGGTCCTGGTCGGGTTCCGACCCTGGAACCAGTGCCGGATTGAGTTTCGAGGCGCGGCGCGCCTCCGGCTGCTCCAGACCGGCCATCAAAGCCTCATGCGCTGCGCGCAAGGTCCGTGAATTCATCTCGCCCATGCGATTCTCCCGTTTTACCGCACGGCCTTTTGATCCGGCCGCTCCGGCAGAGGTTGATTCGAGTTGGAACGAACACGTACTGGCCATTCCTTGGCCAAGGGTTTCCTCGCACTGTCGAACGGACAACACACCGGTGATCGACGCCCGGACAGGGCGGAAACGATCCACTCTTCGACATGTACAGGAAAACGCGTAACGAACAGTGTCTTACGCTAGACCACCCAAGCTCCACTTCAGGGTGAATCAATGCTTACCCATGCGCTTTTCTATCCACAAGCCCCAAGATGGGATTCTTCTTTGAACGTCCCGCATTGGTGCAGGTGCCGCAATCAGTCCGCTTGCTCACGCCCGTTCGCCTAGCTAACCCGCCAGAGAGCGATCCGGAGGACATCATGCTGCATATCGAGACAGACGGCCCAGTCCGCATTCTGACCCTTGACAGGCCGGAGGCGAGGAACGCCATCGATCCGGCGCAGGCCTTGCGGCTCAATGCGGCGTTTGATGCTATCGAAGCAGATCCCGAGGTCCGGGTGACGGTGCTCACCGGTGCAGGCGACACCTTTTGCGCCGGGGCGGATCTGAAGGCCGTGGCGCGGGGTGACTTCGACTGGGAGCAACTCTTGCATGAGGCACCGCTCGGCCCGACACGCCGCGCATTCTCCAAGCCGGTCATCGCGGCGGTCGAGGGCTACTGCGTCGCGGGCGGCATGGAGCTTGCTCTGATGTGCGACCTGCGGGTCTGCAGCGAGACCGCGATCTTCGGCACCTTCGAGCGTCGCTGGGGCGTGCCGCTGGTCGATGGCGGCACCGTGCGGCTGCCCCGGCTGATCGGCCAATCCCGCGCGCTCGACATGATCCTGACCGGGCGCCCCGTCGATGCCGCGGAGGCGCTGTCCTTCGGCCTCGCAAACCGGGTCGTCGCGGCAGGCGGCGCGCTCGAGGCGGCCATACGGCTCGGCAAGGAGTTGGCCGCCTTTCCGCAGGACTGCATGCTGAATGACCGCGCCTCGGTTCTCGAACAATGGTCGCTGCACTTCGACGCTGCCCTGCAAAACGAGGCGAGGCACGGGGTGAACTCGGTCGCCGAAGGGACGCAGCAAGGCGCGCAGAGATTTGCCGACGGCGCTGGACGGGGCGGCAATTTCAACAAACACTGAGCATCTCAAGACCCGGGGGGCATTGCATGACCGACACGACCGAGGCCGAGGCTTTTCTCGCCGCCCATCCTGACACGCGCCATCTGGATGCCTTTCTGATCGACCTGAACGGCCATGCTTTCGGCAAACGCTACCCGGTCGAAGATCTGATCAACGTCGCGACGAGGGGCAGCTCCATCTGCGCCGCGATGCAGACGACCGACGTTACCGGCGAGGCGTGGGACACGATGGGGCTCGGCTTCTCGGACGGCGATCCGGATGCGGCAACCGTGATGGTGCCGGGCACCCTCGCCCCGGTCCCGTGGGCACCGAGCCCCCGCGCGCAATGCCTGATGCGCTTTGTCAGACCCACAGATGGCGGCCCGGTCTGGTGGGAACCCCGGCTGATCCTCGAAGGGGTCGTAGAGCGTCTTGCTGCGGACGGCCTGCGCCCGGTCGTCGCCGTGGAGATCGAGTTCCATCTGATCGATGCCGAACGCACCGGCGAGGGTGCGCCGCAACTGCCACGATCGCCTTTGAACGGACAGCGCCGGCCGGCCGGCGAGGTCTTTCGGATGTCGACCCTCGACGAGTTCGGCCCCGTCATTGACGCCATCGAGGCGAACTGCCGGGCGCAAGGCCTGCCGGTGACGACACTCGCCAAGGAATTCGGGCCGGGTCAGTACGAGGTGAACCTCGCCCATATCGACGATCCGGTCACCGCCGCCGACCACGCAGCCCTGCTGCGCCGTGCGGTCGTCGCGACAGCGCGGGCACAAGGATATGACGCGACCTTCATGTCGAAGCCTTTCGCCGGGCAGGCAGGCAACGGCCTCCAGATCAACCTCTCGATTCAGGACGAGGCCGGGCGCAACATCTTCGACCCGGACTATGAAGGGGGCGCATCCTGCCTCGGTCATGCGGTCGCCGGGATGCAGGCACTCTTCGCGGAATCGATGCTGATCTTCGCGCCCAGCTTTCACGCTTTCCGGCGCGTTGAGCCGAACCAGTTCACGCCGGTCACAAGGGATTGGGGCGAGGACAACCGCTCTGTCGCCTTCCGGCTGCCGTTCTCGGACCCGGCGAACCGGCGGATCGAGCATCGCATCGCGGGGGCGGAGGCGAACCCCTATCTGGTCATGGCCGCCGTCCTCGCCGCCGCCCACCATGGGCTCAGCCAGGGTCTGACGCCCACGCCGATCGGCACCGGAAATGTGGGGGAGGAGGCTGACCCCGGCCTGCCACTGACGTTCTGGGACGCCATGGCACAATTCAAGGCCGGTGCGGTTCTGCCGGACTACTTTGGCGGGCGTTACATCGAAGCCTACGCACATGCGAAACAAAGCGAGTTCGACTCCTTCATGAGCGCGCCGAGTCCGCGCGAATTCGCCTGGTACCTTTAGGCTAGATCGGCATTCGAGGATTGCATCAGGAGCGATTCTCTCGCATGTTCACACTATGTTCCTTTTCGATGAGAAACCCGGTGTCCGGCTGGCACGCGGCGTGTGCCGTGAACTCATGGACATGGGTCTGAGCCCGCTCACGGAGTTCCCGACTAAAGCGGGGCTACGGATGGATATCTGCGCGCTCGATATGGGCGGCGAGGTCTGGTGCATCGAAGTGAAAAGCTCTCGCGCCGATTTTCAGTCGGATCACAAATGGCAGGGCTATCTCGACTGGTGCGACCGGTTCTTTTTCGCAGTGCCCGAAGGCTTTCCAGATGAGCTTCTGCCGCTGGAACACGGGCTGATCCGGGCCGATGCCTATGGTGCGGAGATCCTGCGCCCCGCCCCGTCAGCGCCCCTGAACGCCGCGCGGCGCAAGACGATCACGCTGCGCTACGCGCGGCTGGCCGCTCAGCGTCTTGCCCAGGCATCCGATGGCGCCAGCCCGGCTATGTCCGGACAAAGTGCAAGCCCTGAAACCGCGACCTGAAGGCCGTGATATCCGGCGCGACTTGCTCTGGTTCGGGACCGAGCGCGCGGGTGATCAGCGTTGCCAGCTCCACCATGTTCTCCGTCGTCATGCCAAGGCGCACGATCTCCGGTGTCCCCAAGCGCAGAGCATTCAGATCTCCCTCCACCGGCGCGATCGGCAACCCGATCCCGCAGGTCAGAAGATTGGCGCGGCGCAAATGGTGCGCCATCGTCTGACCACCGCCATACCGCGCCGCCTCGATCGCGAACTGATGCGACCGGGTCGCGGTCTCTTCTCCCGCTGCGAGATGCACCGGGACGTCCGCGCCCCAAAGCGCCGCTGCCAGAGTGCGGGCCGAGGCGACCATCTCCTCGGCATAGGCCGGGCCGTATTCCCGCCAGTCAAGAAGCGCCATCGCCAGTGCCGCCACACGGCCCGCGTCGAAATTGGCGGTCAGGCCGGGAAAAGCGATCTTGTCGAGCCGTTCATAGAGCGCTTCGTCATTGGTGACGATCAGCCCTCCCGCCGGACCGCCAAGGCTCTTGTAGGTGCTCATGGTCATCAGATCCACGCCCTCGCTCAACGGATTTGGCCAAGTGCGCCCGGCGATCATCCCGCACAGATGGGCGGCGTCGAAGAGAACGCGCGCGCTATGCCCCCGGGCGATCTCGATGATCCCGCGAACCGGATGCGGCAGCAGATTGAGGGATCCGCCGACCGTGATCAGCCTGGGCTTCACTCGCCGCGCCAGATCCTCCAGCCCGTCGAGATCGACCGTATACCCATCCGCATCCACCGGTGCTTCGTGAATTTCGAGGCCGTAGAGCCCCGCAGCACCCGGAGCCTGGTGGGTGACATGCCCGCCGATCGCCGCGGGCGGCACGATGACCGGATCGCCGGGCGCGCAGCACGCCATGAAGGCATAGAGGTTGGCCAGAGCGCCCGAGGCGACCCGCACCTCGGCGAACCGCGCCCCGAAGATCTCGGCCGCCAGCTGTGCCGCGATGACCTCGATCTCCTCGATTGCCTCGAGACCCATCTCATACTTCTCGCCCGGGAGCCCGAGCGAGGGCCGGGACCCTAGACCCTGGGACAGCAAAGCCTCGGCCGCAGGGTTCATGATGTTAGTCGCGGGGTTCAGGTTAATGCAGTCACGGTCGTGGATCTGGCGATTTTGCGCCGCAAGATCGCCAACACGCTGCGCAAGATCAGCGGAGCAAAGCTCCTCAGACCTCTCGAGAATGCTGGAGATCCGTGCCGCCGCCGCTGGAGAGAGCCAATCGGGGAGATCCATGCTCTAACCCCTACACCACCGAGAGGCACCGGCTGGCGGGGAAGAGAACTTCGATCGTGAACGTTCCATCTTCACCGGGAGAAGCCGTGAATTCAGCCTGATGTGCGATCGCAATCTCACGCGCCGCCGCGAGCCGGGGATGCCCGGCGGCCCGAAGCGGGGCGCCATCGGCGATAAGCGAAAGCGCGCATCCCCGGTCCTGTGCCCCGATCCGGAACGCCAGCCGCCCGCCAGCCCCCATGCCATCGCCTGAAGCCGCCATCATGTGATCGAGCATGTCCCAGAGCGCCCGTTCATCGCCTAGGACATTAGGCGGGGCGTTCTCGCCCAGGATCTCATGGCTGGCGGCGACCTCCCGCGACTTGAGCCCCGCTTGGGCCATGCGCGCAACCCGTCGGCTCAATCGCCCGAGATCGACTTCAGAGAGCGTAGGCTCCGCCAGCCCAGGCCCACTCCCTTGAACCTTGAGGTCATCGATGAGCGCGCTCAGCCGCAGGGCGGCGGAGAGGAGATCGCTGGTTTGCCTATCGATCTTCTCACTGGACGCCCCCCTCACTTCTTCCGCCAGCGTGATGAGGGCCTGCAGCGGAAGATCGAGCCGATCCAATTGAGGGCTTTGTGCCGTCGTCCTCGCAACTTCCGCACCGCGCGCCGCCACTTGAGCGAAGGCGGCGAGGATGCGGATCTTCTCACCTCCTCGCTGGCGCCATAGGGAGACACGAAACGGCATCGGGCCCGCCATTGTCTCCAGATCGGCCGTTCCTTCCGCCGACCCGTCAGCCGTGGCCTGGACCAGCAGATCCTGACCCTCCGAGACATTCCTGAACCGCTCGACCAGGCGGTCGCGTTCCGGGCCGAACAGGGCCATGTCCACTGGGCTGCGCTCACGGCACCGGCCATCGACGGTGACCGCGGCGATCGCGACAGGGGCGGTCAGACCACCGGTCGGCTCGCCATGGAAGGACATCAGATCTTGCGCGCTTTCGGCTTACGCGGCTTCCCGCCGGATTTGGGCCGCGCCGCAAGGGCCTCGGCCTTTTCCGCGGCGATCGTGAGTTCTTCCGCGATCTCCCTGGCCTCTCCCGGCTCGAAATCCAGCGGCAGATCGACCCCGTCGCCTTCGATATAGATCCGGACCATGCCGAGCGTGGTGGGACCGATCACAAGACTGGCGGATTGGTCGGATTCCCGATTTATACTCATGCAAACCCCCTGAAGTCTCGCGGCATCTTAGAGGCTCCGCCTGCCTTCGCCAGACCAAAGATGACGTTTTTCTATCGAGGGGTGGCTTGAATCGGGCAACCGGCCAGAGTATGTGACGGCATCCCGGGGGCGCTGTTGCGCCGCGCGATGGGCCGCCTTAGCTCAGTTGGTTAGAGCGCTGGATTGTGGATCCAGAGGTCCCCTGTTCAAGCCAGGGAGGCGGTACCATTCCTTCAAGAAGTCTCACGGATCTGTCCCGCGTCTCCCGCAGACGAGTAAGGATCGCGCCGGCCTCTCGGACATAGCCGAGGTACTCAGTGCCGCGGCGCCAGGGTGTCCACCAGCCGGTCGAGTTCCGTCCAATCCTCCAGCTCCAAGCGAACCGGCAGGGCGAGAACTTCGCAGCGATAGCGCTCGGGAAGCTTGATCGCGTCCTTCTCGGTGGTGATCAGCATGGCGCCCTTTTCGGCGGCTTCGCGCAGCATGCGAACGATCACCCGCTCATCATAGACATGGTGGTCCGGGAAGGGGTGCGCGGCGGCAAGCCGGGCACCCAGAGAGCGCAACAGGCCGAAGAACTTCTCCGGTCGTCCGATACCTGCAAAGGCGACGACCGGCTGGCCGGAGAGGTCTATCCCCGTCTCGACCGACACCAGACAGGCTGGCAACGCGCCTTCGAGTTCGGGCCAGCGATCAGCCGCCCTGCGTCGTTCTTCCAGCAGCCCGATCAGCACCACGCGATCGGCGCGGGAGAAACCAACGACCACCGGCTCGCGTAGCGGACCGGCCGGAATGATCCGACGATTGCCGAAGCCCTGCTCCGCATCGACGACAAGAACCGATAGATCCTTGGCGATCCCTGGGTTTTGGAACCCGTCATCCAGCAGCACGATCTCCGCGCCATCACGGGCAGCGGCCTCTGCCCCGGCAGCGCGGTCGCGGGCAACCCAAACTGTCGCCATCTGGGCAAGCATTAGCGGCTCGTCACCCACATCCTCCGCGCGATCCTTGGCGGGGTCGACCTTGTGCGGTCCCATGAGCCGCCCGCCATAGCCGCGGCTGACGACAGCAACGGTACGGCCCTGCGAAGCAAGCCGCAGGCTCCATGCTGCCACCATCGGTGTCTTTCCAGCACCCCCGGCCGTAAGGTTGCCGATGCAGATAACCGGAACTGGGACTTTTTTGGGCGTCATGCGTGCGGACCGGATCGCCCCGCCGAGGCGCCAGAGCAACGTAGCGGGCATCAGAAGCATGCTGAGGAGCCCAGCCTCGCGAAACCAGAACCAGGGCGCCCGCATCATCCCAGCCTTGGTGAGAGCGCCGCCAATTTTCGCGTCAGGGCTTCAGGGTCAGGCACGTCGTTAAACAAGATCTGCGCCGCATCGGTCAGCTCCTTGCGCTTCTCCTCGTTGCTGAGAAGCGCTCCAACCCCGATCGCAAGATCCGTCGCCGAGGCAACCGGCCAGGCCCCCTTCGCCTCGTCCAGCAGCGCATAGGCCGGCCCAAAATTGACCGTATTGGGCCCGTGCAGGATCGCCGAGTTGAACAGCGCAGGCTCAAACGGCGTATGCCCGCCGGACGGGACAAGCGAGCCACCGACAAATGTCACCGGCGCGAGCCTGAGCCACAGCCCCATCTGCCCGATCGTGTCCGCGAGCCAAACCCGCGTCTCGTCGGTCGGGCGGTCGCCCCAGGACGCGCGGAGCACGCGAATGGCCCGTTTCTCGATCATATCAGCCACAGCATCGCCACGCTCCGGATGGCGCGGCGCAAGGATCAGTAGCGTCTCCATCGGCAGCGAGAGATGAGCGTTCAGAATGGCCTCCTCCTCGCCCTCATGGGTCGAGGCGGCGAGCCAGACGGGCCGATCGCCAAGCGCGCGGCGGATCATGTCCAACTCGCCCGGCTGGGGCGGAGCAAGGCGGGCGAGCGCTTTCAGATTACCGCCGACCTGAACCAGACCCGGGTCGGCGCCCATCCTGTTCAACCGCTCGCCCGTCTCGCGATCCTGCGTGACGATCATCTGAAAAAGCGAGAGCATGTGCGCGATCATCTTCGGCGCCTTCGCCCATTTCCGCACGCTCTCTTCGGACACCCGCGCATTGATCAAGGCCATAGGGACGCCCCGCGCCGACGTCTCGATCATCAGTCGCGGCCAGAACTCGCTTTCCACGAAAATCGCCAAGTCCGGCTCCCAATGGTCGAGAAAGCGGCGCACCGATGCGGCGGTGTCGACCGGGACATACTGGTGGATCGCGTGCTTGGGCAGCAGTTCCGCCATCCGCTCTGCCGAGGTGACTGTTCCCGAGGTAACGAGACAGGTCGCCCCCGGCACGGTCTTTCTGAAAGCCTCGATCAGCGGCAGCGTCGACATCGTCTCGCCGATCGAGGCGCCGTGCAACCAGATCAGGGGGCCATCCGGGCGTTTGAGCCCGGCATACCCACGGCGTTCGCCGATCCGCTCCGGGTCCTCCTTCGCCCGCCACATCCGCCGCCTGAGCAGGAACCAAGCCAGCAGGTCGCTCACCCGGCTCGCGGCAAGATAAGCTGAGAGCGAACTACTCTGCATCTTCGACCTCGATCGCCGGGCCGGGTTCGATCCTTCGCCGACCGCAAAGATCGTCGGCCAGGTTCGTTACCTCGGTCAGCGCGCGTTCGACCGCGAGATGATAAGCTCGCTCCTCCCCCGGTGTCGGATCCTTTGGCGGCATCAGAACGTCCCCATAGATGATGGCCCCTTTCGCAAACGGAAACGGCACCAGAAAACGATCCCAACTGTTGAAATACCTACCCCAACGCGACGAAAACGCGACCGGAATGATCCCGCATCCGGTCTCGATCGCAAGCCGAGCCATGCCCGGCTGCGCCCGCATCCTCGGCCCACGTGGCCCGTCCGGGCTGATCGCAACAACCGCGCCCTTATCGAGCCAGTCGCGCGCCGCCTCATAGACCCGTGCGCCGCCCTTTGCACGCCGCTTGATCCGGTCGTAGCTCGACCCCCTGATGGCCGGAACCCGGAAATGCGCCACGATATCCGTGATCAGTTGCCCGTCATAGTTGCTGGAGATCATGGCAATCGTTTGGCGCTTCTCCAACGGAGCGAAGGTGGCGGACATGAAGAGCCGCCCATGCCAGATCGCGGCGATCAACCCCTCCGGATGGGCGTCGAGGTGGCGGAATGCCGGCTCCTTGCCACGCCAGTCCCAACGGGTCGTCCGCGTGACGAGCGAGATATACCAATAGGCCAATCGGCTCGCGATCGACCGGATTGCGGGGGATTGGCGGATGCTCCGCGCCAGAGCGCGGTTGACGGCCATGGTCTCAGGCTTTCGACAATGCCGTAGCCTCGACGCTGCCTTCCTTCTCCTCGTCCCGCAGGCGATGGAGATGGGCGATGAAATAGCGCATGTGGGCGTTGTCTACGGTGCGCTGCGCTGCGTTCTTCCAGGCGGAATGAGCAGCCGCGTAGTTCGGGTAGATCCCAATGACCTCAATCTGATCTGGGTCGCGAAACTCGGTTCCCTGCGGGTCGACGAGTTCGCCTCCAAAGACGAGATGTAACTTGGCCATAAGCCGCTCCTTAAGGCGGGATCTGCTGCGTTCACATTATCGCGGCGCCGGAGAGCGATCAATCCGTTCGCAGCGTGACCAGATGCCGGTGCAGCACCGGCGGCGCTACCAGAACACCCGGCACTGTCGCCTGCGGCGTGTTGAAGGTGAGTGCGTTCCCGTCCCGGTCCGTGATCAGCGCCCCGGCCTCCGCCGCGATCAGCGCTCCGGCCGCGACATCCCACTCATAGGCATCGCGCATGGTCGCCATCAGGTCATACTCTCCCGCAGCCACCAGGCAGAGGCGCCATTGAAGCGCATGCCGAAAGGTCCGCTGAAGCTCCGGCAGGCCGCCCGGCCAATACCGTGGCTGATAGGAGGCAGAGGCACCGAGCGCACGCGCGCCGTCGAGCGCCTGCCGGTCCGAGGGCACGATCCGCGTGCCGTTGCACTGCGCCCCACTGCCGACGGCGGCGCTGTAGGTCTCGCCAAGGGCAGGCATGTGCACGACGCCCGCAATCGGGCGGCCCCCGTCGACAACTGCTGCCGCGACCGCGAACCCGCGCTCCCCTTTCAGGAAGGCGCGCGTGCCGTCGATCGGATCGATGATGAAGACCCTTTCATACCGGGTCCGGTCGGACGTGTCGTCGCTTTCCTCGGAAAGCAGACCATACTCCGGCCGCGCGGCACGCAATCGCTCGATCAGCAGCGCGTTGACGGCGAGATCCGCTTCCGAGACTGGGCCCGCCTCACCTTCCTTCTCCCAGTATTCGGGCGCGTCGCGAAAGAACTCCATCGCGACCGCGCCCGCCTCTCTGGACACGTCGAGCAAAAGATCGAGATCAGCCGCGGCGTCTGATGGCTCACGCCCCAACGGTGATCCCTTCGATCAGAAGCGAGGGGGTAGACACGCCGCGGTGCGGGTCGCGGTCATCGGCGGGGATGATCATCTTGATCATCTCGGGCAGCGAGCCCGCCACAGTGACCTCGTTGACTGGATAAGCGATCTCACCATCCTCGACCCAGAAGCCGGACGCCCCGCGCGAGTAAGCGCCCGTGGTCGGATTGATCGAGCTCCCGATCATCGAGGTGACGATCAGCCCTGTGCCCATATCCTGGATGAGGTCGTCCCGGCTTTTGTCGCCATTCTCGACGATAACATTGGTCGTGCCCGGACTGGGGGGACCAGCGGTGCCACGCCGCGCGTTACCTGTCGTCTGAAGACCCAATTTGCGTGCCGTCGCCAGATCGAGCACCCAACTCTGCAGAACGCCCCGCTCGATCAGCGCACGCCGCGCCGTCGCAATCCCCTCGGCATCGAAGGGTCGTGAGGATGGCCCACGCGCCAGCAACGGGTCCTCGATCACATCGATATCCGCGGGCAGGATCTGCGTCCCCATCGCATCGCGCAGCCAACTGGAGCCACGTGAGACCGAAGATCCGTTCATCGCGGTCAGGATATGGCCGATCAGTCCAGGCGCCACCCGGCGGTCATAGAGCACAGGCACCGCGCCAGAGGGCGGCTTTCGTGGTGAAAGCCGGGCAGCCGCGCGCTCTCCCGCGCGCTTTCCGATCTCCGCCGCCGATGGCAGATCCGCAAGGCGCCGACGCGACTCCGCGGCCCAATCCCGTTCCCGGCCAAGCCCTTCTCCCGCGATCGCGGATAGGGATACCGACCGGCTCGATCTCGCATAGGCGCCGGAGAAGCCGTTGGAGGCAGCGAGCGCGATTTCACTGATGCCGCTTGAGGCGCTTGCCTGCTCGACCTGATTGACGCCCGCCACATCGAGCGCGGCGGCCTCGGCCTCAAGCGCAAGCGCCTCAAGCTCGGCGGGGCTCGGCGGATCCTGTGGATCGGTCAGCTCAAGATCCGGGAAATTGACCGAGCCGTTTTCGCCCAGACCGCAATACGGGTCTTCCGGGGCCTCGGTCGCCATCGCAACAGCGCGCGCCGCCATCTCCGCGAAGACCCCGGCATCGGCCTTGGACCCGGCAACGCAAGCCTGGCGCTGCCCCATGAGGACGCGGAGGCCCAGGTCTGTCCCCTCGGACCCCTCCGCCTCCTCCAACGCCCGCTCAGCGACGCCGACATAGGTGCTGGAGGAGCGCACGACGATTGCGTCAGCCGCATCAGCCCCCGCTTTCTTTGCGGCGTCAACCAGTTGCTCGGCGATCTCTTCGACAGCGGCCGACACTCAGACCATCCCCGACGCGGCAATGTAGATCGCGCGAAATGCCATGGCGGCCGTCGCCGTGATCGTCAGCATCATGCCGATCTGGCGGAGGAGCAGGCCCTTGCGCTTCTCAAGGAAGTGCACGCCATGCAGGACACGACCGGCGACGAGCATAACCCCGAAGATATGAAGCATCAGGCCCGCCGCCGCGAGCCCTTCGTTCAAGCCGAGGAGGATGATCGCGATCGGGGCCTGCTCGACCGCGTTGGCATGGCCCCGAATGCGGCATTCCAGCTGATCGACACCGCCGTCGCCGAGCGACACGCGATGCGCGCGCCGCAGCTGAATGACAGATGCCGTGAGGAACAGGAGCCAGAGCGCCAGGATCCCGGCATAGAACGCAGTAATCGGCAGGGCCATTCAGGTCTCCGCTATTGGGGGTCAGGTTCGGGCGTAGACATCTTCGTAGCGGATGATGTCGTCCTCGCCCAGATAGGCCCCGCTTTGCACTTCGATCAGGTGCAGTTCCACCATACCCGGATTCTCCAACCGGTGGACCGCACCAAGGGGGATATAGACCGATTCATTCTCAGTCATCAGCCGGACATCGTTATCGACGGTAATCTTGGCGGTGCCGGAGACGACGACCCAGTGCTCCGACCGGTGGACATGCGATTGCAGCGAGAGCCGGCCACCCGCCTTGACCATGATCTGCTTGACCTGGAAGCGCTCCCCCAGGGCCAGCGTCTCGTACCAGCCCCAGGGGCGGTAGCAGCGCGGGAACTCGGTGGCCTGCGGCGCACCTTCAAGCTTCAGCAGATCGACCGCTTTGCGCACGTCCTGCGCACGGCCCATGTCGGCGACCAGAACCGCATCGCGCGTTGCGACGGCGACAATTTCCTTGAGGCCAAGGCCAATGAGCCTGGTGTTCGGATCGTCGGAGCGGAGCAGGGTGTCCGAGCAATCGATCGCAACGGCCCCAGGCCCAACGACCATACCGTCTGCGTCCGGGACACCCTCCTGCCACACCGTCTTCCAACTGCCGAGATCGTTCCACCCGCAGTCGACTGGCACGACCTGCCCGGCAACCCGCTCCATGATCGCATAGTCGATCGAAATGTCCGGCGCGCTCAGATAGGCCGCCTCGCCGGGGCGGAAGAAGTCGAGATCCTTACCACCCGTTTCGACCGCGCTCCGCATCGCCGTCAGCACCTCAGGCGCGTGGTTCTCAAAGGCGTCCAGAATTCCGCGGACCGAGAACAGGAACATCCCCGAATTCCAGAGGTATCGACCGGAGGCCAGCATCTCCTCCGCCTGTGCCGCATCGGGTTTCTCGACAAAGCGCAGGAAGGGTTGGGCGCCGGGGGCGGGCCTGCCCTCCAGTTCGATATATCCGTAGCCCGTCTCGGGTCGGTCCGGCCGGATGCCAAAGGTCACGAGAGCGCCCCCGGCCGCGGCCTCCGCCCCGTTGCTGACAGCCTGCTGGAACGCCGCGACATCCCGGATGACATGGTCCGAAGGCAGTACCAGCATAAGCGTGTCGGGCGCCGACTGCTCGAGCACCAGCGCGGCCAGACAGATCGCCGGCGCTGTGTTGCGGCCATCCGGCTCCACAATGATCCGCTCAGCCTCGCCGCCGATCGCGGTGATCTGCTCACCGGTGATGAAACGGAAATCCTGATGCGTAAGCAGGAGAGGCTTGCCGAAACCCTTGCCAGTGACCCGCGAGATCGTGCGCTGGAACAGCGTCTCGCCATCCAGCAAATGGGAGAACTGCTTGGGATAGGTCTTTCGGGAGAGTGGCCAGAGCCTGGTACCCGAACCGCCGCACAGGATCACCGGTGTGATTGTCGGCGCGCTCATTCGGTCTCCCCTGGCCGTCGGCTAATTCAGTGCGTCCAATTTCCGCGACGGTTGTGGGCGAAATTGCCAGCATAGCCCATCGGGCGAACATTGTGCCGGCGTTTCTGGCTTGTCTCGACGCGATAGGCAATACCTTCACGCTTGGCATAGTCCTCGGCCGCCTCTTGCGTGTCAAAGTGCAGCCTGACCTGTCGGTTCATGTCGCCGGAGCCGGTCCAGCCCATCAAAGGGTCGATGACCTTCTGCTCAGACGGCACATATTCCAGCACCCAGGACTTCGAGTTGCCTTGACCAGAGGTCATCGCGCTTTTTGGCGGTTGATAGATGCGAGCCTGCATGATCCACCCTGCTCTTCTGAGAAACCTACGATATCGTTTGAATCCGCCCCTCGTGCAAGGGCGCGTATCGACGAAAGGAGGGTGTTTCTTGGCCCAAAAACAGATCACGCCGCTGACCCGGTGCAGGGAGCGAGGGTGGGGTGGATGTTGCACCGGGTCAGCGACGATCTGCTGCTTGCACGTATTTGATACACTTTTAGCGGGAGAGCGGTCAATCAGAGTCGTCAAACTTCTGCCATTTTTCGCGATTTCGTCGCAAAATCAGTATTTGCATGCCGCTTTTGATCGTTGCAGACCCGCTCCATATTAACTGTGGCCTGCTTCAGACAACCGTAAGGAACGAGACAGATGCCCGATACAGCGCCAAATGAAGCGCCGCGTCCGAATCGCATGGGGCAGGAAAAGCTCGAAGGCGGGGTACGCCTGGAGATGGTCACGCCCTTTGAGCCAAAGGGCGATCAGCCAACGGCGATCGGCGAACTGTCCGAAGGCGTGATGGACGGCGAGCGCGATCAGGTTCTTCTCGGTGCGACGGGGACGGGGAAGACATATACGATGGCGAAGATCATCGAGGCGACGCAGCGCCCGGCGATCATCCTGGCACCGAACAAGACACTGGCAGCACAACTTTACGGCGAGTTCAAGAGCTTCTTTCCGAACAACGCGGTCGAGTATTTCGTCTCGTATTACGACTATTATCAGCCTGAGGCGTATGTCCCAAGATCCGACACCTACATCGAGAAAGAGGCCCAGATCAACGAGCAGATCGACCGGATGCGCCACTCCGCCACCCGGGCCCTGCTGGAGCGCGATGACGTGGTGATCGTCGCCTCGGTCTCGTGCATCTACGGTATCGGTGCCGTCGAGACCTATGGCGCGATGACCCAGGATCTGAAGACCGGCGGCGAGTACGATCAGCAGGTGATCATGCGCGAGCTGATCACTCAGCAGTACCGGCGCAACGACCAGGCGTTCGGCCGCGGCACGTTCCGGGTGCGCGGCGACAGCCTCGAGGTCTGGCCCGCGCACCTCGAGGACCGGGCCTGGAAGTTCTCGTTCTTTGGCGAGGAGCTGGAGGGGATCAGCGAGTTCGATCCGCTGACGGGCGAGAAGACCGATCAGCTCGACCGCGTGCGGATCTACGCGAACTCCCACTACGTCACGCCGCGCCCGACGCTGAACCAGGCGATGAAGGGCATCAAGGCAGAGCTCAAGATCCGCCTCGACCAGCTCATCGCCGAGGGACGGCTGCTGGAGGCGCAGAGGCTGGAACAGCGCACGCAGTTCGATCTGGAGATGATCGAGGCGACCGGCGCCTGCAACGGGATCGAGAACTACTCGCGCTATCTCACCGGCCGCCAGCCGGGCGAGCCGCCGCCGACGCTGTTCGAGTATATCCCTGACAACGCGATCGTTTTCGCCGATGAGAGCCATGTGACCGTGCCCCAGCTGGGCGGCATGTATCGAGGCGATTACCGGCGCAAGTTCACGCTTGCAGAGCACGGGTTCCGCCTGCCCTCCTGCATGGACAACCGCCCGCTCAAGTTCGAGGAATGGGACGCGATGCGGCCCCAATCCGTCTTCGTCTCGGCCACCCCGGGCCCGTGGGAGATGGAGCGCACCGGCGGCATTTTTACCGAGCAAGTCATCCGCCCGACCGGCCTGATCGACCCGCCGGTGGAGATCCGGCCCGTGAAGGCTCAGGTCGACGATCTGATCGATGAGTGCAAGCAGGTGGCGGCGCGGGGCTATCGCGCGCTGGTGACGACCCTGACCAAACGTATGGCGGAGGATCTGACCGAGTACATGCATGAGCAGGGCATCCGGGTGCGCTACATGCACTCGGACATCGATACCCTCGAACGCATTGAAATCCTGAGAGATCTCCGACTTGGCGCCTTTGATGTCCTGGTCGGGATCAACCTGCTCCGCGAGGGCCTCGACATCCCCGAATGCGCGCTGGTCGCCATTCTCGATGCGGACAAGGAGGGTTTTCTCCGTTCGGAGACATCGCTGGTGCAGACCATCGGGCGCGCGGCCCGGAACGCCGACGGCAAGGTGATCATGTATGCCGACTCGATCACCGGCTCGATGGAGCGCGCGATCGGCGAGACATCGCGCCGGCGCGCGAAGCAGGAAGCCTATAACCTCGAGCACGGGATCACGCCCGAGACGGTGAAAAGGAATGTCGAGGACATTCTGGAGGGCACCTACCAGGGCGACACCGACATGTCCCGCGTCACGGCGAAAGTCGACAAGGCGCAGGTCGGCTCGAACCTCGGCGCGGTGCTCGACGGGTTGCGCAAGGATATGCTGAAGGCCGCCGAGAACCTGGAATTCGAGGAAGCCGCCCGCCTGCGCGACGAGATCAAGCGGCTGGAGGCGGTGGATCTGGCCGTCGCCGACGACCCGCTGGCGAGACAGGCCGCTGTCGAGGAGGTCTCCGCACTGGGGCCGCGCTCAACCTCCGGCAAGCCAGGCACCCGGGGATCGAAGTATCGGCGGAAGAAAGGGCGCAAGGGACCATAGCATTGAGTAAACTGCAGAAAGCCCTTCTGTACGCTTGTCAGATAATGAATTCGAAGGGGCGAGGTTATGCCGATCACTGGGGTAGTGCTTTCGGTAAAGAACTCGTTGAAGCAGAGGTCGGTCGTCAACTCAGAGACTTCCTTGTAAAACAAGGCCGCGCGATTGAGGGCACCGTACAAAACCGCCCGCCACCATATCCGGATGTTGTCTTGAAAGATCAATTGGACGGTGAATGGGGGATTGAAGTTACAGAAATCGTGGACAGCAGTGCCGCCAGAATCGGAAGAAAAGTCCACCGCGGCGCGCTGCCAGAAAGTGAACGGGTATACCGCGCCTGGACGCCCGAGGAATTGAGTGAGAAACTCAAAGAAAGGGTGGCTCGAAAAGATGGAAAGCTCGCCAACCCGCCGACCGAACTGTCGAAAATGATCCTCGCGATCCATACTGATGAACTTACGATTGACGTGTCTATGGTCCGCGAGACTCTTTCGAAGATCGAGCTTCCGTTGGTGACGGAGAGTATCGACATGGTGTTCTTTGTGATGAGTTACTCGCCACGTTCTGACCTCAGCATTTTCCCAAATGGCTACCCGGTTTTCGAGATCCCCGTTGTGCGTTCGGGATAGCCCGCTTCAACGATTGCTCTGAGGCAACACCCTTTAGATCTTGCGAGCAGATTTTCCGCGACTTTCATCGCGGGTTTGTCTGGTTAACAGATCTCAGATTCCGCGCGATCTTTTGTCGGAGCAAAACGACAAATCGCGACAAACTTCGAACTTCGCTAAAGCGGGGGTGTGGAGGCGCCTAGCCCGCGAGGAGCTTGCGGTTGCGCATTTCGACCGCGAGGTCGGCCAGCGCGCGGCGTGCACGCTCTTCCGGCGCGATGTAGCGCTTTTGCGGGTTGGGGTCCGGCATGGTCAGCAGGATCTCGTCGCCCGCAAGCTGCGAGCGGTAGATATGCACGTAGACCTGTTCGCCGGACGGCAGGAGCACGAAGGGTGCGTCATGCTCGTCGACGAAGATCGCCTTGCCGTCGAGATCGTAGGGACGCGGCCTGGAAATCCGTGCTGCCGAGACGGGTGCGCCGATCAGGGCGTTCAGCTTGCCGGGTAGCCATTTCTCGGGCGTCGCGGGGCGCAGATCCTCCCAGAACAGATCGCTCACACTGACGGGTTCGGCCCGGGTGCGCTTCATCGACAGCATGGCCGACGAGCGCGCGAACGGGCTCAGTGGCGAGCGGCGCCGCTTCTTCGTCAGAACGAGGTCGTCTGGCTGATGCACGATTTTGCGTTTCATCCCTTCATTTCATCCACGGGACGGTCTCTGTCATAGTTAAATGGCCGAAGAATGGCCACCCGCATCCCAAACCCATACAAATCCTCTCAAATCCATTCCTATCTGAATAGCCCCCTCAGGAGGGATTTCACTACTGATCGGCCGATTTGTGTCCCGGCGGAGCGCATTGCGGACTTCATCATGGCCTCAACAGCCGAATCTCCCCGCTTCGATGCCCGTTTTTTAGGCTTTGGGCTGTGTCCGGCGCTGTATCGGCGCCCGCGGCTGCCGGATTCGGCCATTCCGGGAGAATCAGTTGCTGCTGCGCGTTTCTCGGCCCGCACCTTGAGCTTTTCATAGGCGCTTTCGCGGTCGAGCGCCTGATCGTAGAGCCCGGCGACCGGTGAGGCGCGCAGGGTTTTGGCGCGCACCTCGCCGCTGCATGGCCCGAGTTTCGAAGAGGGCGGGCGGATCAGGGTGCGGTGCACCATGGAGGGGGCGCCCTTAGCCTCGAGGCAGCTCACCAGCGCCTCGCCGACGCCGACCTGGGAGATCGCCTCCTCGGTGTCGAAATCCGGGTTCTGGCGGAAGGTCTGGGCGGCCGCACGCAGGGCCTTCCTGTCCCGCGGCGTGAAGGCGCGGAGTGCGTGCTGCACCCGGTTGCCGAGCTGGCCGAGAATGTCGTCGGGCACATCGGCCGGGTTCTGCGAGATGAAATAGACGCCGACGCCCTTTGAACGGATCAGGCGGGCCACCTGTTCCACCTTCTCCAAGAGCACTTTCGGCGCGTCTTCGAACAGGAGATGCGCCTCGTCGAAGAAGAAGACGAATTTGGGCTTGTCCGGGTCGCCGACCTCCGGCAGTTCCTCCCAGAGCTCGCTCAGCATCCAGAGCAGGAGCGTCGCGTAGAGGCGCGGGTTGTGCATGAGCTGATCGGCGGCCAGCACGTTGATGCGCCCGCGCCCGTCGGGGGTCGTGGCGATCATGTCGGAAAGCTCTAGCGCCGGTTCGCCGAAGAAGGCCTCGGCCCCCTGATTGTCGAGCACAAGGAGGCGGCGCTGGATCGCGCCGATCGAGGCCTTTGAGACGTTGCCATATTGCAGGCTGAGCTCGGCCGCGTTCTCGCCGAGGAAGACCAGCATGGCCTGAAGGTCCTTGAGGTCGAGGAGCGCAAGGCCCTCGTCCTCGGCCACCGCGAAGGCGATGTTCAGGATCCCTTCCTGGGTGTCGTTAAGCTCCATCAGCCGCGCGAGCAGGAGCGGGCCCATCTCGGTCACCGTGGTGCGGACCGGGTGGCCCTGTTTGCCGAAGACGTCCCAGAAGACGACGGGAAAGTCGTCATAGTCATAGTCTTCGAACCCGATCGTCTCGGCCCGCGCGATCAGCTTGTCATGGAGCTTGTGGGCAGGAGAGCCGGCCTCGGCCAGGCCGCTCAGATCGCCCTTCACATCGGCGAGGAAGACGGGGACGCCGGCGTTCGAGAAGCTCTCCGCCAGAATCTGAAGCGTCACGGTCTTGCCGGTGCCGGTGGCGCCCGCGATCAGCCCGTGGCGGTTGGCGTATTTCAGAAGAAGCGATTGCGGTTCGGCGTAATCTACACCGCCACCGCCCACGAAAATGCGGTCACTGCTTGCCATGTCTTGGATCCCCGTCGATTCAGGCGCTTTTGGTTACCCAGCTTTAACCATTTTCATCGAGTGTGAAATGGCGATGGTTCGTGTGGTGGCGATCATCGCATTACTCCTCCCTGTCGAACTGGCCGCGCCTCGTGCGCGGCCTTTTTTTGCCATATTTCCGTGACGCGGGGGCAGATTCCTGTTGACGCGCCGAGCGACTCACTTCACGTTCACGATCGATCTTCGGGTCAGTTCGACAGGGAACAAGAATTGGGAAAACCCAGCGAGAGGCGCCTCCGGGCGCCTTTTTTCTTGGCTGCGTCTCTTCTTGGGCCAGCCGCGCGTGGGGCGATGCCCTGCCGTCAGGATGGGTCACATCGCGGGCAGCCACCGGGTGGGAGTATGAAATTCCAAGCTTCGCGTGCGCGTTGCTTGATTTCGCCCGGCGCTCTTGGCATCAACCTGAGGACGCCCGGCTGCTGCAATTCGACCAGAACTTAGGACCCATAACGTGCTTCGACCCTTTCAGACGCTTCTCACCGGTTTTCTTTTGGCTGCCTCTGCGGGCGCCGCCGCCTTTGCTCAGGATCAGGAAGTGCGGGAGACCCACGGTTCTTGGGAGGTGATCTGCATCTCGGGTACCGAGAACTGCACCATGCAGCAGATCGGCAAGTCCGCACAGGGCGAGGATGCGCTGCTGGTGCGCATCAGCAAGGTGGACGCGCAGGCACAGGACGGCACGAAGATCCCCGCCTCGGCCGAGATTGTCGCCCCGCTGGGTGTCATCCTGCCCGCGGGCGTACGCGTGCAGGTCGATGGCGGACAGGTGCGCGGCACGCGCTATGGGGTCTGCATCCAGATCGGCTGCATCGCGCAGGATGTCATCTCGCAGGAGTTTCTGGACGACATGAAGAAGGGCACGACGGCGAAGATGACGCTCGTGCTGCCGCCCAATCGCGAGGTGGGAGTGAACATCTCGCTGAGCGGGTTCACCAAGGCGTTCAACTCACTGCAGCCACTGCGCCGCGCCCAGTAGGTCAGCCCGCCGCGCCGAGCGCGGAAACCGCGTTCAGTCTGCGGCCCGGAACGCGAGCACCGCGTTCAACCCGCCAAAGGCAAACGCATTGGAAAGTGCCGCGCCGATCTTCGCCTCCCGCGCCTGGTTCGGCACGACGTCGAGGGTGATCTCGGGATCCGGTTCGTCATAATTGATCGTTGGTGCGATGACGCCTTTCTGGAGCGCCATGAGGACCGCAGCGGCCTCGAGCGCACCGGCAGCACCTATCGCGTGGCCATGCATGGATTTGGTCGATGAGACCATGACGTCGTCTGCCGCCGGGCCGAGCGCCTGGCGGATGGCGGCCGCCTCGGTCCGGTCATTCATCGCGGTCGCCGTGCCGTGGGCGTTGATATAGCCGACCTCATCGGCGCGCATGCCCGCATCGGCCAGCGCCAATATCATGGCGCGGCTGGCACCATCGGCATCCGGGGCGACGATATCGCTCGCATCCGCCGTGGCGCCGACGCCGCAGATCTCGGCCAGGACCGTGGCGCCGCGGGCGACGGCGTCCTCCATCCGCTCGAGGATCAGGATCGCGCAGCCCTCGCCCAGCACCATGCCGTTGCGGGTTTTGGAGAACGGGCGGCAGCCGTCTTTCGACATGACGCGCAGCCCCTCCCACGCCTTGACGCCGCCGAAGACCAGGACGCTTTCGGTCCCGCCGGTCACAGCGGCGCGGGCAGCACCCGAGCGCACGAGGTTGAAGGCCTGCCCGATGGCGTGGTTCGAGGAGGCGCAGGCGGTGGCCACCGAATAGGCGGGGCCTTTCAGCCCGTATTTCATCGAGACCTGGCTGACCGGCGCGTTGGCCATGAGGCGCGGGATGATGAAGGGATGCACCCGGTTCTTCTGGTCCTGATAGACCGTGCGGTAATTCTCGTCCTGGGTATGGAGGCCGCCCATGGCGGTCGCGATGATCGTCGCGGTCTGGAGGCCGAGATCATCGGTGATCTCGAGCCCGGACTGCTCGAACGCCTCGGCCGCGGCGACGAGGGCGAACTGGGTCACCCGGTCGAAAAGCGCAAGCTCTTGTCGGCCGAAATATGCTGTTTCATCGAAGCCCTTCACCTGGGCGCCGATCTGGATCATCAGCCGCTCGACATCGCGCATCTCGAGCTGGCGGATGCCGTTGCGGCCCTCGGCCAGGCCGTCAAAGTGGGCCTCGCGCCCGACGCCGAGCGCCGAGATCACGCCAAGGCCCGTCACTGCGACGCGATGCATTCAGGCGTTTTCCTTGTCCGCGATCAGCTTCTTCACACCATCGACGATCGCCTGCACATTGGTGATGTCGAAGTCGGAATCCGACGGGTCGTTCGCGTTGAAGGGCACGGAGATGTCGAAGGCCTCCTCGATGCCGAAGACAACCTCGACAAGCGACAGACTGTCGAGGCCGAGGTCTTCAAGCGAGCGTTCCGGGGGAACATCGGACGGGTCGACCATCGCCTGCTCCGCAATGATCTCGATGATCTTGTTCGTCACCTCGTCGCTCATTCGGGCCTCCGTTCTGTCCTTCATTCTTCCCTATCAGGTTGGCGTGCGGCTTTACAGCCCCAGCTTCTTGCGCATTTCGGCAATCTGGCGGACCATCTGAGGTAGGCGGCGGATGGTCATCTGCTGCTCCATGAACTTATCGCGCGGCAGCACCGGGATGCCCATCATAACCTTGCCCGGCGGGATGTTGGCTCCGATCAGCGAGCCGCCGCCCACGATCACGTCGGAGCCGATCTTGCAGTGATCGGCACAGCCGACCTGGCCGCCCAGAACCACCCGGTCACCGAGCGTGATGGAGCCCGCGAGCCCGACCTGGGCCGAGAGCATGCAATCCTCGCCGATCTGGACGTTGTGGGCGATCATCACCTGGTTGTCGATCTTGGTCCCCCGTCCGATGGTCGTGTGCGCGATCGTTCCGCGGTCGATCGCGGCGAGCGCGCCGACCTCGACATCGTCGGCGATCTGAACGGAGCCGAGCGACTCGATCCGGCGGAAGCCCCGGCTCTTGATCGCGATATCGGTGGCGCCGGAGGCCCGGGCGGCCTCGACCGCGCTGTGATCCGGGGTCAGATAGGAATAGCCCTCGGCCCCGATGACGGCGTTGTATTGTGCCATGAAGCGGTCGCCGATCAGGACCCGGGGTCCGATGCGCACGCCAGGGTGGATCAGACAATCCGCCCCGATCACGGCGTCGCGCCCGATCGTCGCCTGGCCGAAGATGCGCCCGCGCGGGCCGATCCTGACACCTGCGCCGATGATGGTCAGGGGGCCGACCCAGCAATCCTCACCCAGTTCCGCAGAAGGGTGGATGATTGCAGACGGATCGATGCCGGGCGCGAGGTCGAGCGGGTAGGCGAAGACGTCGCCCACCGCCGCGAGACCCTGTTTCGGGCGCGCGGCGAAAAGCGCTGCCTCAAAGCCGAGCGCCCGCCAGTCCGCCCCATCCCAGAGCACGGCCGCGCGCGCCACGCTGCCAGCCGCCGCATCCGCGAATTTCTCATCCATCGCCAAGGCAAGATCATCGGGACCCGCCGCCGCGGGTTCCGCCGGCGTCTCGACCACAAGGTCGAGGTTGCCCTCGGCCCTCAGCCCGGTTGCTTCGGCAATATCGGCGATCGTGTGGCCCATGCCCGACCCCTCGTGGAGAGCGCCGCGCCTTATCGCAAGGCGCGGTCCCCGAAGCAAGCAACGATCTTTTTATTGTGGCAGGTCGACCCCGGCCCCCGAAAGGGCGGCCAGAACCTTGGCGTCACGGCCATAGATATCGGCGCGGAACTGGTCCTCTCCCGCCCGTTCGACCCAGGCGGTCCGGTAGGTCAGGTGCACCGGCACATGCTCGTCGAGATGCAGCCAGCTCTCCCGCCCATGGGCGATCTGACGATCATAATAAGCCTTCGCGTCATCGCGCTGCGCCGAGAGCAGGAAATGCGCGAACTCCTGCGGGCGCTGCACCCGGATGCAGCCATGGGAGAAGGCCCGGCGATCACGCGCAAAGAGCGATTTCGACGGCGTATCGTGGAGATAGATTGAGTGATCGTTCGGGAACATGAACTTCACCTCGCCCAGCGCATTGCCCGCGCCCGGCGACTGACGGATCCGCCCGGGGAAGGTGCTGCGGGTCACCTCGCTCCAGTCGATGGCGGAGGGGTCGTCCACCCCGCGCAGGGTCATGTTGTTCTCTTCGAGATAGGCCGGGTTCTCCTGCAGCTTGGGCAGGATCTCCTTGCTCGCGATCGAGTAGGGAACGTTCCATGACGGGTTCACCACCATGTATTCCATCTCGTCGGAGAACTCGGGCGTGCGGTGGCGGCGCGACTTGCCGACCACGACCCGGCTTTCGAAGACCGGCTCGCCCCGCTCGATCACCATCATGTCGAAGCTGGCGATGTTCACATAGACATGCTTCTCGCCAAGATCGCGGTTGAGCCAGCGCATCCGCTCGAGATTGACCGCGATCTGGCGGGCCCGCTCGGTCGCCGAGGTGTTGACCGCCCCGCGTGTGGCCGGGCCGACCACGCCGTCCTCATTGAGGCCGTGGCGCGCCTGGAAGAGCCGCACCGCCTCCTCGAGCGCCGGATCGAAGACCATGGGATCGGGCACCAGCGGCGCGCCGGAGTCATTCGCCGTCTCGGCCGTTGCCACCACGACCGTGTCGCTGGCGGTGAGCGTGTCGGCGGCATGAAAACCCATGGCGGTCAGCCGCGCCCTCAGGAGAGGCACGACCTCGGAGCGGTCACCCGCCTTAAGTGTCCGGTGCTTCGGCAGGCTCTCGCCCCAGGCGCCTGCGCCGCCCATGTCGCGGTAGGTCGCGTACCGCGCCACAAGCTTCGCGTAATCTGCAGATTTCGGCGCGAGAGAGGCCAGCCATTTCGCCGGATCACCGGCCCAGGACATGCCGTTGAGCAAATCGCCGAGCGGGCGTTTGACGGGATAGACGTAAAGCTCGCGGTCGACCTCGCGCGGGGTCAGCAGCCCGGAGGAAAGATCGCCCGCATAGGCGAGATAGGCCTCGGTCAGCGCGATCTCGGCCTGCGCACGGTCGGCCGCGGTCGAGGCCGCGCGCATCCGTCTCGCCAGACCGTCCGGGTTATAGCGTGAGACCGGCAGCGCATGGTCAGCGGCGGATCTCAGTGCTGCAAGCAGGGCATCGCGCCGCGCCGCGCCGTTATCGCCCAGCCAGAGCGGCTGGTAGGCCCTGCGCTCGTAGAAAGCAGCGATCTCGCTGCCCGCCTCTGGCATGGCCGCACGCAGGCTCGCCTGATCCGGCGCAATGACCACCTCGGCTGCTGCAGGCTCCTGCAAACCGGCCGCCCATGCAGCACCTGCCCCCAAAGCGAGGCCCGCCGCCATCGCCGCCGCGAAAGCCGCCTTCTGAACGCAACCGTTCACCGAAATCATCTGCGCCATACCGATCTACCCAATTGATGCAATTCCACCACGCCGTCACGCTCGTGCAACAGCTTATCACGCGACCGGCAGATTCGGTCCCGGATTCGGTGCGGCGCGAAAGAACCGCCCCGTTAAGGCGTTGAGAGTGTTCTTGTGATCACATGCTGACGGGTCATCTCAGGAGTCCCGCCGGAATGGCCGTCTACCCTGCGTTGCATGCTTGCCACTTGCGCCGGGATTCGCGCCTGTGGCAAAAGAATTGAGCGGGGCAAGTGACAAAAGTCACAAACGGAACGAGGTAAGCATCGTGGCAGTTGGCGAATCGCGCAGGGGTGCGCAATCTCGCCGCACATTCCTAAAGGGCATCGGCGCAATCGCGCTGGGGACCCAAGGTCTGCTTGCGGCACCGGCTTTGGCGAAGGGCGCTGGAGACTACCGGTCCATCCATCTGATAAACAAGCGCACGGATGAGTGGCTGAAGACCGTCTATTGGGTCGAGGGCGATTACGTGCCCGAGGCGCTGACGGCGATCGACCACATCATGCGCGATTGGCGGGCGGAGAAGATCCGCCGGATCGATGCCAAGACGCTCGACATCATCGCCGCCACCCATACGCTGTTGGAGACGTCGGAACCCTTCCAGGTGATCTCCGGCTATCGCAGCCCCGAGACCAATGCGATGCTGCGCCGGCGCAGCCGCAACGTGGCGCGGAAATCCTATCACATGCGGGGCATGGCGGTGGATCTGACGCTCAAGACGCGCCGGATCCGCGACATCAGCCGCGCCGCAAGATCGCTCGACGCGGGCGGGGTCGGCACCTACAGCCGTGCAGAGTTCGTGCATCTCGACAGCGGGCCGAAGCGCACCTGGGGCCGTTGACGCAAGGCCCGGGTGGGCGGGTGTCGTGGCACCGCAGGTGGCACGCAGTCGCCCCCGGGTCCATGGTTAGATCGGCTCTCCCGGCGGTCTCTCATCAGAACCTTGAAACTGGCGAACTCCGCCGCCCGCGGTTGCAGGATGCACCGCCTTATTTGGTGCGTCGCGACGGCATGGTAGAATAGCGGCCCCATTGCAACCGGAGGTTAGATTGATGACGAAGAAACCGAAGGACGAAGGCGCGAAGCCCACCGAGCTTTCAGAGGCCGAGTTGGAGGAAAGCCAGGGCGGGGCTGCACAGCTCGCTCTCATGGCAGCCTCATTCAAGAACGCCGGCGGCAACTACAACAACGGAAAACTCGACCGTAGGACCATCGATGGCATGGAGGCGGCGAACACGTCGTCGAAGAAAACAAAAGGCTGATCGCAGATTCCGGCCTCTGATCAGCGGAGGGGCGGCGTCCGCATTACGGACGCACCGTTCCATCCCCTTCCACAAGGTATTTGAAGCTGGTGAGTTGCATCGCGCCCACCGGGCCGCGGGCATGCATCTTGCCGGTGGCGATTCCGATCTCGGCGCCCATGCCGAACTCGCCGCCGTCGGCAAACTGGGTCGAGGCATTGCGCATCAGGATCGCGCTGTCGAGTTCGGAGAAGAACCGCGCAGCGGCCGCGTCGTCCTCGGTCAGGATCGCCTCGGTGTGGCTGGAGCCATGGCGGCGGATATGGGCGATCGCGGGGTCGATCCCGTCGACCACCCGCGCGGCGATATCCATGTCGAGATACTCGCGGCCCCAATCCGCCTCGGTGGCTGCCGTCACACGCGCATCCATCGCCTGGACATCACTGTCGCCATGCACGCGCACGCCGGCATCGAGCAGTTCTGCCACGAGCCGCTGGCCGAGGCTGCCGCTGACCGCCCGGTCGATCAGCAGGCACTCGGCGGCGCCGCAGATCCCGGTGCGCCGCGTCTTGGCGTTCAGCACCACCGCACTCGCCTTCTCCGGGTTCGCCGCGGCATCGACATAGACATGGCAGATGCCTTCGAGATGGGCGAAGACCGGCACGCGCGCCTCTGACTGCACGAGGCCGACAAGCCCTTTGCCGCCGCGCGGCACGATCACGTCGATCGCCTCCGTCATGCGCAGCATCTCGGCCACCGCCGCCCGGTCCCGGGTCGGGACGCGCTGGATCGCCTCGGAAGGAAGGCCAGCGGCCTCGAGCCCCTCGACCAGGCAGGCGTGGATCGCGCCGGAAGAGTGGAAACTCTCCGAGCCGCCGCGCAGGATCGCGGCATTGCCGGATTTGAGGCAGAGCCCACCCGCATCCGCCGTCACGTTCGGGCGGCTTTCATAGATCACGCCGACGACGCCGAGCGGCGTGCGCACCCGGCGGATCTTGAGGCCCGAGGGCATGTCCCACTGATCGATCACGGAGCCAACCGGATCTTCCTGTGCCGCAACCGCCCGCAGCCCCCCGGCCATGGCCTCGATCCGGCCCTCATCGAGCAGGAGCCGATCGAGCATCGCGGGCGACAGCCCCTTCTCGCGCCCGAACTCCATGTCGAGCGCATTGGCCTCGATGATCTTGGGCATGGCGCTAAGGATCGCATCGGCGGCGGCGTTGAGCGCTCGCGCCTTCTGATCGGAACTTGCAGAGGCGAGCACGACCGCCGCATCCCGGGCTTTCGCGCCCATCCCCTCCATCAGGGCCGGAATGTCGTTGATCTGATCCATCAGGTCCCCCAAATCACCATGTCGTCGCGATGGGCGAGCGCCGAGCGCCCGGGATAGCCGAGGCACTCCGCGATCTCGGACGAGCGTTTGCCCGCGATCGCCCGCGCCTCAGCTGCACGGTAGCCTGCCAGCGCGGCGCCGACCACCGTGCCGTCGGGCCCCGTGATGGCCACGGGATCGCCCCGTTCGAACGCGCCATCGACGCCGGTCACGCCCGCGGGCAGGAGCGACTTGCCGCTGCGCAGGGCCGTCACCGCGCCCGCATCGACGTGGATTGTGCCGACCGGCTTCATGCCCGAGATCCAGTTCTTCCGTGCCACCTGCGGCGTCGCCATGGCCGGAAACCAGGTCGCCCGGCCGCCTTCCATCAGCCGCCGGATCGGATGCGCCTCGGTGCCGAGCGTCACGGCCATGGTGCATCCGCCCTGCATCGCGGTCTTGGCGGCGACCAGCTTCGTGCGCATGCCGCCGCGGGCCGAGGCATTGTCGCTCTCCCCCGCCATCGCCTCGATCTCGGAGGTGATCTCGCCGATCTCTGGGATGTGCCGGGCCTCAGAGTCGTGTTTCGGATTGGCGGTGTAGAACCCGTCGATATCCGAGAGGAGGATCATCAGGTCCGCCCCAGCCATCAGCGCGACACGCGCGGCCAGCCGGTCATTATCGCCATAGCGGATCTCATCGGTCGCCACCGTGTCGTTCTCATTGACCACCGGGATGGCGCCAAGGCGCATCAGCGTCTCCATGGTCGCCCGGCCATTGAGATAGCGCCGCCGGTTCTGCGTGTCCGAGAGCGTGAGCAGGATCTGGGCCGTGGCGCATCCATGGGCGGAGAACGCCTCCTCCCACGCGCGCGCCAGGCGTTGCTGGCCGACGGCGGCGGCAGCCTGCGCCTCCTCCAGCGCCGGATCGGGGCCGAGGCCGAGGATCGCGCGGCCAAGCGCGATGGCGCCGGACGAAACCACGGCGATCCGGGTGCCGCGCTCCCGCATCGCGGCCAGATCCGAGACAAGGCTCTGGAGCCAGTCCTCACGCAGCGCGCCGCTTTCCTGATCGACCAGAAGCGCCGAGCCGACCTTGACCACGACGCGCCGGGCGGCATTCAGCCGGTCGGTGTGGGTCGGGTTTTCCATGGTCAGGGCGCCCATGGCGCATCCTCCCGCGCATCTTTGTGAGTGGTCCGTCCACGGGCCGCATCGATGATGACCAGTAGATCGCGCAGCGTCTCAGGCACGCCCTCCCCGCTCACACCAGAGATCGCACGTTTGACGGGCACGTCTTCCTCGCGGAGCAGGGTGACGAGATCCTGCGCCTCGTCATCGCTCAAGGCATCGGTCTTGTTGAGGACGACGAGGCGGGGTTTTTCGCCGAGCCCATGGCCATAGGCGGCGAGCTCGTTCTCCACCGTGCGGTAGTCGCCGAGCACGTCGCCCGAGGTTGCATCGACCAGGTGAAGCAGCACCGCGCAGCGCTCGATATGGCCGAGGAACCGGTCGCCGATCCCCCTGCCCTCATGCGCGCCCGCGATCAGCCCCGGGATGTCGGCGAGGACGAACTCGCGATAGTCGACCCCGACCACGCCGAGATTTGGGTGGAGCGTGGTGAAGGGATAGTCCGCGATCTTCGGCCGGGCGTTGGAGGATGCCGCGAGAAAGGTCGACTTGCCCGCGTTGGGCAGGCCGACGAGCCCCGCATCGGCGATCAGCTTGAGCCGCAGCCAGATCGTCTTCTCGATCGCGGGCTGGCCCGGGTTGGCCTGGCGCGGCGCCTGATTGGTCGAGGTTTTGAAATGCAGGTTGCCGAAGCCGCCATTGCCGCCTCTGGCCAGAAGGATGCGCTGTCCTTCTGAGGTGAGATCCGCGATCACCGTCTCCTGATCCTCCTCCAGGATCTCGGTGCCGACGGGGACCTGCAGCGTGATCGACTTGCCGTCCTTGCCGGTGCGCTGGCGGCCCATGCCGTGCTCGCCCTTGCCTGCCTTGAAGTGCTGTTGGTAGCGGAAATCGATCAGGGTGTTCAGCCCGGGTACGGTCTCGACCCAGACATCGCCGCCGCGCCCGCCGTCACCGCCATCGGGGCCGCCGTATTCGATGAACTTCTCCCGCCGGAAGCTGACGCATCCGGGGCCGCCGGCGCCCGACTGGATGTAGACCTTGGCGAGATCGAGGAATTTCATGAGATGTCCTTCTCCGATGCCCGCCTGGCCGTCAAGCGATGGTCTTGGCGGCGCGCGCCTTCTGCGCGGCCTGGTGCGTCACCGTGAAATCCCGGGTATCGACGATCCCATCGCGGCCGACCGAGAACGTCTGATGCACCTGTCCCGGCTCGAACCCGAGCTTGTTGAGCACCTGGGCCGAAGCCGGATTATCCGTGAAGACCGAGGCCGTGATCTGGGGAACGCGGCGTTTGCCGAGCAGGTAGTCGACAACCGCCTCGACCGCCTCGGACGCCATGCCGGTGTTCCAGAAGGGCGGGCCGACCCAGTAGCCGAGTTTGCGCTTCTCAGGCTTGAAGCCGACGACGCCGACCAGTTCTGACGAGCCGATCTGGGTTGCATCCATGGCCCAGATCTCCTCGGTATTGCGGCCCGCGAGCACCGCTTCGATGAACGCCTCGGCGGTTCCCGGCGGATAGGGGTGCGGGATCGCGGCCGTCATCCGCGCGACTCTCGGATCACCGCAGTAGAGCGTCATGAGGCCCGCATCGGACGGGCGCAGGGTGCGGAGCGTGAGACGCTTTGTCGTCAGTTCATTCGGCATGTTCCCCTCCCGGCACATAGGCATGCTGGCGGGCCTCCCAACCGGCCCGTGTCAGCAGCGTGTCGATATGCATGACCTCACGGTCGAGCGCGGTGCAGCGGAGTTTGTGCTGGCCGGTGATCGTGAAGCCGAGCTTCTCCTGGATCCGGAGCGAGGACGCATTCCCCTCGAAGGCGCCGGACTCGAGCTGGATAATGCGAAGTGTGGAAAAGCCGTAAGCGATCACCGCCGTTGCCGCCTCGCTGGCCAGACCACGGCCCCAGTAGGGTTGGCCGAGCCAGTAGCCCAGCATGCGGCGATCGCTCGGACCATCGAGACCGATCGTGCCGATCAGCCCCGGCTGTGACGTCTGCTCAATCGCCCAGACAAAGCCGTTGCGGCATTCCGCGATGAAGCGCTCCGCATCCCCCGGCGTATACGGATGAGGCACGCGGCTGAGCCAGCGCGACACGGCGAGATCACCACAGAGCGCGAGGATGCGTTCTGCATCACCGCTCTCCAGCGGGCGCAGGGTCAGACGGGCGGTTTTCAGTGCTGGAGGCATCTTGCTCTCCCTGAAACGTTTGAGGGGGACCGGCTTGCGCCGATCCCCCTCTGAATTCTCATCCGATGATGGGTCGGCGTTACTCCGCGGCCTCCGGTGCTGGGAGCACAGATACGAATGTGCGGCCCTTGAGACCCTTGGTGAAGGTCACATGACCTTCGGCAGTTGCAAAGAGTGTGTGGTCCTTGCCCTGGCCCACATTCTCGCCCGGCCACCACTTGTTGCCGCGCTGGCGCGCTATGATGTTGCCGGGCACGACAAGCTCGCCACCGAATTTCTTTATGCCAAGGCGGCGGCCAGCGGAGTCGCGGCCGTTGCGGGAGCTGCCGCCTGCTTTCTTATGTGCCATCTCAGCCTCTCCTTACTTGTCTTCGCCGACGAGCTCGCTCGCCTGGCGGATCCATTCGTCGCGCTCGATCCGGCCCTTGAAGGAGAGCTGATCATCGACATAGGCGACCTCGGCCGGGCTCCATGCGGCAATCTGCTTGAAGTAGTAGATGCCGTTCGCGTTCAGTTTCTCGGCCAGTTTCGGGCCAACGCCCGAGAGCTTGGTGAGATCATCCGCGTCCTCGGGTGCCTCGTCAAGCAGGTTGGCGGGGCGGGAGGCCTCGACCGCGGGCGCCTCTTCCTTGGCCTTCGCCTCGGGCTTGGGCGCCTTCTCTGCGGTCTCTGCTGCTTTCTTTTCTGCCGCCTTCTTCGGCTCAGCCTTAACTTTGGCTTTCGCCGGCGCGGGCGCTTCCGCGGGGGCCGAGCCTGCGCCGATGGCGGCCTTCACACCCGACTTACCGGCGCCCTTCTCAAGGATCTCGAGGATCTTGATCGTGGTCAGCGCCTGGCGGTGGCCCTTGAGCCGCTGGGAGCTATGCTTCCGGCGGCGCTTCTTGAAGTTGTAGACCTTGTCGCCCCTGCCCTGCTCCAGCACTTCGGCCTGAACACCGGCATCTGCGACGAGCGGCGTGCCGACCGAGACGGCATCCCCGCCCAGCATCAGCACGTCATTGAACTGAACCTTGTCTCCGGGCTCGGCCGCGAGCTTCTCGACCGTGAACTCGTCACCGGCCGCTACTTTATACTGCTTGCCGCCCGTCTTGATGACTGCGAACATCTCATCCATTCCTTCTTAACCGCGTCCTGTGGCGCCCGATTGGGTCTTTTCGGCTGATCCAGCCGCCTCGAACAGCGCGCCCTCGCGGGCGATGTGTCTTGCGCCGGTCGGCTATCGACCAAGCGAGCGCGGCTTATGCGCGCGCGAGGTCCCGATGTCAAGGTCGTTTGCGGTGTCCCGGCCCATCATGTTAGAGCGCTCGCGCGGCCCGCAGATGCGGGGGCTCGACCGATCACAAACGGGAACGCGGAAGACCCAGCGGATGAAATGTATCCTGCATGCCGGCGCGCACAAGACGGGCACGACCGCGATCCAGAACGCCATGCACGGCTATGATGACGGAAGACTCCTTTATGCCGATTTGATCGATACGAACCACGGTTTCGCGCTCGAGGTCCTGTTCTCGGACAGTTTCAGGGAAAGGCAGAGTTACGAGCGGCTTGGCTTCAGCTTCGAAGACATAAGGGAGCAGTATCGCTCGGCGCTGCACAAGACCCTCCAGACGAAGCGCGAGACGATCGTCTTCTCGGGCGAGAACATCTCGACCTTCGATATCGGGCTTCTTGAACGCATGAGGGACTCCTTTCGCGAAGCCTTCGACGCGATCGAAGTCATCCTGTTCGTCCGTGAGCCGCTCGACTGGACCTGCAGCTACATGCAGACCTGCGTGCGGCTGGGAGAGAGGCTGGACGATATCATGGTCCGCAGCTTTCGGAGCCGGATCGAGAACCTACGCATGGTCTTCGGCGCGGCAAACGTGCATCTGCACCGGTACGAAGATCACCTCTCCAGCGAGGATGGCATCCTCTCTGCCTTCTGCGATCTGATCGGGGCCGAGAAGGTTAATATTGACGACAGGGAGAGGGAGCTGAACAAAGCGATCTTGTCGGACACATTCAACGTCCTCTGCCGCTTCAACGAGCTTGGTCTGCTCTACGAGAACGGCCGGTTCGGGCGCACGTCGCGCAGCCGCTTCATCCGCCGCCTCGCGCTCATCTTCCGTGACGGCGCGAAGCTCACACCAGCGGACTTCAGCGCTTATTGCCATTTCGATGACTATGAGTTTCTGAGCGAAGCGGCAGGTCTGCACTACGAGAAAACAGCCGCCGAAGCACCATCTGGAAACAGCGGTTTTGAGATCGGCGCGGATCAGACTGCCGCGCTCTACGAGTTCCTCGGCGATCTCGGGCTGGAGTTCGGGTCTGCCCGGGATACCGACTCCGCGATCAAGGCGCTTTACTACTATTGTCTCGCGGAGGAGTTCTCGGCCGCAGGGCTCGTCGGCGCCGATGGCGGACCGGTCGTGCCGGGCAGGTTGTCAGCCGGGAGGGCGGAGCATGAGCAGGTCTCCGCCGCGTCAGCAGCCGACTATGCACTCCACCGTTTCCTGGGCGATCTGAAATTGCTTCCGCCCAAAGCCCGCGAGAGATTTCTAAGAGCGGCAGAGAGGCGGCTCGACAGGCTGCGCTGAACCGCATCGGAGGCTGGCAAATGGGCAAGGCAGCGCGCAGTTTTTGCTGCACTCAGGACACCCAAATGCAAAAGGCACAGCCCGCCGGTTTTCCGCTTGATCCGCCGGGGCGACCTGACTAGGTTCCGCGCACCCAAACGGACCATATGTCTTGGGCTGCGGAGAGGTGCCGGAGTGGTCGAACGGGGCGGTCTCGAAAACCGTTGTGCCTTTGCGGGCACCCAGGGTTCGAATCCCTGTCTCTCCGCCAGATCAGATTTTCTCTCGCTCTCTCCTGATTGCGCATACCTCTGAAAATGCGAAATAATTATTGAACATGCGCCGAGGATGGCGTTTCTCAGATCATTTCGATTATTCCTGATTTGCTACATTGTGTGGTATGAATCGTGGTACGAAGGAGTTGTCCATGATTTCAGGCAAGCTTGACCCGTCCCCTTTGAACGCAGCCGCTCTGAGTGAAAGAATGGCTTGTACAAAGGAGAAGAGAGATGGGCGCGAAGCGCTACAAACCCGAAGAGATTATCTCGAAGCTGCGTGAAGCTGAAGTGCTGCTGGGCGAAGGG
>JBCDDC010000030.1:0-49804 GCA_039180675.1 Pseudomonadota bacterium | reverse complement strand
CGGGGGTCGTTGGGCCCCGGGGGGGGGGGGGCTTTTGCCGGGGCCGGGGGGGCCCCCGCCGCCGTGGGGCCGCCGCCCCCCCCCCCCCCCCCCCCGGGGGCCCCCCCCCCCCAGCGGGGCGCCGCGCCCGCGGAGGCCGAGTGATGAAGATCACCCGCATCCGTGTCTGGCAAAAGGACCTGCCGCTGGCGAAACCCTATTACCTCTCCGGCGGGCGGCTGAGATTCGAGGTGCTTGATGCCACCTACGTGGCGCTGGAGACGGATCTTGGCCTCACCGGCTGGGGCGAGGGCACGCCGTGGGGCCACACCTATCTGCCTGCGCATGGCCCCGGGATCCGTGCCGGGATCGAGACCATGGCGCCCGCGATCTTGGGCGCTGATCCGCGCAAGACCGGCGTGCTGGAACGGGCTATGGATCTCTGCCTGCCCGGGCATCTCTACGCCAAGGCGCCGGTGATTATGGCCGCGCTTGATCTCGCGGGCCAGAGCGCCGGGTTGCCGATGACCGAGCTGATCGGCGGGGCGTTCGAGGGGCCGACACCGATCGCCTCCTCGATCTCCACCGACACACCGGAGGGAATGCTCGCGGATATCGAGCATTATCGCGCCAAGGGCTACCGCGTACATTCGGTCAAAGTCGGCTCGGATATCGAGGGCGATATCGCCCGGATCCGGTATCTCGAGGCGAACCGGGCGCCGGGGGATCTGATCTTCTACGACGTCAACCGGGCCTGGACCCGGGCGCAGGCGATCACGGTGATGAACGCGGTCGCAGATCTGCCGGTCACCTTCGAGCAGCCCTGCGAGACGCTGGAGGATTGTCTGGCCGTGCGCCGCCTGACCCGCCACCCGATCTCGATCGACGAGCGGCTGGAGACGCTTGGCGACATGACCCGGATCGCGGTTGAGGGGATCGGCGAGGTCGTCAATGTCAAGATCGGCCGGGTCGGCGGGCTGTTGAATGCCGCGCGGATCCGCGACCTCGCGCTCGCTCACGGTATGCAGATCGCGGTGATGGCGACGGGGGGCAGTGTTCTGGCCGACACCGAGGCGGCGATCCTGAGCCAGACCATCCCGCCTGAACACCGCTTCGCCACCTGGGCCTGTCAGGACATGCTGACCGTTGATCCCGCCCCCGGGCAGGGCAGCCGGAGCGTGAACGGTGATCTGACGGCGCCTATGGCACCGGGTCTCGGCATCGTGCCGGATGCGGATTGGCTCGGCGCGCCGGATGCGGAATACGAGGGCTGAGATGAAGATCACACGGCTCTCGCTCTGGCACGTCCCGCTCACCAGCCACGAGACCTATTACATGGCCGATGGCAAGGCCTGCGCGACCATTGACACGGTGGTGATCCGGATCGACACGGATACAGCACATTGCGGCTGGGGCGAGGTTTGCCCGATCCCGCATTACCTGCCTGCCTACGCCCGCGGGGTGATCCCTGCCACGGCCGAGATGGCGCCGGTCCTGCTGGGCGCCGACCCGGTGGGGCCGGAGGCGCTGATGACCAAGCTGGAGGCGCATCTGCCCGACCATCGCTATGCGAAATCCGCGATCGACCTCGCGCTCTGGGATCTGACGGGGAGGGCCGCGGGGCTGCCAGTCTGCCGGGTGCTTGGCGGGCAGCTTGCGGATGATCTGCCCCTCTATCACTCGATCACCTGCGTTGCACCGGACGAGATGGCGCGGATGGCGCGGGAGGCTCAGGCCTCTGGCATCACCCAGTTCCAGGCCAAGCTGGGTGCCGATGCGGACTGGGAGGCGGATGTCGCCCGTCTCAACAAGGTTCGCGAGGCGGTCGGCCCCGGCCCGCTGGTCTATGGCGACTGGAACTGCGGGACCGACCGGCTCACCGCAACCCGTGTCGGCCGCGCGGTGGCGCATCTGGACGTGATGCTGGAGCAGCCCTGCCGCACGCTGGGCGAATGCGCGGCTGTGCGCGCCGCGACCGGGCTGCCGATGAAGATCGACGAGAACGGGCACGATACGGAGAGCCTGCTTGAGGCTAACCGGCTGGGCTGCATGGATGCGGTGGCGCTGAAACTATCGAAATTCGGTGGGCTTTCGGCGCTGCGCCGGGCGCGGGATCTCTGCCTCTATCTCGGCACCCGAATGTGCATCGAGGACACCTGGGGGTCGGACCTTGCGACCGCGGCGGCGCTGCATCTGGCGGCAGGCACGCGGCAAGACCTGTTGCTCAATGTCTGCGATCTGTCAGGCTATGTGCACCCGCGGCTCGATCCACACGCGCCGAGCCGCGCGAATGGCCGGATCCGGGTGCCCGAGGGGCCGGGGCTGGGCATTGAGCCCGATCAAGATATGCTCGGCGAACCCGACGCGATTTTCGACTGAGGAGACCGCTCATGAACACGCAGTCCCGCAATCTCGCAACCTGGACCGACCGGGCGAAGGCCGTATTGCCCGCTGGCGGCTTCGGCAATTTCGATCCCTCGATGATCATCACCCGGGGCGAGGGCAGCCGGGTCTGGGATGTCGAAGGCAAGGAGTATATCGACCTGCTGATCGGCTCCGGCCCGATGCTTCTGGGACATGGTCATCCGGAGGTGATCGAAGCGGTCGAGCGACATATGAACGAAGGCTGGACTTTCTTTGCCAACAACATCCACGGGATCGAGCTCGCCGAGGTGATCTGCGAGGCGATGGCGTGTGGCGAACAGCTCCGCTATGTCTCGACCGGTGGCGAGGCGGATATGTACGCCATGCGGCTGGCGCGGGCCTTTACTGGCCGCACGAAGATCATGAAATTCGAGGGCGGCTATCACGGCATGTCGGCCGAGGCGCTGATGAGCCTCGCGCCCAACAAACTAGTTAATTTCCCGCAACCCGTGCCAGATACGGCGGGGACCCCCGCAGGTGTCGCCGATGAAATGCTAATCGCTCCTTTCAACGACGCCGAATTCGCACGCTCGCTGCTGGACGAGTATGGCGAGGAGGTCGCGGCCATCATCGTCGAGCCGCTCCAGCGGATCGTGCCACCAGAGCCGGGGTTCCTGCAGTTCCTGCGTGATGAGAGCGCGAAGCGCGGGATCGTGCTGATCTTCGACGAAGTCGTGACCGGCTTCCGCCTCGCTTACGGCGGCGCGCAGGAGGCTTATGGCGTCGTGCCGGACATCTGCACGCTGGGCAAGATCATCGGTGGCGGCATGCCGCTGGCCGCGATTGTCGGGCGCGAGGACATCATGGCCCATTTCGACAACGCCAAGGTCGGGCCGGAGGGGTTCACGCTGCAGATGGGCACACTCTCCGGCAACCCGCTCGCTTCGGTAGCCGGGTTGAAGACGCTGGAGATCCTGCGCCGCCCAGGCGTCTATGACGATCTGCGGGCCAAGGGACGCCGGTTGATGGAGACGATCGACCGGGAGCTCAGCAAAGCAGGACACCCGTTCCAGATCGTCGGCGACCCGGTTTTGTTCGAGGTCGTCTTCAACCCCGACCGCGTGCGCGACTATCGCGGAACTTTCGCGGGGGATAAGCGGTTGGCGGGGATCTACAACGCGACCCTGCGTGCGCGCGGGATCTTTAAGTCTGACGGAAAGACCTATCCCCATCTGGCACTCACCGAAGAGGATTTCGATCAGGCGGAGCTGGCACTCGCGGCTACTGGACAGGCGCTGGCGGAGGCGGGCTAACAGACGCTGGTTCTTCAGCGCCGCTCGGCACTCAGAATGGCTCTAGGCTTGAGGTGATAGGATTAAATCCTTGTCGCGAAGATCGTATAGTTGTCGTCATAGGTCTCCTCGCTGGTCGAATAGGTTTCCACCGGAATGAGCTTTCGTGCACCCATATGATATCGGTTGAGGCGGTAACCGAAACCGTCGAACAGATTGTAGAAATCGAAGAACCGTGCGCCGGAGAAAAGACTGTTCGGCCCGAATTCAAATGCGATGGCCTGGATACTTTGGCTCTTCAGCGCTGCTTGCGCGCCCTTGAGCACGCTCATCTCGTGACCCTCCGTATCGATCTTCATGCAATGAACCGTTGTGAGCCCGTTCTGCTGCATGAACTCGTCGATGGGGATCGACTTGGCCGAGATCTTCTTGTCGAGCTTGAATCGAAACGCATGAAAACGCGCGATCTCATAGTTTGCCGAGGCGAGCCCCGATTTCTCGCCATCTGTGTTCAGGGTGATCTGCCCCGCTTTATCTGAAGCGGCAAGGGGATGCAGCGTAAGGCGGTCCGAGAACGGGTCGAAGAATCCCGACTTTTTGAGATGCTTAAAATCCTCGATATTGCCGGGGAGGGGTTCGAGCAACTCGATCCTCTTGGTTCTTCTCCCGAAGTAGCTGAGAAACTGATGGGACCAAAATCCACGATTTGCTCCGACATCAATCGCAACGAGGTCGTCCTGACCTTCCAGAACGCGGCGGAGCGGATAGATTTCCTGCAACCCGATGCGGGGAAGCCAATACGCATCCCGCTCTTCTTCCTTCAATTCCATCGATGGGTTCCCAATTCCGGAGCGTCGAAATCCTCGTCAGCCAACGAGATCGACCACTGCCAATACCTAATTGGGCACAATACCACTGGCATGCGGCATGTGAACGCCAGAAACGTTTCTAGCAGGAGTTGTCGCAGTTTTCAGGCTCCGCGGTCCTTGCGATAGGCGCCCGGGGTCACGCCAAGCCTGCGCCGGAAGACGTCGGTCATATGGGCCTGGCTGGAGAAGCCGACGGAGTAGGCAACTTCGGCAATGCTGTTCTCGGGGCGCTCCAGCATCTCGCGGGCGCGTTCCACGCGGCGCTCAAGCACGTATTGATGCGGGCTGAAGCCGGTTTCGAACTTGAAACTGCGGATCAGCTGATACTGGCCGAGGCCGCAGAGCTCGGCCATCGTCTCCAGCGTCATCCGGGAGGCCAGGTTCTCTTCGATGTAGTCCACTAGATGACCAAGCTGAGCCGGAGTGAGCTCGGGCTTGTGCAACTCCCGCGCATGTCCCGCTTTGTTCTGCGCGGTGAACCGCAGAAGCGCCACGCCGAGCGTATTTGCCCAGCAATCAAGCTCCAACGGGCTCGGCCGCTCGGCTGCCGTCAACGAGGTGATGCAGTTCTTGACGATGCCGTTGAAAAGTTTGTCTTCGCAACCAAACATCGCAGGCAATTCCGGGCTGTTCGCGGGAGGGTTTTTGAACTCCTGCGCCAATTCCTCGAAGCGCGAGACCTTGAGATAGAGGTGGTAGTAGTCGAGCGTGCCGGAAGACTCGAAATGGCCTTCGTCATGACCCGGCTGGATGAAGGCCGTGCCGGGCGTCAACTGCCTGTTGCGCGTATCGAGTCTGGCAACCGCGGATCCCGTCCTGTGGTAGCAGATCGTGTGATAATCGGTTCTGACCGTCGTGCGGGTATCGACCAGCCGCCCGCGCCACTGCGCCAATTTAAGCGCGGACTCGGACATCATGCCCCTGTAACCGACTAGCGGCATCCCGTTTGCCACGTTGGCTATGAAGACATGCCGGGGCGTATTTCGACGCCCCACGATGTCATCCGTGGCCGGTCTCTGGCCCTTGTGCCACTTGTTATTCGAGTGTGCCGACATCTTCCTCGATGCGCGCTTCAAATTCATGAAGATCCCACTGCTCGGATCACGCGGCTACCAACCCATCCAAGCTAAATTATAGAGGAACATAGTGTGGCGCCGTCCGATTCCATCTTCTTGCGGGAAAATCCCTTGATCCGGCGCAATCTGCACATAGCGCGGGCTAGCAGTGGCACGCAGGGTCGAATCGACGGCTTGGGTGCGTGCTACGGCGACCTGTTCTGGGGGAAGTCGAGGGAATAGTCTCGCGATCGCAAGAGGATAGCGCGCCGTTTCATGCGCGCAGCGCAACAAAGAGGTTGTTTTAGGCCGCGCCATTCTCTTGACAGCCTAGAGTAAAAGGCGGACCCTTATTGCAACTAGGGGATTAGTTGCTTTTTCGGGGGGTCTCTTCAATGAGGATGACGTTTCTTGCGATCTGTTCACTCGCGGTGAGCGGGTGCGGCGTTGCCGAGTTCACCTCGATCAACCGATCGTTTAATCCGGCCGGGGGAGACAGCCGGCTGATCGATGCAAAGCAACGCGCGATTATCTCGGTCCCGGGCGAGGGCAACCGCCAGATTGTTTGCGCCGAGCCGAGTCCTGATGCGCTGCAGGCAACCGCGGCGGCGCTTTCCGGGTCAGCTGCGCTGGATCAGCCGGGCGCGGCGGAGGCTGCATTGCAAGCGGCAGCGGGCGTTAATGAAGGCGTGGCGAGTATTGGCCTGCGCACCCAATCAATCCAGCTTTTGCGTGACAGCTATTACCGCAATTGCGAGGGGTTTGCCTCAGGCGCGCTGGATGACATCGCCTTCAACATCATGCACCAGCGGTTCCAGAACCACACGGTTGCCCTCCTGGCAATCGAGCAGTTGACCGGCGCCTCTATTGCCCCGGCTGCTGCTGCCGGGGCGTCGAGTTCCGGTACGGCCTCGTCGGAGATCAACGTCTCGACCACGACCAACCAATCGACCGAAGGCGCGGGTGGCGCTCCCGGCGCCTCAGACCCGACCGAGATCATCGACGCATCCGAGACCACGGACGGGACGGCGGCGGGCTCGATCGGCGGGACCACCAGCTTCACCATCAACGCGCCGGGTAACGCGAGCCCGAGCCCGCTGCCCGAGCATGTGAGCCTTGCGGTCGCCTCCATCGCCCATGATGCGCTCAATCAGGATTATGGCGTTCAGCTTTGCCTCGAATACGCCCGCAATGCCTTTACCAGCGAAAAGAACGCTAGGTTCGCCCTTGAGCGCGCCGTCTCCGCAGGGGGCCGGAGTGTGGGCGAGGCGCTGGAGGATCTGGAGGCCTCGAAACTCGCGCTGGCCTATTGCAGGGAGAGGCTCACGGCCGATAGCAGGCGTCAGCAGGCGATCAATGAGCTGGTCGAGGCAAAGGCCACGATCGTGAAGGCGGTTGCGCAGGGTATCGCGGCGCGGGGCAGCCGGCATCTGAGCGACAAGCATGCGCTGGAGATCATTGAGGCTATCAACCTGACTTTACCGACCGATCCGGCGACGGCCTTCCAGCTTCGAGGTCAACAGCTTTCGGCCGGTGGTCTGGCCAGTCCGAGCCAGTAACCCCCCCCAGCAATCAGAGCGCCTCACCTTCGGAGAGTCCTGCCTGTTCCGCAGGGGTTGGCGTGTGGTTGAAGATGTAGCCGTCGCGGCAGGCCTGTTCACCGCCAAGCACCGCGATCCGGGCCGCCTGGTCGGCGAAGGCCTGGGCGTTCACCTCGTCTGGATCGCAGATGGCGTGAAGGCGGCGCCGGCCCTCTTCGATGGCCGCCTGCACGACCGGATCGTTCACGCCAGGGCGCGCAAGGTCAGTCAATTCATCGGGATCCGCCGTTAGGTCGAAAAGCTGATCGGGCTGCCCGGCATAATGCACCAGTTTCCAGCGATCCCAGCGCACCATGAATGCCCCGGTGGAGGAGCCGCCGTCATGGTATTCGCTCAAGATCGTGCGATCCGGATCATCCGGGGCGTTCGCGAGCCAAACCAGTGAGGCGCCCGGCAGGTCGGCACTTGTCCCTGCCAGCTCCAGCGCGGTCGGCGCGATGTCGATCAGGCTCGCGCCCGTCTTCACGCGATGGCCGGCGGGCACGCTAGGGCCCGCCAGGATCATCGGCACCCCGGCGGAGGCCTCGTACATCACCTGTTTGGTCCAGATCCCATGATCGCCCAGCATCTCGCCATGATCGGAGGTGTAGAGGACCAGCGTGTCGTCGGCCTGACCCGATGCTTCGAGCGCCGCGAGCACCCGGCCGACGCAATGGTCCATGAAGCTGCAGAGGCCGAAATAGGCGGCCTTGGCCTCACGCAGCTTCGCCGGGTCGAAATAGGTGTCGTAGTCGAAGAACTTGAGGAGATGTGCGATCTCCGGGTGATCGGGCCGTGCCTCGGGCTCATACGCGACCGGCAAGGGCATCTCATCGGGGTCGTAGAGGGCGTAGAACTCCTCGGGCGCCGTCAGTGGGTAATGCGGGCTGACGAGGCTTACGAACCCGATCCAAGGATCGTCGCCACGATTTTTGAGCCATTCCTCCGCGGCCTCAGTGATCTGGCGGTCGTAGTCGGTATAGGTGCTCGCACCTTGACCAACATCGGCGGCAAGCTCACCTGCCTGATGGTACTCTGGCGGGTTTTCGCGCAGGAGGCCGGCGACCCACCCGACGCCGCCGACCACATGCATTGGCAGGATCTCCTCGCTCCACCCGTTGTCGTCCTCGCCGGAGCGAAAGTGGAGCTTGCCGATCGAGGTGACCTCGACCCCCACATCGCGCACCCGATGCATCCAGCTCGTGCGCTTGCCTTCATAGGCGGTCGCGCTGTCCCAGTACCGGCACCGGTGGACGTGCTCACCGCACGCCAGCGCGGCGCGGGTCGGGACGCACATCGGGCTCGGCGTGTAGGCGTTGTCGAAGACCGTGCCGCGGGCCGCGAGCGCGTCGAGATGTGGCGTTTTGACGATCGGATGGCCCATGCAGCCCATCGCATCGCGCCGATGCTCGTCCGATATCACGATCAGCAGGTTATGGGGTTTCGACATTAAGGGCTCCCTCGTGCGATGCGCGGCATATTCTGCCGCAAACCAGATTGCCAAATCCGATCGGCGCCGCAAGGGTGGACCTGGAAGGGGAGATGCCGATGAAGCCTGAACGCTGGAAGGACCCGAAGAACAAACTGTTCCCGCATCAGGTGGGGTTCACCGCGCCGCCGCATGATTTCGATGCGGCCATCACCGACTTTCTGCGCATCGCGCCTGAACAGGTGGGCGCGCATGGGCGAATGTTGCACGCGCCGGTCTACGCTCATGAACTTGAGCAGCGGGTCGATAATTTCGGGCTGCTGGAGGAGTTCGTGCACTGCATGTCGAACAACGGCGCCGACGTGTGCGGTCAGGTCGGCAGCAACTGGGTTCACGCAGGCGGTAAGACACCGGAGGACATCCGCGCGTTTTGCGACCGGATGGCTGAGACCTATGAGACACCGCTGCATATGGCTGGGATGAGCCTGCTGGAAGCAGCCCGGGCGATGAATGTCGAGAAGGTGGCGCTGAACTCAGTATACTACTGGCCAGACTGGCGCGAAGGGATCGCGCGCTTCCTGCGCGATGGCGGACTCGATCTAATCTATGTCGGCAACTTCGTCGATCAGGGATTCTTCGCGACGCAGGAGGAGTGCAACGCCTGCACCTGGATCTTCCCGGGCGAGATGGCGATGGAAAGCATGCGCCGCGTCGCCGAGGCTGCGCCGGGCGCCGAAGCGATCCTGATCAATGGGATGCCGAACTGGCGCCGTGCTGACGGGTTGCCGCAACGGGCGCTGACCCTGACACCGGCCTTTGAAGCAGCGCTCGGACTGCCGGTGATCGCCTCCGACACCGCGCTCTACTGGAACATCTTCCGCAGCCTCGGAGCCGCGCCGGAGGGAGAGCACGGCCGCCTGTTGGGAAGCCTCTGATGCATAAGATCGTCGTCCTCTGGGCAACACCCCGCACCACCTCGACCGCGTTCGAGTGGATGATGCGGATGCGTAAGGACATGATCTGCTTTCACGAGCCGTTCGGAGAGCCCTGGTACAAAGGCGATGATGCGCGCTTTCCGAGGCTCGATGCCGACAGTCCGCGCATCCCGGGGCTCACGCGGCAGGTCATCCTAGACCGGCTGAAGAAGGCGGCGGCGACAGGCCCAACCTTCTCCAAGGACATGCCGCATTACATCGTGGACATGGCGGATGACGCGTTTCTCGGCCTCTTCACCCACAGCTTTCTGATCCGGGATCCGGCAAAATCAATCCCCTCGATCTATTCCCGTGCGCCGGAGTGGAAGATCGAGGAGTTCGGTTACAGGGAACATCGCTGGATGTTCGACCATGTCGCGGACTGGCTTGGCCAACCGCCGCCGGTGATCGACAGCGATGACCTGCTGGAAGATCCGCACGGCATCGTCGAGGCGTGGTGCGAGGCAGTCGGCATCCCGTTTCTGCCCGAAGCATTAAGCTGGAAACCCGGCGCCCGTGACGAGGTGAGCTGGTACGATGAGGGTTCGTGGCACGACACCCTTTCGGAATCAACGGGCCTGCACCCGCAACCTAGAACCTACGGCACGATCGATGACGCCTCTTTGGAGGTGAAAGCGATCTACGAAGACGCTCTGCCTCACTATCAGCATCTCCACGCGCACCGTATTCGGAGCACAGTTTCCTAGTCATGGGGCTGCGGGACCTGCGATTGGTGCGCGCCGATATCTTTGATTTGATCACTGCACGGCCATATTCTGGCGATAGCTGAGTCTTGCTTGCGGATTTTATGGGGGGCGAGGTCTTTGAGCGACGATATCGCACGGCGGATTTCCATTGTTGCCGCCATAGTCATTCTTCTGGTCCTCGTCTGGGTCCATGGATTTATGTCGGCCACGATTCGGTTATGGCCGGCTGATCTTTTCCGACAGACAACGCTGCTGATCTCGTCGCTGTGGACGCATGGCGAGTTTGTGCCCCTCAATCGGTTGAAAGAGGCGCCTGAGGGGGCGCAACGAGAACAAGTTGCCTTCCTCAATGAGGATGCTGCGATCGGCTCGGGACACTACATACTCTTCGCATGGGACAATGAGCTGCGCTCCAATGCTGTCTGGATGTATGACGCGCAGGGTGCGTTGGTGCATCGTTGGCCGGTGGACGAGGCGGTCATCTATGAGGGCGAGACAACTGGCTCAAGTCGCCCGCACCCCATGGAACCACTGCCTGACGGCTCCATTCTTGTTGGATTCGACGCATTAGAAGCGATGGCGCGGCTCGACGCCTGCGGCAAACCAGTTTGGACGAAGCGGGGTGTCCATCACCACTCATTCGAGCGTGCCGAGGATGGTGGTGTGTGGACATGGTACGGTGATCACTCGGCATATAGCGAGTACCAGTATCTCGTGAAATTTGATCCTGAGACGGGCGAGGAGATCAAGCGCATCGGTCTGATCGAGGATGTGGTGACGCACTCGCCGGAGCAGGCAACCCTGCTGTCACTATCGACCGACGATGCATTTCGCGGTGATCTGGCAAACCCGCGCGACCTCTTCCATCCCAATGACATCGAGGAGTTGCCAAGTGCGATTGCAGACGCCTTTGAGCAGTTTGAGGCAGGCGATCTCGTTCTTTCGCTTAAGACCCTCGATCTGATCCTGGTGATGGATCAGAAGGGTAAGATCAAATGGTCACAACAGGGACCGTGGCGCCAGCAGCACGATCCCGATTTTCGGCCAGACGGCACGATCTCGATCTTTGACAACAATCGCGCAAGAACACAGTCGGATATTCTCGTGATCGATCCCGTTTCGCGTGAGATCAAGAGCTTGTTTGCCAACTGGGATGTGCCTTTTTCTACCGCGCATCGTGGCAAGCATCAGTATCTCCCGAACGGCAACATCCTTCTAACCGTGCCAGATCAGGGACAGGTTCTGGAAGTAACGCCCGATCGCCGGGTCGCTGTCGAGTTCAACAACCTTTGGCCCCGCGACGCGTCTTTGAATGACGACATTACCAACGCGAAATGGGTGCCAGACGGGTTCTTTGAGCGGATGCCGACCTGCCCCTGAGCGCTCAGAGGTCAAAGCTGATGACGGGGTGGGCGAACTCGCCCTCTCTCATCTCGTCGAAGGCCTTGATGATCTGAGCAGGCGGGATGCGCCTGGCGATCATATCGTCGCGTTTGAGCTTACCGTTCATGTAGTAGTCGACACGGGGGGCATATCGATGCGAAAGTGGTTGGACCCCATGTTCGAGCCCTGGATGCGCATGTCATCGATCAGATCCGCGGCGTGAAGTTCGACCTTCGCACCTGTCGGCACTATGCTGATGACCATTGCGGCGCCTGAACGGCGCGGCATTCCTAAGGATTGCTCGAAGGCGCTTTTGTTGCAGAGCGCCCCGAACGAGTATTCAACGCGTCTGCCGATAAAGGCTGCGAAAGACGGCTGCTATCATAACAGTCTCAACAGCATGATGATTAAGAGCCGCTCAAGTCTTCGATCGTCCTGAAGGTTAGAACCGCGGCATCTCGACCGTGCACTCGAACCTGAACGCGCCAATCACCGACTTCATCGGGACGTGTATCGATGCGCTGACTACTCCAAACACGCGAGAACCCCTGACCAACTGGTCCATAGATGCCAGTCGCGCTTTGTTTTCTTCCGTAAGGCGATGTCGCAAAAGTCATAAGTTGAATGGGTGCAGAATCCGCGAACATGAAAGCGAAGACTTCTACGGATTGTCCGGCGGTTATCCGAGTTACTTGTCGGGGAAGCTGGCCAGAGATTTCTGAGAGATTTCCAACCGGCGGGGCTTGATCCGTGAGATAGACCCGGTCGATCAAAATACTCGCAGGCGCAGCGCCCATTCTCACTTGCTCATGCGAGACTTCGCCAATGCATCTAAGGTACTTTGTGTCGGGAGAGGAACGTTCATCCGCTTCCAAAAGAAGGGTACCGTCTTCGGTAATCGTGGCAAGTTCAGTGCCTGCAAGCTCCCCGCAACGATCCCAGCGCATCTGAGCAAGTTGTTCTGGTGAGAGAGGCACTAACTGGCATCCCACCGCCAAGACCGGAAGCAGGCAAAAGAGACCTCGACACTGCACAGCCATCCCCTTTTGAGAATTAATCAGGCTGTTTGCTTCAATAGGTTTTTGTCAACAGCGAGGGCAGAAATCGACCGCCCTCGCAAAGGAGCTTTGCTTAGCTCGCGCCCTGGCCTGTCTCGGTCGCGTTCACGAGGCAGGCCATGTTTCCGTAAGGGTGCTTGTTCTCATACATCAGCTGATGGGCATGGCCGATCTCGTCGAAGCTGTAGGTGCCCGACAGGCAGGGATCGACCTTCTGCGCGATGACGAGATCGTTGACCGCCTCCGCCTGCTCGTCATTGGCGACGTGCGAGCCCTGCAGGCGCTTTTGCATCATCCAGTGATAGCGTAGATCGGCGGTGATGTTGTAGCCGGTGGTCCCGGCGCAGATCACAACCATTCCTCCGGTGTCGCAGACAAAGCAAGAGGTCGGCAGGGTAGACTCGCCCGGGTGCTCGAACACGATTTTCGGGTTCTTGCGCTCGCCGAGGCAGTCCCAGATCGCCTTGCCGAAGGCACGCGCGCCCTTCATCCACTCCCCCCATTCCGGTTTGGTCGTGTCCGGCATTGGGCCCCAGTGGTCAAAGTCCTTGCGATTGATGACGCCGACCGCACCTTTGTCGAGGCAGAACTGGCGCTTGTCTTCGTCCGAGATCACCGCGATCGGCTTGCCGCCCAGGGCCGCGACGATCTGCACGGCCATGGCGCCGAGGCCACCGGCAGCACCCCAGATCAGGACCACATCGCCCTCTTCCACCGTATGCGGCGCCCAGCCCATGAGCTGGCGATAGGCGGTCGAGGCACAGAGCACATAGCACCCCGCTTCCTCCCAGGTCAGGTGCTTGGGCTTGGGCAGGACCTGGTGCGATTGCACTTTGCAGAACTGGCAGTAGGAGCCGTAATTGGTCTGATAGCCCCAGACCCGGGTCGAGGGGGCCAGCATCGGGTCCTTGCCCGAGAGGACCCAGGGATCATCCGGCTCCCACCAACCGGAATGGGCGACGACTTCATCGCCGACCTTGCAATTGGTGACTTCCGAACCGATGGCCCAGACGATGCCCGAGGCATCGGAGCCGCCTGCGTGAAAGTCTTCCGGCTCGCCCTTTTTCTGACGGTCCTTGATCACGTCCACCGGATAGCCGAGGGCAGCCCAGACGTTGTTGTAGTTAATGCCGGAGGCCATGGTGTAGACGAGCACGTCCTTGGGCCCAATCTGGGGCGTCGGCAGAACCTCGCGCGCCCAGGCGTCCTTCGGCTCGCCAAAGCGGTCCTGACGGACGGCGAAGGCGTGCATATTGGCCGGCACCTCGCCAAGCGGGGGCATGTCGCCGAGATCGTAGAGTTCTTTCGGGGCGGATTTGTAGGTGGACATGGTGGGACCTCCCAATCTGATTTCGCGCTCGGCCTATCAAATGTCAGACATTTGTCAAGGCGGCCACCGGAATGTGTGATGAGGGTTGGTCGTGCAGTGTCCGGGCGCTTGTCTTGAGCGGGCCGGAACCATCGCATCAGCGCGCATCTGACCGTGTGAGTCGGTCAATCGACCGGGGTACACATGGCTCTCAGGGCATTCAGGTCGGTGACGACCATTCGGCGGCCGTCCTTTTCCAGCAACCCGCCCTTCATCAGTTCGCTGAGCTGGCGTGAGACGGCCTCGCGGTGTGAGCTGATCCGTGCCGCAAGATCGTGATGGGTGGGAAAGACGTCCAGTTCGACACGGCCATCCTCGGCGCCCGCATCCTCGGCTAGACGGATGATCTCGAGAACCAGCCGCCGCGGACCGTGCAAAGTGCTGTATTCCAGAACCCGCGTGGTCAGATTGCGCACCAGACCTGAGAGGTGGCGCAACAGTGCAGTGTTGAAATCCGGGCTTTCACCAACGAGCTGCCAGAAATCATTGGCTGAGAGCCTGCCGACGCGGCACGCCTGGGTTGCAAAGACACTGGCAGACCGGGGCCCGCCATCGATCACGGCGATCTCGCCGAAGATCGCGCCTGGCGCGAGTGTCCGGAAGTCCACCATCTTACCGTTTTCGGCATATATCGTGACCCGGACCGTACCAGCCTGCACCACGTACAGATGGTCCTCAACATTCTGATAGGAAACGATTTCCTCGCCGGGCTCATAAAATCGCGACACCAGGAGAGCATCAAGGCGCGCACGCGTCTCCCGGCTGACCTCTTCAAGGATCGGTATCATTAATCCTGCCTTTTACACGCAATCGACCCTTCGCTCGCTGGCGTACGATACAAGCGCAGCTTGTTTTTCGTTTCCAGTCCCAACCGATCCGGGAGGCGCAGATTTGATTGTGGGGATCCGATCAAAAACTCAATCTCTGGTCTTTTCGCGACGATAATTCTGCACGTTTCTTGCAATTCCAGAACCCGGTAAATGAGGATAGTCCCGCCCGGTTTGCAACCGTCGGTCGTGCACGTCTGCGTGAAGCGGCTTCTCAATTCCAGCGGAAAATGCCAAAGATACCGCCCGGTTTTCGATATGCGCTTGGAGGCGCTGGCTGCTGTTGACGATATTCCGCGACCCGACCAAAGCGATTTTGGGTCTGCTTCTGTTCTTTGTGATCCAGACGGGACCTGCCGCTGCGCAAACGCCCTTTCTGGATGCAGCGTCGGATTCCTCTGATGGAGAGGTTGTCGAACTTCCTGCCGATCTGACGCCGGATCAGGTCGACGGTCTGCTCGCCCGCCTCACCGATGCGGAGATCCGCCAGCTTCTCGCGGACGAACTGCGCCAGCGCACCGAAGAGCAGACGATGACCGACATGAGCACGCAGGAGGCGATCGAGTTCGTCGAAATGCGGCTTCGCGAGATGGCAGCCGCGATTTCCGAACGGGTCCCCCGCTGGATCAACGGGATCATCAACATAAGCAGCCGCGCGGGCGAGATCGAGGCGCGAATTGCGAGCACATCCGATGGCATTCAGGGGCTGATCACGGCGATCGCCGTGATCGCGACGACCGGGATCGGTATGGCGCTCCTGATCTCGTGGCTTACGGCACCCTGGCGTAGCTGGCTGAAATCCACCACGAACCCGAGCTATTGGGACAAGGTGGTCCGGTCGGTCTCGCTCGGCATCGTCGAGATTTTGCCGATCATCGCTTTTGTGCTTGCGACACAGTTCATAGTTCCTTTCACGACCGATATGCTCGGCCGGGTGGCGGAGTATTTCGCCTGGATCTACACGGCGGGGATCTCGTATTGCTGGGGTGCCGTCGTGGTCGCCCGGCGTGCGTTTTCGCATGAGAGCCCGCAGCTCAGGATCGCGCCGCTCGATGACGAACTCAGCCTCTATGTCTACCGGGTCATTCGCCGCGCCGCGATCATAGGTGCGGGTGGTTGGCTCCTGGCAGGCCTCTTCCTCAATATCGGCCTCGGCTGGGGACCCACGCTGATGACGATGGCGACCGGCGGGACAGCGGTAGCGGGCATCCTGCTCTACGCTGTGCTCACAAGTGTCGACAGGATCCGGGGCGCGACGTCGATGGTCGTGGGTCAGGACAGCACGAGCACATTCAGCCGGATCGCAATCGCGGTCGCGCCCTGGGCGCTCGCGGGCTACGTGGTCGTTGCCTATCTCTTCTGGCTCGCCAATTTTCTCGAGCGTGGCGCGCAGCACCTCTATGGGCCTGTTGGCACGCTGATCGTCTATATCAGCCTGCCGATCTTCGACCGCCTCGGGCGCGAGATTGTCTATTCGACCCTGCGCCTGCAGACAGATATGAGTGAGCGGTTCCGCCTCGTCTTCTGCGATGCGTGGCGGATGCTGATCGGGGTCGCAGCGGCAGTGCTGGTGCTCGACCTTTGGGGTTTCAACCTGATTGCCCTGCTTTCCAGCCCCGCTACGCCTTCTTGGGTGGGCACGATGGTCGATGTGACCGTCACGTTGCTGATTACCTGGCTGATCTGGAAGCTGATCAAGGCCGCGCTCCATCAGGACCGCAAGTTCATCGCGGCGGGAGAGGATGTGGACCCCGCCATGGCGCCGCAGGCGACCCGCCTCGACACGCTGACACCACTTTTCCGCGGTACTCTGCTCGCCTTCGTGGCCTCGATCGGGCTCATGTTCATGCTGTCCTCGCTGGGGGTCGATATCGGGCCGCTGCTCGCCTCCGCCGGTATCATCGGTATCGCCGTTGGATTCGGTGCCCAGGCGCTGGTGCGGGACATCTTCTCCGGCATCTTCTTCCTGATCGATGACGCCTTCCGCGTCGGCGACTACATCGAGTTGACCGAGGATCTGCGCGGCGATGTCGAGAGCATTTCGATCCGTTCGCTGCAATTGCGCCACCACCGGGGTCCGGTAATCACGATCCCCTTCGGCGAGATGAAGAACATCACCAACCACACGCGGGACTGGATCCTCTACAAAATGCCGTTCCGGATGGAGCCGGACACCGACCCGCAGAAATTCAAGAAGATCGTCAAGAAGGTCGGGGCGGAGTTCATGGAGCACCCGGAACACGGCCACAAATTCTTCGAACCACTCAAGAGCCAGGGCGTCTATTACGTCGACGACGACAGTGCGCTGGTCTTCCGGGTGAAGTTCAAGTGCAAGCCGAGGGCGCAATTCGTGCTCCGCCGCGAGATCTATCACCGCCTGCGTCAGGTCTTCGAAGAGAACGGCTTCCGCCTCGCCCGGCGGAAGGTCGAGGTGGTATCGACCGGCAAAGACGCTCTCGACGAGGATGCCGGTCTCCCAGACGATGTGCTGATGGACGGGGCCGCATAATCGCGCCCCCAGCATCGCCGATTGCGTCCCCGGTCAACCTGTGCAAAGCCTCCGCCGCGAGACGGCGCGAGGAGCCATGACCACAGCCCTGATCATCGAGCAGATCCTGAATGGCATTCAGTTCGGCGTGATGCTGTTTCTGATGGCGGCTGGCCTCACGCTGGTCTTCGGCGTCATGGGGCTGATCAACCTCGCCCATGGATCGTTCTACATGGTCGGCGCCTTCGTCACCGCGAGCGTTGCGGGGGCAACGGGGTCGTTCTGGGTCGGGCTGCTCGCAGGCGCGCTCGCCGCTGCCGCCGTGGGGGCAGTGGTCGAGATCGCAGTGATCCGCCGGCTCTACGCGCGTGACCACCTTGATCAGGTGCTCGCGACCTTCGCGCTGATCCTGATCTTCTCCGAAGGGTCTCGGATCGTGTTCGGGGTCCAGCCCTATTACCTCGATGTGCCCGCGCTTCTGTCCGGGGCCGTCACGTTGCCCGGCGGCGTGCCTTACCCGATATACAGGCTGGCGATCATCGTGCTTGGCGTGCTGATCGCCGCGGGGCTTTTCTTCCTGATCCTGAAGACCCGCCTGGGCATGCGCATTCGCGCGGGCGAGAGTGACCGGGAGATGATCGGCGCGCTCGGCGTCGATATCTCGACGCTCTACACGATCATCTTCGCGCTCGGCGCTGCCCTGGCAGGGCTCGCGGGCTCCGTCGTCGGCGCGCTTCAATCGGTCGAGGTCGGGATGGGGGAGCCGGTGCTGATCCTCGCCTTCGTCGTGATCGTGATCGGCGGTATCGGCTCGATCAAGGGTGCTTTGATCGGCGCGGTTCTGGTGGGTGTGGTCGACACGCTCGGCCGGATCTTCCTGCCGGTCGCTCTGGGGTCGGTGCTCGACAGCTCGTCTGCGACTACGATCGGAGCGGCAGTTGCCTCGATGCTGATCTACCTTCTGATGGCCTTGGTTCTTGCGGTAAAGCCGAAGGGGCTGTTCCCCGCCCATGCCTGACCGCGAGAGCATCGTGAATGCCGCCATTCTGGGTGTGCTGGTTCTAGGTGTCGCGATCGCCGCACACGGGGGCGAGATCTACTACATCAACCTCGCCTCGCGGATCGCGATCATTGCCATGGCGGGGGTCGGGCTCAACCTCGCGCTCGGCTATGGCGGGATGGTGAGCTTCGGCCACGCGGCGTTCTTCGGGCTTGGGGGATATGTCTGCGGAGTCGCGGCATTTCATGCGTTCGAAGAAAGCTTGTTCGCAGGGCTCATGCCAGGCACGAACCAGATGCTGGTCATCTGGCCGATTGCGGCTCTCGTCTCCGGGTTCGCCGCGCTCCTGATTGGGCTGATCTCGCTCAGAACGCAGGGCGTCTATTTCATCATGATCACGCTCGCCTTTGCCCAGATGATCTACTACTTCGCGATTTCCTTCCCGACTTATGGGGGGGAGGACGGGCTGCCGATCTATCTCAGGAACGAGCTGCCCGGGGTCGACACCTCCGACGCTCTGAGTTTCTTCGGGATCGCGCTGACCCTCCTGCTCATCTCGCTTGCTCTGTCATGGCGCGTGATCGGGTCACGCTTTGGTGCGGCGCTGATCATGGCGCGGCTGAATGAGACGCGATTGGCGACGTCCGGGATCGAGCCTTTTCCGGTCAAACTCACGGCCTTTGTCCTCTCAGCGATGATCACCGGGCTTTCCGGTGCGCTCTATGCGGACTGGAACAACTCCGTCGGCACCAACATGCTGAGCTGGCAGCTGTCGGGCGAGATCATGGTCATCGTCATCCTCGGCGGGGTTGGCCGGCTCTTCGGCCCGCTTGCAGGCGCGATTCTGTTTGTGGGGCTGGAGACGCAGATCGGCTCGGCGACCGAGCATTGGCAGCTCTTCCTCGGGCTGATCCTCCTCCTCGTCGTTCTCTTCGCGCGCGGAGGTTTGATCGGCGCATTGGCGGGGAGGGCGCGGCATGTCTGAGCCAGTTCTGCGGCTGGAGGGTCTGCGCAAATCCTATGGCGCCTTGAGAGCCACCGACGATGTCAGCCTCGACCTGCTGCCGGGGGAGATTCACGCACTGATCGGCCCAAACGGCGCGGGCAAGACCACGCTGATCGGTCAAGTCGCCGGGGGTATTCCATCGGACCAGGGACACATTCTTCTGAATGGGGAGGATATCACGCGCCTCTCCGTCGCGGCCCGCGCGCAGCGTGGCCTCGGCCGCACTTTCCAGATCTCCTCGCTGGGGATGGAGCTGACGGCGCGGCGCAACGTGATGATTGCCGCGCAGGCGGTCCAGGGCTCTTCTTTCCGCTTCTGGCGCCAGATCCGGGGCGACGCGTCGCTCCGCGCAGAGGCCGATGAAGCACTCGCCCGGGCCGGTTTGCCGGACCGGGCCGGGATACCGGTCGCCGAGCTCAGCCATGGGGAGCGGCGTCAGGTGGAACTGGCATGTGCACTGGCGCTGAACCCCCGCGTCCTGCTGCTCGACGAGCCGATGGCGGGGCTTGGCGCAGAAGGAACACAGGAGATGACCGCGTTTCTCGACACGCTCCGCAGCGAGATACCAATCCTGCTGGTCGAACATGACATGGATGCAGTCTTTCAGCTTGCCGACCGGATATCCGTACTCGTCTACGGCCGGATCATCGCGACCGGTTCGGTGGAGGAGACCCGGGCCAACAGGGACGTGCAAGACGCCTATCTTGGGGAGCCCGCCTGATGCTGGAGGTCGACCGGATCGCGGTCTTCTATGGCGCCAGCCAGGCTGTCTTTGACGTCTCGCTGATCGTGCCACCGGGCGAGGCCCTGGCGCTGATGGGTCGGAACGGGATGGGCAAGACGACAACGATCCGCGCGGTCAACGGGCTCACCCCTGCCGCTGGCGGCGCAATCCGGTTCGGGGGGCGGGAGATCACGCGCCTCGCCGCCCATAGGATTGCGCGGCTGGGCCTCGGCCTGGTACCGGAGGGGCGGCGGTGTTTTCCGAACCTGACGGTTTCCGAAAACCTTTTCGCAACCGCGCGCCCGGGTCCGTGGAACTATGACCGGGTGGTTGCGCTTTTTCCCCGTCTTGGTGAGCGATCCGGGCAGATGGCGATGACGCTTTCGGGCGGTGAGCAGCAAATGCTTGCGATCGGCCGGGCCCTGATGACCAATCCCAGCCTTCTGATCCTGGACGAGGCGACGGAAGGGCTTGCACCCGTGATCCGGCAGGAAATCTGGGCAGCGATCCGGGCGCTGAAGGCGGATGGGCTTTCCCTCCTGATCGTCGACAAATCCCTGGCCGAACTGCTGCCGATCGTCGACCGCTGCACGATCCTTGAGAAAGGCCAAAGCGTCTGGTCCGGCGCACCGAACGAGCTGACCGACCACCTGACGGCTCGCTATCTGGGGGTCGGCTGATGGCGTTCATCCAGCTTACCGACCTGCATTTCGTCCCGCCTGGTGAGCGGCTGTTCGGCACGGATCCTGCTGAAAGGCTGGCAGCAGCGGTGGACTTGATCAACGCCGAGCATGACGATGCCGAATTCGTGCTGATCAGCGGCGACCTGACCCATCGGGGCGAGCGGGCGGCATATGAGCTGCTCCGCGATACCCTCGCCCCGCTCGCCCTGCCGGTCCACCTCATGGTCGGCAATCATGACGACCGGGAGGTGTTGGCCTCAGTCTTCGATGTGCCGCGCGACGGGAACGGTTTCGTCCAGTTCGTGATCGACGCGGAGGACACGCCGATCGTCTGCCTCGACACCCTGGTTGATGAGCAGATGCGCTCGGACGGGGTGCTCTGCCGCCAAAGGCTCGACTGGCTTGCCGCGCGGGTCGGAGAGCTTCGCCGCCCATGGGTTCTCGCCATGCATCACCCGCCATTGACGCTCGGTCTCCCGAACATGGACCGGATCAGACTCGATCAGGCGTCATCGGATGCGCTGGGAGAGATCCTTGCGCCGAACCCACCCCGCCTGATGCTGCTCGGCCATGTCCACCGCCCGATCCACGGCACCTGGCGCGGTATACCCTTTCACATCCACCGGGGCATCAACCATCAGGTCGCCTACCGCGCCGGGATGGAAAAGGTGCTGATGTTTTCGGACGAACCGGCGGAGCTTGCGATCATCTCGCTCAACAGCGGCGATGCCGTGATCCACACCCGCGTTTGCTCCGCCCCGCCGCGCGAGTTCGCGAGCAACTGATCCTGTCCGGCGAGGCCTAGCCCAGCACGTCGCGCTGATACCCGCGGTGGAAGCGCCAATAGCCTTTCTGGGTCGTGCGCAGATGCGGCTTCGTCAGTGCATGCAACTCCGGCAGCTTGTGAAACGGCACGTTGGGATAGGCATGATGCTCGGCGTGATAGGGCATGTTCCAGGCGAGCCAGCGTACGATCTTCGCGGTGAAGGTCGTGCGCGTGTTCTCGAACATGTTGGCGACATGCGGACAGCGGCCATGCTCGGCCATCAGATAGAGCCTGAGAAACGGTTGACCCAGGAGCATGGGCACAATCCAGGCCCAGATCAGCCAGTCCGCCCCTGCGGCCAGCCCGGTGAGCGCGACTGCCACGTAGATTGCGAGCATCCATTGCGCCTCGCCACGCACGCGGTCATGCGCGGAGCCGGGCAGCCAAGGATCATCCGCTTTGCCCCGCGCGTTCCTCAAAAGCATGCGCAGGTGGAAGCGCCAGACCGGTAGCCCGGAGAGGTATGTGAGATAACTGTCCCAATCCTCGGGCTTGCCACTCTCCAACTCGGGATCGCGCTCCGGGTCATGGGTGTGCTTGTGATGCGCAAGATGGAAGTAGCGGAACCATTCCGGCGGCAGGAAGATCACAAGTCCGCAGAGCCGCCCGGCCCAGATGTTGAGCGCCTCGGTCCGGAAGGGTGTGCGATGAACCGTCTCGTGCAGAAGCGTGAAAAGAAAGACCAGAAGCACGCCCTGGATGACCATCAGCACCGGCCAGCCAGGCAGGCCCGTCATGATCGCAAGCCCGAGCGCGATGATCAGGCCGATATGCAATGTCAGATGAACAATCCCGGGCAGGTCGCTGCGCTCCGTCAAAGTGCGGCGCTGCTCGGTCGTCAGCCCCGCAAGAAACGCCCTGTGGTCGAGCGCGCTCATGATCCGTTCCGGAAGACCGAGAGGAGCTTGTCGACGGCGGCATCCGGCGCGAGTTCCCCCGCATCGACGGCGCTCTGAAGGCCCGGCAGGGCAGCGGCCACCCGCGCGTCTTTGGTCACCATCTCGACGGCTGCATGTTCCAGCGCCCGGCCGAGCCAGAGCCGCGCCTGCTCGCCCCGACGCTTGTCGTGCCAGCCCTCTGCCCGGCGCCAGTCCGCCAATTCGCGAACCGCTGCCCACACCTCCTCAAGCCCGGTCCCGGCGATCGCCGAGGCAGTCAGCACCTTCGGAAACCCCTCAGGATCGAACTCACGGCGACGCATCAGCTTGAGCGCGCCAGCATAGTCGCTCTGCGTTGCGCGGGCTACGGGCAATAGCTCTCCATCGGCCTTGTTCACCACGATGAGATCGGCGATTTCCATGATCCCGCGCTTGACGCCCTGCAGTTCGTCACCGCCGGCGGGTGCGATCAGCAGGGTGAAGATATCGGTCATCTCTGCGACCATGGTCTCGGACTGGCCGACCCCTACGGTCTCGACCAGCACGACATCGAAACCGGCCGCCTCCACCAGCCGCACGGTCTCGCGCGTGCGCCGCGCGACGCCACCCAGCTCCGACCGGCTGGGTGAGGGGCGGATGAAGGCGCGCGGATGGCGCGCTAATCGCTCCATCCGGGTCTTGTCGCCCAGAATGGACCCGCCGGAGAGCGCGGAGGAGGGGTCGACCGCCAAGACCGCCACCTTGAGCCCCTGATCCACCAGATACATCCCGAACGCCTCGATGAAGGTGGACTTTCCGACACCGGGCGTGCCCGACAAACCGATCCTGAGGGCGGCGTCCACCCCCGACGCGCCGCGATCGCCGATTTGCCGGAGAAGCTCGGCCGATTGCCTGCGATGGTCCGCACGGGTCGATTCGATCAGGGTGATCGCCCGGGCCAGGGCGCGGCGTTCACCGGCCATCAGCCCCTCGGCCAGCGTGTTGATCTGCTTGAGGTCGGAGTCCAAGTGAGGACCTCGCGGTTGTGACATGTCAGAGCGTTGAAATTGGTTTATATCTACTGCGACAGCCTGCAAAGCACGGAGAGAGCATATGCGGCGTAGGACTATTGCCTTTCTGGCGCTTGCGGCCTTCGGTTTGTCGGGCGGTGCGCACGGTATTGGAACCGACACCCGGCAAATTCACACCATCTACGACATCTATCTGGGCGGCCTCTGGATCGCCGAGATGAAGGTCGATGCCGATATCGGCCCTGAGGAGTATCGCGCCGCCGCCGCGCTGCAGACCAAAGGGTTGGTTGAAATGGTCTACAAGGCAAGCTTCGAGGCCGAAGCGGAGGGCACGGTGAAGAGCGAGGGCCTCGCCACGTCGCTCTTCGTCGCCGACTCGCGCAGCAAGAAAAAGAACCAGTATGTCGAGATGCGCTATCGCAACGGCCGCCCGGACAATCTGCGCGCGGTGCCGGAGTTCGATCCGAAGCCCTGGCAGATCGACCCGCGCCAGCAGACAAACACAGCCGACCCGCTCAGCGCCGCTGTCGGATCTCTGGTGCTCCCGCCCGGTGCGCCGCTTTGCAACAAGCGGGTTGACGTCTTTGACGGTCGCAAGCGCTATGCGGTCGTGATGGAAGAGCCGGAGGAGGTCGACGGCCTCGTCCGCTGCAAGGCGATCTACAAGCGGATCGGCGGCTACAAGCCAAAGCATATGGCGCAGCCTGACTATCCGCTGACACTCTGGTTCGAGCCGACGGAGGATGGGGGCTTCCGCATCCAGAAGGCGGTTGGAAGAACGCCAATTGGTGTCGCGGTGATCCGCCAGCGCAAAGAGACCTGAGACCACTTCGCATCTAAGCGTTTGGCGGATAAGGCTGCGGGATGTCATCGCTGCCGCCGCTTCCCATCGATCAGGCTTTGCCCGAGTTGCTTCGCGCGCTCGACACCGGCCGGAATGCCGTTCTGGTCGCGCCACCTGGTGCGGGCAAGACGACACGCGTACCCCCGGCGCTGGAGGGCGCGGGATGGGCCAAGGGCCGGATCCTGATGCTGGAGCCGAGGCGCCTCGCCGCCCGGGCCGCGGCGGAACGGATCGCGGCGGAGTGTGGGGAGGCACCGGGGGCCTCGGTCGGGTATCGGATCCGGGGTGAGAGCAAGGCAGGCCCCAAGACACGGATCGAGGTCGTCACCGAGGGTATCCTGACCCGCATGCTCCAGCGCGATCCGGAGCTGACCGGCGTCTCGGCGGTCATCTTCGACGAAATCCACGAACGCTCGATCCATTCCGATCTGGGCCTCGCCCTGGCGTTGGAGGTCCAGGGCGCCTTGCGCCCGGATCTCAGGCTTCTCGCCATGTCGGCGACGCTGGATGCGGACCGGATTGCGGCTGTGATGGGGGATTGTCCGATAATCGAGAGCCGGGGCCGCATGTTTCCAGTCGAGACCATCTGGCTCGACCGCCCATGGCGGCGGCCGCAGGGCAGGGGCCCGCGGTTGGAAGATGCAGTGGCGGATCTTGTCCGGCAGGCATTGGACGAGACGGGAGGCGATATCCTGGTCTTCCTGCCCGGCGCGGGTGAGATCGAGCGAACGGCGGCGGCACTCAAGATCCGCACGGATACGGTGGATATCTGCCCGCTTTACGGCGCCTTGCCGTTCTCGGCGCAGCAACGCGCTCTTCGCGCGGGCCAACGGAGGCGGGTGGTCCTCGCCACTTCAATCGCCGAAACCTCGCTGACCGTCGAGGGCGTTCGGGTGGTCGTAGATGCAGGTCTCGCGCGGCGCTCACGGGTGAATACCGGGACGGGCATGTCCCAACTCGTCACCGTTCCGGTCAGCCGGGCGGAGGCCGATCAGCGCAGGGGCAGGGCAGGGCGGACAGCGCCCGGTGTCTGCTTTCGCCTTTGGACCAAGGGCGAGGAAGGAGCCTTGCCCGCATACGCCCCGCCGGAAATTCTCGAAACCGATCTTGCGCCGCTTGCGCTGGAACTGGCGGTTTGGGGGGTGGAGGAGCCGAAGGATCTTGCGTTGATCGATCAGCCGCCCGAACCGGCCCTGGTGGAGGCGCGAAAACTGCTGGAGGATCTTGGCGCGCTGGCATCTGGCCGGATCACCGATCACGGCCGGGCGCTCGCGCGGATGCCGACGCATCCAAGACTGGCCCACGTGATGGCCGTGGCCGGGCAGGAGGGGCAGTCGCCAACGGCTGCCTGTCTCGCTGCACTTCTGGCCGAGCGTGACCCACTGCGCAGCGACGGGGCTGCGCCGAGCGATATCGGATTGCGCGTGAAAGGTGTGACCGATCCCGCCGCGCTCGAACGCGAGACACCCCATCGGATCGACCGCGCGACAGCCAAACGCATCAAGGCCGAGGCGCAGCGATTGAGCCGTGGGGGCGGTATGGCCGATCCAGCTTTGGCTGGAGTTCTTCTGGCGCATGCCTACCCGGACCGGATCGGCCTGCGCCGCACGGGCGAGGAGCCACGGTTTCTCCTCTCCGGCGGGCGGGGTGCTGCCCTGCCGCCGCAGGATCCGTTGGCTGCACAGCGCTTTCTGGTGGCGGTCGATCTTGAGGACAGGGGCAGGGAGGCGATGATCCGCCTTGCTGCCCCGATCTCGGAGGCGGATCTGAGGCGGGTCCACGGCGAGAGCATCCGCTGGGTTGAGACGGCGGTCTGGTCGCGGCGCACGCGCCAGGTCGAGGCGCGCCGCCGTGAGATACTTGGAGAAATCGCCCTGTCGGACCAGCGATGGCAGGATGCGCCGCCCGACCTGCTGGGCGCGGCGCTCGCCGACGGTATCCGTGATCGTGGTCTCTCCGCCCTGACCTGGGGCAAGGCCGCCATCGCGCTAAGGCATCGCGCCTCATGGGCGCGCCGGGCAGATGACAGCCTTCCCGACCTTTCGGATGTGGTGCTTCTGGCGACGCTGGAGGACTGGTTGTCGCCCCATCTCGCCGGGCTTGTGCGGATCGAGCAGACCGACAGGCTCGATCTCCACCAGATCCTGCTAGGCCTGTTCGATTGGGACACCCGGCAGCGCCTCGATCGGATCGCCCCGGCGAAGTACACCACCCCGCTCGGCGGATCGGCGCTGATCGACTACGCGGGTGAGGCCCCGGCAATCGCGATCCGGGTCCAGGAGCTCTTTGGCGTCACAAAGCACCCAGAGGTCGCGGGTCAACCGCTTCTGATCGAGCTGCTCTCGCCCGCCGGGCGGCCCGTGCAGACCACGCAGGACCTGCCCAGGTTCTGGCGGGGCTCCTACCGCGATGTTGCCAAGGATATGCGGGCGCGATACCCGAAACACCCCTGGCCGGATGATCCATCGCGAGCAGAGCCGACGCGCCGGGCGAAGACCCGCCGGAACTGACCCAAATCCAACCTTCAGCGCCCGGCGATCGAGTGATCCGTCCGGCTCACCTCAATGGCCCCGATCACAAAGCGATAGCGATCTTAACCTTGCGTGATAGGCTTTCTGCCTAAAGCATAGGCAAATGTCTGAGTCGGAGAGGAAACCATGAACGAGGCAGTACCCGGAAGCGCGCTGGAACCCAGCTTTCGCGACAGCGTAAACATCATGTTCGACCAGGCGGTTCAGTTGATGGACGTGCCAGAGGGTCTCGCCGAGAAAATCAGGGTCTGCAACTCCACCTACACGGTTCGCTTCGGGGTGAAGCTGCGCGGCAAGATCCAGACTTTCACCGGCTACCGTTCGCTCCACTCCGAGCATATGGAGCCTGTGAAGGGCGGGATCCGCTTTGCCATGGCGGTGAACCAGGACGAGGTCGAGGCGCTCGCAGCGCTCATGACCTTCAAATGCTCGCTGGTCGAGGTCCCCTTCGGCGGCTCGAAGGGGGGGCTCAGGATTGACCCGCGCGACTGGGACCATGACGAAATGGAGCGGATCACACGCCGCTTCGCCTACGAACTCATCAAGCGCGACCTGATCAATCCGTCGCAGAACGTCCCGGCGCCCGACATGGGCACGGGCGAGCGCGAGATGGCATGGATGTCTGACCAGTTCGCCCGGATGAACACGACCGAGATCAACGCGCGTGCCTGCGTGACCGGCAAGCCGCTGAATGCGGGTGGTATCCGCGGTCGGGTCGAGGCGACCGGGCGGGGTGTGCAATACGCGCTGCAGGAGTTCTTCCGCCACCCGCATGACGTTGCCAAGACCGGGCTCTCGGCCGGGCTCGGTGGCAAGAGGGTGATTGTCCAGGGCCTCGGGAACGTGGGCTACCACGCTGCGAAGTTCTTGCAGGAGGAGGATGACTGCAAGGTCGTGGGCGCGATTGAGCGTGACGGGGCGGTCTGGAACGAAGATGGCATCAAGGTCGAGGAACTGAAGCACCACGTCGATGCGACCGGCGGCGTCCAGGGCTACTCCGGCGGCACATTCACTGCGCAAGGCGGCGCGGTGCTGGAGCGGGAGTGCGATATTCTGATTCCTGCCGCGCTCGAAGGGGTAATCAACCTGGAAAATGCCAGCCGGATCAAGGCGCCGCTGATCATCGAGGCGGCAAACGGCCCGGTCACCGCAGGGGCGAACGACCAACTCCGCGATCGCGGCGTGATCATCATTCCGGATCTCTACGCCAATGCCGGTGGTGTCACGGTCAGCTATTTCGAATGGGTCAAGAACCTCTCCCACATCCGCTTCGGCCGGATGCAGCGGCGCCAGGAGGAAGGCCGCCACCAATTGCTGATCGGCGAGTTGGAGCGGGTGCTGGGCAGCGAGCTTGGCCAGGAGTTCAAGGCTAAGTATCTCAAGGGTGCGGACGAGCTGGAACTGGTCCGCTCTGGCCTCGACGACACGATGCGCACGGCCTATCAGCTCATGAGCGAGATTTGGAACAGCCGCGATGATGTGCCCGATCTCAGAATCGCGGGATATATCAACGCGATCGAAAAGGTCGTCGACAGCTACATCTCCAAGGGGCTCTGACGCGGCTCAGGCCGCCTGTGTTCCGGCAAGCCGCCCGGCAAAGCGTGCGATCCGGCTCAGGCTGTCCGTCAGCAGGTCCTCTGCCACGGTAAGCGCGATGCGCAGATGACCCGCCGATGCCTGGCCGAAGCTTTCCCCGGGCATCACGGCGATCCGCTCCTCCTCTAGCAGGCGGAAGGCAAAGGCCCCGCCGGACAGTCCGCTCTCGCGGATATCCAGCATGATGTACATGCCCCCTTGCGGTGGCACGACCCGAAAACCGGGCCCGTTGCCGAGCGCCTTGAGCGCGACCTCCCGGCGGTGGTGGTAGCGCGCAACCACGGCCTCCTCAGCGGCATGAGCCTCGCGGAGCGCGAATTCCGCCGCGTCCTGAATGAAACCGGGCAGGCCGTAGTTCGTGGCGATCAGCAGATCGGCGAGGCGCTCGCGCACATGCCGGGGCGAGAGAACCCACCCCATGCGAGAGCCGGTCATGGCATGGGACTTCGAGAGCGAGTTGATGACCAGCACATGATCCGCCATCCCGGGCAGATCGCGGGCGGAGACGTATTCCCCCTCCCAGATCTGCGTGTCGTAGACCTCGTCCGACAGAATCCACAGCCCATGCTCGCGGCACAGCTGGGCGACGGCTTCCAGCCGGTCGCGGCGGTAGACCGTGCCGGTCGGGTTGTTCGGCGAGTTGATGAGAATGCCGCCCGTGTCGGGTCGGATCGCGGCGGCAATCCGCTCAGGATCCGGTTGAAACCCGTCATCGGCATCGCAAATCACCTTGATCGGCTCCACCGACGCGGCCCGCATTGTCTGCTCATAGGTCGCGTAGTAGGGGTCGAGCACGATGCAGGACTGACCCGGGTCCATGGCCGCGAGAGTTGCCGAGTAGAGCGCCGACTGGCCGCCGGGCGTGACCACGATCTGATCGGCCGTTGCCGGGGTGGCCGTGCGCCGCGTCACCCGCTCCGCGATCGCCTCGCGCAGGCCAGCGCTGCCCGAGACCGCTGAGTAGCCGAGATTTCCGGCGTCCATCGACGCCTTCATCGCATCGAGAATGCTGACATCGGTCTTGATGTCGTGATCCCCGATCGAGAGCATGATCACCTCTTGACCGGCGCGGCGCATCTCCAGTGCGTGGTAGTGCACTTCCCAGCCGTCCTCGGCGCCCACGACGATGCCCCTGATCCGCTCCGACGACTGCATGGCCGATCCCCCGTTGGTCGAAAAGAAACCCTCCCCTCGGCGAGGGGAGGGTTGATTGTCAAGCCTCGGCCGTCTTAGCCGGCGAAGCTGATCGGCACAAAGCGCAGGTCTGCGCCGGTCTGGATCAGGAAAAGCACCGAGCGGCGGTCCGCCTTCTTCGCCGCATCCACCTTGGCGATCACGGCGTCAGGGGCCGTGACAGGCTCCTGCCCTACCTCGACGATCACATCGCCGGGCTGGATGCCTTTCGACGCTGCGGGGCCGCCATCGGCTACTCCGGTGATCAGGACACCGTTTACGTCGCTGGCGAGGCCGAACTCCTCACGCACGCCATCGGAAAGCGGTTTGATCGAGAAGCCCATCTCGGGCACCTGCGTTGCCTCGCCGCCGGAGGTGTCTTCCTTGACGGGCGCCGTCGCAGCACCACCGGCATCAGCCACCGAGCCCTCGAGGCGGCCGAGATCGACCTTCACAGTCACGGTCTTGCCCTTGCGGAAGACCACCACACGGACTGCTTTGCCGACCGGGGTCTCCGCAACCATCCTGGGCAGGTCGCGCATCTCCTCGACATCGCGTCCATCGAACTTCAGGATCACGTCACCCGCCTCGATCCCGGCAACCTCGGCCGGACCGCTGGGTGTGACATCGGCCACCAGGGCGCCTTTCGCGTCGTCGAGACCGACGGCCTCCGCCATCTCGTCATCAACGATCTGGATCCGCACCCCCAACCAGCCGCGCCGCGTCTCACCGAACTCACGAAGCTGGGCGACGACGTTCTTGGCGAGGTTTGCAGGCACCGAGAACCCGATCCCGATCGATCCGCCGGAAGGCGAGATGATCGCGGTGTTCACACCGATCACATCGCCATCCATGTTGAAGAGCGGCCCGCCCGAGTTGCCCCGGTTGATCGCGGCGTCGGTCTGAATGAAGTCGTCGTAAGGGCCCGCCTGAATATCGCGGTTCCGGGCCGAGATGATCCCGGCCGAGACCGAACCACCCAGTCCGAACGGGTTGCCGATCGCGAGAACCCAATCGCCGACCCGTGAAATCGCGCTGTCGCCGAACTTGACGAAGGGCAGCGGCTCGTCGGGCTCAATCTTCAACACTGCAATATCGGTCTTAGGGTCAGTCCCAACCAGTGTGGCCGTAAGCGATTTGCCATCGGGAAAGTTCACCTGGATCTCGTCAGCGTCAGCAATGACGTGGTTGTTCGTCACCACGAAGCCGTCTGCCGAGATGACAAAGCCAGAGCCGAGAGACTGCACCGGGCGTTGCCCGCGCGGCTGCCCGCGGCGGTCGAAGAAGTCACGGAACAGGTCCTCGAACGGGCTGCCCTCCGGAACTTGAGGTGTGCCCTGCTGCGGCCGGTCTACCGTCTGTGACGTGGAGATATTGACCACAGCCGGGGAAAGGCGCTCTGCCAGGTCGGCAAAGCTGACAGGCCGCGCATCTGCGATGCGAACGGTCGCCGCCATGAAACTCAGCGCCAAAAGAAGCATGCCCACCAGGCGGATGATGGGTGCGATTGGTTCGGCGCGGGAAATCGCCAGTGCTTTCATCAGCAATCAGTCTCCTCTGTCGGTCAGCCCCAATCGCGGGCTTTTCCTTCTAAATCTTGGGGTTCTTACGCTTTGGTGCAAGCACTCCTGCACCGGTTCGGCCTCTAGCCTATCACGATCGTGTCAGCTTGGCCTAGAACCCTCGAACCGCGAGATACCCTAGGACACCCGCGACGAAAAAGACCAGCCCGATGATCCGAACGGTCTGCGGGTCGACCCCGTCCATCGCCGCCAAGAGCTCCGGCAGGGACGAGGCGAAAACCGCAAGCGCCAGCCCCTCGATCACCAAAACCAGCGCTAGGGCCGCGAGCAAATCCATCGATCAGGGGCTCGGAGGTGTTGCTCCGCTCGACTTGAGGTAATCGAAGAACTCTCCGTTCGGCGTGATCACCAGGGTCGAGTTGTCGCCCTTCAGTGCGCGTTCATAGGCTGTCAGCGAGCGGTAGAAGGCAAAGAACTCTTCATCTCTGCCGAAAGCATCACCATAGATCCGGTTGCGTTCGGCATCCGCCTCACCGCGGATGATGTCAGCTTCCCGCTGTGCCTCGGAGACGAGCTCGACGGCCTGACGATCGGCGGTGGCGCGGACCTCCTGCGCCCGCTCCTTACCACGAGCGCGCTCATCTGCCGCTTCCCGCTCACGCTCGGCGTTCATCCGGTCGAAGGTTGATGCCAGGTTCTGCTCAGGCAGGTCGGCGCGTCGGATCCGAACGTCGACGATTTCGACGCCGAGCGCACGCGCCTGGGCGCGGGCATCATCGCGGATCCGCTGCATAAGAATCGTCCGCTCGGGCGACAGGATCGTGTCGGAATCGACCTGACCCAGCACCTGCCGAAGCGAGGCGTTCAGGATGCTTTCCAGCCGGTTCAACGCGTTGAACTCGGTTTGGACCGCCTGGCGGAAGCGCACTACGTCCTCGATGCGCCAGCGCGCGAAGGCGTCTACAACCAAGCGCCGAGCGTTCCGCGGGATCACCTCAAGCTCCGAGGTCTCCAGCGGCAGGATACGGTCCTCGTAGAACGCAACCTCCTCGATGAACGGGAACTTGATGTAGAGACCGGGCTCCGTCGCGACCTTGGTCACCTGACCAAAGCGCAGAACGATCGCCTGCTGGCGCTCATCCACCCGGAAGAGCGAGGATAGGGTGACGACGATTGTCGCAACAACGATGACTGCGACGATGATTGGCAGCGCCCGCATCAGTTCGATCCTCCTCTACGAAGTTCATTCAGCGGAAGGTACGGGATCACACCGCTCCCATCCGCGCCACCGCTCTGATCGTCGATGACGAATTTGTCGATCTCGCCGAGGACGCGCTCCATCGTCTCGAGGTAGAGACGTCTGCGGGTCACCTCCGGCGCATTCCGATACTCGTTGTAGACGGCGACGAAGCGGGCCGCTTCACCGATTGCCTCGTTGACGACCTGCGCGCGGTAGGCCTCGGCCTCCTGCTGCAGCTTGGCGACCTCACCGCGTGCCGCCGCGAGTTTCTGGTTCGCATACGCGTCAGCCCGGTTCTGCTCCGTAACACGGTCCTGTTGTGCGGCTTGCACGTCGCGGAAGGCGTCGATCACCTCGGCCGGCGGGTCGGCGCGTTCGAAGTTCACGCGGACGATGTTGATCCCGGACTCGTAGCTGTCGAGGGTCAATTGGATCAGCTCGCCCACCTCCTGCTGGATCGACGCGCGGTCAACCGTCAGGATGGTCGCGAGGTTCGAGCGCGCGATGACCTCGCGCATGGCCGATTCTGACACCGCCTGGATCGTGGCCGACGGGTCCGCGAGGTTGAAGAGGAAGAGATCCGGCCGGGAAATATTCCACACAACCGAGAAATCGATATCGACGATGTTCTCGTCACCGGTCAGCATCAGGCCGTTATCGCTGCGCCGCCCGCTGCCTTTGCCGATCCGCACCGTGTTCTCGAGGCTCACGGGAAGGATTTCATGGGTAACGACCGGCCAAGGGGCGAAGTTCAAGCCCTCTGTCCCGATGTCGGAGTACTCGCCGAAGGTCAGCTCGACCGATTGCTCACCGGTCTGCACCCGGTAGAATGACTGGAAAAGCCACGCCGCGAGCAATAATGCGATACCGCCGATAAACAGGATCTTCGGGCTCGGTCCCTGACCGCTGCCGGCGCCGCGGCCACCCCCGCCGCCCTTACCGCCGAGAACGACGCGAAGCTGGTCCCGCCCCTTGCGCAGAAGGTCGTCGAGATCGGGACCCTGGTCGCCGCCGCCCCCGCCGCCATTGCCGCCCCATGGGTTCTTGCCACCCCCTTTGTTGCCGCCGCCCCAGGGGCCGCCGCCACCGCCGTTATTGCTGTTGAAAGGCATGCTTTGCTTGTTCCTCGTGATCTGCAGGAGATCCTGCCGCGAATCGGCGTTCTTCTATCAGGTTGTGAAGTGCCACCGCCACCCCGTCGGAAGTGGTTGTTTCCGCACGGGGATCAAGGCCCTGTGACGTCTTGGTGCGATTTTGGCGTCAGGCCACCGGTGTTTTCATGGTCACAAGCTCTTCAGCGGCGGTGGGATGCACGGCGACAGTCCGGTCGAAGTCCTCCTTGGTCGCTCCCATCTTGACGGCAATTCCGGCCATCTGGATCATCTCGCCCGCGCCATGGCCCACGATGTGGACGCCGCGCACGCCCCGAGTTTCCTTGTTGACGATCAGCTTCATCAACATCTGCTCATCGCGTCCCGCCAGGATATTCATCATCGGGCGGAAGGCGGCGCGGTAGATCTCGACCTCGCCCTCCTCCCGCGCCTGGTCCTCGCGCAGGCCCACAGTACCGATCTCAGGTTGCGTGAAGACGGCAGTTGCGACCATCGAGTGATCGGGCTTTGTCGGAGTGGCATTGAACACTGTCTCGGCGAAGGCCGCGCCCTCTCTGATCGCGACGGGTGTCAGCGCCATGCGGTCGGTAACATCGCCCACGGCATAGACCGAGGGGACGGAGGTTTGCGAGAACGCATCGACCTTGATCTCACCGTTCCCGCCAAGTTCCAAGCCGATTGTCTCCAGCCCCAGGCCCTTGGTGTTCGGCTTGCGTCCGGTCGCGAACAAAACCACGTCGGCGTCCCTGGTCGAGCCATCGGTGAAGCTGACCTTGAGGTCGCCTGGCGTGCGCGTGATCGCGGAAATCTCCTGGTTCACAACGATATCCACACCGCGCGCCTGCATCGCATCGGACACATGGCTGCGCAGATCCTCATCGAAGCCCCGCAGGATAAGGGGCCCGCGATAGATCTGTGTCACGTTCGAGCCTAGGCCGTTGAAGATCCCGGCGAACTCCGACGCGATATAGCCGCCGCCCGCGATGACAATGTTCTTCGGCAGCGTCTCGATATCGAAGATCTCGTTCGACGTGATCGCCAGCTCCATCCCCGGCGTCTCGGGGATGAATGGGTGCCCGCCTGTGGCGATCAGGATGTGCTTTGTCTTGAATTCCGTGCCGTCGGACAGCCGCACCGAATGGGGGGAGGTCACGACTGCTCGCTGGCGGAACAGTTCCACCCCGGCAGCTTCCAGATTCTTCTGATAGATCCCTTCCAGCCGGGTGATCTCCGCTTCCTTGTTGCCGCGCATGGTCGCCCAGTCGAAGCTCGGGTGCACTTCCGACCAGCCAAACCCCCGGCTGTCCTCGAAGTATTCGGAGAAGGTGGAGGCGTAGACCAGCAGTTTCTTGGGAACGCAGCCTCTGATCACACAGGTCCCGCCATAGCGAAACTCCTCGGCCAGACCCACCTTGGCCCCATGGCTCGCCGACATGCGTGCAGCCCGAACACCGCCGGAGCCCCCTCCGATCACAAAGAGGTCGTAGTCAAATTCGGACATGGAAGGCTCCGTCATAGAGTGGAAGGTGGGTTGGTGCTGCATATAGGCAGCCGTGTGCCTCGCTCAAGCACAAGACCCAAACCGTTTCGAGTTTGGCTAACGGTAATGGGTGTCTAGCTTCAGGATATCACAGGCTGATGGTACTTCGCCCGCGTCCCAATTCTTCATCACCTCATAAGACTCACAAACGAGCTGAAGGGGGAACAGGGTCTGAAAATATTCCACCATCGTTCGGAGCTCCAAGCGACGGTTAAAGACCGCGAGGCCAGCACGCGTGCGGCGTGGATCCCAAGATAAGCCAAAATCGAGCAACTTCGTGAAAGGTTTGCCGCGATAGCTTAGCAAGCGAAGGTCGCGAGCATTGAGCGTTTCAGCCCAGAAGTGCCGAAATACGAGCCGGGTCCGCTCGTGAATCTCCTCCACCCTGCGCAGCATATCAGCTTCGAGTGCCGAGGGTTGCTCATCCGTCAGTTGCGGATGCGACGCTCGGATCTTCTCGATCACCTTGGGGATGGTCTTCTGCATCTTCCTGAGACTGCGTTCATCAAGGCCCGGCTCATCATCCACCAGATATGCCGCTGCTGCGAAACGCTCGGCGTATTCCGGGTCGGAGCGGTCGGTCAGCGGCGGGTAGGGCCAGAGGGCGATTGTGATCCAGAGGGCCATGCAGGAAAACGCCAGGCCGAGCGCCATCCGCAGCTCGGCGCCTCCTGACAGTCCTTGAAAAAATGCTTTAATCGCAATCTCCTCCGGGCGCGGGATGCATCATCAGGGCGAACAATCAGAATCTGAAGTCTCTGGGCCGCGAAGCAGGGTCGAGCCCTCGCAGAAGACCTGGCCCGCGGTTTCGTCCCGGATCTGTTGAAGGGTCTCGCGATAGGCTTTTATCTCGTCACCCAGGCTCTGGCTCTTGAGCAGGATGCGCAGGTGAACGTGCAGCATCCATCGGTTCTCGGAGATGACGTTCAGTTCATCGACATCGTAATGTGTTGCATAATACGTGATAGCTTCCTCACGGGACGCATCGAACGCGTCTCGAGCGGCCTGTTCCGCCAGATCGGCCAAATCGGCCTCCTGCTCCGGCGTCGGGTCGGGAGCGTCCAGTCTGAGTTTCTCGATTGTCCGGTCCATAGTCCGGCGGGTCCGGTCCCTCATGGATTGCAGGATCGAGGGATCGCGCTCGAACAGCGCCTCGGCCGCCTCGACCCGCGCTAGGAATTCCGGCCCCGACGCCTCTTCCAGCGATGCGCGGGGGGTCACTGCCAGACCGAGCCAGACCAGAAAGCCGAGACCAACAACGAGACTTATGAAGACGACGAGGCGATCAGCCATCGCCCGGGACTCTCGTGCTCCCGCTCGGCAGACCGACGATGACCTCGCTGGCGATGCCGCAGAAGAGGCCGGTTTCGACCACGCCTGGCAGGGCATTCAGCGCCCGGTCGAGTGTCGGTGGGTCTCCGATGCGCTCCAGGTGCAGATCGACGATGAAATGCCCCTCATCGGTCACCAGGGGCGCGTCGCCGGCCATGCGCCGTTTTATGTCGCGCCCATCCACATCTGCGGAGGAGAGAAGCTTCGCAATATGGCGCTCAGTCGACTGCCAGCCGAAGCGGACCACCTCGACCGACAGCGGGAACGCGCCCAGCGTCGCCACCTCTTTCGACGCATCGGAGATGACGATCATCCGGTCGGACGCGCAGGCGACGATCTTCTCCTGCAGCAGCGCCCCGCCCGCGCCCTTGATCAGGTTGAGATCCGGGTCGAACTCATCGGCACCATCGATGGTCAGGTCAAGCCGCCCAGCCCCCTCTAGCGTGGTAAGCGGGATGCCGAGCGCCTTCGCCTGTTCCGCGGTCTTCGACGAGGTCGGCACGCCCGTTACCTCCAGCCCCTCGGCCACCAGGCGGCCGAGACCGTCGACCATAAAGGCCGCCGTCGACCCGGTGCCGAGGCCCAGAACCATGCCTGGCTTCACATGCTCTAGCGCCGCCAGCGCCGCGGCGCGTTTTGCCGTGTCCGAGGGTGAGAGATCTTGTGTCATGCCCGCGCTCCAGAGAATCCCAGGGCATCATAACGCCTCCGTCCTGTCGCGCCAGCGGGTGATCCTGTCGGCTTTGGTCTGGAACAGATGCGGCGCGCGCCTTAAATCCTGCCCAAAGCGGCAAGGAGCGCCCAGTGTTCGTCTCGGTATTCGACATCTTCAAGATCGGCATCGGACCGTCGAGTTCCCACACCATGGGGCCGATGGTGGCCGCTGCGCGTTTTCTGGAGGAGTTGCGCACGGGCGAGCGGATCCCGGGCGCCGGCCCGCTGGCGCGTCTTGGCTGCCGCTTGCACGGCTCGCTTGCCTTCACCGGACAGGGCCACGCGACCGATCGTGCGGTGATCCTCGGCCTCGCGGGGTTCGAACCCGCGACGATAGATGCAGGGCAGGCCGAAGCGACGCTGGAGAAGATCGACGCGACCGGCCGGATCGAGCCGCCCGGCCTCGGCGATCTCGCGTTCGACCCCAAGGCCGATCTGATCTTCGACTACGGCCCACCACTGCCGCTCCACGCCAATGCGATGGTGCTGAGCGCCTGGGATGAAGAGGACAATCTGTTCCAGCAGGAGACGTATTACTCCATCGGTGGCGGCTTCGTGCAGACCGAGGCGGAGATGCAGGCCAACGGGAATGCGCTGAGCGCAGCATCCGGCCCCGAGGTCCCGTTCCCCTTCGAGTCGGCGGACGAGATGTTGGACATGGCGGCCCGCTCTGGCCTCTCCATCGCCGAGATGAAGCGCGCGAACGAGGAGCACCGCACGAGCGGCACGGAACTCGATGACGGGATCGACCGGATCTGGGAGGTTATGGGCGCCTGCATCGAGCGTGGCCTGGCGCAGGACGGGATCCTGCCGGGCGGTCTCAATGTGCGACGCCGGGCGAAGGCGATCCACGAACAGCTGGTCGCAGAGCGGTCGCGCAACCTCCAGATGCCCCATGTCGCGAACGACTGGCTTTCGGTCTATGCCATGGCGGTCAATGAGGAGAACGCCGCGGGTGGCCAGGTCGTCACCTCCCCGACCAACGGGGCTGCGGGCGTCTTCCCTGCCGTCTTGCGCTATTACCGCGACCATATCGTCGGCTCCTCGCAGAAGGGTATCCGCGACATGCTCCTCACCGGTGCAGCGATCGGTGGGATCGTGAAGCACAACGCCTCGATCTCGGGCGCCGAATGCGGATGTCAGGCAGAGGTCGGCTCCGCATCGGCCATGGCGGCAGCGGCTCTCTGCGCCGCCATGGGCGGAAAACCTGCTCAGGTCGAGAACGCGGCCGAGATCGCGCTCGAACACCACCTCGGCATGACCTGCGACCCGATCAAGGGACTGGTCCAGGTGCCGTGCATCGAGCGCAACGGGCTCGGCGCGATCAAGGCGGTCTCCGCTGCCTCGCTCGCACTGCGCGGGGATGGGGAGCATCTGGTCTCGCTCGACGCCTGCATCACCACGATGCGCGAGACTGGCAAGGATATGATGGCGAAGTACAAGGAGACCTCGCTTGGCGGTCTCGCGGTGAACGTCCCGGGCTGCTAGCTCTCGATCTCCTGACCCAGAAGCGATGGCACCGGCCCCTGTCGGAAGGTCAGCACCGGGTCACCATCCTCGCCGAACCCGCCGCCGTTGAACCTCTGGCGCGGCAGGCGCACTTCGATCGTCTCCGCTGCGCCAGGCTGCCAGGGGCGTTCGGTCATGATGCAGTTCGCCGGTCGTCCGCGCAGGTCCTCGGCAAAGCTGTGGCGCTGCATGAACCGCAGGTTGGTGACGATCCGCTCGCCATCGACCCTGACCAGACCCGCCTCGATGATCCGGCTGTGCAGCCCGTCGGTCAGCACGCTCTGGCGCCGGGCGGTCCATGCGCCGCAGATGGCGAGCCGACCCTCCCGCTCCACAGCGCGGGCCATGACTGTGACGATCGCGCCGTCGTTCCAGTGACCGCCCGCCGTCAGATAGGTTTCGCTGAGATTGGCGCCCTCGGTCGGCACGTGAGAGTTGCAGGCCGTGCATACCATCACCAGCAGGGCCGTCATCCATGCACGCATCACAGAGCCTCCCATCGTTTATCGCCACCGTTCAGTCTAGTGCTATTCCAGCAGCGAAGGAACCGGACCCTCCCGGAATGTGAGCCGGGGGCCGTTCGAACGCGACAGCGGTGTCCGCCCGCCGAAACTGCGCCTTGGGATGCGGATCTCCAGGCTCTCGGCGCTGCCCGCGCGCCACGGCTCTTGCGTCGTCACGCAGTTCGCCTGCTGGCCAAGCAGATCGGGTGCGTAGGTCAGCTCCTTCATGAATCGGAGGTTTTGGATCACGGTTTGCCCGTCGATCCGGACCAACGCGCCCTCGATGATCCTGTCGTGGAGGTTCAGCGTCAGCACGCTCTGCTCAAGAACGGTCCATGACCCGCAAACCGCCAGCGCCCCGTCCTGCTCCACCGCCTTGGCCATGACCCAGATCACCGCGCCATCGCTCCAGCTTCCGCCCGCGGTCGTGAAGCTCTGGTCGAGCGCGACAGCGCCCGAGCGCATCTCGCCCTGCGCGCAGGCGAGGCAGGCCAGAACCGGCAGCGTTCTCAGACACAAGTGGATCATGCGCACCTCTAGCACAGGATATAGCGCCGCCCGCTGGGCAGAGAACGCTAACCCGTCTTAGCTGGCATCAAGTTGTCGCGAGAGCTCTCAGAAGTGCTGGAAGCGCCGGGCGCTCCAAAATCGCCAGAACCCCGGGGCGGTCGAAGCTGAAGTCGATGCGGGCCTCCACCGCCCGGTTCGAGGTGCCGACCTGCCGCCCCATCGCCATCCTAAGCCCCCCGATCGGCCATTCGAGCCCGGTGCTTTCCAGCCCCTCTGCCTCGGAAAGAGCGACGAAGGAGACGCGCGCGTCCACGCCAACCTCCAGTTCGATCCGCCGGTTCGCCGGGATCAGGGCCAGCACCTCGACCTCGCCGATAAGGATCACGGGCTGCTCCGGCCTGCGCAGCATGACATCGAAGACGGCCAGCGTGTGATCAATCCGGCCGCCGGTGAACCCGGCTGCGAGGTAGAGCGGCGCCGCGACGGTATAGAGGCATTTCTCGAAATCCGTCGTCTCCTGCTCGTCCAGGGCGACGACCTCCGTCGTCTGGCGCAGCGCGGGTTCGTTCAGGGTCGAGTCCATGTCGCCGATCACGGCCGCCGGTTTGTGACCCATCGCGGCCAGCCGCTCACCCGCACCATCCGCCGCGATCAGAATCGGCGCGAGCGCCATGGCTTCGGCCAGCATCGCCTCGTCCAACGCGCCGCCGCCCACGAGGGTGACGGGATCTGTGAAATGCAATCTCGGCCCGGCCATTCATGATCCCTTGACCACCGGGCCTGCATGGTCAAGCCCCACGCGGGCTCAGCCCTTTGCTTGACCGGCAAGGGGAAATCGGTGAGTCTCCGGCCCGTGGGGACAGAGCAGGCAAAAAATGAGGGGCTCATGACCGAGCAGAACCGGCGGGTGGATGTCCGTCTCGGGACTTTGGCGATCTCCGTACAGGGGTTCGACGATCCGGTTGCACCGATCCAGCGGATCTTTCAGTCTGTCCAGCAGCTTCTGCGGGCGGAACCCGGCGCGAGCAATGTCGCGATCGGCCTCGACGACGCGATCGTACAGGATCTGCTGCGCCAGCTGGCCGATGACCCGGACATGCCCGAGGAGAGCGTCGAGGCGGTCCCCGGCTTGGTGATCGTCCGCAAGGCTCCCGCGCCAGAGACGGAGGACACCGTCGAAGAGCCTGTCGCTGCCGATCAGTCGCCTGCTGCGATGCCCTGGATGGCGGGGGCGCAGGAACCCGTAGAAGCCGAGGAGGCCCTTCCCGAAGAGCCGCTCGAAGACCAGCCCGAACCTGGCTTTGATCCCGAGCCGGAGGTCGAGCCTGAGCCATTGGCGGCCGAACTCGACCCGGAACCGCTGTCCGGTGATCCGGAGCTTGAACCCCTTGCAGCCGATCCTGAGCACGCGTTTGATCCGGATCCGGCACTCCCGGCTGCTGATCCCGAGCCTCTTGCGGCCGACCCGGAGCCTGCCTTTGAACCTGAGCCCGAGCCTCTTGCGTTGGACCCTGAGCCGGAATTCGTGCCGGAGACCGACGCGCCCGCGGAACCCGCCAGCCCGCTCCGCGACGCCGCATCGCTCAAGCTCGGCGAACCCGAAGTGGCGGAGTTCATCCCCGACACGGCCCCTGAGACTAGCGAGACGCCTCAGGCCGAGGACCAGCCGCGCGAGGCCCCGCGGATCTTCGGCCGCTACGCGGTTCCGACCCCGGGGAGCGACACCACCGAACCGGACACGGATGCCGCTGAAGCTCCTCTAACGGAACAACCGATGGACGCGGAGGATCTGCCCCGCGACCTCGCCTCCGATGGGCCTATCGATGACGCCTCGCCCGAGGAAATCCCTGCGCCGCTCGACGATATGGAAGCGGTGGAGACCGGGTCGTCCGCATACGAAGACCGCGACCCTCTGACCGATGAGTTCGCTCCGTCGGATTTCGTCGCTTCCGAACCCGCCACCGAGGTGGAGGAGGCGCGCGGGCCCGAGGAAGATACGTCTGACGCTGTCGAGGCTCCGATCAACATCTTCGCGCCGCCGCCGGATCCAGGCGCCGCCAGCGAGCCCGCGGTGGACGCGGAGGTCGAGCCCGCGGCAACGACGACTTACGAAACCGAACCGGAGTTGGAGCCTGAGCCGGAAGTCGAGGCGGATGACGTTGCGGCGCGGGCGGCGGATGCGCCAGAAGCCGCGCCCGAGGCGCCGATCAACATCTTCGCCCCGCCCCCAGATCCGGTGCGAGAGTCCGAACCCTTGGAACCACCCAGAACGGACCCAGAGCCCGAGCCCGCCATCGCGGAGAGTGCGGTTACCCCGGCAGCCGAAACCACCCAGCCTGCCAGCCCGATCAACATCTTCGCACCGCCCGAGCCTGTCTCATCTGAGGCCGACGCCCCGCCTGAAGCCCAGGATGAGGGCGCGGCGGCGGAAACATCCCTCCGGATCGAGACTTTGATCGACCGCGCCGAGGCCTCCTCGACCGCTGAAGTCCTGCTCGCCTCCGCTGCCTGGCTCACCCTCATGGAGCGGCAGACCGCGTTCACCCGGCGCGAGGTCATGACCATCTTCGATCAGATCGATGGCGCGCACGACAACAGCCTCGAGGCGCGCATCAAGGGCTATGGCCGCCTCGTGCGCAACGGGCAGCTCATTCTGGTCGAAGACGGGATGTTTTCAATGAGTGAAGAGGAGCGGGAAAGGTTCGCAGACCTGATCTGAGCGGTATTTAGGCTGGGTCAGGTCTTGTCCGTATCCGCGCCTGGGTCCTCCCGGCCGATCCCGCGGAAGAGGCTGCGCAGCGGCAACGCCCAGATCATCCCGAGCGTCACATAAACCGCCAGTTCCACGAAGACCGGTGGCCGCTCGAAGAGATCGACCACCAGAGTCGCGCCGATAATATAAAGCGGCAAACCGACCACCAGGATCAGGGCGCATAGGAGCTTTCGGGTCTTGTACGTCATGAGGGTCGATATAGGCCGCGCTCAGGAAAAACCACTACCGCATCAAGATAGGGCGCACCCTCTTCCCATGCCGGGTCTGAGCGTCTAGACAAGCCGCCGCGGAGAGGTGGCAGAGTGGTCGATTGCGGCGGTCTTGAAAACCGTTGAGGTGAGAGCCTCCGGGGGTTCGAATCCCTCCCTCTCCGCCAAAATAGAATGTAAACCATTGACTTATTCCTAAATTTTAATGAACTGACGCGTCTCGTTCCTCAATGTAGCCCACAAAGCAGTTTTGGTATCGCAGTCTTCTCCCTCCGCGAAGACCCCCATGAACGGCCCAACCGAGTCGATCTAACTCTCGATTTCCACAAGTGATCGACTTCCTCCGATTTCTCAAAGTTGGAGAGCAGAATGGTTTCCTGGGCGGGAAGCATGCGTAGTCGTGCTGACCCTGAGCCGAGGCCGAGCTCCCGATAAGATCATGGCTTTGCTGTGAGAATGGGAGAGAGAGAGCGGAATACTTCGTTGGTTTGGACGTTTCGCTTTGGTCGACGAGGAATATGCCGCCAGCGCGGGCACGCCACCGGCCTTCTCGGCACTAACTGGAGTGGAGGCCCTTGTCATTCCCGGCCCCGAACGGCGCTTCGGCGTCAGGGCGAAATGGTTTTTCTGATCGAGGCACCCCTGCAAGGATGCAGAGTGGCCAACCTGCGCCTTCGACGAAACGGAGGTAGGCTTCCGAGGAAGATCTATTACCGTTGGCAAAAGCGCCCAACTCTTGGGAAAGTCTGTAGATCGTCACTCATGTAGCAGCTTCAGTCTTCGATCACCGCGAACGAATATCGGCTTTTGGGGATGCGATCGCAGGATCGTGGAGGCGTGGTACATGTCTCGTCTGGGCCGTTGAGACCTAGCTGATCTGCGCAGATTCTGCACAACTCGTCATGCTCAGTTGCGGGTGTGACCGGCACCATCCCGGCATGGTTGGCAACAAAGACATCGTTCTCCAGACGGGCTTGCTCGTAGCATCCGCGCTCCTGGCGCTGGCACCCATCCAATGGTTGTTCCAGAGCTGGAGCGACCCCTCCTACCAGTCGGATGGCGGGCTCTACTTCGCCATTCTGATCGGATTGATGATCTGGTCACTGAGAAGCGGCGGGGCCCGGGCAAGACGCAGGCCCGAGGCCCTGTTGCTGATCTTCCTGATGGCGGCCGGTATCAGGTTGGCTGGGCAGCTCCTGGCAATCAACATTCTTGCGGCAGTCGCACTGGCGATCGATGTCTACGCCATTGCGCTTTGGCTTGGCCTCGACCAGCGACGGCACGCGCTCTCCCCGTTCTGGCTGGCAGTGTTCTTTCTCTTCGCGCTGCCGCTCACACCAATCCTTGAACGTGTCTTGGGCTTCCCGCTCCAGATGGTCTCGGCCGTACTCGCCTGCGAGATGCTGTCGCCGTTTTTTGGGGAACTCGTTTGCGAGGGCATCCGGCTCAAGATCGAAGAGATAGATGTACTCGTGGATCTTCCCTGTTCGGGTGCGACCGGCCTCCTGTTGCTTCTCGGCCTTTGGTCGCTGCTGAGCGCTATATACCGCCCGTCGCCGATCGCAGCGCTCAGGGGCGGTGTCCATTTCCTCATCATCGCCGTTATCGGCAATGCGGTCAGGATCAGCCTGCTTGCGGCAGGGCTGGCCTTGGGAGTCGATACGATGTCACCTCTCCTGCATCAGGTCATCGGGCTCCTTTCGCTCGGCGCCTCGGTCCTCACGGCGCTGATGGTCTACCGTCCACAGGCGGTCGAGCCAAAGGCTCGCATTGCATTCGCCATAAGTCTGCCGCGTGCTGCTCATCTGCCTCTCGCCGTGCTGGCGGTATTGGCGAGCATCGCGATCGTCCAGGCGCCGAAACGGCCGGTGGATCAGTCAGCACCGGTCACCGAGAGGCCTCTGCCCGCGCAACTTATGGGCTTTAGGGCGGCGGAGATCCCGCTGACCGAGATGGAAGCTCTCTACTTTGCGACCTATGGCGGTACTGCGACCAAGGCACAATACGGGCCGCTCGGCCTCAACGTGGTGCGCACTGGCTCCCCCCTGCGCCATCTCCATTCACCGGCGACCTGTCTGCTCGGCATGGGGTTTGACGTGCGGTTCTTGGGCACACGATACGACCCCGTCCCGACCTCCGTCTATGAGGCGACGGCACCCGACGGGCAGGTCTGGCATGTCGCAGTAAGTTTCGTGTCGGCCGAAGGCCATCAGACCGCCGGCGTAGGTGAGGCCGTGTGGTCCTGGCTTTCGGGCGCGTCCCGGCGCTGGCAATCCGTCCAACGCATCACGCCGGCCTCGCTGGCTTCCCAAGATCGCGCCGCATTCGAGCAGGCGGCACTTTCGGCACTCGACCTCTAATGGAGTTAGAAATGCGCTTATTCTTCTTCCTATCCGGACTGATCCTGTTTCCACTTGCTGCTTTCGCCAGCCCGGCGCCCGATGAGGTTGCTGGGCGCGTCATTGCCGAACTGAACGGACGCCGGATCGAGTTGCCGCTCCTGGACAGCCGGCTGAGTGTCAATATCGAGGGCGATGTCGCGACCGTCGAAGTGATCCAGACCTTCTCGAACCCATCGCCCGAGCCGCTAGAGGCAGAATACCTCTTCCCGCTCAATCAGAGAGCTGCCGTCTATGGCATGGAATTCCGGGTCGGGTCGGAGGTTATCGAAGCTGTTATTCGCGAGAAGCACAAGGCCGAGGCTGAGTTCGAGACTGCGAAGCAAGAGGGAAAGGCGGCCGCGCTGCTCACCCAGCATCGGCCCAACATGTTCACGCAGCGTATCGCCAACCTGATGCCTGGACGCCCAGTGGAGGTGCGCCTGCGTTATGTGCAGGCAGTGCCAAAGATCGACGGCCGGTACGAACTGGTCATCCCGCTGATCGTCGGCCCAAGGTATCAGGGCGTCGACGCGACGCGCGATGTCGATAGGGTGGCATCACGCGATGAACAACAGGTTCTGCCCGACAGCGGCTGGAGCCTTTCCCGGCTACCCGAATACCCCGGTGTTGCCGGTCTGGATCTGCCTGAGACGGTGGCGTCGGATCGCGTCTCGCTGGACCTGAACCTGATCTCGGCAGCAACGCTTGGTGCGTTTGGCAGCGACACTCATCCACTCAGAATAGACCGGGATGGGAACCGTCTTACAGCGCGCTTCGCCGCGGGCAAGGTGTTGGATAACCGCGATCTGGTCCTGCACTATACGCTCGGAGGCTCCGCTCTCGAGGCGGCGGCCCTGTCGCATCACGACGAACGCGGCGGATTTCTCTCGCTGATTATCGAACCGCCCGAGCTCCCCCGCTCGGAAGAGATCATGGCGCGCGAGTTGGTCTTTGTCCTCGACACCTCGGGCTCGATGAATGGCGAGCCGATGGCGGCCAGTAAACGTTTCATGCGGTCCGCGCTGAAGGGACTGCGGCCATCGGACTACTTCCGGATCATTCCATTCGCCAACACAACCCGACAGATGTCGGATCAAGCTCTTCGCGCGACAGTGCAAAACATCCGGGCCGCGCGGAGCTATATCGATCAGCTCAACTCGGGCGGCGGGACGGAGATCGATAACGCTATCCGAACCGCGTTTGGCACGAAACAACCTGCGGACACCCTTCGGATCGTCGTCTTCCTGAGCGACGGCTATATTGGCGGCGAGGCGCAGGTCCTGCGGACGATCCGCAAGCAGATTGGCAAGGCTCGCATCTATGCCTTCGGTATCGGCAATGCGGTGAACCGCTATCTACTTGACGCGATGGCCGACGAAGGGCGCGGCTATGTGCGCTATGTGGGTCTCGACGAGAACGCACTTGAGGTTGCCGAGGTTCTGGCGGCGGATCTCAAATCGCCACTGCTCACGGATATCGAGATCGACTGGGGAGACCTCGCAGTCGAGGGTGTGAGCCCAGATCGCCTTCCCGACCTCTTCGCGGGCAACAGCTTGCGGGTCTATGCGCGCCATCAGGGCAAAGAGGCGGCTGACATCAAGGTAACGGGGATCGCGAATGGCCGGCGCGCCGAGTTGCCGGTTCGCGTCGAACTGGCCGACAGTGCGGACGAACCGGCCTTGCCCCTGATGTGGGCCAGGCGCCGGATTGCGGTGCTGGAGCGGCGGGTCGCGGTTGGCGAGAGGATCGAGGAAAGCGATCAGGAGATCACGCGCCTGGGCCTCGATTTCTCGCTGCAAACCAGGAACACCTCGTTCATCGCCGTCTCCCGGCAGGTTGTGAACAACACCGAACAGGTGGCTCGGAAAGCCGGGGTTCCCCTTCCCATGGTCTCTGGCGTGAAAGCGACCGCCTATCCGCAGAAGTTCGCAGGATCGTCCTCTCCCGAACCAGAAGCGATCTTCGGTTTCATCGTGGTGGCGGTCATGACATTCTTGGGCTTGAGGCGTCGGAAGCGGGTCTGACATGTTCCGCTGCATTGGGATCGAACGGGACAGAAGAGAGACGATGGCAACACAGCACATCCTGATCGTCGATGACGATCCTCATATCCGGGAGGTTGTGAGGATCGCGGCCGAGACCAGCGGCATGCGCACCACCGAGGCCTCTAACGGACAGATCGCGCTGATCGAGTTCGCCAGAAGCGAGATCGACCTTGTCGTGCTGGATATCGGCATGCCCCAGCTCGACGGGTTCGAATTCTGCAAGGCAATCCGGACGAAATCTGACGTGCCCATTCTCTTTCTCACGGCGCGCGATGATGAGGTCGACCGTGTTCTTGGCTTCGAGTTAGGCGCCGATGATTTCGTGACCAAACCCTTTAGTCCGCGCGAGTTGATGCTTCGCTTCAAGGCGATCCTTGCACGCGGCAAGCGCATGAAGGATGAGGTCCTGATGTTCGGCGCGCTTCGGCTTGAGCCGGCCAAGCACGATGTCTCTCTTTCGGGCAAGGAACTGCCGCTGACGGCGACGGAGTTTGCCTTTCTCGAGACATTCATGCGCAACCCCCGACGGGTCTTTAACCGCAATGATCTGATCGAGGTGATCTATGGCGGTAGCTCGCACCTCTCCGGGCGTACGATCGACAGCCATATCCGCAACATCCGGGCAAAGGCTGCCGAACGGGGATGCCCCGACATCCTCGACACAGTTCATGGGGTGGGTGTCCGGCTGGGCGCCTGCTCGGGATGACGCAAATACGCCGGAAATGGCGGCCATCGATGGCGCTCGTGGTCTCCGGGGTTTGCGTCGCTTTAGTCTCGGTTCCGGTCCTGGCCCTGCTGGCCATGCGGCTGACCTCCAACCAGTTCGTCCGAGAGACTGAGCAGACACTGATCCATCAGGCGGCCATCTACGCGCAGGTCTACGGCGATGCCTTCATCCGCGAGGGCGGTTCCCTGGTCGGACAGAAGCTCGACGAGGTGACCCTCGAGATCTGGACCAAGTCGTTGCACCCGTTTAAGCCCCAGCTGAATGTACGGGTCAGCGTTGCCGAACCGCCTCTGGGCGCTCTTTCGCCGGACGCCGGTCAGGCAAGCGACGCTGTGTCAGCGCCGCTCGACCCGCGTTACGCAGCGATCGCCCCAGCGCTGAAGGCGCTTGCGAAGTCCGCGGGCAGGACAACCCTGGCAGGCGCCCTCTTTCTCGATCACGAGGGGCGCATCATCTCGCCCGGCCCGAGCTGGCACCTCTCCGATCAGACGGAGATACGCGCCGCTCTCTCTGGCCGGGTCGCGTCTGCCCTCAGGATCAGGGGCGACGCCTACCAGCGCCACCCGCTCGCCTCCTTCAGCCGGGACACGGCCTACCGGGTCTTCGTCGCCTATCCAGTGATCGTGGAGGGTCATGTGGTGGGTATCGTCTACCTATCGCGGACCCCCTCCAACCTTGGCAAGTTCCTGTTTCAAGAACGGTTTGCACTAGGCTTCATGCTGATCGTGACAATGCTCTCCGCTGCCGTTCTGGGGTTCGTCCTGCTAAGGTTGATCCTGCGGCCGGTTCGCGATCTGAGCGCACAGAGCCGTCAGATCGCTGTGGGAGAATTGGACGAACCGGTCCCGCTTGCTCATTACGGGATCAGAGAACTCGCCGAGCTCGGCAGCAGTGTCATGAGCATGGCACGGACCTTGAAGCGGCGCTCCACCGAGATCGCTGCCTACACGGATCACGTGACTCACGAACTCAAATCACCGATCACGGCGGTCATCGGCGCGGCGGAGCTTCTGCAGGTATCCGAATTGACCGGTGATGCTCGCGCGAGGCTCGAGCAGAATCTGCTGGACCAGGGAATGCGGATGAACGATCTGCTGGAGCGCCTGCGTGAATTAACCCGGCTGAGGAACCTGCCACCCGCCGGCCCGGCGCGTCTCGCGGAGATACTGCCAAAGATCGAAGACCTGGAAATCGTTCTGGAGACAGATCGCGAGGCCTCCGTCCCGTTTTCCCTCGAACATGGTCAGATCATCCTTCACCACATGGCGCAGAATGCCTATGAGCACTACGCCGGCACCATGTTTGTGTCCTTGGATCGAGGCGTTCTTGAAATCCGCGATGATGGGACCGGCATCCCTGAGGAGAATATCTGCCAAATCACCGACCCGTTCTTCACGACTCGCCGGGAAAGCGGTGGGACAGGCATGGGGCTGACAATTGTGCAGGCAATCCTTGAGATCTACTCGGCGAAGCTCCGAGTCTTGTCCATGCAACAAGGGGCCAGCTTCCAGATCCTGTTTAATTCGTGACATGAGCCACCTGTTCGGCAAACCAGGCATGCTGGGCCGCGAGAACAGCACGAAGTTCAGTAATGTCTGCTTCGGAGATTGCACCTGCGAATTCGTGACAGATTGCGAGTTTCCGCTTTGCGCCGATCCAATGCTGGGTGCCAGTGATGCCCCGGAATTTGCTGTTGCAGTGATCTTTAATCTGTCAGTTCAGAAGCAAGTTAGTGTAATGGCCCTTTTCAAGAGGAAACTCCACCAATCCGATGTCCGGTCGCGCTTCTGACGAGTCATCAGCCGCAATACTTGCGCACCTCAGTGTCTCGAAGCCCCGTGGCCACCAGCATGCAGCGGTTGCGTGCTTCGTAGTAGTACCCGCGCGCGTACCACATCACCGCTTCGGGCTCGCTTCCGTCGGACACCATCCACGCGCCGCGCAGGTATTTGACCGCGTAGGTCAGATTGGTCTGTGCGTCCAAGAGGTCTGAATCCTCCCCCCGAAACCCCATCTGGCGCGCCGTGGCGGGGAGGATCTG
>JBCDDC010000029.1:0-51233 GCA_039180675.1 Pseudomonadota bacterium | reverse complement strand
TCGTCTTCCGATGCGGGATCGAGATCAGCATGTTCTTCACGCAGTCCATCTGCTTGTAGATCCGCGTCTGCTGGAAGGTGCGGAGCAGGCCGAGCCGGGCGATATCCGGCACCGGCATGGTCGAGATCTCCTGCCCCTCGAACTTGATCGAGCCCTCATCGATCGGGTGAAAGCCGACGATGGAGTTAAAGAGCGTGGTCTTGCCCGACCCGTTGGGCCCGATCAGGCCGGTGATCCCGCCCTCCTGCACGTCGATCGAGATCTTGGTGTTGGCCTTTACTCCGCCATAGGATTTCGAGACCTCGCGCACTTCGATGATGTTCGTCATGCGGGGGCCTCTTCGGTCTTCTTGTCGACGGTGACGCCGAACCACTCAGGCTTTTTGTGCATCAGCCAGCCCATCAGACCGTCCTGGAAATAGACCACGACGACCACGATCAGGGCGCCGAGCACGACCCACTGCCAGCCGAGGAACCAGGTCCAGGTCAGTTCCTTGAACACATGGAACAGGATCGCGCCGATCACCGGGCCCCAGAGCGTGCCCTTGCCGCCAAGCAGGACGCAGACCACCATGAAGATACCAAGGTTGATGGTCTGATAGGCGGTCTCCAGCGGCTCAAAATGGATGAGCTGAAAGGCCGATATCGCGCCCGCGATACCCACGAAGAATGCTGCCAGCGCCCAGGATGTGAGCTTGTAGCGCAGTGTGTGGACCCCCATCCCCTCGGCCTTTTCCTCATCGTCGCGGATCGCGTTGAGCGCGAGGCCGAAGCGCGTCTTGTAGAGCCAGTTGAGGAACACGAACAAAACCACCCCGGTCCCGGCATAGAGGTAGTAGATCAGCACCTTGAACTCGTCGAAATTGCCGGGGTAGTTGGGCATGGAAATGCCCTGTCCGCCGCCGACCCAATCCCAGTTGGAGACGAGTTCTCCCGCTGCGATCGCAACGCCCAGCGTACCGATGGCGAAGTAGGGGCCGCGCAGGCCGAAGGTCAGCCAGCCTACAATGACCGCCGTGATCGCGCAGAAGACGCCAGCCGCCAGCGTGCCCAGCACGAGGCCGCCGAAGTACTGCTCGGACGTGAACTCGTAGATGCCGCCGCCGAACGCATTGGTGTACTCGCCCACGTTATAGGCAAGCGAGATGGTCACGACCGCGGCCACATACATGCCCGTGCCGTAGAAGAAGATGTTGCCGAGCGAGTTGTACCCCATCTGCCCGCCGGTCATGTCCCAGGTCAGCGCCACGATGATCATCAGCCACAGCGTGGCGAGCTGCGTGTTGTAGGCCGGCGCGATGAAGGGGCCGACGATGGTCAGCGCCAGCAGCCCGATGTAGAGGAGGATCTTGATCATGAGCTGCTTTCCTTACTGCAGGACCTGACGCTTGCGCCGCTGCAACATCAGCTTCACGAGGAGCACGATGAGCAAGAGCAGCACGGCGATTGCCTGCTGGTAGCCGATGCCGAAGATGTGGGAGCCATACTGCTCCGCCGCTCCGATGCCGAGTCCGGCCGCGATCACGCCGGGCAGATTGCCCAGACCGGCGGCGGTCACGATGACGAAGGAGCGCACGGAGTAGGTGATGCCGTAGAAGGGCTGGATCACCCAGACCATCACGATGATCGCACCCGCAGCCCCACAGATCGCCGAGTTGAGCGAGAAGGTGAAGGCGTAGACTTTCTCGGTATCGATGCCCATCACCCGGGCCGCGCGGGAATCCTGCGCCGTCGCGCGGATCGCCTGACCCATGCGTGAGCGTTTCATGAAGATGATGACGGCGACGGCCAGCGCGGTCGCCATGCTGACGCCGATCAGCTTGGCGATCGGCACATCGATCAGCCCGTCGGCGAAATAGAGGGTCTGGTAGCCGAGATCGAGGGTCTGCGTGTCGGACCCGAACAGGAGGTTCATGATCTGCGCCATCATGATCGCAAGGCCAAACGTGGCGAGCAGTGAGGTGAAGAGGTCCCGCTCGATCACCCGGCTGATCACCAGCTTATAGGCAATCCAGCCGATCCCCCACATCACGACAAAGGCGATGGGAACGCCGAGAAGCGGCGGCAGACCGAGCCCCGCGAGATACCAGGCGACATAACCGCCAGCGATCACGAAATCGCCCTGCGCCAGGTTCTTGACGTTCATCACGCCCCAGACCAGCGCGAGGCCGTAGGCGGCCAGCGCGAACAGCGCGCCGATCAGCAGCCCGTCGATGATGATCTTGAGATTCACAATCGGGAACTCAACAAGGAGCCCGAGGTTGAACAGGATCTGATCCATAGGACCCATCCCCTCCCCAAACGCGGTGCTTTCACCGCTTGTTGTTAAAAACCGGGCACCCGAGGGTGCCCGGCTTCGTTGTCAGAGATTGGTCCGGTTACTGCCGCGGCCAGACCAGCTCGTCCGAGGCGAACTCGGACGGGGCGACCACTTTGTACTTTCCGTTCTGGATCTGGCGGAGCACCATCGGCTTGGCGATGTTGTTGCCGGCGTTCGAGAACTCGATATTGCCGTAGAAGGTCGAGAGCTTGGTCTCTGCGATCGCGTCGCGCACTGCGTCCTTCTCAAGCGTTCCAGCACGCTCAAACGCGTCCTTGAAGACGTAGACGGCGGCCGAGGCCTGAGCAGTCTGATAGGGGACCGTCTTCTCCTTGTACTCCGGATAGGCCTGCTTGAACTCCTGCTCGTAGTTCGCAGCGGTGCCGAAGATCGGGTCCTCGTAGGTCAGCGTCTCGGCCCACTGGGTCGAGCAGAGCACGTTCTCGGCGAAGTCCGGGAAGTTGCCGACCACGTCAGCCGCCTCGCAGTGGGTGATCGCCACCATCGGCACGCTCACGTTCTGCTCACCGATCTGGCGAACAGCGGTCGCGGCACCTTTTGAGTGGCCCGAGACGATCAGGACGTCGGGTTTGACCAGCTTCACCTTTGTCAGGATCGCGGTCATGTCCGAGAGATCGCGGGGCAGCTTCTCGTCGACGACGATCTGCATGCCATAGCGGCCCGCGTCTTCAAGCACACCTGCCCGGATATCGAGCGAGAACGGATCGTTCTCAACCGCGACGGCGACCTTGATGTCCTTGGGATCCTTGCCCTCTTTCTCTGCCATCTCGGCGGCCAGGGTGATGGCCGAGGCGAGATACTGCTCAGAGGTCGAGAGCACGGCGAAGAGGTACTTGTAGCCCTTGTTGAAGAGCGAGCGGCTCGCGCCCTCGGCCTCCACCATCGGGATGCCGTACTTCTCGGTGACCGGCGCGATCGCTTTGGTCAGACCCGAGGAGTAGGGGCCAAGCATGAACTGCTTGCCGTCCTGGTTGATGAGACGCTCTGCCAGCGTCGCACCCCGGTCGCCCTTGGACTCGTCGTCATAGTAGGTGACCTTGAAGTTATAGCATTTGTCGCCCACTTGAACGCCGCCATTCTCCGCGATCTTCTTGATCGCGAATTCATAGCCGTTCTGAGTGTGATAGCCGTTGGTGGCATACTTGCCCGTCAGCGAAATTGCTGCGCCGATTGGAATGATGTCGCACTCGGCCGCAGCAGCAGGGGTCGTAGAGTAAGCGGTCAACGCCAAAGCAGCGGCAGCGACCGGAAGCCCAATCCTGAACATCGTTATCCTCCCTGATGTTTCTGGTTATTGGCTGACGAGACGATAATCAGAGGAAGTGGCTGATTGCAATCCACTTCGGCCATTCGTGCGGCTGGCTCAACGTTCAGTTGGTGACATCGACCAATGATTGCCGTGCGGTGTTGAGATGGACCCGCATCGCCCGTGCCGCGCCGTCTGCGTCGCGATTTCGGATTGCGTCGAAGATGTCGCGATGCTGGCGGTTATAGATATCGATGATCTCGGGCGCGAGGGTCGCGGTGCGCATCTGGCCCCATTGGGCATGGCCCCGGACCTCGTGCATCTTGGTCATCATCCAGCGCATCAGCGGGTTCTGGGCACAGTCGGCAAGTGCGAGGTGGAACCGCTCATCCGCATCGGCAAAGGCCGCGGGATCGGCGCGGCAGGCCTCCATCTCGCGCAGATGCACCTCAACCTGGGCCAGATCGCGGGCGGTTGCGTGGATCACCGCCAGGCGCGCGACCTGGGGCTCAAGACCGAAGCGCGCGTCGACCAGCTCAAGTGGCCGGGTGTTTTCGGTGATCGAGCGCGCGTCGTTCTGGTCGAGCCAGGTGACATAGGTGCCTGAGCCTGGCCGCCGCTCGACAAAACGGAGCGATTCAAGCTGCTTGAGCGCCTCTCTCACCGTGCCGCGAGCGACACCAAACGTGCCTGCGAGTTCCCGCTCCGGCGGCAGGCGCTGACCCATAAGAATAGTCCGGTCGGTGATGTCGCGGCGGATCACCGTCGCGATTTCATTGGCGTTCATGGCCGGGCGAGTCCTCACGTGTTTTGAACCGATTCTATACCGAAATTTCCGCAATTGTAAAATGGCACAATTTTGGTTGCGCAAGGCCAGCGAATTGGTCAGGATTTGGCCCACAGAATCAAGAAAGGCCACGCGCAAGCGTTCTGCCGATCCAGATGGGTAGCGGGATGTCACGGGCGATGGTCTTCGATAAAACAAGGAGATCACCGTGGCCGAAACAGACCTCGAGAAATTCGTAGAAGCCGACGGGCGCGCCGAGAAGATCAAAGAGGTGCGCGCGAAGATTGATGAACTGGGTATCGAGTATCTCTACCTGCAATTCGTCTCGGTCACCGGCAAGATCATGGGCAAGGGTATCCCGGCGGATCACTGGGAGAGTGTCGCCAAGAAGGGCTTCCAGCTTGTCTACGGCGCCACGGTCAACCTCTTCACCGATCGTGCTGGCAACTACCTCGGCTATGGTCCTGAGGCGGCCGAGCTGGTCGGCATCCCCGAGCCCGAGACATTTATGCAGCTTCCTTGGGCGCCGACCATCGGGCGCTTCTACTGCACCCTGTTTCGCAACCGCGAAGAGCGAGAGGATCCGGGCGGCTTCCTGACCGCCGACTGCCGGGGCAATCTGCGCCGGATGCACGCTGACTTCCGGGCAAAGCACAACCTGCAACTCCGCATGGGCACCGAGCCAGAGATGATGTGGCTCAAGTTCAATGAGAACGGTGTGCCGGAGGACGGGTTCTCGAAGCCCTACTGCTACCACATCGATCAGTTCGAGAGCCTGCGGCCCGTGACGCTGAAGGTCATGGAGTACACCCGCAAGATGGGCCTCGACATGATCCAGGGCGATCATGAGGACGCGCCGGGTCAGCTTGAGCTCAACTGGACCTTCGACGATGTGCTGAGAAACGCCGACCGGCTGACCACCTATCGCCAGATCTGTGCGCAGGTGGCCCGCGAGCACGGCATTTTCGCCTGCTTCATGACCAAGCCCTTCATGGGTGTCTCGGCCTCGGGCTGCCACCACAACATGTCGCTCTGGACCCAGGGAGAGGATGTCTTCAAGCGCACCGGCAATGATCCGGACAACCTGCCGGGTCACAAAGAAAACTACATGTACGTGACGGGCGGCGATAACACCTTCATGCCCGACACGGACGACCCGCAATTGCCAGGCAAGACGGGGCTAAAGGCGATTGGCGGGGTGGTCACGCACCTCCAGGCGCTGACCGCGATCGGGTGTTCGACCGTGAATTCCTATCGCAGGCTTTGGGACACGGGCTTCTGGGCGCCGGTCTTCTCGGATTGGGGCTTCCAGAACCGCACCACGGGTCTGCGCGTCTCGGCGCCCGGGCGGTTCGAGTACCGCTCGGTCGACTCGATGGTGAACCCTTATCTCATGGGCTCGACACTGCTCGCGGCCATGGATGACGGGCTCGACAACGATCTCGACCCCGGCGAGCCGGAGGAGCGCAACATCTACGAGGCGATGGAAGCGGGCAAGGAAGTCAAGAAACTTCCGATGTCGCTTGGCGAGGCGCTGACCCATCTTGAGAACAACGAGGTCGTCCGCCGCGGCCTACCCGGCGAAATGTACCGCCTCTACCACGAGTACAAGCACGACGAATGGGCGCGCTTCATGTCCACCGTCACCGACTGGGACAAGGAAACCTACATGGAGTGCCTGCCGTAAGGCGGGCCTCCCCGACAATGACAACGAAAGGAGCAGGCCGAACATGTGTGGCATTGCGGGACTGATCCATCGCGGGAAGAGCTCGAACGTGGGCCATGAGATGACCGCGATGTTGCAGGCGCTGAAGCACCGGGGCCCGGACTCGACCGGGTTCGCGGTGTATGGCGAACCCCAGGTGGGCGACTACGTCATGCGCTTCAAGGTCGCCGAGGGCGAGGATATGGCGAAAGGTCATGGGATCGAGAAAGTCGTCGAAGACCGGATCGCCGAGGTCGACCGCCGCCTGGAAGAGCAGGGTGCGGTCGTCAAAAGCCGTGAGAACGCGACGCCCTATGCGCTGCGTTATATCCTGAGCCATGACGGCGATACTGAAGCGATGGCGAAGTATATCGAGGAGATCGAGGGCGCCGAGATCCTCAGCCTCGGCAATGGGCTGGAGCTGATCAAGGATCTGGGCGATGCGACCGTCGTCTCGGACCAGTATGGCCTTGGCGATTTTGCCGGGACGCATGGGATCGGCCACACGCGGATGGCGACTGAATCTGACGTCGATATCCGCTCGGCTCACCCTTACTGGGCGTTTCCCTACAACGATGTCTCGGTCGTCCATAACGGGCAGATCACCAACTACTGGATCATGCGCCGGGAGATGGAGCGCAAGGGCCACCGGTTCATGTCGTCCTGCGATAGCGAACTGCTCGCGGTCTATGTCGCGCACCACATGGCCGAGGGCTCGACGCTCGAGGACACGATGCGCCGCTCGATCGAGGAGATCGACGGGGTGTTCACCTATCTGGTGGCCACGAAGGATCAGCTCGGCATGGCTAAGGACACGATGGCTGCGAAGCCGCTGGTGCTCTACGAATCCGATGACCTGATCGCCATGGCCTCTGAAGAGGTCGCGATCCGCGCGATCCTTCCCCAGGAAATCGACACTTATGATCCCTACGACGAGGAAGTCCGCGTATGGCAAGCATGAACTGGACCCCCGAGGTCGACTGGACCGACAAGCAGGAGGCCCGCGCCCGCGAGCTCGGCATGATGACCGAGCAGCTCACCGGCCGGTCGATGGAGACGTTCTTCGAGCCGGCGGCGGAGGCGAACTTCACCTATGCCTTCGCCAAGGATGTGGACTTTAACAAACGCACCGAGATCGATGCCGACGAGCTCGACACCACCCAGGTGAACGAGCAGATCCGCGCGCTGATGGACGAGGGCTATGGTACGATCGTGATCAAGAACCCGCGCGGCAAGCACGCGCTGGGAGTGGGCATCCTCAACAAGCTCAACCTGATCATCGAGGGCTCCACCGGCTATTTCGGTGTCGGCCTGATCGATGGGCCGAATGTACGGATCAACGGCCGGGTCGGCTGGTCCTGTGGTGAGAACATGATGTCCGGCACCGTGGTGATCGAGAAGAACGCTGGCTCGACCTTCGGCGCCGCGATCCGGGGCGGCGATCTGGTCTGCAAGGGCTCGGTCGGCTCACGCACCGGCATCGACATGAAGGGTGGCACGATCATTGTCGGCGGCGATACCGGCGCGCTGAGTGGTTTTATGATGCAGCGCGGGCGCATGGTGGTCTGCGGCAATGCGGGCAAGAACCTGGGCGACTCGATGTATGACGGCACGATCTATGTGGGCGGCGAGATCCGTTCGCTGGGTGTCGATGCGGTCTTCGCCGAGATGACCGATCTAGACAAGAAATGGCTGACCCGGAAGCTGAACCTCTATGGGGTGCTGCCAAGCCAGGGAGTCGATCATTTCCGCAAGGTCGTCGCTGGCAAGGCGCTCTGGAACTACGACAATCTGGAACCCAACGAGAAGAAACTGATCCTCTGACGCAGGCACTCTTGGGTGCCGCGCGCACCCGCCCCTTGCGCTGATCTGAACAAGGAGACCGAACATGGCTGCTGATGGATCGCCAATAGGCAAGAAACCGCTCGACCGCGACACGAACCGGCTGGGGAAGAGTTTTGTCTTCACTCCGCAGGTGATGGACGACATCCACATCAAGTCCGAGCTTGGCCGCTACCGGATGCGGGGGTTCTCGCTCTTCAAGAAGATCCCGCATTGGGATGACCTGACCTTCCTGCCCGGCACGCTGACGCGCTTCGTGATCGAGGGGTATCGCGAGAAATGCGATACGCAGACGATCATCGGGCCCAGGGCGAAGAAGCCGATCAAGCTGGATATTCCGGTCTATGTCACCGGCATGAGCTTTGGCGCGCTGTCGTTTGAGGCGAAGACGGCGCTGGCGCGGGGCGCGACCATGGCGGGGACCGCGACGTGTTCCGGCGAGGGCGGCATGATCCCCGATGAGCGGCGTTACTCGACCAAGTGGTACTACCAGTGCATCCAGTCCCGCTATGGCTTCAATCCGCATCACCTGATGCTGGCGGATGCCTGTGAGTTCTTCATCGGGCAGGGCTGCAAGGTCGGCCTCGGCGGCCACCTGATGGGCCAGAAGGTGACAGATCAGGTCGCTGAGATGCGCTCGCTGCCCGCCGGCATTGACCAGCGCTCCCCCGCCCGGCACCCGGACTGGCTGGGGCCGGACGATCTGGCGCTCAAGATCCAAGAGATCCGCGAGGCAACCGATTGGCAGATCCCGATCCAGCTCAAACTCGGCGCCGCCCGAGTCTATGACGACGTGCGGATGGCCGTGAAATGTGACCCGGATGCCATCTATATTGACGGTATGGAGGGCGGCACGGGTGCGGGCCCGCACCTCGCGACCGAGGATACCGGCGTGCCCGGCATGGCCGCGATCCGTCAGGCGCGGAAAGCCATCGACGACCTTGGCAAGCGGGGCGAGATCACCCTCGTTTACGCAGGCGGGATCCGGAACGGCGCGGATGTGGCGAAGGCTATTGCGCTGGGCGCGGATGCGATTGCGCTCGGCCACTCGGTCCTGATGGCGCTCAACTGCAACAAGGACATCGACGAGGCGAATTACCCTGAGGAGATGGGTGTCGACCCCGGCTACTGCTACCATTGCCATACGGGCCGCTGCCCGGTCGGCGTGGCGACGCAGGACCCGACCTTGCGCAAGCGCCTGAACCCCGATGAGGCGGCGGAGCGGGTCTATAACTTCCTGCACACGCTGACCATCGAGGCGCAGCTCTTCGCCCGGGCCTGCGGCAAGACCAACCTGCACTCGTTGGAGCCCGAGGATCTGGCGGCGCTGACCATGGAAGCCTCCTGCATGGCGGGCGTGCCGCTAGCAGGCACCGACTACACCGTAGGGGTCGAGGACTACCACCATTTCTGATGAAAGGGGGCGGTCGCCGGGGGCATCGAGCCCCCGTCAACCGCCCTCCGCCAAGCGGAGGAATGCCGGATGGCAGGCACAAGCTACAAGGGATCCGAGATCAAGGATGTCGATCAGTTCATCACGGGCGACGGGCTGGACTCGGAGCGCGAGAAGGAGATCGGCCAGCACATCGGCTATCGCTACGATGTGAATCTGGTGCCGGATTACGACCGGCTGACGCCGTTCCTGAAAGAATATCTCGAGGTCATGGGCTGGGACGACCTGAACTGGCTCGAAGATGTCCATATGGGCTATGAGGAGGGCAACCCGGCCGTCTTCGACCGCAACATCAACGGCTGGGTCCGGGTGCCCGACGAGATCAAACTGCCTGACAATCAGCAGGACCGGGACATGATCGCGCGCGAATTGCTCATCAAGTTCCAGATGTCGCCCAATCACCCGCTGGTGCAGCTTCGCCAGGCGTACATGAAATTCTGAGGAGACGCGCATGCCCCGCCCCCTGACCCTCTCCTGCCTGCAGACCCGGCCGATGCCGGATTTCGAGAGCGCCATCGACGAGGCGCTGGGGCTGGCTGCGGAGGCGGTGCGGCAGGGGGCTGAACTGGTCGCGCTGCCGGAGTATTGCGGCGGGCTCGTGACCGAGGGTGCGGCGATCCGGGCACCCGCAGCGCCTGAGGATGCGCATCCGGTGCTGCAGGCACTGGCGGGGTTTGCGAGGGAGCATGGCATCTGGGCCATGGCGGGCTCCGTCGCCGTGCCTGGGCCGGGGGAGACGATCATCAACCGGGGCGTTGTGATCGACCCGGCGGGCGCGCACGTCACGCGCTACGACAAGATCCACATGTTCGACATCCAGCTCTCGGAGACCGAGCTCTATCGCGAGAGCGCCTATGTCTCTCCGGGCTCGCAAGCGCGACTGGTGCCGACCGAGTGGGGGCTGATCGGGCATACGATCTGCTACGACCTGCGCTTCCCGGCGCTCTACCGCGATCTGGCGCAGGCGGGGGCGGAGATCCTGGCGGTGCCGGCGGCGTTCACTAAGAAGACAGGCGAGACGCATTGGCATGTGTTGAACCGTGCGCGCGCGATCGAGAACGGATGCTTCGTGCTGGCGCCTTGTGCTCATGGGCCGGTGCCTGGCGGGGGTGAGGCGTATGGTCATTCGCTGATCATCGACCCGTGGGGCAAGGTTCTGGCCGATGGCGGTGAGGGGCCGGGGGTGATTACCGCGACCATCGATCTGGACGATGTGGCGGCGGCGCGCGGGCGGATCCCGAGCCTGGGCCATGACCGGGCCTATGCGGCGCCGGAGGGACAGGCGGAGGCGGCGGAGTGATGCTGGCGCTGGGATTGCCCATCAACCTGGATCCCAAGGCGGAGGCGCTGCGCACGGCTTTCCTGCGTTGGCAGTGCCGGGTCCGCCAGATTTTGATGCGGGACAATCACGGCCGCCCCGACGACCCGATCATGCCAGCGGTCACGCTCGCGGGCGAGACCGAGCCGTTCGGCCATATCATCACGGTCCTGAACAAGGCGCCGGGCCAGGACAAGGTGCCCGAGATGCGCCATATGGTGCAGAAGACGCAGGACCCGCTGCAACGCCGGGAATCCGCGCTCAGGCTGTTCTCGGAGACGTATTTTCAGAAGGCCGATACGTTCTCGGATATCCTCACTGCGACCTTCCCGCCCGACAGCCCGGGGGCCGCGAAGATCCGCGCGGCGGAGCGGGTGACGCTGACGTTTGAGGCCTTTTCCCAGCGCTTTGAGCTCGCGTGCCGGGTCTGGCGGCTGACCGACAAAAATCCGTTGCATGGGGCAACTTGGTGGCACAACCTGCTCTTCAATCCAACGCTGGGCGCGGACATCGTGGTGCTGGGGTTCGAGCCTGACTGGGCTGCCTCGACCGCCAGCCCGGATCCGAGAGGGTAAGACCATGGCGCACGGGTATGTAATCGGCCAGATGCAGATAACGGACCCGGAGCAGTATGAGCGCTATCGCGCCGAGGTTCTGGCCACGGTCGAGGCTCATGGCGGCGAGTTTCTTGTCCGCGGCGGGGCGCAGGACGTCAAGGAGGGCACGCCGCCCGGCCCACGCAGCGTGATCCTGCGCTTTCCCTCCGTCGAGGCGGCGCAAGGCTGGTACGCCAGCCCCGAATACCAACAGATCGTTCCGCTGAGGCTGACCGCGTCCTCAGGCGCGCTCACCATCGTGGAAGGCGTATGAAGGAAGTCGACAGGAGAAGACCATGACAAAGAGAGTTGCCGTCATCGGTGCCGGACCTTCGGGGCTCGCCCAGTTGCGCGCATTCCAGTCAGCGGCCGAGAAGGGCACGGAGGTGCCCGAAGTGGTCTGCTTCGAGAAGCAGGACGATTGGGGCGGGCTCTGGAAATACACGTGGCGGACCGGGGTCGATGAGTATGGCGAGCCGGTCCATGGCTCGATGTACCGCTATCTCTGGTCGAACGGGCCCAAGGAGGGTTTGGAGTTCGCCGACTATACGTTCGAGGAGCACTTCGGCAAACCGATTGCCAGCTACCCGCCACGCGCGGTGCTGTTCGACTATATCGAGGGCCGTGTGAAGAAGGCGGGTGTGCGCGACAAGATCCGGTTCTCAACCTCCTGCCGGAATGTCGAGTATGACGAGGGCACGGGCAAATTCACCGTGACCGCTGAGCACCTGCCGGAACAGCACACCTATTCCGAGGAATTCGATCATGTGGTCGTGGCGACGGGACATTTCTCCACCCCGAATGTCCCCTACTATCCGGGGTTCGACACGTTCAACGGGCGGGTTTTGCATGCCCATGACTTCCGCGATGCGATGGAGTTCAAGGGTAAGGATATCCTGATCCTAGGGACCTCCTACTCGGCCGAGGATATCGGCTCGCAATGTTGGAAATATGGCTGCAAGTCGGTGACCGTCGCGCATCGCACAGCGCCTATGGGCTATGAATGGCCGGAGAACTGGCAGGAAGTGCCTGCGCTGGTGAAGGTGGAGAGGAACACGGCAACCTTCAAGGACGGCACTACCAAGGATGTGGACGCGATCATCCTCTGCACCGGATACCAGCACCATTTCCCGTTTATGCCCGACGATCTGCGGCTGCAAACAGCCAACAGGCTGGCGACGGCGGATCTCTACAAAGGGGTGGCGTACGTCCACAATCCGAAGCTCTTCTACCTCGGCATGCAGGACCAGTGGTACACGTTCAACATGTTCGACGCCCAGGCCTGGTGGGCCCGCGATGTGATCATGGGGCGGATCGAACTCCCGTCGGACAAGGCGACGATGCTGGCGGATGTGAAGGCCCGCGAGGATGCCGAGGACGCACTGGAAGACGACTACGCCTGCATCGACTATCAAGGCGCCTATACCGAAGAGCTGATGAACGAGACAGATTATCCGAATTTCGACGTCAAGGCGTCGAACCAGGCGTTCTACGAATGGAAGAAGCACAAGAAGCAGAACATTATGACGTTCCGCGACAACGGCTATGTCTCGCCGATGACCGGGACCAAGGCGCCGCCGCACCACACGCCGTGGAAGGAGGCGCTGGACGACAGCCTCGAGAGTTACTTGCAGACGGAGGCCTGAGACGAGCGGTCGGGGCCCGGGCCAGGGCCTCGCCAAGACCGGCTGGACGTGGCCAAAGAAGATCACGCCAGCCATAGACAGCCCCGAGGGGGCCATCAACCGGGAGAAGTCACAATGAAGAGATACCTGATTGCCGGCGTTGCGGCCGGCGCCCTGTCCGTCCCCGCGCTGGCAGCGGATAGTTCTGATCCGATCGTCATTCCGATTCACAACTGGTCGAGCCAGATCGTGATGAGCCACGCGGTCGGCCAGATCTTTGAGTCCATGGGCAACAACGTCGAGTTCGTCACAACCGACAGCCAGGCGGTCTATGAATCCGTCCGGCTTGGCGATGTCACGCTTGAGCTTGAGGTCTGGGAGGGTGCGTTCGGCGCCTCGTTCCGGGCCGCGCAGGAGAAGGGTGGGATCGTCGATGTCGGCGACCACGACGCCGTGACCCGCGAGGACTGGTGGTATCCGATGTGGACCAAGGACGCTTGCCCGGGCCTGCCCGACTGGAAGGCGCTCAACGACTGTGCCGAGCTTTTCAAAACCGCAGAGACCGGCGAAAAGGGCCGCTATCTCGACGGTCCGGTCGACTGGTTGAAGCACGGCAAGGAGCGGGTCGAAGCACTCGGCATGGACTTTGTCGTGATCAACGCGGGCTCGGCTGCGGCTCTCTGGGCCGAAATCGGTGCCGCTGAGAAGGACAAGCGCCCGATCGTGGTCTTCAACTGGACCCCGAACTTCGCCGAGGCCGTCTGGCCGGGTGAGTTCGTCGAGTTCCCGACCTGGGAAGACGGCTGCGACAAGGACCCGACCAAGGGCCCGAACAAAGAAGCCCTCTATGACTGCGGCAACCCCGCCGACGGTTATCTGAAAAAGGCCGCCTGGGACGGCATGGAGGCCAAGTGGCCCGCCGCCTACAAGGTGCTGACCAAGATCTCGTTCACCAACGCCCAGATCGCCGAGATGGCGCGGCTGGTCGATGTGGATGAGCTTGAGCCCGAAGAGGCCGCCGCAGCATGGCTTGAGGACAACGAAGACGTCTGGAAGCCCTGGACGCAGTAAGCTTCCGCTGAACGAAGCGATGCTCCCCACCCGCTTGACGCGCGGTGGGGCGCAACAGTTAAGGTTTGACCCATGACTGACGCACCCGTCATCGCGGCACGGAACGTCTGGAAGCTCTTTGGCCCCAATCCGGAGCGGTATCTGGCAGCGATGCCGGCGGGGCAGAGTTTCGATCAGATCCGCGCGGATGGGTATATCGCAGGCGTCAAGGATGTCTCGATCGAGGTTGCGCGCGGTGAGATGCTGGTCATCATGGGGCTGTCCGGGTCCGGCAAGTCCACCCTGGTGCGCTGTTTCTCTCGCCTGCACGAGATCACTGGAGGCACCATTGAGATCGATGGCCAGGACATTGGCGCGCTGAACGAGAAGGAACTGATCGACCTCCGCCGCTCGAAAATGGGCATGGTCTTCCAGTCCTTCGGCCTGCTGCCGCACCGCACGGTGCTGGAGAACGTGGCCTTTCCCCTGCAGATGCGCGGGCAGGACCGGCATGACTGCCGGGCGCGGGCGCTGGAGGTCATCAAACTCGTGGGCCTCGAGGGCCGCGAGGAGTACTTCCCGCGCGAGCTGTCGGGCGGGCAACAGCAACGCGTCGGCATCGCCCGCAGTCTCGCTATCGAGCCGGACATCTGGTTCCTGGACGAGCCGTTCTCGGCGCTCGACCCGCTGATCCGGCGCGAGATGCAGGACGAGTTCCTGCGTCTGCAGGACATGCTGGGCAAGACCATCGTGTTCATCACCCATGATTTCGACGAGGCGCTGCGGCTAGCCGACCGGATCGCGATCATGAAGGACGGCGCGATCGAGCAATGCGACACGCCGGACAAGATCGTGCTCGACCCGCAGACGCCCTATGTCGCGAAGTTCACTGAGGAGATCGAGAAGGCCCGCGTGGTCCATGCCTCGGTTCTTGCCAAACCGCTCAACGGTGCGCTGCTCGAAGGGGAGCCTGTATCAGGCGATGCCTCGGTGCTCCAGCTTGCCCGCCAGTTGGTCAACGACCCGCGCGAGATCCTGCCGGTTGCGGACAAATCCGGCGCGATCATCGGATCGATGAAGCGGCAGGAGGCGCTCGACATCCTGTTGGGTGACGGCTGATGGCAGTCACCGCCGATACGGCCCCGAGCGAGGCCCCACGGCTGACGAGACAACAGATTGCGCTCGGGTTGTTCCTGCTGGCGGTGGTCTTTGCACTGGCCCGGCCGGTCCTGCCAGACTGGATGGTGGTCAGGCCCGAGGAAGGCGCCCTGCCATTCGCTGTCTGGCTCGATGCGTTCTTCAACTTCGTCAAGGATGATCTGGGGCTGATCCACCTGACCCGGGGGATCTCGGGGCTCTTGGAGTATGCGCTCGATACCACTGCGAACCTGCTGGAGGGCAAACGGCGCTGGCCCAATATCGGCCCGATCCCGTGGCCCGCGATCGCTGCGGTCGCGGCCGTGCTCGGCTATTGGCTGGGCGGTTGGCGCATGGCGCTGATGGGCGGGGGGACCTTTGTCTGGGTCGCGCTGATAGGCCAGTGGAAGATCGCGATGCAGACGCTTTCGGTCATCGCTGTGGCGGCGCCGGTAGCATTCTTCCTGGGCCTTGGGCTCGGCATGCTGGCGTGGAAATATCGCTGGTTCGACAACGCGATCAAGCCGATCCTGGCGATCCTGCAGACGCTGCCGTTCTTCACCTATCTCCTGCCGGCGGTGATCTTCTTCAAGGTCGGGCCGACGGCCGGGGCGGTGGCGACCATCGTCTACGCGATCCCGCCCATGGTGCTGATGACCACGGTCGGTCTGCGTAAAGTGCCGCCCGAGGTGGTGGAGGCCGGCCAGATGGCGGGCTGCACCCGCTGGCAGATGCTGCGCCATGTCTATATCCCGGCGGCGAGAACCGAGATCCTGGTCGGTCTCAACCAGATCATCATGCTCTGCCTTGCGATGGTGGTGCTGACGGCCTTCATCGGCATGCCGGGCCTGGGGGCCAAGCTCTTGCAGATGATGAACAGCTTCAAGCTGGGCCGGAGCCTCGAGATCGGGATCACCATCGTGCTGCTGGCTGTCATGCTGGATCGCCTGTCGAAGGCGTGGGTTCTGAAACAGCCTGAGCATTTTGAGAAGGGGACCGCTTGGTGGCGGCGGCATATCTTCCTGCTCTCGGGGCTTGGGCTTTTCGCGGTACTTTGGGGGGTTGCGCATCTCGCCGGGCAGTCGGCGAATTACACGCTGGGGGGAAAGAACCCGGGCAATGTCTTCCAGTGGTTCTGGAGCAGCCTCGATGGCTTTCACCGGACCCAGCATCTCTCGAAGGGGCGTGAGGTCGATGGGGCGATCAAGGGTTTCCTCGATATCGACAATGTCCAGGCGGTAACCGGGTCGATCCGGGTCTTCCTGATCCAGGATGTGCTGATCCCGTTTCGTAATGCGCTGCTCTGGCTGCCGATCCCCACGGTCATTCTGGCCTGGGGCGCGCTTGGCTATCTGGTCGGCGGCCTGCGCCTTGCGGCGCTTGCGATCGGGTTCTACGGGATCATCGCACTGACCGGCTGGTGGGACCGGTCGATCATCACGCTTTATGCCGCGATTGCCTCGGTTTCCCTGGCGCTGGTCATCGGGATGCCGCTGGGGATCTGGGCCGCGCGGGGGGCGGCGCAGCCTGTCTCGCTGAAATCCGGGCCTGCGGATTTCGCGCTGGGCCTGCTGGGCCTTGCGTTCAAGCGCGCGCCGATTGTCCTGACCGCGCTTTTGGTGGCGGGGCTCTACTACTATTTCGCGGAGCTGCCTTCGGAGGCGCCGCCCGAGTTCCTCTCACTCGGGTCGCTGTCGCTTTATCTCTTCGCAGGCATCTGGCTCGCGCTCTGGTGGGCGGTGCGGCGCTGGCCGCGCGATGTGGTCATGCTGGTGATCGTCGATACGGCCCAGACTTTCCCGAGCTTCGTCTACCTGATCCCGGCGATCATGCTGTTCGGGATCAACGATGTCGCAGTGGTCTTCTCGATCCTGATCTACACGCTGGTGCCGATGGTGCGCTACACGATCGAGGGGCTGAGGGGCGTGCCGCCCGAGCTGACCGAGGCCGCGGATATGGCGGGTGCGACCCGCATGCAGAAGCTCTGGAACGTGCAGCTTCCGATCGCGCTACCGACGCTGGCGGTGGGTTTCAACCAGGCGATCATGTTCGCCTTCTTCATGGTGATCATCGCGGCCTTCATCGGCACGCAGGATCTGGGTCAGGAGCTGCAGCGTACGCTGGCGGGTACCGATCTCGGCAAGAACTTCGTCCTCGGCATGTGCGTCGTGCTGATGGCGCTGGTGTTCGACAACATCATCATCCGCTGGGCCAAGGACCGGCGGAAGGCACTTGGGCTGGAGTGATGGGCGATCTTGCAAAATTCGAACGGCCGACGGCGCTGGGGGGCGTAATCACACCGGGCCTGCCGCTGCTGCCCCACGGGGTGGAGCGCCATCCAGTGCCCGGCGGCGGCTCGCGTGCGGTGGAGATCCGCACAGGCGACGAGATTACCGTGGTCGACCGCGAAGGGTTGCAACCCGCCGAGATCGTCTTCTTCACGCCAGACGGCCGGTCCGATCCCGGCATGCTGGGCGGGGTCTCCAGCGGCGCTCCGGGCGGGCTGCAAAAGTCGCTTGCGGCAGGAGGCGCTTCTGCCCGCCAGGTCCTCCGCGCGCTCGACCGTGCGGGGTTCGACATTGGCCGGGCAGAAGCGATCCGCGCATTCAGTGAAGGCTCTACGGCGGGCGAGAACGTCTCCTATACCGCCGCCTGCGATGGCCTCCTGATCGTCTGTGCACCGGGCGACGCGATGCTGCCGGAGGCGCAGGATACGGTGTCGGAGCTCGTGCTCTACGTCCGGCGTGCCGATCCGGGGCCCGAGAAGGGCGGGCGCGCGCCACCGGACCCGATGGCGGATCCGCTGCATGACATCAACATCCAGCCTGGCGATGCCAAAACCTATGGTGTTAAGGCGGGGGAGTTCATCCAGATCCTCGATGTGCAGGGCCGGGAATGCTCGGATTTTCAGGCGTTCAGCCTGCGCGCGCTGGACAAGGGCGAGGAGCGGGAGATCGACCCCACCACGACGCGGTCGCTGATGGGCAGCCTCTACCCCAGCCCGGGCATCTTCTCGAAATACTGGAGCTTCGATCAGGAGCCGCTGGTCGAGATCGTGCAGGACACGTGCGGGCGCCACGACACGTTCGGGCTGGCCTGCACGGCGCGGTATTACGACGATCTGGGCTATCCCGGGCATGTCAACTGTTCGGACAACATGAACCGGGATCTGGCGCGGTTCAACATCCGCCCGCGCGGCGGCTGGCCCGCGATCAACTTCTTCTTCAACACCATGCTCGACCAGACCCATGCGATCGGCATGGATGACCCGTGGAGCCGGCCGGGGGATTATGTGCTGCTGCGCGCGCTGACCGATCTGGTCTGCGTCTCCACCGCCTGCCCTTGCGACATCGATCCGGCAAACGGCTGGAACCCGACCGATATCCAGGTGCGCACCTATGGCGCCCAAGAAGACTTCCAGCGCTCAGTGGGGTTCCGCATGACCGCCAATTCTCCCGTCGAGGCCACCAAGAAGACCGGGTTCCACGACTGTTTTGCCCGGCACACCCGCGAGTTCGTCGAGTACAACGGCTACTGGCTGGCGAACCAGTTCCCCTCTGTTGGCACGCTGGGCGAGTACTGGGCCTGCCGCGAGAAGGCGGTGGTGATGGACCTCTCGCCCTTGCGCAAATACGAGATCACCGGGCCGGATGCCGAAGATCTCATGCAGCTCTGCGTCACGCGGAATATGAAGAAGCTCGCCGTGGGACAGGTAGTCTACACCGCCGTCTGCTACGAGCATGGGGGAATGATCGATGACGGCACGGTGTTCCGGCTCGGCGAGACGAATTTTCGCTGGGTCGGCGGCAATGACCTCTCCGGCATCCACATGCGCGAGATGGCCGAAGAGCGCGGCCTGCAAGCCTGGGTCCGCAATTCGACCGATCAGCTCTGCAACATTGCGGTACAGGGGCCGAATTCGCGGGATATCCTTAAGAGGATGATTTGGACCGCACCCACCCAGCCGACCGTCGAGGAACTCCCATGGTTCCGCTTCGCGGTCGGCCGGATCGACGCCTTCGACGGGGCGCCGTTGGTGGTGAGCCGGACTGGCTACACGGGCGAACTGGGCTATGAGATCTTCTGCCATCCGAAGGACGCGGAGACGGTGTTCGATGCGGTCTGGGAGGCCGGGCAGCCCTTTGGCCTCCAGCTCTTTGGTCTGGCTGCGCTCGATTGGGTTCGCATTGAGGCGGGTCTCGTGTTCGCGGGCTATGAGTTCTGCGATCAGACCGATCCGTTCGAGGCGGGGATTGGGTTCACGGTGCCACTCAAGACCCAGAACGACGATTTCATCGGTCGCAAAGCGCTCGAGGAGCGCAAGGCGCATCCGCGGCGCAAGCTGGTCGGGTTGGATATCACCGCCGGCACGGTGCCGACAAATGGCGACGGGCTCTTTATCGGCCGCGCCCAGGTGGGTGAGGTGACCTCCGCGATGAAGTCACTGGTGCTCGGCAAGGTGATCGCGCTGGCCCGGATCGATGTGGCCCATGCGGAGGAGGGCACAGAGTTGGAGATCGGTCAGCTCGACGGCCATCAGAAGCGGATTCCGGCAACGATCTCCCGGTTCCCGCATTTCGATCCGGGCAAGGAGCGGGTCAAGGGGAACTACGCCTGAGATCTTCCGCCACTTCGCGCGGCGCTCCCATGCGAGACCTGCGTGATTGGCTTGCGCCCGGCAAGCCCACCCGCCCGCGCGCAGCGCCGTGGCGGCTTTGCGCTCGAGCTGCAGCCGGCGCCAATTCCCGTGATCGAGCGGATGCGATGAGCACGGGGAATCTCTTGTGCGCGGCACGCGCACACCGTTTGGCTCGTTTCTGGAATGAGAAAGGCCGCCGGATTACTCCGGCGGCCTCCCTGTTCGGATCGCTGATCCGTCAGTTCTCGGCTTTGCGATAGGCGTCGTTCTCGTGCAAGGCGCCCACGACCATCGAGGCGATGCAGATCACAACCGAGACCCCGACCCAGAGCAGTTCTGAGCCGACCGCCGAATAGTAGGCCCCGCTCGCAGCGTTCCACGAGGCTTCGTCAAAAGGCCATCCCATGGCTTCTCTCCTTTTGTGTCGTTACTGCGCCGGTGTCGTCGATGGCGCGATGCCTTCCGGATAGGCCTGCACCGGCACCTTGGTCATATCGAGACCCTGGATCTCGGCGGCCTCGCCGACCCGTAAGAGCCCCACCATCTTGAGGATGAGTGAGACGACATAACCGGGCACGAAGCCGAGCAGGAACATCACGACCGCGCCGACCGCCTGGCCGACGATCGAGGTGGTCGCGACCTCTCCTGCCTCACCTTGCAGCGCCGGGTAGCCAGAGGCGAAGATGCCGACCGCCATCACGCCCCAGATGCCGAGCGTGCCGTGAATGGTTACCGCGCCGACCGCATCGTCGATCCCCATATTCTCGAGGATCTTCGCCGCGGGCGCTGCGATGGCACCGCCGACAAATCCGATCGCCATGGCCTGGGCCGGCTGCCAGACGTCGAGGCCCGAGGCGCAGGAGATGATCCCGCCCAGCGCACCCGACATCATCCAGAACGGATCGCGGGTGATCATCCAGGCGCCGATGATCCCGCCAGCAAAGCCCATGAGGATGTTGAAGCTGAGCGCGCTCAGCGTCATCGGGGTGCCGTAGATCGTGGCCCACTTGTCGCCATACCAGCTCCACGCCTCGCCGGGCACGATCACGCAGGCCATGAGGAAGCCCCAGAAGCCCACGATGATCAGCATCAGACCGACCAGTGTGAAGGGCAGGTTATGCGCCCCGATATGGTTTGCAGTGCCGTCCGGGTTGAACTTCCCGATCCGGGGCCCGAGATTGATCAGCACACCCAGCGCAAAGAAGCCCGCGACTGCGTGGACAAGCCCTGCGGCGCCGAAGTCGTGGTAGCCCCAGTCCTGCACCAGCCAGCCATCGGCGTGCCAGCCCCAGGCGGCGCCCACGACCCAGGCAAACGAGCCGAGCACGATCGCCAGGATCACGAAGCCCACCACCTGGATCCGTTCGATCACGGCGCCTGAGAAGATCGAGGCCGTCGTTGCGGCGAAGAGCGTGAAGGCCCCCCAGAAGACCCCCGTGGAGTTGTCGGCGAGGTTTGGACCGGCGCTTTCGCTCCATGGCCAGGCGAACGCCGCGTATTCGGCGCCGGAGATCTCGACCGGCCCGGGTGTCAGAGAGAATCCTGTCGGGAAGGCCCAATACACCCACCAGCCGAAGTAGTAGAATGTCGGAACCATGAAGGCGAAGGCGAGGATGTTCTTGATCCCCGAGGCCAGCACGTTCTTGTGCCGCGACGCCCCCATCTCGTAGGCAAGAAATCCCGCGTGGATGATGACCATCAGCGGGATCGTCAGATAGTAGTAGGTTTCGGCGAACATTGTGTTCGTCGTGTTGGCTTTTGCCTCGAGCGCGGCCACTTTGGCCATCAGCTCGGCTACTTGCTCTTCCATTTTTGTGTTTCCTCCTATTGAGCAGGAGGCCGCTCTCTGGCTGCTCCCCCGCGCAGACCTGTTTCGGACTTCATTCCGATAGATGAAAACTCAATCACAGGGTCAGAACCGGGCCAAGCGATATTTTTGATTGGGCCAGCATTGGTTCAAAGTTTCAAAGCGGTATTTTGTTCTCTGGCGCATCAATGGAGCTGAGAGGGCACCAGCGCATGCTGACCAAGGAGGTTTGCAAGCCCCTCATCTATTGCCTCTAGCAAAAGCTGAGGGTGCAAATGGTGGTCACGCGCTCGCTGTTGGAGGGCCCTCTCGAGATGAAGGAGCCGGCGGTCACGCTCCAAGAACAGTTGGGTGCCTCAGCCCTTGCGGCCCGGCCGCATTCGGGCGCGATCAGCAGTCGAGTGTGTGGTCCCGCTCCCAATCGGTCAGGTGGCGCATGTACGAGTTCCATTCCTCGTGCTTGAGCTTCAGGAACGCATCGGCGGCGGGGCCGAGCGCGGCCTTCAGCGTCCTGTTCTTCTCGAGCTCTCGCAGGGCATCCAGAAGGTTGAGTGGCAGCTTCTTTGCCCCGCGCACCTTGTGTCCCTCGGCGTACATGTCGATGTCGAGCCGCTTTCCGGGGTCGAGATTGTTCGCCATTCCGTCCATCCCGGCGGCCAGCACTGCGGCTGGGTAGAGATAGGGGTTTGTCGCTCCGTCCGCGAGGCGCAACTCGAAGCGCCCGCCATCGGGAATACGGATCATGTGGGTGCGGTTGTTGCCGCCATAGGTCAGCGTGTTCGGCGACCACGTGGCGCCCGAGGTCGTGCGGGGCGCGTTGATCCGCTTGTAGCTGTTCACGGTCGGGTTCGAGATTGCCGACAGCGCGGTGCCATGGGCCATCAGCCCGCCCATGAAGGCATAGCCGAGCTTCGAGACACCAAGCTCGCCCTTCTTGTCCTCGAACAGGTTCTTCTTTCCCTTCTTGTCCCAGATCGAAACGTGGGCGTGGCAGCCATTGCCGGTAATGTTGGCGAAGGGCTTGGGCATGAAGGTCGCGCGCAGGCCGTGCTTTTCGGCCACGGACTTGACCATGTATTTGAAGAAGGCATGGCGGTCCGCAGTCACTAGGGCGTCGTTGAAATCCCAGTTCATCTCGAACTGGCCGTTCGCGTCTTCGTGGTCGTTCTGGTAGGGGCCCCAGCCTAGAGACTGCATTGCATCGCAGATTTCGCGGATCACCTCGTAGCGGCGCATCAGGGCGGAGACGTCATAGCAGGGCTTTTCCTGGATATCGCGCTCATCGGCGATGGCCGTGCCGTCGGGATTGGTGATGTGATACTCGCACTCCACCCCATGCTTCATGCGCCAGCCCTTGGCCTCGGCCTGGGCGAGGATGCGCTTGAGCGTGTTGCGCGGGCCCTGGTCGACCTCGGCACCATCCATCCAGAGATCGGCGGCCAGCCAGCCGACCTCGGGCTTCCAGGGAAGCTGGATCAGGCTGTCGGGGTCGGGGATCGCGAACATGTCTGGATACGCGGGCGTCATGTCGAGCCAGGCGGCGAAACCGGCGAACCCTGCGCCTTCCTTGCTCATGTCCGCGATGGCGGATTTCGGGACCAGCTTGGCGCGCATCACGCCAAAGAGATCGACGAACGAGATCAGAAAATACTCGATGCCACGCTTGTCGGCCTCGGTCGCCAGATTGGTTGCCATCTCCCTGTTCCTTTCCTTCAACTTGGATTAAAGGAATTAGCCGGGGTTACGGCACCGATTTCAAGCAGAAGATTATTCGGCGGCCTTGTCGAAGTTGTTCACGCCGCGGGCGTGGCGGTCCTCGGCGGCGGCGAGCACGTCTGGCTCGGCGCTTTCGCGCACAAGCTCCATGGTCTTGGTCTCGATCCGCTCTTCGATCAGGGCCATGAACTCGTCGAAGGGTAGGCCGGGCGGGATCGGTTCCATGAACTCCACGATACCATGCTGGTTCTTGTGCTTGGTCCAGTCCCGTTGCGGCCAGATCGTGCCGACCGAGAAGGTCACCGGGACAACCTCGACATTCATATTGGTATAGAGGTGGCCGACGCCTGAGCGGTAGCGCTCCCTCGCGCCGAGCTTCATCAGCTCACCCTCCGGGTAGATCAGCATGTCGCGGCGCTGTTCGCGAACACGGATCCCTCCTTCGATTGTCTGCTGGGTACGGCCCTGGCGGCCCTGATCAACTTTGACGACCACCAGATCGAGCGCTTTGAGCATGCTTGGGAAGAAGGGATACTTCTCAAGTTCTCCCATCACCACGGCGCTGAAATCGTCGAGTTCGTCGACCATAAGGATCACGTCGAGCTCCGACTGGTGCTTGCCGACGATGAGCTGGGGGACGCCTGGTTTGATGTGGTGTTTGCCGCGCACCTCGATCTTCGCCTTCAGGATCAGGACGACGGCGTGGCGCAGGGTGCCCGCCCAGACGTGCAGGATCCGCCACATCCGCCTGCGTGGCTCCTTGAAGATCTTCGCCGTCGTCCAGAGCGCGAGCGCGCTGAAGAACGTGACGAAGATCAGGATCATGTTGATGAGGAAAGATCGCATAAGGGGCTCTCAAATGGGCTCTGGCCGCGGTCTTTTACGTGGGAACGGCCGGATTTTCCAGAACCCGGCGCGCAGCGTCGGAGTCCTTGTCCATCTGCGCGATCAGGGCCTCGGCGGTCTCGAACCGCTCTTCTCCACGCAGGCGAGCGACGAGGGCGGCGGTGATCTCGCTCCCGTAGAGATCGCCCTTGAAGTCGAACAGGTGCACCTCGAAGTTCGGTGCGTTCACGCCGAATGTCGGCCGCTCGCCGATCGAGGCGACCCCGCCATAGCGCCCGGCATGCGGCCCGTCATGGACTGTGACCTCGCTGGCATAGATGCCGAAGCAGGGGACAATTTGCTCGCCGAAAGCAAGGTTCGCGGTCGGATAGCCCAGGTCACGCCCGCGCTGGTCGCCCTTGATCACGGGTCCTGAGACCGCGTGCCAGCAACCGAGCTGTCGGGCGGCGTCGCGGCAGCGGCCCTCCTCGATCATGACGCGGATCGCGGTGGATCCATACTCGCCTAGGTCACCCTCGAGGATGCTGTGGATCGTCACGGCAAGCCCATGCGCGCCGCCATGGCTGCGCAGGAAACCTGCGTCGCCCGCGCGCGCCTTGCCAAAGTGGAAATCGGCACCGACGACGACGTGGCGAAGGCCAAGGCCCGCCACCAGCACGTCTTCGATGAACGTCTCGGGCGTCATCGATGAGAGGGTTGCGTCGAACGGCAGGTTGTAGAGGTGATTGACCCCCAACGCCTGGAGGCGCCGGGCCTTCTCTGCCGGTGTGGTCAGCAGAAAGGGCGGGGCGTCGGGCCGGAAGAAACGGCGTGGATGTGGGTCGAAACTGACGATGCCGAGCGGTGCCCCTGGCTCCGCCTTCTGCGCCGTCTCGATCAGCGCGCGGTGGCCGCGATGCACACCATCGAAGTTGCCCAGCGCGGCCGTGGCGCCACGCGACTCCTGAGAGACCACGATCTGATCGTGAATGTGCATCGGCCTGCGCGCGCCCCGGTCAAGGCGCGAGCCGCGCCTGTCAGTCGAACTTCTTGGACGGGGCGAGCACCAGCGCCTCACCCTTCAGCACGGGTTTTTGACCCACCCGGCAGACGCAATCAAGGGTCACGCGCCGTTTGGCGTGATCGATTTCCGCGACGCTTACCTCGGCCTCGACCTCGTTGCCGGGGTAGACCGGGGCGAGGAACTTGAGTGATTGGCCCATATAGACGGTGCCATGGCCGGGGAGTTGCTCTCCGATCACGGCGGAGATCAGCGAAGCCGTCAGCATGCCATGCGCGATCCTGCCGCCGAACATGGTGTCCTGGGCATACTCCTCGTCGAGATGCACGGGATTGTGGTCGGTCGAGACATCCGCGAACATACGGATATCGGTGTCCGTGATCGTCTTGGTCACCGAGCGGCGCATGCCGATCTCGAGATCCTCGATGCAAATTGTACCGCGGGGGGCGTTGTCCAACATGCTCACCTCATTTGACCGCAGACGCGAATCGCAATGCTGCGTCGCAAAAATATGTCAAAGCATCACGTGGCGAGCAATATAATTGCGCATAATAATTTCAATCAGAGAGTAGAAAATTATTGAATGTTTCTCATCTGAGACGCCCAATCGCGTAGCGGGGATTGAGACCCTGGGTTGCGAGATAGTCGTCCAGCAGAGCCGGGTCAGGGCGCTCAGGGTCGGGGCCCAGTTCGCCGAGCGCGAGGCCGCCTGTCACGAACAGCGTGTCGAGGCCGAAGGTGCAGCCGCCCTTCACATCGGTGGCAGGTCCGTCGCCGATGGCCAGGACGCGCTGGGCGGGGATCTCCCGGCCTGCGGTTTCAGCGAGCACTTCCATCGCGCGCTCATAGATCGGGCGGTGCGGTTTGCCGAAATAGAGAACCTCGCCGCCGATCTCGCCATAGAGGCGGGCGAGCGCACCTGCGCACCAGAAGCGCTGTTCCCCCCGGTCGACCACGATGTCGGGATTGGCGCAGAGGAGCGGCAGGTTGCGATTGCGAAGGCGGCCGAGCAGTTCGGCGTAATCCTCCAGATCCTCGTTCCATTCGTCCACCAGACCAGTGCAGAGCACAGCATCCGCCTCCGCTTCAGGCGTGGGTTCCAGCCCGACGCCGGTCAGCATGTGCAGGTCGCGGTCGGGGCCGAGGTAATAGAAGGCTGTGCCGTGGCGCCCGGATGTAAGCGCCGCCTGGCATGCTGCGCCCGAGGAGACGATAGCGTCGTAGCTGTCTTCCGGGCTGCCGATCTTGTCGAGGAAGCTTTTCACATGGGGTGCTGGCCGAGGCGCGTTGGTCAGAAGCACCACCGTGCCCCCGGCGGATCGAACAGACCGGCAGGCATCGACGGCCGCCTGGTAAGGCGTGATCCCGTTATGGTAGCAACCCCATAGATCGCAGAGGATGGCGTCGTAGTCTCCGGCGATATCCGCCAGGGAAGAGATCACGGTACAGGTCATTGTGGCTCCGGTCTGAGCTTGGCTCAGCGGGCAGTAGACCGTCGCCGCGCCGCCATCAAGTGGCGGGTCGCCACAGGCGTCTGATCGCAAGGAAGCCCGTGTAAGCGCGGTCGAGCAGCCATGTTGCGGGGCGGTTGTCGAGGAATCGCGCGGCCCAGGCGCTTGCGGGCAGGGCCCGCCACATGGCGATGAAGCCTGCGGCACCGGAGGCCTGGCTGCCGTCGCCACGCTCGACAGTGAAGCGCTCCATCATCGCGCACCGGTCGAGACCGGGGGCGATCTCGTCGCGTGTCAGATCTACCCAGTCGATCCGGTCGGCGCCGCGCCAAGTGCGGTACCAGCCGATCTCGCGCCGGCATATCGGGCAGTCGCCATCGAAGTAGACACGGGTGGCGGCTCTTGACATTGCGTCGCTCCTGTTCAGTTCCAAGCTCAGATGTAGGTGGCCTTGTGATTGTGAACAGCGAGACAGAATGACCGACCCTCTATCGCGATTGATGCCCGGGGTGCCGCCGGCCGCCGGATGGCTAGGTTTGGCGGGCCTGTTGCCCTTTTTCGCCGGGGCCGCGGCACATTGGGTGATGCCGGGTGATCTCGTGCGCACGGTGACGATTGGCTATGGGCTGGCCATACTGTCCTTCATGGGCGGATGCCGCTGGGGGTTTGCGGCGGCCGGTATGGGCCAGGGACCGCGGGCCGGCGCGCTCATTCTATCGGTGATCCCCTGCCTCTTCGGCTGGCTTGTCGTCCTGATGCCGGGCTCGCTGCCCTATTTCGGGTTGGCTTTGGGGTTCGTGACCCTGTTCTTCGCGGACCGCGAGCTGAGCAAGGATGGCGGCGCGCCGCCCTGGTGGCCCGCGCTCAGGCTGCCCCTTAGCGTTGGGGCGGCAGGGGCGCTTGTGGCTGCAGGGGTCGCCTGATCAGTCGAGCCGCGTGACTTCGAATCCGGCCCCGCGGATCAGCTCGACCATGCCCTCTTCACCGGGGAGGTGCAGCGCGCCGACGCCAACGAAGACACTGCCCTGATCAAGCTCCGGGACAAGCTTGCCCATCCACGCCCGGTTGCGCGCGACCAGCGCTGCATCGGAGAACGCTTCGGCCCGCTCACGGACGCCGGTCAGGCCCTTTTCCTCAGCATACCAGATGCCAAACTCGAAGATCGCCTGGATGTCACCTGATGCGTAAAGGCTCATGTTGGTCTCGTGGATGTCGTCATCGGCATCGACGGTGACGCTGAGATCCACCATCATCTCGCTGAAATCCTCCCCCGCCATCCGCTCGAGCGCGGCAAGTGCAGCCTCATAGGTCTCCAGCCCGTTGTTCGGCACGCCGTTCTCAAGGCCGTGATTGGCGAGCCGGTCGTCGAGCACGGGGGTGCCGGACTGGATCTCGGCCAACTGACAGGCCGGAAAGCCGAGCAGTGAGAACAGCATCCAGCCGCGCATCTGCTCGGCCGACTCGAGCGGGATCCCACGCGCCTCGAGCGCCCGGCGGATGGTGCCGAGCGTGCCACGAGGCACCCGCTGAGAAAGTGGTGGCTGTTCGAAATCAAACACCAGTTCCAGCGGGTTCGCGGTGATGTCGGTCTGCATCCGCGTCTGCTCTTCGATGCTGAGCTCGAACCAGGTCGCACGCGCTTCCTCGACCGCCTCCCAGACCTCTTTTTGTACGGTCTTGTGGGCGCCGGGATCGTGGTACGTACCGAATAGATAGGAGGGCGTCACGCCGGGCTTATCGATCCGCCAGAAGCGGCCCGAGGCGTTAGGAACCATTTCCGCCCGCTCAAAGATTGCGTCATGGGCAGTCTTGTCGCTCACTTCGAGCCTTTGCAGCAGATCGCGGCCGAAGCATTTCGCCATCGCCTCCTGCGGGAGAATCAGGAAAGCAGCGCAGAGCAAAAGAGTGGGGAGGCGGGTCATGGAAACTCTCGCAGATTCTCTGTCGCAGACAGCCTATCCCAGTTTGAGACGGCGCGCATCTGGACAAAGCAGGACTCACGCGCTCGTGCCCAAGTTTGGTTTCTTTTTGCTTCCGATTCTTAATTTTTATGTGGCACCATGCACATACCGAGCCTGGCGGGACCGTGCCGAAACGCGCGCCGCCGGGTGGCGCGAACCAGAAAAGGAGAGCGAGCAGACCTCAGATGACCAAAGTCGACAAGGACTTTCGCCGCCAGTTGGGCGGCTACTGCATGACGACCGCCGAGATCACGTATCATATGCCCGATGCAAAAAGCCTGCTTCAGACGTTTGTCTGGCAAGAGCTCGATCTCGCTCCACGCTTCCCAGAGCTTCGACGATTCCTGGCCTTCTGGCAGCGAGAGCTTGATGGCCCATTGCACTCGGTTCGGGTTGCGCATTCCCAGCTCATCAAACCGGCCGAATTCAGGTTTCGCGACCACGAGATCGTGCTGCACTGAACCAAACCTAAGACCGCATACGGCCGCCTTCAGCATGGGCCTGCTTAAAAATGCACGCTGAGTGCCTAACTCGGCGGCAATCCTCTTGACGCGCTTTCGCGATTTCATTATCTGCCAGCTCGTATTTAGCACTCACTCCGGGCGAGTGCTAACGCCTCAGGATCGAGATTGAGCCTGAGCGACAGACGCCCGGGACAATAAACTGGAACCCGCATCAAAGGAGCGTTTCCATGCAATTCACTCCCCTGCATGACCGTGTGCTGGTCCGCCGGATCGAGTCGGATGAAAAAACCGCCGGTGGCCTGATCATCCCCGATAGTGCCAAGGAAAAACCGTCGGAAGGTGAGGTCGTCGCAGTTGGCGCCGGTGCCAAGGACGAAGGTGGTGAGCGCATCGCCATGGACGTAAAGGCAGGCGATCGTATCCTGTTCGGCAAGTGGTCGGGCACGGAAGTCAAGATCGACGGCGAAGATCTTCTGATCATGAAGGAAAGTGACATCCTCGGCGTTCTCTCGGGCACCGCTGCCGAGAAAGCTGCCTGAGCGAGCAATCTTCGCTTTTCCTCATCGAACCAACAGAACTGATAGGAGCTTACAATGGCTGCTAAAGACGTAAAATTCGACACAACGGCACGTGACCAGATGCTCAAGGGCGTCAACACGCTGGCCGACGCTGTCAAAGTGACGCTTGGCCCGAAAGGCCGCAACGTGGTGCTCGACAAATCCTTCGGCGCGCCGCGCATCACCAAAGACGGTGTGACCGTCGCCAAAGAGATCGAGCTTGAGAACAAGTTCGAGAACATGGGTGCCCAGATGGTCCGCGAAGTCGCGAGCCGCACCAATGACGAAGCCGGTGACGGCACCACGACCGCCACCGTGCTCGCCCAGGCAATCGTCAAGGAAGGCATGAAGTCGGTTGCCGCCGGCATGAACCCTATGGACCTGAAGCGTGGTGTCGACACCGCGGTTGCCAAAGTCATCGAAGGCATCCAGGGCATGTCGCGCCCGGTTGCCGACTCGGACGAGGTTGCCAAGGTCGGCACGATCTCGGCCAATGGTGAATCGGAAATCGGCACTCAGATCGCCGATGCGATGCAGAAGGTCGGCAACGAGGGTGTGATCACCGTCGAAGAGAACAAGGGCCTGGAGACCGAGACCGAAGTGGTCGAGGGCATGCAGTTCGACCGTGGCTATCTGAGCCCCTACTTCATCACCAATCCCGACAAGATGATCGCCGAGCTGGAGGACTGCCTGGTTCTGCTGCACGAGAAGAAGCTCTCGTCGCTGCAGCCCATGGTTCCGCTGCTCGAGACCGTGATCCAGTCGGGCAAGCCTCTCCTGATCGTGGCCGAAGACGTCGAGGGTGAGGCGCTGGCGACCCTGGTGGTCAACAAGCTCCGTGGCGGCCTGAAGATTGCAGCCGTCAAGGCGCCGGGCTTCGGCGACCGCCGCAAGGCAATGCTGCAGGACCTCGCGATCCTGACCGGTGGTCAGGTGATTTCGGAAGACCTCGGCATGAAGCTCGAGTCGGTCACCATCGACATGCTCGGTTCGGCGAAGCGGATCTCGATCACCAAGGACGAGACCACCGTTGTCGATGGCGCGGGCGAGAAGGCCGAGATTGAAGCACGTGTTGCCCAGATCCGTCAGCAGATCGACGAGACCTCGTCGGACTACGACCGGGAGAAGCTGCAGGAGCGTCTGGCAAAGCTCGCCGGCGGTGTTGCGGTGATCCGCGTCGGCGGTTCGACCGAGGTTGAGGTGAAGGAGCGCAAGGACCGCGTCGATGACGCCCTGAACGCGACCCGTGCCGCGGTTCAGGAAGGTGTTGTGCCGGGTGGCGGTGTCGCCCTGGTCCACGCTGGCAAGGCGCTCTCCGGCCTGACCGGCGAGAACAGCGATCAGAATGCCGGTATCGCCATCGTGCGCCGGGCAATTCAGGCGCCGCTGCGTCAGATCGCGGAGAACGCGGGCGTCGACGGCGCGGTCGTTGCTGGCAAAGTGAACGAGAACGACGATGCCAACTTTGGCTTCAACGCGCAGACCGAAGAGTACGGCAACCTGATGGATATGGGCGTCATCGACCCGGCCAAGGTTGTACGCACTGCACTGGAAGACGCAGCCTCGGTCGCCGGTCTCCTGATCACCACGGAGGCCATGGTCGCCGACAAGCCCGAGCCGAAGGGTGCTGCACCCGCCGGCGGCATGCCCGACATGGGCGGCATGGGCGGCATGATGTAGTCAGCCGCACAGGGTAAATGACTTGGGCAGGGGCTTGTGGCCCCTGCTTTTTTTTGAATTTCGTACTGCGACTCGGGTATAAGGCGCGTCTGTCTTTAGCGTGCCTCGAATCTGCCTTGTTTTAGAGTAGCCTCCATCGATGAGTTGGGAGCGCACTATGGACCATATTGACATTTATCGTTCGATCATCGAGCCGAGCCTTGAGCGTGTTCCGGTTCTGGAGATCGTCCAGCCCATTGAGGTCGACGGGCGTGAGATGGAGGCGATCTACCTCCTGGAGCGTACCGTTCTGACGGCGTTCGACCGGCAGTTGTCGGATCATCTCTCCGCCGCTGACGGGCGCGGGTTTCCGCTGATCTCGATGACCATCAAGGTCCGCGAGCCCGGGGCCGACCAGACATGGTCGCCCGAGGATCGGCGCTTCTTTCCGACCATCGCGCATGCGCTCAAGCGCGCCGGCGAATTCGCGCTCGGTGACCGGGAGAGCACGACGATCCGCGTCTACTCGCGCATCCGCGCCGCGACCGGCGAGCGTGGGGTCGGCGTGTTCCAAGAGATTACGCGCAGCCAGGTGGCCGCGCTCTCCTCGGCTATCGAACTGATCGACCTGCTGGGTGAGAGCGATTTCCTGCTCATCACTGGCTCTTTCAGCACAATCGTGGTCCAGCTTGCCGACCGTAGCCTTGCGCCGGTGATCCTGGATATTGAGCGCGGGACCATGACGATCCCGTCGACGGGTGCTGGCAGCGCCTTCGTCGGGCCGCTTTTCAACCCTGCCGCGCAGATCGCGAAGGATCGCGACGCCACCGTCTATGTCACGCAGGTGAACCACAAGGTCACCATCGCAAAGGAAGAAGCAATCCTCGCCTTCCGCGACGCCGCGGAGGACAGGATCTTTGGCTTCGATCAGGCGCTGGGTTCGCATCAGTTGAGCGGCTATCGCCTGGATGCTGCAGAGACGCTGGTCAAGCGTCTGCGCTGCGGTCTCGGCGACAACCTGCTTGGTCTTTCCGAGCATGCTCAGATCACGGCGCTGGCCTGGGCCAGCCGGATGAGCCGGGTCGAACGTCAGGGTGCCTCCGACGTCATCGAGAAACACGCCAACGCGCGCAAGGTTCGGCTGATCTCGAACGACTAGGCCGATCCCGAGCCTGAGCTTGCCTGCGGCCATCGGTCCCGCTATCGACGGCCCATGCGCGCGCTTCTTGAAGATATCGCCAAAGAAGTCCGGCCCCTGGCCGAAACCGGGACCGTCGCACAGTACATCCCTGCACTCGCCGCTGTTCCCCCATCGAAGTTCGGCATGGCTCTGGTCCGTGCGGATGGTGAGACCTTCACGGTCGGCGATGCGGAGGAGCCGTTTTCGATCCAATCCATCTCGAAGCTTTTCGCGCTGTCGATCGCGATGGAGTGGCTGGGAGACGCGCTCTGGGCTCGGGTGGCGCGCGAGCCGTCCGGTATGCGGTTCAATTCGATCATTCAGCTCGAGACGGAAGGTGGTATCCCGCGCAATCCGTTCATCAACGCAGGCGCGATCGTAACGACGGATGCCTTACTGGCGCATGATACCAGCTACCGCGATCTGCTGCTGGGGGAGATACGGTTGCTCTCGGGCAATCCAGACGTTGCCTATGATGATGAGGTCCATCGCTCCGAGATCAGGACGGGGGATCTGAACCGCGCCATGGCCTTCGTTTTGAAGGCGCACAAGAACCTGAATGGTGACCCGCTGAAGGTGACGGAGGCGTATTTCGGCGCCTGCTCGATCGCCATGTCGGCCCTGGATCTGGCCCGTGCCGCGATGTTTCTGGTCGCCCCGCAGCAGGGCCGTACGATTTGCGGCGAGGGGCTGCATGCAAGGCGCATTCGCGCGATCATGCGGACCTGCGGCCTCTACGACCAATCGGGCGAGTTCGCGTTTCAGGTCGGGCTCGCGGGGAAGTCGGGGGTTGGGGGTGGAATCCTTGTGGTCCAGCCGAACCAGTTCGCCGCCTGCGTCTGGTCCCCGCCCCTCGACCAATACGGCAATTCGGTCGCCGGGCAGGCTGCGCTGGAGAAACTCGCGCTCGAACTGCTCTGAGCCGGAACTATTGGGCGTTGATGATCTTCACGCCGCGTGATTGGCCCGTTGGTCGCGGAACCCCGGGTTTGAGGCGGAACGTGGCACCCTCCTTGCCCGAAAGACCGGCGGGAAGGCGGATCGGGGCCAGAACCTCGAAGACTGCCAGCCGGGAGGAGCGCCAGGCACCGTCGCGCCCCATGGTCAGCACGTTCTCATCGACGATGACCGTGTCGCCGCGACCGCCATAGATCGTGACGCCTTCGAACTCGATTGGGCCGTCCTTGTACCGTTTGCCCTCGGTCGGTGGTTTCAGGAGGGTGATCTTGTCGGCATCGAGCAATTGTGCGAGCCCGGCCTGACGGGGCCAGACGCGATAGGGTCGAAGCGTATCGTTCGCGACGACTGTGCCGGGTGAGATCCCGATCAGGCCGCCCGGATGCAGGCGCAGGAACCGGTTCCAATAGGCTTTCGCCTCGTCATCGAATTCGAGATCGAGCGCATCCGGCAGCCGACGGTTCTGCCGGTGGCGCCCGTTAGGTAGGGTCAATTGGCCGAGCGCTTCATGCCCGATCACCCGGTCCGGGCGGCGCCCGAAGCTCGCGTCGAGCAGGGCGAACAGCGCGGAGTTTCGCTGGGCAGAAACCGGCCAGGTTCGAATGGTGCAGCTCTCGGGGTCAGAGAGGTTCACCCGCTCGCCGGGCAGGCCTTGAACAGCGACCAATTGGCCTAGACCCGTCAGTCGCTCGACCCGCTCCACAGCGCCGGAAAGACGCAGGATCAGAGGGTTCGCGGAAGCCGCCACGAGGTAGACAGGCTGCGGCCCTGCCGCGATCTCGATATCGGCAACGAAGGTTACTCGGTCCGCATCGCCTGCGTGGTGGCTCGAGACCGCCTGCGCCTCGCGGGCGCCCACCAGAATGATCTCTGCCCCGGCGGAGGCTTTGCGGATGCCGCAGGTCCTGCGCAGGCTTTCAGCGCGGCGCTGTTCATTTTCCACGCGCTGACGGTCGCGCATCACGGTGCGCCAATTGTCGAGCTCGCCTTTGGCAGCCCTGCGCGCCGCGGCCACCTCATCCCGCGTGATTATGCCGTCGGCGTTCGCGTCGGCCCGGAGGATCGCCGGTTCGATGAGTGAGCGGAACTCCGCCTCGGTGATCGTTCCGTCGCCGTCCAGATCGAATTCCTGCGCGATGGAGCGCCGCCGCCCGCGATGTTGCGTCTTGGCCTTTGCGACCGCCGCGCCGTGCATCTCTTCAAGGCGGCTTACGCCGTCACCATCTGGGTCCGGCAACTCGGTCTTGTCGACAAGTGCCTCAAGGCTCTCGGCGATCTGCTCTTCTGTCGGGGGAAACATCAATCCGGATTCGGCCCTTAGGGGGCGGCGGGCGCTCGGCAGTTGGGAGCGACGCAGCTCTGCCCCCGTGACGTTGCCGTCACCATCGAGATCATGGTTGAGCCAATTCATGATCTCACGCGTCCGCTGCTGTGCGAGGTTCTTTTCCTCGGTTAACGCGTAATCCGACTCTGATATTCCACCACCGTCAGTATCTTCCCGGTGGAAGAGATTGAGAAGCTGGGATTCGACAACTTGCGCACTGCCCCGGTTGGACTGGCGCAGGACGAGTTCGAGCGCTGCTGCTTCGGCCAGTTCCTTGTCTTGTGCAGCCACATCCGATGCGCCGGATTGAAGAACCATTGCCGAGCCTAAAGCTATCAAGCCAACAAAGCGCATTTCCAGTTGCCCTTATTCAGAGGCAGGTCTGCGGAGAATCCGTTGAACCCACCTCTTGTTTCTATAAACTCGCGTTGACTGTAACCTTCGGAGATCCTGATGGCCAACGATCAGCTTACCAACAGCCAGATGCGCGACATCGAGGCGCTGTTGCATCCCTACACCAATGCCGAGCAGCACCGGAAGGTGGGGGCGCACCTGATCGACAGTGGCGAGGGGATCTATGTCTACGACGAGGACGGCAAGCGCTATATCGAGGGGATGTCCGGCCTTTGGTGCGCGGGGCTCGGCTTTGGCGACAAAGAGCTGATCGAATGCGCGCAGGAGCAGCTGGCGAAGCTGCCCTACTATCACCTCTTCGGCGGGCGCACGCACGAACCCGCGATCGAACTGGCGGAGAAGATCAAGGACATGTTCCCGGTGCCGATGAGCCGGGTTTTCTACTGCTCGTCCGGGTCCGAGGCCAACGACACCCAGATCAAGCTGGTCTGGTACATGATGAACGCGACGGGCCGGCCCGAAAAGAAGAAGATCATCTCGCGCAAAAAGGGCTATCACGGGGTGACGATGGTCTCGGCCTCGCTGACCGGGCTGCCGTACAACCACAATAGCTTCGATCTGCCCTTCGACTTCGTCAAACACACGACAACCCCGCATTTCTGGCGTGAAGGGCAGGAGGGTGAGACCGAGGCTGAGTTCGTCGCCCGGCTCGCGAAGGATCTCGAGGATCTGATCCTCGCCGAAGGGCCTGAGACGGTAGCGGCTTTCATCGCCGAGCCGGTGATGGGTGCGGGCGGCGTCATCGTGCCGCCAGAGGGCTACTTCAAGGCCGTGGGCGATATCCTTGAGAAATACGAGATCATGTTCATCGACGACGAGGTGATCTGTGGCTTCGGACGGACCGCTAACTGGTTTGGCTGTACGACCCATGGGATGGATCAGGGGGGCAGGGCGCCGACCTCGGTGTCGATGGCGAAGCAGCTCACAGGGGCCTATGCGCCGCTCTCGGCTGTTGCGATGAACGCCGAGATGGCCGAGGCGATCGAGATGGAAAGCGCGCGCCAGCCGGTGCTGGGTCATGGATACACCTATGGCGGCCACCCGCTGGGTTGTGCAGTTGGCGTTAAGACGCTGGAGCTTTACCAGTCTCGCGACATTCTCGGAAATGTGCGCAAGGTGGCGCCGCGGTTCGAAGCGCATCTGAAGCGCCTGGGCGAGCACTCTCTGGTCGGAGAAGCTCGTGTCAGCGGGCTGATGGGCGGCCTGGAGCTGTCGCCTGACCCAGAAACGGCCGCGATGTTCGACACGCCAGGCAAAGTTGCAGGCCAGGTCTCTAAGGAGTTGCTCTCTCACGGGGTCATCCTGCGTGCGATCGGTGATACGGTCGCCTTCTGCCCGCCGATGGTGATCACCGAGCAAGAGATCGACGAGATGTTCGAGAATGTCGAGACCGCGCTCGATGCGGCGGCACATTGGGCAAAGGGCGAGGGTCTGCTCGCCTGATAGCGGTTTGTGACGGCTGATACAGAATCCGTTCGGGAATCGCGTCTAGTCTCCGGGTCAAGGATCAAGACTGGATCGGAGACCGGACATGTTTGGAAAAGCTCTCAGGATCGCCTGCATTGCCGCAGTGCTTAGCTCGACACAGGCCGCGGCTGCGGGCTCGGTCGTGATCAACGGAATGAAGCTGGACGCCGAACAGATCTCGTGGCTCGAGGTTTATGCCTGTGGCCCGATCTACCCCGGCAACTACTGGCTGGATGTGGAAACCGGCCTCTGGGGATATCGCGGCGTGCCGCAATCGGCGGGCCATATCCGAGAGCGCTGCGCCGGACGGCCAAGCAAAAATCTCCGCGATCTCGGCCCGCTGCCCGCGCCTGCGAAATACAAGTCGGCCAACTGATCCCGGCCTGGCCCCGGTCCGAAAATCCTTCTGGACAGCCCGGCGGATATGTCCTAGTTCCACGATCCCATGCCCGGGTAGCTCAGTTGGTAGAGCAGCGGATTGAAAATCCGCGTGTCGGTGGTTCGAATCCGCCCCCGGGCACCAATATATTCTATAAAATATTGATTTGAATAACGAAATAGAAGAAGAATTCATCCAGTCCCCCGTTTGGCCCACCCTTTTCGCTGCGATAGATTGGTCAGATATGTTCCGCTCTGGTCATTTTCCACGCGTCCACGTACGCTTTAACTGCCTGGGTATTGTCGTAACCTAGGGCATCGCGATGCTCTTCATCGAAGGAGAGATCGTGATGAGGCTACTATCAAAGCGCCAGCTGAAGGAGATGGTCCTGTACTCACCCCAACATATCGCACGGCTGGAGAAGGCTGGGATGTTCCCCAAACGGGTACAGATCGGCCCGAACAGAGTGGGCTGGGTTGAGGATGAAGTGCGGGACTGGCTCCAAGCGAGGCTGGATCGTCGCGAAGAACCCAACCGACACTCCTGATTGCAGGAGCATGGGTGGCCGGGTGTGCACAGCTCGGTCACCCATTTCAAGTGCGAGCGAAGATTCCGCCTAAAAGGGATTACGACGGACAATATGAACGAAGAAGAATTCAAAGCCGCATTGTCTGCAAGCGATGCGGTAGATTTTTGCCACGAGACACTCTTCGACGATGTGAACTGGTACTTCGAGAATTCAGATGAAGTCGATGTCGCTGGCGGTTACCAGGAATTCAGAGAAGTGGTTTCGGAACAGATTGGCGTTGACCCTGTCGAGATAAACCTGGCTGGAAGTTCAAAGTATGGCTTTAGCCTTAGTCCTGACGTCGACAAGACTTTTTCGGCCTTCCACGCCGAGTCCGACCTCGACTTGATCATAGTATCAGACGACTTGTTCCGTGCCGTGTGGTCGGAGCTGCTGGAAGCATATCATGCGGGCTATAGATGGATTCTCAAGCGGCATTGCAGAGAGGTCTTTAGAAAATTCTCGCTGCTCAGTCCGACCATCGAATATAAGACAACCCTACTGAGAGCTCGTGCTAAAAATCTCAGCGGAATCTCCCGAGAAATCTTCCTGAAGACGGGATCTTCGAGGCAACTCAAGTACCGCATTTACGAGTCACGTGATGCGGCAGTCGCATATCATGCTGCAGGCCTAGATCAAATAAAGAGGCGAATAGAAGATGACGCTTAACAGCATAATCCAGACAACTAGGCCAACAGTTACCAACATCATAGATAATATGAGAGAGAAGTCATTCTTTGTTGATGATACATTTCAGCGACGATTAGTTTGGACTGAGCGCCAAAAGGTTAGGCTAATCCAAACAATATTGATGGGGTATCCAATGCCAGAAGTCTATCTCTGGCAACAACCTGCAGACCCAGACTCTGGGCGGCAATTGCACAGCATAGTCGATGGCCAACAGAGATTGACCACCATGCTTCAATTCACTGCTAATGAGTGGAGCTTGTCGGAACGATACCTAGACGAAGAACTGGGAGTTGCCGGTTACGCAGATATGCGTTGGAAGGATGTCTCTGCGGAAACCAAGCGCCGCTTCTGGCAATACGTCGTAAACGTGAGAACCATTCCTGCCGAGGTGAGCCATGATCAAATTGTAGATGTATTCCTGAGGTTGAATGAGACTGACAAATCCTTGAATCCACAGGAGATGAGGAACGCTGAATTTAATGGAGAATTTATTAAAGCAGCAGAACGGATAACTGAAAGCGATCCATTTAAGTCTCTGGACATTTTTACAGATTTTCAGATTCGCAGAATGGGCGATATTGAGTTTGTAAGCGGTCTTTTGATGTTCCTGCGCCGAGGTCTTATCGAGGAGAACACTAAGTCAATCAACGAAACCTATGATATGTACAACGACGAGTATGAAGAAGTAGAAAGAGATATTTCAACTGTAGTAGAATTTCTTGAAAGATGTGATCGTTTATATCTAGAATCAGACGAAACAAGGAAATTTTTTACCCGACCTGTACACCTATTTAGCTTGTTCTGTGTCGAGCAGCTATTGCTTGAACGCAAAGCCTTACCGGAGAACTTGAGCCTGCGGCTTGATGCTTTCGTACAAGCCTACACTTCCAATGAGCCCGATGAGACATTGGAAAAGTACCGAGAAGGCGCAAGCTCCAGGACCCGTAGTAGAGCAAGCAGGAACGCAAGGACTAAAGCCCTTTCTGCGAAGATTGTCGGTTAGTCTTCTGTTAAATCCACGGAAAGAACATATTGAGAACACGCGACGAGTACGTTAAACATGTTGCGCGGCACACTCGCTAAGTGTTGTATGTTGACCAGGAGGAACGCCAACATGCTGTCATCAATCGAGGTTTGCGCGGGTGCTGGCGGACAAGCCCTGGGCTTGGAGCAGGCGGGGTTCGGTCATGAGGCGCTGGTGGAGATTGACAAGCACTGCTGCGCAACTTTGAGGCACAATCGCCCCTCGTGGAACGTCATCGAGGACGACCTGAAAATCTTCAAGCACCGCGTTTCCTCTTATCAAGGCATAGATCTGCTCGCTGGTGGCTTGCCATGTCCTCCTTTCTCAGTGGCCGGCAGGCAGCTGGGCGAAAAGGATGAGCGAAACCTTTTCAACGATGCACTCGATGTGGTTGACGCCACCAATCCAAATGCCGTGATGATCGAGAATGTACGCGGGTTCCTCGATGCTGTGTTCTCGGACTACCGCGAAAACCTGAAAGCGCAGCTGCGCGGCATGGGATACGTCACTGATTGGCGTCTCTTGAATGCCTCTCACTTTGGCGTGTCGCAGCTGCGGCCACGGGTTGTGATTGTCGCTGTGAAGGAAACACTGTGCGACCAGTTCGAATGGCCCGACCAGCATCCGACCAACCCGCCAACTGTTGGTGAAGCACTGCAATCAATGATGGCCGTAAATGGTTGGCGCGGTGCAAAGGCTTGGGCCAAGAAAGCTGATGAGATCGCCCCTACTATCGTTGGTGGTTCGAAGAAACATGGTGGCCCTGATCTCGGCCCCACCCGCGCCCGCAAAGCCTGGGCTACGCTTGGCGTAGAGGGCCGCACTTTGGCGGTTGAACCACCTGCGCGCGATCACATCGGTATGCCGCGGCTTACCGTTCCAATGGTCGCGAAACTGCAGGGCTTTCCAGACGACTGGCATTTCACTGGTGCGAAAACAAACGCCTACCGCCAAGTCGGCAACGCCTTTCCACCCCCGGTCGCCCGCGCGGTTGCGAAGAGCATCCATGCCGTTTTGACGACGCGCCGGTTACACGCTGTCGCGTGACCGCCAAGTGGCCGGCGTTTTCAACGGTCTAGACTCCACTTCACCTCGCAACTGAGTCATGCATGACGCATGAAGATGTTACCCTCCGTGGTGAAACCTGGACATCCGGATTTTGATGAGCTCTCCCGGATCAAGGACGGTATTCTTGAGATTGCTGGTGGTAGAGACACCCTCCAGCAAGCTGTTCCGCAGGCGATCAGAGACGCAATCGATTTTGTTCTCGATCCAATTCGGACGGGCCGGGTCGAGATTGCTGAGCTCGATAACGTCGAGAAGACATTCGTCGGCCTCAAAATCGAGCACTACGTCCGAGAGATTCTCGGCGCACCAAAGGGCCTGCGTGATCTCGAGATCGACAATCAGGATGTGGACATCAAGAACACGCTCGACAACAGCTGGATGATCCCTCCGGAGACATACCGCGACACCGGGCCGTGCTTGGTGATCAACTCCAAGGAATCTGAAAGCCGCTGTTGGATGGGTCTGCTGTTGGCACGCGATGAATATCTGAACGCCCCAAACCGGGACGGTAAGCGAGGCGTGAGATCGGGAGCTGTCGCCCATGTCCTCTGGCTGGTCGAAGGAGAAAGCTATCCGCCCTCCGTCTGGCGGGCCTTTGACATGGACGCCTTCCGAAAGCTTCGCACAGTTCAACCTGGCACCGCGCGGGCGGCGGAGTTCTTCCGGCAGAACGCTGAGAAAGTTGTTCCGCGCGAGGTTGTCGAGGCCCTGTTGTTTGATCAGAAAGATCCAATGAAAAGGGTGCGAGGCAATCAAGGTGCCCGCGACATCCTAAAGTTTGAAGGATTTGCTTTGCTCTCGGGTTCGTATGGCAACCGGGTACTCACAGAGTTAGGCCGTGTCCGGCTGAGTGGTGACGAGTTCATTGCCATTCGCGCACGCAGCCAAGAGGAGCGACAACTGCTTGAAGCTGAAGGCGCGATCGTTCCAACCGATGACTGACACCATCAGCGCGGACAGGCGCAGCGCGAACATGCGCCGTATTCGAGCCAAGGATACCAAGCCAGAATTGATCGTCCGACGCCTCGTCCATGGCCTTGGATACCGGTATCGCCTCCACCGTAAAGACCTGCCCGGCAAGCCCGATCTGGTGTTCGGGTCTCGCCGAAAAGTCATTTTTGTCCACGGCTGCTTCTGGCACCAACACCCTGACCCAAACTGCGTCGACTCCCGTCGGCCGAAGTCGAACAGTGCGTACTGGAATGAAAAGCTGGATCGCAACGTAACAAGGGACGCAGAACACCTGCGTTACCTAACCAAGCTCGGCTGGGAGGTGTTGGTGATTTGGGACTGCGAGCTTCGCGCTCAGGATGCACTTCAGAGCAAGCTCGTCGCGTTCTTGGATCGCTGAAGGACGATTTAATGGGAATACAAGGGCTTCTAACTGTATCCCCATCGATGTCGAATTCCGATCCCCATACATAGCGATACAGGGCTAGACATATCGGAATACCCCCCTCGTCCGCACTCGAGCGACTTCACCCATCATTCTGTCTCAGATGAGATCAGGCTCTGCAGCGCCACGCGCTTGGTCTAGAACGCGCGGAGGGTGTTGTGTGGCAAGAAGAAAGCCTCTGAACCTCACCTCATTCGACAAATCGAGGCTTGAACTCTGAGTAGAGCTGGTGTCCATTTCCCGTGTAGATTGATTTATAGGGGAATGTCATGGAGTTGCTTTTCAAACGGGAACAGACGACGGGAAAGCTGGCGCGGGTCAATTTCAAGCTCTGGAGTAAACTGGACCTCGACAGCGACGAACAGGCGATCGTCAAACGATATCGGTTCGATGAAGCGGTGCTGATCGAAGCGTTCCAACCGGGACTGCTCCGCAAGACCATGCTGATCGGCGGCGTCGTCTTCTGCGCTGTTTTCGGGTTTCTCGCGATGCATGTGAACACCGGCTTCGACTTCCTTCTCGGCGCCGGGGCGGGCGGCGGTGCGGCGTATTGGTATTTCAACGAGAAGCGCGAGACGATCTTCGTGCGTGACCTTCTGCATGGCCGCCACTTCACCTGCAACAGTGTGATCGAGCTCGCCCGCAAGGAGGCCTGGCTCACCACCATCACCGAGTTTCTGCGTCAGGTGATGGAGAGCGCCAAGCACTGGGACGGGACCGAGCACCACGCGATCGCACCCTTGCCCAAGGAGGAAGCCCGGCAGGTCATCCTCGAAGGGATCTAAATGGCGCTGCATCTCGCCGCCCGGATCCACGCCTTCCTGCATGGGCTGTTCAAGCCCTCGGACAAACGGGAGACGCGGGCGCTCTTCGATCGGGTGGCGGGTGTGTTCGCCCGCCATGGTCTAGGGGACCCGGCGAAGCGAGAGCGGCTCACCATCGATCTGGCGGAAGAGGTGCTGGCCGCCTTTGGCCAGCCGCCAGACCACCCTCAGCGCTTGGTGATTTCGCGCCTCGTCGCGCAGATCCTCAAGTCCGAAGAACTGTGGCAGCTGCCCGATATCGACTGGTCACGGCGGCATTCCGTCACCGAGTACTGGACGATCCGCGATGAGCTCAACCGCCAGCAGGGGTTGGTCGAGGACTTCGAGACGCGCCGGAACCTGCTAGTCCGGATCGTCTGTGCGGTTCTCGAGCCGATCTACGATGCCTGTCCGGCCCTGCTCAACCCGCCCGGCGACGGTTCGGATATCACGATACCGACGGCGCTGATCCATTGCCTCGCCGATACCGGCGCCGTGACCGAGCAAACCCTGTCCGTGGCCTTCGAGGAGGAGGCGCTCGAGAGCGGGCTGGTCACCCGCCTCAGACAGCGCCTGGAGGCCAATCTGATCGCCGCCTCGGGTGGCAATCCAGCGGACCCGAACGGGTTCCATCGCGCGTTGAAGCCGCCGGGCAAATCGGAGATCAAGGATCCCGAGGCGCTTCTCGCCACCTATCTCGGCGGCACGCCGCTTCTGGCGCTCTTCAACCAGGAGCTTGCCTTCGCCATTCCGACCAGAAGCCGCTTCGAGCATCACCACATCGTCGCGGGCTCAGGCCATGGCAAGACCCAGACCCTGCAGTACCTGATCGGCAGGGATCTCGAGGCCGTGGCAGCGGGGAAACGCTCGATCATCGTGCTGGACAGCCAGGGTGATCTGATCCGGAATATCAGCCGGCTGGCCCTGTTCGCACCGGGTGGCCCCTTGCACGAGCGCGTGGTAATCATCGACCCCACGGATGTGGAATACCCGGTGTCGCTGAACCTCTTCGATGTGGGGATGGACCGGCTGGCGGGCTACGATCCGCTGGAGCGTGAGCGGCTGCAGAACTCGATCCTCGAGCTCTATGACTTTGTTCTGGGTACCCTGCTGGCGGCCGAGATGACCCAGAAGCAGAGCGTGATCTTTCGCTATGTGACCCGGCTGATGCTGCACATTCCGGATGCGACCATTCACACACTCCGGGAGCTGATGGAGCCCGAAAGCCATATCAAGTTTGCCCGTGATATCGCCAAGCTCACCGGCACGGCCAAGCACTTCTTCGAGACCGAGTTTGCCTCCCGGGAGTTCGAACAGACCAAGAAACAGGTGCTGCGCCGGCTCTGGGGAATCCTCGAGAACCAGACCTTCGAGCGAATGTTCTCGCACCCGCGCTCGAAGCTCGATCTCTTCGCCGAGATGAATGCGGGCAAGGTGGTCCTGATCAACACTGCCAAGGATCTCCTGAAGGAGCAGGGCACGGAGATCCTCGGGCGGTTCTTCATCGCGCTGATCGCCCAGGCGGCCCAGGAACGCGCCACGCTGCCCCAACATGACCGCATCCCGACCTCTGTTTATATTGACGAAGCGGCGGACTACTTCGATCGCACGATCGGGATCATTCTGGCCCAGGCCCGCAAATACAATGTCGGCATGGTCCTGGCGCATCAGTACCTCGGACAGCTGGAGCCCCGGCTGCAGGAGGCCTTCGGGGCCAACACCTCGATCAAGTTTGCCGGAGGTGTGTCCGCGAAGGACGCCCGCAGCCTGGCCCCCATGCTCTACTGCGAACCGGCCCTGATTGAACGCCAGCCCAAGGGCAGCTTCGCCGCCCATATCAGAGGCGTCACGCCTTCGGCTCTGCCGCTGCGGTTTCCGTTCGGGTATCTCGAACAGCAGGAGCGCATGAACGCCGCCGAACGGGACCTGCTCCAAGCACGCATGCGGGACCGCTATGCCGTGCCTTATGCGGATCTCGCCGAGAGCGCCAAGGCTGATCCGGAGAACGAACCGGACGCCGAGAGTGATGTCGATAGTGCTGCCGAGGTCGATGATGCGCCACCGCCTGCGCCTGACGGTGATCTCGCCCCGACGCCGGAGCCGCCGCGTGATCCTGGCACCGAGGCGGGCAAGACCTGGTAGCGCCGGACATAAAATGTGATCGCCCGCGCATAGCCAACCTTACCAACGCATCGCGGCTCAACCCTGACCATACGGCCCGGAGACAACCACCCCGATCTCTGCTCTCCTCTTCGCACAAGAGCTTTGGTTGGAGGCAAGGTGGCGGCAGAGACCGACACGCTGGGACGGCGCCGACGGGTAGCGCCGCGCTCGACGGGCAAGCGGATCACACCGCAGCCTGCCGATCTTCTCTGGTTCAGGAAACTCGCCGAGCACGGGCCGTTGCCGTCGTCGTATCTGTTGGCCTTCACCCGGCAGCTGCGCCGCAGCGACAAGCGCACCACGGAACGGCTGACTGATCTCTTCCACGAGACCAATACACCGGATGGCGGGCGCTATCTCGACCGGCCAGCCCAGCAGTTCCGCACGATCGATGCCCGGTACAACCAGCTGGTCTATGATCTGACCCCGGCCGGGATCCAGGCACTTCGCTCCACCGGCTTGCCAGCGATCCCGTCGAAGACCAGCGGGCCCTGGCTGCACCGCCACATGGTGGCCTGCACGACAGCCTCGATCGAGCTCGCAACGCGTGACCGATCCGATCTGTCCTTTATTCCCGGGCACCAGATCCTCGCCCGGGCGAAGACGGAGCTGCGCGCCGCGGTTCCCGTCATGGATCCTGAAAACGGCAGATCCAAGCGAAGGGACCTGATCCCGGATGCCCTCTTCGGGCTGAGCTATCACACGAAGGATGGCGACCGCTTCCGCTTCTTCGCCGTGGAGTGCGACCGGGCCACGGAACCGGTGATGAGCCGGACTTGGAGCCGCAAGAGCTGGCGACGCGGCCTTCGGCAGTATCAAGCCTATATCGCGGGCGGGCGCTACCGGGCGCACCTGCAGCTCACCGCGCCGCTCCTGGTCTTGAACGTCGTGACCGATGAGAGGCGTCTGAAGATGCTCCTTGGCGCAACCGAGCGGGAGCTTGGCGCCACCAGCTACCAGCTTTTCCAAAGCTGGCCGGCGTTCGGTTCGGTCTTCCGCCCGCCCGTCCCGTGCCCAGCGCTCCTTCAAGGGGCCTGGCGGCGGGCCGGACGGCCCGCCTTCTGCATCGCGGAGGTGTGAGCCGGGACGGGTCCAGCAGATGCCCGTCCCTCAAGACCGATCCTCGTCTCTCAACAGCCTCTGGCGGAAGCCGGAAACTGGTTCTCGCCGCGGATATATCCGGCCCAGGTAAACATGAGCCGCGAGAAACAGGTGCCCGTATAGCCATCGATCGCAACCTTGGTCGTCAGGTTCTGATTGCTATCGCCATTGCTGCCATACCAAGCATAGCGGAACCCCTCGAGCACCAACCTGTTGCCGTCGAGCGCATAGCCGACCGTGTGGCACTCCTCCTGCCCGGTCTTCTTGAGATAGGTGTCGCAGTAGATTGCGGTGGTCTCGGAGACGGTGAGCGATCCGGTGGTGTCCGAGCCGTCGAAGCGGAAGGCGATCGGCGTGCTCGTATGCACCACTGGCTGGGCGGCAGTGGTGGCCGTGCTCGGTTGGTCCCCGGTGGTTTGGCAGCCGGTGAGCGCCACGGCGGCGATGAGAGTCAGGATCGTTTGTCGCACCATTGGAAGTCTCCCCTGGATGTGCATCAAAATTACCAATTCGGAGCAGACGGCTCCGGGTTGGCGCTTTGGCCTTGCGTGATGCAGATGTCGGCGGTAGAGTGATGAGTGAAGCGCGTAAGGGACTGTATCTAAAGGTAATTTAAGGCCTTGCGCGGAATTGGTAATTCCGTTGCATCGCGGCGCGGGACCCGCTACGCCAGCCGCCGGTGCGCTTCCAGAACCTCCTATGATCCAGCACGGCAGAACCTCCATGGCTTCGGAGATGCGGCTCTACGATCGGGCCAAACGCCGCCTCTATACCAACGCGGCCGAGCGTGAGCGGTTTCTGGCGGCGGCCCTGACCGAACCGCCTCCGGTCCGCAGCCTGTGCCTGACGCTTTTCTATACCGGTTGCCGGCTCTCCGAGGCGCTTGAGCTCTCGCCCGCCTCGGTGCAGCTCGCCGCCCGGCTCATCACGTTTCGCACCTTGAAGCGGCGCGACGCCCATGTGATGCGCGAAGTACCGATCCCGCGGCAGCTGGCCGAAGAGCTCGAGGGCGCGCACCGGATCTCATCGCGTCCGGCCGCTCCCGAGCTGCTCTGGCAGGAGGATGGCCGGGTGCTTCACCGCACCACCGCCTATCGCTGGGTCAAACGGGTGATGGCCGAGGCCGGGATCGCCGGAGCCCAGGCCTCGCCCAAGGGGCTGCGCCACGGCTACGGGGTCCATGCGCTTGGCGCCGGCGTCCCGCTCAACATGCTCTCCAAATGGATGGGCCACGCAGCGCTTTCCACCACGGCGATCTACGCCAATGCGAGCGGGCGGGAAGAGCAGGAGATTGCCGCTCGGATGTGGTGAGGGCGATCGAAGGTGCATCGATGGCCACTCGGCAGCGGCAAAAAAAAGAGCACCGCGATCGCGGTGCTCTGTGAAAGACCTCACTAGCCCAGGGCGCTTGCGAGCGTCTCTGGAGGGCCATCAATGACAGCTTCGGCCAAGGCGATGGCTTCGAAGATGATCATGTTGCGTGGCTCGAAGTCGAAGATGCGCCGCTTGCGCTTGGGCAGGTAGCCGACAAGATCTGGATAGCGCGTCACGACATCTGTTGCTTCTTCATATTTGGACGGGAAGCTTCGGGGTCTAGGGACCGAGACATCGAGCACGTAATTGTGGCTTGCGAGCTCCACGATCGAGGTGATGCGCCGTCTTGTGCGTCTGCCTTTGCGGCTCTTCCGATCGCATTTCTCGGTCACGACAACATCCGGCTTCAATCTGTTGATCAGCTCCTGGGCGAATGCCATCAGATCGGAGAGGTTTCCAGAGACCGTGGTGGTGATTGCCCAATCCTGGAGCTGTCTGCCATCAAAGCAGACATAGCCGACGCGGCCTGATGAGACCGCGATCGAAAGGACCCTAAGGGCTGCCATGGTCCTGCTCTTCGGCCAATTGTTGCTTCAAGCGCGCGATCGACCCAGTTCGGTTAAAGGTGGTCATGGCCTGTCTTCCAGGTTCCGGAAGAGAGGCGAGCCGCGCCAGGAGATGCGCCCTGCTCTCGGCCATCACCTCGGCGAAGAGGCTTTCGAATGATCGTCCATAGATCAGCGACAACTCGACGATCTCGATTAGACTCGGCCGCCGCTTGCCGTGCTCGAGCTGCGAGACGACCGTTTGATGCGCATCAAGGAGATGCGCAATATCATCTTGGGTGTAGCCCGCTTTTTTACGCGCCAGGCGCAGATCGAGGGCAAATTGTGAACTCATATGTTTTTTTGCTAAACGACTAATCCTCGTGGTGGGAGGATCCTCAGTCTATGGCGCCGGATCGCCTGTCTCTAGCAGACAAGATAAGGCCTGAGATTATGGTTCAGCGGCCGGGCGGATTACAGGACGAACGCTCGGGTCTCAGGGGCTGTGCGGGACCGGACCCCTCATGGGTCCGGCGACCAACGACCGTCCTAAAGAGCATGTTCGTCGCTGCCAATACAAAGAAATCTGAGCTCGGCGACATCTCGCGGCTGATGCCTGTTGCGCCCCGATGAGCGGCTGCACCAACCGAGGCTTTATCAGCTAAGACGTTTTCGAAGGGCGATTTCTTTCACAATGTGGGCATTGGGGTACAGAAATGGCCTTTGGCTAGGAGCTTGATTGGCTTGTGGATGTCCAGACGTCCGGATACGCGCTTGAGTTGTTCGAAAGCCCGCCCGCGCCTGGGCGCAACGAACCGAAATCATCCGAAGTGGGTCGAGGTGAATTTGCTCAGAGGCCCAAGCTCCTGCCACCTGGGCTCAAAATTTCGGGGCACGAAACAATAAGCAATGGCACTAATCTTTTCCCAACAATGAATTGATGAGTTGGTCCCTATAGTTTGGGTGGCTCACCGCCTTCTCTAGAACGCTGTACTAGCTAATGCGCGGTGGATAAACTCAAGCGATATTCGACCGTCGATGAGACGGAGGCGCGAAGTCTGACCCTAAAATGTTGATAGCTGGTTCCGAGCACATATGATCGGGCGGCGTCCCATTCAAAATCCGGGAGTAGAGCAGTGTTAACCAGAGCGTTGCGCCTGGTCGGCGTTTTCATCTTGGGAGGAACACTGATCGGTGCTGTTGCGATCGTCTCGTTTCTCGCTGTTGAGCGCAAGACACCCACCGAAGTTTCCGAGGTTCGTGCATCAAAAATCCCGGCGAGCAACCCGCAATCAAGACTCGGCCGCCAGCTCGATAAGGAACTCGATCGCGCCACGGTGGCGCCTCACCCCGAACCACTAGCCGCTTTAGAACCAAGGCCTGCCTCGAAACAGACGTCGGAGCAGAATGTTGAAGCACTGCCCGAGGCATGGACCTTTTTACCTGATGCACCCCAGGGATGGATACGTCTGACGCCAGCCGACTCCCCATCGACGCTGGGCACTGGCAGGACAAAGGCGGAGAGAAAGCAGGTCGGTGATGCTCACGACGCTGAAGTGGAGTTGGCGGCCAAACGTTTTTCGACGCGTTTTCCAGGTGGATACGAGGCGTTCAAGAACCATCCGTCCTATCGAAGCATGCGTGGTTACCTGGCCACCCAGCCGGTGGGGCGAAAGTTTCAAGGACCACCGCTCAATCGAAGCGCGGTGCTCTATGTCTCCGAGGAGGGTCGCGAGCTCAAGGTCGAGATCGAGTTTCTGGCGGCAGATAAGTCGCTGGGCGATCCGGCAGATCCCCGGAGCTGGGGAGACGGTATATTGGCCCGCATGGATGCGATGTACGGATTTAAGGGCGTACCGACACGTTTCATGGGGTTCTTTGGCGGAGTGTCCGCTCCCGAGACAGCAGGCATCACACAGGTTGATCATCCACAGCGCGGGACAGTCGTGCACGGCTTCAACTTTGTGCTCGGCTTGACCCATCGCACAACGATCAAGGTGTATGGTCAGATGTCTCCGAGCGCGATGCGCTTATTTCTGAGCGAGATTGAAACGGGTGATCTGCTCGAGCGGGCCGAGGCAATGGACTGAGGTGCTTGCGATTCGCTTCTCGCGACGCAGCGAATGCGGATACTCGACGTCTTCAATCGTAAATCAGAATCAGCGATTACACCCTGGAGTTGTAGTCTCGCGTTGCATCCATCTAGGGTGATCCAACACCGAGCCACTGCCTCATAAGTTGATCGATCCGACCGGTTGACACCACGCTTCGATCACGCCAGCGTGAGTGAAATTTTATTTCAAGGAATGGAAGTTCCGTGACCGAAGCCGGTGAATTTCAAAGTCCGATGTCAGCGATTTCACCTATGGAATGCGCATCGATGCAGTCGAGGAGGTCGCATTCCGAGCTTGTGGCGCGGAGGGTCAGACAGCGGGCCGCTTCATTTGTTGAATTGGACTTTTGTAATGAGCGCAGACCGTAGCAATCCGACAGCGCAAACTGGCGACGCCGAAGCCGTGATTGGGCAAGGTCGATCGCTCCCCCCGCTGATAGCAATGGTTCTGCTGCGTTCTCCCCTGAGGCTTGCGTCTGGCTTGGTTGAGCGTGCTCTAGGATTGTTCCCTAAGACCGCGGCGGCGTGCTTGGGTGTCGTCTCGGACGACGGCAGTCGCTGTCGTCTCAAGATTGGCGGCAGAGAGTATTCAGTTGCCTCCCTCGATTTCCCGATCCCGAAGAGCGATTTTCACAAGATGCTGGCTAAACCTGGGAGTTGCACGATCGAAGCGCTGGTCGATGACCATTCGGCCCATTTGATCGTCACGTGCCTAGAGGGGCGCAGCACGATGGAGGAGGCGGTTGAAGTGGCCTCCACCATTCATCTGCTCGCGGCAAGACTTGGCGCGCTTGGTGATGCGGTCGGAGGTTTCTGGATCAGCAGCGAACAACTGCGTGATTGGGGGGCTTTCACGCGCGACGCCAACACCGCTGCGTCAGCCGTCTCTGGGTCGGGTACCCCTGAGTTTCCCACGCGGTATTGGGTTTCAGTGCAGCTTACGCAAGACGGCGAAGCCTTTGGGGGCGCAACACAGGGGCTCAGATCGTTCACGGGCTACGAGGTGGAACTCGCGCCGGTTTCCTGGCCGATGTCAGATGTGGCGGACCACCTCGTTGGGACTGTTCTTTATCTCTTCGAGGCTGGGCCAGTTTTGAAGGATGGGGAAACGTTGGGGGTATCGCAGGAGAAACGTTTCCGGATTTCGATCAAACAAGACGAGCTGAAGTTACGGCTGGGGTTGGAGGATGAGACGGCGATCCGAGGCTCGAACCAGGAGGAGAAGGCGTGAGCGACGGCCCCACGGAACCGACACAGACCGAGATCGACGCGATGCTGTTCCGCTGCCGCCGGCCCGGCATCCTGTTGAACAAGACGCTGCGTCCCGACGACCCGGGTCTCCCCGGCTGTTGGCTCGGCGGGCGTCCCACCCTGCCGCCGGAGATCGAGTGGCCTTGGGACGACGTGACCGGTGGCACCCCGATGCGCTTCCTCGGACAGATCAACCTCGCCCAGATTCCACCGGTCGCCGCTTATCCCGAGATGCCCAGAACAGGCACATTGTTTTTCTTCCACGAGGGACTTTTCG
>JBCDDC010000028.1:0-51955 GCA_039180675.1 Pseudomonadota bacterium | reverse complement strand
GGAGGAAAGTCCGGGCACCATGCGGAAAGGGTGCCGGGTAACGCCCGGCGGGGGCAACCCCAGGGAAAGCGCCACAGAGACCAGACCGCCGGGGAGACCCTCCGGCAAGGGTGAAAAGGTGGGGTAAGAGCCCACCGCGGGACTGGCAACAGGACCGGCACGGCAAGCCCCACCCGGTGCAAGATCAGATAGGGGAGGCGCGTGGCAACACAGGGTCCCGCAGCCCGCCTTCCGGGTAGATCGCTCGAGGGGTCCGGTGACGGGCCTCCCAGATGAATGGCCATCCCCTGGCAGCCGCCAGGGACAGAACCCGGCTTACAGGCCATCCGCACCCGCCGCTCAGTGTTTGAGCGTAGGATCGCTGACTGCGTCGCGTTGAACAAGAAGAAGGCCCCCCGCAGGCATCAGCAGCGCTTAGGTTGAAAAACCCGCAATCACTGTGATGCCAAACGGATCTTGCAAGCTCGCCATGCGTTGAGCGCCCGCTCACGAACCTCCAATCCAGCTATGGCAGCTCGTTGATGATCGTGACCGAGGTGGTCGCGCTGTTGGCTGTCACTCGTCCTTCACGAGGCGCAGATGGGTGCGTGGGCGGGGGGTGTCATCTTCGCCCTGTCGGGCTTTACCACCCTCGATGCTGACCAGCCTGCTGGGGGGCACCAGGCCTTCGAATGGTTCCTGGTCTTCGGCAAGCTCGGAAGGTTGCGTCCCGGGCATCGAGGTCTGCGGCACCGGGTGGTTGACCGGGCGGATGCTCATCTCGTCGATCTGGAATTTCAGCATGCCGACGCTCACGCCCGCCTTCGACGGCGTGCCAGCGATCGGGTAGAGCGCACCGATGATCCGGTCGACCGCACCGAAATCGCTTTTGAGCGGCAGGAGCAGGATTTCCCAGGTCGTTCCGGCCTCGGTATCCTCGACCAGGCGGGCATAGCCTACGCCCGGTTCGGCGAGGACTTCGTCGATCAGGGCGGCGATGCTCTCGCGCGAGCGCCCGCCCATGATCGAGCGCACCGACATGCCCCGCAGGTCCATGCCGAACGCGTCTGCGATTGCGCTGCCAGCGAGACGGAAGCGGATGTTGCCCTCGCCGACACTCTCAAGGATGAAGAGGTTGCGCGCATCACAATCCATGTCGCGGGGATCGATCTCGGCCCGGAACGGCAACGGGCGGCCGGCCCGCAGACGGTCCCAGTAGGAAAACAGAGCGCGTGTCTGAGTGTGCATCATATCGGTTGTTCTGGTCAGGCGCTCTCGCGTGAAATCAATGCAGACCGTGTCATTTCCCGTGCCGTTTGTCATCACACTCTCCTTCGTAGCATCGCGAGACTTTTTTCGCCAGCAAGCTCGTTCTGCCAGGAAAGCAGCAATTCGCGTGCCAACTGGTGCCTCGGGGGGCGGTTGACCTCACGAACAAGGTCTTCCAATACAGAGCATCAAGTGGGGGGAGAGGCGCGAAAATGAACTCAAATCCAAGTGACTGGAGCGAGAGCCGCCGGGGGATAATGTTCATTCTTTCTTCACCTTCAGGTGCAGGGAAGTCGACGATTTCGCGCCGGCTTTTGGAGAGCGACCCGGCCTTCGAGCTTTCAATCTCGGCCACCACGCGGCAGCAACGGCCGGGCGAAGTTGAGGGCAAACACTATTACTTTATTGATAAACCAGAGTTTTCCAGGATGAGTGTCGCTGGAGAGCTGCTGGAGAGCGCGACCGTTTTCGGCAATTCCTACGGCACGCCAAGGGCGCCGGTCGAGAGTGCTCTCGATTCGGGGCGGGACGTTTTGTTCGACGTGGACTGGCAGGGCGCGCAGCAATTGGGGGCGTCAGACCTTGGCCCCTCGGTTGTGAAGGTCTTCCTTCTCCCCCCTTCGCTTGACGAACTGGAGCGGCGTCTGAGGGCTCGGGCCGAGGACAGCGACGAGGTCATTGCGCGGCGTATGGCGGAGGCGCGGGCCGAGATCTCACACTGGGCCGAGTACGATTATGTCTTGATAAACGACAACCTTGATCGGTGTTTCTCTCGAATTGAAACAATCATTGCGGCGGAGCGGTTGCGTTGGCGGCGCCAGAAATGGGTGTTCGATCAGGTGAACGCGCTCTACCGCGAGTTCGAGGAGCGCGGCCAATGACCCTCTATGCGCTTGGAGACCTCAGGCCGGACCTGCCGGAGGAGGGGAGCTACTACATCGCACCTGGCGCACAGGTGATCGGCGATGTTCGGCTGGCGCCGATGAGCTCGATCTGGTTCAACGCGGTGCTGCGGGGCGATAATGAGCCGATTACGCTGGGGCGCGGCAGCAACGTGCAGGACAACTGCGTTTGCCACACCGATCCGGGCTTTCCGCTGGTCATCGGCGAGGACGTCACCGTCGGGCACAGCGCGATCCTGCATGGCTGCACTGTGGGCGATCGGAGCCTGATCGGCATGGGGGCTGTGGTGCTCAATGGCGCGCGCATCGGCAAGGGGTGCCTGATCGGGGCAAAGGCGCTGATAAAGGAAGGTATGGAGGTGCCGGACTTCTCCATGGTCCTGGGCGCGCCGGGCAAGATCATCCGCACGTTGGACGAGGAAACGGTCGCGCGCTTCGGCGTGGCAGCGGAGAGCTACAAGGCGAAGATCCCGATCTACGCCGCCGGGCTCTCGCCGATCTGACCGCGCACGAGGAGGGCGATCGTGCCCGGTTGTTCGTCGATCTCGATAGTCGAGCGGCTTGGGCCCAGCAGCCCGGCAAGCAGGATGAACTCGATCAGGCCAGGGCTAAGACGTTCTGGCGGCGCACCGGTGAGCAAGGCCCGCCTGTCTCCCGAGAGACCGACCTTCTCGCCCGAGGCGATGACGCTCGGCCCGCCGCCGACGGGATCGGCCAGACGCACGAGCACGTTGCCCTTCAGCCCGACCACGCTGACGCCGACCATGAGTAAGAGGCCGAGAAGCTGTGCTTCCTCGGCGCTCAGCGTATCGACGGGTGCGTCGATCCGAACCGTGATGCGCTTGGCAATGGCTTGGCATTGGGCCAGCTCGGCGAAGGTCTTCGTTGGGACGCCGGGCTCGGATGCGGTGCGGCTGCCGAGCACCATCCGAAAGAACTTCAAGAGAGCCGCTCCACGCTCCGCCGTCTTGCAGAGCATACCGATATCATCTGCGATCTGGTCATCGGTGCTGTCGCGCAGCATGTCGGCGAGGTTGGCCACCGCGCCGACAGGGCTCGCCAGATCGTGGCACATCCGTGTGGCGATCAGGGACGCGAGCTGGTCCTGTTTCATTGGCCTGTCCCTCTGGTCCGGTGTCCGCCGCCCACTATTTCCACGGCATGTCCATGCTGCTTGAACCTGGAACCATCGTCCGCAATCCTGAATGCCCGGAATGGGGCATTGGCCAGATCCAGTCGGTCACCGGCAATCGGGCGACCGTGAATTTTCAGGAGATCGGCAAGACAATCGTTTTCCTGGACGCCGTGTCTCTCGAAATCCTATCCGAGGATCTTTACTGACTGCCGCATGGTTAACGAAAGGTTAACGGCATCTGCGAAGGGCCGGCGCTGCATCCAGAGGCGCACGCGGGAATTCCGCGGTGACAGTTGCGCCTGAGTCGCAATCCACATAGTGTCCGCGCGATGAGTGACGGCCAGCGGGGGCCGGCGCTGCCACGAGGACGGGTCCGCAATGAAGATCGAAGCCGGCCGATTTACCGTGCGCCTTGCGGATAGCGAGGCGGATGTACGGGCGGCGCAGCGGCTCAGATATCGCGTCTTTGTCGAAGAGATGGGCGCAGCCCCGTCGCCCCAGGACGAGGCTGAGCGGCGCGAGACGGACCGATACGACCCGTATTTCGAACACATGCTCCTGATCGACAACGAATGCGACCGCCCGGAGATCGAGCGTGGCGTCGTCGGTGTCTACCGATTAATGCGCGACACTGCGGCGCGAGACGGCATCGGGTTCTACGGCGAGTCTGAGTACGATCTCTCGAAACTCTTGGTGCCCGGCCGCAGGTCGGTCGAGCTTGGCCGGTCTTGCGTCGATGTCGAGGTCCGCGGCGGTGCCGGGATGCACATGCTCTGGACCGGCCTCGGCGAATACGTCAACGCGCACAAGATTTCGGTGATGTTCGGGGTGGCGAGTTTCCATGGGCAGGAGGTGACGCCTATTGCCCAGGCGCTCAGCTATCTCCACTACAATCATCTGGCACCGCCGGATCTTCGGGTGCGTGCGATCGACGATAATTTCACCGCGATGGACATCTTGTCCGAAGAACGGGTAAGCCGCGCGGAGGCGATGCGCCAGCTTCCGGCGCTTATCAAAGCTTATATCCGGCTGGGTGGATTTGTCGGCGAAGGGGCGTTTATCGACTATGAATTCAATACGGTCGATGTCTGCCTGCTGATGGACACGACCCGGATGGTCGAGCGCTATCGCAACTACTATTCCCGCGACCGCAAGACCCTGTCTGCGGATGGGAGCGCGCCTGCGTGACCTGGAACGAGGCTGATCCGGTCCCGCTGTCGGCGGCGCCCTTCACCCGTCGTTTTGTCGGAGGTCTCAGGCTCGCCGGCGCGCTGCTGCTGACCGGAATTCTTGGCATCTTCTTCGTTGCCGGTGCGACGCTGCGAAAACTTCTCGGTCATTGGGTGACCTATCATTTCTGGCTGGCGCGGCTCTGGTCGCTCGGCTGTGTTTGGCTGATAGGTATGCGGCGCGAGGTCAGAGGCGCGCCGATCCGCACCGGTGCGTTGGTGGCAAACCACTGCTCTTGGTCCGATATCGTGGTGCTGCGTTCCGTAGGGCTGGTCTATTTCGTTTCGAAGTCCGATGTCGCGAGTTGGGCGGGCGTGGGTTTTCTCGCGCGGGTCGCGGGCACGGTCTTCATCGAGCGGCGCCGGGTGGAAGCGAAGCGCCAGGAGGCTGTGCTGAGAGACCGCATCGCGGCCGGGCAGCTTCTCTGTTTCTTCCCCGAAGGAACATCGACCGACGGGATGCGGGTACTGCCGTTCAAGAGCTCGCTGTTCTCAGCCTTTTTTGCCGATGTGCCGACGGACAACATCTGGATCCAGCCGGTGTCGATCCGGTATCTGCCAGCGGATGGATCGGGCCTGCCGGACAACTTCTTTGGTTGGTGGGGGACGATGCCGTTCGGCGGCCATATCCGATCGGTGATGAGCCGCTCATTTGGATCGCGCGTCGTAGTAACGTTTCACGAGCCGGTTCATCCTACGGATTTCCCGGATCGGAAGACGCTGGCTGACCACTGCCACGCTGTGGTGGCCGAGGGGCACGCACAGGCAGCGCACTGAGGCTTGCCGCGCCGTCCGACATCCGTGCTATGAGACAGTAAGACAAGTGAGCAGGTTGCCATGAGTGATCCCTATCGCCCGGAAGGCGGGATGCGGTTAGGCCGCATAACGCCGGAGATCAGCCTGGATGTCTCGCCGGGCGCGGATATCCGCAGCGAGGCGGCGCTGGCGCAGTGGCTCCGCGAGCACGCGATTGAGGAGGTGGAGTGCATCTGCTCGGACTTCGCGGGCATAGGGCGGGGCAAGGTGATGCCGGCGTCGAAATTCCTGGGCTCGGCGCAGACCTTCATGCCGACATCGCTGTTCTTTCTGACCATCACTGGCGGATACCCGGCGCTCGATGATCTCAAGGGATACGACACGGACGCCGACCTGATGCTTGTGCCGGATCTATCGACGGCCAGGGCGGTTCCGTGGGCCTATGACCGGTCGCTTCAGGTCATTCACGATGTCTGCGACCGTGAGGGCAAGTATGTACCCTTCGCCCCGCGCTCGGTGTTGCGCCGGGTGATCAATCTCTATCGGGATAAGGGATGGCAGCCCGTTGTTGCGCCAGAGCTGGAGTTCTACCTCACGCGCCCGAACACCGATCCGGATTATCCGCTGGAGCCGCCGATTGGCCGCTCTGGCCGCGCAGCGCAGAAGGCGCAGGCCTATTCGATTGCCGCGGTCGATGAATACGACAGCGTGATCGAGCATATCTACGACTACGCCGTTGCCCTCGGACTCGATATCGACACTATCATTCAGGAAAGCGGGGCTGCACAGCTCGAGATCAACCTGCTGCATGGGGACCCGATGGATCTCGCCGATCAGGTCTTTCTGTTCAAACGTCTGATCCGTGAGGCGGCGATGCGATGCGGCTGTTACGCGACCTTCATGGCCAAACCGATGGAGGAGCAACCGGGCTCGGCCATGCATGTCCACCAGTCGGTCGTCGAGGTGGAGACGGGCCGGAACATCTTCTCGAATGCCGATGGCAGCCCGTCGGATGCCTATCACCACTTCATCGGCGGACTGCAGGCCTATTTCCGCGCGGCCTGCTGCCTTGCCGCGCCCTATGTGAACTCCTACCGGCGGCTGGTGCCCGACATGACGGCGCCGATCAATCTGGACTGGGGGAGCGACAATCGCACGACCGGGTTTCGCGCACCGATCTCCTCGCCAGAGGCGCGGCGGATCGAGAACCGGGTGATCGGTGCGGATGCGAATCCTTATCTCGCGATCGCCGCCACTCTGGCATGCGGATATCTGGGTCTGATCGAGCAGATCAAGCCGCGCGATGAGGTGACGACCGACAGCTACGACCGGGATCGCGAGCTGCCGTTCGGTCTGCTGGAGGCGATCGAGGAATTACGCGACTGCGCGCCGCTTCGGGATGTTCTGGGCGCGGAATTCTCGGAGCTTTTCTCAGCGGTCAAGGCGCACGAATACGAGGAGTTCATGCGGGTGATCAGCCCGTGGGAGCGGGAGTACCTGCTGCTCAACGTCTGATCAGTCTGCGAGCAGGGCGGCCATTTCCTTAAGGGTGCTCATCAGTTCGGCTGGGTCGCGCCAGAGGCCGCGATCCGGCACCATGAAGTCAGCGCAAGCTGCGAGATCTCTGGCGGCTTCAAGATCCACGCCACCTTCTGCCACGACCGGGGTCTCGATCATCTCTGACCACCATATGAAGAGTTCCAAGTCGGCGATTCCTTCGCCGCCCAGGCTGCCGGTCAGGGTCACGGGGCCTAGGGTGACATAGTCCGCGCCTGCTTCGGCAAGGGTCATGCCGGTGTGTTTCGAATTGCCCGCCTCCGCCCCGACAATGGCATCGGCGCCAAGTTCCTTGCGTACAGATCTGACAGGCGTGACGCCCCGGCGCAGGTGAACGCCGTCGAGACCAAGCGGGCGGACCATCCGATAATGCTCTGCGATCACAAGCGGGATTTCCGCGTCATGGCAGACGGGGAGGAGGTGGTTCGCAGCGCGCCTCCAGTCGTCTTCCGCCGCGCCGCCGAGGTCGAGCCGGAGACAGGCGATGGGTACGTTATCGAACAGCTTCGCCAGATCTGATGCGAATGGCTCGGGCTCGAACTGGTCGGGCGTGACTAGGTAGAGGCGGGCAGGGGAGGGATCGGGCATCTTATCGGAAGGTTCTATGTTGTCCGTGGCACCGGCCGCCAGTCGGGCGCGGCCATTTCGAAGCCTTCAAATTCAAAACCCGGCGAGACCGTGCAGCCGACGAGTGAGTAGGCGCCCATCGAGGTGGCCGTCTGCCACCAGCCCGCTGGGACGATGCGCTGCGGGCGCTGACCCGCCGCGACTTCGGGTCCCAGCATCATTGCCTCGGCATCGTGGCCGTTGGGCGAGAGCGTCAGGGAAAGCGGCCCGCCCGCGTACCAGTGCCAGATCTCGGTCGCGTCGATGCGGTGCCAGTGGGAGAAGTCCCCGGCCTCGAGCAGATAGTAGATCGCGGTGCCACTGGCACGGGCGCCTTCTTCAGCCTCCGCGCGCCACGTTTCGCGGTACCAGCCGCCTTCGGGATGCGGTTGGAGGTCGAGCGTCTTGATCAGGTCGCGCGCGGCGCTCACGCCTTGCCTTTATAGATGTCGATCAGCTTGTTTAGCATGGCGATGGCGTCTTCGCGCGGGCGCTGGAAGGTGTTGCGCCCGATGATCGAGCCGTTGCCGCCGCCATCACGGATCGCGCGGGCATCGTCATAGACACTGTCAGCGCCCTTCTTCGACCCGCCGGAGAAGACGATCAGGCGCCGACCGTTAAATGCGGCTTTTACGCAGTCTGCGACCCGCTCCGCCTGGGTCGCGATGGCGATCTTCTCGTCCTCATAGACCTTCTTTGCCTCTTTCAGTTCGAGATGATCGCTCGACAGTTTGACCTTGATGATATGGGCGCCAAGCAGGGCCGCGATCTGTGTGGCGTAAGCACCGATGTCGATGGCGGTTTCGCCATCCTTGGAGATCGCCTCGCCGCGCGGGTAGGACCAGATAACCGTCGCGAGGCCGACCGAAGCGGCCTCGTTGCGCATCTCCGCGATCTCCTCGAACATGTCTAGCCCCGCGGAGGAGCCCGGGTAGACCGTGAAGCCAATGGCCGCGCAGCCGAGCCGGAGTGCATCGTCGACCGAGGCTGTGATCGCTTGGTCCTTCGGCGCCTCGGAGGGGATCAGCGAGTTGGCCGAATTAACTTTGAGGATGGTTGGAATCTGGCCTGCGAAAGTGTCCGCTCCGGCCTCCAGCATCCCGAGAGGCGCGGCATAGGCGTTGAGCCCGGCATCAATCGCGAGCTGATAATGGTAGTGCGGATCGTAGGCAGGCGGGTTGGGGGCGAAGCTCCGCGCGGGACCGTGCTCGAACCCCTGGTCGACGGGTAGGATGATCATCTTGCCGGTGCCGCCGAGCTTTCCTGTCATCAGCATCCGGCAGAGATTGCCTTTGACGCCCGGATTGTCGGATTCATAGTTGCTCAGAATACGTTGGACGGCACGGGACGCTTTCATCAGGCACCTCTTGGCAAGCAGGTTGAAATTTGCCCCGAGGTACTCCGTCAACAAGCAGAGGGTCAAGCGCCGTGACGCAGCCGGGATGGCAGATCCTCAGGCGCGCTTTCGCGGGTAATGTTCCTCGATCGCTTCAGCGGCGTGAAGCCGGGCCCAGTCGGTGATCGCGAGGAGAACGGGCTTGAGATCCCTGCCGCACTGGGTGAGGCGGTAATCGGCCCTGGGCGGGCGCTCGGAATAGATGTGCCGCTCGATCAGCCCAGCGCGTTCCAGCGCTTTGAGCCGTTTTGAAAGCGTGGTGACGTTGATGCCTTCGACCGACTTCTCGAGATCGGAGAACTTGCACGGCCCATCGATGAAGAGATCCCGGATGATCAGCAGCGTCCAATGATCGCCGATCAGCCTCAACGCACCCGCGACGGGGCAATCTGGTCCGGTTTCGAGTTCCATTCCATCGAATTAAGCCAAAGCGCTTGCAATTCCAAGTCACTTGAATAAATGTAGTTACTACAGTTAATGGAGTGACCGATGTCTTCCTTCAGCCTCTCGACGATCGGACCGGGCCATCTGATTGGCCTTCTCGCAGTCAAGGCGACCGCGCTGACCCTCGCGGTATCGCTGACGGAGCAACAGGGGAGGGCGCTTCTGCCAATGATCGGGGGGGTGTACGCGGTACTCCTCCCCTTCGTTCTCTGGCTCCTGCGCCCCTAAGGTCGCGCTGGTCAGCTGGAGCTGTTCAGCGCAGCGACTCCCGGGAGGGTCTTGCCCTCGAGCCATTCGAGGAAGGCGCCTCCTGCGGTCGAGACATAGCTGAAGCGGGCCGTAGCGCCCGAAGCATTGAGCGCCGCCACCGTGTCGCCCCCGCCAGCAACGGTCAGGAGCAAACCCGCCTCGGTCAGTTCCGCCGCCTTGAGGGCCGCGGCGTTGGTGGCCGCGTCGAAGGGCGGGATCTCGAAGGCCCCGAGCGGCCCGTTCCAAACGACTGTCTTTGCGGTTTCGAACCGGGCAGCGATATCCGCAATCGTCTCAGGCCCAGCATCGAGGATCATCGCATCACCTGGGCAGGCGTCGGCGGCGAGCACTTCATGCGCAGCGTCGGCTGCGAACTCCCGCGTAACGACGATGTCGCTCGGCAAGACGATCTCGCAACCGGCCTCGACGGCGCGGGACATGATCTCCCGCGCCGTGGCAGTCAGGTCATGTTCACAGAGCGAGGTGCCGACGGGCAGACCCTTGGCCGCCAGAAAAGTGTTGGCCATACCGCCGCCGATGATGATCTGATCGGTCTTTGTAAGCAGGTTTCCGAGCAGGGTGAGCTTGGTCGAGACCTTGGCGCCACCGACAACCGCAATGACCGGCCGCTCCGGTTTGCCAAGGGCAGATTCGAGCGCCGAGAGCTCTTTCTCCATCAGCCGCCCGGCTGCGGCAGGCAGGAGATGCGCGATCGCCTCAGTGGAGGCATGCGCGCGATGTGCGGCGGAGAACGCATCATTGACGTAGAGATCCGCGATCCGCGCGAGGCTGGCCGCGAAACCTTTATCGTTCTGCTCCTCACCCTCGTAGAAACGCACATTCTCCATCAGGATCACCGCGTCTTCCGGCGCGCGCTCGATCAACTCATCGACGATTGGGCCCGTGCACTCGCTGACGAAAACGACCGGGTTGTCGATCAGGGCACGTAGGGCCAGCAGCACGATCTTGAGCGACAGATCGGGAACCACTTCGCCCTTGGGTCGCCCAAAATGAGAGAGGAGGATCGGGCGCCCGCCCTTTGCAAGAACATCCGTCACTGTCGGTAGGATCGCGCGCAGACGGGTGTCGTCGCTAACCTCGCCGTCCTTGACTGGGGTGTTGAGATCGACGCGGATCAGGACCCGTCGACCCGCCATATCGAGATCATCAAGTGTCTTGTAGTCCATGAACAACCCCTCCTGCCAAGTCGGCCCTTTTTGCCGAACTCCGCGGCGACTTCAAGCAGTGCGTATCAGCCCGGTTCCAGCTTACTTGGGCGGCCGATGATGGCAGCGTTGCGGGTCAGGTCAGCAAAGAATGGTGTTTCCAGTGCGTCCCGGCATGGCGCCGTGTCAGAAGGTTCTGTTATATTGCTCCGAAATGGATGGGCCGAACCGTGACAAGCCAACCAATGACACCCACCGCCATCGATCCCAAAGGTGGCCCGATGCGCGACCACGACCATGCGTCCTGTGTCGCGCATGTAATGGCGTATGCCGAAGCCAAAGGCGCGGAGGCGGGTTTCCGCCTGACCCCAGTGCGCCGCCGCGTGCTCGAGATCCTCTTGGAAGAGCATCGTGCGATCGGTGCCTATGAGGTTCTTAACAGGCTGCACGCCGAGGGGATGAAATCGCAACCTCCGGTCGCATACCGGGCGCTGGAATTTCTCGAGACCCATGGCTTCGTCCACAAGATCGAGCGCTTGAACGCCTTTGTCGCCTGCATGCATCCGGGGGAGGAGCACTCCGCCGCCTTCATGATCTGCCGCGAATGCCGGGCGGTCGCGGAGACCCATAGTCTGCCGAAGTTGCGGGAGCTTGAAGAAACAGCGACTAAGGCTGGGTTCCTGATCGAGAGCCGGTTCATCGAGCTGCAGGGTCTCTGCCCGGATTGCCGAGGCAATGAATAAGCCTGACTGCTAAGTCAGTCGTTCCCGTTTGAAGACCCGTTGCCAACTTCAGACAGCCGCCGAACGATGACCTGACGCAGATCGTGCATCGCCAACAGCACCGGGTCGGCGAAGGTCAGGATATCGTCGTCGCCCGCCTCTTCGGTGATCCATTGCGCGAGATGATTGATCGCCCGGATCGCCCGTTCGGGTTCGGCCTCGGGCTGCGCATTCGACTGCCCGGCGATCCAGTCCTCGATCTGCTCAAGTTCGGTGTCGGTTAGCGTGTGACCGCCCTTCGGCTCGACCTCGCCATTCTCGGTGATCGTGGCGATGTGGATCATGTCCAGGCGCCGTTGACGGTTCTCCACGTCGAGGCGAAACGCAAAAGCGCCCTGCCTGCGCTTTCGAAAATACAGTTTCATGCCGTAGTGGCCTTGATCCCCTGGAGAAAAGCGCTTCTACCCTTGGGCGATTGGCATACTTCATTCGAGGAGGTCCGGGAAGCCGGGGAACGGCCCCGGACCGTCCTATTTTACGTCAAATTGCCGCAAAAACGCTGGATCCTCTTGCAGGCTTCTTCAAGGAGTTCGTTTGACGTAGCGTAACTTGCGCGGAAGGCCGGGCTGGTCCCGAAGGCCGCGCCATGCACGACAGCAACACCCTCGGTGTCGAGAAGTTCTGTCACGAAGTCCTCGTCGGTTTCGATCACCTTGCCCGAGGGCGCGGTCTTGCCGATGCATCCCGTGATCGAGGGGTAGACGTAGAACGCGCCCTCCGGTGTCGGGCAGGTGATCCCGTTCGCCTGATTGAGCATCGAGACGATCAGATCGCGGCGGCCACGGAACAATTCGGCATTCTCGGGGATGAAGTCCTGAGGACCGTTCAACGCCTCGACCGCGGCCCATTGGCTGATCGAGGAGGGGTTCGTGGTGGACTGGCTCTGAACCTTGCGCATCGCCCCGATCAGTTGCTCAGGCCCGGCAGCATAGCCGATCCGCCAGCCGGTCATGGAGTATGCCTTTGAGACACCGTTCACTGTGAGTGTACGGTCATAGAGCTGCGATTCCACTTCGACAGGCGTGCAGAATTCGAAGGGCGCATAGGCGATATGCTCATACATATCGTCGGTCATCACCCAAACATTCGGGTGGCGCAGCAGCACATCCGTGAGGCCCTTCATCTCCTCGCGGTTGTACCCTGCGCCCGATGGGTTCGAGGGTGAGTTGAAGATCAGCCATTTGGTTTTGTCGGTGATCGCCGCTTCCAGCATCTCGGGCGTCATCTTGAAGCCCGTCTCGACCGAGGTCTCGATGATCACCGGCTTGCCACCGCCGAGAAGGACCATATCCGGATAGCTGACCCAGTAGGGTGCTGGGATGAGGACCTCATCGCCTGGATTCAAGGTCGCCATCAGGGCGTTGTAGAGCACCTGCTTGCCGCCTGTGCCGACCGAGACTTGCGCTGGGGTATAATCGAGGCCGTTCTCCCGCTTGAACTTGGCGCAGATCGCCTCCTTCAGCTCCGGCATCCCGTCGGGGGCCGTGTATTTGGTCTTGCCCTCATCGATCGCACGCTTCGCCGCCGCCTTGATGTTATCCGGCGTGTCGAAATCCGGCTCACCCGCGCCGAGCCCGATGATGTCTTTCCCAGCAGCCTTCAACTCGCGCGCCTTGCTCGAGATTGCGACCGTGGCCGAAGGCTTCACCCGGGAGAGTGTGCTGGACAGGAAAGACATCGCTGGGCTCCGTGTGGTTAAGAGTATGTTAAGACGGAGGACGGTCTACTCGGATGAAGAAGCTGCCCGAGTGGCGACCGCCGGAGCCGCCGGTAGGTTACGTTTGGGAAGGCTGATACAGCGTTGCGGCAGCGCCGTCGAGCCTGTCCTTTATCCAATCTGCGGGTTGCTAAAAACTACCGCAGATCTGCCGGTTTGCGAACTTCCAGAGAAAAAAACCGGCATTTTCAGTAGTATCATTGCAGAAATTGGCGACTTTCGTTCAAATACTGCTTTGTCTCATCAAAAGATTGCTACGAAAGACTTGGACAATAGAGGCTCCGACTTTATTGTTAGCGTCGTGGAAGGGAGCGGCCCTGAGGTCGCCGCCTCAGGGTAATCATCATCTCTGCTTGCTCGGGAGAGATAGTGATGACCTTCGCATTGAGGCGCGTACTGTTGTCGGTTGTGTTGTTGCCGTTAGCGGTGCTGAGTTACAGTAATACCCCATACAAATTGTTTGGGTTCTTAAATCGCAGGCTGGGCTGGTACGACACTCTTTTCTTTGTCTATCCAGCAAGCTCGGCCTATGCGAGGACATATGCACCAGCCTGGTTCGACAAGTATGCGCGCTGGGTTCCGTGCCCTATTGGCGTCATGACTTGCGGGGGGATGCGAGGGCTTGTCTTCGGCTCGCTGATGACCGAGCAGGATTTCCTGGCTCCGAAGAACGCGGAGAAGTTCCGGCGATTGATGCGAAGGACGGAGCAGGTCGCAGGTTTTCTGGGGCTGAAATCGATCAGGATGGCCGGGATCCTCCCCTCCACCGCGGCGAAGCGTGGAGAGACCTTCTTCGAGGACACTTCGAGCGTGGCAGCGGAAGTGGTTCTGAAGTCTTTTCTGGAGCTGCGCAGGCAGAATTTCGGTGACAACAACGCCACCGTGGCCGTTCTTCTGGGAGGCGCCGGGATGGTCGGCTCGCAGGTTGCAAAGCGGATGGAGCAGATGGGTATCCCTTATAAGGTAATCGATCCCAAGGCGGGGCCGATCGACACCTCAGTCTTTCGCGGGAATGCCCCGATGATGCTGGTCGATATCGCGCGCAAAGGCGTGCTCGAGAAGTATCTCGAGCATCTGCCGGATGGGATCGTCGTGTTGAATGAAACCTATCCCGAGCCGGGCCGGCGCGTTTGCGAGACGCTCGCACAGCGCGGGGCAAAGCTCTTCCACATCCGCGGTGTCGAAGGGAGTGTCTGGCCCAATCTCCCGGGCGGGTATTCCGACGCGATCCCATGTTGCGGCGCGCCGACCGATGGCAGGGAACTGCAGATCAAGCTGTCGCAACTTGTGCCCGAGGTCCGGCCGATTGCGGCCTAGGGGTTGGGGACCGACGGGCGGAGCAAACGCAGGATCCGCCCATCGACGACCAGCAGCCCGAGCGCAATGATCGAGAAGCCGAGGAAACTTTGCCCGCCGATTCTCTCTCCCAGGAAAAGCCAGCCCAGCAGAATCGCGATCGGTGGGATCATCAACGTGCAGAGCATGAGATTTCCGGCGCCCGCCATCGCAAGCACCCGGTAGTAGAGGAGGTAGGCGAGCGCCGTCGCAAAGATCGAGTAGTAACCGATGGCAATCCATGTTTCGGACGCAAGCTCAAGGGAGGGCACTCCTTCGGCTGTGATTGCAAGGGGTGCCAGGACAAAGCTCGATCCGGTCAGCATCCCGGCAGCAGCAACCAGCGGGTCCTGACTTTTTAGCGTGAGTTTCGCCCAACTGCTGGCGAACGCGTAGGACAGGGCGCCTGCCAGAACGGCAAGTTGACCTAGTGAACGCGGATCGAGGCTCAGGAGGTCTTCCACGCCTGAGACGACCACGACGCCGAAGATGCCAAGGCAGATGCCAGCCACTCGGCGCAAAGTCAGCCGCTCATCCCGAAAGATCATGGCGGCGACGAAAACGCCGAAAAATGCCGTGGTCGCGTTAAAGATTGAGACGAGGCCGGTTTCGATCTGGGTTTGTCCCCAACTCATCAAGGTGAAAGGGATCACGTTGTTCAGACAGCCCATCACCAGAAAGGCACCCCAGATGCCGGGCGCGCGCGGAATGGGAAGGCCCCGTACCAGAACGATGATCCAGAGCAGGATTGCCGCCCAGAACACACGGTGCAGAACCGAAGTAACAGGCCCCATCTCGCGAAGCGCAATTGCGATCGAGAAGAACGACCCGCCCCAAACCGTCGCCAGCAGCGTCAGTTCAAGCCAGGCGCGAGGCGACATGTCGCTTTGAGTAGTCGAACGTCCGGTCATAGTACAGCCAGCATCTCTGTTGTGTCGCATTCGGGTATCGCGATCCGTGCCCGAGAACACCACCCGGATCTTGTGCACAGCCGCCCCATCGAAACAGGAGACCAGCAATGGACGACTACACCGACCGATCCGCCACATTCGGAGATCGTCTGGCCCTGGCTCGTGAGATGCAGGGCATGTCACAGGCGCAGTTGGCGCGGCGTCTTGGCCTGAAGACCGCTACGATCCAGAACTGGGAGGAGGACCGCTCGGAGCCGCGCGCCAACAGGGTGCAGATGCTCGCGGGCTTCCTGAACATCTCGATCATCTGGCTCATGACCGGGGAAGGGACGGGCGGCCCGGGCCCAGCGGACGCATCAGCAGGTAAAGTTACGCTTGCCATGGTGGACGAGCTTCGCGACCTGCGCCTCATGCACCTTCAGATGGCTGAGCGCATGTCGCGGCTTGAAAAACGCCTCCGCGAACGGCAGGAGGGAAGCTGAAGTCGCGACCAAGAGGTTTCAGATGGCTCAGCTTTCCGGCGTCGTCACGCCGCTTCTCACACCTTTCGAAGACGATGGATCGATTGCCGAGGATCTCTGGGCCGCCCATGCGAAGTGGATTCTGGGGCAGGGCGGTCACTATCTCTCGCCCTTCGGCACGACCGGAGAGGCCCTGAGCATCCCAATCGAGACGCGCATGCGCGCGCTCGAGGTTCTGGTGGAGGCGGGGGTTCCGGCCTCTGCGATCCTGCCGGGGACGGGGCTTTGCGCGCTTGACGAGACTGCGATGCTGACCGCCCATGCCCGCGATCTAGGGTGCCCTGGCGCAATGACGCTGCCGCCCTTTTTCTATACCGGCGCCAGCGAGGACGGTCTCTTTGCCTATTTCTCCCAGCTGGTGGAGCGGGAGGGGAAAGGTGGCCTGAAGCTTATCCTCTATCATATCCCCTCGCATGCCGGCGTTGGGGTCTCGCCTGGACTGGCAGCGCGGTTGAATGCGGCGTTTCCCGAAGTGTTTGTTGGCTACAAGGACAGTTCGGGCGACTGGTCGAACACCCAGGCGGTGCTGGATGCGGCGCCCGGTCTGTCAGTGTTCCCCGGGTCGGAAGCGTTCCTCACCCAAGGTCTTGCTGCCGGAGGCGCGGGCTGCATCTCGGCGACGTGCAATATCAACGTCGCGCAGATCCGCAAACTCTATGATGCCGTGCAGGCGGGCAAGGAGACAGATGCGCTTGACGCGCGTGTCAAAGAGACCCGCAAAATCATTCAGGACGCCGAGCTGATACCGGCCATGAAGGCACTGCTTGCCGACCGGCTGAACGACAGGAGGTGGCGCAACGTCTGCCTGCCATTGATGCCGCCCGCGGACGGCCTGGGCCAGCGTATGGCCGAAGCGCTGGGCGATGCGGTCGCACATATCGCTGCGTGAGCATGCGGCTCGGCGTTGATCTCGGCGGCACCAAGATCGAGGCCGTGTTGCTCGATCCCGACGGCGAGGTCGCGGTGCGGCGGCGGATTGCGACCCCAGGTGGTGATTATGAGGGCACGATCGAGGCGGTTCGCGAGCTTGCGGATGAACTGGATGGGGACCGCGCGCTGCCACTCGGCATCGGGACGCCCGGGTCAATCGGCCCAATAAGCGGCCTCATGCGGAACTCGAACTCGACCGTTCTGAACGGGCGGGCCTTCGACCGCGATCTCGCCGAGGCGACGGGACGCCACATTCGGCTCGCCAACGACGCCGATTGCTTTGCGCTGGCCGAGGCGATGGCGGGTGCTGGAGCGGGGGCTGCCACGGTCTTTGGCGTGATCCTGGGCACTGGTGTGGGTGGCGGGATCGTCATGCATGGCCAGCTGGCCTCGGGCCCGAACCGGATTTCAGGTGAATGGGGGCATACGCCCCTGCCGCTCGCGGGTGAGGATGAGCAGCCCGGTCCCGTCTGCTATTGCGGCCGGAGAGGCTGCGTCGAGACCTGGTGCTCAGGTCCCGGCCTCTCGGCGGATCATGAGAGACGCTCAGGTCGCCGGATGAATCCTGATGAGATTGCCTCGGCCGCCGCTGAAGGTGACGCGTTGGCGCAGCAAAGCCTAGAACTCCATCTCGATCGTCTCAGCCGCGCTCTGGCGCAGGTCGTCAACATTCTCGATCCGGAGGTGATCGTGCTAGGTGGCGGTTTGTCGAACCTCGATCATTTATACAGCGGCCTTGGCACCGCGATGCGACCCCACATATTCTCTGATTGTTTCGAAACGCGCATTGCGCGCAATCTTTTAGGGGACAGCGCCGGGGTGATTGGTGCATGCTGGCTGTGGCCAGATCGACCCGAGGAGCAGGCGAGATGACAAGCGAACTGACTGACCCGCGATTGAAACGGCTGCGCATGCGCGCATGGCACCGTGGCACCCGGGAAATGGATCTGATCCTGGGCGGCTTCGTGGAGCATTCCGCGACGCGGCTGAGTGAAGAAGAAGTGCTCGCGCTTGAGAAGCTCATGGCTGAAAACGACAACGAACTATATCGCTGGGTTTCCGGAGCCGAGGCGTATCCAGCTGAGCACTCGAAAATCATCAAGCAAATTCAAGAATTTCATAGAATTTCCTGAAACTGTTCGAAAGTTCTTAGAAACTCAACCGGATTAACCACTTGTTTCAGGATTATCCGCACATTTGCGCCCGACGTGAATTGTGAGGAGCTTGCGATGAGCAACAGCGTAATGGTCAGCCCTGTATATACAGATGAAGCGGGGCCAAACCTTCTGTCCGGGTATCTTGAAACGCTTTCGCTGGTCGAGCGGCTCCACCGTCTTCTTCTCGATGTGATCAAGGACGAGTTCGAGCGGCTTCGTCAATTCGACATCAACGCGGTTCAGGCACTTCTTGTCTTCAATATCGGGCGCAAGACAATGACGGCGGGCGAGTTAAAGAACCGCGGCTATTATCAGGGATCGAACGTCTCCTATAATCTCAAGAAGCTGGTGGAACTCGGTTATATCGACCATCAGCGCTCGGAGATCGACCGGCGCTCAGTTCGAGTTCGCCTTACGGACAAGGGGATCGCGGTGCACGAAGTGATCGCAGATCTCTTCGCACGGCATGCGGAGGATCTCGCGGGCTCCGAGCGCCTGCGACCGCAAGGGATCGAGGGGATGAACGCGGATCTTCGATCCGTGGAGCGGTACTGGACCGAGGAAATCCGCTACATTTACTGAGCTCAAGCGGTTGAGTAGCGCCTCTTGAAATAGGGGATGAACCCTGGCACGCGCTGGCGATAAGCCGCGTATTCGGGACGCGTCGCTTGCAGACGCTCATCGAGCATCGGCGCGCCCGACACTTTGGTCAGGAAGACCGCGATCACCACGGGCGATATCAGCGCGGCAATCCAGCTAACCTCTAGAACGATCAATCCGATTCCGAGCCAGAACAGGATCTCGCCCGAGTAGTTCGGGTGGCGAACGTGGGTGCGCAGGCCAGTCATGCAGAGGGCTCCTGGCTTTGCAGTGCGCTTGAAGCGGTCAAGCTCTGCATCGGCAACTGTCTCAATCAACAAACCAGCGAGGCACAGCATCGTACCAAGCACTGCCAGAGCGCCGAGCGACACTGGGTCCGAAAGGATCGCCGCGATCGGGCCGAGAGCGATTGTCCATTGGATCAAGCCCTGCAGAAGGAAGACCACAAACAGGCTCTTCCACCAGAAACCAGGGTCCCAAGCCCGCCGTAGTTCGGTGTAGCGCGGGTCCTCATGTCCCTCGCGGATCCGGCGGCGCAGCAGGACATAGGCCAGACGGGCCGACCATACGCTGATCAAAGCGAGCAGGAGAAAAGACCGGGAATCACCCTCATCTGATAGCCAGAAAGCGAGAGCTGCTTGCGCGAAGAACCCGGGTCCCCACCAGGCGTCAACCAAGCTCGCATCCTTACGGATGACGCTCAACGGCCAGAGCGCGACGAAGCCAAGCACTGCGATTCCAAGTGGCAGGAGATAAAGACCCCAAAGGTCCATCGATAAGTTCCCGATGTTTTTTCAGTTCATCGGGGAAGTAAGGCGTAAGGGTGAAATCTCAACGTCTTATCACCAGAACCTCATTCCGCCTTGTTCGATGACCGTGCTTCGATGAAATTTACGCGATATTCACTTGGCTTCCGGCAAATTGAGGCAAGTTTCAGGCGGATCGCCGCATTCTTGTCGCGATTTTGTGTCGATATTGGAGAAGTTGGTTCGGTTTCGAGCTTCCGTTGAAATCCGGGGTCGCTTTTTCGATAGTGCAGTGACAATAAGGTAAACGCGTACCACATCGCGACAAGAGGCCGTCAGAGCAGGAGCATCCCGATGCAACTTCGGGGTTTCGATGCATACGAGATAACTCTCGGCGACGAGATGCGCGGAGAGCGCGCGTCGCTCGGGAAGTCCCTCGACGAGATCGAGCGCGATCTCCGGATCAAATCGAACTACATCACCGCGATCGAGGATTGCGATCTCAGCCGTTTTCCGAACCGCAGCGTCGCGCCAGGTTATGTGCGCAGCTATGCCCGCTACCTGAAGCTCGACCCGGACCGCTGTTACCGCCAATTCTGCGAGGAGTCGGGCTATCAGCCGCAATCGTCGATGATCGTGGACAAGAAGGCGGGGTCAGGCGCCTTAGGTGGCTCAAGCGCGTCTGGTGCCGAACTTGGATCTTCGAGCTTTGCGCCGCCGCTAGCCTTGCCTTCATTCAACTTTTCAGTGTCGCTTGGGACGGTGTTTTCCTCGCTGGCTCTCGTCACGACGCTGTTTGGTCTTGGATATGGCGGTTACTCTGTGCTCCAGGACATTCAGCGGGTCGGTTTCGCACCGGTCGTCGAGGCACCCGATGTGGTGGTCGATGCACCGAAGGTCGCGCTTCCCGAAAGCGATCAGGCACTCCGGACCCCGGACCCGATGGATTATGAGGGCCAGGGCGCTCTCGCCGGCCTCAAGCAGGCCCAAACGTTTCCCGCACCGGTGCTTGTCCGGCGCGACGGACCTATCTCGGCAATCGATCCCGAGAGCTATGGTGTCTTTGCCGCGACTGAGCGTCCGGCACCTACGCCCTTCCAATCAGGGCAGGTTGTCGAAGCCGAAGACGGCATCTCCGCCGGAGATCGCGAGAATGGGCCTGGCGAGAAAACCGCCGTTGCGAGCGTCGTCGATGAGCACGGCATCGCCGTGCATGCGGCGCAGGAAGCCTGGATCAGGGTGATCGACGACCCGAACATCGTGCTCTTCCAGGGAATTCTCGAACCGGGCCAGAGCTTCGCAGTGCCGGAGAGCGTAGCTGCGCCTTCGATCCGGGCCGGCAATGCGGGGGGTGTTTACATCCGCGTCGACGGTGTGACCTATGGGCCGATCGGGGAACCTGGGCGGGTGATCAAGGACCTCGCGCTTGAGGCAGAGACGATCCGGGCGCGCTTTCCTAAGGCCGAGGAGGTTGCGGTTCAAACCACCGGCGATCAATCGCGAGAAGAACGGGTAGCCGTCGACTTCGAGTGAGCCAAGATCCAAGTCACAGTTTTACGTCTGCAAAGGTGTCCGAAGGGCTGATCCCTCGACAACCTTACCACCACGATTTACATACCTGCTAAACGAGTCAGGAGACCGTAATGGCCCTCAATCACGTACGTCCGTGGCGAAATATCTACCGCCGCGAGAGTCGGAAGATCATGGTGGGCAATGTTGCGGTCGGCGGGGATGCGCCGATCAGCGTCCAGTCGATGACCAATACGCTGACGACCGATGCGAAGGCCACCCTGAAGCAGATCGAACAATGCGTCGAGGTCGGTGCGGATATCGTGCGCGTCTCGGTGCCGGACGAAGCTTCCGCAATGGCGATGAAGGAGATCTGCAAGTACGCTGAGGTTCCGATCGTTGCAGACATCCATTTCCACTACAAGCGTGGGATCGAGGCGGCGGAGGCGGGCGCGGCCTGCCTGCGGATCAATCCTGGGAACATCGGCAAGGAAGACCGGGTCAAGGAGGTGATCAAGGCCGCGCGCGATCATGGTTGCGCGATGCGGATCGGCGTGAATGCCGGGTCACTGGAGAGGCATCTGCTGGAGAAATACGGTGAGCCCTGTCCCGAGGCGATGATCGAGTCCGGGCTCGATCACATGAAGATCCTTCAGGACAACGATTTCCACGAATTCAAGATCTCAGTGAAGGCCTCCGATGTCTTTCTGGCCGCCGCTGCCTATCAGGGCTTGGCAGAGGCCTGCGACGCGCCGATCCATCTCGGGATCACCGAGGCGGGCGGTTTCGTCTCGGGCACGATCAAGTCGGCGATCGGCCTTGGGAACCTGCTCTGGATGGGGATCGGCGACACGATGCGGGTCAGCCTCTCCGCCGACCCGGTGCAGGAGGTCAAGGTCGGGTTCGAGATTCTCAAATCGCTCGGGCTTCGACACCGCGGCGTGAACATCATCTCCTGCCCGTCCTGCGCGCGGCAGGGCTTCGATGTGATCAAGACCGTGGGGATTCTCGAGGAACGGTTAGAGCATATCAAGACCCCGATGAGCCTCTCGATCATCGGCTGCGTCGTGAACGGGCCGGGCGAGGCGCTGATGACGGATGTCGGCTGGACCGGCGGTGGTGGAAACCACGGCATGGTGTATCTCGGCGGCAAGCAGAACCACCGGCATGACAACGACTCGATGATCGATCATATCGTTTCGCTCGTCGAACAACGGGCCGAGGAACTCGAGGCAGAGCGCGCGGCGGAGAAAGCTGCGGACGTCGCCGCCGAATGACCCGCACCCTCGGTTACGGGGCGGCGCTGGCGGCAGTGCTCTTCGTAATCATGTGGCTCTGGATCAACTTCATGCCGATCGATGCGGAGCGCTGGCATATCGACCCAGCGACCGCGCGTAAGCCATCCTCGCCCAACAGTTTCCTCTACGCGCCAGCCGCGGCGACGGCCGAAACGCCCGACATCGAGGCGACGGTGCTGGAGGGTGAACCCGACGAGGTGCTGGAACGCTTTGCCGCACAAGCCCTCGCCGCGCCGCGTGTGCGGGAACTGACCACGGGTGGGACCGGGTATCGGACCTTCGTCCAGCGCACGCCGCTCATGGGGTTCCCGGACTACATCTCGGTCAGCGCGGTCGCGGTCGAAGGTGGAAGCGCGCTGATCATCTTCTCCCGCTCGCAATATGGCTATGGCGATTGGGGCGTGAACCGCAAACGCATCGAGGGCTGGCTGTCACAGCTCTGATCCCGCGTTGCCTGGCGCTCGCGGAGGCGGTAGCGTGAACTGGGGCGCGGGTTGTGGAGTGAGCCATGCGTCTGAACCGTATCCTGATCTTCGTCATTTTATTGCTTGGGGTGCCGGCTCTTGGCCTCGCCGATGCGCTCGACCGGATTACCGAGCGTGGGAGCATAAAGATCGGTGTGCGGGAGGCTTCGGCGCCGTTTTCCTATCGCGACAGTGACGGATTTCCGGCAGGGCTCGCGGTTGCGCTCTGCAATCGGGTTGCGGCTGCGATCGGCCGTGCGATTGGCCGTTCGCCAGTGGCGATCGAATACGTCTATGTGGACTCGAAGACGCGGTTCTCGGCGCTCCAGTTAGGTGAGGTTGATCTGCATTGCGGGCCGATGACGCAGACACTGGCGCGCCGAGAGAACATCGATTTCTCGATTCCCTACTTCATGGATGGGATCAGCCCGGCCCTGCGCCGCGATGGGGTGCAGGACGTTGCGGAACTGAGCGGTCAACCCGTGGGTGCCCTGCGCGGGACAACATCTGTCGCTCTTGCGAGGCAGATCGCCGAGCCGGGCGGTTCGGCGGTGATAGAATTCGGCTCGCACGAGGAGGGCATGCGTGCGCTCGGTCGGGGAGAGATCGACATCTACTTCGGCGACCAGGGCTTGCTGCTCCACCAACTCGCGGTGCTTAAGGCCGAAGACAGGTTGATCCCGATCACCGTTCTGCCGGAGCAGTTCTCCTACGAACCCTATTCGCTGGCAATGAAGGCGGGGGAGCATCGATTGCGGCTGGAGACGGACCGGGCACTGTCGGATATCTATTTGAGCCAGGATATCTTCGACGAGATCGAAGCCGCCTTTGGCGACTTCGCCATGTCAGATCTAGCACAATTTCTCTACGTTCTGGTCGCCTTGCCTGAGTAGGACTGTCAGACGGACGGGCAGCCGATTTCCTGATGCCGCCATGTCGGGTTGTTCACGGACATATCGCACCGTGCCCAAACCTGCCGAGAGCCGATTTCCAGGCAAACATGCTCGCCGAGTTCAACCCGCTGGCCATCACTGTCGGTGCAGAAACAGTCGGGATAAGAATACCCGTCCTTTGCAGGAGGCGGGTTATACTGGGCTTTTTCAGCCTCCTCGGCGCCGGCAGCCAGAGATCCAGCAGCGTAGAAGCAAGTCGCGATTACGATTCGTCTCCACATGCCAACAATTTACACGCGGGCTTCCGTAGAGACAACCTGGCCGGGTCCGGTATCGCATCCGACGTCTTGACGGGTGAAACGCCAGTTGGCACAGGCAAGGCATGGTTCCTGAAGCGCGTTTGAACGAAATCCTCGATCGGTTCGCCTATCTTGAGGCGAAGATGAACGAGACCACCGATCCGGCCGAGATCGTTGCGATTTCCCGCGACTATGCGGCGATGAAGGACGTGGTCGACGTCATCCGCGATTGGCAGCAGGCGGAAGCGGCGCTCGCCGATGCGCGGGAGCTTTTGGCAGATCCGGATATGTCAGACCTGGCTGCCGAGGAGATCGCGGGGCTGGAAGCGGCACGTCCGGCGCGGGAAGATGCCTTGAAACGCGCCCTGATACCGCGCGATGCGGCGGACCAGCGCCCGGCGATCCTCGAGATCCGGCCGGGCACGGGGGGCGACGAGGCGGCGCTGTTTGCCGGAGACCTCTATCGCATGTACGCCCGCTATGCTGAGCAAAGGGGGTGGACTGTCGACGTTATGGAGGAGAACCCGGCCGAGCTTGGTGGTTTCAAGGAGGTCGTTATCGGCATCCGTGGAGAGGGGGTCTTTGCCCGGCTGAAATTTGAAAGCGGTGTGCACCGCGTGCAGAGGGTGCCAGAAACCGAAAGCCAAGGTCGCATTCACACCTCCGCCGCGACGGTCGCGGTCCTTCCCGAAGCGGCCGAGATCGATATCGATGTTCCTACGAGCGATATTCGCATCGATACGATGCGCGCCTCTGGCGCTGGCGGCCAGCATGTGAACACAACCGACAGCGCGGTTCGCATCACACACATCCCTACCGGACTCGTCGTGACAAGCTCAGAGAAGTCACAGCACCAGAATCGCGCGCGGGCGATGGAGGTGCTGAGGGCGCGCCTCTACGATATCGAACGACGCAAGGCCGAGGAGGCGCGTGCCGCCGACAGGAAGGGGCAAGTCGGCTCCGGCGACCGGTCGGAACGGATCCGCACCTACAATTTCCCGCAGGGGCGCGTGACCGATCACCGGATAAACCTGACGCTCTATCGGCTCGATCAGATTATCCAAGGCGACCTTGACGAGGTCATCGATGCTCTGATCGCGGCCGACCAGGCGGAAAAACTGGCTGAGATGGAAACTTGACGACCCGCGCGGAACTGCTTGCGCGTGCCACAAGATGCCTTGCGGATGCTGGGGTCCCGGGTGCCGAACGCGATGCCCGCTTGATTTTACGCTGGGCGGGCGGGCTGAGCGGGGCTGCGCTTCAGGTATCTCTTTCCGAGGTGCCGCGCGCAGAGGAGATGGATCGCTTCGAACAGGGAGTTGCGGCGAGGGCTTCACGGCGGCCTCTCTCACATATCACGGGTACACGCGCCTTCTGGGGGCGGGAGTTCCTCGTGACACCCGATGTGCTCGACCCGCGGCCTGAAACCGAGGTTTTGGTCGCCGAAGCGCTTCGCGAACATGCATCGCGGGTTCTGGATCTCGGTACAGGCAGCGGATGCATCCTTCTCTCGCTCCTTGCGGAATGGCAGGACGCAACAGGGGTGGGGCTCGATAACAGTGCAGCCGCTTTGAAGATCGCGGGACAGAATGCCAAAGAGCTCGGGCTTCAGGATCGGATGGAGTTGATCCATGGAGACTGGTCGTTGATCCCGTCTGAACCGTTCGATCTGATCGTCTCGAACCCTCCCTACCTGAGCGCGAGAGAGTGGGAGCAGGCTCAACCGGAACTCAATTATGAGCCTGCCGGGGCGCTATCGCCCGGGAAGGACGGGCTGGAGGCCTACCACGCACTCATTGCACCCGCATTTGAGGCTTTGCGGCCACACGGACGCCTGATCCTGGAGATCGGCGCCTCTCAAGCGGATAGTGTGCTGAAAATAATGATGAAATACTTTGAAGGCGATGCAGCCGTGATCCGAGATCTGGATGGTCGCGACCGGGTGGTTCGGGCGAGGAAGGCCGATAACTCGTAACACTCTCGGTTTACGGCTTGTCCGCTCAAGTCAAATGATTATAGTAGTTAATGTTGCTTCCATCGAATTGGATCGATGGTTGGAGGGAGCAACGAACAAGCACACGCCAGGACATCGCGAAGACGCTCTTAGATGCGTTTTTCGGTGAGACGGTTGCACTGGCCCTGAAAGCGTAGGGGCCTCGATCGAGAAACTAAGCGATCAGGAAAAAATGAGATCACCGCAGAAGAATAACCGGTCCCGCGGACGCGGACGCGGCAAGAACAACGGCAACTCCGCAAATCGAGTCTATGAGAGCACCGGGCCCGAAGGAAAGGTCCGGGGAACGCCTCAGCAGATCATCGAAAAGTATCTGACGCTTGCGCGCGATGCTCAAACCTCTGGCGATCGGGTGGTCGCCGAGAACTTTCTTCAGCATGCCGAGCACTATCAGCGCATCCTGATCCAGGCAGCGGCTTCACAGCCTCAGCCGGAGCAGCGTCGTGAGGAGCAGGCCGAGGCGTCGCAAGAGACGCCGGCCGAGAACGGTGCTGCCGAGCAAACGCAGAGCCCGCCGTCGAGCGAGGTGAGCGGTCTGACAACCATCGATGCCGGTGGCGAGCATGGCAATGGCACACTGCTCGACGACAAGATCTCCGGAGAGGACTCGAGCCGCAAGCGCAAGAATGGGCGTGCTCGGTCGGCCGAGGATGAGCCCGCAGAACTCACGGCGCCTCAACCCGAGGTCTGATCCGCGGCGACGCATCTGGTCAATTCGAGAAATTCGGGAACAGCGACTGTTTCCGCCCGGCGGGTCGGGTCTATCCCCGCTTTCTCCAACAGTCGTTCCGGCTCCGATAGAACTGCTTTCATCGATTGGCGCAGCATCTTGCGCCGCTGTGAGAACGCTGATGCGACCAGTTTTTCGAGGAGCTGCGCGTCGACCCATTCCGGAGCCTTCTCGGGCACGATGTGCACCACCGAGGATGTCACTTTCGGCGGCGGTGTAAAGGCTGATGGGTTTATGTCAAAGACCTGTCGCGCCTGGCTCCGCCACTGCGCGAGGATCGAGAGCCTGCCGTAGGCCTTAGTTCCTGGTTCGGCGACGATCCTGTCCGCGACCTCCCTCTGAAACATCAAGGTCAGGCTGTCCCACCAAGGAGGCCATGGGTCGAGGCTTAGCCAACGGATCAGAAGCTCAGTCCCGACATTGTAGGGCAGGTTGGAGACGATCCTGGCCCGACCGTTCAAGTGGGGAGTGAGGTCTACTTTCAGCGCATCGCCGTCGATCACCTGCAATCGCCCAGGATAATATGCGGCAATCTCTTCCAGCGCGTCGAGGCATCTCTCATCACGCTCGATGGCAATCACCCGGTCGGCCCCTTCGAAGAGCAGCGCGCGTGTCAGGCCTCCAGGTCCAGGCCCGACCTCGACCACGGTCGCACCCTCCAGCGGGCCGGAGGCACGGGCGATCCGGCCTGTGAGGTTGAGGTCGAGCAGAAAGTTCTGGCCAAGCGATTTCTTCGCCGAGAGGCCATGGCGCGCGATCACATCCCTGAGCGGTGGCAGCCCGTCTGGCGCGAGGGTCATCGTCGCGCCCGTCGTGCGGCCATTTGTGCTGCCATTCTCAACGCCGCAGCGAGGCTGCCGTGATCCGCGATCCCCTTTCCCGCGATGTCATAGGCGGTGCCATGATCCGGTGAGGTGCGGATGAAAGGAAGGCCGAGGGTCACGTTGACGCCCTGATCGAAATCCAGCGCCTTGATCGGGATCAGCCCCTGATCGTGATACATGGTCAGGGCGGCGTCATATGCCTCGCGCGCGGCCCGATGAAACATCGTGTCGGCAGGCAAGGGACCCGTGACCGAGACCCCCGCGTGGCGCAGTTTCTCGATCGCGGGGAGAATGATCTCAATCTCCTCGCGCCCCATCACGCCGCCTTCGCCCGCGTGAGGGTTCAGTCCCGCGATGGCGAGGCGCGGCGCCTCGATACCAAAATCGTGCCGCAGGGCCTCATGCACGATCATCCCGGTCTCAAAGATCTCCTGATCGGTCAAGCGAGAGAAGACCTCCTTGAGCGGGATATGGATCGTCACTGGCACAGTCCTGAGCGACGGCCCAGCGAGCATCATGACCGAACGCGGAACGCCTGCGAGTTCCGCCAGGTACTCCGTGTGGCCGGGAAACGCAAAACCCGCCCCGTCATAGAGCGCCTTCTTGTTGATCGGATTGGTCACGAGGCCACTGCATTGACCTGACTGGGCAAGTTCCGCGCCGATCCTGATCGCCTCGATCACAACCGGCGCGTTGCTAGGCGACGGTTCGCCGGGGACAAAAGGCGTCGTCAGCGGAAGCGGAAGGATCGGAAGCGCTTCATCAAAGACATCGTTCGCCTCTCGCGGCTCTGCGACTTCCACGAAAGGGGTCCCGACAGGCAGAGCCTCCGCAGCGCCGATATAGACGAAGGCAGGAAGAGATTTCCGGTCTTCCCAGACTTTCGCGGCAAGCTCCGGCCCGATACCTGCAGGGTCCCCCATGGTGAGCGCCAAAGGAGCGGGTAGCGCGTTCATCTCATCGGATCTCGATCAGCGCGTCCCGGCGGATTTCCTGCAGAAAGCCCTCTGCGAGGCGGTTGACTTCCTGCGACAGAAGCCGCTCGCGTACCAATTCACGCTCTTCGTCGCTCACCTTGATATTGCCATCGGAGCCATCGGTGCGCCGTTCCACAAGCTGGAGGATCGCAACACCACCCTGGATCGAGACGGGCCGGGTGATCTGACCGATCTCCAGCCGATTCAGGTCGCGGACCAGATCGGTCGGCATCCGGTTGCCCGGGACCCAGCCAAGTTCTCCACCGCGCTCTGCGCTTGGCGTTTGCGAGAACTGGCGTGCTGCCTCCTGAAAGTCGCCCCCGCCTTGCAATTGGTTGTAGAGTTGAAGGATCGCCGCGCTGATCTGCTGGTCCTGCTGGCGATCTCCGGTGAATTTTAGCCCAATCTCGTTGAGACGATAGCTTGTGTTGGTGAGGTTGACGCTGAGCCGCAACTCCTCGTCGATGCGGGAGGAGGAGGGTTCGGCTTGTGCCAGGAACCGCGCTCGGACCACCTCGCGCCAGATGGTCTCGGCTGCGACGAAATCATCGATGGCCTGATTGGTAACGCCGTCGCCGTTCAGGCGCTCGCGAAGTACCTCCGGCTCGAGCCCATTCTGCTGTGCGAAGAGATCGAAGCCGATCTGGACGACTTCTTCTGTTGCAGAAAGTCCGATTGCCTCGCCGGCCTGGATCTTCAATCTGTCGACGATGAGCGTCTCCAACGCTTGCCGCTGGAACGCTTCCGCGGGTCTACCTCGCCCGTCCATCGTTGAGAGCAAACGTGCGCGTTGCGCCAAATCGAATCCTGTAATGACGGATTCATTGACGACCGCCACTGGTTTGAACACGGTCTGCGCGGGGGCCACCCCGCCGATCAGCGATGCGACAACGAAGGCGCCGAAACAGAGCCTGAAAAGGTTTGTCATTCCTCTCCTTCCTGGCGTGGGCCAGATACCTATCGATCCGGTGTCTCGACCGTCTGCACCGGATCGCTCGATCCAAGGAAATCGAAAAGCCCGGGATCGGAGGTTCCAAGCGTCGTCAGTTTGATCTCGACACCAAAGGAGGTCGACGCCGGAACGTTTGTGGAGCTTGTAAAGCGCCGCGTGACGAAGAAATCAACCTCGCAGCACTCATTTGCATAGGTGATTCCCGATCCGAGCCGCACAAACTCATCCAATTCGAGATCGCGGCGGATCGAACCACGGATGCGCCAGTTGGGAGACAAGATGAGCGAGCCAAAGGCCGAGAGCTCCTCACGATCGTCAGGCTGGCCAATCTCCGGATCTGATTCAAGGAATGTGTATTGCGTGCCGAAGCTGACGCGGTCGTATCGCACCTGCGCCGATAGATCGTTGCGGTTGATGCTGCCATCATCCGCGATCCGCATCCTATGGCTGACACTGAAGAGCGGCAGATAATTCGCCTGCCATCCCAGCACCCAGTCGGACTGCGCGTCGGTAAGGCCGGTGCCGACCGAGAACTCGTCCGCATCGTTGATCCGAAGGACTCGTCCACCGCTGGCGCTAAGGTCGAGCCCGTCATCTAACTCGAGCGCGTATTTCACACCAAGGTTGAAGCGGGGGCCTTCCTCGAAACCGTCAAGGCCGCTGAACCGTGTTCGCTCGAACAGATTGATCTCGTCGAATTCGGTGATCAGGCTGTCCTCATTCTGGACATCGACCGGGTCGTTTCCGCCAAAGGGGGCAACAATCGCCTGCGCGATGGGTTCGATGATGTGAATGCCGGCGTTCTCCGTCTCCCAGATCAGCGGGTAGCGGGCCTCAAGCCCCGCGACAGGCGAGAAGCGCAGGCTCTCGTTGTCGGCCAGGACAAGATCGTCACGGACCGAGAAGAAGTCACCCCGCAGCTCAGCAAACCCGGTAAGGGCGAGGCCGAAGGGGAGGATTTGCTCACGCTCCCAGTCCGCACCAAGCGAAACGCGGGTCGTGTCGGCGGCATCAGTTCGCAGCAGGACGCGTGAGGAGGCCGAGAAACCGAGGCTTCCCCCAAGCACGGGCTCATCGAGTTCATACCGGGCATCGACGTCGGGCAATCCGAAGGGGATGAGCCCGGCGGGTTCGTCATCGCGCAGAGACTGGAAACGGACGACCCGCGCGTCGATGAAGCTCTTGGGGCGGTATCGCTCGACGAAGCCCTCTGCCTCGAGAATGTCCTCGTTCGTGAAGTCGTAGAACCGGAGATAGGCATCATCGGACACCGCCGTTACGTCCCATCCGAGGCGGAAACCCTCTGGCGCATCAAAGTCGGCTTGCGTGTCGACATGCCCCTGAAACGCGTCATCGCCCGTGAAATCGGTGCGGGTCAGAGAGCCCAGAAAGCGCAGCCGTCCGAACGAGAACGCGTGACGATACTCGGCGATGCCAACCACACCTTCTTCGGTGGTCGGAAACGGGGTGACAGTCAGATCGGACTGGTCGTTGATGACCCAGTAATAGGGAAGCTGGATGCCAAAGCCATAGTTGGTGGAGTTCTGAAACGATGGCGTCAGAAACCCGCTGGCGCGGTCGACCGTGGGGTCCGGATGGCGGAAGTAGGGGGTCCAGAACAGGGGCACGCCCAGCAGGTCAAACCATGCGTTCTCGTAGTGCACCTGCTTCTCGACCTCGTCGTGGATGATCCGCCGCGCACGGATCCTCCAAAGGGGGGTCGGATCATCGGGGCAGACATCGCAGGGGCTGTAGACGGCCTTTGACAGCACGTTGTAGCGCTCCTCAAAGCGGCGGGCTTCGACGGCCGCGAGCTTGCCCTGATCACCCAGGATCGACTGCGCGCCACGGACGAGCCCATCGCGCAGTTCGGCATCCAGATCTACAACGTCGCCGAAGATCGTCGTCCCCTCCGGATCCCGCAACACGATGTCGCCGGTAGCGCCGATCCGACCTGTGCGTTCGTTGTAGGTGATCTGGTCCGCGGTCAGGGTGCGGTCGCCGTAATAGACCTCGACATTTCCTGTCGCGGTCAGGACTCCGTTCGTGCTGTCATAGGTGACATCGTCTGCAATCAGGGCGACTGGCTGATCTTCATCGACCTCGAAATCCTGAGCCCGGGAGGTGCCGGTATCGAGTAGGAGGACAAGGATGACCGTGCACGCCACCCAGAACACATTGCGTCCCATAGGTCCTTCAAGTCCCCAGTAAAATCCCGGTTCTAAGGCGACCGGGTCGACACCACTTTAGCCATCTTCGAGATGGAGCAGCAAGCCCAGAGCGAGCATAACGGCCGCAAATGGCGGGGCCCACCCGGCGAGGAGGACAGGGACTGCACCAGAGGAGCCCAGTGCCGTCGCCACATCAGAGAGAAAGAAGTATCCAAACCCGGTCAGGACACAACCAAGCGCCATGACCCCAAGCCCGCCGAAACGCGCATGACGCATCGAGAATGCGGCCCCGATCAGCACCATCGCGATAAAGACGAGTGGTGTCGCAAGCAGGCTGATGAAATGCATCCAGTGGCGGTCTGAGGAGAAGCCGGAGTCCTCAAGCAGGAGAATGAATTCGGGCAAAGACCAGAACGAGATTGTCTCGGGCGCGGCAAAACTCTCGGCGATCCGCTCGCTGGTCAGGTCGGTCGGTATTCTGATCTCGTCGCTTGTCTTGGCGATTGGCGTCATCTCTCGGTCGGCGCCCGGTCCGCCCACCGGCGGGATTTTCCATTCCGAGACACCTGTGAGCCGCCAGTTACTGTCTTCGAGATGCGCAGCCCGCGCCTCGATCCGGCGGAAGAGATGATCCTCTGTATCGAACTGGAAGACACTGACCGACCAGAGGCGCTCTGCCGAGCCGGTGGAGCGTTCGGCGCGGAGGACGGTCTGACCCGTTTCATCTCCCTGGCGCAGCCAGACGCCACCCCCCGAGATGGTGAACTCCGTCGAACTCTTGTTGAAGTAGCGCTCCTGCAAAAGCTCGTAGCGCGCCGCAAAGGCGGATGCGACGGGATTGTAGACCGAAAAGGCGAACACGCCGACTGCCATCGCTGCGACGACTGCAGGAATGATGATCCGGAAGGCGGAAACCCCCGCCGCTCGCGTCACCACCAGTTCGGAGCGGTGTGCGAGAGTCGCGAATGAGATCATCGACGCCAGAAGAATGGTGAAAGGGGCTGCCTTGATCGTCACTGAGGGCGCGTGCAGGGCTGCCATGCCGATCAGCTCGGTGAAGGTGGCGGTTCCGCGCTTGTTCTCGCGCAGCAGCTCTACAAGATCCACGATCATTATCAACGCGAAGACCGACATGAAGGCGAACATCACGTAGGTCAGGAAGACGCGGGCAATATAGAAGTTAAGGGTCCACCTCATGACACGCGCCTCAGCAACTGTTGGCGAACCGTGATGCCAGAGCTTGATAGCATCCAGAAGGCGAGACCGATCCCGATCAGCGGGGGCAGGTACATGAGTGGCCAGAGCCCCGCGACACTCGCCGTAGCACTCTTCATTGCAAGGCCGGTCATTCGCAAACCGACGCCCACGATCACGGCGATTGCAATCCGACTGGTGAGCCCATAACGGCGCTGTTGATTGCCTATGACGAAAGCGAGCGCGAGGAAAGGCAGTGCAATGGCATAAAGCGGGGCGGAAAGCGCCTCATGCGCCTCCGCCCGGAACTCTCCGAGCGTTCGCAGGCCGGTTTCGTCCTCTGAGATGGTCAGAAGTTCGTGGATCGACATCTCCGACGGCTTCACCGGGCGAGGCCCGCCCGGACCCGCGACCGAATTCAGATCGTAGCCGAGTTGCTCGAACCGCAAGACAGAGAGGATGCTCTGGTCTTCCTTGGATATGCTCTGTGCGACACCTTCGAACATGACGAGGCGCTGCCCGCTCGCATCCTCGAGAAAGAAGGCACGCTCGGCTGAGTAGGTGACGATCTCGTCAGGCTTGCGGGTGTCATGGACGAAGATGCCAAGCATCTCTCCCGGCCGGCCCATATCTCGCAGATAGATCGTCAGGCCCCATTCGGGTGTCACAAACGCGCCCGGGCGAAGGAAGGCGGCCGCAACGTCACCCCGGATCTCGTTTACCCGGTCGAGCATCGTGCGCTGCGCCATCGGCCCGATCACTGTCGTCGTGAACAACATCAGGCCTGTCGTCAAAATACCGAAGATCACAACCGGCCTGAGCAGGCGCAAACCCGATACGCCCGAGGCAAACATCACCTGCACTTCGCTTTCCGAATGCAGCCGGTTTGCGGCGTAGAGCGCCGCAGCGAAGGCCGAGACCGGGATTACGATCACCAGCACTTTCGGCAGCAGGAGCATCGCGAATTCAAGGAACACCATCCCGCTTTGCCCGGATGCGACGACGGTGTCGATGACCCGCAAGGACAAGGCCAGCCAGATCACGCCGGTGAAGACGAGGACGAAGAACAGGAATGGCCAGATGATCTGACCGAAAATGTAGGTGTCGAGACGCTTCAATCGGCGCTCCTTCCCGCCGCGGTCCTTCAAACCGCGCCATGCTGCCGCGTTATGGCCTCTCACCCCTTGGCGAGGCAACAGATTCCGGGCTAGGCAGATCAGGCAATTGCAGGAGACATAGAATGACGACCCCACTCACCCCAATACAATTCGGCGCGACATCCGATAGTGATCTGACCAAGATCGACGGGGTGATTGTTGTCTTTCTGGATGCCGACGGGGCGCTCGGCCCCGCTGCGACAGTTGTCGATGAGGCGAGCGGTGGCGCGCTCAGCCGGGCGCTCGCCGAACCTGACTTCAAGTCGAAACCCGGAATTGCCGGGCGCTTCGAATACCCGAGCGGTCTCGCCGCGCGGAAAGTGGTCCTTGCAAGCCTTGGAGCCGAGCCTGACCGGGCGGCGGCACGCAAAACCGGCGCGGCGATCGCGGGCCAGATCGCCAAATCATCGGCGACGATCGTTGCCGACGGCCCCGGCGATGTCGCTCTTGCCGCCGAGATGATCTTTGCGGCCAACATGAAGCTCTACGAGTTCAAAGAGTACAAGTCCGCGTCTGACGAAGACGAGGATGAGAAGTCCACAGCGATGACGGTGCTGAGCGACGAGGCGGAGACGCTTGCCGCCGCATCGGCGGACTTTGCGGCGCTTGGAGAGGGGATCTTCTTCACCCGCGATCTGGTCAATGAGCCCGCGAACCGGTTGACCACAGATGAATTCGCGGCCCGGCTCGCGGCGATGCAGGAGCTCGGGCTTGAGGTCGAGATCCTCGGCGAGGCGGAATTGGCCGAGCTTGGCGCGCGCGCGCTCCTCGGTGTTGGTCAGGGTTCGGACAACGAATCGAAGCTTGTCGTCATGAAATGGATGGGCGGCGGCGACGAAGCACCGCTCGCCGTGGTCGGCAAGGGCGTTATCTTTGATACGGGCGGGATCTCGCTCAAACCCGCGGGCGGCATGGAAGACATGACCATGGATATGGGCGGCGCGGGGGTCGTCTCTGGCCTTATGCGAACCCTCGCTTTGCGGCGCGCGAAGCTGAATGTCGTGGGCGTCGTCGGTCTCGTGGAGAACATGCCCGATGCGCGCGCGCAGCGCCCAGGCGATATCGTAAAATCGATGAAGGGCACAACGATCGAGATCATCAACACGGATGCGGAAGGCCGCCTCGTGCTGGCCGATGCCCTCTGGTACGCGCAGCAAACCTTCAAACCCAGCGCGGTGATCGATCTCGCGACCCTCACCGGCGCGATTATCGTCGCGCTGTCGAAGACCAAGGCCGGATATTTCTGCAACGACGATGACTTCGCTGCGGAGCTGGAGACCGCGTGCAAGGCAACGGGAGACCAGGCCTGGCGCATGCCGCTCGGCAAGGAATTTCACGACCAGATCAAATCGCGCCTGGCCGATATCAAGAACACCGGCGGGCGGGACGGTGGCTCTTGCACCGCGGCGGCTTTCCTCGAGGTCTTCATCGAGGAGGACATGCCGTGGATCCATCTCGACATCGCCGGTGTCACGGTGGCGAAGGGCGGAAACGAACTCTCGCCGAAAGGCGCGACCGGGTGGGGTGTTGCTGCGCTGAATGAACTCGTCAAATCGCGCGAGGGCTGATTTGGGCGAGGTTCGGTTCTATCACCTGACCGAGCGACCTCTCGAGGACGTGCTTCCGGTGATGCTGGAACGCAGTCTCGAGCGCGGCTGGCGGGTGACGATCAGAGGCGCGTCGGACGAGCGGATCGCGGCCCTCGACAAGCGTCTCTGGACCTATGGGGACGCGAGCTTCCTGCCGCACGCGGCGGAGGGGGAGGGCGCTGGCCAGCCAATCTGGTTGACCACGAGCGACCGGCTTGAGAACGACCCGAATACGCTGATGCTGATCGATGGTGCCGAGATCACCGACCAGGAGCTTGCGACAATGGAGACGATTGCGATTCTATTCGACGGCCACGATCCGGCGGCGGTCGAGCATGCCCGCGGGCAGTGGCGGCGCATGAGCGATGCGGGGCAAAAGGCGGTCTACTGGGCGCAAGAGGGCACCCGCTGGATCAAGAAGGCCGAGAATTAACGGCTCAGGATCATGCGGTTCCCTTCGACCCGCCAGCTTCGGAACCGGTCGAGATAGGAAATTCCGAGCAGCGATCCGAACAGATCACCGCCATTGACCCGCGCCCTGACATTGCGGTCGGTAAAGGCGCCCAGCCTCACCTCTTCGAGCACCACATCCGCCGTGCTGACAGTGCCATTCGCGGTGAAGGCGCGCCCGAGGAAGGCGAGGTTTGCGACATCGATACCGGCCCGCGCCGCGTCTTGCTGGCTGAGCACGATGTCGCTGGCACCGGTGTCGACCAGGAAGTCGATCGGGGTGCCGTTCACGTTCATCCGCGCGACGAAATGCCCGCTCTGATCGCGGGTAAGCGCGACGGAGCGGTCGTCGACCATCACCGCGGTTCCAGGCCTGATCTGCGCGAGAAACGTGTCCTTGAACCCATAGGCGGTGATAGCGAGCACGAAGATCACCACCCAGGCGGACGCGTCGCGCAGAGCCTTTGGCAACTGACCCCGATAGGCGAAGAAGAGACCCGCAATCAGCCAGCACCCCAGAAGGGTGAGGTAGAAAAAGCTCGCGGTGTCATCCGGCCTATCGAACATCAGCGTCTCCGATCAATCTCAGAAGATTTGGAGAGCAGCAGCGCATTTCGCAAGTAGGCTCAGGCCTTTGCGGCCTCCAAAGCCTCCTCCGCCGCGAGCCAGAGCGCTTCCGCCTTCTCCTGTGCCGCAAGGATTTCGCCGCGTTTCATCTGCAATGCCTCGATCTTGTCGGATGGCCCTTCATAGAGCGACGGGTCCGCGAGCCGGTCGTCTATCTTGAGAAGCATGTCTTCGATCTTCGTCATCCGGTCTTCGCATACTTTGACCTCAGCCTTCAGGGCGGCGAGCGACCTGCTGTTTGAGGTGGGGCGGCTCTTCTCGGTCTTGGGAGCGGTCGGTTTCGCCTCCCCACCCAGCAGGATGGCGCGATACGCCTCCATATCCTCATCGAAGCTGCGAACTCTGCCGTCCTTCACCAGCCACAGACGGTCAGCTAACAGGTCGATCAGATGCTGGTCGTGCGTGATCAGGATCACGGCGCCCGAATAGACATTCAGCCCGTCGACCAGCGCCGCGCGGCTCTCGATATCCAGATGGTTGGTCGGCTCGTCCAGGATCAGAAGCTGCGGCGCGCCAATGGCGGCGAGGGCAAGCAGAAGTCGCGCCTTCTGCCCGCCCGAAAGCGCGGAGACCGGGGTCGTTGCGATCTCGGCGCCGATTCCGGCATTGGAGAGACGTGCGCGCAATCTCGCCGGCAATTCATCAGGCAGGGCCCTGCGGAAGTGGTCGAGCGGCGTTTCCTCAAGGACCAGTTCATCAGTCTGATGCTGTGCGAAGTAACCGATCTTGAGCTTCCCAGAGCCCTTTCGCCGCCCAGACATGGGCGCTAGGTGGCCCGAGATGATTTTCGCCAGTGTCGATTTGCCTTGCCCGTTCTGGCCGAGCAGGGCGATCCGATCATCCTGATCGATCCGCAGATTGACCCGGCTGAGAACCGCGCGCCCGTCATATCCCGCCGCGAGATCCTCGAGTTGCATCAACGGCGGGGCCAGTTCATCCGGCTCTGGGAAGCGGATCGGCTGGACCGCCCCTTCGATCTCGGCTGCAATCGGCTCCAGCCGTTCGATCATTTTCAGGCGTGACTGCGCCTGTTTCGCCTTCGAAGCCTTGTAGCGGAACCGGTCGACAAAGCTTTGCAGATGCGCCCGGGTTGCCTCCTGCTTCTTCGCCGCGGCGGCCTGTAGCGCGAGCTTCTCGCGGCGGATCCTGTCGAAGGTATCGTAGGGGCCGCCATAGACGGTCAGCTTCCGGTTCTGCAGGTGCAGGATGCCGCTGACCGCGCGGTTCAGAAGCCCGCGATCATGGCTGATGATCAATAGCGTGTGCGGGTAACGGGCGAGATAGCGCTCCAGCCAGATCGCTCCTTCGAGGTCGAGATAGTTGGTCGGCTCATCAAGCAACAGCAGATCGGGTGCCGAGAACAGAACGCCCGCCAGCGCGACCCGCATCCGCCAGCCGCCCGAGTACTCCCGGCTTGGGCGTTGCTGTGCATCATGATCGAAGCCCAGACCTGACAGGATGGAGGCCGCCCGCGCCTCGGCCGAATGGGCCGATATGTCGTTCAGGCGAGCGTGGATGTCCGCGATGCGTGTCGGATCACTCGCGATTTCCGCCTCGGCCAGCAGCCGGGTGCGTTCTTCATCCGCCGCAAGCACGGTTTCGATCAGCGCCCGGTTCTCGGCCGGGGCCTCCTGTGCGACACCGCCGATCCGTGCGCGCTCTAGCATTTGGATCTCGCCCGCATCGGGGGTCAGTTCCCCGCGGATCAGGCGAAAGAGTGTGGTCTTCCCGGTCCCGTTGCGCCCAACGAGGCCCAGCCGGGCTCCCGCCGGGATGCTCGCACTGCAATCCTCGAGCAAGGGTTTGCCCGCAATCGAAAAGCCAAGATTTCGGATCGTCAACATGCGCGACCGGCTAACAGAGCCACCCGCCGCGGTCCAGTTTCCTTGCCGTTCAGACCGCCTGTTTCAAGGGTGGGCCGGCCGCCTGATCCGGGAGTTTGGGCAGATAGGAGCCCTTCAGATCCAGCAGGAACTCGCGGAAAGCGCTCGCAGTCGGGCTCAACTCGACATCCTTCAGGCGAACAAGGTGCCACCAGCGCGTGACCGGTAGGCCCGGGCAGCGCAGAACCTTCAGCCTGCCGTGATCGAGCTCCGCCTCGATCGTGTGCGCGGAGATCATCGCGATGCCGAGGTTGACCATGACGGCCTGTTTGATCGTCTCGTTCGTACCCATCTCGATCATGCGATAGGTCCGTCCCTCGCCGATCTGATCGAGATAACGGCGCATGGTGATACGGGTGCCCGACCCTTGCTCGCGGGTAAGAAACGTCTCGTTGAGAAGCGCGTCGGGCGAGATCTCATCAAGCTCCGACAGAGGGTTCTCGGGCGATGCGATCAGGATATAGGGATGCTCGCCCAAAACATCGTAATCCACTTCCGGGGTCTGCGGCGGGCGTCCCATGATTGCAAGCTCGATCGCGCCGCGCGCCAGCGCATCCACGATGGTGTCCCGGTTCCCGACCTTGAGGCCGATATCGATCTCGGGGTGCAACTTCTTGAGCTCCGAGACCAGGCCCGGCGCGAAGTACTTGCCGGTGGAGACCACGCCGATCGAGATATGGCCGGCAAGCCCGTCATTCATGGCCCGGATACGCTCGAACGTCTGTTCCAGCGCGCTCTCGATCTTCTCGATCGTGCCCATCAGCTCTGTGCCGACGGGTGTCAGCGCCGTCTTCCCGTCGGGTCCCCGCTTAATGACCTGTGCGCAGACGCTGTCTTCCAGTGTCTTGAGCTGCGTCGAGACCGCGGGCGGTGTCACGTGCAGCTTTCCCGCAGCCGCCGTGATCGACCCCGTCTCGACAATGGCGGCGAGGGCACGGAGTTGCTTCAGAGTGATAGATTTCGGATGTGCCATTCAGAAAGTCTGTTTCATTTACATCTTCCCTGAAATTCTTTTTAAGATGTCGTAACGAGAAGAAAAGGGAATCTTTGTTCCGGTTTCACTTCAATACCGATGCAGAGCCAATCGTAGCAGCACGAGAAAACCGTGCCGTGAAGCCCTCCGTCGCCTATAGTCACGCTCCAGCGACAGGCGAAGGAGGCGACATGTCCAGCAAGAAACAATGGCTCAATGCGGCGGGTGGCGGCCTGGTGGTCGGCATTCTGATTGGCCTCGCGATCGCCAGTTCTGGCGAGACGGACAGGCGGATCCTTCAAAAGCTGGACGGCATTCAGTCACGTCTCGCGATGCTGGAGGAAGATCAGGCGGGGATCTCGGCCGCGTTGAATGGAATGCAGGAGAATGCGCAGACGATCCGCAACGAGACGGATGGCATCATGGGATCGATCGCAAGTGTTTCGACGGAGATCGAAGGTCGGATCGGCAAGCTGCAGGCCGAGATCGAAGCCAGCCGGGAACGCGATGCGATCATCGGTGATGCGCAGGCAGCGCTGGGGGCTCAGCTCGACGAAGTATCGGAGGCGGTTTCGGCAGAGGCCCTGAGGCGAGCCTTTCGTACCCTTCGCGAGGGAAGCTCCGAGAATAACGATCAGTCCGCGAACGAAGTCCCGCAATCCGACGGGACAGAGGCTGCGGCGTCCAGCGCCTCGGATTTCAGCCTCACCTCTGGGTCCACGATCGTGGTCGGAGGCGCGCGTCTGTTCGCCTACCGCATTGGGCCGGAGAAAGTCATCGGCTTGATCGATGGGACCGAGGGCGTCAGCCTGGAACTCGGCGATGATCCCGCGGAAATCGGGGGCTGCGCCGTGTCGGTGAGCCAGATAAAGGAGGGCGTCGCCTCGTTGGACGTGACCTGCTGATACTCGACGCGACCGTCCAACCCACGTAAAAAGACGGCTTTCCTCCTGATCCTCTCATGCTAGGCTTCGCCAAGCCGGGCGTGATTGTGTATGCCCGCAAGATTAAGACCGGGAGGGGATCAGATGAAAACGCGCGCTGCAGTTGCCTTTGAAGCGGGCAAACCGCTCGAGGTGACGGAGGTAAACCTGGAGGGGCCCAGGGAAGGGGAGGTTCTGGTCGAGATCAAGGCGACCGGCATTTGCCATACCGATGAATTCACCCGCTCAGGCGCGGACCCCGAGGGCGCCTTTCCCGCGATCCTGGGTCATGAGGGCGCAGGTGTTGTCCTTGAGGTTGGTCCGGGCGTGACCTCGCTGAAGCCCGGCGACCATGTGATCCCGCTCTACACGCCGGAATGCCGTGAGTGCGACTATTGCCTGAACCCGAAGACAAATCTCTGTCAGAAGATACGGGTCACCCAGGGACAGGGCGTGATGCCCGATGGCACCTCGCGTTTCTCGACCCTCGATGGCGACAGCATCCTGCACTACATGGGCTGCTCGACGTTCTCGAACCATACTGTGCTGCCGGAGATCAGCCTCGCGAAGGTTCGCGAGGACGCCCCCTTTGACAAGATCTGCTACATCGGCTGCGGAGTGACCACCGGGATCGGTGCCGTGATGAACACGGCAAAGGTCGAGATCGGCTCGCGCTGCGTGGTCTTCGGCCTTGGCGGGATCGGGCTCAACGTGATCCAGGGCCTGCGCCTTGCGGGTTGTGATCAGATCGTTGGCGTCGACACCAACCCGGCGAAGAAGGCCATGGCCGAGAAGTTCGGGATGACCGACTTCGTCAATCCAACGGATGTCGGGGGCGATCTGGTGCCCTATCTGGTCGATCTGACCGGGGGCGGCGCGGACTATTCCTTCGATGCGACTGGCAATGTGCAGGTGATGCGCGCAGCCCTCGAATGCGCCCATAAGGGCTGGGGCGAAAGCGTGATCATCGGCGTCGCGCCGGCGGGTGCTGAGATCTCCACGCGCCCGTTCCAGTTGGTCACCGGCCGGGTCTGGCGGGGCACGGCCTTTGGCGGCGCACGCGGGCGGACCGACGTGCCGAAGATCGTGGACTGGTACATGGAGGGCAAGATCGAGATCGACCCGATGATCACCCACACCATGCCGCTCGACGATATCAACAAGGGCTTCGATCTGATGCATGCGGGCGAGTCGATCCGCGCGGTCGTCACCTATTGATCCGGGCAGTTCTTGTTGCCTCCGCGCTGCTTTCCTCAGGTGCGGCGGCCGAGACGGTTCAGGATGCATTGAGCGGACGCTGGGCGCTGATGCGCGACAGTCAGGCGGCGACGGATGCTGAGAACATCGCGTCGGCAAACGAAATCTGCGGAATCGATGGCCCGGATCAGGCGCTGATCGAACTTGTCTTCGCAAATGGCCGCTTCGCCATGACGACGACAGACGGCGACGGAATGCAAAAGGTGTGGCGCTACGATCCGCAGGTCTCTGGCGGACGGCTTGGCGACGGGCGGCTCAGCATAAACTTCTCGATGACCGGACAGCGGACCCACGAGCTGATCTTCTGGCGCGCAACCCTCGATGGGGTAGAGCACGATCTGCTCGAAGTTCAGGGGCCGCCCAATCCGGCCGGGCTCTATCTGAAATGCAACGGATCGCCCGACTGATCAGATTAGCCTTGCCCTTTGCCCGCAGGGCGGTCTAGCTCGCGGAAGCACGCGCTTGAAGACAGGAGCCGCCAACGATGTCCATCCCTCAACAGGGCGGTGGCCCGATCGAGAGCCGAGATGACCTGGCCGCTTACCTTGAGGCGGGCTGCAAGCCGAAAGAAGCCTGGCGGATCGGCACCGAGCACGAGAAGTTCGGCTACTGCAAAGACACGCTGAAATCTCTGCCCTATGAGGGTGAGCGCTCAATCCGGGCGGTGCTCGAAGGGCTGCGCGACCGCTATGGCTGGGCGCCGCTGGAGGAGGGCGGGAACATCATCGGCCTAACCAAAGACGGCGCCAATGTCAGCCTGGAGCCTGGGGGGCAACTCGAGCTATCCGGCGCGCCGCTGGAGACGATCCACGAGACCTGTGACGAGGTAAACCAGCATCTGGAAGAGGTGAAATCGATCGCCGATCATATCGGTGTCGGTTTCATCGGGCTGGGGGCCGCCCCGATATGGACCCATGACCAGATGGATATGATGCCCAAGGGCCGTTACAAGCTGATGACGCGCTATATGGGCGAGGTCGGCACCCACGGCACGCAAATGATGTACCGGACCTGCACCGTTCAGGTGAACCTCGACTTTGCATCAGAGGCCGACATGGTGCAGAAACTGCGTGTCGCGCTGGCGCTTCAGCCGGTTGCAACCGCCCTCTTTGCCAACTCGCCGTTCTTCGAGGGCAAAACAAATGGGCATCTGAGCTGGCGCAGCCGAATATGGCGCGATCTCGATGCAGACCGCACCGGCACGCTGCCATGGGTCTTCGATGACGGCATGGGGTTCGAGCGATGGGTCGACTACGCGCTCGACGTGCCAATGTATTTCGTCTATCGCGACGGGGTTTACATCGACGCCCTCGGCCAGTCCTTCCGCGATTTCCTGAAGGGAGAGCTCCCCGCGCTCCCCGGTGAGGTGCCGACGCTCTCGGATTGGGCGGACCATCTCACGACAATCTTCCCGGAGGCCCGGATCAAAAAGTTCATCGAGATGCGCGGCGCCGATGGCGGGCCGTGGCGCCGCCTTTGCGCTCTGCCTGCGTTCTGGGTCGGGTTGATCTATGAGCAAGCTTCGCTTGACGCGGCCTGGGATCTGGTGAAGGCCTGGACAGCGGAGGAGCGGGAGCAGATGCGCATCGACGCCTCGGTCAAAGGTCTTAAGGCGGAGGTCGGCGGGAAGCAGATGCGGGACATCGCCGCCGAATGCATTGCGATTGCGGAAGCCGGGCTGAAGGCGCGGGGTCGATCGGGCGCCGACGGGATGATCCCGGACGAGACGCATTTTCTCAATGCGTTACAGGAAACTGTTCAGAGCGGGCAGACACCTGCCGATGAGCTTCTGGATCAGTATCACGGCGAATGGGGCGGCGACCTGACGCGGATCTACGCGGAACATAGCTACTGACGCCTCCGCGCGGTCCCTTCCGGCCTGAAAATCGAAGAGATCACCAAGCAGATCGGTCACCGGGTTTTCCTTGCGCCGCCGGCGATCACTGTACTCCTCCCGGCGGTCCCTGCGTTCCATGGGCTGCGGGGCGGGATGCGCCCCGTAGGTCGTGGCCAGGCTGTCGATGATCTTGTCCAACTCTCCCCGGTCGAGCCAGACGCCAAAGCATTTCGGGCAATGGTCGATCTCTACGCCTCTGCGATCCGCCATTACCAGCTCAGTTCCGTCAATCGGTCAATAGATCTGCGCCCTCGATGTTCGTCTTGCGACCCGCACAGAGTTCATCTGAAAATCTTCCCACTTTAAGGTCGGCTTTGGCCTTTCAACCGTTAGAGACTGTCCTGGGCGCTAGCGGATCGCCGGGCGGCGAAGCCCTGTTGCCGCATACCTGATCAGCGCCTATAGACGGCTGAACACACTGTTCTGGTGGAGGCAAAATCATGGAAGTCGTGTCGGAGAACGCCTGTTTCGGCGGCGTCCAGGGTGTCTATCGCCACGCATCCTCTGCGACGGGCTGCGAGATGACCTTTGCAGTCTATATGCCGCCGGTCATGGCGAGTGAGCGGGTCGCCTGCCTCTGGTATCTCTCAGGCCTGACCTGCACGCACGAGAACGCGATGACCAAGTCGATGGCTCAGGCCTTTGCAGCCGAGGCGGGCTTGGCCGTGGTCTTCCCGGACACCTCGCCCAGGGGCGAGGGCGTCGCGGATGATGAGCAGTATGATCTGGGGCAGGGCGCTGGTTTCTATGTCGACGCGACCAAGGCGCCATGGGCGCCGCATTTCCAGATGTATTCCTATATCGTCGAGGACCTTCAGAAACTGGTGACGGAGAACTTCCCGGTCGATCCAGAACGCCAGGGGATCACCGGCCATTCGATGGGCGGGCATGGTGCGATCACGCTGGCACTGGCCAACCCGGAGCTCTACCGCTCGCTCTCGGCATTTGCGCCAATCGCCCATCCGACCAGCGCCGATTGGGGGCGCAAACAGCTCGGCGCTTATTTGGGCAGCGATGAGAGCAAGTGGGCTGCGCATGATTCCACTCTAATGATGCGCGAGACGGGTTGGAGCCGGGATATCCTGGTAGATCAGGGCGCCTCCGATCAGTTCCTGAGCGCCCTGAAGCCTGAGGCGCTGGCCGCGGCGCTTGCTGAGACGCGCGTTCCCGGCGTCTTCCGGATGCAACCGGGCTACGACCACTCCTACTTCTTCGTGGCGAGCTTTATCGAGGACCACATCCGCTGGCACGCGGAACGGCTCTAAGCGCTGAATCGCGACTTTTGCGTGCTGTCACGACCGGCGATCAACCACGAAGCGGGCCGCATGGTTGAGCATCTCCGCCTTCGAGCCATAGGGGACGAGGGCCTCGGCGGCTTCGGCGACCAGTTCTTCGGCGCGGGCGCGGGCGCCGTGGATCCCCAGAATATCGACGAAGGTCGCTTTACCTGCGCTTGCATCCTTACCGACCCGCTTGCCCGTCTCCTCCTCAGTGCCGGTTACATCGAGAAGATCGTCGGCGATCTGGAAGGCCTCGCCAAGGGCGTCGGCGTAGGCCCGAATGTTCGCGATATCGCCAGGCCCTGCCTGACCCAGGATCGCGCCCGCCTCTGCGGCGTAAGAGATCAGCGCCCCGGTCTTCATTGCCTGCAACTTGCGCACGTCGTCCGCGCCGAACGGGTTGCTCGCCGTCTCGGCGGCGAGATCAAACGCCTGGCCTCCGACCATCCCGGCCGGACCGGAGGCCTGTGCCAGGCGAAGGCAAAGCTGCGCACGCACAGCGGCGTCCGGGTGGGTCGCGGGGTCGGCCACAATCTCGAAGGCAAGCGTTTGCAGCCCGTCGCCCGCGAGAATTGCCGTTGCGTCATCCCACTTCTTGTGGACGGTCGGCTTGCCCCTGCGCAGATCGTCATCGTCCATACAGGGCATGTCGTCGTGAACCAGCGAGTAGGCGTGCAGGCATTCGACTGAAGCAGCCGCACGGTCGGCACCTACCGGATCTGCCCCGAAGACCTGAGTGACTTCCATGCAGAGAAACGCTCTCAGGCGTTTTCCCCCGCCGAGCACGGCATAGCGCATCGCGGCATTGAGCTCCATTTCGCCGGGGCTGCCCTCGGCCGGTGGGAGGCAATGCTCCAATGCGCGTTCTGCGCGCGTAGCCGCCTCCACCAGTGCCGTGGCAAAGCGTTCCGCATCAGTCATGGTCTTCCCCCCGGAAGCCGCCGTCCCGATGGTTAGTTGGAGTTCTCTTCATCGAAGATATCGGGCAAGTCTTCGCTCGCCTCGGTCCCGCCGATCAGGGCGTCACGCCTCTGCAGGAAGATCGAGCGCAGGGTGACATAGCTGTCGGCGGATTCGTAGAGGATGTCGTCCACCAGATCCGCGTTTCTCGCCCGGGCCTCGACGACTTCGAAAACCGTGGCGGCTGGCAGAGCCGCGTCGACAATCGTGCCGTCCACGAAGACACCCACATAGAAGCGGGGGTTGAAGGCTGTGCGATCAACGATGCTGCCCCATGCGTCCCGGGTCGTCGACGGGCCAAGCAGCGGCAACACCAGATAGGCACCTTCGCCGACGCCGTATTTACCGAGCGTCACGCCGAAATCTGTCTCGCCCTTGGGAAGATCGAACTCGGTCGCCGGGTCGAGAAGTCCACCAGCACCAAGCACCGTATTCACCACGAAGCGGCCGAAGGTGACTAGCGCATTGTCGACATCACCCTGGATTACGTAATTCGCGAAATCCCCGACACTGTCGAGGTGATCGATCGCGTTGCCCAGCAAGAACTGGAACGTGGCTGGGGTGACGAAATCATAGCCTTGAGCCGCTGGGCGAACCAGATTGCGGTCAAGGAATACGTTCGCCTTATGAAATCTGCGGTTCGTGTTCTCGAACGGGTCGCGCTCGGCAATCGGAGCGCCGGGTCCAGGGCTCGAGCAGGCAGCAACGGCACCGGCTAGCAGGGCGATTCCCAGAAGACGAACCACAGAAATTGACGACATAAAACGCTCCCGTAGTGTTTGTGGATCAGGGATTAACGAACGAATGTTCACCCACGAGCCGACGTTGTGCGGCAACCTAATCGGTTGCTACGCTGCGGTCAAAGTGCTTTGCAGCACATCACTATGATAATTGATTGGCGGAGGGCTTAAGTTGCCGATTGGCATGCATGACGCACCAGAAGAGGGCACTTCAGGTCAAAGTATCGGCGCATTGATCGTCGCGGCAGTTGTAAATCGGGTTGCGGCCTGGCCGCGACTCGTCCTCGGCTTGTATCTGGTTGCTCTGATCGCCTCGGTAATCGCGGCGACCGGCCTCCGGGTCGATACCGATTCGAGCAAGATGCTGTCGCCCACGCTGGATTTTCAGGCGCGGGCACTTGCGCTGCGCGATGCCTTTCCCGATCAGAAAACCGCCATTCTTGTGGTCATCAGGGCGCCCGATCCGGACAATGCCGATGCGGTAACGGCAGAGCTTGCTTCGGCGCTGGAGGGTGAGGCGGGTATTCGCGAGATCTTCGCGCCCTCCATCAATCCCTTCTTTCTGACGCATGGGTTGCTCTATCTCGACACGGATGAGTTGGATAGTCAGCTCAGCCGGATCAGTGGATCGGCAAACCTGATCGCCGGCCTTCGGGCGGATCAGACACTTGAGGGGTTCGTCTCGACACTTGATCAGGCGCTTACGCTTGCCGAGGGGGCAGGGGAAACCGCAGATCTCGCACCGGTGTTCGACGAAGCGGCGGCAGTTTTTGACGCGGCAGCAAGCGGAGAGCGCCGTGCTTTTGGGTGGAGCGGGATCTTCTCCGGCACCACCGGACCTGTCCTGCGAACAATCACGGTGCAGCCGGAGCTGGATTATTCAGCCCTCAACCCGGCGAAACCGGCACTCGCCTCGATCCGCGAGACAGTTGCGGAAATAGTTATGCCAGAGGGCGTTAGCGTCGGCGTCACCGGCGATCCGGCACTGAGGCAGGAGGAGTTGCGCTCGGTCACAGCCAAGATCGGCTGGTCGCTAGGCCTGTCGCTGATCTTTGTCATCGTCGTGCTCTGGTTCGCGCTCAACACATTCAAGCGGATGCTGCTGGGGCTTGGCGCGCTGTTCGCGACACTGGTGCTGACGACAGGGTTTGCGGCGGTCGGTGTTGGCAGCCTCAACCTGATATCCATCGCCTTCATCGTTCTGATGGTTGGCCTTGGCATCGACTTCGCGATCCATTTCATGGCGCACCTGGACGAGAAGGCCCGGACAACGGGCAACGCGCTCGCCGCGACCGCGCGGTCGATCGGTCCGGCGCTTGCCTTGACTGCAGCCTCGACATCCGTCGCCTTCTTCGCCTTTGCGGCGACAGATTTTGTCGGCATGGCGCAGTTGGGGCTGATCGGCGGGGTAGGGGTCCTGATCGCTTTCCTGGTCTCGATTACGCTGATCCCGGCCATCGTCAGCCTCTTTCCGACCCTCGCGTTTGGCAGCCCGTGGGGCCGTATCCCATCCGGTCTTGCAGCGGGGTTGGTGTTCCGCTTGTTTATGGTGGCATTTGGCTTTGGCGCCGCGGTGCTGGCATTGGATAGTCGTTTTGATGCGGATCCGATGGGGTTGCGCGACCCGTTGTCTCCATCGGTCGAAGCGTTCAATTGGCTGGCCGGCGACCCGGACAGAAGCCCTCTTCGCGCCTCGGCAGTCGTAGCCGCGCGCGATGAGGCTGAAGCGTTGCGGCGCCTCGGCAGTGATCTGGAAGGTATTGCGAGCGCGACCTGGCTTGGTTCGCTACTTCCGGCGGAACAGGATGAAAAGCTGGAGCTTGTCGATCTCGCCTGGCCGTCGCTCGAACACGCGGCCAACGGCGCGCCTGACACGCTGACCACGGACACCGTGTCGAAGCTGGAGGAACTGCCAGCGCGTCTCGCGGACGTACCCGAGGCGGCAGCGCTGAAAGACGCCTTAAGCGCATATCTCGAAAGAGAGTCCGCCACCGCCAATCAGGCTCTCGAGCGCGATCTCTTCACGCATTTTCCGCTTCTGACCGGACGCCTCGAAGCGATGCTGGAGATCGATGTTGTCGAGGAGGAGAGTTTGCCCGATCCGCTCGCCCGCCAGTTCTCGTCCGGCGGCTTCTACCGGGTCGATTTCCTCCCCGCTGCCGATATCCGCCAGCCTGAGGAACGCGCGAGTTTCGTCGAGGCGCTGTCGCGGGAGATCCCGGGCCTCACCGGCGGCCCTGCTCAGATCGAGGGCGCGAGGGTCGCGGTCTCCCGTGCAATGCTTGAGGCTGTCGCCATCGCCCTTCTTGGCGCCGGCTTGCTGTCCCTCGTGACGCTGCGCAGCATTACGGGCACTTTGGCGATCCTCGTCCCCGTCGGGCTCGCGGGTGCTGTCTGCATGGCGGCCGGGGTGCTGCTGGACATTCCTTTCAACTACGCCAACGTGATCGTTCTCCCGCTGATGATCGGGATAGGCGTGGACAGCGGCATCCATCTGGCGATCAGGTCGCGGCAGACGGCACCTGTCTTCTCAACCTCGACCCCGATGGCCACGTTCTATTCCGCGATGACGACCATCGCGGCCTTTGGGACTTTGGGGCTGAGCGATCACCGCGGGACTGCGAGTATGGGCATCTTGCTCGCCATCGGCCTTTCAGCCACGGTTCTGATGACCTTTGCGCTGACCCCGAGCCTCGCACGGCTCGGCATCAAGCGGATGTGAAGGGGTTGTGCAATGGCAAGCCAATGCACAACGTGTAAGAGGAAGCAGCCTATTTGGAGCAGATCATGATCCGCAGAACGCTCGCCTTTGCCGCCATCGCGGTTGGCCTCACACCCGTGCAGTCCTTCGCGGCCGATGAGGCGCAATCCCTCGAACGGGCCAACCAGCTTGTCGAGGAAAGCTATGCCGCGATGACGGCTGATACGAGCGTGCAGGCACGCAATGACGCTTTGCGCGCGGCGCTTGAGACCAGCTTTGCCTTTGATTTCTGGGAGAAGTTCCTGATCCGTAACCATAAAGACAGCTTCTCGGAGGCTCAGCTTACGGAGTTTCGCGCGCTTCTGCCGGGTTTTCTCGCCAAACTCTACGCAGACCAGTTCGGAAACGGGCTCGAAGCGAAGCCCGAGATCAAGGAGACGCGCAAGGCCCGTAAGGACGTTCTGGTCCGCGCCGCGATCCCGCGCGCGAATGGCAAGACCCTGCCGGTGGACTGGCGGGTCCACGAGTTCGAGGATCGCGGGCACCTCGTCGTCGACTTCATGGTCGGGGGTACGAGCTTCCTGATCCTCAAGCGCGATGAGTTCAACGGGGTCCTGGATCAGAAGGGGCCCGATGCGTTGCTCGACTTCATGCGGAAAAACGCGGTCTGAACCGATCAATTTCCCAAGATCAGCGCTCATTGTGCACCGCAAGGGGTGGCAGATTGCCACCTGGTGGTGTATTCGACAGCAGAGGCACTAGTTCTACCGCCAATCAGAAATCCGCAAGGAGACCGGATCGTGGGCGTCCCTTTGAGACAACAGATGGCCGTTGCGGCCTACATCACCAAGCAAAAGCTCAAGGGAAACAAGCGCTACCCGCTGGTCCTGATGCTCGAGCCGCTCTTCAAGTGTAACCTGGCCTGTCCCGGTTGCGGCAAGATCGATTACCCCGAACTGATCCTCGGGCGTCGCCTGACACCGGAGCAATGCTGGGAGGCCGCCGAGGAATGCGGCGCACCCATGGTCGCTATTCCGGGCGGCGAGCCACTCATCCACAAGGAAATCGGCGAGATCGTGCGAGGTCTGGTGGAGCGTAAGAAATATATCTCGCTCTGCACCAATGCCCTGCTTCTCGAGAAGAAGCTCAAGCTGTTCGAACCGTCGCCGTATCTCTTCTTCTCCGTCCACCTTGACGGGCTCAAGGAGCACCACGACAAGGCGGTGAACCAGAAGGGCGTGTTCGAGCGCGCTGTGAAGGCGATCAAGGCGGCTCAGGACAAGGGCTTCGCGGTCAATGTGAACGCCACGATCTTCGAGGGATATCCGGCCGATGAGCTGGCGGATTACCTCGATTACTGCACCGAGCTGGGCGTGAATATCTCGATCAGCCCGGGCTTCACCTATGAGCGTGCACCGGATCAGGAAAACTTCCTAACCCGCCGCCGCACAAAGGAGTTTTTCCGCGAGGTCTGGCGGATCGGCAAGGAACGGGGGACCGCGAAGAACTGGTCGCTCAGCCACTCGCCCATGTTCCTCGACTTCCTGCTCGGCAATCAGGAGATGATGTGCACCCCCTGGGGCATGCCGACCCGCAACGTCTTCGGCTGGCAGAAGCCGTGTTATCTGCTCGGTGAGGGCTATGCCAAGACCTACACCGAGTTGATGGAGACGACCGACTGGGACAAGTACGGGACCGGCAACTACGAGAAGTGCGCCGACTGTATGGCCCATTGCGGGTATGAACCGACAGCTGCGAACATCGCTTTCTCCAACCCTTTCAAGATGTTCAAGCTCGCCTTCACCGGTCTGAAGACGGAGGGCGAGTTCGCGCCTGAGCCCGTTCTGTCGAACGCGCGTGAAGCTGAGGAGCATCACGAGCGGATCGTGGCCGAGGAGATGGCGAAGCTGAACAAGATCGCCGCCGAGTAGGCCTCTCCCGTATCAATTCTCAGGGCCGTGGTGCTGCAGTGCCGCGGCCCTCTTGATTCCGGTCCCAGATTATCCGCGACTTTGCGCGACAATTGTCGCGTGAGGCATTGGTTAACAAATCCCGGACAAATCGCGACTTCAGATCGCAGCCCAGAGATTTTTCGCGACAAACATCGAACTAGCCCTCGGCGGCCTCCAGCAGGCGGTCGATCGCGCCATCCTCCACCTCGGCCGTCAGGGCGCGCAGCGCCTGGTCCGTGTCCCGTTTGAGCTGCATCAGGGCGGGTAGCCAGCCCGGGCGGCGGATCAGGCCGGCGATCACCGGCCAGGGGCGCTGATGCCCGGTGGCGCTGAGCCCGCCCGTCACAAAGGGGGGCAGGGTGCTGCCCGCCGGGTCGCCGATCGCACGCAGCGCTGCCATGCGCAATCCCCGCTCTGCCGCGATCCGGGCGACCGCGTGGCTTTCCATATCCACCGCGACCGCGCCGGTGCGGGCGTGCAGGGCGGCTTTCTCCTCCGGGGTCAGGACCATCACATCGGACCCGGTGAGGGTGACGTCGTCCTCGCCGAACGCCAGCGCATGCGGGCCACCGTCCATCGCCAGTCCAACCGGGCGAAGCACCGTACCGGGCGCGAGCGCCGGGTCGAGCCCGCCGGAGACGCCGTAGCTCAACAGCAGCCTGCAGCCCTCATCAGCCAGCCAGCGCGCGCCCTCTTCGGCAAGCTCCGGCCGCGCACCCGAGACGGTGTGCAAGACACCCGGCGTCAGCGCCTTCCGGCCAAGCGTATGGGCCTCGGTCTGCATGCCGCAGACGATGCCGAGCAGCGGGCTGCTCACAAAGCAGCCCGTTGATGGTTTTGGCGGGTGGCGGGGG
>JBCDDC010000027.1:0-57739 GCA_039180675.1 Pseudomonadota bacterium | reverse complement strand
GGGCGGGCGGGAGCCACCGGTCGAGCGTCGTCGCGGCCGGCGGTCAGCACCGCCTGAGCCACAAACTGGTCTCTAGCGCGCCTTTCGGCAATGGGATACGCGTCAATCGGTCCGCCGCCCCCAGCCGGGTCAGGGCATAGTGGCTCGAAAACATGATCTGCAGCCCCTCCGCACCCAGCCAGCCGACCAGCCCGTTCTGCTCCGTGTACCCGCGCCAGCTCCAGCTCTCGGGGTAGGCATCCGGCAAGGTAATGTCGTGGAGATGGACCAGAACGCCCGGGTGCAGCTTCGGGATGATCCTGTTGAGGATCAGGTCTACGTCAGACCCGGGCCAAAGAATGTGGGAGCTGTCGAAGAAGGCGATGTCGCCCGGCTCCAGTTCGGCAAACCGGGGGATGTCGATCTCGTCCAGCACGCGGCGCTCCAGCCTGACACCCAGCCCTGCCAGATCCGCCCTTGGCTCCGGGTCGATGCAGGTCATCTCGAAGCCTTGCCCTCCGGCATCTTCCAGCGCCTTCATCAACATCCGGGTCGAATGGCCTGAGCCGACCTCGATCATTCGCGCTGGCGCCGCGGCCCGCGCGATCGTGTAGGCTGCCGCGCCGTCCAGCCGCGGAAACCAGGACTGATCCCAGCGCGGCTCCGGTGGCGGCCCGGCAAAGCCCGCAAGCCTGTCCATGTGGCCGGAGATGCCGTCGAGCACCACCAGCATATCCGGGCTGGCAGCGCGGAAGACCACCTCCAGCTCCGGATAGGCGATTGGTTTGACAGACTGGGCATACCGATAGGGCGAGAAGAACCCGCGCGCTTGTCCAACAAGGGTCGCAAGCCCCATAAAGAAGCGCCGCCAACGGCCCCGTATTGCGGTGAAGACGCGCCTCAGCACCCGCTCCCCCATGGGGCAAAGAAGGGCGAGGCCCCTGTGTTACGGCCCAAAGATAAAGTTCTTCGCTCCGACCTGTTGCGCCCGCCTGCCATGAAATCTCCCCGGCTGGTGGGTATCAACGCATGCAAGACCGGTCGGGTCAAGCGGGCCTCAGGTGGCTGGGTGCGCGGCTTCCCGCATTCTCCCCGCAACCTCGCCGAGCGCCTTTCGCCAGGCCGCCTCGGTATCCGCGGACCAGGTCTCCCCGGCAAACTGCGCAAGCGTATCGATCAGGACATCGTTCATGATCGCGTAATGGGCCGGCTCGACGCCGAGCGCTGCGTGCCCCGCCCCAAGACCCTGCAGCGTGCGCTCCAACTCCTCCGGCGCATCCAGCGCATGCACGATCACCTCGATTGCCGTCATGAACCGCATGCCCTGGTCCTGCATATCACCCCGGAACATCGCCCTTATCTCTTCAGAGACCTCGAAGAGATTGTCGTAGAATGCGCTGGAGGCTTCATCGAGCTGCTCCCTGACCTGGTCGTGAGACCTCCGAATCAGCTCGATCTCCATCTTGGTCAGTCGCATCTGCATGCTCCTTTCCTGGATTGCTGCATCGGAAACTACGTCGCCACGCGTCCGGGTAGCCTTGATCCTCATCAAACTTTCGCGGTTTTGGGAAATGCTTCCGGCCTGCGCAAATTCGCTCATTGCCCCATCGCTGCGCTGCACATAAGTTCGCGCCAGCCCACCCAGCAGGAGATTCCCATGTCCAAGATCAAGGTTGAGAACCCAGTCGTCGAACTCGACGGCGACGAGATGACCCGCATCATCTGGCAAGTCATCAAGGACAAGCTGATCCTGCCCTATCTCGACGTCGATCTCCTCTACTACGACCTTGGCATTGAAGAGCGTGACCGCACCGACGATCAGATCACCATCGACGCCGCGAACAAGATCAAGGAGGTCGGCGTCGGCGTGAAATGCGCAACCATCACGCCCGATGAGGGCCGGGTCGAGGAATTTGGCCTCAAGAAGATGTGGCGCAGCCCCAACGGGACGATCCGCAACATCTTGGGCGGCGTCGTCTTCCGCCAGCCGATCATCTGCCGCAACGTGCCGCGCCTCGTGCCCGGCTGGACCCAGCCCATCGTGATCGGCCGCCACGCCTTCGGCGACCAGTACCGTGCGACCGATATCAAGTTTCCAGGCCCCGGCAAGCTCAGCATGAAATTCGTGGGCGAAGACGGCACGGTCGAGGAACACGAGGTGTTCGACGCCCCGGCCTCCGGCGTCTTCATGTCGATGTACAATCTCGACGGGTCGATCCGCGACTTCGCACGCGCCTCGATGAACTATGGCCTCTCACTCGGCTGGCCGGTCTACCTCTCCACCAAGAACACGATCCTGAAGCAGTATGACGGCCGCTTCATGGAGCTGTTCCAGGAAGTCTTCGACGCCGAATTCGCGGACAAGTTCGAGGAAGCCGGCATCACTTACGAGCACCGCCTGATCGACGACATGGTCGCCTGTGCCATGAAATGGTCGGGCGGCTTTGTCTGGGCGTGCAAGAACTACGATGGCGATGTGCAGTCCGACACGGTGGCACAGGGTTTCGGTTCGCTCGGCCTCATGACGTCGGTCCTGATGACACCCGATGGAAAGGTGGTCGAATCCGAAGCCGCCCACGGCACCGTCACCCGCCACTACCGCCAGCATCAAAAGGGCGAGCAGACCTCGACCAACTCGATCGCCTCGATCTATGCCTGGACCGGAGGACTCAAGCACCGCGCCAAACTCGATGACAACGACGCGCTTATGAACTTCGCGGTGACGCTGGAGAAGACCATCGTCGACACGGTCGAGAGCGGGGATATGACCAAGGACCTCGCCCTCCTCGTGGGCCCGGATCAGAAGTGGCTGACCACGATGGGCTTCCTCGAGAAGGTCGACGAGAACCTGAACAGGGCCCTCGCTGGCTGATCCTTCAAGGCGCCGGGCGCTTTGCCCGGCGACCCTTCAAACGAATTTCAGCAGTAAGATCACGCCGAGCGCGATTCCAGCAATCGCGGTACCGAACGCTCCAAACATTCGAAGCCCAGGGAAAATTATGCTCCCACCTGGCAGATGCGACCCTAGTTGCGACGTGAATGCCAGAACATGAGCAACCCGCGCCGCGACGAAAAGACCCGCAAGCCACTGTAAAATTGACGGGTTTGCTCCCACACCCTCAGCAAGCGCGAGCGTGACAACGAACATCGCGGCGTTTTCGGCGAAGTTTCCATGCCGCCTGATCTTGCGCTCCAATTCCAGGTTGTCGCCAGTTCCAACACCAACGTTCACCTTGCCCCGGTAAAGACCCACGCTGAGCATGAGTATGATCTGCATAATTATCAAAACTCCGGCCGTGAGGGCCGCGATGGCTGGAAAGGCCATTGGGAACTCCTTGGTCAGGCGGCGCTAGGATCGAAACCGTCGACGAGGAGCATCAGTGTCTCCGACGCGTCCGAAAGCTCCGCCCGCACGGTTTTGAGGGGTTGATAGGCGTCCGAGCCATACCAGACATCGAAGATCTCACGGCTCGGGAAACGCAGGATCACGGTGCTGTTCTTGCCATACGCGCCTTCGACCACAGTCGCCGCGGGATCCACGGCCAGGATCTCGACGCCGTGTTCCAAAAGCTGTGGCATCAGCGGCGCGGCATAGCGCTCCCCGAACATCTCACGATCTGTGATCTTCATCTGGACGATCAGATAAACAGGTGCTGCCATGGGTATCTCCAAACGTTGCGACGCCCCCTGATCTTGGATGGCAATTTTACGAATGCGATATCCAGAATTTCAATGCTATGGTGCGTTTATGCTGATCACTGACCAGATGGACTGGGAGAATCTCAAGACTTTCGCAGCCGTCGTCGACAGTGGCACCATGCGGCGCGCGGCGGAGCGTCTGCGCGTGCACCATGCGACTGTGGCCCGGCGTATCGGTCAGCTCGAAACCAAGCTCGAAGTACGCCTGTTTGAACGCCGAACCGACGGCTTCGTACTGACCGAGGCAGGCGAGGAACTGAACCGCATTGCGCAGACGGTCGCGGCGGATCTGCACCGCGTCTCACGGCGCATCGCCGGGCGGGATGACGCGCTTTCGGGCCGCGTTACCATATCAGCACCCGGGATAATCGCCTCGGACATCCTTGCACCGGCCCTCGTCGAGATTGCCGAGGCGCACCCCGACCTGCATCTGGAGCTGAAGAGCAGCACGGCGATTGCGGATCTCAGCCGCGGCGAAAGCGATATCGCCGTGCGTCTCGACAACAACCCGCCCGAGACGCTCTTCGGCAAACGGCTCTTCCCCTATGCCGAGGCAATCTATGCCAGCCCCGCGCTGCGCCGCGCGATCGAGCAGGGTGCGGACGGCCTGCGCTGGATCGGGTGGGGCGGGCGGGGCACTGGCCGCCCGCACTGGATCGAACAGACGGGTTTCCGCGACCTGCCCGTCTGGGGCGGGATCCCCGATCTCGCGTCACAGGCAGCCGCAGCCCGCGCCGGGCTCGGCCTGATCGCGCTGCCCTGTATCCAGGGTGACGGAGACCCCGGGCTTGTCCGGGTCGGCGGCCACGCGCCGCAGATCGCGCGCGACATCTGGATCCTGATCGACCCGAACCTCCAACGCGTGCGCCGGGTCCGCGTCGTCATGCAATTCATCGAGAAGCACCTCCGCGCCAGGCGTGATGACTTTCTGGGGCTAAGCGGGAAATCCGAGGGCGCAGACAGTTGACCCGGCGCCGTTTCGGCGAGACAGTGATGGCTCAAACGGCGGCGCCCCTCGCTCCGCCTATCACGTCAGGGGAGCGGATCATGGTGCGCACACTCATCGCGGTTCTGGCCGTCGCGAGCCTCACGGGCTGCGCTGAACGTCTCGACAGCGGCGTAAAGCGCAAGAGCATCCTCTTCCAGGAGGGGCATCTGAAGACCCAGAAGGTCGATTGCGGCACCAGCACCGATTGCTCCGCGATGATCCGCGCGCTGGAGGGCGGCACCCGCGCCATCGCCGTCGTAAGCATGCCGAACAACTGCTACCACACCGTCACCACCCTGAACCCTGTCCTGGCGGAGACGGTCTCGCCCCCGGCCGAGGATTTCACGCCCGTGCGCTATCGCCGGGTGGAGTACAAGCGCCCGGCGCGGATCGAGCTTGAGCGCTATGAGCTCGAACAGCTCGCCGCAGGCGCCACGCTGGATCTCGCCTTCCGCGGATGCAGCAGCGGTGCGGAGAACCGGGTGGAGCGGATCTCCTTCCCGGCCGATCAGGTGCGGGAGCTGAACAGCCTGCTGGTCGACCGGCCCATCCGGATCCACTGAACCGGCACCTCAGCGTCCCGCAAAATCGTTCCGACCAATATGCTGGCCCGGCGGCAGATCGGCGCCACCGGGGAAACGCCTCGGGTTTCCAAAACTGAACCAGCTGTCATGTGCACAAAGATCCTGGCGCATGATCGGCCAGAGCACGCGCCGCGTGAAGATCTGATCGATGTGGCTGGGGTTGAGGCTGTCCGCTTCTGCCGCGACGAACCGCCGGATCCGCCCGGCCATATCCTGAATGTTCCCCCTATGCGCGCCCCACAGCCCGGCGAGCACCAGTTCGCAGTGACAGGGGAGATCGCGCATCAGGTGGAACGCGTGGCCTGAGCTGAGCCAATCCGCCACCGCTGCGCGTTCTTTCGCGGTCATCACCGAATCCGCATCGCGTACGATATAGAGGCCCACCTCCGGATCGTCCTCCACCAGAAACCGCCAGAAGAGACCGTACCTGGCCGCAGGCCATGCCTCGCCGGGAAAGCAGAGCTCGGCCTTTTCCCTCTCCAACGCGGCCAGCGCGCAGTCAGGAACCGAGTGATCGGCGTAGAACCGGACCTGCCAACCGGGATAAAGCGTTTGCGCCACGACAGCGTTGCGGTACGCGCCATCCAGATACCGATCAGCATCACCGAAGAGCGAGAAGGAAATGACCCGGCACCCCGCATTCGCCGGATAGAGCGGGCATATCACGGGATCCAATGCGGGCGCGGCGTCGACCGACGCGTCTTTCAACTCAAGCGCCTTATCGCCCTCCGCCACCGCGTTCTCATAGTCGCCGGCTCGATAGTGAGCCCAGCACAGCAGATCCTGACGCGCGATCGGATCGATAAGCGCCACATGCTCTCTGACAAACCGGATTGCCTCGCCGGAGCGGCGCAGCTGGATCAGGGACACAGCCAGATTGCGGGCGCTCTCGCTGTCGGGCTCGGAGGCGAATAGATCGACGAGACAGGCATGCGCCTGCTCCACAGCGCCGATCCGGCCGTAATGCACGGCGAGGATCCTGGCGGCAGCAGGCGTGCGGTCGCGTACCCGCTCCAGCACGCTGACATCCGCGTAAGAGAGGCTCAGGCCAGGATCGTCGACGATATGATCGATCAACCGCATGGCTGCCCTCTGATCGTCGGTCATCGCAATCTCCAGCAGAGCCGGCCCCTCATACCCATGATCTCACAAGTTGTGCGGCGTGACGATTATTACTGATGCGCGAACCCAATCGGGCTACGCTCGCGACAAATCGTGTTTTTGGAGGAGGCAGAAATGTCGGACAAAGACAAGGAAACGCCGGACGAAATTCAGGACGCCGATCTCGACGAGGCGACAGGCGGGAAGTTCACGACCGTCTTCAAGCCCATGAACCGGGGCGCGACCATCCTTGCCGAAACGGCGACGGACAAGCTCGGCACCTTCGAAGAGACCCCGCCAATCGGCGTCGACTTCAAGATGAACAAGCTGAAACGCTGAACAGCGCCTTCAGGCCTGGGGGCAAAAGGGGCTGATTTCGACCCGATCGGTCGAGATCTCGGCCCAGCAGCCGGACGGGATCTCCTCCCAGGCATCAGCGAGATCATCCAGCGGTTCGGAAACCACGGCCCGGCCGCCATTGCGGGCATGGTGGTAAAGCGTCGGCGGTTGCGCGTCGGACGCATAGCGGATCGCGAAAAGCCGCTCCCCGTCCGATATCGCCGCCGTCATGCGCAGATGCGGCGGCTCGCCCAGCTCCGTCGACAGCGCCTCTAGCTGCCCGGTTGCCCGTTCGAACGCCGTCTTTATGCCGTCCTCCAGCCCGTTCGCGGCCGCAAGCAAGAACAGCGCCTCGGAGTCCGTCGCCCCGCGCCGATGCTCATAGAGCCGGTCCGGGATCGCGATATCGACCCGCCGACGGAACTGCCCGAACCCGCCGACCTGCCCGTTATGCATGAACGACCAGCGGTCCACGACAAAGGGATGGCAATTGTTCCGGCTCGTCGCCGTCTCGGTCGAGGCGCGAACATGCGCCATGAAGAGGCCGGAGCGGACCTGCCGCGCCAGCGATTTGAGGTTGTCGTCGGACCAGGCCGGCAGAACATCACGGTAGAGCCCCGGCGTGGGATGCGCGTCGTACCAGCAAAGGCCGAAACCGTCGGCATTCACCTCGGTCACCGCCTGGCTGGCGCGCAGGCTCTGCTGGATGAGCGACTGGCTGGGCGCCGTCACCAGTTCCTCGATGAAGATCGGCTCCCCGATATAGGCGGCCCAGCGGCACATACGCATCTCCCGTCTTTTGGCGAGAGCATGGCTTGGGCTCAGAGGCAGGGCAAGCTTACCGCCCTGCCACCCAATCACAAAATGCCCGGAACGCGCCCCGGCGCGAACGGATCGACCAGGCCGGTCGCCAGGCCAGCCGGGTGAAGGCGTCCTCCCCCTCCGGCACGGTATCGGCCGCGACCCGGGGCAGCACCTCTGCAACCTCCTCAGACGACATCGTTGCCGGGCGTTCGGTCATTCGGGACCAACCGGATGGCTCGCCGCCCGGTCAATATCCGCCGGATGAGGCAGATACGAAAACGCACGCCCCGGGCAGGGACGCGCGACAGGATTGGTTAACGGTGAAAGCCAGAGGGCGAAGATCACTCAGCCGCCCATCGTCTTTGCGACTTCAGCGGCGAAATCCTCTTCTTCCTTCTCGATGCCCTCGCCGACCTCGAGCCGGACGAAGCCCGTGATCTTCGCGCCAGGGGCAGCTTCTTCTACCGCCTTCTCGACCGAGAGATCCGGGTTGATCACAAAGCTCTGCTTCAGGAGGCAGACCTCCTGATAGAACTTGTTCATCCGCCCCGCGATCATCTTCTCGATCACGTTGTCCGGCTTGCCGGACTCGCGGGCCTGATCGGTCAGAACCTGCTTTTCCCGCTCGACCAGCGCCGGATCGAGGTCGTCGACATCCAGCGAGGCCGGGTTCGTTGCCGCCACATGCATCGCGACCTGCTTGCCGATGCCCGCAGCCGCCGCCGCATCGCCGCCGCTGACGGCGACCAGAACGCCGATCTTGCCCATGCCTTCGACAACGGCGCCGTGGACGTAGGAAGCGACTACATCCGCCTCTACCCGCGCCATCCGACGCAGGCTCATGTTCTCGCCAATTGTAGCGATTTTGTCGGTAATCACTTCGGCAACGCTCTTGCCGCCCATCGGCGCACTCTTGAGTGCTTCGAAATCGCCAACCGTCAGAGCAGCGTTCGCGATGCCGCCAACCATCTCCTGGAACTCGGCGTTACGAGCAACAAAGTCCGTCTCGGCATTCACTTCAACGGCAACGCCGACGCCGCCCTCGACGGCAACTGCGACCAGCCCCTCGGCTGCCGTCCGGCCCGATTTCTTGTCCGCCTTTGCCAGACCTTTGACGCGTAGCAGGTCAACCGCTGCCTCCATGTCGCCATCGGTCTCGGTCAGTACCTTCTTCGCGTCCATCATGCCCGCGCCGGTCTTATCGCGCAGTTCTTTCACCATGCTCGCGGTGATCGCCATGTCTCTGGTCTCCATATTCCTGCCCTGCCGCGGGGGCGCGGCAGGCAGCCATTGAAATTGTTCTGCGAAAGCGGTGCAGCGGCCTCAGGTGGCCGGCTGCTCCTCGGTGGCGGCCTTCTTCTCGGGCGCCTCTTCCGCCGGTGCCTCCTCGGCGGCGGGCTCCTCGGCAGCAGGCTCTTCTGCAGGCGTCTCCTCTGCCGGAGTCTCCTCTGCCGCTGCTTCCTCGGCAGGCGCTTCCTCGCCCGCCTCGGCGCTCAGCGCCTCCTCCTCGGGCACCTCTTCCAGCTCGCCCAGGTCGAAACCTGCCGCATCGAGCTGGCTCGCCATCCCGTCGATCACCGCCCTGGCCGCAAGATCGCAGTAGAGCGCGATCGCCCGCGCCGCATCGTCATTGCCCGGGATCGGGAAAGATACGCCTTCCGGGTCGCTGTTGGTATCGAGGACCGCGACAACCGGGATGCCCAGCTTGCGTGCCTCGGCAATCGCCAGCGCTTCCTTGTTGGTGTCGATCACGAACAGCATGTCAGGCACGCCACCCATCTCGCGGATCCCGCCCAGCGACATAGTGAGCTTCGTGCGCTCCCGCTCTAGGTTCAGAAGCTCCTTCTTCGTATACCCCGCACCGCCTTCGTCGAGCTGCTCATCCAGCGCCTTGAGCCGGTTGATCGAGTTCGACACCGTCTTCCAGTTGGTCAGCGTACCGCCAAGCCAGCGGTGATTCATGAAGTACTGAGCCGAGCGCTGCGCCGCATCCGCCAGCGGCTGGGAGGCCTGCCGCTTGGTGCCGACGAACAGGATCCGCCCGCCCTTAGAGACCGTCTCGCGCATGGCCTGCAAGGCGGCATCGAGCAGCGGGACCGTTTGGGTCAGGTCGATGATATGGATCCCGTTGCGGTCGCCGTAGATGAACGACTGCATCTTGGGGTTCCAACGATGGGTCTGGTGACCGAAGTGCACGCCCGCCTCGAGAAGCTGGCGCAAAGAGAATTCTGGCAGAGCCATGTCCGCATGTCCTTTCCGGTTTCGCCTCAGCAGGGAGAAGAGCTTTTGCCCAACCGGCGGACGTCCGGGATGTCTCCCCTTCGGCCCAACCCTGCCTGTGGATTGATGCGCGCGTCATAACGGCGGCATCCGTGTTTGCCAAGCCCTAATCGGCTCATCGCCGTGTCGGTCATCAGCGCAAGATTGCCAAGCTCGGACAGGGTCTGCATAGTGCGCCGGGGTTTACAGGGGGTCAGGAGAGAATGAGCCGGGAGCGTCTGTTCAGCGTCATCCTCACGCTTTGGATGGTGCTGCTGCTCGGCTGGTGGGCGGTCGTCACGATCCACTATTACCAGAACGACCAGCAGGGGATGCTGCTCGATTTCAGCGCGTTTTGGAGCGCGGGGCAACTCGCGCTCGCGGGCGAGCCCCTGACCGTCTGGGACAAGGCCGCGTTTCAGGCCGCGCAGAACACCGGCCAGCCCGCCGACGGCTCCTACCTCCCGTGGTTCTATCCGCCGACCTTTCACATGGCCGTCACCCCGTTCGGCGCCCTGCCCTTTCCGCTCGCCTTCGGGCTCTGGTCACTCCTCGGCGTCGGCTGCTTCTGGTGGATGATGCGCAGCGTCAATCCAACGGGTTTCGAGGTAACGGTGGTGGCGCCAGTGGTCTTCCTGTCGATGGCGCTCGGCAACAACGCGCTGCTGTTCGGCGCGACACTCGCCTTCGCGCTCTCCAACCTGTCCCGGGGCGCCCCGGCCGGGCTCGCGATCTCCGCGCTCAGTCTGAAACCCGGCCTCGGCCCGGTGATCGCGCTGGCCCTGCTTGCCGGGCGGCGTTGGAGCGTGATCCTCTGGGCGAGCATCGGCACCATCTCGCTCGCAGCCATCGCCACCGGGCTCTTCGGCATCGCCTATTGGGAGGCGTTCTTCGCCAATCTGAGCCTCGCGGTGGAGCGGATCACGCCGACGAACGAGGAAACTCGGCGCATGATCTCCTGGTACGCGCTCGCCCGGTTCAACGGGTGGGGCGAAGACATGGCCATGAACCTCCATCTCGGCCTGCTCGCCGTGGTGGCGGCCGGCACGGCGCTGATCTGGGCCCGTGTAGGCATCTCGCCCGATCTGCGCGCGGCGGCGCTCTGCCTCGCGGTCGCCCTGACCAGCCCACATGCCTTCCACTACGAGATGATCTACGCCCTCGTCGCGATCGCCTTTCTGATCCGCTGCGGCCTCGGCCCCGTTGGATATGGCGTTTGTGGCTTGCTCTGGCTTGGTCCCATCGTTCAGGTGATGGAGGAACCGGCGCTGCCGATCGTCAGCTTCGCGCCGCCGCTTCTGACCGCCAGCTTCGCGTACGTCGTCATCCGGGCGTTGCGTGATTGAGGCGATCCTGATCGCCGGGCCGACGGCGAGCGGGAAATCCGCTATCGCCCTCACTCTGGCCCGGGAACGCGGCGGCGCGGTGATCAATGCCGACAGCCAGCAGGTCTTCGCTGACTGGCGCATCCTCACCGCCCGCCCGACCGAGGAAGAGGAGGCGCTGGCCCCGCATTTCCTCTACGGCCACTTGCCGCTGACCGAAGACTATTCCGTTGGCCATTGGCTCAGAGATCTCGAACCGGTGCTGGAGACCTGCCGCGAGCGCCAGCTTCTGCCGATCATCACGGGCGGAACCGGGCTCTACTTCAAGGCACTGACCGAAGGGATCGCCCCCATCCCACCGACACCGGAGGACATCCGGCTGCGGGGCGAGGCCGAGTTGGAGACGCTTGGCCTGACCGATTTCGCAGCCGCCCTGCAAAGCCGCGACCCGAAAACCGCCGCAGTGATCGACTTGCAGAACCCCCGCCGCGTGCTCCGCGCCTGGGAGGTGCTGGAGACCACCGGCCGAGGCCTCGCCGACTGGCGGGAGGAGACCGAGCCCCCCCTGATCCCGCTTGAGCGCTGCGACGCCCGCGTGGTCCTGCCCGACCGTGAGACGCTCTACCGGCGCTGCGACGCGCGCTTTGACCGAATGCTCGCTGATGGCGCCTTGGAGGAGGTCCGCCGCGTGCGTGCGCAGAATATCCCGCTCTCCGCCCCCGGATACAAAACCCTCGGCGCGAAAGAGCTCACGGCGCATCTCGAGGGCAAACTCGATCTCGAAACGGCGACCGCCGACGCAAAAACCGCCACCCGCCGCTACGCGAAACGCCAACTGACCTGGGCGAGGAACCAGATGAGCACTTGGCAAATCGTTCGGCCAGGCGATTGACGCAGGGCCATTCGACATGCCCAAAGGGACGATCCGACTGACCGCGATGCGACTGCCATGACCTCACGCCCTTTCCAGATCCCGGCCCATGATCGCGATATCTCGATCAACATCGCGCGCTGGGACGAGTTGATCCGAGCGGTCAACGACCGGCTCGAGCAGCGGAGAGGGTTCGCAATTGTCACCGCCAATCTCGACCACATCGTCAAGCTCCGCAGCGATCCGGCCTTTCAGGAGGCCTATCTGCGCCACGATCTGCGCGTGGCAGATGGCAACCCCGTGGTCTGGCTCAGCAAGCTGGCCCGCCGGCCGGTCGAATTGATACCGGGTGCCGACATGATACGCCCATTGACTAGTCTCGCGGCCGAGCGCGACGTGCCCGTGGCCCTCATCGGCACCACCGATGCCGCGCTTTCCGCGGCTGCGGATCGGCTGCGCGCCGAAAACCCTGGGCTCCGGGTCGCCTGCACGATTTCCCCGCCCATGGGGTTCGAGCCGGAGGGAGATGCGGCCCGGGCCTATATCGACGAGATCGCGGTCTCGGGCGCACGGCTCGTCTTCATCGCGCTCGGCGCACCGAAGCAAGAACGCCTGGCAGCCTTTGCACTCGACCACTCTGCCGGGCTTGGCTTCGTCTCCATCGGTGCCGGGCTCGATTTCATCGCAGGCCACCAAAAACGGGCACCAGCATGGGTCCGCCGCCTCACGCTCGAGTGGTTCTGGCGGTTTTGCACCAACCCCGGGCGGCTGGCCAAACGATACCTTCTCTGCGCCATCATCCTCCCCGGTCTCATGCTCTACGCCCTCCGCCAGCGCCGCCAAAGCTGAGGTCCTCAAAACCACAGCGGTTCACAAAAATTGCGCAATCAGGGGATTTCACGCAATTTTCTCAGAAAACCAGTTGACGGCTCGCAGGGCTGTGGTAACCATCGGCGCATCTTAGGAAGGATCAGCTATGCAAGAGCTGCTTATCGTAGGTAGGGCGCGCTGAGGCGGGGGAACACTCTCGTCATAAAGCGCGCATGGCCCCTCACCGGGGCTTTTTTTATGCCTGCAGCACGGGCGGCGATTGCGTGAGAAGGAGATGGTTATGGCTGATGGAGCACAGGACGCGGCCCAGATCATGACGGGCGCCGAGATGGTCGTCAAAGCACTGGCGGACCAGGGCGTGGAAGTCGTCTTCGGATACCCGGGCGGTGCCGTGCTTCCGATCTATGACGAGATCTTCAAGCAGAACAAGATCCACCACATCCTCGTGCGCCACGAGCAAGGCGCGACCCATATGGCAGAAGGTTATGCGCGCTCGACCGGGAAGCCGGGTGTGGTTCTGGTTACTTCCGGCCCGGGTGCAACCAATGCTGTCACGGGCATGACCGATGCGCTGATGGATTCGATCCCCATGGTCGTTCTCTCGGGTCAGGTTCCAACCTTCATGATCGGCAATGATGCGTTTCAGGAGGCGGACACCATCGGCATCACCCGGCCCTGCACCAAGCATAACTGGCTGGTGAAGGAGACGGACAAGCTGGCGGAGACGATCCACCAGGCCTTCCACGTCTGCACCACCGGCCGCCCCGGCCCGGTTCTGGTGGACATCCCAAAGGATGTGCAGTTCGCCTCGGGCACCTACACGCCCAAACCGGACGCGCCGACCGGTCACTACGCCCCGCAGACCCGCGGGAACGAGGAGATGGTGATGGCCGCGGTCGAGATGATCGAGACCGCCGAGCGTCCGATCCTCTATTCCGGCGGCGGTGTCATCAACTCGGGGCCGGAGGCTAGCCGTCTGCTGCGCGAACTGGCGGCGGAGACCGGCTTTCCGGTCACCTCCACCCTGATGGGACTCGGCGCCTACCCCGCCTCCGGGCCCGCCTGGCTGGGGATGCTGGGCATGCACGGCACTTACGAGGCCAACATGGCCATGCATGGCTGTGACGCGATGTTCTGCATCGGTGCGCGGTTCGACGACCGGATCACCGGCCGGCTGGATGCGTTCTCGCCCGGCTCGCGGAAGGCGCATATCGACATCGATCCCTCCTCGATCAACAAGAACATCCATGTCGACGTGCCGATCATCGGCGATGTCGGCACGGTTCTGGCGCAAATCCTGGAGAAATGGCGCGAGCGCGGCTCCAAGACCATGGTCGACGGGGTCGACCGCTGGTGGAACCAGATCACCGGCTGGAAGGCGGTCAACTGCCTCTCCTTCACGCCCTCGGCCAAGACCATCAAGCCGCAGCACGCGCTGCAGCGGCTGGAAGAGCTGACCAAGGACATGGACCGCTATGTCACCACCGAGGTCGGCCAGCACCAGATGTGGGCGGCGCAGTTCATGGGCTTCGAGGACCCGAACCGCTGGATGACCTCCGGCGGGCTGGGCACGATGGGCTATGGCCTGCCGGCCTCGATCGGCGTGCAGGTCGCCCACCCTGACAGCCTGGTGATCAACGTCGCCGGCGAAGCCTCCTGGCTGATGGTGATGCAGGAGATGGGCACCGCGGTCCAGTACCGCCTGCCGGTCAAACAGTTCATCCTGAACAACGAACGCCTTGGCATGGTCCGCCAGTGGCAGGAACTGCTGCATGGCGAGCGCTACAGCCACTCCTGGTCCGAAGCCCTGCCCGACTTCGTCAAACTGGCCGAGGCGTTCGGCTGCAAGGGCATCAAATGCGACAATCCGGACGATCTGGACGAGGCGATCCAGGAAATGCTGGCCTATGACGGCCCGGTCATCTTCGACTGCCTGGTGGAGAAACACGAGAATTGCTTCCCCATGATCCCATCGGGTAAAGCCCATAATGAAATGCTGCTGGGCGAGGCCGAAACGCAAGGCGCGATCGGATCCACCGGCGCAGTGCTCGTGTAGGATCGACGATGAACGCGCTCTCCCTCAAACCTGGCTCTTCGCGGAAGAGTGCCTACAATCTTCGCAACCCGCTGAGCGAGGGGGAGGAGCGGCACACGTTGTCGGTTCTGGTCGACAACGAGCCTGGCGTGCTGGCGCGGGTGATCGGTCTCTTCTCCGGCCGGGGCTACAACATCGAAAGCCTCACGGTGGCCGAGACCGACCATCGCGGCCACCGCTCGCGCATCACCATCGTGACGTCCGGCACCCCCGCCGTGATCCAGCAGATCCACCACCAGCTCGAGCGCATGGTGCCGGTCTACGCGGTCACGGATCTGACGGCCGTAGGAGCTCATGTTGAGCGCGAGCTAGGCCTTATAAAAGTCTGCTGTGAAGGCGAAAAACGGCTGGAGGCAATGCGCCTTGCCGAGATCATGAACGCCCGCGTGGTCGATGTCACGCTAAACAGCTTTGTCTTCGAGCTATCCGACGTCCCCGAGCAGATCGACGCATTTGCCGAACTGATGCGTCCGCTCGGCCTGGTTGAGATTGCCCGCACCGGCGTCGCGGCGCTCTCGCGCGGGGCGGAGGGTATGGATTGATGCGCAGGGTCACCGGGATATTCTGCCTCTGCCTGCTCGCCGGTTGCGAAACGCCCTCCGGCGGCACGGTCGCCACCAATGGCTCTGAAACAGGTTCTCCTGCTCCAGGGGCGAGTGCCTCAGCGCGACTACCTGAGCCCAGCACAGGTCAGGAACCGGCCAATCAGGCGCTCCTCGCTCTGCCGACGCCCGAGGTCGGATCCGGCCTGTCGGATCGGGAACAGCAGGCAGCCTTCGCTGCCTCGCAGGCACCGCATATCTACATGGCGATCCAGGAGGACGGGAGCCGCCCGCTCTCGGTCATCTTCGCCATCGACGAGGCCCGCGACGGCGATCTCAGCAATGACCCCGCCATCCGGCTCACCCCGAATGACGGCGCATGCAACCCGCAGGCGATGCGCAACTACAGTTTCCCGCCGCCCTACAATGCGCCGGTCTTCTCGGGCGATCAGGTGCTCAACGGCATCCGGGCCGATCAGCTCCCTGCTTTCATGGCGATCGCGGTCAGCGAGAAGATCGTGGGCCTCGGCATCCGCCCGACGCTCCAGGACACCCGCCCCCAGAACATCTGCACCCGCAAGCTCTGGGAGGCCCAACTCGAAAACCCGGTCCAACAGGGATAGGCACTTCCTATCCCTGCTCGATTTCGGCGAGGTGATCCGCCTTCCACTCCAAACCATAGAGCAGGCGCACCTTATCGACGCGGGTCTGGCTGTGCGCCGCCCATGTCAGATGCTTCCAGACCGCAGCCCGCGCGGACCGACCGTCTAACAGCGCGAAAGCCGCAGGTTGCATGTGCTTAGGCAGATCCGCCTGGACGGCCAGCGCATATTCCTTGCGCTCCCGCAGGCCGTGCTCCGCATGGAACTGTTCGACCTCTTCGACGATCCGGCTCACCGAGGCATCGACTCGCCGCTTGTAAGCACGCAAGAGATCCGCCTCGGCCTCATTCAGAAGCGGGAGCACATCGTCCACCGCCTCTGCCACAACCCACTCAAGCACGTTTTTCTCGAGCCGGACAGCCGAAAGCGCCTTGTGGCGGAGCGCGTAGGCATCGGTTTTCAGCTTCAGCCTATGTCCGTCCTCGAACGCGACCACATAGCCTTCGATGCCCTCCAACGCGCGTCTATCGGCAATGAACCCTGTGATGTCCTCGACCTCACCAAAGCTCTTGACCAGCGGAACTCCGAACTCCCGGGCGAGCGCCTCCAGATCTGTGGCACCAAGATAGCGGCCGCTCACAGTTTCACGGCTCGCGAGCAGGGTGAGTTCTGCCGCGTCGTAACGGACCACGATCCGGTTTTCCGGGCCTGTGTACTCAAAGACCGGTGTCCTGCCCGCATCCAACTCCGCGTTGCAGAGCCTGAGCACAGACTCCGACGCAAAGGCAACGGCCGCGCGCGCCTGGCCGGTCACGCCCATTCTGGTCATGAACACCAGTTCACCAGCCAGCCGCGCCGGGTGGATCATCGAGCCGTCCAGCTTGTCAAAGATCAGGTGCGGGCGGCTCCAATCCACCGTATGCGGGTCCTCGCGCTCCCCGATATTGAAGAACTTGTGGAACGGCCGCGCAATGATCGCGCCGCTTTCGTCGAACTTCAGCCCGCGGCACTGCAGGGACATGGCCGAGTCGAAGGTCTCGTCTGTCGTGAAGAGGTAATCGATCACCCGATAGCCGGGACGATCGGACACAACGATCCCGTTGCCGTCGACAAGGTGCGGCAGGACATCTTCGATATGAGATATGTGCAGTTCCATTTCTCTCTCCAAAAAAACAAAAAGCCCGGGAGGGGATCCCGGGCGTCAAGCGATGCAACCGACGATGGCGTCAGGTCGTTCGGCGGATCCCGGGAGGCTGTCGCTCGCAAAATGGTTTTGACCAATCGCAGACAGCCGCGGCCGATTGGGCGCGGTTAAAATGTTCTGCATTTCTCGTCTGGCAGGTCATAAGCTCTCTCCGGGAGCATGGCGCGTACAGCGTTGCGGCCGCCTCGTCAATGAACCGTCTTGTCATCGCGGACCGGCTCAATTAGGCAGGCGCCGATAAAAAATCCACGTACGGACCGGGAAGAACAAAAGAAAGGGACGGCGATGCGCGTCTATTATGATCGCGACTGCGACATCAATCTGATCAAGGACAAGAACGTTGCCGTGGTCGGCTATGGCTCTCAGGGCCATGCCCATGCGCTCAACATGCGCGACTCGGGCGTCAAGAACGTGGCAGCGGCGCTCCGTCCCGGCTCGCCGAGTGCGGCGAAGGCCGAGGCCGAGGGGCTGCAGGTCATGACCATCGCGGACGCCGCCGCCTGGGCCGATGTGATCATGATGGCCATGCCGGACGAGCTGCAGGCCGAGACCTATTACGCCCATATCCACGACAACCTGCGTGACGGCGCAGCGATTGCCTTCGCCCACGGCCTGAACGTCCATTTCGGCCTGATTGAACCTAAGCCGGGCGTCGATGTGATCATGATGGCGCCGAAAGGCCCCGGCCACACGGTCCGCGGTGAGTTCGTGAAGGGCGGCGGCGTGCCCTGCCTCGTCGCGGTCCACAACAACGCTTCGGGCAAGGCGCTGGAGATCGGCCTCTCCTACTGCTCGGCCATCGGCGGCGGCCGCTCCGGCATCATCGAGACCGACTTCAAGGAGGAGTGCGAGACCGACCTCTTCGGTGAGCAGGCAGTCCTCTGCGGCGGCCTTGTCGAGCTTATCCGCATGGGCTTCGAGACCCTGGTCGAGGCGGGCTATGAGCCCGAGATGGCCTATTTCGAGTGTCTCCACGAGGTGAAGCTGATCGTCGACCTGATCTATGAGGGCGGCATCGCCAACATGAACTACTCGATCTCCAACACCGCCGAGTTCGGCGAGTACCACTCCGGCCCGCAAATCCTGCCTTACGATGAGACCAAGGCGCGGATGAAGAAGGTCCTGAAGGACATCCAGGACGGCCGCTTTGTCTCGGAATGGATGCGCGAGTACAAGGCCGGCCTGCCGATGTTCAAGGCGATCCGGCGCAACAACGACGCCCACCAGATCGAGGAGGTCGGCGTCAAACTCCGCGCCATGATGCCCTGGATCCAGGCCAACCAGCTCGTCGACAAGGCGAAGAACTGAGGCGCCCCGGACCCCGATATCGGAGCCCGGCCCGCGCCGGGCTCTTTTCTTTTGGGACGCTCTGCGGCACGGTTCCGCAATGATCCGAGCACTTCTGATCGCCGTTTTTCTCGCGGGCTGTACAGCCGAGCCACCTGCCGATCCGTTGCAGGGCGAGCCCATCGTCTTTGCGCTCCCGGATGGGCGAAACACCACAATCGACCGGCTGATCGTACTGACCCCATCCGGCGCGCAGGGCGCCCCGATCCCGCGCCGCGCCAGAAGCGCTCGGAACGAGGACCGGGTCGATCTCGGTCGTTTGCCGGTCCTGGGAGATCTTTTCGGCGGGCGGCGGGTGACCCGCGGCGATGCGGAGCGTGACGGCTTCCCCCTCGGTCCTGTCTTCCTCTCCGGCACCGCGCTGGTGGTCGATCTCAGTACCGGGGACGCGGGGATGCTTGAGCGCGAGGTGATCATCACGACGCTGCTCGACGGGCCCCTTCCGCCGGGCACAAGGATCGAGCCGACGACCAACCCTAACAACGATGACGCGCCGCGCTCGCTCTCGGGCAGCCGCAGCGGCGTGGCGGTGCGTTACGATCTCGGCATCCCGCAATACCGCCTCGTCCCGGGCCCTCAGGCCGGAAGCCAGCCCGTCGGGCGAGTGTTCTTCTTCAACGAAAGTCTGGTGATCGCCAGCGAGGGCACCCGCCCCGGGCTGATCGACTTCTTCGATCTTCTGTTCTGAGAAACGCGGCTCTGGCCGGGCTCGCGGCCTTCCGTTAAAACACCCGCAAAGCGACGAGGGAGTTGGGAATGAGGTTGAGCGGCGTCGGTATCGTGGTCCGGGTTCTCGCGGCGGTCCTGCTGGTGCTCGCGACCTTCAACCCGTCAGGCGTCTCCTATGTCGGCTGGGTCCGGGGCGGGTTCGACGACAACCTGCCGCTCAAGGTGCTCGCCGGGCTCCTGCTCTTCGTAATCTACATCATCTTCCTGCGTGCGGGGCTGAGGTCGATCGGCCTGCTCGGCAAGGGGCTGGTTCTCGCCGTCATCGGCGCCTTCGTCTGGGTGCTGGTCTCCTACGGCATTCTCGAGATCACGCCAGAGGATCAGAACCCGATTATCTGGATTGCGCTCATCGCCATCGGCATCACGTTGGGGATCGGCCTGAGCTGGAGCATCATCCGCCGCTTCCTGACCGGCCAGCTCGACGTCGATGACGTGGAAAGCTCATGACCGGCGCCTGAACCGCCGAAACCCGGATACCGCCAGCATCCCCCAGAAGAGCGCGCCAAGCCCGATGCCGCGCAGGCTCTCCCCATGCTCGAACGCGACTGCAAAGCGCAGCGCCTCGAGCCCCAGCGGTGGCCATTTGACCACCACCTGCACCGGCAACCCGTCAAACAGGAACAGGTAATAGGTGTAGTAGACCTGCGGCGACAGCCAGAGGAACAGCCAGAACGCGACGCAGACCCAGAGAACCCAGGCGATGCTGCGCCCGAGCCACCAGGCCAGCGCCAGCATGCCGGCCGACAGCAGCCCGGAGAGCACCAAGAGGCCCGTCTGCCCCGCCTGACTCAGCGTGAAGAAGCTGTCATTTTCAAAGGCCTCGAGCATCGATCACCCCCACCCGCGGCCCTGCCCCTTTTCCATTCGACATCGACGCCCTAACTGGTTAGTAAGCGCGACACCGATTGAAATCGCCCGGCCGTAGAGGTCTCTGAATGCAGAATATCATCCTGATCGTCCACCTGATCCTTGCGGTCTGCCTGATTGCCGTGGTGCTGATGCAGCGCTCCGAAGGCGGTGCGCTGGGCATCGGCGGGGGCGGCGGCGGGATGGTGTCATCGCGCGGTGCTGCCTCGGCGCTCAGCAAGGTGACCTGGGTGATCGGTGTGGGCTTCCTCTGCACCTCCATCGCATTGACCATCGTCTCCGATGGGCGCGAGGGCGGATCGATCCTCGATACGCTTGGCGGATCGGACAGCGGCGCCCTGCCCCTGCCTGCCCCTGCTCAGGTCGAAGAGACAGTACCCGCCCTGCCAAGCGCGACCGTTCCCGAAGCCGCAGAATAACCGGCGCGCCGGGCGGTGGAACGCCTGTCCCAACTGCTCTGTCCGCTCTGGCAATTGCTGAGCAGCCCCGGCGTGCGGCTGGCGACCGTGCTCGCCGTCGCCCTGATCGTCGTCCTCCCCGGAACAGCCTCCATGCCGGTCACCGACCGGGATGAGGGGCGCTTCGTCCAGGCCACGAAGCAGATGCTCGAGACCGGTGATCTGATCGATATCCGGTTTCAAGACCAGCCGCGCTGGAAGAAACCGGTGGGGATCTACTGGCTCCAGGCGGCGAGCGCCTCGTTCTTCGGCGGGACCGAGGCGGATATCTGGGCCTACCGCCTGCCCTCGGCGCTCGCAGCGATCATCGCCGCACTGGCGATGCTCTGGACCGCACGGGCCTTCGTCGGCCCGGTCCCGGCCCTGGTCGCGAGCCTAATCCTCGCCACCTGCATTCTCTTCGCGGTCGAGGCGAATATCGCCAAGACCGACGCCGCGCTGATGCTGACCGGGGTGATCTCGCTCGGCGCGCTTGGCAGGCTGCTATTGCCCGAACAAAAGGGCGGCTGGGGCACGGCGCTGGCGCTCTGGCTCGCGCTCGCCGCCGCGATCCTGCTCAAGGGGCCGATCATCCCGCTGATTGTCCTGATCGCGGCCCTCGGCCTCTGGGCCTTGAGCCGTTCCCGCCCGCCCTTCGCCCGCCTACAACCGCTCTGGGGCCTGCCACTCATGTTCGCGCTGATTGCGCCCTGGCTGATCGCGATCTGGATCATCTCCGACGGCGCGTTCTTCGCCGAAAGCATCGGCCGCGATCTCATCGGCAAGGTGCAGGAGGGGCAGGAGAAACACTGGGGGCCGCCCGGCCTCTACACCCTGCTTGTCTGGGTCACCTTCTGGCCCTGGGCGGCGTTCCTGCCGCTCGCACTGCCGTGGATCTGGGCCCAGCGTAAGGCGGCGTGGATGGCGCTTCTGCTCGCCTGGGTCGTCCCCTTCTGGATCATTCTTGAGGCCGTGCCGACCAAGCTGCCGCACTATGTCCTGCCGCTCTACCCGGCGATCGCCATCGCGCTCGGCGCCTGGCTGATCGAGGGGCCGGAGGGCACGGCGGAGCGCTGGCAGCGCCACCTAAGCGCCGGGCTGGTCGGCCTGCCCGGTCTGGTGCTCTGCCTCGCGCTCCTCGCCGGGCCGCCGTTGATCGAGGGCGCGCTGGTCCCCGGCGCGATCCTGCTCGCCCTGCCCGCGTTGGCCGCGACATGGATCGCGTTTCGCGGCGCCCTCGCGGGCAATAAGTTCAATCAGGCCGCAGGCAGCATCGTCGCGGCGCTCTGCCTTTTCCCGGCGATCCTGCAATTCGGTCTGCCCTCGCTCCAAACCGGGTTCGGGACGCCCCGCATCGCCGCCGAGGTCGCGCAATGGCGCCCCTGCGCTGCCGGGCCGCCGATCACCATCGGCTACCGCGAGCCGAGCCTGATCTTCCGCACAGAGACCGGCACCGCCGTCGCCAACCCGGTGACGGGCGCCGAGATGCTGATCGCCGAGCGGGAGCGGCTCTTCCTGATCGAGGACCGCTGGTGGGGCCTGATGGCGCCAACGCTTGGCGACAACCGCCCCGAGCTGGTCGAACGCGCCGTCGTCTCCTACTTCAACTACAACCGCGGCAAGACCGAAACGACCCGTCTCTTCACCCCCCCAGGCGCGCGCTGGGACGCCTGCGAATAAGCGCTTGGCGCGCCACGGCGCATCCCCTATCACTCGCCCAATGACGCCCAAGACTGCCAGCCAGCCGCGTTTCACCGTCGTCGCGCCCATGCTCAACGAGGCCGGGAATGTCGCGCAGATGGCCCGCGAGATCGCCGAGGCCTGCGCGCCCCTGGCCCCGTTCGAGGCGATCTTCGTCAACGATGGCTCCACCGACCAGACCTCGGAGCGCATTTCGGAACTCCGCGCGGAATTCCCCTGGCTGCGTGAGGTCCGGCACGAGAAACCCTGTGGCCAGTCCGCCGCCGTCCGCTCCGGCGTTATCGCCGCACGCGCCCCGGTGGTCTGCACGATCGACGGCGACGGCCAGAACCCCCCAGCGGAGATCCCGAAGCTCGTGACACCGTTCCTCAACGGCCATAAGCGCCTCGGCCTCGTCGCGGGCCAGCGGATCGACCGGCAGGACACGGCCTCCAAACGCTTCGCCTCGCGCGCGGCAAACGCGCTCCGCGCCCGTATCCTCGGCGACGACACCCGCGACACGGGCTGCGGGCTGAAGGCATTCCCCCGCGCGGTCTTCCTCGCCCTCCCGTTCTTCGACCATATCCACCGCTATCTGCCCGCGCTTGTCCGGCGCGAGGGCTATGAGATCGCCCTCGTCGATGTCAGCCACCGCGCGCGTGAGGCCGGGGCGTCGAAATACACCAATATCGGCCGCGCCCTTGTCGGCGTGCAGGACCTGCTCGGCGTCTGGTGGCTCCTGCGCCGGCGCAAACGCGCCAAGATCGTGCACGAGGATCCGTGATGCAGACGGTGATGGATTTCCTGGGCGCCGAGACCCGGGGCGAGCTGATCTGGATCTGCGTTGGTCTCGGCGGGCAGATCATGTTCATGATGCGCTTTCTCATGCAGTGGGTAGCGACCGAGAAGGCCCGCAAATCGGTCATCCCGATCTCGTTCTGGTGGCTGTCGATCGCGGGCGCCGCCATCCTGCTCGCCTATGCGATCTACCGCCAGGACCCGGTCTTCATACTCGGTCAGTCTCTTGGCTTTTTTATCTACACCCGTAATCTCTGGTTCATCTATCAGGAGCGTGCGGCCAATGGATCCGATCCCTGACGACGAGGAAGTGACCCGGCGGCTGAGGCGGCTTGAGACCTTCTTCGATCTCAAAGCACTGGCAGGCGCGAAGGCGGATCAGAAGACGATCCACGAATACTACCGCGCCAATCAGTTCGCCTATTCCCACTTCCACTCCAAGAACAACGTCCTCCACATGGGCATCTCCGAGGACGGGCGCTTCAAGGAAGACGATTTCTGGTATCAGGCCCGGCATATCGAGCGGCTGCTGCCCCGCGGCGGCACCTGCCTTGAACTCGCGGCCGGGCGCGCGGCAAACTCCGCATGGCTCGCGCAGAAACGCGGCGGCTCGCGGTTCGAGGCACAGGATCTCTCGGACGTGCAGCTCAAATATGCCCGCAAGGCCGAGCGGAAGTATCAGAACCTCAAGGTCGTCAAAGGCGACTTCCACGATCTCAGCGATTACGTGGAGAGCCGGTTCGACATCGTCTTCGTGGTCGAGGCGCTCTGCTATTCGACCGACAAGAAACTGGTGTTCGACGAGGTCTTCCGCGTCCTCAAACCGGGTGGTTTCTTCGTGGTCTATGACGGCTATGCCGACCGGCGCATCGCGACCCGCTCCGAGGACGAGATGCGCGCCGCGCGCCTTCTGGAACGCGGCATGGCGGTCCCCCGGTTCGAACCCTATAGCGACGTCGTGGCCAAGGCGAAGGAAGCAGGCTTCGACGTGCAGGCGGAGGAGAATCTTTCTCAGGAAATCCTGCCCACCTGCGAGCGCCATGAACGCCGGGCGGCAAAGCTGATGGATATGGGCTTTGCCGGTAAGATGGTGATCAAGATGCTCGAGAAGCCGGTCGTCTACAACGTGGTGGTCGGCTACCTCTTCCCAATCCTCATGGCGAACCGCGTCTTCTCCTACCGCGCGACGAGCTTCGTCAAACCCGGCGCCCGGTCCTGGCGGGACCGCGACTAGCCACGTGTGACAGTCTTGCTACGTCCGTACGGCCGCCTCAGCAGGCGCGTCGGCTAGGTAGTCCGGCCAAAAAGCCCTATTCGCGAGCATGATCCACCTGACCGATGCGAAAGGGTGCTAACGCGCGGCATTTCGCGCCCCGTCCAGCTTGCCGTGCCTCACAGAATCGCGTATCTCATAACTCCCGTGGACCAAGATAAAGTGGGTCGCTCCAGCGGCCCCACAAGATAAACCGAGTTGAGGGGCGCGGGGCATTTTCATGGCGAGATACGTGTTTATTACGGGTGGCGTCGTCTCCTCGTTGGGCAAGGGCTTGGCGTCGGCAGCCTTGGGGGCCCTGTTGCAGGCTCGCGGCTACACGGTGCGCCTGCGCAAGCTCGACCCCTATCTGAACGTCGACCCCGGCACGATGAGCCCGTTTGAACATGGCGAGGTCTTCGTCACCGATGACGGGGCCGAGACCGATCTCGACCTCGGCCATTACGAACGCTTCACCGGCGTCAGCGCGCGCCAGACAGACAGCGTGTCCTCGGGCCGGATCTACTCGACCGTGCTGGAGAAGGAGCGCCGCGGCGACTACCTCGGCAAGACCATCCAGGTGATCCCGCATGTGACCAATGAAATCAAAGACTTCATCGCCATTGGTGATGATGAGGTTGACTTCATGCTCTGCGAGATCGGCGGCACGGTCGGCGATATCGAGGGGCTGCCGTTCTTCGAAGCGATCCGCCAGTTCGCCCAGGAACGCCCGCGGGGCGAATGCATTTTCATGCACCTCACCCTGCTCCCCTACATCGCCGCATCCCGCGAGCTAAAGACCAAGCCGACCCAGCACTCGGTCAAAGAATTGCGCTCCATCGGCATCGCGCCCGATGTGCTGGTCTGCCGGACCGAGCACAAGATCCCGCAGAAGGAGATCGAGAAGATCGCCCTCTTCTGCAACGTCCGCCCCGACAGCGTGGTCCCGGCCCATGATCTGAAGTCGATCTATGAGGCCCCGCTCGCCTATCATGAGGTCGGGCTCGACCAGGCGGTGCTCAACGCCTTCGGCATCACCCCGGCACCGCGCCCGAACCTCGAGCGCTGGGACGACGTGGTGCACCGGATCAAGAACCCCGACGGCGAGGTCCGGATCGCCATCGTCGGCAAGTACACTCAGCTTGAAGACGCCTACAAATCCATTGCCGAGGCGCTGACCCATGGCGGGATCTCCAGCCAGGTCCGGGTCCGTGCGGAATGGCTCGATTCGGAGGTCTTCGAGCGCGAGAACCCCACCCCCTACCTCGAGGCCTATCACGGCATTCTCGTTCCCGGCGGCTTCGGCGAGCGTGGGACGGAGGGGATGATCCGCGCCGCCCAGTTCGCCCGCGAGCGCAAGGTGCCCTATCTCGGCATCTGCCTCGGCATGCAGATGGCGGTGATCGAGACCGCGCGAAACCAGGCGGGCCTCACCGACGCGGGGTCGGAGGAATTCGATCACGAAGCCGGGGGGCAGGACCGCCGGTTTGAGCCGGTGGTCTACCACCTGAAGGAGTGGCTGGAGGGCAACCGCACCGTCAAACGAGCAGTTACCGACGACAAGGGCGGCACCATGCGCCTCGGCGCCTATAACGCCGACCTCTCGCCCGGCAGCCGCGTCGCAGAGGTCTATGGCGACATCCGCATTTCCGAACGCCATCGCCACCGCTACGAAGTCGACACGAAGTATCGCGAGAAGCTCGAATCAACCGGTTTGAGGTTCTCAGGCATGTCCCCAGACGGACGTTTGCCCGAGATTGTCGAGATTTCTGACCATCCTTGGTTCATCGGGGTACAGTTCCACCCTGAGCTGAAGTCAAAACCCTTTGACCCCCATCCGCTTTTCCGGGATTTTGTTCGCGCTGCGGTGGAGCATAGCCGCCTCGTTTAGTGTTATGAGTAAGGCGGAATATGAAGTGGGTTGGCCTGGCGACGGGCGTCCTAGTCGGTTGTTTGTTGGTTGCGATCGAGTTCTCGGTTTTCGCGCCGCTCATGTCGTTCAACCCGACTGTCTCGGGCGTGCGGCAGAGCGAGGCACCGGTCAGCGCCGAACTGCGCCAACGCTTCCTGAATTTCACCAACGGGCGTTTCGATGACCTGCCGATGCGGGTCGATAACCGCATGACCCTCTCGGATGTGACGATGGAGGGGCGAACGATCTCGTTCTTCTTCCTCTACAAGGACCCGAACAACGCCGCCTCGGTCGTCCGCCTGAACGGGTTGGAATCGGCGCTCAGAACCAAGCTCTGCACCGACCCGCGGTTCCTGGTGCTGAAAGTCTACGACGCCTGGGCGGCGTTCTATGTCAACGATATCGCAGGCGTCTCGATAGAGCGTTTCACGATCGATCCCGCCAGATGCTGATCACTCCTGACCAGGCCGCAGGCTCAGAATATACGCAATGACATTGTCGGTCTGCTGACTGGTCAAGATAAAGTCCGGCATTCCCTGATGGGGCGTCCGCAGGAACACACGCAGCGACAGCACCGTCGTCTTGGGATCCTCGGCGATCATCCGGAATGGCTTGATATCCGTGAGCAGAAGCGTGGGCTCATCCGCTTCGACATGGTGGCAGTCCGCGCAGACATCCCGTGCAAACGCGCCACCCGCAACCCGGTCGCCAATCCCTTCCTCACCCGAGGCCAGCCCTGCACAGATCAGAAAACCGGTAACGCTGATTACGATTGCTCGCATATCATCCTCCCATACTTTTCGATGGGTAGAGATGATCACGCGCGCGGCACGCGCGCCCTGACATGGATCAAGCGCGTGCGAGAGGGTCGGTCAGAACCCGGTGTTCCTCTAGGGCAAACCGGTCGGTCATCCCCGCGATGTAGTCGGCCACCACCCGGGCTCGTGAGGTGAGGTCGTCGCCGCAGCCCGCGCTCCAATCCGGCGGCATCAGCGTCGGGTCGTCGATGAAGATGTTGAACAACTCCTCGACCACCTGTGTCGCCTTGATCCGCATCCGCTTGACCCGGTGATGGCGGTACATGTTGGCGAACAGGAACTCCTTGATCGTACGGATATCCTCGGCCATCGAGCTGGAGAAGCAGATCACCGGGCCGCCCAGCGCCTGGATATCGCCCAGGGAGGCCGCACCCGCCTCCTCCAGCTTTTGGCCAGAGGTCGTGAGCACATCATCGACCATGATACCAAAAACCCGGCGCAGCGCCTCATGCCGCCGCCGGGCCTCCGGAATGTCCGGAAAGCGGCTGTCGACCCTGGTCAGACAATCGCCGACGATCGGCAGGCCGGCTGCCTGTTCGATGGTGAAGAGCCCGGCCCGCAGCCCGTCATGCAGATCATGGTTCACATAGGCGATGTCGTCCGACAGCGCCGCCGCCTGCGCCTCGGCACTCGCCTGAGTGTGCAGCTCCAGATCATGCCCCGCGACATACTCCGCAATCGCATGGGGCCAGGGCGGCGCCAGCGGCCCGTTATGCTTCGCGATCCCCTCCAGGCTCTCCCATGTCAGGTTGAGCCCGTCAAAGGCCGCGTAATGGCACTCCAGCCGCGTCACGATCTTCAGCGCCTGCGCGTTGTGATCAAACCCGCCATACTCCGTCATACAGGCCGCCAGCGCGTCCTCTCCGGTATGGCCAAAGGGCGTGTGGCCCAGATCATGGGCCAGCGCCACCGTCTCGGCCAGATCCTCGTTCAGGCGGAGCACGCGGGAGATCGTGCGCGCGATCTGCGCCACCTCGATCGAATGGGTGAGCCGCGTGCGGTAATAATCCCCCTCATGCTCCACGAAAACCTGGGTTTTATGCTTCAGCCGCCGCCAGGCCGAGGAATGGATGATCCGGTCCCGGTCACGCTGATAGGGCGAGCGATGCGCCGACGCGGCCTCCTCATGGAGCCTGCCGCGGGATTTCCCGGGATGGGCGGCGAAAGGGGCCAGCGAGGCGGCATCCATGACAGGCTCTTGAGTAAGGCGGGTCGTTTCATACATAATGCGCATGTAAGTCGCGCACGCAATCGGCGCGGCGGCAAGGAGCGTCTCATATGGAACTGTCTCTGCCGGTCAAAGTGACGGACCGCGCCTTCGAACGCCTGGCCGAGATCGCCGAGTCCGGCGGGCAAAGCGCCCTGCGCGTCGCGGTGCTCGGCGGCGGCTGCTCCGGCTTCTCCTACGAGTTCGCGCTGGAGGATGCGCCCGCCGAGGGCGATCTCGTGATCGGCGAGGGCGCCGAGAAGGTGTTGATCGACCCGGAAAGCCTGCCGTTTCTGTCCGGCTCGGTGATCGACTTCAAGGATGAGCTGATCGGCGCCCGCTTCGCCGTCGACAACCCAAACGCCACCTCCACCTGCGGCTGCGGCACGTCCTTCTCGCTCTGATAAAACGATTAGATCGGTCTACCGGGGCCCCTCGTCCTCGTCAGACCGGAAATGCATGGTCTCGTCGAGCCACCGGCCCCATAGCACAAGGGCGGTGATCGGGATCCATGCGACCCCGCCAAAGGCGAGAACACTCATCCAGGTCGGGCTCAGCCCGAAGATCGAGCCCGCCAGCGCCAGCCCGCAGATCCAGAACCAGAGTCGCACGGACCTCTCCATCCCGTGGAGAAACCGCGTGCGAGGAATATCGGTCTCTGTCGCCATAGCGCCGCCCTGCTACCCCATGATCGTTGCGCGCAGCTTAAACACATTCGCACGCGCGAAAGATAGCCTCCCGGCTTCCGCTGTCAGGTCAAAACTCCGACAGTGGAGTGAAACGCAGCCCTCGGCCCGATCCCGCTGGTGAATCGCCCCGGCCCCGTGTAGGCCGGTCCCATGAGCGCCCAGGATCTCCTCCGTTCCATTTTCGGCTTTGATGACTACCGCCCCGGACAGCGGGAGATCGTGGACGCCGTCGTCTCGGGCCGCGACGTACTCGCGATCATGCCAACCGGCGGGGGCAAGTCGCTCTGCTACCAGCTGCCCGCCCTGATGCGCGATGGGCTGACGCTGGTGATCTCACCCCTGATCGCCCTGATGCGCGATCAGGTGGTGGCACTCCGTGAAGCGGGCGTCGAGGCGGGTGCCCTCTCCTCGGGCAACGATCCGCACGAGACCGACCGGGTCTTCGAAGCGCTCGAGGCACGCCGCCTCAAACTCCTCTATCTCGCGCCTGAGCGTCTGGCGAATGCAGGCGCCCGCGCCCTCCTCGCCCGGTCCGATATCTCGCTCCTTGCCGTCGACGAGGCCCATTGCGTCAGCCAGTGGGGCCACGATTTCCGCCCCGATTACCTGCGCATCGGTGAGCTGCGCGCGGCCCTCGGCAATGTCCAGACCGCCGCCTTCACCGCCACCGCCGACGAGGCGACCCGCGGCGAGATCACGACCCAGCTCTTCACCACGCCGCCGGAGGTCTTCCTGCGCGGCTTCGACCGCCCGAACCTCCACCTCGCCTTCGAGCCGAAGCAAAGCCCGCAATCGCGCATCCTCGGCTTCATCCGCAAGCGCCCGGGCCAGTCCGGCATCGTCTACTGCGCAAGCCGCAAGAAGACCGAGAGCCTCGCCGCCGCCCTGACCCGCGAGGGGGTCGACGCGCTCGCCTATCACGCAGGCCTCGACGCCGAGACCCGCGCCACCCGGCAGGATCGGTTCACCCGCGCCGACGGGGTGGTGATGACCGCGACCATCGCCTTCGGCATGGGGGTCGACAAGCCCGATATCCGCTACGTGATCCATGCCGATCTGCCCAAGACGATGGAGAGCTATTATCAGGAGATTGGCCGCGCCGGGCGCGACGGCCTGCCCGCCGACACGCTGACCCTCTACGGGATCGACGACATCAAGCTCCGCCGCCGCCAGATCGACGAGAGCGATGCGCCAGAGGCCCGCAGGCGCGCCGATCATCAGCGCCTCAACGCCCTGCTCGCGCTGGCCGAGGCCCCCGGCTGCCGCCGCCAGACCCTGCTCACCTATTTCGGCGAGGCCCGGGCCGAGCCATGCGGCAACTGCGATCTCTGCGCCCGGCCGCCGGATCTTTATGACGGCACGGAGGCCGCGCAGAAGGCGCTCAGCGCCATGCGCCGCACCGGCGAGCGCTTCGGCGTCGAGCATCTGACCGCCATCCTGCGCGGCGAGGCATCGGACCGCATCCGTCAGCTCCGCCACGACCAGCTCCCCACCTTCGGTTGCGGCGCCGATATCGAGAAATCCTCCTGGCGCAGCATCTTCCGCCAGATCTACGCGCTCGGATTCGCAGCGGTGAACGACACCGGCAGCTGGTCGGTGACCGAGAGCGGCTGGCAGGTCCTGCGCGGCGAGACGCCCGTCTCGTTCCGCCGCGAACAGCCGCGCCCGCGCAGCACGGGCCGCCCCGCACGCGCGGGCCCGGTCGACCCCGTCGATGCGGAGATGTTCGACGCGCTCCGCGCGCTGCGGACCAAACTCGCCCGCGCCCGCGGGATCCCGGCCTATGCGGTCTTCCCCGATGCGAGCCTGCACGACATGGCGGCGCGCAAACCGCAAAGCCTCGATGCCCTGGCCGATTGCCACGGCGTCGGCGCGAAGAAGCTGCAGAGCTACGGCCGCCTCTTCCTTGAGGTCCTGACCGGGGAGCCGGTGGACACGCCCCACCCGGCCCGGGCAAAGCTCGCCAACGGCGCGGACGGCCCGCTCTTCGACGCGCTCCTCGCGGCCCATGCAAGCCTCACCCGCGGCCCGGACGGCACCGGCAAGTTCCTGACGCTCACCAAGGCGACGCTGGCCGAGATCGCGCGGACCAAACCCGCCGATCTCACGGCGATGGAGGCGCTCCCCGGCATGGGGCGGCAGAAAACCGAGCGTTTCGGCGAGGCTTTCCTCACCATCCTCCGGGCCGCCGGTGACTGACCGGATATGGCAGGGCGGGCGGGCAGTCGCGGCCCCGCAGGGGCCGCGCTGGAGGCCCCCCTGCCGCAAGCGCTTGACTGCCACGCCCAGTTGCCCAAGACAGAACCCATGAAGATCGCAACCTTCAACATCAACGGCATCAAGGCCCGCCTGCCCGCGCTCCTCGACTGGCTCAGCGAGGCCACCCCCGACGCCGCGGTCCTACAGGAGATCAAGTCGCTCGACGACGCCTTCCCGCGCGAGGAGATCGAGGCCGCAGGCTACCAGATCGCCACCCATGGCCAGAAAGGCTTCAACGGCGTCGCGATCCTCTCCAAACACCCGATCGAGGATGTCACCCGCGGCCTGCCCGGCGACCCGGAGGACGAACAGGCCCGCTGGATCGAGGCGACCATCGCGGGCGAGAGCGCCACGGTCCGCCTCTGCGGCCTCTACCTGCCCAACGGCAACCCCGTACCTGGGCCGAAATTCGACTACAAGCTCGCCTGGATGGACCGGATGGAAAGCCGCGCCCGCGCCCTCCTCGCCACCGAAGAACCCGTGGTCATGGCGGGCGACTACAACGTGATCCCCGAACCCCGCGACGCGAAACACCCGGAGAACTGGGCCGACGACGCGCTCTTCCAGCCCGAAAGCCGGCAGGCCTGGCGCAGAATCCTCCATCTCGGCTTCCACGACGCCACCCGCGAGGTCAGCCAAGAGGATGAGGTCTTCACCTTCTGGGACTACCAGCGCGGCGCGTGGGAGAAGAACAACGGCATCCGGATCGACCATCTTCTGATCAGCTCGCAGGCGGCCGACCGGCTCACCGGCGCCGGGATCGACAGCGCGGTCCGGGGCCGCGACAAGCCGTCGGACCACGTGCCTGTCTGGATCGAGCTGGATCTCTGAACCAAGTTCCTGAAGTCTGACTGACCCAGCGGGCCCTTTTTGCTTCAGCCCGGACGCGCGGGCGCCCGGGGCGCGCGCACCGGCGCCCAGCGGCTCGACGGGCGCGCGACATGGCCGTCCCCGGCCGCACCACTCGCCGCGAGCTTCTTCCCTCCGGGCCGGGCGCGCGGCTGCGGCACCGCCTTCGGCGCCACTCCTGCACTCGCCGGCAACTCCGCCACCGCAACCTCGCCCGAGGCCGCATCGAACCGCCCCTCGACCTGCTTGGCGAGCGCAATCTCCTCGGCCGAGGCCAGGGTTCCATTCGCCTCATGCAGCCGCACGACCTGGGCGGCGAGGAACCCGGTCATGTCCTCTTCATCCAGCGGCCGAGCAGCGAACCCGTTCACCGTGACCAGCACCAGCCGGTCGCGGATCGGCAGGAAGGCGCGCCAGAAATCCGGCGCGAAGATCCCGAGCCCGTCATCCCCGGCATCATGAACATGGACATAGAGCGTGTCCCCGATCCGCCGCGTATCGCGGATCTCGATGGCCTCGTCGTCGCGCGAGCGGCCGAGAAGCCTGCGCCCCTGCCGCGTCTCCAGAAACGCCTCGAGCGAGGCCAGGTCCGAGATTGCCGAGGTCTCGACCAGCCCGCGCCTGCCGGTCACGGAGACCGTGGTCACGCCGGGAAAGCTCGGCGGCAGTTCGATGGTCGCGCCCGTCCCGGTCGGCGTCACCTTCACCTCGCCGTCGATGCAATCGGCGATCACGGCCACGATCCCGCGCCGCGAGACCTCGAGCGACTCGGGTGCGATGCAGAACCCACGCGAGGCCGCGATCCAGAGCTTGGCGCCCTGTGCGACCACCTCCGCCTTATCGCGCGTCTGCTCCAGCACGCCGAACCCGTTGAGCGCCTTGACCCGGGCCAGCTCGGCATCAAGCCCGCTCTCACCCAGCCCGTCACAGGCCGCGACGCCGCCGATCAGGGCGAGTGCGGCAAGGTGTGCGGCCGGTTTCCGCCAATCGCCTCTCGGGATGAGACCCAGCATCAAGTCAGAGATCCGCGTAGCAGTGGCGCTCGGCCTGAGCACCGGGGTGCGTCACCGCCCCCTCCCGCGCCGCGCCTGCAAGCTGCGCGTATTTCCAGAGCGCACCTGCGCCATAGATCGTCTCCCGGGGCCCGGACCATTCCTTGCGGCGCTTCTTCAGCTCCGCCGCCGTCAGCTTGACCTTGATCGTCCCCTTCTTCGCGTCGATCGAGATGACATCGCCGGTCTGCAACAGCCCGATCGGCCCGCCGACCGCAGCTTCCGGCCCGACATGGCCGACACAGAAGCCCCGCGTCGCGCCCGAGAACCGGCCATCGGTGATCAGCGCCACCTTCGAGCCCATGCCCTGGCCCGAGATCGCAGCCGTCGTCGCCAGCATCTCGCGCATGCCGGGGCCGCCGCGCGGGCCCTCATTGCGGATGACGATCACTTCGCCCTCTTCGTATTCGCGCTTCTGGACCGCGGCGAAGGCGTCTTCCTCACATTCGAAAACCCGCGCAGGCCCTTCGAATTTCAGCCTTTTCATGCCCGCGACCTTCACGATGGCACCCTCGGGCGCGAGGTTGCCGATCAGCCCGACGACCCCGCCTGTGGGCGTGATCGGCTTGTCCACCGGATAGATCACGCGCCCGTCAGCTTCGCCCGCGATGCTCGCGAGGTTCTCCTCCACGGTCTTGCCGGTCGCAGTGATGCAGTTCTTATGCAGATAACCGCCGCGCATCAGCTCCTTCATCACGACCATCACGCCGCCGACCTCCCAGAGGTCCTTGGCCACGTATTTTCCACCGGGCTTTAGGTCTACGAAATAGGGCGTATCCTTGAAGATGTCGCAGACGTCCTGCAGGTCGAACTTGATCCCCGCCTCATGCGCAATCGCGGGCAGATGCAGCCCTGCATTTGTCGACCCGCCGGTGCAGGCCACGACGCGCGCCGCGTTCTCCAGGCTCTCGCGGGTGATCACGTCGCGCGCCCGGATGTTCTGCAGAACCAGGTTCATCACCGCCCGGCCCGACGCCTCGGCGTACTGATCGCGCGACTGGTAAGGCGCTGGCGCCCCCGCCGAATTCGGGATCGCGAGACCCAGCGCCTCGGACACGCACGCCATGGTGTTCGCCGTGAACTGGCCCCCGCAGGCCCCCTCCGACGGGCAGGCCACCCGCTCGAGGATATCCAGCGCCGAGTCGCTCAGCGAGCCGCTCTGGTGCCGCCCAACGGCCTCGAACATGTCCTGCACCGTCAGGTCGCGATTGGCGAAATCGTCGGGGATGTCCGAGCCGGCCGTCGCGCGCCCCGGCAGGATCGACCCGCCATAGAGGAACACCGACGGGATATTCAACCGCCCCATCGCCATCATCATCCCCGGCAGCGACTTGTCGCAGCCCGCCAGCCCCACGATCGCATCATAGGCATGGCCCCGGATCGTCAGCTCCACCGTGTCCGCAATCGCCTCACGGCTGGCGAGCGAGGAGCGCATGCCCTCATGCCCCATGGCGATCCCGTCGGTCACCGTGATCGTGGTGAACTCCCGGGGCGTGCCAAGCCCTTCCTTCACCCCCAGCTTCACCGCCTGAGCCTGCCGGTTCAGTGAGATGTTGCAGGGGGCCGCCTCGTTCCAGCACGTTGCGACACCCACAAAGGGGCGGTGGATCTCTGCGTCGGTCAGCCCCATGGCGTAGAGATACGAGCGGTGCGGCGCGCGCGCCGGTCCCTCGGTCACATGACGGCTGGGCAGCTTGGATTTGTTGAAGGTCTTGGCATCCATCCTGGCGGTCCTCTGGTTCAGATTCCGTCCCTCTTATCGGCCCGCCCGCCAGCGCGCAATTACCTGAGACAGCTTTGCCATTGAACCGCGGGGGCAGAGCGGGCAGTCTCCGGCGCGAAGGACGAGGACCATGCGAACACCATCGGCATTCAGACCCGCGCCCTGGGCGCCCGCCTATAGCGCCTGGGTCGGCGCGGCCCGCAAGCGCCCAGCGATCTGGCGGCTTCTGCTCGGGCTCGCGGTCGTCGTGCTGACATGGAGTGCCGCCACCATCGCCGTCGTCGCCCTGCCCCTGGTCATCCTCAGCCTCCAGCGCGGCCAGTCCATCGGCGAGATCTCGCAGCAGATGGATTTCATCGAGGCGCTGAGCGTCCTGCCCGCCGGGCAGCAGAGCGTGTTGGTTTTGCTCAGCTTTTCCGGGATCTGGATCGGTGTCTGGCTCGCGGTCAGGCTCTTTCACCGCCGCGGCATCGCCTCGGTGCTCTCTGGGATCGGGCGATGGAGCTGGGGGCATTTCTGGCTCGGTTTCGCGGTCGCGGGCGGCTTTGCGCTCTGTCTGATCCTCCTGGTCCTCGCCACCGGCGGCGAGGGCCTGCCGGCCGAGGTCAACCCGCTCGCCTGGGGGCTTCTCATCATTCCCATGTTTCTCGCCGTCTTCGTGCAGGCGGCGGGAGAGGAGCTGATGTTCCGCGGCTACATGCAGCAGCAACTCGCCGCACGGTTCCGCCACCCGGCGGTCTGGATCCTGATCCCGGCCCTGATCTTCGGCATACTGCATGGCGGGAGCGATTGGCGCGGCCTCGCCTATATCGCCATCACCGCGATGATCGGCATCGTCACGGCACTGACCGTCTGGCGCACCGGCAGCCTCGCCGCGGCCATGGGGCTCCATCTCGGCAACAACTTCAGCGCCTTCCTGGTTCTGGGGCCGGAGGCGCTGCCGCGGATGCTGCAGGATCCCGACATCGCGAAAAGCATGCTGACGCCAACGGCGGTCGCCATCGACATGGGCTTCTACTTCCTGCTCGCGGTGCTGCTGATCTCGCGCTGGAACCCGCTCAGGCCGGTCAGCCGATCTCGGCGAGGCGGCTGAGCGCGGCGCGGAGCTTTTCCGCCTCCGCCTCGGCCGAGGCCAACCGGTCGCGCTGCTCATCCACCACATGCTCCGGTGCCTTGGCGAGGAAGGCCTCATTGCCAAGTTTCCCCTGCAACCCCTTGGTTTCCTTGTCGAGTTTACCGAGCGATTTCTCCAGCCGCACCTTCTCCGCCGCCACATCGATGACACCGGCCAGCGGCAGGTTGACCGAGCAATCCTCCATGGGGATTGTCACCGAGCCTTCCGGCGCATTCTCAGCCACCGCGCATTCGGAAAGCCGTGCAAGGCGCTGAATCAACTGAGCATTCCGGAGCAGCTTCATAGCCGTCTCAGGCGAGTGCCCGGTCAGCACCATTTCGATCTTCGCCCCTGCGGGCACGTTCATCTGCACGCGGACGGAGCGGATCTCCTCGATCAGCCTGACGACCCAGCCGATCTCGCCATCGGCCACCGGGTCGATCATGTCGTCGGAGAGGACGGGCCAGTCGCCATGGACCAACATCTTGTCCCGCTTTGACAAGCTCGCCCAAAGCTCCTCGGTGATGAACGGCATGATCGGGTGGAGCAGCAGCAGACACTGGTCCAGCGCCCAGGCCATGGTCGCCTGCGTCTCGGATTTCGCCGCCGCGTCCTCGCCCTGCAACAGCGGCTTCGAGAGCTCCAGATACCAGTCGCAGAACGTGCCCCAGATGTGGTTGTAGAGCGCGCCCGCCGCCTCGTTGAAGCGGAACTCCTCCAGCGCCCGATGCACGGTTTTCGAGACCCGGACCGTCTCACCGATCACCCAGCGATTGACCATGTTCCGGGGAGGGTTCTCCCGCAGCTCTTCCGTCGTTCTCCCGTAACTGCGCCCGTTGGTGGCATAGCAGCCGTTCATCTCGGCGAAACGGGCGGCGTTCCAGAGCTTGGTGCCGAAGTTCCGATAGCCTGCCACCCGGTTCACGTCGAGCTTGATGTCGCGCCCCATCGCCGCCATCGAGGTGAGCGTGAAGCGCAGCGCATCGGCGCCGTATTCGTCGATCAGCTCCAACGGGTCGATGACGTTGCCGAGCGATTTCGACATCTTCTTGCCCTGCGCATCGCGCACCAGTGCATGGACATAGACGGTGTGGAACGGAACTTCGGGCTTGCCGTCATCATCCTCCATGAAATGCAGCGCCGTCATCATCATCCGGGCAACCCAGAAGAAGATGATGTCAAAGCCGGTCACCAGGACATCGGTCTTGTAGTATTTCGCAAGCTCCGGCGTCTGCTCCGGCCAGCCCAGTGTCGACATCGGCCAGAGCCCGGAGGAGAACCAGGTGTCGAGGACATCGGGGTCGCGCCAAACCGGGTAAAGCAGCACGTCACTCTGCGCCTGCTTTTGCAGTAGCTCTATTGCAGCTTTCTGATCTTCGACCACCGTGAACCCATCTACGATGCGCGGGTCATCGCCTCCACGGGCCTTGGTAACTGACGCCGAAAGATAATCGTCTGCGAGATCAAGTGCTGCGCCTTCATCTCCTGCGCAAAACATCTGTGTTTCGAAGCGGCTTTGTCCGTTCTCAACATCTATCCCGAAAGGTTTTTGAGGAACCAAATCATCTGCAGCCAGCTCTGACAGGTCAGGCCCATACCAAACCGGCACCTGGTGACCCCACCAGAGCTGGCGGGAGATGCACCAGGGCTCGATGTTCTCCAGCCATTGGAAGTAAGTCTTCTCCCAGGCCTCGGGGACGAATTTGGTGGTGCCGTTCTTCACTGCCTCGATCGCGGGTTTGGCGAGCGTTGCGGCATCGACGAACCACTGGTCGGTGAGCATCGGCTCGATGACGACCTTGGAGCGATCGCCGAAAGGCTGAGTGATGGTCTTCGCCTCGACCAGGGGAACAGGCTGGGGCGCGGGCTCTTCCTCCTCCCCTTTCTTTTTCTCCTTTGGCGGGCCGAGGCGCGCATCATCGCTCATGGTCATGACCGCGAGCCCCTCAGCCGTGATGTCGGCGATGACCACCTTGCGCGCCTCGAACCGGTCGAGGCCGCGATACTGGTCGGGGACCAGGTTGATCGCGTCGACCTCCGCCTCGGTCATCTCGGCGCCCTCGATGATGGCCTGCGCCTTCGCGGCTTCTTCGGCATAGGGCGCCCCGTCCTCCCGCATCGCCCCCTTGGTGTCCATCAGGCGATAGCAGGGGATGTTGCCGCGCTTGGCGACGGCATAGTCGTTGAAGTCGTGCGCCCCGGTGATCTTCACGGCGCCTGAGCCGAACTCCGGATCCGGGTACTCATCGGTGATGATCGGGATCAGGCGGCGGTGTTCCTTCGGCCCGACCGGGATCTCGCAGAGCTGACCGATGATGGGCGCATAACGCTCATCCGACGGATGCACCGCGACCGCGCCATCGCCCAGCATCGTCTCGGGCCGGGTCGTGGCGATGGAGATATAGTCGCGCGTCTCGCGGAGCGTGACGTTCCCCTCCTCATCCTTCTCGACATATTCATAGGTGGCGCCGCCCGCGAGCGGGTATTTGAAGTGCCACATATGCCCGTCGACATCGATGTTCTCGACCTCGAGATCCGAGATCGCTGTCTCGAACGCCGGGTCCCAGTTGACCAGCCGCTTGCCCTTGTAGATCAGCCCCTCGTTGTAGAGCTGGACGAAGACCTTGAGCACGGCGGCCGACAGCCCCTCGTCCATGGTGAAGCGCGTGCGCGACCAGTCACACGACGCGCCGAGGCGCTTGAGCTGGCCGAGGATGACGTCCTCGCTCTCGGCCTTCTGCTGCCAGACCCGCTCGATGAACGCCTCGCGGCCCATCTCCTGGCGGCGGATGTTGCCCTCGTCCGCCAGCTTGCGCTCGACGACCATCTGGGTCGCGATGCCCGCATGGTCGGTGCCCGGCTGCCACAGCGTGTCATGGCCCTGCATCCGGTGCCAGCGGATCAGGATGTCCTGGACGGTATTGTTGAGCGCGTGGCCCATGTGGAGCGAGCCGGTCACATTCGGCGGCGGGATCACGATGCAGAACGTCTCGTCCGAGGAGGCATTGGCCCCCGCCGCAAATGCGTTCCGCCTCTCCCACTCGGCCGAGATGCGCGCCTCGGCCGTTTTCGCGTCGAATGTCTTGTCCATGATGTCTCTTCAGGCCAGCCGTGTCCGGCGCTGTCTTAACGCGGCGGCGTCGGGCGGGGAAGGGTCGAATTGGCGCGACGCCCGCGGGCGGACTAGCGCCCCTCGCCATACACGCTTTCAAGATGCGAGATCAGGCATTGGTCGTGCGCGATGTGTTTGAGATGCCGGAATTGGTCCTGGTCGTGATCTGCGGCCAAGATGTCTGACGCATAGTTCATCACGACGTCACGGGCGCGTCGCGATGCGTGCCAGCGGCGCTGAGGGATCAGCGCTTCAATGGGTGTGTCAAAGAGTGTTCCAAGGTGGAAATCATCAACGGCGACAAAGCCTGAATAGAGACAGGACGGCAGCGTATTCGGGCAGTGCTGTTGGCAGAAGTCGCGGATCGGCCAGAGGCGGCTGGAATGGTTCGCCTCGTTGACCAGAAGCTCACCGGCCATGCGTGTCTCCTCGGGAGTCGGCGCACCTTCTTCATCGAGATTCCAAGGCCAATATCTGTCGAGGATCTGCGCACTCCGCTGATGTGTCAGATCCACCTTGTTAGCAAATTCAGGGGATCGAACCGCGCGCGTGTTGAAGTACTCTTGATGCATGATCGCGGCCAAGCGCGCATCGGCCAAGGCAGCCTGAAACGCGGCTTCGTCCTGCTCCGTCCATGGGTCGTTCTTCCAGTTCAAATCCCATTTGGGACTAGGCGGGCGGCCGAGGCGCTCAGCGGAGCCTCGAAACTGCATCCCCCATTGCTTGGTGAGCCAGATCCCTGCTTGCTCATAATCGTCGAGCGTGACGATCTCGCTCAGAAATTCGGCCAGATAGGGAGACTCATCAAATTGGATATTGAAGAATGAGTAAAGGACGCGCTCGCGCTCTCCGGCGGCGAGTGCAGCCTTGGCGGCCTTGAGCCAGGCTTCCGCCGGTTGCCGATGATCAAGGCTTTCCAAAGCGCCGAGTGGATAGTCATACGCGTCGCGGTCTTTCCGCCAGGGCTTCGCGCGAGGCCCCTTGAAGAACTCGCGGCGCTCCCGAAACCCGAGATCGGGTGTGTCTTCGCGCGAGAACCACTCAAAGTTGGAGGATGAAAGCAAAAGGCGCGCCGCTTGATTACCCTCCTGCGCGAGGGCGTTCAGGGTCACTAGGGAATGTGGCCCGTCCCCATCCAGCCAGTCCTCGACAGCTTGCTGAAACCTCGGATCGTCGGCACCGGGCAGGTCTGCCGCCGGTGCGGGCACTGGATGGGCGGCCAGAAGGCCGACGATGAGCAGGCGGGCGAAGTGGATGCGGAGAAACGCAAGGTTATGAAATCCCATCCTCAAAATATAGTTTTCGCGCCTATTCCACACAAGCAATGCGCAGAAATCACCAAAGGTTCATGGCGCGAAATACGGTTGCGCGCTACTTTTGGTGGATTGAAGAAGGAGACACCTCATGATCCGATCGCTCGCGGCCTTGATGCTGCTCGCTCTCACCGCCCTGCCCGTCTCGGCCCAGGAGGCCGAACCGCCGATGACGCTGGACCGGATGGCTGAGATCATTCTCGCGCTCGACCCGGAGGCGCAGTCCGACGGCACACGGTTCCAGTTCACGGTGGAGGATGTGCCCGTCGTCGTGATCACCGACCCTACGGCGGACCGGATGCGGGCGATCGTGCCGATCCGCTCGGCCGATGGGATCGACCCGGCTGAGATGATCCGGATGATGCAGGCGAATTTCGATTCGGCCCTCGATGCGCGCTATTCGCTGGCGCAAGGCAGGCTCTGGGCCGCGTACATCCATCCGCTCTCGCCCTTGGAGAAGAACCAGTTCATCTCGGGCGTCGGGCAGGCGGTGAACCTGGCACGGACCTACGGCTCGCTCTACACCGGCGGCGGGCTCAGCTTTCAGGGTGGAGACTCCGGCGACCTGAACCGGGCGCTGATCGAGAGCCTCTTGGAGAAGGGCGAGAAGATCTGACCCGGGCGCGGACCATGCGCCTTCGAGCAGCCTAAGACCAGCAGCCAAAAAAAAGCCGCGCTGACCGGCGCGGCATCGGTACGTCACTCGAGACCTCAACTACTCACTCGGAAACACAAACCTGCCTTCGAGATCTTTTTTCGTTGGTACTCAAGCGCGCCGGAATTGCGGTGTTTCAGCGCTTCCGGCGCAATCTCCACACAGGAGTAAAGTACTGGGAAATGACTACTGAAACTCTGACGCACTCACGCGATTACGGGTCTTGCGGTTTTAAGCAAAAGCCTGACGACCACTCCCAAGCCGCCAGGTAACTCAAGCCAACGGGTTCGATACTTGGAGAAGACACACTCAACACAACGCGGATCTGTACACCCGACTGATTTGCAAGTTGTGTGCCAGGTGGATTTCTGCCGATTTGAAATTATTTTGACGTGGCGTTAAGCGGATATGTGACCCATCCCGGCACAACCTAAAGAGTCTTGCCGGAATCGCTCACTCAATCTGCAAGAGCGCTTTTGCAAAATGCGAATTGCACTGCATTTTGCGACTCTCGATTGCGGGCTGGAGTCCCGGCGCAATCTATCCGAGTCTGCTGCTTAGTCGCTGGTGCCGGCCCCGCCCACACCACAAGGCGGAAGAAACAGAAAGGGCCCGCTGACTGACTGCAACGGGCCCTATCTATGCTTAGTTCTGTTTCGGGGCTGGAAACCTCGCCCGCGAGAGCCTTCGCTCACAGGTCGCGGTGGACCTTCTCCTTGCGCTCGTGACGCTCCTGCGCCTCAAGGCTCAGGGTCGCGATCGGGCGGGCGTCGAGCCGGCGCAGCGAAATCGGGTCCCCCGTTGCCTCGCAATACCCGTACTCACCCTCGTCGATCCGGCGCAGCGCCGCGTCGATCTTCGAGATCAGCTTGCGCTCCCGGTCGCGGGTTCTGAGCTGCAGCGCGCGGTCGGTTTCTTCCGAGGCGCGGTCGGCAAGGTCAGGGATGTTGCGGGTCTCCTCCTGCATCTCGGTGACAGTTTCCCGGCTGCCCTCGAGAATGGAGGCCTTCCAGTCCTCCAGCTTCTTGCGAAAGTAGTCCTTCTGGCGATCGCACATGAAAGGCTCGTCTTCGGAAGGGCGATAGTCGGCATCAATCGACGTTTCGATGTTCATCAAGCACCCCTTACTGCACGTCCTCACGCGAGGTATTGGTTTTGATGAGGCACCTATAGAGGGGCGTTGACCCCATGTCACGTCTTATCGCATTCAAAAAATCGCGTTATACACCCTGCTTATCAAACGACTCTCGCAATTTGCGAGAAACGGAACACATCCCCGGCAATGCAGACAGAAAGGGCGCTGTCCATGCAGTTTCAGGGCACAACCGACTACGTGGCCACCGACGATCTAAAGGTGGCGGTCAACGCCGCGATTCGGCTGGAGCGGCCGTTGCTGGTGAAGGGTGAGCCCGGGACCGGTAAGACCGAGCTCGCCAGACAGGTCGCCTCGGCGCTCGGGCTCGAGCTGATCGAGTGGCACGTGAAATCGACCACCCGCGCGCAGCAGGGCCTCTATGAATACGACGCCGTCAGCCGCTTGCGCGACAGCCAGCTGGGCGACCCCCGGGTCGAGGACGTGAAGAACTACATCAAGCGCGGCAAGCTCTGGGACGCCTTCACGGCGGGGGAGCGGCTGGTGCTCCTGATCGACGAGATCGACAAGGCGGATATCGAGTTCCCGAACGACCTGCTCCAGGAACTCGACCGGATGGAGTTCCACGTCTACGAGACCGGCGAGACCATCAAGGCAAAGCACCGCCCGATCGTCATCATCACCTCGAACAACGAGAAGGAACTGCCCGACGCGTTCCTGCGCCGCTGCTTCTTCCACTTCATCGCCTTCCCCGACACCGAGACGATGACGCGGATCATCGATGTCCACTTCCCCGACATCAAGAAGGAGCTGGTGCGCACGGCGCTCACCCAGTTCTACGAGATCCGCGAGACACCGGGGCTGAAGAAGAAACCGTCGACCTCGGAAGTGCTCGACTGGCTGAAACTCCTGATGGCCGACGATGTCGACCCCGCGACGCTCAGGGCCGACCCGAAACAGGCGATCCCCCCGCTCCACGGCGCGCTCCTGAAAAACGAACAGGACGTCCACCTCTTCGAACGCCTCGCCTTCCTGGCGAGGCGGCAAGGGGGATGAACCGAAGCTGAACGCCTGCTTGACGAGACGAAGCCGACCTTGTCGGTTGTTCGATGAAGGTCCGCTCGCCCAAACATGCTCCAATCGCCACACCGTGCCCAAGTCGGCGTCGATGCCAACCCATGGTTATTTTATGTCTACGATTGCGGCGCGGCACTAAGTTCCATCGAACCGGACCAACGTGAACCAGAAGACTCCCGCGCCTGAAGCCCTAAACCCTTTCGGCTCAAATAAAATCAAGAGACAATCCATTGAATATCTTCAAGCATGATCAGCGTGTTTCACACGTTCCGGCGCAAGGTGGCGCGATGCGCTTAGAGGGCATGGTGAACGGCAAAAGTGTGCGAAGTCTCCTGCTTCACGCGCGACGTCCATCTAGTGGCCGATTGCTCACTGAAGCCTTTCAACCACATGAAAAAACGGCGGTTCCTAAATCTGTGAGCGGACGCCCCCACCGTACGAAAAGGCGCGGCATCCGCTCCTTGAACCCGCCCTGTGACAACCGATAAGAACACTCAGAAAGTGATAAACCCGATCATCAAGCCCACAACACCCGATGATATCGCAGGGCTCACAGCCGTGCTCGACGGTACCCAGCTTTTCCCAAGCGACATGCTCCCCGACATGCTTGCACCTGCTTTAGCAGGCGAGGGAGAAGCCTTCTGGCTCACCTGTCACTACGGCGGCGAAGCGGTCGGCCTGTGCTACACGGTTCCTGAAGAGCTCGCTGATGGCACATGGAACATGCTCGCACTCGCTGTACGTCCGGACCTGCAAGGCAAAAGCCTTGGCGCTGCACTTGTAAGCGCGGCGGAACAACACCTGAAAGACAAAGGGCAGCGTATCCTGATCGTGGACACGTCCGGCACCGAAGAATTCGCGCTCACGCGCAAGTTCTATGCCCAGAATGGCTATCAAGAAGAAGCGCGCATCCGCGATTTCTGGGCTGAAGGAGACGACAAGGTGATCTTCCGAAAGGCTCTCTGAAATAGCGGCCCTTGGTCAGCGACAAGGCGGAGGGCCTCCAAACCGGAATTTGTGCATCGCGCAGCATCCTGCATTTTGGGCTCTAAGCCGTCATGCACTGCGTTGGGCTCGCAGCCCAAAGCTGCCGCTTACTGTCAGGCCCAGTCTTTTGCTGAAGCGTTACCGAAAGCGGGCTTTGATCGGTTAAGGCGACGTTCAGGGCATCCGAGAGACCGTTTCTTTATCACCTGTCACACCTCGGGGCCGAACGCCTCCCCCCACACCTGCCTCCCATCTTTTTCGCAACGGGCCCCTCGGTGCTGCAAAGTGATTTGCCAGAACGGCGCATTTGGAACATAGTGTGAACAAAGCAATTGATGAGAGGTTGAGCCATGCAAGACGTGTCCCTTTATCTGCCGGGTATCCTTCTGGCCTATTCGGCCTTTCTTCTCGCGATCGCCAGCCCCGGGCCGAACATCCTCGCCGTGATCGGAACCTCGATGAGCGTGGGCCGCCCATCAGGCATGGCACTGGCCATGGGGGTCGCGACCGGCTCGTTCACCTGGGCGCTGCTGACGGTGTTCGGCCTGTCTGCGCTCTTGGCCACCTATGCCTCCGCGCTGCTTGTGATCAAGATTTTCGGCGGGCTCTATCTGCTTTGGCTGGCTTACAAATCGTTCAAATCCGCGGCCTCCAGCCATGACATCGAGGCCAAGGAACTGGCCGGGGGGCGGCGCTCGCCGTTTGGGTATTTCCAGCGCGGTTACATCATCCAGATGACCAATCCGAAGGCCGCGCTGGCGTGGATCGCGATCATCTCGCTCGGCCTGCAGGCAGGTGCGCCGCTCTGGGTCGGGGCCGTGATCGTGCTCGGCACCTTTGCGCTCTCGATCCTCATCCATCTTGTTTATGCCGTGGCGTTCTCAACGCCGATGATGGTGCGCCTCTATGGCAAGGCGCGCCGGGTCATTCAGGGGGTCCTTGGTGCGTTCTTCGCATTCGCGGGCCTGCGGCTCTTGACCAGCCGGAGTTGAGACCGTGACGCAGTATCCTGACCCCGCCGCTGCCAACCTGAACGAGGGCTTTGTCGTTGCAATCAACATCGTCGCGAAAGAGAGCGAGGGCGATGCAGTCGCCGACATTCTCAAACGGCTGATTGCACCGACAATGGCTGAAGAGGGCGTGAAGTTCTTCATGCCCTACCGGTCACCAGACGATCCGAACGCCTTCTTTGTCTACGAACTCTACAAGGATGCGGCCGGGTGGGACGCCCACAACGCCTCAGTTCACTTTCAAAGCGCCGTCAAGGAGTTGCTGCCGAAAGTCAAAGTGCGGGAGCGGGTGCCGTTCGTCCCCTTTGTCGATTGAAGCAACGACCCGGAAACCCGATCCGCGCCGCATCGTGACAAAAGAGCAAATCAGGCCCAGTTCGGTCGCTCGCCACGCTCAACTGACGGGCGTCTCGATCCGCGTTTGAGGCGCAGCTACGTCCCGTATTCCGCCTTGAAGCGGGCCACGTGTGCTTCCCATTCTTGGCGCAGGGTTGCGATTTTCGCCGCGTCCGCCTCGGGGTCCAGGCGGTAGGGTTTGCGCAGGCCCGTGGCGGTGTAGGTGATCTCGGCGTCGGCATGCTCGGCCGGGTCGATGTCATAGAGCGTCCAGTTCCCGAATTGCTGCGGGTAATGCGCGTTGGCGCTGAGCGGTTTGAGCCAGCGCGTCTCGATATGCGGGTAGCGGGCGGCAAGGCGCGCCAGCTCCTCCACCGGCCAGTTGCCGCCGATATCAAGATCGGTGAGCGCCGGCAGATCGTCGAGCACCGCGGTCGACTGATCGGGCGTGCGCACCCCGCCGATCAGCAGCGTGGTGAGCCGTTTGAGCCCGCGCACCGGCCCAAGATCGAGCGTGATCTGCCGGGCCACGGGCGAGCCCGGCGCGATCTCCAGCGCCGTCAGATCCTCCAGCGCCGCCACCGCCCCGATATCCGTGAGCTTGGCCAGCCCCCGGATCGACAGGATCGAGAGCCCGGTATGCCGCGCGACGGGCGCGAGATCGGTCACCCGGGTCAGGTCCTGCAGACAGAGCGCCTCCAGCCCCTCGACGGTGTTCAAGAGATCCAGGCTGTCGAGCCGCATGTCATAAAGCCAGAGGCAGCGAGGCCGGGCGGCGCGCACCAGCTCGACCGCCAGATCCGGCTTCAACCCGTTGAGCGTCAGCCCGTCGAGCGGCGCGAGGTCGGCAACCGCCTCCGGGTTCTTGGTCTCGCGGGTGATGGAGATCGCGTCGCGGTCCGAGATCGAGGCCGCGTTGGCGACCGGCAGCCCGCCCGAGGCGCGCTCCTTCGCCCGCTCGAAGACACTGGGCTCCTCGGCGCTGAGATTTTCGGGAATTGGCATCCGCACACCCCCTCTAGACACGCGCCGGAGCCTAGCAAACCCGGCCCGATCTGTAAGTGATTATGCGCCCGAGAGATGCTATGGGCGGCGGAACACCCTTCCCCGCACGGACCCCGCCCCGCCCGCATGACCGCCTTTCTCGACCTCCTCGCCTCGGCGACCCTGCCGATCTTCGTTGTCTCGGCGATCGGGTTCTGGATGGGCCGCACCCGGCGGATGGGGCCGCGTCAGGTCAAGGGGGTGAACACCTATGCCATGGTGGTGGCCGTGCCAGCGCTGATGTTCACGCTGTTGGGAGAGGCGGATCTGGGCGCCTATGACTGGAGCGTTCTGGTGGTCTACCTGGCCGCCGAGATCGCGATCTATGCGCTCACCTTCCTGATCTGCCGGTACCTCTTGGGCATCGAGACGGCGGAGGCGCTGCTGCTGGGGATGACTGCGATCTTCGTCAACGGGGTCTTCTTCGTCCTGCCGATCGCGGGCATCCTCTACGGCCCGGGGGCGGAGCAGGTGGTGGTCGGCATCATCGTGCTCGACAGTCTGGTGCTGTTCGGCTGCACCATGCTGCTGTTGGATATCCTGACCGCGCAGGGCGCGTCCGTCGGGCGGGTTCTGGGGCGGTTCGCCTCGAACCCGATGATCATCGGCATGGCGCTCGGCATGGCGGTGACGGTGACCGGGGTGGCCGTGCCCCAGGGAGTGGATACCTATGCGCGCTTCGTCGGCGCCTCCGCTGCCCCGGCGGCGCTGTTCGCCCTGGGCGTCACACTGGGGCGGGTGGAGTTGGGCAAGCTCGGCGCCCCCCTGCCCGTGGTCGTGATCATGAAGATGGCGGGCCAGCCTCTGATGGCGCTGGCGCTGATCGGCGCGCTGGCGGCGCCCGGCCCCTGGGCGGACACCGCACTTCTTATGACCGTCGGGCCCGCAGGCGCGATGCCGTTCGTCCTCGCGCTCGGCTATGGCGTGCGCAGCGACCGGATCGCGATGGCGGTGATCGTGACGACCGTCGTCTCGCTGGTCACCCTGCCCGCCGTCTCGCTTCTGGCGCGGTGAGCGCCGCCTTTCCATTTGACGGCCCGGGCCGGGCGATGCACCAATACCGGGCGCAGCGAAACGGAGAGCCACGATGATCGCGCAAGTCGAGACGCTCGCCGACGGAGCCGGAATCGGCATCACCTGGCCCGATGGCGGCAAGGCTCGCTTTCACGCGATCTGGCTACGTGACAACGCGCTCGACCCCGAGACGCGGGCCCCCGGCAACGGCCAGCGGCTGATCACGCTCGACGACATAGGGGCGGAGACCCGGGTCAGCAGCGCTGCCATGGAGGGCGGTGAGGTCGAGGTGACCTTCGCGCCAGAGCAGAAGACCGTGCGCTTCCCGGCCGACTGGCTGCGGGAGAACGCCTATGACCGCGAGGTCCCGCGCGCTCCGGGTTGGCTGGGCGATGGAATCATCCCATGGGACAGCGGCCTTCAGACCGATGTGCCGGTGGCCGATTTCAAGGCGGCGCAGCAGGACCCCGCGGTGCTCGCCCGCTGGCTCGGCGCAGTCCGCCGCTATGGCTTCGCAAAGATGACCGGCGGGCCGATAACCTCGGGCGCACTGCTCGAGGTTGCAGGGCTCTTCGGCTTTGTCCGCGAGACCAATTACGGCAAGTGGTTCGAGGTCCGGGCCGAGGTGAACCCGACCAATCTCGCCTATACTGGGCTCGGCCTGCAGGCCCATACCGACAACCCCTATCGCGATCCGGTGCCAACGCTGCAGATCCTCTATTGCCTCGAGAACTCGGCCGAGGGCGGCGACTCCATGGTGGTCGACGGGTTCCAGGCGGCGCTGCGCCTGCGCGAGGAAGACCCGGCAGGGTTCGATCTTCTGTCGCGGTATTGCGCGAAATTCGAGTATTCGGGCTCCGCCAGGGTCAGACTCACCTCCCGCCGCCCGATGATCGAACTGGCCCCCGATGGCGAGCTGATCGGGATCCGGTTCAACAACCGCTCCGCAGCACCAATCACCGATGTCCCGTTCGACGACATGGAGCGCTATTACGCCGCCTATCGCCGGTTCGGCGAGATCATCGACGCGGACGACATGCAGGTGAGCTTCAAGCTCGAACCAGGCGAGAGCTTCATCGTCGACAACACCCGCGTTCTGCACGCGCGCAAGGGCTATTCCGGCTCAGGCTCACGCTGGCTGCAGGGCTGCTATGCCGACAAGGACGGTCTGCTCTCCACCCTCAGCGCCTTGGAACACGAGGAGAGGATCGAGGGATGACGCACCCAGACCTGAACCGTGAGACCATCGTGCCCTTCATCGCCGAGATCTTCGAGCGCAACGCGGCGGAGGAGTATCTGGGCGAGTCCGTCACCATCGGCGAGCACATGCTGCAATGCGCCGAACTGGCCGAGAGGTCCGGCGCTAGCGACGAGGTCGTGGCCGCCGCCCTCCTCCACGATATCGGGCATTTCACCCACGAGTTCCCGACGGATGCCGCCGATCAGGGGATCGATAGCAAGCATGAGGAGGCCGGGGCGCAGGTGCTGGAGAAATTCTTCCCCAAGGTCGTCGTCGATTGCGTGCGCTATCACGTCGATGCCAAACGCTATCTCTGCGCCACCAATCCGGAGTATTTCGACCGCCTGTCCGAGGCGTCGATCCTGTCGCTGAACCTTCAAGGGGGCCCGATGAGCACGGACGAGGTTGCGAAATTCGACGAGAACCCGGATGTGATCGACATCGTGCAGGTCAGGCTTTGGGATGACGAGGGCAAGGACCCGGGCCACAAGGCGCCGGAGTTCGGGCATTACCTCGCGCTCCTCCAACGGGTCGTGGACCGCGCCGCATGACCCAGATCCGACCGATCGAGGCCCGCGACGAGGCCCAGTGGCGCGTACTCTGGACCGGGTATCTGGAGTTCTATGAGACGTCCGTTTCCGAGGAGGTCTACCAGACCACCTTCGCCCGGCTGCTCGGCGACGACCCGCAGGATTTCCACGGGCTTGTGGCCGAACGCGAGGGCGCGCTGGTCGGCCTCGTGCACTACGTCTTCCACCGCCACTGCTGGAGGGTGGAGAACGTGATCTATCTGCAGGACCTCTTCGTTAGCCCGGATGCGCGCGGCATCGGCGCGGGGCGCAAGCTGATCGAGGCGGTCTATGCCGCGGGCGACGCGGTGGGCTGTCCTTCGGTCTACTGGATGACGCAGGACTTCAACGAGACCGCGCGCCAGCTTTACGACCGGGTGGCGACGCTCACCCCCTTCATCAAGTATCAGCGGTGAGGGCCGCCCTCCTCGCCCTTCTGCTGGTTGCTGCCTGCGGGCCGGTCACGGGCCCGGGGCGGGACACGCCGCTCAGCCCCGCCTCGCTGCCTTCGGTGCCGAAGACCGGCGCGGCGGTGCCTGCGGGCGGTACGGCCTATGACAACCGCTCGCTCGCCCGTCTCTTCACCGCGCTGACCCACGACCTGGAATGGGGCGCGAGCCGGCCGCATCTGGTGCGCTACGAGGCCCCGGTGAACGTCGCGGTCAGCGGGCCGGGGTCGGAGCATTACACCCGCTTTACCGATCTCTACCTGGCCGAGTTGCGCGCCCGGGCGAAGATCGACATCGCCCGCGCCCCCGGCCCCGCCAACCTCCACATCCGCTTTGTCGAGGGCCGGCGGTTCGACGCGACCTTCCCCGGCATCTCCTGCCTCGTCGCGCCGGGGGATCTGGACTGGGAGGCGTTCCGCCGCGACCCGGACACCCTGGGCGGCAGGGGGCTGGAGACCGGGCGGGAGCAGGTCCAGACCACGATCTTCATTCCGCAGACCGCCCCGCCCTTTCTGGTGCGAAGCTGCCTGCTCGAAGAGATCGCCCAGGCGCTCGGCCCCGCCAACGACCTCTACGAACTCGGCAACTCGATCTTCAACGACGATGCCGCGCATCTCTGGCCCACACGGCTCGACTATCTGATGCTCGAGGTGCTTTACCGCCCGGAGCTGAGAACCGGCCTGTCGCGGCAGAAAACCGAGGCCGCAGCCTTCCGCGTGCTCGAGGCGATCAACCCAGAGGGCCGCGATGCACCGCCGATCCGCTTTGCCGCACCGCGCGGCCTGCGCGGCTGGCGGACCCAGCATCAGGAGATCTTCTCAAGCTCGTCCAGCGGGCGGCGCAGCATGAAGGCCGCGCGCAGCGCCAGCGCGCTCGCCGCACAAAAGGCGCCGGGCAGCGCCCATCACTGCCACAGCCTGCGCACGCTCGGCCGTGTGCTGGCGCGCGAGGCCCCGGGCGAGGCGCTGGGCGTGCTGCGCGAGGCGGCGCGGATCTGCGCCGCAGCCCACGGACCCGACGATATCCGCCTCTCGCTGATCGCGCTGGAACGCGCCATCGCGCTCCACCGCCAGGGCAGCCACCGGCTGGTGGTGCGCGAGCTGACCACCCATGAGACGAAGCTCGCCGGGTATGGCCACGAAGAACGCCTCGCGGCCCTTTATAATCTCCGCGCGAACGCGTATCTGGCCCTGCAGCAGGGGGCGAAGAGCTTTGCGGACCGGCGGCTGGCGCGCGAGTGGGCGGCCTATGCCTATGGCCGCGACAGCGAGATCCTCGCACGGATGGACGAGGCGGAGGGCGGCTGATGATCGTTGCGGCGGCATTTATCGCGGGGCTGGTGATCGGATGGATCCGCGCCGCGCGCCGGGGCGGCACGACCGGGGACCGGGTGCAGTTCGCGCTGGCCCATGCGATCCCCGCGGGCCTCGCCGCGCTGATCTTCGTCGTCCTCGGCTCGCGGATGGGATGGCTGGGATAGACCCGATGGAGCACAAGGGAGCCCCATATGCCGGTTGAGACGATCGAGGCGCTCGTCGTCGGCGGCGGCCAGGCCGGGCTCGCCATGAGCGAGCATCTGAGCGCCTGCAACGTGCCCCATCTGGTGCTGGAGCGCGGCCGCATCGCCGAGCGCTGGCGCAGCGGGCGCTGGGATTCGCTCGTCGCCAACGGCCCGGCCTGGCATGATCGGTTCCCGGGGCTCGAATTCACTGACGAGGCCCCCAATGCCTTCCCCACGAAAGAGCGCGTGGCGGAGTACTTCGCCGAGTACGCCGAGAAGTACGCGGTCCCGATCCGCTGCGGCGTCGAGGTGACGGAGGTGCGCCGGAACAGCGGCCGTCAGGGCTTTCATATCCAGACCTCCGAGGGCGAGATCGAGGCCAGCTATGTGATCGCGGCAACCGGCCCGTTCCAGCGCCCGATCATCCCCCCGCTGGTGCCAGCGGAGGCGGGGCTCTTCCAGATCCACTCCGCCGCCTACCGCAACCCGGACCAGTTGCCGGAGGGTGCGGTGCTGGTGGTGGGTGCGGGCGCGTCCGGCTCGCAGATCGCCGATGAGCTGTTGCGCGCGGGGCGGCAGGTCTACCTCTCGGTCGGCCCGCACAGCCGGTACCCGAGGCGCTATCGCGGGCATGACTATTGCTGGTGGCTCGGCGTGCTCGGCCTCTGGGATATCGAGGCGCCGGAGCCGGGCACCGAGCATGTCACCATCGCGGTCAGCGGAGCCTATGGCGGGTACACGGTCGATTTCCGCCCGTTCGCCGAGCGGGGGATGGTCCTGCTCGGCCGGGCCGAGAGTTATGGCGATGGCGTGATGCGCTTCGCCCCGGATCTGGCGAAAACGATTGCCGAGGGCGACGCCGCCTATCTCAAGCTTCTGGACGAGGCGGACGCCTATGTCGCCCGCGCGGGCCTCGACCTGCCAGAGGAGCCCGAGGCGCGCGCCTTCGGGCCGGAGCCTGCCTGCGTCACCGACCCGGTCCTCTCACTGGATCTCGCCGAGGCGGGGATCACCTCGATCCTCTGGGCCACGGGCTACAGCCAGGATTACGGCTGGCTCAAGGTCGACGCCTTCGACGCGGCGGGCAAACCCGCCCACACGCGCGGGGTCTCGACCGAGCCCGGGGTCTACTTCCTCGGCCTGCCCTGGCTGTCGCGGCGCGGCTCCTCCTTCATCTGGGGCGTCTGGCACGATGCGCGATACCTCGCCCACCACATCGCCACCCACCGTGGCTACATGGCCCATCACGCCGCGGCCCGGGGCTGACTCGCCCGGGCGCCCCGCCGCGCCGGATCACTTTACCGCTTTCAGCCGCCCGATCGGCCCGCTATATCCCGGCTTATGTTTCTGAACCTCTTCTTCGGGCTGAAAGAGGCCCGCCTGCCCGTCTCGCTCCGCGAGCACCTCACGCTGGTCGAGGCGATGGACAGCGGCATGGCCCAGTACGATGTCGAGGAGTTCTACTACCTCGCCCGCTCGGCGCTGGTGAAGGATGAGCGCCATCTCGACCGGTTCGACCAGGTCTTTGCCAAGGTCTTCAAGGGGATCGAGGGCATCGGCGGCGGCGCCGAGGGGGTCGAGGAGGCCGAGATCCCCACCGAATGGCTCCAGAAACTCGCCGAGAAGCACCTGACCGACGAGGAAAAAGCCCTCGTCGAAAGCCTCGGCGGCTGGGACAAACTGATGGAGACGCTGAAACAGCGCCTCGAGGAGCAGAAGGGCCGCCACCAGGGCGGCAACAAGTGGATCGGCACCGCCGGCACCTCGCCCTTCGGCGCCTATGGCTACAACCCGGAGGGCGTGCGCATCGGCCAGAACGAGAGCCGCCACCGCCGCGCGGTCAAAGTCTGGGACAAACGCCAGTTCCGCGACCTCGACAGCGATGTCGAGCTCGGCACCCGCAACATCAAGGTCGCGCTCAAACGCCTGCGCCGCTGGATCCGCGAGGGCGCTGAGGAGGAGCTGGACCTGGGCGGCACCATCCGCGGCACCGCCGAGAAAGGCTATCTCGACATCCAGATGCGGCCCGAGCGGCACAACGCGGTGAAGGTCCTGATGCTCTTCGACATCGGCGGCTCGATGGACGACCACATCAAGGTGGCGGAGGAGCTCTTCTCAGCCGCCAAGACCGAGTTCAAGCATCTCGAATACTACTACTTCCACAACTGCCTCTACGAAGGGGTCTGGCGCGACAACCGCAGGCGGTGGACCGAGCAGATCCCGACCTGGGAGGTGCTCAACACCTACGGCCCGGACTACAAGCTGATCTTCGTCGGCGACGCCTCGATGAGCCCTTACGAGATCGTCTATCCCGGCGGTGCGAACGAGCACTGGAACGAGGAGGCGGGCGAGGTCTGGCTGCGCCGCGCGCTCGACAAATACCCCCACGCCGCCTGGATCAACCCGATCCCCGAGATCCGCTGGCAGTACACCCACTCGATCGGGATGATCCAGCAAATCATGGAAGGCCGAATGTTCCCCATGACCCTCTCCGGCATCGAAGCAGCCACGCGGGAGTTGAGCCGGTAGATGATTGCGAGAACCGCTGATGATTTCAGACGACGCTGACGAACCACACGTTCGTTTTTCGCAGAGATACGGATTAGCGCCAGTTCCACCTCAGCTACGCTTGGGTGAGCTATCGGGGCAATTCTTTCGTTTAATCGATTATGCGCTGAAGCTCGAGTTTGACCGCGCGACCGGGAATGGGTCCTTAGAGAGATTCTTTTACGAGAATTGGCGGGCCGTTGAACAGGACTTGCACGTGAAGTTTCGCGGCCGTTCGATTCGAGAGTTCAAAACGGACGTCCGACGAACGGAGAGAATTCTTCAGCGTAATCTGTTCGAACGAGAACACTCAATTACTCTAGACCTACTTGAGTTTCTAATTCTGCACCCGAATGTTAGCCAGAGTTTCAAGAGCGACGTAGCAGACGCGTTTGTTCAGGAGAGAACTGCTTACCGAGTTATGGACAACCGGCTAATTGTCGCGATCGGCAACGACCAACAGGCCGACGCTTACATGCGCGGCATTTCCGACGCCGAGAGCTCGGGCCTAGAAGGCGCGCGTACGCATCTCATCTCTGCTGGAGCTGCCCTACGGGACGGAGATTGGAACGTCTCGGTTAGAGAGAGCATCAGCGCGGTTGAAAGCGCTGCACGAACCTACGAAAGGAATGCCAACACGCTTGGCGCGGCTTTGAGTCAACTCAAGCAACAGGGACATCTGAACGCTTCTTTGCTAGCCGCCTTCGAGAAACTCTATGGCTACACCAATACCGAGGAGGGCGTGCGCCACGCGCCTGTGCTCGCTGACAAATCATCCGTTGATGAAACAGATGCGCTGTTCATGCTTGGCACCTGTGCGTCCTTCGTCTCGTATCTCAGCGCGAAGTGCGCCCTATCTAGACGCGACTTTGATGCTTCGCGAGGTGACTGACCTCATCATCACTATTGGTGAGACCCGATTCCCCGCTCTGCTGAGGTTGGCGGCGGCGACCAAGGAGTTGAGTCGATAGACGATGCAGTGGATCCTTCAGGAATTCGAAGATACGCACAAACTGGCCGCCGCGCTGGATCGGCTGGGTTACGCCTATTCCTGGCACAAGGTGGTGCCCTTTGTCGGCGATCTGATCCCGGAGCCAGCGATCGAGGACCCCGAAGCCGTGGTCTTCTTCGGGTCCTACACGCTTTGGCGCTATGCCCGGCGCCATGGGTTCAAGCCCGGTGTCTTCCGGATCCGGCCCTTCGTCCATGAGGCGCCCTGGCACCCCTATTTTCTCAACGGGGCGGATGCACGGTTCATGACCCTGCGGGAGGTGCCTGAGCGTCTGGAAGACGATGGCCAGCTCTGGTTCCTGCGACCTGTCGCCGACAGCAAGGAAGAGCCCGGCCGAGTGAGATCAACCGGTGAAATCCATGAAATCGCGAGGAAAGTTCTGGCGCTGGAGCCTGATGAGATCCCGCTGGGCGCCCTGCGTCACGACACGGAGCTGATGCTGACCGCACCGGTCCGGATCGAGCGGGAGTGGCGGTTCTGGATCATCCAGGATCGCGTGGTGACCTTCTCCCTCTACAAGGATGGCACACGGGTGGTCTATCGTCACGAGGCGGAGCCCGAAGTGCGAGACTTCGCGCAGATACTGGCTGATCAAAACCCGGGCTATTCCCCGGCCTACGTCATCGACATCTGCCGGACTGCGGAGGGGCTCAGAATGCTGGAGACCAACTGCATCAACGCCGCCGGGTTCTACGCGGCGGATCTCGACGAGCTGGCCACCGCGATCGATCGGCTGGTTGAGGTGGCCTGATCGGGAAGCGCCGGAGATCCATAGGCGGCACACCTACCCCATGACCCTCTCAGGCATCGGGGAGCAACGCGGGAGATGAGCCAGTAGACTCACGCTGTGCGGACAAAGCTGCCATTCAACTTTACATAGCAATGGGTGAGCCATCTGAACGCGTAAGGCTTTCTCCGGTTTCTGAACGTCGGTAGATCATGTCGTGATCGGGATAATGAATGGTCCGCGAGTTCACCCGCGTCCCCACAACCAGCAGCACCGCTTCGTGCACTGAGCGGTTCTCAATGCAGTGCCCGATGGGTTGACCTGCTTGCCATCCAGCCGCATCGCCAGCAATAAGGACAGTCTCTGTGTCCTCAACCAGAACCAGTTCGCCAGACACCACAAAGACAAACTCATCCTCGGTTTCGTGCCAGTGGCGATGAGAGGTTCTTGATCCGGGGGGAAGACGTTTCAGACGTGCACCGAACTGAGATAATCCAACAAGGTCCCCCAGAGAGATCTCTGCTGAGGGGCCGTCATTTTGCCCGGTGACTGGATGAGGACCTCTGTCACGCTCCTCCCAGGCAGACAGTTTTACTTTTGGCATGGCTGGAAATCTTGTTTCTGCTTACCTGATCCACTTTAGCATACCCTAGATCGGCGCGCTGTCTGGCCTCGAAGCGGGCTTTGTTGATTGTCGCTTGACCTACAGCATTCGACCCCGGGCATCTGATGTCGCGCGGAGGTGCTAGGTCACGCCGCCTGATCTCCCGGGGCCCAGTCGAATTTTTTGAAGGGGGCGTCGAGGGGCGTTTTGGCGAGGTGGTTCGTGTAGTTCGACATCACCTTGTGTGAGAAGCCGAGGATGACCTCCAGCGCGTTGCGTTTGCTGTAGCCGGCCGCGAGGAATGCCTCCAGCGCCGCCGGGTCGAACTGGCCCCGGGCGCGGACGACCGCAAGGGTGAAGGTGCGCAGAGCCCCCAGCCGGGCGGTCGGCAGCGGGGTCTGGTTGCGCAGCGCCTCGATCACCGCCGGCTCGACGCCCATCCGCTTCGCCACCGCCGTATGGGCGGGCACGCAGTAGATGCAGACATTCTCGATATTGATGGTCTGCCAGATGACCGTGATCTCCTCCTTGTCGAGATCGGACTGCTGGAAGAGCTCGTGGAGGACCTGATAGGCTTCCAGCACCGAAGGGGCCTCGGCGAGCACGGCGTGGAGGTTGGGGATCATCCCGAACTCGGCCTTCGACTTGGCAAGGAGCGGTTTGGACGCCTCGGGCGCGCTGGTCTCGTCATGCAGGGTGAAGGCGGTCATGGCAGGTCTCCTCGGGCGGATGGGGGCACGGGTCTCCTCGATTAGGTAGGAGGCGCGGGCAATGGCGCAATGGCGCGGCCCCGGGCTCCGGCGCGATGTGATCAGGGGGAGAGGCCGATCCGGCGCATCTCGTCCGCGCGGAGCGGCGCGTCGCCCGCCATGAAGAACTCATCGAGCTGCGGCGGCGCGACCGGGGTGGCGGAGAGCAGCCCGTGGACCTGACCCCGGTGGTGGATCTGATGGGTGAAGAGATGGGCGAGGACGTCCACGAGCCGCTCGGTCATCTCCTGGCCGCTCATCAGCCGAAACGAGACGGTGGTGGCGAGAGTCTCGGGTGTCGCAGCCTCGCAGAAGGCGATCAGCGTCTCATCGGCCCGGATCTGGTCGGCGGCCAGCGGGGCGAAGGCGGCGTGGAGCGTCTCGCCCATATGTGGCGGAAGGAAGCTCTCGCCCGTCATCCGCTCCAGATACAACCAGTCGACCACCAGGATATGGTCGAGATGGGCGTGGATCGAGCCGAAGAAACTGGGGCGCTCGGCGAAATACTCGGCCTCAGAGAGTTCCGCAGAGGCCGCGTGCAGGCGATGATTGCTCCAGCGGTTGTTCCGCGCCTGGGCGACGATATAGGCCTTGAGCGAGAGAGATGCGCCGGGGTCTGTCATGCTGGTCTCCATCATACCCCGGTTCGCTGGCCGGAGAGCATGGCGATGTGATCGGGCCGGATCCCGCAGCAGCCGCCGATCACCGAGATCCCGCGCCCGAGCCAGCGGCGGCTGTGCGCGG
>JBCDDC010000026.1:0-61445 GCA_039180675.1 Pseudomonadota bacterium | reverse complement strand
GCGGTGGAATTTTGATCTGCTTCTCTTCGAGGACTTTAGCCGCCATGAGAAACTTGCTCACGAATTGGAGTGGTACCTGAACGACGCATCCATTTCGGTTAGAAACCATTTGGAGCGGCTGACTGAAGATCGAAGAGATCCTACAAGAGATATTGATCCCGCCTTGCACAGCCTGTTTGGGGCATCGTCCAAAAGCACATGGCCTGAACGTGGTGAAGACCTGGTGCGGCTATGCACTCTTGAGAACGACTACGATCTTGGCATTCGCACGTCTATGTCGGTCTTTGCCTTCTGGATCTCACGACAAGATCTGGCGAACCGAAACTTTAACAACACGCAGCTTATCCCGGGGTAAAAGCGATGACCGACAAACTAGAAGACCTCGAAAAACACGCCAACAAGATGGCCAAGAAGAAGGCCGCGCGCGACAAGATCATGGCTACCAAGACCGATCAGAAGGGCCTGATCATCGTCCATACCGGCAAGGGCAAGGGCAAGAGCTCCGCCGCCTTCGGCATGATCTTCCGCCACATCGCCCACGGGATGCCCTCGGGCGTCGTCCAGTTCATCAAGGGCGGCATGAAGACCGGCGAGCGCGACCTGATCACCGGACGCTTCGCCGACCTCTGCCAGTTCCACACTATGGGCGAAGGCTTCACCTGGGAGACCCAGGACAAGGCCCGCGACATGGAGATGGCGGCGGCGGCCTGGGAGAAATCCAAGGAACTGATCCGCTCCGGCCTCTCGATGGTGCTGCTCGACGAGATCAACATCGCGCTGCGTTATGACTACATCCCGATCGACGAGGTCGTGTCGTTCCTCCGCGACGAGAAACCCGAGATGACCCACGTCGTCCTCACCGGCCGCAACGCCAAGGACGAACTGCTGGAGATCGCCGACCTGGTCACCGAAATGGAACTCATCAAACACCCGTTCCGCGAACAGGGCATCAAGGCGCAGGTGGGCGTGGAATACTGAACGATCCCGAGCGGGATCCGACCTGACCGAACCACCAGAGTTGATTGCGGAGGCTCGTGTCCGACCGGGCGGGGGCGAAGAATTCGCACCCGCCGTGGGGTGGGCGGGCGCGAGCCGGGGGTGCCCCCCGGCAGAAGGGGTTGGACGGGCGATGCGGTTGGGTCGGATCGTGTTCCAGACAATCTTGGGATCAAGTCCGGCGGCTCTTTCATAAAGCTGCATTTTACAAGCACCTTCTGCGCCGATCTTGACGTAAACGACACCACCTAAGTCCGATGGAATCTCGATTTTATCTTTTGTCATCAGGCAAACCTTTGAGCGACAAAGCCTCCCGACAAAGCAGCCAAACTCCCAAGTGAAATTTTGGCGCGGAGGAGGGCCTGGCTGACCTCTTGCCTCGCGCCTTCGAGATCCTGGAGTGTCGAGCTGATGAAGACCTGATAGCGCTTTTACATACAGCAGGCTCCGAAATCACTTCGCGCCGGATCGTGGCCCGAACGCTGGGGCAGATCAAGACGGGCCGGAACCCTCGTGGCGCGTAGCCTCACGAAACCGTTCTACCGGAGGGAGTTGACGCAAGGTCATTCCCGGCGCTCACTGGCAGGATCACACAAGGATGGAGGATCCCGATGCCGAAGCTCACCGATCTGAGACCGCTCTTCATGAAATCAGAGACGCCGGAGGAGCCGCGGCCGGGCCTCTCCCGCCGGGGGTTCTTCGCCGCCGCAGGGGCGGCCGGGGTCGTCGGCTTGGGTGCCGCGCTCCGCCCCGCACCCATCGCCGCGCAATCGACCGACTGGACCCAGCCCGGCAACAACAACGACGTGATCGCGATGCAGGAGGCCGCGAGCTTCCCCGACGGCGCCGTCGGCATCGACTTCTACGGCCATTGCGCGATGAAGATCACCTCGCCCGGCGGGGCCAGCGTGATGTTCGACCCCTGGCGCGACGATCCCTCCGGCGCCTGGGGGCTCTGGTTCAAGAACCCGTTCCCCGAGACGCCGGTCGATATCACCATGTCGACCCATACCCATTTCGACCATGACGCGATCGACCGCCCGGTCTCGACCATGGTGCTCGACCGGATGGTGGGCGCCTATGAATTCGCCGATCTCAAGATCAGCGGCTTCGCCGACAAGCACGCCTGCGTCGCGCCGGGCTGGTACCCCTGGACCAATGCCCTGGCCGAGTTCGGGGCCGAGGCCTGCCCGCCCAACAATGTGGGCCACATGGACATGGTCACCTATGTGATCGAGACCGGCGGCATCCGCACCCTGATCTGGGGCGACAACCGGCACAACCCGGCGGACGGGTTCTGGGACTGGGCCGGGCGGATCGACGTGCTGACCCTGCCGGTAGACGGCTCGCAGCATATCCTGAGCTACGATCAGGCCAATGCCATCGTCGCGCGGCTGAAGCCCAAGGTGGTGATCCCGACGCATTATCTGGGCGAGACCACGACCTACACGCTCTCGACGCTGACGCCCGCCGATGAATGGGTGAAGGCGCAGAAGAGCTTTCAGATGCTCGACGGTCCCGCCCTCTCGCTGAACGCGACCGAGGTGGCCGAGATGAACAGCGAGTTTCTCTATTTCGGGCACCACGCCCACACGGCCTGAGCGACCGGGCCCCTGGGTGCGCGCCTCTCCGGCGCGCGCCGCCAACAGCGCCCGAAGCGGCGCCAACCGATAAGGAGGAGACATCATGACACCCGCAAAACTCGCCGCCGCCGCACTGGCGGCCCTTGTCGCCACCGGGGTGCTGGCGCAGGACGGGCTGAACATACCCTTCGGCGAGGCCGATCAGGTCGGCGCCTCGAACCTGATGACGCCTGAGAAGGCGCTCGAGGCGATCACCCTGATGAAGACCGGCACCGTCGTCTCCCTCGGCCGGGTCTACGAGTCCGAGATGCCGCTCTTCGGCAGCCGCGCCTTCGCGCTCCGCCACACCGGCGGGCTGGCCGGCGGGCCTGTGGGCGAGAACCAGGTGATCTGGATGGATGAGTTCCTCGCCACCGAGATCGGCCAGGTCGGCACCCAGTTCGACGGGCTCGCCCATATCGGCATCGGCCGGGCCAACGGGCCCAACCTCTTCTACGGCCGGCGCACCCAGGCCGAGGTGGTCGGCCCCACCGGGGTCCAGGCGCTCGGCATGGAGCAGGTGAAACCCTTCTTCACCCGCGCGGTCCTCTTCGACATCGCCGCCCTGCGCGGCCGGCGCATGGATGCGGGGGAGGAGATTACCGTCGCCGATCTCGAGGAGGCGCTGGAGCGTCAGGCCGTCGCCGCACCGGGCCGGGGCGATGTCGCGATCCTGCACACCGGCTGGGGCAGCCTCTGGATCGAGGACAACGCCACCTTCAACTCCGGCGCGCCCGGCATCGGCATGGCGGCCGCCAGATGGATGGTCGAGCGCGGCGTTGCCATCGTCGGCGCCGACACGTGGCCGGTCGAGGTCGTGCCCAACCCGGGCGGCCTCGCCTTCCCGGTGCACCAGGAGCTGATCCCGCGAAACGGCATCTTCATCCACGAGAACCTGGCGACCGAACGCATGGCTGAGCTCGAGGTCTACGAGTTCGCCTATATCTACTCGCCGGTCCCGATCAAGGGCGCCACCGGCTCTCCGGGCGCCCCGCTCGCGGTCTACTGACCGCGAGCCCATGGCCGGGCGGGCGGGCAGTCGGGGTGGCGGAGCCGCCCCGCTGGATGCCCCCCGGCGCTCAGACCAGAGCCACCAACGCGGCCCCGCCCAACAGCGCCAGCCAGCCGCGCCAGAGCAGCCGGTCCGCCCGGCGGATATCCTCGGCGGCCAGTGCCTTGCGCCCGGCCGCATTGACATAAGGCTGCTGCGTCATCCGCCCCTCGTAGGCCCGCGGGCCGGAGAGCGCGATCCCGAGCGATCCGGCCACCGCCGCCTCGGGCCAGCCCGCGTTGGGGGAGCGGTGCAGGCCCGCATCCCGGCGCACCACTGACCACGCCCAGAAGCCTCCGCCAACGCCGCAGAGGATCACCGCCGACAGCCGCGCCGGGATCCAGTTCGCCAAATCATCGACCTTGGCACTCGCCCAGCCGAACTCGCCGAACCGGGCATTGCGGTAGCCCACCATGCTGTCGGCGGTGTTGATCAGCTTGTAGATCAGGATCCCCGGCAGCCCGGCGACCAGAAACCAGAAGGCGGGCACCACCACCCCGTCCGAGAAATTCTCCGCCGCCGATTCGACTGCCGCGCGCGCAACCCCGCTCTCGTCCAGCGCCGCCGTATCCCTCCCCACGATCATGGCGACCGCACCGCGCCCTTCCTCCAGTGACCGACCCAACCCGTCGGCCACCGCGCGGACATGGCCGGAGAGAGATCGCTGGGCCAGCAGCACCGCCGCCCCCAGCACCTCGAAGAGCCCGCCGAACCCCGGATGCGCCAGAAACGCACCAACCAGCCCCGCCACAGCGGACAGGCCCGCCAGCATCAGCACGCCCTTCAGCCGCCGGAACCCGCCCCGGTTCAGCCGCCTCTCCCACCAGCCGATCGCCCGGCCCATCACGACCACCGGATGGCGCAGCCGGTGCCACAGCCAGTCCGGCTCGCCGAAGACGGCATCGAGTATCAGCGCCAGTGCCAGCATGCATCCCTCCGCCGCGAGGCCATGGCCGATCGCGCCCGCGCGGTCAACGCTTGTCTTCCACGCCGGTGTGACGAAGATTACAGCCCTCGGTGTCGCGTTCCGGCAAGGTCAGCCCTGACAGGGGAAGAAATGATCAAGCGTCTTGTCATCGCCATCCTTCTCGCCGCCGCGGTGCTGCCCGCAGCCGCGGCTGAGCGTCACCCCCTTGTGCGCGAACGGGTGATGGAGCCGTCGCTTCCGGGCTTCACCCAGGCCATGGCAGGCCCCCGCGGCCCCACCTCCTACGCCTGGTTCTGGGAGGAGGTCTCCCCCGCCATCGCGCCCGCCGGTCCGGGCCGGTGGACCCGTACGCTCCAAGTCGTCCAGCAGGGCATGGCCCAGGGGCGCGGCATCCACGATGCAAGGGCAAAGGTCGACCGGATCGTCAAGCGCTGGGGCACGATCCTTTCGCGCGAGGCGGACAAGCGCAACGTCTCCCTGCCGCTGCTCGTCGCCATCGTCGCGGTCGAATCCGGCGGCAATGCCCGCGCGATCAGCCCAAAGGGCGCGGGCGGCCTGATGCAGCTCATGCCGCAGACCGCCCGGCGCTTCGGCGTATCGAACTCGCTCGCCCCGGCCCAGAACGTGCGCGGCGGCGCGCGCTATTTCTCATGGCTGCTCGAGACCTTCGATGAAGACCCGGTGCTCGCACTCGCAGGCTACAATGCCGGAGAGAACGCGGTCACCCGCCACGGCGGCGTACCGCCCTATCGCGAGACCCGGGATTACGTGCCCAAAGTCGCCGCCGCCTACCTCGCCGCCCGGCGCTATTGCCGCCAGTCGGTGCGCAGCGCCCGCGACGCCTGCGAGCTCGGCTGATCAGCGGCCAAGGCTGAGCCCGCCAAAGCCCAACAGATCGAACGCCGAGTATCCGGCCGCATTCAACGCGACCTCCGCCACCACCGCGATCAGACCGATCGAGATGAGAGCGATCAGCACCGTCTTCATGGCCCCTCCCCCTGCGCAAATCCGTTTCCCCACGCCCGGCTCCGAAATGCGCCGAAAAAGGCCAGGTTCGAAACTTGTCGCGCTTTGTCATCTTTCCCGGATCCATTGTCCGGGAAAATCCTCAATCTGTTAACCAGTGTTTTCCGCGACGATTGTCGCGGAAAATCTGGCTTTGTCGCAGATCTGAAAGATCTCAGGCAGCGTCCGTTGCCGGGGCGAGATCGGGCGGCAGAGCCTCGACGGCGAGCGTCTCGACCGCCTCGTCGAGCGCGATCACTTTCTGGCCCTGCGCGCCGAGCCGGCGCATCGCCACGGTGCCCGCCTCGACCTCCTGACGGCCCACCGCAAGGATGATCGGGACCCCCGCGACCGAGTGTTCACGGACCTTGTAGTTGATCTTCTCGTTGCGCTTGTCCGTCTCGGCCCGCAGCCCCGCAGCGCGCAGCTTGGCCGCGACCGCCTCGGCATAGTCGTCCGCGTCGGAAACGATCGTTGTTACAACGACTTGGCGTGGGGCGAGCCACATCGGAAAGCGGCCCGCGCAGTTCTCTATCAGGATACCGAGGAACCGTTCGAACGAGCCCAGGATCGCCCGGTGCATCATCACCGGGCGCTGCTTTTCGCCATCGGCATTGATGTATTCCGCGCCCAGCCGCTCCGGCAGCACGAAATCCGCCTGGAAGGTGCCGCACTGCCACTCCCGCCCGATCGCATCGGTCAGCTTGAAGTCGAGCTTGGGGCCATAGAACGCGCCCTCGCCCGGATCGATCACATAGTCGTTCGTGACCTTCCGGACCGCGGCTTCCAGCGCCGCCTCCGCCTTGTCCCAGACTTCGTCCGATCCGGCACGCACCTCCGGCCGGGTCGAGATCGTCATCTGAAAGGACGGAAAGCCCATATGCGCGTAGATCGAGCCTAACAGGCTGATAAAGCTCGCCGTTTCGTTCTCGATCTGGTCCTCGGTGCAGAAGATATGCGCATCGTCCTGTGTAAACCCGCGCACCCGCATCAACCCATGCATGGACCCCGAGCTCTCATAACGGTGGCAGGAGCCGAACTCCGCATACCGCAGCGGCAGGTCGCGGTAGGACTTGAGCGTGCGGTTGTAGATCTGCACGTGGCACGGGCAATTCATCGGCTTGAGCGCGTTGACCCGCTTCTCGTTGGCATGTTCCTCGTCGATCTCGGTGATGAACATATTCTCGCGGTACTTGTCCCAATGGCCCGAGGCTTCCCAGAGCTTGCGGTCCACGACCTGCGGCGTCCGGATTTCCTTGTAACCAGAGGCATTTAGCCGCCGGCGCATGTAATCCTCCAGCGCCCGGTACATGGTCCATCCATTGGGGTGCCAGAAGACCATTCCGGGGGCTTCCTCCTGGAGGTGGAACAGCTCCTGCTGCTTGCCGATCCGGCGGTGATCGCGTTTCTCCGCCTCCTCCAGCATGGTGAGATAGGCCTTGAGGTCCTGCCGCGTCTTGAAGGCAACGCCGTAGATCCGCTGAAGCTGCGCGTTGTTCGAATCTCCGCGCCAATAGGCACCCGCCACACGCATCAGCTTGAACGCATCCGCCGGAACCTGCCCCGTATGCACAAGATGCGGCCCACGGCAGAGATCCTGCCAATGCCCGTGCCAATACATCCGGATCGGCTCGTCGCCCGGGATGGATTCGATCAGTTCGACCTTATACGGCTCATTGTTTTCCTTATAGAAATCAATGGCTTTCCGCCGATCCCAGACCTCGGTGCGCACGGGGTCGCGGGCGGCGATGATCTCGCGCATCTTCTTCTCGATCGCCTCGAAATCGGCCTCCGAGAACGGCTCCTCGCGGTCGAAATCATAGTACCAGCCATTATCGACCACCGGGCCGATCGTGACCTTGGTGTCGGGCCAGATCTCCTGCACCGCACGGGCCATGATGTGCGCACAGTCGTGGCGGATCAGTTCCAGCGCTTCCGCCTCATCCTTTAGCGTGAGGATGGCGAGCGACGCGTCCTTCTCGATCGGGATCGAGAGATCCGAAAAGACGCCGTCAATCCGGCAGGCCAAAGCGGCTTTTCCGAGCGACTTCGAGATATCCGCCGCCACCTCGCCGCCTGTGGTGCCGGCAGCATAGCTGCGCTCGGCTCCATCAGGCAGGGTGATCTTGATCTCGGCGGACATCTCGTAGCTCCGTTTTCGGGGGTGTATCAAAGGCGCGCGCACCTTCCCGATGCGCGGCATGGGTGTCAAGGAGAAGGATGCCGCCGACGTACCTTAGACCCGGCTTCACTGGACGTCAGACCGCAGATCGCGCGATCACCAGATGCCCCGCCACCGGAACACCGTCTTCATGGCGCACGGTGATGTTCTGCATCTCCAGGACATTCAGAGCATTCTCCGCCAACCGCGCCCTGATATAGCTCTCCGCATGGGCGAACCGCGCCTTGGGGCCGACCCGCCAGCCACGTTGATCGAAATCTTTCTCCGACATGGTTTCCGTTGAAAAGGCAACGACCGTACCTGCCGAGAGGCAGGAGCGCAGAGCCGCGAAGAACTCTTCAAGCGCACCGAGATAGGGGAGCACATCCGCCGCCACGATCAGGTCGAAGCGGTCGTCTTCTTCGGCAAGAAACTGAACAGCATCGCCGACGAAGAGCTGCTCATACCCGCCCCGCGCATCGGCCTCTGCCAGCATCTCCTCGGACAGATCTACTCCCGTCAGGTTTCCTGCAATATCGCTGAGAGCCTCGGCGACCAGCCCAGTGCCGCAGCCCAGATCCAGACTGCGCCCGAACGAGCCGAGGTCCATCGCGCGGATCGCATCCGCAATCATCTCCGGCACGCGATAGCCAAGCTGAGCGACCAGGATCTCATCGAACTGCGCCGCGTGCTGATCGAAGAGCATGCGGACATAGGCCTCCGGCGCGCGCTCGGGGTCTGGCGCCCGGTCGATCGAGGCCAGGCGGACCGATACGCCACCATGATCCGCCGGGTCGAGACGCAAAACCTCGCGGTAGGCTTCAGCCGCCTTGTCCGCATCCCCCGCCTTCTCGGCCGCCAGACCGCGTTGGTAGGCCGCTTCGAGCGCGCCGCCGTCAGCCGCCTTGGTCAAAGCCCCGCCCCCGCGGCACGCTGATAGACATCGAGGGTCGCGCGCTGCATCTGCGCGACGGTGAAGTTCGTGTGCACCCGCGCCCGCGCCGCCATGCCCATATGAGCCCGCTCAGAGGACTGCAGCGAGAGCGCACGCTTCAGTGCCTCGGTAAGCGCCGTGACGTCACCCGGGGGGTAGAGCCAGCCGGATTCGCCGTGGATCACCGTCTCCCGCGCACCGCCATGGTCGGTCGCGATCACCGGGCGGCCCATCGCCTGCGCCTCGACGATCACCCGGCCAAACGCCTCGGGCTCGATCGAGGCGGAGACGACGACGGCGGCGAGCTTGTAGGCCGCGGCGATGTCGTTGGTCCCGCCGACACGGTAGACACAGTCCTGCACGTCGCGCTCGGCGATCCGCTTCTCGAGCTCCCGCGCAAAGTCACCGCCCGAGAGATCGTCGCCGACGATCAGGACCAGGAAACTCTGGCTGCCGAGTTCCTGTTTCAGCCTGCTCGCGGCATCGATCACGCTCTCGGCCCCCTTCCAGCGGGTCAGGCGGGCGGGCAGCATCAGCACCGGGCGGGTATCATCGAGCAGCCCCCAACGCTCCATCAGCTTCACCGTACGCTCGTTTCCGACCGCCTCCTCAGAGAAGACGTCGATGTCCGCGCCGCGGGGAATGACGACGATGTCTTCGTCAGGAACCCGATGCCGGTCCAGGATGAGCTCTTTGATGAATTGCGAGATCGCGATCACCGGGCGCCCGCGCGCCATGACGCTGTTGTAGACGCGCTTGAACGGCAATCCCTCGCTGTAGGTCCCGTGGTAGGTCGTTATGAACGGCGTCCCGGTCCGCCGGGTGGCGAAATACCCACTCCAGGCCGGGGCGCGGGAGCGGGCGTGGACGACATCGACCCCCTGCTCCTCGATCAACGTCGCCAGCCGGCCGGCGTTACGCCAGATCGTGATCGGGTTCTTCGAGGCCATGTCGAACAGCACCATCTCGCCCCCAGCCCGTGTCACCCGAACCGATTGCGCGCCGCCTGCCGTGGCAACCAGTGCCCGCCCCCCGGCGCTGACAATCGCATCCACAATCTCAAGCGTGCCGCGTTCGACACCGCCCGAGTCGAGCCTCGGCACAAGCTGGAGGACTGTCAGCGGACGGGCCCCTTCCCCATGCGGGGACCCACCGGTAGGGTCAGTGGAGCGCATACCGGACCGAGGAGCCTCGAGCGTCATGACCACCCTGAGTTACCTGAAAAGATCAAACAAGCCGCGCATCGCTTACCACAGGTCCGAGGGACAAGGCGATGGGGCAATGCTGCCGGGGATCGTCTTTCTGGGCGGCTTCCGCTCGGACATGGCGGGCACTAAGGCTCTGTTCCTCGAAGGCTGGGCGCGGGAGCGCGGCCGCGCCTTCCTGCGCTTCGACTATAGCGGGCATGGCGAGAGCGAGGGGGATTTCCTTGATCACTGCATTGGCGACTGGGCCGATGATGCATCAGAGGTGGTCGAGCACTTGACCGAGGGGCCGCAGATTCTGGTCGGCTCCTCCATGGGCGGGTGGATCGCGCTCCTGCTCGCGCGGCGGATGCCGGAACGGTTCACCGGCTTGATCGGGATCGCCGCCGCGCCGGATTTCACCGAGGACAGCATGTGGGCGGGCTTCTCCGACGCACAGCGCGAGATGCTGGTGAACAAAGGCCGGGTCGATTTGCCTTCAGACTACTCGGATGATCCCTATCCGATCACCCGCCGCCTGATCGAGGATGGCAGGGAGAACCTGGTGCTGCGCTCGCCCCTTGAGCTACTGTTCCCGGTTCGGCTGCTTCAGGGGACCGAGGACACGGATGTGCTGCCAGAAGTCGCGCTGCGGCTGCTTGACCACCTCGCCTCACCCGATGTCCGGTTGACGCTGGTGAAAGGGGCAGATCACCGGTTCTCTGAGCCGCGGGAATTGGCCCTTATAGGCAAGACACTGCACGGGATCACGCAGCAAGCCTAGAAGGGGATGGTGGCGCCAGCATAGTCCTCGAATACGCCCGAGGTCGAGAGATCGAGCGCCTCGAAACGGGCGAGCAGGCCCGCCGCACTTTCCTCGACGCTGATATCCGCAGCACTCCCTCCCATGTCGGTGCGCACCCAACCCGGATGATAGGCACCGACGGCAATACCATCGCTGCCCAACTCGGCCGCGAGATTGGCCGCCAGATTGGTCGCGGCCGCTTTTGACGCCCGGTAGAGCATGGACCCGCCCGGAGCGCGGGCGCTCGATCCCATCATCGAGGAGATGATCGCGATCTTGGCACCCTCCGCCGCCCGCAGCCGATCGATCACGGCCTGAACGGTGAAGAAGGCACCCGCGACATTGGCCATGAGCACGGCATTCCACGCCTCCCGCGTCTGCGACGGATCGTCGAGCGTGCCGCGCGCCAGATACTGGCCTGCATTGCAGACCAGGAGATCGAGGGGAGGCCCGTCGGCGAGCACCTTCAAGCTCTCCGGATCAGACACATCGCAGGCGATCAGGGGACAGGGTGGATCGGAAGCCGCCGACGGATCCCGCGCTGTTCCAGTTACATCCGCGCCGCTTTGCCCCGCTTGCGACGCGAGTTCGCGGCCGATCCCGCGATTTGCCCCGGTGATCAGAATTGTCTTCGCCATTGCTGACCCCATTTGCTGTTCCACGATCCGGCTTAAACGGGCCAGCACCAAACGCAAGCGGAGGATGCCATGACCCCGACCTACTCGCACGCCCTAATCATCGGCGCCGGCAGCGGTGTCTCTGCCTCGCTCGCGCGTCTATTCGACGAGAAGGGGCTGCGGGTCGCTCTTGCCGCGCGCTCGACCGACAAGCTGAAGGGCCTGGCGGATGAAACTGGTGCCACCCTGCATACCTGCGATGCAAAGGACCCCGACGCAATCGCCAGTGTCTTTGCCGAGCTCGATGATCACGGCGCGCCGGATCTGGTGGTCTACAACCCCTCCGCCAGGGTGCCAGGGCCGGTCGCCGAGATCGATGCCGCCGCGGTGCGCGACGCTGTCGGGACCACGGCACTTGGTGCGTTCTACGCGGGCCAGCAGGCGGCGCGGAGGATGCTGCCCGCGGGCCACGGCGCGATCCTGTTCACTGGGGCGACGGCCGGTGTGAAGGGGTATCCGGGCTCGGCCGCCTTCGCGATGGGCAAGTTCGCCCTGCGCGGCCTGGCTCAGTCGATGGCGCGCGAGCTGCATCCGAAAGGGATACATGTGGGGCACTTTGTGATCGATGGCGGGATCAGAAACCCTGATCGTCCCGGCCGGGTGGACGGGCCAGACAACCCCGATTCGATGCTCGACCCGGATGCGATCGCACGCACCTATTGGCATTTCCTCGAACAGGACCGCTCGAGCTGGTCGTGGGAAATCGAACTCCGCCCATGGGTCGAGAGATTTTGAAGCGGATCGATCTCATTCGCCTGCAATCAGTTTCGCAGGCGCGTGTGCAACAGGCCGCTAGGCGAAGGACATCGAACCCTCCTCCAACGGCGCGACCTGGTCGCCCAGCCTGACCAACCCAGGCGACAGAACCTCGGCCGTGATCCCACCATGGCCACGCGTGGCTGTGTAACCTCCCGGGCCGAGCGTCTTCTCCATTCTGGAGCATGGCGCGCAAACACCGCTGCCCTGAAGGACGACATCGCCGATCCGAAACCGGCGCTTGCGCAGACCGAGCAGGTTGATCCCGGAGATCAGCAAATTGCGCCTGAGGTCTTCGGGTTGGACCTCTCGCCGCCCCGCTAGCGCGGCAATCACCGGCAAATGCTCCCACTGCAAGAGGGAGATCGCACGTTTTCCTGGGCTTGAGCGATGGTCTCCCGCAAGGCCCTCCAGCCGGATCTCGACATCCGCGAGCTCTCTCATGGCCTGACGCCGCGCCGGGCGGACACCGATCCATCTCAGAGACCCATCCGTCGCAAAACGGCTGGTGAGCGCCGCGAGTTCCGTCATCGCGTCACCCCAGAATAATCCCCGCCAGGACGACCGCCAGCCCCAGAAAACCCAACCCGGTTCCCGCCATGTTGATAGCGATCAGACGGCGCAGATCGGCTTCGACCTCGGGCCCTTCGCCGCCCGCCTTTCGGATCCGGCTGGCGCGAAGCATGCACCAGACCAGAAGCCCGACACCTGCGAGGGCAAGGCCCGCACCCGCGTAGATAAGGATCGTCATGCCGGGCGGCCCTCCTGCACCGTCGCGCTCAACTTTATCGGGATCGCCGATTTCTGACTCGACCTTCTCCCCACTCACGTCTAACCTATATAAGGATAAAGGGAGATTTGAGATGCTTTTTGCCATTTGCGCAATCGCTCTGGGCCTCGCTACCTATGCGACAGTCCTGTCCGGACGGACGACGCAGACCCAGCCGATCCGCGTCCGTGTGCGGGACGAGCAGAGGATGCGCCGTGACGGTGACCGCGACTAACCCTGTTCGCGTCAGACCGGCACGATCAAGCGACCTCTCTTCGCTGGCTGATATCGTCAACCACGAGATCCAGACCGGTACCGCCTCCTGGTCTGAGACGCCGCGTTCTCAGGAATACATGGCCCGGTGGATCGTCGATCGCACAGGCGCCGGCTACCCGGTCTATATCGCCGAGGAAGACCGCGTGCTGGGTGTTGCAGGCTACGGCCCTTTCAGAAAAGGTGAAGGCTATCGCTTCACCGTCGAACACTCGATCTACGTCACTCCGGAGGCTCGCGGGCGCGGGATCGCGAAACAGCTACTCCACCGGCTGATCGAACATGCCCGGGAAGACGGCTTGCACAGGATGGTGGCCGCGATCTCCGGCGATCAGGATCGCAGCATCGGGCTGCACAAGCATATGGGGTTTCGCGAGGTCGGCCGCCTGCCCGAAATCGGCTTCAAGTTCGATCGCTGGCTCGACCTGGTTTTCATGGTCCGCGATCTCTGAAAAGTCTCAAATTTTGATATTTTCCCCGTCGCTTCCGGGTTAGGGTCCTATCATGTCGGTCTGGAAACGCATCTGGGAGTCGATCTCCGATCTCGCGAAGGGCGAGCCGCTTTCCGCCGTGCTCGAAGGCCTTGTCCGAAAGCCCGAGGATACGGTCGCCTTCACCATCGCCGTCATCGCCCTCGGCGCGAAAATGGCCAAGGCCGACGGGCGCGTGACACGCGACGAGATCACAGCATTCAAGCAGGTCTTCCACGTCCCAAAGGAGGAGGAACGGCGGGCCGCGCAGATCTACAATCTCGCCCGCACTGAGGTCGCGGGCTTCGAGATCTACGCCCGCCAGGTCGCCCGGATGTTCGGGGACAGACCCGAGGTGCTGCGCGATCTTATCGAAGGATTGATCTACATCGCTGCCGCCGATGGGGAGTTCCACCCGGGAGAGGGCGAATTCCTCAAACGAGTGGCCGAGATCTTCGAGATCAGCGACAGCGAACTCCGCCATATTCGGGCGCGACACATCGCCGATCTGAACGATCCGCACGAGATCCTGGGCGTCGATCCGAGAGCCTCGACCGACGAGATCCGCCGCCATTACCGCAAGCTTGTGCGCGAATTGCACCCCGATCAAATGATCGCCCGCGGGGTGCCGGAGGAAGCGCGGAAGTTCGCCGAGCAACGGCTCGCCGCGATCAACCGGGCCTATGAGAAACTGATGAGCGCCCCGGCCACCTAGCCGATCGAGCGGAAGATCCCGGAGTGGTAGACCAGTGCCGAGCCCGCATTGTGGGTGAAGCCGATGACCCGGCCCATGAGGATATCATGGTCACCCGCGATCATCCGCTGATGCATCGTGCAATCAAACTGTGCCAGACATTCGCGGAGCAAGGGCGCGCCGAGACCGCCGGGCTGCCAGTTGATCCCGCCGAACTTGTCCGCGCCGCGGGTCGCGAAACGCATCGCCATATCCTCCTGATCGGCGGCCAGCACGTTCACCGCGAAGCTTTCCGCCTGGCTGAAGGTGCGATAGCTGAACGCCTTATGCGCAAGGCAGACCAGCAGGAGCGGCGGGTCGAGTGAAACCGAGGTGAATGAGTTGGCGGTAAAGCCAACCGGCTCCCCCTTTTCATCGATCGCAGTGACGACGGTCACGCCGGTGGCGAAACGGCCAAGGGCGCGGCGCAGTTCGGTATGATCCAGGGGTGACTGCATGCCTCAGAACCTGCCGATATCGCCAGCAACCCAGGCGCTGAGGATCGAGCTTGCGATCGCATCCTTGCGCGGGGCGGCAAAACGGGGGTGCTCACCCTGGAGGATCACCGCCATTTTGCTCCGGCTGACCCATTGCGCGTCTTCCAGTTCCTCATGATCGATGGTGAGCCTGGTGCCGAGCGCCTCTGCGACACAACCGAGCATCAGCGATGCCGGGAAGGGCCAGGGCTGGCACGCGAGATAGCGGACGCGGCCAACCTCGATACCGGATTCCTCGCGTGTCTCCCGCCGCACAGCGTCCTCGATCGTCTCGCCCGGCTCCATGAAACCGGCGAGCAGGGAGTATAACCCATCCGGCCATTGCGATTGCCGCCCGAGCAGAACCTGCTCGCCACGCAGGATCAGCATGATCACGACCGGATCGGTACGCGGGAAATGCAGGCCAGAGCACGAAGCGCACCGCCGTCGCCAACCACCGTCATCCTGTTGCGTCGGCTCCCCGCAGCGGGAGCAGAAGCGGTGCGTCGCATGCCAGGACAAAACGCCCTTTGCGGTTGCCGCGAGGGTCGCCGCAGATGGCATCAGGTCCCCGGCAACGGATCGCAGGTCGATGAACTTCATGGTCTCGCCAAAGGCAGAGCGGGCCTCGGCCTCCTCCAAGATTGAGAAGTCAGCGGTGAAACACGGCGTCTCGCCCGACATGCCGAGGAAGACCAGGCCATCTTCAGCCAATTCAAGATGATCCTTCATTGGCGGCACCCAGCCAAGCGAAGGTATGTCACCAGAGACGTCGAAGAGCAGCTTGTCGCGCCAGAACGGCAATAAAGCAGCGCGGCGATGCTCCAACAGATCGCTGGACAGGCGGCGCAGGTGTGCCGCGCGATCGATCTGGTTCGACCGGCCGGAAAACGTGATTTCGTGCGAATTCAGCATAGGACCTCGGCGCCAGGGTGGCCCCGCCTTACTGCCCCAATCCGCAGCGCCCTGCAATCTCCGCATGGGCACGGCCGGGAGGCTCTCTTGAATAGGGAAGAGGTGCGGTGGCTGTAGTACCAGTTCCGTTTGCTAAAACTCCCGGTCGAACCGCATCAACTCTAGCCCGTTCGGGTCAAGCAGGTAGAGGACATCGTCCTGACGCTCGAAATGGGTAGATTTCAGCATCAGCCCGACAAAGCTGCGGGAGCGCGACAAAACCTTGGCCGTGCAGCCTCTGTTCTCCGCTGTGAATTCGGAAAACTCGATCCGGTCACCCGTGATGTCATAGCTCGCGGTGAAGCGGTTGCATCCTGTATTGCCGCGCACCTCGCCGGTTTCGATGAACTGCATCTTCGCCTTGGTGAAGCCGAAGGGTTCGAGCCCCGATAACAGGTTCAGCCGCCATGTGTAGCCGACAGGCGATCGGATCGCATCGACCTCGGTCACCGGCTCCATGAAAACGTCCGGGCGCTGAGCGAAGTCGTTATAAAGCACTGGGAAGCCTTGCCGCGAGCGGTAGAGGACCTTGCCACCGTCCCGCACCTCTGCCGCGAGCACGTAGCGCCCGTTCTGCCGGATCAGGCCGTTGTCGAAGCCGATCTCGAAATTTACAGGAAATCCGCCGTCGATCTCGAAGCGCATCCTGCTCAGCAGATCGCCCTTTTCCCTCTCACGGGAGATGTCCAGCAGATCGACGACCAGCACCGCGCCCGCAGGCGGATCTTCCGCGCCAGCGATGTTTGCCGTTCCTTCCAGCAGCTCGATCTCACCGGTTCCGGCGTAAAGCGGCCAGAGGGCCGCGAGCAGGAAAGCCAGCGCGGGGATTTTCCATAGCCGGATCGGCACCATCGCACCTGTCCTCTTCAGCATCGGACAGAAGAGAACCATGAGCGCGCTGGCGACACAATCCCGCAGTTACCGGCAGATGCGCATCGTGGCGTTGAGGTAGATACGCTCACCACCCTGCGGCGCAGGATGGCCGTGTCCCGTCAGCCGTCGACCCGGATCGCCGCGTTGGTGGGATCGTAGGGGCTTTCTTCCACGATCTCCGCAGCCCAGAGCTGGTTCTGCATCTTGACCTGAGCCTTCTGCCCCGGGGTGGCGAAGTCCGGCTCCACATAGCCAATGCCAATCTGTTTGCCGAAGTGCACGGAATACCCGCCCGAGGTCAGACGGCCGATTTTCCGTCCATCGAGCAACACCGCTTCGCGGCCCCAAGGATCGGCATCATCAGGGCCATCGATCAGGAAGGTCACGCATTTCGCACGCACACCGGTCTCGACCATCGCGGCCTTGCCCTTGAAGTCCTTGTCCATGTCGATGAAGCGGGTCAGGTCGCTCTCGAGCGGTGTCGCATCGCGGCCGAGGTCCGACCCGAAGGCGCGGTAGCTCTTCTCTTGGCGCAGCCAGTTCTGGGCACGGGCGCCGCAGAGCTTGAGCCCATGTTCCTCTCCCGCCACCATGATCTGGTCGAAGAGGTAATTCTGCATCTCCATCGGGTGATGCAGCTCCCAACCGAGCTCGCCCGTGTAGGCCACCCGGATCGCCATCGTCGGGCACATCTTGAGGTCGATGTTGCGCATCGAGAGCCACGGGAAGCGCTTGTTCGAGAGGGCTGTGGCGGCATCGGCATCGACCACCAGCGGGCGCAGCACCTCACGGCTCTTAGGTCCGGCGATCGCCAGAACGCCCCATTGGGTAGAGATGTCCCAAATCTCAATCCAGCCGAACTCCGATTTCTTCTGCTCGGCCATCTTCACGATGTAATCGCTGTCATAGAGCTGCGCCGCACCGGCTGTGACGAGGTAGTAATCATCCTCCGCCAGCCGGACGATCGTGAACTCAGTCCGGATCGTCCCCGCATCCGTCAGGCCATAGGTCAGATTGATCCGCCCGACGCGGGGGAGTTTGTTGCAGGTGAGCCAGTCGAGGAACTGCGTTGCCCCCGGCCCGCGGACCCGATGCTTTGTGAAGGCGGTCGCATCGAACAGGCCCACGCCTTCGCGCACGGCCTTCGCCTCCTCGACCGCATACTGCCACCAGCCGCCGCGGCGGAAACTGCGGCTGTCATGGTCGAAACTCTCCGGTGCGTCGGTCGGCCCGTAGTAGTTGGGCCTTTCCCAGCCGTTGACCTGACCGAACTGCGCGCCCTTGGCCTTCACCCGGTCGTAGCACGGTGCGGTGCGTAGCGGCCGACAGGCTTCGCGCTCCTCATCCGGGTGGTGGAGGATGAAGACGTGGGAGTAGCACTCTTCGTTCTTGCGCGCCGCGTATTCGCGGTTGACCCAACGTCCGTAACGGCGGGGGTCGAGCGACCACATGTCGATCTCGGCCTCGCCCTCGGTCATCATCTGCGCCATGTAGTGGCCGGTGCCGCCGGCTGCCGTTATGCCAAAGCTGAAACCCTCGGCGAACCAGAAGTTCTCGACGCCTGGGGCCGGGCCGACCAGCGGGTTGCCATCGGGCGTGTAGCAGATCGGGCCGTTGAAATCGTCCTTTAGGCCCACGCTTTCCGAGGACGGGATGCGATGGATCATCGACATGTACTCCTCCTCGATCCTCTCGAGATCGAGGGGGAGCAGGTCGGCGCGGAAGCTTTCCGGCACGCTGTAGGTCGCCCAGGCAGGCGCGCCATGCTCATAAGGCCCGAGGATCCAGCCGCCGCGTTCCTCGCGCACATACCACTTGGCATCGGCATCGCGCAGAACCGGGTGCTCGCCATGGGTCTTGCGCCATTCGACCAGCGCTGGATCGGGCTCGGTCACGATGTACTGGTGCTCAACGGGTATCGCCGGGATATAGCAGCCGACCATCGCCGCCGTGCGTTGCGCGTGGTTCCCCGTGGCCGTGACCACATGCTCGCAGCGGATCTCGAACGTCTCCTCGCCAGGCACGAGATTGCCGCCCCGCTCGACCATGTGGGAGCCTTTGACGATCCACTCGCCGTTGTGCTTCTCGAACCCATCCACCTGCACCTTGCGGTAAATCTCAACGCCATGCTGGCGCGCCCCTTTGGCCATCGCTTGGGTCACGTCCGCCGGGTTTATGTAGCCGTCCGTAGGGTGATAGATGGCGCCCTTCAGATCCTCTGTGCGCACGAGAGGCCAGCGGTCGCCGATCTCCTTCGCGGTCATCCATTCATAGGGGATACCAACGCTGTCAGCGGTAGACGCATAAAGCTGGTATTCGTCCATCCGGTCCTGGCATTGCGCCATGCGGAGGTTGCCAACCACCGAGAAACCGGCGTTCAGCCCTGTCTCCTCCTCAAGCGTCTTGTAGAACTTGACCGAGTAATCGTGGATGTGGCTCGTCGCATAGCTCATGTTGAAGAGCGGCAGCAGACCGGCCGCGTGCCAGGTCGACCCGGACGTCAGTTCATCGCGTTCCAGAAGCACCGTGTCCCAACCCGCCTTGGCAAGGTGATAGGCGATCGACGCCCCGACGGCACCTCCGCCGACAACGACTGTACGCGCATGGCTCTTCATCGGTCTGTCCTCCGCGGAATTCGACGTCTCACCCCGATAGCGCGCAGTCTGCCGGATTGGTGCGAGATTGGCGACCTCGGCCTGCCACAACGCGACATGTGCCGTCGCAAACGGGCGCCGGTGCTTGCAGCGAGGGGCGTTTTGCGAAAGAGGTGAGAGTGATGCGTGGCAGGGAGCATTATGGTCACCGGTCTTGTGCGAAATCTGATCGCCGGTCTGAAGCTGGTGAGCTTGGCTCCGGTGCACCGTGACGCGTTCGTCTTACAGACGGATCAGCTCATTGCGCTTCTCTTGATTGCAATCGCGCTTCAGGTTGGCGGCGCGGCGATCCCTTACTGGCCGGTTGCGGGCATTTGGGCCTATGGGCTGGGTCTCATCCTGCTGCGCTACACGATCATGCTCGCCGTGCTTCAGGTGCTGGCAGGAGCGCTGGGCGATTGGCGGCAAGCCGGACCGATGCAGGTGATGGTACTTGCCGGGGCCATCTGGGCGCAAACGCTCTGGCTCATAGTTGCAAACACGATCGACTGGGCCGCGCTGCCCGTCTATTCCGGCTTCGTGATCTCGAACGCCTTTCTTGGCCTTTCCGGGATCGTCGCGGTCCGGGCGCTCCGGCTTTGCCTCAGCACATCATTGGCGGTGTCAGTGGCCGGGGGCGCGCTCTTGGTCGTACTGATCGGCGCCTCCGGCATGTTGCTGGATGGCGCACCGCTGTTCCGGCGCGATTAGCCCGCCGACCGCACACGGTCGAGCAAGAGGCCTGAGACGTAGCCGTCCGGGATCAGACCATTCGCTCGCTGAAACGCCCGCACTGCCGCCCGCGAATTCGGCCCGATGATACCATCGACACCTTCGGTATCGAAGCCGAGCGCCGTGAGCCGCCGCTGCAATTCCTCCTTCTCGCCACGGCTGAGGGAGCGGTCGTTGCGCGGCCAGGACGCTGCGAACGGTCCCCCGCCGCCGATCCGATCGGCGAGATGGGCGACGGCCAGCGCATAGGATGTCGCATTGTTGTAGCGTTTGATCACGCGGAAGTTCGGCAAGGCCAGAAACGCGGGCCCACTCGCCCCTGCTGGCAGGATCACTGAGGCTTCAACCTCAGGCAATCCGCGCGTCTCTATCCCCAGCGCGCGCCAGGCGCTGACCGGTTTGCGGATCCGTTGGCCGGCAAGGGCGTAGTCGAAGCCTTCGGGCACGCGGATTTCGACGACGGCAGGCTCTCCTAGCGCCCAGCCGAAGCGACTGAGATAGTTCGCCGTCGATGCAAGGGCGTCGGCAGGGTAGTCGGACCATACATCACGACGACCGTCGCCGGTGTAGTCGACCGCGTAGTCGGCATAGCTGGTCGGGATGAACTGCGTGTGGCCCATCGCTCCGGCCCAGGAGCCGATCATCCGCCCGGGCCGCACATCACCTGACTGGAGGATCTTCAGCGCCGCGATCAACTGCTCCTCGGCGAACGCTTTGCGCCGCCCGTCATGGGCTAGCGTGGCCATGGATCGGATGACCGGGATTGACCCCATATTGGCGCCGTACGCACTCTCCAGACCCCAGATCGCCAGCACGACGTTGCGGTCAACGCCGTAGCGCGCCTCGATATCGCGCATCAGGGCCGCATTCTCGACGGCACGGCCGCGGCCGTTTTCAATACGGGATTGGGAGACGGCGGAGTCGAGATACTCCCATATCGGGCGGGTGAACTCTGGCTGGAATCGATCAAGCTCCAGAACACGCCCACTGGGCGTCACACCCAGAAATGCCGCATCAAAGGTCCCGGGTGCGATGCCCTGCGACACAGCACGGGCGCGGAACGCACGCTTCCATTGCTCAAAGCTCACAGGCGCCACAGAAACCTCCTCGCCTGGCGGTTTCGGAATGGGCTGGGTGGAGGCCTGCGCCTCTGCCGATATGGCCTCGCCGCCATTGGGCTGGCCGCATGCGGAAATGGTGGTGAAAAGCGCTGCCATGAGCGCGTGTCGTAGACTGCTCATCGGGTCTCTCCGTCCCCTTTTGATTTGCCGGGCAGTATATCCTCAATCCTGCACCGGGTCGAGACGGGCGCGGCGCTGGACCATCCCGAATTCCTTGGCCTCGATGCGCCGGGCGGCAGCTTCCAGAGGCTCGACCCGAACCTGCATGGTAAAGGCCGTGGCGTGGATCATCCGCTCCGCATCCAGCATGATCCCGACATGACCTTTCCAGAAGATCAGATCGCCCCGTTTCAACGGCGCATCTGCTGGGATCGTGGTACCGATAGCAAACTGCATGTCGGTGTCGCGCGGGCAGTCGATCCCGCCCGCCTGTAGGGCAAGCTGGACGAGCGCCGAACAGTCGAGACCAGCCGCGGAGCGCCCGCCCCAGACGTACGGAACACCGAGGAACGTCTCCGCGACGGAGACCCAATCGGCCACGCGTTCTCCCAGCGGTCTGAGGTGGTCCTGCGCGACCCAGCCTTCCGCGAGCCGGGCATAGCCTCCGCGCTCCTCGGCTACCGCGACCCGCGCTGCGAACCCGTACTGGCCCATAGGAGGCTTCTTCAACGTCGGCTCGGCATAGATCTGCGCGGTCAGGGTGACGATCCGGTGAGTGGAGGCCGGACCCGACCCGATGGTGTCAGCCGGGAGATAGCCGACATAGCCATCCAGCACAGACTGTCCCCAGACCCAGCCATCGGCTTCGTCATACACATCGAAGGGCTCACCGTGGAGAAGCTCGGTGTCGAGCGCCAGTGCCGCATCGGGCGCGGGGCGAAGCGGTGCGCTGGAGGCCGTGACTATCATCCGCTGGGGGTCGACGAAGCGTTTTGCCCCTACCTGTCCTTCGAGCGACCTGGCCGCGAGATCGGCGCGCGCAGGCGTCAGGCGGCGGTCAAACTCAGCCATAGCGCTTGCGGAGCATCTCGAAGGCTGCCCGGCAGGCTTGCGCCTCGCCTCCTCGGGGACGGCCCGGCAGATCTTTCGGTGCCCAGCCGTAAATGTCGAAATGGGCCCATTCCGCACGATCGACGAATCGCTTGAGGAACAGGGCTGCCGTGATCGCCCCCGCAAAACCGCCTGACGGGGCGTTATCGAGATCGGCAATCTGCGGCTCGATGTTTGGCTCGTAGGCGGGCCAGAGCGGCATGCGCCAGACCGGATCCGCCCCGCGCGCACCGCCCTCGGACAGATCCGACGCAAGCGTCTCGTCATCCGTGAAGAACGGCGGCAGATCGGGGCCGAGTGCCACGCGCGCCGCCCCGGTCAGCGTCGCCATATCGAGCACGAGTGCCGGATCATGCTCGCAGGCCAGCGCCAGCGCATCGGCCAGCACCAGCCGCCCCTCGGCATCGGTGTTGTTGATCTCGACAGTCAGCCCTTTTCGGGAGGTGAACACGTCGCCGGGCCGGAAAGCATTGCCAGAGACGCTGTTCTCCACCGCCGGGACCAGAACACGCAACCGGACGGGCAGCGCCTTTGTCATCACCATCTTCGCCAGCCCGAGGATGTTGGCGGCACCCCCCATGTCCTTTTTCATGAGGCTCATGCCGGAGGCCGACTTGAGATCGAGCCCGCCAGTGTCGAAGCAGACCCCCTTGCCGACCAGCGCGATCTCCGGCCCCGACCCCCAAGTCAGTTCGATCAGCCGCGGCGCCCGGGATGATGCGCGACCAACCGTGTGGATCAGGGGGAAATTCGCTTCCAGGAGAGCATCGCCGGTGATCACGGAGATCTCTGCGCCATGCGCCTCGGCCAGGTTGCGTGCTGCGACCTCCAGCGCCTCGGGGCCCATGTCGTTCGAGGGCGTGTTGATAAGGTCGCGGGCCAGCGTGCTCCCGGCGACCATCGCGTCGATATGAGTTTGATCGACCCCGGGAGGTGTTTCGAGTTCCCGCAGTTGGCGTTTCGCGCCCTTGTACCGGGTGAAACGATACTGGGCGAGTTGCCAGCCGAGCGCCAACCGCGCGGCGTCGTAGGGGGGCAGATCGCTCGCCAGGCGATAGCTGCCCTCAGGAGCGGCCCGGGCGAACTTGCCGATTGGAAACCGCGTTCTCGCCCGCTTCTCGGCAGCACCGAGGCCGACAATGACTGCGGCAAGCCCGCCATCGGTGTCTGGGATCGTCAGGGCCTGAGCCGCATCGGCCTTGAACCCGTGCAGACGTACCCACGCTGCTGCTTGATCGCCCAATTCGGCGAGTGTGTTCTCAAGACCCTCGGGGTCGGTGAGGTGGATTGGAATTGTGTCAGGCATCTCGCTCCTCTTGCCGTGCCATCCTAGATCAGGCGCGGCAAAAGGGAAGCGGTGTCCTCAGCAAAGATGGTCGAGATAGACCCTGAGCGCGGTGAGCGAGATGGGACCGAGCGACAGGAACGCCTCGACCAGCCCAGCCATCGGCATCTCCGGCACGGCCTTGAGATCCTGTTCGAGCTTGCGCGCGCCGACGCTGAGCGCCTTCAGTCCCATATGGCCGGCCGAGCCCGCGATATCATGCGCGATCTGGGCGACCTTCACCCGGTCGCCCATCCGCGATTGTTCGGTGAGGTGATCGAGCCGGTCAGAGACCTCGATCAAACCGTCGGCGAGCACATCGCGGGTCAGCTCCAGGCCGAGTGCGTTCTCGAGACTGGTCAGATAGGAATTGTCCAACAGTTCGGCCGCCGGGGCGGCGCGCTGCGCCGGTGCCTGCATGATCTCACCCTCCGCTGGCCAGAAGCCTCGCGCGGGAGGGTGAACATTCGGCTAAAGCGTCATTTACGGCGCAGATGCTCTTCGAGCCGGGGCATGATCTCGACGAAATTGCAGGGCCTGTGGCGATAGTCGAGCTGGCGCTCGAGGATGCCATCCCACGCGTCCTTGCAGGCGCCGGGGCTGCCGGGAAGGGCAAAGAGGTAAGTGCCGCCTGCAACACCGCCACAGGCGCGGCTTTGCACGGCAGAGGTGCCTATCTTCTCCATCGAGACAATGGTGAAGATGGTCGAGAAGGCGTCGATCTCCTTCTCATAGACATCGCGATGCGCTTCCACGGTCACATCCCGGCCGGTGAGCCCAGTACCACCGGTCGAGAGGATCACATCGATATCAGGGTCGGCGATCCATGTCCGAAGCTGCTGGCCGATTTTCGGGCGGTCATCAGTGACGATCGCCCGTGCGGCAAGCCGGTGGCCAGCACCTTCCAGGCGGGCGACGAGCGTGTCACCGGAACGGTCCTCCTCGATCGACCGGCTGTCGGAGACGGTGAGGACCGCGATGTTGATCGGGATGAACTCCAGGTTTTCGTCGATCCGGCTCATCCTCTCACCCTTCGACATCCGGCGCGTCCCCGTCGAGCGCGCGGCGCAACGCCTGCAGATCCTGCCAGGTCAGGCGTTTCTCGGCCGGCTGGCGCAGGAGATAGGCGGGATGGAAGCTGGGGAGCAGCGGCAACCCGGAGGCATCGTGACGCTGCCAGCGACCGCGCATCCGCTTGATCCCGGTCTGCGTGCCAAGCAGTGCCTTGGTCGGCGTGTTGCCGATGGTAAAGAGAAACCGCGGCTGCGCCAGCTCGATATGACGCTCGATGAAAGGCAGGAACAGCGCGACTTCGCGCTCGGAAGGAGTACGGTTTCCCGGCGGGCGCCAGGGGAGAATGTTGGCGATATAAGCGGAGGTTGCAGGGTCTTCGGCGTTCCGGTCGAGACCGATCGCGGCGAGCATCTTGTCGAGAAGCTGGCCCGCTCGTCCAACGAAGGGTTTGCCCTGCCGGTCCTCGTCCGCCCCGGGCGCCTCGCCGATGATCATCAGATGCGCACCGGGGCTACCATCGGCGAAGACGCAGTTCTTCGCACCCTTCTTCAGATCTGAGCCATCCCAGCCCGCCATGGCTTTGTGGAGGTCTTCGAGGGTGCTCGCAGCCTTCGCGAGTTCGCCAGCGCGGCCCTCTGCATCGCCTTCTTTCTGCCGCGCGATCACCTCGGCGCCTGTGGGTCCGCTCGCCGCGCGCGGCACTTCAACACCTGCGCTCCTGGCTGCCACCGCGGGCTCGGCGAACCGATCGACAGGCACCTCCTGAATGGCCTCATCTGCACCAAGATCGACCTGCCAGGAAAGGGCCGCGATGAGGTCGGCTCTGCTCATCTCATCCTCTCGGGTCGATCGGACCGAGGTCGAGGGCAAGTTCCGCCTCGAGTGCTGCAGCATGGGAGAGGAGCTTTGCCTCAGACCGCAGGGGCGCCACCATTTGCAAACCGACGGGCAGACCATCTGACGTGAACCCGCAAGGCAGCGACAAGGCGGGGGCCGAAGTCAGAGTGACCGCGAACACGATGGCAAGCCAATCGATGTAGGTTTCCAAAGGCTCTCCATTGATCTCGGTCACCGTCCTGTCCTCGACTGCAAAGGGCGGCACCACTGTGGCTGGTGACAGGAGCAGATCGTAAGTTTCGAAGAACGTGGCCGTACGCTGGAGGATCTCACCCCGCAGCACATTCGCACGGGCGACATCCGCGCCCGTCAGTTCGAGCCCCTTTTCGATGTTCCAGATCACATCGGGCTTCAGCTGATCGCGGCGGAGCGCATAATCCTCCGCATGGCCGGTCGCGAAGGCGACGGCACGCAGGGTCTGGAAAGCCTCATGCGCGCCGGAGAAATCGGGATGGGTCTCCTCGACCACACATCCCATGGCTTCAAAGCGCAGAGCAGCAGCGCGCGTGATCGCGGCCACCACGGGATCGACACGGGTCACACCCAGATCCGGCGAATAGGCGACCCGCAGCGGAGCTTTGGGTGCCTCCGCCGCGGCCCGAAAGCCTTCGTTGCCCGGCTGGGCGTGTGGCTCACGCGGATGCGGCCCGGACATCGCGTCGAGCAGGAGCCCGAGGTCCCCGACATTCCGCGCCATGGGGCCATTCACGGACAGGACGCCGAACGGATCGGCGGAGGGGCCGTAAGGCACGCGCCCGACCGAGGGCCGTATCCCGACGCAGCCGCAGAAGCTCGCAGGATTGCGTAGCGAACCACCCATGTCGGAGCCCTGCGCCAGCCAGGCCTGGCCGGAGACCAACGCTGCCGCCGAGCCGCCCGAAGATCCGGCGACGGATCGGCTCAGATCCCAAGGATTATGGGTCCGCCCGAAGACCTCGTTGAAGGTGCTCGCGCCCGCCCCAAACTCCGGCGTGTTGGATTTGGCGTAGACGATGCCGCCCTGCTCCTCGATCGCGGTCACGATATGATCTGATTGCTCTGGAACATGATCCGCCCAGATCGGTGAGCCATGGGTCGAGCGGACGCCTGCCACCATCGCGAGGTCTTTAATCGCCACCGGCAAGCCGCCGAGCACGCCCCGGTCGCCCGGGTCCTTGGCCGCAAGCTGCTGCGCATGGTCGCGCGCCCGGTCGAAGCAGAGGGTGGGCAAGGCATTGATCTTGCCATCAACCGCGCGCACCCGGGCCTCGAGTGCATCGAGCATCTCCGCATGGCTGATCTCGCCCCGGTCGAGCAGATCCAGCACATCGCGGGCGGTCTTCGTGATCAGCTCCATGAGATCCCTCCGTCTGCTCCTGATATGTCAGGCGGCGGAGGCCTGTCCAGCGGCACTCAGGCAGTCTTGCGCACCCGGGGTTTCAGAGCGCGGATCTCTTCGTGGCGCCGGCGCAAGGCGGAGATCTCCTCGCGGCTGCGCATCCGGTCCGCCTCACGAAGCGCATTGCCGACATAATCCATATGTGCCTCAACCGCTGCGCGAGCGCGGCGCGGGTCTCGGGCAATGACCGCATCGCGGATTTCGCGATGCTGTGCGAGCAGGGCATCGCGCCCCTCGCGGATCGCATAGACGACGCTGCGGTTGTAGAAGACGCCATTGACGAGAAGCTCGTAAAGCGAGCGCATCATATGGGTCATGACCACGTTGTGGGCGGCCTCCACGACCGCCATGTGAAACTCCGCGTCGAGCCGAGCGGCCTCCTCCGGGTTGCGCTTCGCATTGGCGGTCTCGAACCGCTGATAGGCGTCGGCGATGATCTCCAGATCGGTCTCGGTTGCGACATCGGCGGCCTGCGCAGCCGCCAGACCCTCCACGTCGCGCCGGAACGCGATGTAGTCGAACAGCGCGGTATCATGGCTGGCAAAGAGCTCGATCAGCGGCGGCGCGAAGGCCGATCCGAGCACATCGGCGATGAAGGTCCCGCCGCCGGGCCGCGCGACCACCAGGCCAGCCTGCTCGAGCTCGGCCAGAGCATCGCGCAGGGTGGGGCGGGAGACATCCATTTGCTCCGCCAGATCCCGTTCCGACGGCAGCCGATCGCCAGGCCGCAGAACGCCCTGCAGAATCAGATCCTCGATCTGGTGCACGATGGCGCTCGAGATTTTCTCCGCGGGGATCTTGCTAAAGGGCATCGAACAGGCTCCTTGGCCCAGAGCGTAGCGGCGGGGAACGGGTTTGGGAAGAACCGCTATCCGCGGGGCACGGCGGCAAGAAATTCAGAAACCGTTGCTAGGAACGCCTCCGGCGCTTCGGCATGCAGCCAGTGCCCCGCACCCGCTATCGGCGCAAAAGTGACATCGGGGAAAAGCGCACGGATGCGGGGATGCGCCGCCTCTTCCACGTAGTCCGAGGCGGTGCCATGGATGAAGAGACACGGCCCCTCATAGGCGGGCTCGGGCCACTCCGATGGCCAGCTCATGAGCTCTGGCAGAGCCGCCTCCAGCGCATCAAGGTTGAGCCGCCAGCGGGCCTGCCCTCCCTCGACCAACAGGTTCTGAAGCAGGAAGCTGCGCAGCATCGGCTCGTCCACTCCGCCCGCAAGCATCGGATCGGCGTCGGAGCGCCGCCGGACCTGCGACAGGTCGATCTGCTGCATCGCGGAGATGTAGCCATCATGAGAATGATCATAGGCTACCGGCGCGATATCCGCGACCATCAGCGCGCTCACGAGATCCGGCCGCGTGAGCGCGAGCGCCATGGCGGCCTTCCCTCCCATGGAATGGCCCAGCACGGCTGCGCGGCCATCACATTCCCGCTCGATCGCCCGGGCCAGATCGTGGGCCATTGCGGCATAGGTCATCTCGTCATTCCACGGACTCTCGCCGTGATTGCGCATATCGACCATGATCACCGGGCGATCCCGCGCGAGCCGCTTGCCAAGGCTGTTGAAGTTCCGTGCGGAACCATATAGCCCGTGCGCGATCAAAAGAGGCACGCTTTCGGCTCCGTCCAAAGCCTCATGGGCGAGATGATTCAGATCAAGGCTCATCGCAGGCTCCTCCAACCGCCTTCATCGCTGCTCGGCCATGCCTTGGCAAGCCTAGCAAAGGGGCCGCGCGCGGGTGGGTGGGTTGCACCGGCACCGGCCACACGCGCAGTCTCTGCAAGGGAGCGCGTGGCCCCTTTTGCGAGGCTTGCCACAGGTGCGGTGTCCGGCCAGAGTGGCGCCGCAGAGGGAGATACGAATGCCTCAATCACGCCCGGATCACGGGCATCCTGCCGAGGAAACGCCCGGATGAGCCTGCTTAAACCGACGGAGTTCTACGCCCGCGTCACCTGGCTCGGAACCGTCGCCGACAGCGCGGCCGATATCTCCTCAGCCCCGGCCGAGAGTGTGGAGATCGGATGGGATGGCGTCGAGGGAGACTGCCATTCCGGGCTCATCCGGCCCGCATGCGTTAGGGTTAGAAGGCAATATCTGCCAGGGACTGAGATCCGCAACACCCGGCAAATCTCCATCGTCTCGGATGAGGACCTGGCAGGAATCGCGGCAGATCTCGGTCTTGAAAAGCTCCACCCTTCCTGGCTCGGCGCGACGATCTCCATCGAAGGCGTTCCCGACTTCACCCTCGTCCCGCCGAACACGCGACTGATCTTCGAGGACGGCACCGCCCTTACGGTCGATACCGAGAACCAGCCCTGCAGACACCCCGCAGAGATCATCGAGCAGCACCATCCGGGCCATGGCAGGGATTTCGTCAGAAAGGCCCACAACCGGCGCGGGGTTACCGCCTGGGTCGAACGCCCCGGCAGCATCTCCATCGGAGATACCGCCAGATTGCATGTCCCGCCGAGGCGCTTGCATCCGCTGATGTGAGGGGTCAAAAATCCGCCACGCCGGCGCGCGGCCTCTTGAACTGAAATCCCGCAGGCCATCATAAAGGCGCAGCGCCCAGAGATCAGAAGGACCCCACCATGCGCCTGCCCCTGTTCGCCGCCCTCCTAGCCGCCATCGCCACGTTTGGTCAGGCGGATTCCAAAGAAGAGTACTATTACCCGGCCGTGAACTCCGAGGAGGTGTTCGAGCGCACGATCACCAACACCCCGCCGCCGGCGAACCGCGCCGTCCGGGTCGCCTTCACCACCCAGATCACCAAAGCCCAGCTTGCGGCGCCCGAAACGCCACGTTTCGCGGTTTTCGCCAAGGGCGGCGAGGCGCAGCACATGATCATCGTGGCGCTCGACGACGAGGTCTTCAAGACCCTGTTCCGCGCCCGTGCGGTGATGGCGCAACTCACATCTAACGCGCGCAGTACGGATTTCTTCATCAAGAACGGAATTGCCGCTCACGCAACCTGGTTTGACCTCGCCAAGCTTCTGGGCTTCGAGGATATCGTGATCTCTGACGGCCAGGACTGGGCTCATCGGGTGGTTCTGAGATAGCCGGAGGTGCTTCTGGATCCGCGTGTTGTGCGAAATCCTGCGCGCGGTCCGTCTGGCTCGATCAGATGGCCCTAAGATAGACCCGGGCAAGCAGCCCTTTCGGTTCTCTTGAGATTTAGGAGCGAAAGTCTGCTTGGTCGCCGAATCCCCGGCTTGTGACGCTTTAGGATGCCTTTCCGAAAATCAGTTTGCTAAGGAACGGTCGCAGGCCATCAACAGGGGGATGAAAATGACGGCAGAAGTTATCGACGGGAAGGCCTTTGCCGGACGGATCCGTGGAGAGGTAGCAGACCATGTGGCCCGTCTGACGAGCGAGCACGGGATCACACCCGGTCTGGCAGTCGTGCTGGTCGGCGAGGACCCCGCCAGCCAGGTTTATGTCCGCTCGAAGGGCAAGCAGACGACCGAGGCGGGGATGAACTCCTTCGAGACCAAGTTCGACGCCTCGATATCTGAGGCGGAACTCGTCGCCGAGGTGGAGCGTCTGAATGCCGATCCGAACATCCACGGTATCCTCGTGCAGCTTCCCCTGCCCGATCACATGAACTCGGACGCGGTGATCAACACGATCGATCCGGCCAAAGACGTCGATGGGTTTCATATCTCCAATGTCGGCCTGCTCGGCACAGGACAGAAAGCGATGGTGCCCTGCACCCCGCTCGGCTCGCTGATGATGCTGCGTGACCGGCATGGCTCGCTCTCTGGATTGAACGCCGTTGTGATCGGGCGGTCGAATATCGTGGGCAAGCCGATGGCAAACCTGCTGCTGCGCGATAGCTGCACGGTGACCATCGCGCATAGCAGGACAAAGGACATTGAGCAGGTCTGTCGGCAGGCGGATATCGTTGTCGCCGCCGTTGGTCGGCCAGAGATGGTGACAGGCGACTGGATCAAACCCGGTGCGACCGTGATCGATGTCGGCATCAACCGGATCGACGCGCCGGAGAAGGGTGAGGGCAAGACCCGCCTTGTCGGCGATTGCCAGTATGAAAGCTGCGCTGCTGTCGCCGGTGCGATCACCCCGGTGCCCGGCGGCGTCGGCCCGATGACCATTGCCTGCCTTCTGGCCAACACACTGACGGCCTGCTGCCGCGCGAATGATCTGCCGGAGCCGGAGGGGCTGACGGCTTGAAATCGATCTGGACGAGAGCCGGGCGCCTCGCGGTCTTTCCCGCTCTCTTCTTCCTGCCATCTCAAGTCTTTGCCGAGGATATCTGCGCGGCCCTCGACCGCATGGTTGATGTCGCTTTGGAGCGCGGGAGCGAGGCATCCGCGTCGATAGGAGATGCGGAGGCATGTGGAGTAGCGCTGCAAGCAGACGGAAAGGCGCCTTACTGCTACTGGAGTTTCCCGCTCCGTGCCCAGGAGGCGCGATCGGCCTTCAGCCGCTTGGAGAGCGACCTGCGCACTTGTCTGGGCTCTGGGCTTCCGTATCTGCCTGATCAAGACGTTAACCACCCGGACAGTTACACGGCTGGTTCCTTCCAGACGAATGAGGCGGAGATCGCGATCTCGCTCAAGGACAAGGCGGCGCTGAACCAGACCCTCGTCTTCCTGCGCGTCGGCCAACGTCCTAAAACCGACTGACGCCCAAAAATCTTATCCTTGACACGCCACCTAATTTCATTAATTTCTGTTTTGTCAGAAATATAAGGCTATACGATGAAACTCACTGAGTCGATGCAAGACTTCATCCTCCATTGGGGGGAGATGGGCGCGAAATGGGGCACTAACCGTTCGGTTGCCCAGATCCATGCGCTGTTGCATTTGACACCCGAGCCTCTGCCCGCGGAGGAGATTTCCGAGACGCTCAACATGGCGCGGTCCAACGTCTCCGGCGGGCTGAAGGAACTGCTCTCCTGGAAGCTGATCAAAGTCAGCCGCAACCTCGGCGATCGTAGGGACCATTTCGTGGGCCTCGACGACATGTTCGATCTGGTCAGGCTCGTAATCGAGGGCCGGCGGGAGCGGGAGTACGCTCCGACGGTTGCCCAGGTGCGCGCAACTCTCGAAGCCGCTGAACAGGACGGGACGCCGAAAGAGGTCATGGACCGGATGCGCGAGACCCTCGAGACGATGGAGATGTTCGACCGGTTCTATTCCGAAGTGGCGAAGCTGCCGCGCTCGACCCAACTCACACTCCTCAAAACCGGCGCACAGCTCGCGCGCGTCCTTCCGAAAGCCTCCGGGTAAAAAATTTGCGCAGATATTTCAAAGATGACTGAAATGGCGAACGCAAAGGAAATCAGAATTGGCCTTGAGCCACGAGGACCCCGCCAGCGCCTCAGGCTGCCGCGAGTTATTGGAGCGGACCGGGCATGGAACGGGCGCGCCTTCACCCTGTGTGCTCTTCTGACGCCGTTTCTTGCGCCCATCGTCGCGACCGGCTTCAGCTTGATTGCCACCGTGATCTTCCCAAAAGCCTACGCCTTTTCGATCGTCGCGCTCACCGGTGCGGTCATAGGCTTACCCGCCTACGTCCTGCTTGGCCTGCCGGCCTTCCGGATTGCGATCAGCCATGCGAAGCCCTCTCGCGCGGCTTTGGTGCTGAACATCGTCTGCGCCGGGCAAATCGCCAATCTGCTGGGATATCCAATCGTTCTGGCCCTCGCGCTCCTGATCGGCGCCGACCCCTCATCCGCACAGGTCGTGGCGCGCGGGCATCTTGTCGGCGGCGCGACGCTTGGCCTGCTCAACTGCCTCGTCTTCGCGAGCCTCTACGCCCGCCAAAGTTTCCCAACCCAAAGGATCAAGGAGATCTGAAATGGCCCTGTTTTTATATTACCCGATCGCGATTGCCGGTCTGGCGATCCTTTGCCTCATCCTGCTGGCAATCGGCCGGTCGACGCAGGACTGCCCGCAACTGGCAGGGGCGGCGAAGCTCGCGAGCCTGATCGTGACGACCGGGTTCGCGACGATCGGCCTGGGCGTCGTCGCGCTGCTTGGTGCGATGATCGAACAGATGGGCAACGACGTCCTGTTCGGGGTGTCCGTTGCGCTCGGGCTTTGCGGCATCGCGCTCGGGATCGGTTTCTGGACCGCGGCGATCAACTTGCGCGACATCTTGAAGGACTCGCAGCTCACCACCAGTATCGTGGGCTCGCCATCCTGACATAAGCCACACGAAAACCTGACTGGCGACGACGGATTGCAAGGCTAAAATGTCATCCATGAGAATGACGTTGACTTTGCCCCTGCTCCTCGCCGCCGGTCTTGCAAGCGCCGAACCGGTGCCCTTTGTCACCCAGGCCGGGCACTATACGCTCGACTGGACACCCGCCCGTCAAACTCTTGAGATCAAGAGCGAGACCGGAACCGGACAATACGACATTACTGGATGCGTTTTCGGCCGCCGGATTTCTGGGGTTTTCGGTCTCTATATGGCTGGCGTCAACAGCCCCCATGTCGTCCAACACTGTGAAACCGAGGCGGGCCAGCGGCTCAGCATCTACGCACCGACAGCGGACGACACTGTCCCGGTCTTCGAGATCTACGGCGAAAGCGTCGACTACAGGCTCGGGACTGACAGGCTGCTGATCACGGCAATACGGGCCGGGAAAGAGACGAGGATCGACTGGCGCGCCAGCGGCGCGACGCCCAGGCGGGGCCTCGCAGAGAGAGGGGTGGAAACGCTGCCCCAGCCCCTCTCTGCCCGCAGGCAAGGGCTTGCGGTGCTCGACCGTCAATTGCGCGACCCGGATGCCCGTAAGGAACTCGCGGGCACCGAGAGCAACTGGCCCGGCTGGGACCGTCTGCTTCGCGGCGGCTGGGCCTCGCAAACCGGCTCTGACGGGCGACAGATCGCGTTCCTTCCCGCAGATCTTGCAAACTGGCCCCGTGATCTGGAAGCCAGCGCCTATCTCTATGGCGACCGCTCAGGCGCGCAAATGTACGCGGCTCCCCATGCCAGCGCCCCGGCCCTCAGACTGATCCGGCGGGTCATTCTGAGCCGCGGTCCGGGGCTGGAGGGCGAGAGTGCGCTCGAGGCTGCGGGCTGGCTCCATGTCTGCGCCGGGCCGGACGAATGCGGCTTTGTCCGCGCCAGGGACGTCCGCTCACCCGATGGGCCTTGGGCCTCTTTCAGCCGCGCAGGCCCCGAGGCGCCGTGGAAGTTGGAGCAGTTGCAGCGGAACTGATCTTAATCCAGTTGCCGGTAGGACAGCGCCACGATCTTCTTGCCGGTCATCAGGATCCGGGTGTCTGATCCGGCGAATTGCGCCATGGCACTGTCAGTGACATCGAGACCGCCAGTGTAGGTGCCGAACGCCGGCAGGATCACCCGATTGCCCGAGACGAAGAAGCACCGCCGGCTGATCCGGCGGCCCTGCACCGTCAGCCGCGCCTTCGGGTGATAATGGCCCGAGATTTCCATGTCCTGGCGGTCCGGGTTGGCGATATGGCGGAAATGGACCCCACCGATCACCGCAACATCGAGATGGCTCCCCGGCAGGTTGACCGGGCCGGGGTCATGGTTCCCGGCGATCCAGATCAGGCGGCGCCCGGCCGAAAGCCGTTCGAGACGCAGCACGATCTCCTCACCCAGGCTGGCGGCACTCGCCAGATCATCGAAGCTGTCGCCAAGGCTGATCACGAGCCGCGGCCGCAACCGGCCAACCTCCGCATCCAGCCGGTCTAGGGTCTCGGCGGTTTCGTAGGGAGGCAGCAGCGTGCCTCCCTCCCGGGCCATCCGCTCGGCCTTACCGAGATGCAGGTCCGCCACGATCAGAACCTTGCGCTCGGGCCACCAGAGCGCGCCGGAGGGCTGCGCCTCAAGCGTAGCGTCCGAGAGCGCGATCTGATGTGGCGCAAGCGATGTTCCCGACCTGTTCATGGGCTTTCGCTACCGCGTTCGACGCTGTTCAGCAAGGGACTTCACTGGATCAAAACGGATCTTCCGCCATATTCTCGAACAAGCCGAAAGAGGACAGCCGTGGCCGAGACGGACACAAAGACCCGCCCCAAGGCGAAACCCAAGACCGAGCGGCCAAAGCTCTGGAAGGTGATCCTCTTGAACGACGACTATACGCCGCGCGAGTTCGTCGTCATCGTGCTCGCCTCGGTCTTCGGCATGGGGCCGGAAAAGGCGCACCAGGTCATGATCACGGCGCACCGCAAGGGCTCCTGCGTCGTCGCCGTTTTCACCAAGGAAGTGGCCGAGACGAAAGCGGCCCAGGCAACCGATGCCGGCGCCGCGGCGGGCTTTCCCCTGACCTTCACGACCGAACGGGAAGACTGAGCCCGCCGCGAGTGCACAGCGGCGCTGGCGCCTCGCTCGCGGTCGCCCGGTCAGGCGGCAGCGATCGCCCGCCTCGTCATCACACCGATCAGATGCGCACGATACTCCGGCGATCCGTGCAGATCACCGATCATGCCTTCAGCGGGCACCGAAAGCTCTGCGACAGCATCTGCGGTGTAGCTTGCGCTCAAGGCCGCCTCCGCCTCCGTCCAGCGGAAGACACCGCTCTCGGACGCCCCAGTCACGGCAACCCGCACACCGCTCGCGAACCGGGCGACGAAAACACCGACTAGGGCGAAGCGCGAGGCAGGCTGAACAAACTTCTGATAACTCGCCTGGCTCGGCACCGGAAAGCGCACGCCGGTGACGATCTGACCCTCGCCGAGCGCCGTATCGAACATGCCGGTGAAGAAATCATCCGCCGCGATCTCGCCCGCCGAAGTCATGATCGTCGCACCGGTCCCGAGGCACGCGGCCGGATAGCACGCCGAAGGATCGTTGTTCGCCACAGACCCGCCGATCGTGCCCCGGTTCCTCACTTGCGGGTCGCCGATCCCGCCCGCGAGCGCTGCGAGCGCCGGGAAGGTCCGGCGGACATCCGAGGAATGCTCGACCTCCACATGGCGGACCGCGCCGCCGATCGTGATGCTGTCGCTACCCGCCTCGATCCCCGCCATCTCGGCGATCCCGGTCAGATCCACCAGCTTCGACGGCTGGCCAAGGCGTTGCTTCAGCGTTGGGATCAGGGTCTGCCCGCCCGAGACCGCCTGCGCGTCCTCCGACGACAGCGCCGCCACCGCATCACCGATCGAACCGGCTTTCACATAGTCGAAATTGTACATCATCTTCTCCTGTTCATCAGGCGCTATCCCTGCGCATGGCCGGGCGGGCGGGCAATCGTGTCGGCAAAGCCGGCACGCTGGGTGCCCCCGGCCACCGATGGCAAGCCGCTCGCCTCAGTCATGCATCGCTTCCCAGACCCGCTTCGGCGTCAGCGGCATGTCGATATGCGTGACCCCGCGGTCTGCCAGCGCGTCGACCACGGCATTGACCAGCGCGGGCGGCGAGCCGATCGCTCCGGCCTCGCCACAGCCCTTCACGCCCAGCGGATTATGCGTGCAGGGCGTGATGCTCGAATGATCCACCTCGAAGGTCGGAAGGTCATCGGCCCGCGGCATCGCATAGTCCATGAAACTCGCCGAGACGAGCTGGCCATCCACGTCGTAAACGGCCCCTTCCAGCATCGCCTGCCCGATCCCCTGAGCCAGCCCGCCATGGACCTGCCCCTCGACGATCATTGGGTTGACGACGTTGCCGAAGTCATCCGCCGCGGTGAAATTGAGGATCTCGACCACACCGGTGTCCGGATCCACCTCGACCTCGCAGATATAGGCCCCTGCGGGGTAGGTGAAGTTCGCCGGATCGTAGAAAGAGGTCTCTTCCAAACCTGGCTCCAGCGTCTCATGCGGAAAGTTATGCGGCACATAGGCCGTCAGCGCCACATCCCCCCAAGCGACCTTCTTGTCAGTGCCCGCAACGGTGAATTCGCCATTGGCGAACTCGACATCCGCCTCCGAAGCTTCCATCAGATGCGCCGCGATCTTCTTCGCCTTCGCCACGATCTTGTCGACGGACTTGACGATCGCCGAGCCACCGACCGCCAGCGAACGCGACCCATAGGTGCCCATCCCGAACGGGATCTTCGAGGTGTCGCCATGAACGATGTCGATATTGCTCTCATCGCATCCGAGCCGGTCTGCCACCACCTGGGCAAAGGTCGTTTCATGCCCCTGCCCGTGGCTGTGCGAGCCGGTCATGACCGAGACGGAGCCCGTTGGGTTAACCCGCACGGTCGCCGCCTCATAAAGCCCCGCCCGGGCACCCAGTGCACCGACCAGCGTCGAGGGCGCAATCCCGCAGGCCTCGATATAGCTGGCAACACCAAGACCCCGCAGCTTGCCGCGCCCCGCACTCTCGGTCTTCCGGGCCTCGAAGCCAGCGACATCGGCAATCTCGACCGCCTTGTCCATGGTCTGAAGGTAGTTGCCGCTGTCGTACTCCACGGCCACCGGAGTGGCGTAGGGATACTGATCGGGCTGGATAAAGTTCCGCCGCCGCAGCTCGATTGGGTCGATGCCCATCTCCCGCGCCGCCTTGTCGATCGTCCGCTCCAGCTGATAGGTCGCCTCGGGCCGTCCCGCCCCGCGATAGGCATCCACCGGCACGGTATTGGTGAAGACCGCCTTCACATTGGTGAAAATCAGCGGCGTCGTGTAGTTCCCGGCCAGCAGTGTCCCATGCAGCCAAGTCGGCACGCAGGGCGCGAAGGTCGAGAGATATGCACCCATATTTGCAAGCGTCGAGCAGCGCAGCGCAAGGAACTTGCCGTTCTCATTAAGCGCCAGTTCGACCTTGGTGACATGATCACGACCCTGGGCATCCGAGATGAACGCCTCCGAGCGATCCGACGTCCACTTGATCGGCCGCCCGATCTGCTTCGACGCCCAGGTGACGAAGGCCTCCTCGGCATAGTGATAGATCTTCGAGCCGAAGCCGCCGCCCACATCCGGCGCCACAACACGGAGCTTATGCTCCGGGATCGAGAGCACGAACGCACCCATCAAGAGCCGGATCACGTGCGGGTTCTGGCTAGTGGTGTAGAGCGTGTGCTCATCGGTCGCCGCATTGTACTCGCCGATCGCACAGCGCGGCTCCATCGGGTTGGCCACGAGCCGGTTGTTGGTCAGCTCCAGCGTGGTGACGTGATGCGCCCCCGCAATCGCCTGGTCCACAGCCTCCTTGTTCTCCGCCACGAACTCCCAGTCGAAGCAGATATTGTCGGGCGCCTCCTCATGCAGCGCCGCGCCGCCCGAGATCGCCGCCGCCATGTCGATCTGCGCAGGCAGCTCGGTGATGTCGAGCTCGATCAGCTCCGCCGCATCGCGGGCCTCGTTCAGGCTCTCAGCGACCACCACGGCGATCGGATCGCCAACATGGCGCACCTTGCCAGCAGCCAGGATCGGGTGCATCGGCTCCTTCATCGGCTCGCCGTTCTTGTCGGTCACCTGCCAGCCGCAGGGAACGCCACCAAGACCCTCCATATCGGCCGAGGTAAAGATCCGCACCACCCCTGGTGCAGCGGCGGCGGCAGACGTGTCGATCCCATCGATCGTCCCATGCGCGACGTTCGAGCGCAGGATGTAGGCATAGGACTGGCCCGGACGGTTCAAATCGTCAGTGTACTGGCCCTTGCCGGTGAGAAACCGGATATCCTCGCGGCGCTTCGAGCTCGCGCCAATTCCCTGATCTTTCGGCATCTTTGTCTCCCTGTGTCTTGTCAGCAGCAGCCCCGTGAATGGCCGGGCGGGCGGGCAGTCGTGTCGGCACAGCCGGCACGCTGGATGCCCCCCGGCGCCCGGGGCGTCGGCGCTTATTCCGCGGCCTGCACCTGGCCGTTCAGCGTCGCCGCCGCGGCCTGGATCGATTTCACGATGTTGTGGTAGCCGGTGCAGCGGCAGATATTGCCCTCCAGCCACTCCCGGATCTCTGTCTCCGACGGATCGCCGTTCTTCTGAAGAAGATCCGCCGCCGACATGACCATGCCCGGTGTACAAAACCCGCATTGAAGCCCGTGATGGTCCTGGAATGCCTGCTGGATCACACCGAGCGATCCATCGGGGTTCGCCATCCCCTCGATCGTCTGCACCTCGGCACCGTCGCAGGCAGCCGCCAGAACCGAACAAGCCTTGACGCTTTCGCCGTCGACATGCACGACGCACGCGCCGCATTGCGACGTGTCGCAGCCCACATGGGTGCCGGTCAGGCTCAGGTCTTCGCGCAGGAACTGTACAAGTAGCGTACGTCCCTCCACGTCGCCCGAGACGGGCTTTCCGTTCACGGTCATGGAAACTGTGGTCATCAATTACCTCCCTAGCTTCTTCCCGGGCGCGCCGGGATGCGTTCGCTCAGTGGTTCTCAGCCGGTGACGCGGCTGAGCCAGCTTTTCTTCTCTTTGCCCTCCACGGCGTTCTCGTCTCCGGCCTCCGCCGGTGTCTCTTCTGGCGCCGGTCCGCCGACCATCTCCTGGAACCTGTCAAAGAACTGATCCGCCATTTTCTTGGCAAACCCGTCGATCAGGCGGCCGCCCAGTTGGGCGATCTTGCCGCCCACCTTGGCTTCAACCTCATAGGTGAGCAAGGTTCCGTCCGCCCCGTCGGCAAGGCTCACATCCGCGCTGCCTTTCGCAAACCCCGCGGCACCACCCTTGCCTTCGCCCGAGATCGTGTAGCTCTCGCCTTCGGCGACATTCGAAAGCGTGACCGCCCCTTTGAACGTCGCCGAGACCGGCCCGACCTTCTGCTTGACCACGGCGGAGAAGCCATCGCCGTCCCGCTCCATCTCCTGGCAACCTGGAATGCATTCCTTCAGAACGGTTGGGTCGTTGAGCGCCTCCCAGACGGCCGCGCGTGGTGCCGCGATCTGGCGTTCTCCAGACATCTCCATCGGCTCGGCTCCTTCCTAGCGGCAGTCTGTTGGTCGCGATCGTAGGGGGAAGCCCGGCCAGATGTCCACTCTCGTTCGATCCACCTAGTGGTAAAGCGCCCCGTTGCCACCCGGCAGGATTGCGCGGCGGAAGAGGCCGCGCTAGCAAGCGTAAGGTCTGTAGCAGGAGGTGTCGGATGGCGATCACTGTTTGGGGGCGCGCCACATCGTCCAACGTGCAGGTGGTGATGTGGGCGATCGGCGAACTCGGTCTCGAGTATGTCCGCCACGATGTCGGCCACAAATTCGGCGGAACGGACACGCCCGAGTATCTCGCCATGAACCCAAACGGCAAAGTGCCGACCATCAAGGACGGCGATCTCGTTCTCTACGAAAGCCAGGCGATCCTGCGCTATCTCGCCGCCAAATACGGCGATGCGCAATTCTGGCCGACCGATCTTGCCACAAGGGCGGAGCTCGACCTCTGGTGCGAATGGATCCGCACGACCTTTCAGCCGCATTTCAACTACAAGATCTTCTGGCAGATGGTTCGCGTCGGCGCCGCAGAGCGTGACGAGGCCCAGATCGCGCGGGATGCGGAAAGCCTGAAGCCGGTCACAGCGCAGCTGGAAAAGCGCATCGGCGCGGGTCCTTTCCTGAACGGCGAATACCTCTGCTGGGCCGATATCGTGGTGGGCCACCTGCTCTATCGCTACTACACGATCGATTTCGATAAGGCGGCGACCCCGAATCTCGACGCCTACTATCAACGCCTGACCGAACGCCCGGCCTACGCGGAACACGCGATGGTCAGCTACGAGCTGCTGCGGGTGCCATGACCCTGAAGATCTGGGGCCGGGCCTCTTCCTCCAACGTCCAACCAGTCATGTGGTGCATCGGAGAACTGGGGCTGCCCCACGAGCGGATCGATGTGGGCGGGAAGTTCGGCGGGCTGGAAACCGAAGAGTTCCGGAGCCTCAACCCGAACGGCAAGATCCCGGTGCTGCAGGATGGAGAGCTGATTGTCTGGGAGTCTCGGGCGATCCTGCGCTACCTCGCCGCCGAGTACGGAGACGAGACGTTCTGGCCAGAAGCGCCCCGCAATCGCGCGCCCATCGACCAATGGCTCGAATGGGCCAAGACGACGATCGATGAGGCGCTGATCACCGGTGTCTTCTGGGGCTACTGGCGCACGCCGAAGGCCGAGCGCGATATGGAAACCGTTCACCGCCACTGGACGGACGTGAATGCGGCGATGGCGAAAGCCGATGCCCGTTTGGAAGAACGCGCATTCCTCTGCGGCGATGACCTCACGCTTGCCGATATCGGCTTCGGCTATTTGCTATACCGTTACTTCACTTTGCCCCTCACACGCCCCGATCGGCCGAATCTGGCCGCCTACTACCAGCGGCTGACGGACCGGCAGCCATATCGAGAGCACATCATGATCGACTATCACGAACTGTTTGGGAGGCTCGATTTCTGATGGAAGCCGACTTTGTCATCATCGGATCGGGCAGTGCGGGCTCTGCCATGGCGGCGCGGCTCAGCGAGGACGGGCAGCATTCCGTCCTAGTGCTGGAGCATGGCGGCTCCGATTGGGGGCCGCTCATCCAGATGCCGGGCGCACTCAGCTTTCCGATGAACATGCCGCGCTATGACTGGGGCTATTGGTCGGAGCCGGAGCCGCATCTGGGTGGGCGCCGCCTCGCCTGTCCGCGCGGCAAGGTGCTGGGCGGCTCCTCCTCGATCAACGGCATGGTCTATGTGCGCGGCCATGCGCGGGACTACGATCATTGGGAAAGCCAGGGCGCCCAAGGCTGGGCCTACGCCGATGTGCTCCCCTATTTCCAGCGAATGGAGAGCTGGCACGATTGCGGCCATGGCGGCGACCCGGACTGGCGCGGCCGTTCGGGCCCGCTGCACGTCACGCGCGGCAAGCGGGACATCCCGCTCCACCAGGCCTTCGTCGAGGCCGGGCACCAGGCCGGCTTCGAGCTGACCGCCGACTATAATGGCGAAAAGCAGGAGGGCTTCGGCCCCATGGAACAGACGGTCTGGAAAGGCCAGCGCTGGTCTGCAGCCAACGCGTACCTGAAACCGGCACTGAAACGTCGCAATCTCGAGCTTGTCCACTGCCTCGCCCGCCGCGTCGTGATCGAGGAGGGGCGCGCCACAGGCGTCGAGATCTCGGTCGGCAAGGGCGCGTTAGCTCGCGTCGAAGTGGTCCGCGCCCGGCGCGAGATCATCCTCGCGGCCTCCTCCATCAACTCACCGAAACTTCTGATGCTCTCCGGCATCGGCCCGGCAGCGCATCTGGCGGAGCACGGCATCCCCATCCACGCCGACCGGCCGGGCGTGGGCCAGAACCTCCAGGACCATCTGGAGCTCTACATCCAGCAGGCCTGCACCCAGCCGATCACGCTGTTCAAACACTGGAGCCTGTTCGGAAAGGCGCTGGTCGGCCTCGAATGGATGCTGCGGCGCACCGGCCCCGGCGCCTCGAACCAGTTCGAGAGCGCGGCCTTCCTCCGCTCGAAACCCGGTGTCGAGTACCCGGATATCCAGTACCATTTCCTGCCGATAGCCGTGCGCTATGACGGGCAAGCGGCGGCCGAAGGCCACGGCTTCCAAGCCCATGTCGGCCCGATGCGCTCACCCTCGCGCGGCGAGATCACGCTGCGCTCTTCCAACCCGATGGATCCGCCGAAGATCCTCTTCAACTACATGAGCCACGAGCAGGACTGGGTGGATTTCCGCCACTGCATCCGGCTAACGCGGGAGATCTTTCGCCAAACCGCATTCGATCCGTTCCGGGGTAAGGAGATCCAGCCGGGCGAGGCACTGCAGACGGACGAGGAACTTGACGGTTTCATCCGCGAACATGTGGAGAGCGCCTACCACCCCTCCTGCACCTGCCGGATGGGCCAGCCAAACGACCCGATGGCTGTTGTCGACCCGGAATGCCGGGTGATCGGGGTGGAGCGATTGCGCCTCGCCGACAGTTCGATCTTCCCACGGATTCCGAACGGAAACCTCAACGGGCCGAGCATCATGGTGGGGGAGAAAGCCTCCGATCACATCCTCGGCCGCGATCCCCTGCCCCGCTCCAACGCCAAACCCTGGATCAATCCGCGCTGGGAGACATCCGATCGCTAGGCCCCTCACCCTGGTGACCGGATTTGCGCCGTTCGGGCGCTGGTCCGTAAATTCCAGCTGGGAGGCGATAAAACGCCTCGATAGCAGCCAGTCTGCCCTCATGGTCCGCTGCCTGCCGGTCGATCACCTCGAGGCCGCGCACCAGGTCGAGAAGCTGATTAGGGATTACGCCCCTTATCGCATCCTCCTGACCGGCCTGGCGGATCGGAGCGTGCCGACGCTTGAGATGCAGGCACGGCTCGGCCCACACCTGCGTGAGGATCTTTCGACGACCCGCTGCGGCCGATGGGACTTTCCCGGCGCCCTGGCCGCTATGCGGGCGGTCGGCATCCCCTGCCGGCTATCCTGGAACGCGGGCCGCTATGTCTGCGAGACGACCTATTGGGCGGCTCTTGGACAGAGTGTCACCGAGGCGGCCTTCCTCCACCTCCCGCCGCTTAGTGGATCTTGGACAACCACAAGGCTCGCCCGGGCCGTAACGCAGGTCCTGGGGCAGGGCCGCGCGCGGGTGGGTGGGCGCACGCGACCCCTGCCATCCCGCACCGCCCTTGCATGGGAGCGCGCGGCCCGCAGCGACCCTGCTAGCCTGACCTGACCGGTCTTCCTCCCCTGGGCTCGCGGCCCATTCGATCAGCGCGCCGCCTCAGCGCAAGAATCCGCCCGGAGGCCATACAAACGCCGTCTTTCACATGTTAAAGCAATCTCGTGATCTACTCCCGCGTGTGTGGATTACCACGTTGATCGCCACTCGAATTCGGAGTATCCGAATAGCCGAGGAAGGCAGGCGAAGAGAACAGACGCCCGTCCTGATCCAAAATGACCAGGACGCCAAGGGGGAGAGCCGCCGATGTGGAAGCAAATTCTTGCCGGTGTTGCGTCGGTTGCGTTCATCCCATTCGCCGTCGAGGCGCAGAACCAGCCCCGGGCCGAGGATTTTGCCGAGGAGGTCACGGGCATCGCCCAGGGTGAGCTTCAAACCTGGATCAACGACCCGGTTCTGGTCTACGCAATCCGTGAGCAGAACCAGCTCTGGGGCACGATTTCCGAGCGCAAGATCACCCGGCTCGACAAGGCCTGGGTGAAGGGCGGCAGCCGCGGCCCGATGGTAGGCGATCTGATCGGCCGTCAAGCCTCGGTCATCCTGCGCGATCGGCGCAAGCTCTCCAACGGCGTGATCACCGAGATTATCGTGATGGATCAACACGGTCTGAACGTTGCGATCTCGGACCCGACCTCGGATTTCTACCAGGGCGACGAGGCGAAGTATCAGGAAACCTACCTCAAGGGTCCGGGCGCGGTGCATGTCAGCGAACTGGAGTTCGACGAGTCGACCCAGAAGGTTCAGACCCAGGTCAGCATGACCGTGATCGACCCGGACAATGGCGTCCCGATCGGCGCCGTGACCTTCGGGATCGACCTGACCGCGCTCACGAACTGACCAGATCCGCGCTCAAGATCTGACCGCGCGACAAACCGGGACGATTTTTCCAGACAACAGATCGCACGTCTCAGACAAACTCCGACCAACAGCTAACCTGCTCATCGCCGGGGTATGACTTCGTAGCCCGGCTCCTCCGGCTCATCATCCAACATCTCCGGCGGAAAACCCGGCGCGGTGATGTCGAGCCCGGTTCGATCCTCCAGCCGCCGGATCACGTTGGGGCTCAACTCACGCGGCCCGTAGCGCGCGATCGCATCCTCGAAGATCTCGATGATCAGCGGATTGAGATCGAGCGTAACACCTGCCCGGCCCGCGACCTGCTGGAACAGGCTGATATCCTTCAGCACCAGATCCATCGTGAATGAGATATCGCGCGATCCGTTCAAGATCACCTGGCTCTCTGTCTCGTGCACGAAGCTGGTGCCAGACGAGATCCTGATCGCCTCATAGGCGGTGTTGAGATCCATGCCGGCTGCCTTGCAGGTCACCAGCGCCTCCGCACAGGAGACGAGGTTCGCCGTCGCGAGGTAATTCGTGACGACCTTGAGCACTGAGGCCGAGCCCAGCGGTCCGGTATGCAGGATCCGCCGGCCCATACTGGTCAGGATCGGCAGCATCCGTTCGAAGACCTCGCGTTCGCAGCCCGCGAAGATCGAGATGTTCCCGGTCGCCGCCCTGTGACAGCCGCCCGAGACAGGGCAGTCGACCGCATGGCCGCCGCGCTCCTCTACGAGAGCGCCGAGCCGCTTCACCTCCGCCTCGTCCGTGGTCGACATCTCCGCCCAGATCGTGCCCGGGCGAAGGGCGGAGAGCACACCATTCTCCCCCTCCATCACCGCCGCCGAAGCCGCAGGCGAGGGCAGGCAAGTGATCACGATCTCGCAGGATGCGGCCATCTCCGTCGGGCGATCCGCCCAGCCCGCGCCCTTGGCGAGAAACGGCCCTGCCGCGGCCCGGTCCAGGTCGCGCACCACGACATCATGCCCGTTGCGGATAAGCGACCCCGCCAACTTGCCGCCCACATTGCCAAGCCCGATAAACCCGATCTTCATGACAGCCCCCTTCACCGTTTGCGCGATCACGGGAGGTCATCGGCCATTGAAACGCAAGCCCGAAGGATGGCCGCGCGTTCATTTTCGATCCCATGCGCCGGGCACTTCCGCATCCTGCATCGGTGTAAGGGAGAGCTGCAAAGGATCACTCTGCCCAGAAAACCCGGCGCGACGGTAGAACGCATAACTCCTCTCGCTCGGCCAGACGATCAGGAGTTCGAGCCGCCGGGCCCTCGACCAGCTGATCGCACGAGCCAGAAGCTCCGTTCCATGGCCAAGACCGCGCATCTCGGGGCGCACGAAGCTGTTCGTCAGATACCCCCAGGCGCCGGGCGCCTCGCCCGGAGAGAGTTCTTTCCTCACCGTTCTGATCGTCATCGAGCCGATCAACCGGTCCCGGTCCTCGATGACCCAGTGCACAGTGTCCCCCGCCTGATCGGAGCTCCGCAGGTCTTCCAAATAATCGTCGAGGAAAGCCGCCCGATCGACACCGGGGTCGATGGTCCCGTCCCCGGTCTTCAGAAGCCAGCGCAGATCAGCCAGCTGCCGAAAGTCGTCCGCCTGATGCTGCCTGATCCGCATCGGGCAAGCATAGTCGCGTGTCGTATCGTCCAAAAGACCCGGCTCGATGCTGCGCGCGGCATCTGACTCCGGCGCGGCAGGTTCCTCCCCCGGACACGGGGGAGGGTAGGAGGGGGCTGATGCAAAGGCGCATGCGCGGCACGCGCATTCCGCTTGGTGCGCCCCCTTCCAGGTCGCGGTTCAGAAATCGGTCGGCTGGCCGCCTTCCGCGGTGCGGCGCGCGACGAAAGCGTCCAGTTCCTCGGCCACCGCCGCGTCCATTGCGGGCGCCTCGAATTCTTCGAGGATCTTCTTCCATATCCGATGCGCCCGTTCCGGCGTTCGCACGGCGCCCGCCTCCTCCCAGCCCTTGTAGTTGTTCCAGTCGCTCAGGAACGGGCTGTAGAACGCGGTGGTATAGCGGTCCTGCGTGTGCTGAGCGCCAAAGAAATGCCGGCTCGACGGCGGGAATGCATCGACCTCGGCGATCGCGTCTACGGCAAGATCTTCCTCGGTGACCCCGACGGGCCGGTTGTAGACCGCCATCTGCTGCAGCGTCTCGCAATCCATCACGAATTTCTCGTAGGACGCGCAAAGCCCGCCCTCCAGCCATCCGGCCGCATGGTAGATCAGGTTGGTATGGCTCGACGTTGCCGCCCAAAGGGAAAACGCACTCTCCCACGCCGCCTGCGCGTCGGGGCAATTCGCAGCATTGGCGTTCGAGGACCTCAGAGGCAGCCCGTAGAACCGCGCCATCTGGCCCGACATCTGGGTCGCGCGCATATACTCTGGTGTCCCGAACGCAGGCGCCCCGGATTTCATATCGACATTCGAGGTGAAGGAGCCCATCACCACAGGACAGCCGGGCTTGATCCACTGGAATAGCGCGATCGCCGCCAGCGCCTCCGCCGTCTGCTGCGCGATCGCGCCTGCGAGCGTCACCGGCGCCATGGCGCCCGCAAGTGTGAACGGTGTCACCGACACTGCCTGGCCCTTCCGGATCAGGCGCATGGACCCGTCGAGCATCGGCCAGTCATGCTTCAGCGGCGAGGTCGAGTTGATGTTGGTGTACATCCGCGGGCTCGCCTCGAACTCCTCCTGGCTGAGCCCGCCCGCGATGCGGATCATCTCCATCGAATCCTCGACCCGCTCCACCCCCAGCGCGTAGGTGTGGCACACCTTGTCCGAAAGCTTGAGCTTGTCGCTGACGCAGACAAGGTGCCGGATCGAGGGATGCACATCCGCAGGCTCGACAGGGTAGCCGCCTATGATGTGGATGCAGTTGAAGTACTGGCTGAGCTTGACCAGATCGCGAAAGCTCTCGAGATCGCCTACCCGCCTTCCCCGCTCCAGATCCGAGGCATTGGGCGGCGAGGAGACGTTCACGTTATACTGATTGCGCCCGCCGATGGTCAGTTGGCGCTCGGGATTGCGCGGCGTGATTGTGAAGGTCTCTGGCGCCTTCGCCGCCATCTCTCGCACGAAGTCGCGGCCCATCCTGACTCGCTCGCCCTCAACGGTGCAGCCCGCCTGGCGCAGCAGGTCGCAGGCTTCCTCGTGCAGGAAATCGATCCCGATCTCCTCGAGAATGCGCATCGCGGCATCATCGATCTTCTCGACCCCGTCCGGGGTCAGCGGGCAGATCGGCTCGTCGGTCAGGACCGTGGGGGCGAACGGGAGCTGTTCGATCGCCGACCCGCCGGCCCGGCGCTGGTTGCCGCTGCGCCCGCCACCGCGGCGCCGTCTGACGGTCTCGTTCATCTCGAACTCTCCTGATCCATCACGGGCATCCTTGCGCCTCCCCCGCGGCTTTGCAAAGCCGCTAATCCGGCAAAATGGACCATTTTCCCGCCCGGAGATGCACTGCAGATCAATGCCAGCATCTTGCCCTAGTTTGGCGTTTGCGCCGCGAGTTTGTGCAGGAGCCCTGGCAGATCTCCGATCGTCGGCAGAACGTAATCCGCATAGGGCGCGAGGTCATCTGCCTCGGCGGGCCCACTGAGCACGCCGACCGCGAGCCCGCCCCCGGCGTTGCCGACCATCTGAAGATCACCCACGCTATCACCAACCATCACCACCTCGGCCGGAGCGACGGACACGGCGTGCGCGAAGGCATGGAGCATGCCTGGTCCAGGCTTCATGCCATGCCCACTGTCATATCCCGCGACGAAATCGAAAAGACCACGAACATCGGCGGCGTCAAGCTGGACCTGTGTGCTTTCCAGCGAGTCATGTGTCGCGATGCCGAGAGCGTAGCCCGCGGCCTGGAGACCGGTGAGAAACGCACCGAAGTGATCGACTGCGGGGACGAGCGCACCGTTCCGCGTCGCTTCGATGGCGATTTCGTCGAGCAAACGTTCGATCCCGGCCACACTGTGCTCCGGCAGATGCGGCTGCCAGATCTCGGCAACCTCGCGCAGCGTTCCAGCCACCATCGGCGCACCTGGCAGGAAAGTCTTGCGCGCACGATCGAACCCACCGAGTGCCGCAAGACGATCCTGAACCGCCGGATCGGGCGTGAGCGCAACGACGCTAGACTCGCCAACACCGGCCCAGGTCCGGTGAAAATCGAAGAGCGTCCCATCCTTGTCGAAGAGAATCGCGCGAAAGCGCATGGCGGACAACCATCAAGAGAATTGCTTCCCCTGATTGCTACACATCGGGTGAAAGCAAAGCAATCCGAAGGGTCACACCATCGAATTGCCTCAATCCGGGACCACCGAGACAATCATCGGCCCAATGTGACATGAATTGGAAAATATGTTTTAATTCAGTTATTTAATGCGATATAGAACCTACACTTGGATTGGTTCCAGCATTGACTTGGTCGTTCTAATATCTTATCGAAACTGTATGGGACACGCAGCAGGTTGGCGTGAGTGAGGATCGGGGCATGAGTAGTAAGCGCGAAACGAAGGCCGAATGGACCACACCTGTTCTCGAGAAGACAGACATGGTTGTGTCGACACGCGGCGCAATCCTTAACGAACAGCAGATCGAAGTCTGTTCCGGCCCGTTTCCTGACATTGATATCTGCGTCTCCTGAAGCCTGGCTCAAACGTTCCGAGCCTGCTCCTGTGACAACCGGCTCTTGCAAAAGCGAGCCGGTTTTCGTGTTTTTAAGCTATCGTTGACGACGCAAGGCACGGAGCCGATGGCGGCGATCTATGACCAGACCGGATGACAACACGCCCGATGAGCAGGCCGACGCGAACCGCCTGATTGTACGCGGGCGCGAACATGTCGAGACCCGTGTCGGTGACCGGGTGATGGCCATGAGCCTCGACGAAGGAAAGTATTTCGCCATGCAGAGCACCGGCGGGCGGATCTGGGATCTGCTCGAGGCACCGAAATCGGAGGCGGAACTGGTCGAGGCCCTTTGCGCGGAGTACGATGTCGCGCCAGCGCAGTGTTTGCGCGACCTCCGTGCTTTCCTGAATGATCTGCGCGATCACGGCCTGATCGAGGAGCGAGAGAGGTGAGCGCCGCGTTCGGCTGGCTGACTGTGGCGGAGGCGGCCGGAGAGCTAGCGATTGCCCGGATCGCCACCTTGATGCCGCCCCGGATCTACACGCGGCTGCTCGGCCAGCGGAACGCGCTGAATGCCGAGGCCGAACAGGACGCCCGGCAAGCGCGGGAGTTGGGTGTCCTTCTGGAGCGGGTCGGGACTGCGCTGCCGTTCCGCGCGCTCTGCCTGCAGCAGGTGATTGCGCTTCGGCGCATGCTCCGGCGTCGCGGGCTCAATTCGACTGTCACGCTCGGCCTCGCGCCCGATCAGGTCGGCGACGCGCATGCGTGGCTGTCGGTCGGCGGGCAGATCGTGAGCGGTGAGGATGGGGTCGAGCGCTTCCACGTGATCGCCGAGTTTTCGTGACCGGAGACTTGGCCGACCCGCCGGCCGGCTGGCCACAGGATCTCCGCGACCTGACAGCGGTTCTGAGAGGCGCGGCCCTGCCGGAAGACCCGGACCGTGCGGCACGCGCGCTCACCCTCGCGGTCGAGCGGCACCGGCTGGGCCCTTATCTCGCCGATCTGCTACGCGATGCGGATCTGCCCGAGGCGATGCGGGCCCGCCTGGCCAGCGAAGCGGAGGCCGGCGCGATGGCGGCCCTGATCCAGAAGGCCGAGACGAAGCGGAGCCTTGATGCCTTACGCGCGGCGGGGTGCGACCCGGTTCTGGTCAAGGGCTGGCCGCTGGCGGAGCGGCTTTACGGCAGCGCGGCGCTGCGCCATTCCAAGGATCTCGACCTGCATATCGGCGCGCAGCATCTTCCAATGGCAGCCGAGGTGATCGGGGCGCTCGGTTACGCGCCGGTCAGCGGTCACCGCACCCGGCTCAACCTCGCGCTCCGCGGCGATCCGACCCTGATCGACGAGGCCAATGACCTGGCGTTTCTGCACCCAGACGGGCGGATGATCGAGCTGCACTGGCGACTTACCCACCTGTGCGGCTGGATCACGCTCGACGCGATCCCCGGGGCGACGCAGGCGCATCCGCTGGATGGTGGTGGAGAGGTGACCGTGCTCTCTGACCGGGCGGCGCTGATCTATCTCTCGGTCCACGGCCAGCTCCACATGTGGGGGCGGCTGAAATGGCTGCTGGATATCGCCCGCCTGGCCGCATTGCGCGGGGACGAGGCGCTGATGGAAGATCTGGCGCTGGCAGAAAAGCTGAGAGCGGGGCGTGCGGTGCGCATTGCACTTGCGCTGGCGCATCGGGTCTTCGCCACGCCTCTTCCCGAGGATTGGCCCGCACCCGGCTGGCTGGAGCGCCGGGCAGCATCTCATTTTCTGGGTCTGATGGCGCGGCCGGGCGGCACACCGGGTGAGACCGAGGCAAGGGTGCACTACCACCTCTGCGTTATGGCTTATGGCGAGGGTCTGACCCAGCGCCTGGCTTCGCCGCGCTACGCGCTGGCCCGCAATCTGCGGATCTGGTGGGCCGGGCGGAGCGCTGCATGAGGAAGGCCAGGCGTGCTGTCTGCTTCCTGCTCCGGATGGGGTTTCCCTGGGTGGGCAGGCGCAACGATCCTTGGGCGTGCGCGGCGCGCCGGGCGGTGCTGAGGCGCTGGCCGGTCGGGTTGCGCCCGCTGATCTGGGGGCTTTCGGCCGTGATCTGGCCCGTCTCGTCGCTCTGGCTCTCCGCCCGCGCTGCGAGGCGGGCGCGAAACGGGCCCCGTGGTCTGTGGCTCGCGTGCTGGCAGGCGACGCTCAGCCGGAACATCCCGCCGCGGGAATTCGTGCTCTACCAGTTGCACCGCCCGGGCGCGCTGCGGTCCGGCTGGCGGTTCGAGACGGAGACCGCGACCTGGCTTGGGCAGAACACAAACCCTGAGACTGTGAGGCTGGTGTCGGACAAGAGAACCTTTCAGGAATGGCTGGCGCGGCGCGGTGTGCCTGCTGTCCTTACCCTCCCGCATCTGAGCGGGGCGGATCAGCTAGTTACGAAGCCACGTTCCGGTGGACGAGGGCATGGGATGTGTGTGTGGATACGGCAGGATGACATGCTCTGGCGCCCGGCGGCGGGGTTCGGCGGCAAGACCGGGGAGGCGGTCGGCGAAGAGGCCCTATTGGCCAAGATCGCCGAGCAGGACCTCCTGCTCCAGCCTTTCGTGCGGCCCGATCCGGGGCTCGGTGTCGCGCTTGTGGCGCGGATCGTGACTTCTAACACCGATGATGGGGCCGCGCTGGTGGACGCGGTTGCCCAGGTTCCTGCCGAAGGCGATCTGGCGAGCCATCGCGGCCCGTTCCGGCGCATCCGCGGAAAGACCGGCGAGATCCGCGGGCCGGGCCCTGGGCAGCGGAGCAGGCTTTCGGGTGGTATCGCCCCGCGTTTTCCGCTCGAAGGGCATATCTTGCCGGGTTGGGAGGCGATCCTGACGCACGTGATCGAAGCCCATGCCGCCCTGCCCGCCCCCGCGCCTCTCATCGGCTGGGACGTGATCTGGGGCGCCGGCGGCCCGTTGGTGCTTGAGGCCAATATCGGGATCGGCCTGACGCTCTTCCAACTCGATACGCTCGAACCCGCCGGGGTGCCGGAGATCGCGTCATGAGCGGCATTTATCAGGGATTTGGGCTGCGATTTCAGTCCGATCTGCCGCTTCCGGGCTTCGCCGCCGCGAGCGGACCGGCCGACGTGATCATCCGGCTGGGTGAGCGGGCACGGGCCGCGGCGGAGGCGAGTGGCGCGCCGTCGATGAAGCTCCGGAGTGCCGAAGAGGGGTTCGTCTTCCGGGTGCCGGAGACCTGCGATTACTGGATCAGGAACGCAGCGGAGATCCACCTGTCTCCAGCACCCGGCGTGCCCGCTGACCATGTGGCGCTCTATCTCTGCGGAAGCGCGATCGGGATGATCCTGCATATGCGGGGAATCCAGACGCTCCACGCCGCAACGGTCGTGATTGCGGGATGCGCGATCGCTTTCGTCGGCGATCAGGGAGCGGGGAAGTCGACTCTGGCCGCTACCATGGCAGAGGGGCACCAGATCCTCGGCGACGACGTGATCGCGCTGGAGATGACCGGTGGCGAGGTGCTGGCCCATCCTGGCGGGTCGGAGTTCAAGCTGTGGCAGGAGACGCTGGCGCATCTGGGCCGCACGGGACGGGCGCCGATTGCCAATCGGGAGGAGAAGTTCTTCGTCGAGACCGGGGCGAAGGCCCCGTCGCGCCCGGTCAGGCTTGGCGCCGTGGTGGTATTGGAGCGGCGCGGCGGGGCGATCGGTGCCGAGCGTGTACCGCTCCTCGAGGCGACCGATCTGATCTCCGGCCACGGCTACCGCCCCGAGTTCGTGCCGATCCTGGGGCGGCAGGCGGAGCATTTTCGCCAATCGGCGGCGCTCGCGGCGGCTCTTCCCGTGTGGCGCTTGAACCGGCCAGATGGGCTGGCGCATCTGGCAGAGACGCAGGCCTGGCTGGAGGCGCATTGGCCGGAATTGACGGCGGCCACGGATTGAGGATTCCCAGCGGCGGCGTAAGGCGTTAGGCCTGTCATCATGCTCGAACCCGATCCGCCAAAGGCCGATGTGGCGCTCTCCTCCGATCAAACGGCAGCGTGGGACACGATTGTCGAGCGCTTGGCGCTGCACGGCGTCGATGTTGGGGAAAGAAAGACCCAGCCGGGCAGCGAGGCCGACCGGGGCGCAGACGTGATCGCCGTGACCGGCAAGGCCGGGTCGGGCAAAACTGTTTTGCTGGCGAAGCTTGCCGATGCGCTCGCCGATTGCGGGATGATGGCGATCACAGCCGACTGGGAGCCGCGCAAGAACCGCACCAAGCGCTCCTTCGCCGTGCTGGCGCCCACCAACAAGGCAGCCTCGGTCTTGCGCGACAAGGGGGTGAAGGCCACCACGATCCACCGGATCGTCTACACCCCGGTCTACGATCCGGAATTCGAGAAGATCGCAGAGTGGCTGCAGGGTGAGCGCAAGAGCCGGCCTGAGGTGGAGGGGCTGACGGCCGATGCGCTCGATCGTGCAAAGGGTGTCTTCGACGAACACCGCTCGGTCCCCGGCGCGCTGGCGACCATCGGGATCAAGGGCGCCGATTTCATCACGGGCTGGAAGCGCCGCGAGGACCCGCTGGATATCGCGCTGGTCGATGAGGCCTCGATGATCGATGAGAAGCAGATGGAGGATCTGGCGGAGATCTTCTCGCTCATTATCCTGTTCGGCGATCCGGCGCAGCTCGCGCCCGTGAACTCCAAGGGCCGGATGGTGTTCGATACCCTGCCCGAGGGGCGGATCCTGACGCTATCCCGCATCCACAGGCAGGAGGCGGACAACCCAATCCTGGACCTCGCCCACGCGCTCGGCGATCCGGAGCTGGAGTTCGAAAGCTTTGAGGCGATGGTCAAGGAGGCTGCCGAGAAGGACGAGCGGGTCCGGCTTGCGGCGCGAGCGGATGCGGAACTGATGCAGACCTCACCGGTGCTGGTCTGGCGTAACAAGACCAGGATCCGCCTGATCCATGCGTTCCGCAGCGCCCATCAGATCCCGCCCGAGCAGATGGTGCCCGGCGAGCCCCTGATCTGCGACGGGCTGGAGCTGCCGCTGAAACAGCGCAAGAGACGCATCGAGCTGGAGCAGCGCGGGCTGATCAAGGGCGCTCAGGCGACGTATCTGGGCACCGGGCGCAAGCCGGGTTTCGCCCGTGTCGACATCCTTGGCACCGAGGAGCCCGGCATCTCGGTCGCCGCGATCATTCAGATCGAGAGCCCGGATGAGGAGGAGCCGCGCCTGATCTCTGCCGCGCGGATGGGCGCGCTCTTTCTGCATGGCGCGGCGGTCACGACCCACAAGGCGCAAGGCTCGCAATGGCCGGAGGTTCAGGTCTTTGCGCCCGATCTCTGGGCCGCCGCCCGCTCTGGCAACGTCGAGGCGGGCATCCCCCTCTGGAAACGGCTGGCCTATGTGGCGATCACGCGCGCCGAGGAGAGACTGATCTGGGTGATGCGCTACATGATATCGAAACCAGAGGACCCGCTCGGCACCAGGATGTGACCGGTTCCGCCTTGCGAAGACCCCGCCCGCCCGGCATGGTGCCGCCCGGAGCGCAGCGATCAGGATATCACGCATGAAACGGCCCCTGTTGATCTTCGGCGGTATTCTCGCGGTTCTCGCGATCGGCTGGGGCGTGCTGTGGAACGCGGGGCGCGAGCAGGTGAATGCAAGGATCGATGCGGAGATCGCGGCGCTGAGGCAGATCGGCACAGAGGTCACTATTGCCGAACGGGCGATCGGCGGGTTCCCGCTGGCCTATGAGCTGAACGCGACCGATATCGTGGTGAGCGAAGGGGACGGGCAACGAATTTATCGCCTGCCAGAGCTGACTGCGCGCACCGAGCTGAACGACTCGGAGCGTCTCGTCGTCAATCTGCCCGAGACCTTCTCGCTCGAGTTTCTGCCCAGCGAAGAAGCGCGGGCGGAGCGGCCCGACCTGCCGGAGAAATTCGAGCTCGACTTCGAGACCGTTGCCGCGCAGGTCGTGACCACGGGCCGCCCGGGTTCGGCGCGGACCGTCGAGACCACGGCGGAGAGTTTCCTGCTGGTCTCGGGCGATGCGGAGGCCGAAACCTCATTCGCCCTCGAACTCGCGCAGTTCGCCTCGCGCGCAGAGCAGCCGCCCGAGATTACCGGATCGCCGGTGGAGCTGACTGCCTCGGCCGCGCTGATCGACTACGTGGCTCGCGGCAAGTCCGAGAATGGCGCGGCGATGACCTTCGAGGGGCAGATCGAGGCCGTGCAGGTGAATGGGACCTCCCTCCTCCGGTCTCTCGATCAGGTACAGGCGATGCTGAACGGGCGCCTGACCCAAGGGTTCGACCTGAATGTGACCTCGGGCAAGAACATCTCTCGCGTCAATACCAGCGGTGGCGGGAGCGGGCCTGCGGGCTCCTTCACGTCGCAAGCGGGCACGAGTACGGCGCTGATCTCTATGCAGGATGGCATGCTGGAGATCCGGGGCGACACACGGGCCAGCAGCTTCGAGCTGACATCGGAGGCCGAGGGGCCGTTCAAGGGCGGCAAGGTCGATATCGAATTGATGGACGTGGTCTACACGCTGCCCTTTGTGCCGACGCCGGACATGCAGCCCTTTGCAGTCAAGCTGGCTTTCGTCGATATCGGGATGGATGATCGCATCTGGTCAGCGATTGACCCGGGTGAAACGTTGGACCGGGCGCCGGCACAGATGGTGATCGACGCTGAGGGCACGATGCGGGCCACAAAGCTGCAATCGGAGATCGTGCCTGGTGAGCCACCCCCCTATCAGGTCGGCAATCTGAGCCTGAACGCCATCGACCTCAAACTTCTGGGCGCCACAGCTGAGGTGAAGGGGGATCTCGAGATCCGCCAGCCGATCAACCAGCCGATCGGTGAGTTCGACGTGCGGCTCACGAATGTGGAGCCGGTTCTGCAGACCCTCGGAGCATCCGGGGTGTTGCCGCCACAGGCAATGCTGGTGGCGCAGATCATGCTGAAGACCTACACCCTTCCCGGAGAGACGCCGGAAGAGTTGGTCTCGAAGATTGAAATGACGCTGGACGGCCTGTCGGTGAATGGCCAGTCGTTGGGAGCGCCATAGGCGTCTGACCGCAGTATCCTGATAAAGATGGGCGGCCCGTCCGCGCTTGAGTAGGGTGGTGTTCATGCGCGAGTCGCTTCCACATCTGGCCAGGATGGCCCTGATCGCGGCGCTCGCGCTTCTGCCCGCCTGTTCCGACAATGACGGTTTGAACGGACCTCTGTTCGAACGGCCGGAGACAGCGATCTCCTACGAGGCGGAAGTCACCGGACTGCCGGATGAGGAGACGACCGCGCTGGCGGAGACGGCGCTTGCCACGTTCCAGCGCCAGCCAGGCGGGGCGCAGACGGTCGCATTCCTGCGGCGCAGGGCAAACTCCGACGAGGCAGTGATACAGCGCCTCCTGCGCTCTCGCGGGTTCTATCAGGGGTCGGTGAAAGTGACCGTGACTGCGCTCGAGACGGAGGAGGGCGAAGAGATCTCGGATGCAACGGTGCTGTTCGAGGTTGAGCCCGGGCCTGTGTTCACGCTTGCATCGCATGATCTCGATATCACGTCGCGGGGCCAGGCGCCTGATCTGGACGCCGCGGCGTTTGGCTCCCCGGTCGGCCAGCCGGCACTTGCGGCAGCGATCCTGGATGCGGAGAATTTCGCAGTCCAGGAGCTGAAGGAGTCAGGCTTCCCCTATGCCGTCAAAGGCCAGCGCAGCGCGGTCGCCGATCTCGAAGCCAAGACGATCGAAGTCACCACCCCGATCGATGCCGGCCCGCTCGCGAACTATGGCAATCTGACGTTCGAAGGGCTGGATGAGGTCGAGGAGGCCTATCTCAGAACCTATCTCGACTTCGATGTGGGCCAGACGTTTGATCAGGAGGAGTTGGAGGACTATCAGGACGAGCTTCTGTCCACCGATCTCTTTGACTCGATCTCGGTCCGCGCACCCGAAGAGGCGCCGGAGGGCGAGGCGCCTGTCTCTCTGCCGGTCAAGGTATCGGCCCAGGAACGGCGAAAGCGCACGATCGGGGTGGCTGCACGGTTCAACACCGATGACGGGCCTTCGGTGAGGCTCGACTACGAGAACCGCAACCTCTTCGGCGCGAACGAGACCTTCACCGCCGAGGCGATTGCGGGCTTCGAGCTTCAAAGCCTCACGCTCGGCTATCGAGAGCCGCAATATCTGCGAGACGGACAGGAGTTCATCACCCAGTTTGAGATCATGAACGAGGAGGACGACGCCTTCGACGCACAGACCGCGACGATCACTGCAGGCATCAAGCGCCAGCTCAACGATTTCTGGGCCGTGGGCGTTGGCGGGCTGTTTGAGGCCAGCTTGATCGACGATACGATCGAGGGCGAGGCGACGTCGCTGCTGTTCGGTGTCCCCTTCACCGCGTTCTATGACGGGTCGGACGACCTTCTGAACCCCACGAGTGGCCAGCGGTTCAGGGCCGAAGTGACACCGTTCTTCGGCACGTTCGACGGCTCGTTCGCAGGGTTTCTGAGCGCGGATACGCGCGGGACCACCTATTACGATATCACCGGTACGAAGGATTACATCCTGGCGGGCCGGGGCCGCGCCGGGTTCATCTTGACCGATGATCTCGATACCGTCCCGGATACGCGGCGGCTCTATTCCGGCGGCGGCAACTCGGTGCGTGGGTTCGAGCAGCGCTCAATCGGGCCCCTGGATGCCGCCGGAGATCCAACGGGCGGTCTCTCGGTGCTGGAACTCAACGGCGAGTTCCGGGGCAGGATTGCCGGCGATCTAGGCGGTGTGGTCTTCGTCGGCGCCGGTACCGTGAGTGAAGATATCATCCCGGCCTTCGAAGAGGGGGTTCAGGTCGCCGCCGGTTTCGGCATACGGTACTTCTCCCCTGCCGGGCCGATCCGGGTCGATGTAGGCTTCCCCATCAACCGGCGCGATATCGACGACGCATTCCAGCTCTACTTCTCAATCGGGCAGGCATTCTGATGAAACGGCTTCTGATCATCCTGATCCTCTGCGTTGTGACGGTCCCGGCGGCGGCGCAGCTCTCGATTCTGGGGCTGAAGAATCAGATGGTGCAGTTCCTGCTCTCCCAGCTCTCGACCGAGGGGGAGTTCGAGATCACCGCCGATGAGGTGATCGAGCCAGAGGACGGCGTGACCGCGATCACCGGGCTAAAGATCGCCGACAGCCAGGGGGTCTGGCTGGAGGCGGACAATCTGAATTTCAGCTGGAACCCCAGCCGCCTGCTGCGCGGAGAGGTCGAGTTCTCGAACCTCGCCCTCGTGGGGATGCGCGTGATGCGCCAACCCGTCTCGGCAGAGGCCGCGGAGCAGGAGGCAGAGGCGGAGCCGGGACCCTCGGATTTCCGCATCGCATGGCCACGTGCGCCATTGGCGATACGCATCGATCGGATGGCGCTGGAGGATGTGGAAATCGCCGAACCGGTGCTCGGTCACGCCATCGCCTTCCAGGCCGAGGGTCGGGGCCGTGATGAGAGCGATATTCAGGCCATCGCGCTGGATATCGTGCGCGAGGATCAGGTCGAGGGGATCATCAAGCTCGACTACGAGCAGAACTTCGCTGAGGACACGCTCAAGCTGATCCTGGATGCGAAGGAGGGTCCGGCGGGGCTGATCGCCGCTCTCACCGGCCTGCCGTCCGAGGCTCCGACCACGGCGGTGATCGATGCCGAGGGTCCGCCCGAGGATTGGCGCATGGCGCTCGACATCCAGTTGGCCGAGACGCTTTCGATCAATGGAACCGCCGCGATCGCTTACGCAGGCCCGATCCGCGTCGCGGCCGAGATCAACGCGTCCGCCGGCCCGAGGCTCGACCCCGACATCGCAGCGCTTCTGGGCGAGCGCGCCGAGATCGTCGCGCGTGCGGCTGAGGGCGAAGACGGGGTCCTGCTGATCGAGGACGGGCGCCTGACCGCGCCCGATATCAATCTGGTGGCAAGCGGGACCTACACGAGACCCACGGGCGCCACCGATCTGGCGGTCAAGCTGGAGGCCCGCAGCGGACTTGCCGCGCCGATCGACGGCGTCGACTTCGCGCTGCTGAGCTTCGAGGGCGATATCAGCGGCGCACCCGGCAGCTTCGCGGCCAAGGGAGCGCTCGGCCTGCGCGATCTGGCGACGGCTCCGGTCGATGTGCGCGAGGCGAGCCTGACGGTCGATATCAGCCAGTCCACGGCGGCTGATAGTACGGACACCGCCACACGGTTCGACGTCAGGGGCGCGACCGAGGGGCTGCGGATCGACCAGATCCAGCCGGGCACGCTTGGGGCGCCGAACCTCGCTATCACCGGCACGCTGGCCGGGCCGGCGCTTGTGCTCGACGGGCTCGATCTCCGCTCTCAGGTGCTGACGGTCGCCATAGCCGGGACGGCGGATCTGGAGGCACCGGCTGCCGATGTCACGCTCTCCGTTCAGGCCCCGAACATGGCGCCGGTTGCCGCAGCCTATGGCCAGACGGTGGAGGGCGCGATCCGGGCCGAGGCGGCTGCTACCTACGCGGGCGACCTGCTCGATCTCTCCGCCCGGGCCGCACTGGAAGGTCTGCGCCATGAGCTCGCCGATGCGCGATCCATGACCCTGGAGGTCACCGCGAGCGGCGGCGCGGAGCGCATGGAGGTTGCGGTCACCGGGCGCGGGCAGGAGATGCGGCTCGATCAGATCCCGCCGGAGCTGCTCGGCACGCTGCGCTTCGACGGAGGCGCGCTGATCGCGGGTGAGACGCTGACCATCCGCCCGACTGTCCTCGCCAACGATCTGTTCAACGCCGAAGTGGCTGGAGAGGTACAGATCGACGGCAGCGGCGGCGAGATCGACTACACGCTTGCGACCGAGGCCCTTGGCCCAATCGCCCAGATCTACGGCGTCGCCCTCGATGCAGAAGCTGCCCTTGAGGGGCGCGCGACCCTGGCGCCGGACGTACCACGGGTCACCGGCAGCGCGGCGCTCAACGGCGTTGTCTTCGACGGTACCGCTTATGGCGACGTGGCGCTCGATCACGATGCGACGCTCGGCTCCGTGCCGGAGGGGAGGTTGGATCTCGCGGTCACCGGCAGCCCGTATGGCGACGCAACGGCCGCCACCGGATTCCGGTTCGACGCGCCCGCCCTCGCGCTTTCGGGCATCGAGGTCAATGCGCTTGGGGCCGCGATTGCGGGCGCTATGACCGTACAGACCGAGACATCGCTAGCCGCAGGAGAGTTGGCGGTCAGCGCTCCCTCACTGCGCCCGCTATCGGCGCTGGCCGGAACACAGCTCGGCGGTGCTCTGGAAGGCGCGATCACACTCAATAATGAGGGTGGAAAGCAGGCCGTTGAGGCAAACCTATCGGGCGCGAACGTCACCGCAGCCACCGCCGCAATCAGCCGCGTGGCGCTGCGGGCAAGGGCGGGTGACGTGCTGGGCGTGCCGCAGATCGACACGAGTTTGGAGTTGGCCGGGCTGACGGCGGAACCGCTGACCATGGACGAGTTGGCCCTCACCGCCAACGGGCCTCTCAACGCCCTGCAGATCACGACCCTGGGCTCCGGTGCGCTGATCGGAGAGCCGCTGACGTTCGACGTGGCCGCCCTGGCCGATGGCGAGGGGCCCGATCTGGGCGCACGGATCGACAGGTTGAACGCCTCTCTTGCCGAGGAGACGGTTTCCCTGGCGCAACCGCTCGACATTCGCGCTGCGGGCTCGAACGTTCGCGTCAGCGACATCGACATCAACCTGCCCCGCGACGGGCGCTTAAGCGGGAACCTGCGTAAATCGGGTCAGAGCCTGATCGGCGCGCTTGCGCTCAGCAACCTCGATGCAGAGCTTGCTCGGCGCTTTGGCGGTGCGCCGATCCTGGCCGGGCGCCTTTCCGCCAACGCGGAGTTCAACACCGGGCGGGGCCCGGCGGCGTTTCAGGTCGACGGCGAAGACATCAAGTTCGAGGGTGTCGAGGGTGCGGGCGCCCTGACCGTGGATATCGACGGCGACTGGGACGGGCGGACCGCGACGGCCGAAGGCACTGTCTCGGGCCAGTTCGGCCAGCCGCTCGAGGCACGGATCTCGGTCCCCATCCGGCCCGGGCTCGTGCCGCAACTCGCCACACGCGGGCCTGTGTCGGGAGAGGTCGGTTGGCAGGGCGATATCGGCAAGCTCTGGGCCCTGGTTCCCGCGCCCGGCCATATCCTGGATGGCGACACCGTGGTCGCGCTTGGGATCACGGGAGACATTTCAGACCCGAGGCTTTCAGGCGATGTGCGCCTGACCGATGGGTCCTATCAGAACCTCGACGCCGGGACGATCCTCACCGATCTCACCCTCGGCACGCAGATCACGCCGGAGGGGGACCTCAGCTTCTCGATGACAGGGTCCGATGGGAATGAGGGGAAGCTTCAGACCGAGGGGCGCGTCGCACTCGATCAGTCGGGGCTCGAAGTGCGCACATCGATCGACCGCGCTGTTCTCGTACGCCGCGACGATGTCTCGGCCCGGATCAATGGCGATATCCTGGTGCAGGGGCCACCGAACGACCTCGATATCGACGGCACGATCACGCTGGAGACCGTTGAGGTACGACTCGTCTCCAACGCCTCGGCCAATATCGCGGATCTCGGCGAGGTGAAGATCAAGGGC
>JBCDDC010000025.1:0-63618 GCA_039180675.1 Pseudomonadota bacterium | reverse complement strand
GCGCGTCTCCTCCGCAATCACCTCCCAATTGTCCCGCAACTCGTTCAAAAAGGGGAAGAGGGTGGGATCGAGAAATGGTTCATCGGGGACCAGGCTCACCTGCGCCTGATGGCGTGCCATCCAGCGGGTCAGCCGCTTGCCGTACTTCTTCACCCGGCGGCGGATCGGGTGCGACAGCGTCTTCGGCTTCGCAACCGGCGCGGCGTTCTGTGTGTCTGTCTGGGTCATGGCACGCTCACTAGGCGAAGCGGAGTGATTTGTCGAGCGCAGCGCTGTCACAGGGACAGGAATTTGACCCGCTCCTGCGCGGAGAGGCGGAGGGGGCGGTCTGCCGCGCATTGGAAAACCTCACCGTCCACCACCAGATCGCCTTCCAACCTCAGATCGAGCACCGCGCTGCGGCCCGAACGGTAGCCTGCGCGGGTCATCCACCCACGCGGGCGGCCCATCGCGATGAAGGGGGCAGCGAGGAACAGGCGGCGGGGTGGTGCGGCGATGTCGATCCAGCGAAGCTCCCCCGCGCCGTCTCCCCAGAACGGGTTGAGACCACTTATCAAGCTCCCCTCCAGCACCGTGGCGATCCCCGCAAAGCTTTTATCAGTGCTTGCCGGGTGCCCCTCGGGTTCGATGTGTGCCTCGATACCGGACCGGAGCGCCGTTGCTTCATCGCCCAAGAACGTGCGGCGGATGATCGAGAGGATCGCGCCGGCCACCTGCCGTCCCCCTCTGCTGGAAAGCTCCTCCATCGCGATTCGGGTACCGGTGGCGTAGGCACCCCATCCCGCGATGAAGCCCCGGACGGGCTGCTCCCGCAAACCGTCGACCCGCAAGACGGGCGCAGCCTTGATCTTGCCCGACATTCCGGTGCGGTCGGCGCTCGCAAGATCCTCCAGCGCTGCATACCCCGGCAGTCCGCCGTGCTTGCGGGCGATCAGGTTGGTGTTGCCATTTGGCATAATCGCAAGGATCGGAGGGGCATCGCCGAAAACCTCCGGCAATCGGGAGACTACCTCGCGGATCGTGCCGTCTCCCCCATCGATCACGAGCAAATCGCTGCTCCGACCCTTCGCCTTCTCAAGGAGGCCCGAAAGAGCGTCGAGTTCCGTCAACTCCTCCACAGCGACTCCATCAGGCGTCTCAGGAGCCGCCCGCCCGGCGTTCCGGGCGCTCGATGGGTTGCGCAGGATCGTGATCTTCATCAGGCGGCGTCGAGCCACGAGCTTAGCGGTGCCTGGCGTTGCGCCACATAGGCCTGCCCGATCCGGACAAGATGGATCAGAAGGCAGAGCGCGACCCAGGCTGCAACCGCGATCAACCCCTCCCTCGGCGCGCCGAGCACCGCCGCAACGGTCAGGATAAGAAGGTTCGGGTTGCGCCGCGCGGTGATCTGCCGGAACAGGCTGTCGAAGCGCTGCCAGACATGCATTTCCATCCCGAAGCGCCAGAGGAACAGCCCCTCTTCCATCCGCTGCAGCACGTAACCCGCGATGATGATGCCGAGCGCGAGGCCGCCATCCGCCAGCGGGTCGCCGACCGCAGCGCAGCCGACCGCCCAGGCCCACCACCAGAAAGGCGGATGGATAAGATCGATGCCGTGATCCAGCACGTCGCCGAGCTTTGACGAGGTCAGGGTCACCCGCGCCAGTTTGCCATCGACCGTATCGAGGAACGTCATCGCATAGGCGGCGACCAAGCCGGGCAGAAATGCACCGATCCAGAAGAGCCAAAAGGTCACACCCACCAGAACCGCGCTCGCCCACGTAACCTGATTGGGCGTGATGCCCCAACGCGCGCAGAAACGCGTGACCGCGAGCGCGGGCACTGGCCAGAAATGCTTGGTGACGATATCGGTGACGCCCTTGTAGGATGCCGCGAACAACGCCTGCTCCACCGCTCGCCGGTCCGTGGCAGGCATCACCATCGGATTGGTCCGCTTGCGGAGTTGCTTATTATAATCACCGGCCAGCTCCGCACCGCTGAGCCCGGTTCGCCCGGCGGGCAGAGACGTGCCGATCAGCGCATCCCGATTGTCACCGCCTGTTCTCAGGCCGGCGATCTGCCCGTCTCCATCGATCAGGGCGGTCCCAGGGCGAGCAGAGGCTAAGGCGGTGATGACCGATGTATCAAAGACATGGGCGCCGGATATCAGAACCTCCGCCTCGTCCACCTGCACCTCATTGAGGCCGGAGCGGTCGAACTGGCGCCTCAGCCGCTCAGCCGGTGTCACGCCGAACATCTCTAGATCGCAAGTGCCGACAATCGCTGCCCGGCGCGCCTGTTCCGTTTCCGGTTCCATTCTGTCATCCGATCTGCTCTTAAGCCCTCTTAGCCCGTCTGCCGGGCCGCGCCAACGGGAGACTCTCCGTGCCTGCCGAAACCCGGATCGCCCAGCTGACCGATCCTCATCTTCCGTTCGGTCTGCCTCGCGGGATCGAGCGGTTGGGTAAGCGTGGGCTGAGTTGGATCAGCTGGATGCTTCGCCGGCGCAGGCTGCACCAAGCGGATGTGGCGGAGGCTCTGCTCGACGACTTGCTGTCGGACCCTCATGACCTGGTCGCGATGACTGGAGACCTGATCAATTTCGGCCTGCCGAGAGAGTTCGAAGCGTCTCGCGCCTGGCTCGAAAGCCTCGGGCCGCCGGAACAGGTGCTCGCCATCCCCGGCAATCATGAGGCGCTTGCCGGGGATTGGGAGGGCGAGATGCATCGCCATTGGGAGGGATATGCAGGTCAAGGCCGCATACTGGTGCATGGCGGGGTCGCGCTGATCGGTGTCTCCAGCGCCTGCACGACCTTGCCCTTCTTCGCCTCGGGAGAGGTCGCGCGCGCCGAACTCGATGCCCTGTCGCGCGATCTCGACGCGGCGCGCGATGCCGGGCTCATCCCGGTGGTCGCGATCCATCATCCGCCGACGGATCTGACGGTCCGCCGCAAGGCCTTGCGCAACCTGCCGGAGACCGTGGAGGTGATTGCCAAGGGCGGGGCCGCACTGGTGTTGCACGGCCACACGCATCGCCGCGAGCTATCCTGGATCGACGCGCCCCATGGCCGGATTCCCGTCCTCGGCGCGGCGTCGCTCAGCATGACGCCTGGCCATCCATCGGCACCGGGGGCCTGGCGTTCCTTCCGCATCTGGCGAGAGGGAGATGAAGCGCAGATCGAGATGCGCGAGCGGACAATCGCCCCCGATCTCCGCATCCACTCCGGCACCCCGGTCAGGCTGCGCATTCCCGTTCTTGCCTGAATAATGAGAGTCGTTAAGATCATGCCTGACGAGGACAGAGCCACACAGGACTATCCCGGGTGAACCCCACCTTCGAGAAATTCGGCTGGCCGCACACCAAGATCGTCGAGCTGGATCACTGGGCGGCGCTGCTGCGCCCGGAGCAGCCGACGGTGGGATCGCTTGTCCTTGCGTGCAAGCAGCCCGTTAAAGCGTTCGCCGAGGTCGATGCTGCCGGGTTTGCCGAGCTTCAGCACGCGGTCGCAGGTATCGAGGCGCTGCTCAAGGGCGCGATCAGCTATGAGAAGATCAACTATCTGATGCTGATGATGGTTGATCCGGATGTCCATTTCCATGTCATTCCGCGATATCAGGGAACGCGCACCCTGTTGGATATCGAGGTCGAGGATACAGGCTGGCCTGGCCCTCCGGTCCTCGCTGGTGCCCGCGCGCTCACCCGGCCCGAGATGGATGCGCTGGTCGCCGACCTGTCCGGCCGCTGGCAGCACTGAGGTCAAGGCTTGCGCGCCCCCGCCATCTTTGGCCGGATCGACCGGTATCTGATTGCGACCATGGCGCCCCGGATGGCGGCGGCGCTCCTGATCACGCTGGGCGTGCTGCTGATCGAGCGTTTGCTCCGTCTGCTGGATTTCATAACCGGGCATGGCGCCGATATCGGACCCGTCCTCACGATGATGCTCAACCTCTTGCCTCATTACATGGGTCTCGCCCTACCGGCCGCGTTCTGCATCGGGACCCTTACGGCGATGGCCCAGCTGTCGCGGGAGAACGAAATCGATGCTTGCGAAAGCGCTGGCTGGTCGCTTCGCCGGATCGGCGCGCCGATGATCGGCTGCGCTGTGGTCTTCAGCCTGATCAGCGTCCTGCTGTTCGGTGTCATCCAGCCCTACAGCCGCTATGCCTTCAACGAACTGCGCCACGCCATCAGCACCTCCGCCTGGGACGGACGGGTCGAGCAGGGCGTCTTTCTGGATGTCGGCGACGGCATGGTCCTGTCAGCCAGCGAAATCGATGCGAGCGGCCGCCTGCTCTACAAGGTTTTCCTCGCGCGGCAGGACGAAGATGGCGAGACGATCCTGACCGCCGAGCGCGGTGTTGTCATCTCTGCCCCGAACGACCCGGGCGTCTATCTTGTATTGCAGAATGGTCAGATCACGCCACCCGGCGGCGAGAAGCTGGATTTCGACCAATTGCGGCTCGACCGCAGGTTTGATGCCACAAACAATCCGTTCCGCCCCCGCGGGGGACATGAGCGTGAGCTCACTATGGTCGAGTTGTGGGAGCAAATGCGGGGCCCCGCCCCGGAGGTTCGCTTCGAGGTGGAGTTTCACAACCGGCTCGTGCGCGCGCTTTCACTGATCGGCATCGCCCTGATCGCCGTGCCGCTCGGCGTGACGCGCAAACGCGAGCCGACCTGGCGGCGGATCGTGCTCGCTGTCGTCATCCTCGCCGCCTATGACAACCTGATAAAGCTCGCCAGCGGTTACGCGAAGCTCGGCAATGTCGACCCTGCGCTGGCGCTTTGGGGCGCGTGTATCGCGTTTAACGGGCTCGCGCTCTGGCTCTTTCTGATGTCGCCGGGACAGGGGGCTCTTGGTCCGATCAGAAGCACGTTCCGCCTGCTCGACCGGGTGGCCGCGCCCGCACCAAAGCGCGAGACGCGGCACGGGTCATGACGCTCGCGCTCTATCTCTCCCGCCTGATCGCGCTGCGGGTCGCTTTGAGCTGGGTTGTCCTGCTCCTGCTCGCGATCGGGATCGATCTGCTGCGCACGTCCAGCGACTTGATCGAACAGGGCGGGCCGGCGATGGTTGCACGATATGCCTGGTTTCAGGTGCCAGTGTTTGGGTCGATCCTCATGCCGATCTCGGTTCTGACCGGGGCGACTGTGACGTTCCTGAGCCTCTCGGGCCGCAGTGAGATGACCGTGATCCGTGCCGCGGGGCGCAGCATCGGCCGCGTTCTGTTTGCCCTTGTCCCGCTGGCACTGGTATTCGGTGGCATCCACTACCTGTTCGAAGACCCGCTCAATGCCTGGTCGCAGAAAGGCCTTAGCCGCCTGTTCCCGCTGGAAATCGAGACGAGCCTCGAAGAGCGGGTCTGGAGCCGCGAGGGTCAGCATGTGGTTCGCGCCTCCCCCGTGGCCGATGATGGAAGCGTCCTGAGCGATGTCACGATCTTCCGCCTCGACCGTGAGGGCAAGATGACCGAACGGTTGACGGCGGAGACGGCCCGTTTTCTCGGCGATGGCTGGCAGCTAGAGGGCGTGGTGCGGCTCGGCACCGGCGAGGCCGAAATCATCGACAGCCTCCTTTGGGAGACCCAAACAACACCGGTCGATATCTTCCGCCTCGCCGAGGGGCAGCGCAGCGTCACGCCGGGGGAGGCGCGCGCCGTGCTCTCGGGCGATGCCGTGCCGATCCGCGGGCAACCCTATTACGAGACCCGCGCGGCGCGCGGCTATGTGGTGTTTCTCATGCCTGCGGTCATGCTGATGCTGGCGGCCCTGAGTGCTTTCGGCACCGCTCGCTACGGGGGCGGCATGAACGCGGTTCTGGCGGTTGTGCTCGGCTTTCTCTACATCGCGGTAGACGGATTCGTCGCCTCGCTGGGGGAGGTCGGAGCCGTCGCACCGACCCTCGCTGCATTCGGACCCAGCGGTCTCTTTCTGATCACTGCGGCCTGGTTCTTGCTGCAGCGGGAAAGCTGAGGGAGCATGCCCGACATGACAAAGGTTCTGGATGTCGATGCGGCGCATCTCCTCGACTTTATCCGCGTGCCCGGCCGTCTTGCCACCCGGGACCCGGCGTGGATCGAACCGCTCCGCTTCGAGCGCAGACAGTTCCTGTCGCCCAAGCACAACCGTCTCTACGATCACGCTGAGATCCGGCTCTGGATAGCAGAACGCGCAGGCGAGACGGTGGGGCGGATAAGCGCCCAGGTCGACCGGCTCGCCCCGCCGGGCCCCGGGGGCGAGAAGATCGGCTTCTTCGGGATGATCGCGGCCGATGGCGAAGAGACGCTTCGCGCACTTCTGGCAACTGCCGAGGCGTGGCTTGCCGAGCAGAATGTGAAGCTTGTCCGTGGCCCCTTCAGCCTCTCGGTCAATCAGACCTCCGGCCTGCTGGTCCAGGGGTTCGACACCCCGCCATACGTGATGATGGACCATCATCCCGAATGGCTGGGCCAGGCCGTGGAGGCGAGCGGATATGCGCCGGCTCAGGACCTCGTTGCCTATGTGATGGACACGGTCGGCCCGCTGCCCGCGAAGGAGCGCAGACTGGTCGAGCGCGATTGGCCGGGGCTCTTGATCCGCTCGCTGGACATGCGCCGCTACCGCGACGAGATCACCACGGTCACCACGATCTTCAACGACGCGTGGAGCAACAACTGGGGTTTCATCCCGCTTACAGAAGCCGAGATCGATGCGATGGCGACCGAGCTCAAACCGATCCTCGATCCGGAGCTTGTGAAGATCGCGGAAATCGATGGGGAACCCGTGGCCTTTCTGGTCCTGCTGCCGAACGTCAACGAGGCGATCGCGGATCTGGATGGTCGGCTGTTGCCCTTCGGCTGGGCCAAGCTGCTCTGGCGGCTGAAGGTTCAAGGGATCAAGACCGGCCGGGTGCCGCTGATGGGTGTGCGGCGCGACTTCGCCGACACACTGGTCGGCAAGACCCTGCCGTTGCGGCTTATCTATGCCGTCGAGGACCGGGTTCACGCCCGTGGCATCCGGGAGATCGAACTGAGCTGGCTGCTCGAGGACAACTGGCCCGTACGCCGGGTTATCGAAAGGCTCGGCGGGCAGCTCTCGAAGGTCTACCGGATCTACGAAAAGCGGCTCCCATGAAATGGCAGGCCCTTATCCTAGCGGGGTCGCGCGGCCCGGATGATCCCGTCGCCGCCGCGGCAGGAGTTGAGTATAAGGCGTTGGCGCCCGTGGCGGGCAAACCGATGATCGATCATGTCATCGAGGCGCTTTCAGGTTGCAAGGCCGTCGGCACAATCGCCGTATCTGGTCCTGCGGGCCTCCCACTACCATCGGACGTAGTGCTGACCCCTAGCGAGGCGACGCCTGCATCCTCGGTGCTCGCGGCGTTTGAGCAGCTCGATGCGCCGCTGCTGATTACGACTGCGGACAATCCCCTGCTGAGCGCTGCGACGGTGCAGGCGTTTCTTGAAGGTCTCGAAGGCGGCAGCGCCGACATTGCTGCCGCCGTCTCACCAAAGGAGATCGCCGAACGGGCGGGCAATCCGGGACGGCGGACATATCTGAAGTTCCGTGATGGGCCCGTTAGCGGCTGCAACCTCTTCGCCGTTCGCACTCAAAAGGGCAGAGGCGCGATCGAGTTCTGGCGCAGGCTGGAGACACAGCGCAAACAACCCTGGCGCATGGCGCTGACCATCGGACCAGGCATCCTGTCGCGCTATCTCGCGGGCCTTCTGGCGATTGATCAGGCGGCGGACGCGATTGGCAGACGGGCAGGATGCATCGCGGCCACTGCATCGCTGAGCGACCCCTACGCCCCACATGATGTCGATCGGCCCGAAGATCTCCACTTCGTCGAGGCCGTTCTGACAAAGCGTCTAAGCGAGGCAAACGCGCGATCCGACCCTTGCGAATAGAGCTGCGTCTAACGGATAAGTTCTCTGGGCCGGTCGGGTGACGGAACCTCCTCATCGAAGTCGAACGCCTCGAGCCGCCCGGCGCGCTGACCGGTCTTCTGCGCCGAGATCTTGATCTCGTCGATATCTTTCGCCGCTTGGCCGAAATGGCGGTCGAGATTGGCGACCCGGTCGACCAGCCGCTCGGTGTCCTTGTGCAGAAGCCCCAGTTCCCGGCGGATCCGATGCGCTTCTTTCCGCATCCGGGCGTCCTTCATCACCCCGCGCATGGTGTTGAGCACCGCCATTGCCGTGGTGGGTGAGACGATCCAGACCCGCTGCTCGAAACCGAACCGTACTACATCGCCGAAATTGGCGTGAAGCTCGGCGTAGACAGCCTCGGAAGGCAGGAATAGGAGTGCGCTGTCGGCGGTCTCGCCTTCGATGATGTAACGCTCCGCCACGTGCTGGATATGGGTCGTCACCGCTGTCTTCATCGCCCGGATCGCGCGTTTTAACCCATCCTCGGTTTCCGCGGCGCGGAGTGCTTCGTACGCCTCCAGCGGAAACTTCGAGTCGATTACGATTGGCCCGGGCGGGTTCGGGAGGTGGATCAGGCAATCCGCACGCTTGTCATTCGATAGCTTGGCCTGCAGCGTGAAGGCATCCGGCGGCAGGGCGCGCGAGACGATATCGTTGAGCTGGATCTCCCCGAACGCACCGCGCGTCTGCTTGTTCGACAGGATATCCTGCAGGCCCAAAACATCGCCGGAGAGCTTCTCGATCTTGGTCTGGGCCTTGTCGATAGCCTCGAGCCGCTGTTGCAGGTCGCCGAGCGATTTGGCCGTGCGTGTGGCCGATGTGGTCATGTTCTCACCGAGCCGAGCACTCACCAGTTCGAGCTTGTGGTTGACTGTCTCCATCAGCCGGGCCTGAGAGACCGCCTGAGCCTCGGTCACCTGGGTCATCCCACCCTGAAGCTGTTGCTGGTTCTGGCCAAGCTGTGCGAGCCCCTGGCCCAGTGCCTCCATCGAGGCGGCAATAGGTTCGATCGACCGCACGGCCCGGCGGCTCGTCAGGATCGCCATCAGAACGAGCACGAGGAACAGGATCGACAGGCCAGCCCCCGCCGCAAGCGCGAGCATGATCGGGCTGGAAGGGTCGAGCTGTGCCAGGATCTCGTCCATCAGCGCCGCCCAAACAGCTTCTCGATATCGTCGAGACCAAGCTTTACCCAGGTCGGCCGACCGTGGTTGCACTGGCCGGAGTGGGGCGTGGCCTCCATCTCCCGCAGCAGTGCATTCATCTCGTCTGCGCTCATCCGCCTGCCGGAGCGGACGGAGCCATGGCAGGCAACCCGGCTTAAGATCGCGTCGAGCCGGGACTTGAGCCCCGCCACCGAACCCGCATCAGCAATCTCATCGGCGATGTCCTGGAGAAGGCGTTGGACATCGGTCTGACCCAGCAGCGCGGGGATCTCCCGCACACAGACCGCACCGTCGCCGAACGCCTCGACGACCAGCCCAAGCTCAGCAAGCAGATCCCCCGCGTCCAAAACAAGCGCTGCGGATGAGCCGAGATCGACGATCTCCGGGATCAGCAGGCCTTGGCGTTTAATACCCTCGGCGGCCATCTGCGCCTTGAGCTTCTCATAGACCAGCCGCTCATGCGCCGCGTGCTGATCGACCAGGACGATGCCATCCGTTGTTTGCGCAACGATGTAGTTCTCATGCACCTGCGCCCGAGCGGCCCCAAGCGGGGTGTCTTGGGGCGCCGCCTCCCCCTCTGGCTCTGGCTCGAAGCGCGCCGAAGGGGTCATCTCCGCGAAACCCGGACCCGTCAGAGGCGCCTGCGCACCGAAATCGGTGCGAAGTGGTGGCTTAGACGGCTGGGGCGGGCGTGGCGAAGCACCGGGTTGGAATGCCCCCAGCGCCCGATCCGAAATCGTGGTCGCGGTCCGATGCCCCTGTTCGGCGAGCACATGGCGCAGGCCCGAGACGATCAGGCCGCGCACCGATCCCGGGTCGCGAAACCGGACCTCGGACTTTGCGGGATGCACGTTCACATCCACCCGGGCAGCAGGGCAGTCGAGATAGAGCACGGCCACCGGATGACGGTCGCGGGACAAGAGGTCGGTGTAGGCCGCGCGGAGCGCGCCTGAGAGCTGACGGTCTTTCACCGGCCTGCCGTTCACAAACAAAAACTGCGCCACCGCGGCGCCGCGCGAATAGGTCGGCAGGGCCGCATATCCGGTCAGCCGCAGGTCATCGCGCTCCGCGTCGATCTCGATCGCGCTTTCGATGAAGGCCTTGCCGAGCAGATCGCGCACCCGCTGCCTGCGCGCCTTCGCCGGATCGCCCGCAAGCGCAGGCAGGCTCAGGATCTGTCGGCCTTCGCCTCCGCCGCTCGCATCGCGCAAGGTGAGGCCCACGGCCGGTTCGGCCAGTGCGAGCCTGCGCAGGACATCCTGGATCGCCTGTGTCTCCGCCCGGTCGGTGCGCAGGAACTTCAGACGCGCGGGCGTTGCCGAGAAGAGATCACGCACCTCGACCGTCGTGCCGGGCCCCCGTGCCGCCGGGCGCGCCTCTCCAGCCTCGCCCGCCAGCGCCTCGATCGCCCAGGCACCATCCCCTGCGTGAGAGGTGATGGTCAGCCGCGCAACAGAACCGATCGAGGGAAGCGCCTCGCCCCGGAAACCAAAACTCCGGATGTTCACCAGATCGGAGCCATCGATCTTCGAGGTCGCATGGCGCTCTAGCGCCAGTGCAAGCTGGTCCTGCGGGATACCGGTGCCGTTGTCCTCGACCCGGATCAGGGTCTTGCCGCCATCGGCAATGGTCACGTCGATCCGGGTGGCTCCGGCGTCGAGCGCGTTCTCCACCAGCTCCTTAACCGCCGAAGATGGGCGTTCGATCACCTCGCCTGCCGCTATCCTGTTGGCAGCAGCCTCGGAGAGCCGACGGATAGGGGCAGGACCCTCGATATTGCGTTCAAGAGCAGTCATCCCACTAGAACTAGCAGGATGATCGCGATTCTGAAAGGCTGATCGGGGCTTCAGCGGGTGGCTTCAATCCCCTCGGGACGGCCCGCGATGGTGATCATCAAGCCATCCGGCCGCAGCACCCGAGCTGCGACGCGCCTGACATCTTCCAGCGTCACCGCCTCGATCAGGCCGTTGCGCCGGTCCAGATAGTCGATGCCCAGGTTCTGATCCTGCATGAAGACCAGGTAGTTTGCGATCTTGGCATTGCTGTCGAAGCGTAGGGCGAACGCACCGGTGAGGTACTTCTTCGCCTTCTCAAGCTCTTCCTCGGTGATCCCCTCCGCCGCCATGCGCTCCCATTCGCTGCGGATCACCTCGATGCTTTCGGCCATGCCTTCGTTCGCGGTCTGAACGCTGCCGAGATACCCTGCGCTTTCCGCCCTGACGCTCATGTAGGAATAGACGGAATAGGCAAGGCCGCGCCTCTCCCGCACCTCTTCCGTGAGCCGCGAGTTGAAGCTGCCGCCGCCAAGCGTGTAGTTCATTACGAAGGCCGGGATGAAATCTGGGTCCGTTCGCTTGATCCCACTATGACCGAAGATCGCGGTGGACTGCGGCACGTCCGTGTCGAAGATCGCAATGCCGGGAGTTGCCCGCAGCTCGGTCCACGTGCGTTCGGTCGGCTCTCCCTCGGTGATGCCGCCGAGGATCGTGTCGATCAGGTCGCCTGCCTGGTCCGGCGTGATGGCACCCACGATGGCAACCGTCGCGTTAGCCCTGTTGATCAGCCTCGGCAGGGCGGCGATCATATCCTCGCGGGTGATCGACGATACGCTTTCTGGCGTCGCCGTCCGGCCATAGGGATGGTAGGGGAAGGCTGCTGCATTCCATGCCTTGCGCGCGATCGCGTTGGGGTCGGTTTCCTGCTGAGCGAGACCAGAAAGGAGGCGTCCACGGCTTCGCTCCAGCGCTTCCGGGTCGAAACTCGGAACGGCGATCGCGGTTGCGAGCAGCCGTGCGGCGGGCTCCATCGTCTCCACCAGCATCTGCGCGCTGACCGAGACGGCATCGCGCCCCGCGCCAAACCCAAACCTGGCCGCGAGATCGTCGCGCGCGTTCGCGAAACCAACCGCGTCGAGCTCGCCAGAGCCGTCATCGATTAGCCCTACCGTGAGGGTGGTGAGCCCCTCTTTCCCCTCAGGGTCCAGCCGTGACCCGCCGTCAAAACTGATCTGGACCGAGACGATTGGGATCGTCGGCTCCTCCACCATCCAGAAGGTGATGCCGCCCGGACTGGTCTCCTCGCGGATATCGACCGCATAGGCGGGCAGGGTCCAGAGGAAGAGAAACGAAACCGCAATCGTGCGCATTAGAAGCGTCATTGGGTGATCTCCTCTTCCCGCTCGAGATAGCCTGTGACCGAGGCGTCGAGATCAAGAAGCGCGGTTGCCGCCCGCACGTCTTCGGGCGTGATTGCCTCGATCACATCGGGCCAATTCTGCACCTCCTCTACCGAGATACCGACCGCGAGCGCATTGCCGTAGAGATTGGCCTGGCTGCGGATGCTGTCCTGCGCATAGATCCGGTCGGCGCGCAGTTTGCGCTTGATCCGCTCAAGTTCTTCTTCCGTCGGGCCGTTTGCGGCCACCTCGGCGAGAACAGCATCAAGGCTTGCCTCGACGGTCGCGAGATCGGTGCCCGGGGTCGGGATGGCATAGATCCCAAAGCTGGTCGCGTCGCGGTCCACCGGCGAATAGAAGCTGCCCGTCGACAGCGCCGTCTTCTCCTCAAGCTGCAGCTGGGCGGAGAACCGCGAGGCGATCCCGCTGCCGAGCACTTGCGAGAGCAGGTAAAGCGCGGCCGATCTTTCGGGCTTCTCCGGCTCGTAGGTCGGCACCAGATAATAGCGCATCACATAGGGCTGGCGCACGCGCGGATCGGTCATTTGAATCCGGCGCGGTGCAAGCTGCGGCGGCTCGCTGGGCCGGGGTTCCGGTGGTTGACCCGACGGCTCCAACGCGCCGTAATAAGTGTCGGCCAGAGCGAGAACCTCCTTAGGGTCCACATCGCCTGCGACCACCAGAATAGCGTTGTCGGGGGCATAGAAGCGCTCGTAGAACGCGGTCAGATCCTCGACCGACAACTCCAGGATCTCGTGGCGCCAGCCGATGATGGGGATGCGGTAGGGGTGGTTCAGCCAGAGCGCCGCCCGCATCTGCTCACCAAACAGCGATTGCGGCGAGCTGTCGGTGCGCTGGTTGCGTTCCTCGATGATCACCTTGCGCTCGGTCGTCGCGACATCCTCGTTGATGATCAGGTTCGCCATCCGGTCGCTTTCCAGATCCATCACCAGTTCCAAACGGTCCGAGGCGATGGTCTGGAAGTATCCGGTATAGTCCCAAGAGGTGAACGCGTTCTCCTGCCCGCCATTCTCACCGATGATTTTCGATGCGATGCCGCCCGGAAATTTCTCCGAGCCCCTGAACATCATATGCTCGAAGAAGTGCGCGATGCCCGAGGCACCCGGCGGTTCGTCGGCCGCGCCAACGCGGTACCAGACCATGTGGGTGACCACAGGGGCGCGATCGTCTTCGATTACGACGACCTCCATGCCGTTTTCCATTGTGAAGCTTGTGACCGGCTGTTCGGCGCGCGCCGCGCCGGTCATGCCGGCAAAGATCAATGAAAGCGCAAGCAGGGCGCAGTGGAGCATCGGAGGCCTCCCGAAAATCTGTTCAGCGATGAAGTCTAGCGCGGGGACGCTTCGCGGCGAGGGCCCGCGTCACTCCAGCAGGTCGGAGATCCGGTTGTTCGGCCGCCCGCCGGTCTGTGACGTGTCGTAGAGGAAGCTTCGCTCCTCCTGCTCCGCTTCGACGACGGGCACTTCCTCGTCCGGGTTCACCGGTGCGATAACGCCGCTGGTCTGCAGCCTGCGTGCTTCGCGGTCGGGGTCGAGCAGGGTCGCCTCATCGACTTCTTCCTCGCCCTCACCGAAGAGCAACTCCGCGACGGTCGGCGCTTCATAAGGCGCGTTCTCGTCTGCGTCGATCTCGTCCTGTTGCAACTGGACCCGGATGTCCGAGGTTGCCGCCGCCGCACTCGCTGAACTCAGCAATGCTTCCTCGCCGATACTGGTCTGCCCGTTCGAGAGCAGCGAGCCGCCCGGCGCACCGGTCAATGCCACCAGCGCGTCGCGCTGAGGGTCGGGCTCGAGCGGCGAAGGTGTTCCAGGTGTCGGCTCCGGCAGCGCGGTGCTGCCAGGGATCACCAAAGGCGCGCGCGCCACCACCGCAAACTCGTCAGGCGCCGGTTTCTTCTTGGCCAGCGCATCGAACGGGTTGCCGATGCTGCTGCAGGCCGTGAGCGCACCAAGGCCGAGGCCAAGGAAAACGAATTTCAGGCTGGCAGGCGATGTCATGCGGTCGTCCTCCGGGTCGCGTCGCTCGGCATCATGGCCTCTCTCTACTCTTTTGTCGGGGTCGGGGCAAATGTCTTCACGCCTTGAACGCGATCACGACTGCGCCAACGAAAATCGCCGTATCGGCGACATTGAACGCGAAGGGGTTGTTGATCCCGCAGCAGCTCATGTTGATGAAATCAGCCACCGCTCCGTAAAGCGCGCGGTCTAGCGCATTGCCGAGCGCGCCGCCCACGACCAGACCCGCCCCTGCGGCCAACACCACGCCACCCCGGCGCAGAACCCACCATGTCAGCCCGGCGGAGATCGCAACCGCCAGCGCGATCAGAAACGCAGGTCCGCCCAGCGGCAGGCCGAAATTGATCCCCTCGTTCCACGCCATGCGCAGGTTGAGAAAGGGCGGCAGAACATCGATGCGGAGCCGGGATGCCAGATCGAGATACCACACGATCCAGACCTTGGTGATCTGGTCGATGATGAAGATGATGAGGGCAGTGCCCGCAAGCAGAGGAGCCGGTCGGTTCATCGCGCGGTTATTGGGCCCATCGGGCATGAAAGCAAGACTATGATTAGGCGGACGGGCTACCCCGTTTCCCGGCACCTTCCAGCGATTTGAGGGATGATGCGGGGCGCGGATGGCATACATCATCCGGCCCGCGCTTTTCACCGTTGTACTGTCACGTTACCCATCGAACCCGCTGAGCTGATTTAGAAATTAGTCAGCAAAACAGGCAGCTTTACGGCTCTCCCTTAAACCAACTGTTAAGAACTGTCTCGAATCAGGACGATAAAACTGCGTTGCAGCGCCCGCATGTGCCCGGGTGTTCGTAGGCCCCAACATCTGGTAGGATCTTCCAGCAGCGCGCGCATTTCGTACCCTCCGCTTTTGCGAAGACTACACCCATGCCCGAATCATCCGATTTGAATGCATCCTCCGGGGGTGTCCCGGCGACGATCTCGATATCGGAGGTGATGCAGAGATCCGCCATCCCGACCCCGGTGAGGATATCAGCGAGGCCGTCATCGGTGACATGGAGCACCGGCGCCGCCTCTAGCGAGGCGCCGATCACCTTGTCTCGCCGCGCGATCTCCAGCGCGCCGGTCACGACCCGGCGGGCGGCGCGGATCCCGGCCCATTTCGCAGCCAATGCATGGTCGCGCCAGGTCTCCGGGGTCTCGGAGAAATCCTCGAGATGGACCGAGCTCGTCTCCCCGGGGTGCCGCGCCAGCCAGACTTCCTCCATCGTGAAACAGAGGATCGGTGCCAACCATGTGGTCAGCCGGTCGAACAGCTTCTGCATCACGAACAGACAGGCCTGCCGCCGCGGGCTGTCCATCGCATCGCAGTAGAGCGCGTCCTTGCGGATATCGAAGTAGAAGGCCGAGAGATCGGTGGTCGCAAACGCAAACAGCTTCTGGATTACCGACTGGAAGTCATAGAGCGTATAACCCTCGCGCACCTGACCGTCCAGCTCCGCGAGCCGATGCAGGATCAGCCGCTCAAGCTCCGGCATCTCGGCCGGTTTCGCGACCGTCTGCGTCCCCAACGCGCCCAGCATGAACCGTAGCGTGTTGCGCAGCCGGCGATAGCTGTCGGCCGTCCCCTTCAGGATCTCCGGCCCGATCCGCTGGTCATCGGTGTAATCCGCCTGCGCGACCCAGAGGCGGAGGATATCCGCGCCATACTGCTTGATGATGTCCTGCGGGGCCGTGTTGTTGCCCAGCGACTTGGACATCTTCAGGCCCTTCTCGTCGAGCGTGAAGCCGTGGGTCAGCACGCCCTCGTAAGGCGCCCGCCCCCGCGTCCCGCAGGCCTGCAGCATCGAGGAATGGAACCAGCCCCGGTGCTGATCGGTCCCCTCCAGATAGAGCGAGGCGGGCCACTTGTGGTTCCGGTCGCGCAGGGTGAAGGCATGCGTGGTGCCGCTGTCGAACCAGACATCGAGGATGTCTGTGACCTGCTCCCACTCCTCCGGATTGTAGTCATTGCCGAGGAACCGCTCCTTCGCGCCCTCGGCGAACCAGGCATCGGCCCCTTCCTCGCGGAAGGCCTGCACGATGCGCGCGTTCACGGCCTCGTCTTTCAGCAGAAAATCCGGGTCGGTAGGCAGAGCGCCCTTCCGGGTGAAGCAGGTCAGCGGCACGCCCCAGGCGCGCTGGCGGCTCAAGACCCAGTCAGGCCGGCTTTCGATCATCGAGTAGAGCCGATTGCGCCCCGCCTGCGGGTACCATTTGACCAGCTTGTCGATCGAGGTCAGCGCCCGCTCGCGGATCGTGTCGCCATACTCGCTCATCCCGTCATCCAGCTTGTGGTCGATTGCGACGAACCATTGCGGCGTGTTGCGAAAGATCAGCGGTGCCTTCGAGCGCCAGCTATGCGGGTAGGAGTGGGTGAGCCGCCCGCGCGCAAGCAAAGCGCCGCATTCCACAAGCTTGTCGATGACCGCCTTGTTTGCCTTCCCCTCCTTGCCCTTGCGGTCGAGGATGTGGAGCCCGCCAAAGAACGGCAGATCCTCCCGGAACTCACCGGCCTCCAGCACGTTATGGGTCATCGGCAGGCCATACTTGACGCCCACCTCAAAATCGTCGGCCCCGTGCGAGGGCGCGGTATGAACAAACCCCGTGCCCGCATCGTCGGTCACATGGTCTCCGGGCAGGAGCGGCACATCGAAATCCCACCGGTTTTCCTCCTTGTGAGAGGTTTCGACCAGCCCGCGGAACGGGTGGGCACAGGTTACCGCTTGCAGGTCAACATCGGGTAGAGGGAGGCCATTCCACTTCTCCACCCTAGCCTGGGCCATCACCTCTTCGACGAGGTTCTCGGCAATCAGCAATACGTCCCCGACCTTTGCCCAATTGTCCTCGGGCGCTTCTTCGACCTCGAAAAGGCCATAGGAGATGCTTGGATTGAAACTGATCGCGCGGTTCTGCGGAATTGTCCAAGGTGTCGTAGTCCAGATAACCACTTTCGCGCTCTCAAGACGCGACACGAGTTGTTCGGTCGCGGCATCATCGAGTTTCCAGCCCTGGTTCTCAAGACGTTGTCTGTCCACGTCGATAACCGGAAACTTCACCCAGATCGTATGGCTCTGGTGCTCGTGATACTCGACCTCAGCCTCGGCCAGCGCGGTCTTCTCGATCGGCGACCACATCACCGGTTTCGAGCCCTGGTAGAGCGAGCCGTTCATCAGGAACTTCATGAAGTCCTCGGCGATCACCGCCTCGGCGTCATAGGCCATCGTCAGGTAGGGGTTTTCCCACTCCCCGATCACACCGAGGCGCTTGAACTCCTCGCGCTGCACATCGATCCAGTGCTCGGCAAAGGCCCGGCATTCGCCGCGCAGGTCGTTGATCGGGACCTCGTCCTTGTTCTTGCCCTTTTTTCGGTACTGCTCCTCGATCTTCCACTCGATCGGCAGGCCGTGGCAGTCCCAGCCGGGCACGTAGACGCTGTCGAAGCCGCGCATCTGGGCCGAGCGGACGACCATGTCCTTCAGGATCTTGTTGAGCGCATGGCCGATGTGGAGATGGCCGTTGGCGTAAGGAGGCCCGTCATGGAGCTCAAACGGCTCGCGACCCTCCTTCTCGCGCAGGCGGTCGTAGACGCCGATCTTCTCCCAACGCTCCAGCCATTCGGGCTCGCGCTTGGGCAGACCCGCGCGCATCGGGAAGTCGGTCTGGGGCAGAAACAGAGTGTCTTTGTAATCAGGCGTGTCGGTCGCCGTATCATTCGCAGTATCACCGGTCATCTCGGCGGTCCTTTGCGTCGTGCAGGGTCGTCAGGGTGCGGGCGGTGCGCGTCACGCAAACACCTTTTCCCGGCGCCGCGCTCAGCGGGCCGGGCCAGTAATTCGGAGAATGCCGAAAAGCCGTGTCATGCGCCGGGGTATAGCCGGGCGGGCTGGGCCCGTCCAGTGGGCGCGAGGCCTCAGTCGTCGGCGCCGCAGGTTTTGATGGTCAGGCGGTTTGGCAGCCGTGTGTCCTGGTCGCCGCAGGCCATGTCGACCTGCTCCTGCTCCAACCCATCGGCGTCCGAGAGATCTGCGCCTGAGAGCCGCGTGCGCCTGAGCAAAGCGCCGCTCAGATCCGCTCCATCGAAAATCGCACCGCTGAGATTGGCCGAGGACAGATGCGCCTTGCTGAGATCCGCGTCGATGAAGCTGCTCCCGGACAGATCAGCCCGGTCCAGATCGGCGCTCGTAAGCCGTGCGCGGGTGAAATTGGCCTCACGGAGGACAGCGCGCTCCAGATCCGCTTGATCCATCAGCGTGTAAGAGAAGTTGGCGCCGGTGCCGGCCGCGCGTCTCAACAAGGTGTGTCTCAGATCGGCCTCGGCCAGATTCGCCTCGGCAATGGTCGCGTTTTCCAGGTCGGCGTCGCGCATGTCGGTCTGGCTCAGATTGGCACCCGTGAGATCAGTCTTCTCCAGATCGACCTCGCGCATGATCGCCCGCGCGAAATTCGCGCCCGCCAGATTGGCCTTCTCAAGCTCGGCCCTGTGCAACGATGCCTTGGCGAAATTCGCCTGCGGCAGGGATGCGTTCTTCAGATCCGCCTCGATCATGCGCGCACCGGCGAAATTTGCAGCCTCGAGCTCCAGACCCCGGAGATCAGCCTGCGAGAGCTTGCATTTCGGGCAGCCACGTTCGGCAATGATCTCCTCCGCCGACTGGGACTGGGCGAGCGGCGGTGCGATCAGGAAAAGCCCGGCAGAGAGAATGAGCGGGCGCCACTTGCGCATGCAAACTCGTGTCGGCATATGCCCTCCTTTTCCACTTTGAGGATACCGGAGGGTCCGCGCCATGGCTAGGTGGACGACAGCTTGGCCAGAGAACGGCCGTTGCGCGGCGCATCCAGAAAGACTTGTGTTCGCCGCTCGGCTCAGACCGCTGCCTTCAGCCCCGATGCCTGAACCGGCTCCGCCATCTGGCGAAGACCGAGCGCACGGCAAGTCGCAACCGCCAGATCCGGCTTGTTGAGCGTGTAGAAATGCAGGCCAGGCGCGCCGCGGGCGATCAGGTCATCAGCAAGCTCGGTGCAGATCGAGAGCGACAGCAGATCATGCTGCTCCTTCGTCTCGACATGCGCGAACGCATCGCGCAGCCAGACCGGGATCGACGTGCCGCAGTGGCGGGCAAAGCGGGCGATGCCACAGAAACTCTGGATCGGCATGATGCCTGGGATGATCCGCTCGGCAATTCCGGCCCGCGCACAGCGCTCCATAAACCGGTCATAAGCGTCGATGTCGAAGAAGAACTGGGTGATCGCTGTGTCCGCACCCGCATCGAACTTCGCTTTCAGCACATCGATATCGGCTTCGGGCGATTGGGCGAGGGGGTGGACTTCCGGGTAGCAGGCGACCCGGACCGTGAATTTGCCCATGTCGGAGAGCGCCGCGACCAGGTCGACCGCATCCGCGAACTCGTCCCCCGGCCGCTCATCCGTCTCGGGCGGATCTCCACGAAGCGCAATGATCTCGCTGACGCCCATATCCGCATAGCGCTCCGCCACGGCAAGGGTGACGTCCCGCGGGCAACCGGCGCAGGTCAGGTGACCAGCGAGCACCGGGCCCCGCTCTCTGGTCAACCGGGCCAGCGCATCGAGCGTGCGCCCGCGGGACGAACCGCCCGCGCCATAGGTGACGGAGATGAAATCCGGATCGAGGGACCTGAGGGGAGAGATAGTCTCGGCGATCCGCGCCATCTCGGCCTGCTGGCGTGGCGGAAAGAGTTCGAAGGACAGGGGAACGGGGCGGGGCAGGGCCATGGAGTATCCTCTGGTTGTGATCTCAGAATTATCTCGCTGCATCTGTATTGCGGCAAATTCATAATCATCATATTGATATTCGAAATTGCTCATGATCGGTCATGTATCTGGAAACCAGACATCTGCGCGGCATCCGCGCCATTCACGAAGCGGGCGGTCTCGCCAAGGCCGCCGAGACGCTCAACCTCACGCAATCGGCGCTGTCGCATCAGATGAAGGCGCTTGAGGAGATGGTGGGACTGCCCCTGTTCGTGCGCCGCTCCAAACCGCTCAAGCTTTCGGCGGCGGGGCAGAAGCTCCTGGGCCTTTCCGGCCAGGTGCTCCCGGCCATCGAGGCGCTGGAGAGCGAGTTCGAGGGCCGTCGCGACGGGCGGACAGGCAGGCTCTTCATCGCCATCGAATGCCACGCTTGTTTCGAATGGCTGATCCCGGTGCTGGAGGAGTTCCGCAAACGCTGGCCCGATGTCGACGTCGATATCCGCCCGGGCCTCAGCTTCGATGCCCTCCCGGCGCTGGAGCGGGAGGAGGTAGATCTGGTCATCTCGTCGGACCCTGAGGAGATTTCTGGCATCTCCTTCGAGCCGCTCTTCGAATACCAGCCGGTATTCGTGAGCGCGGCCAGCCACCCGCTGACTGCAAAACGGATCATTCAGGCTGAGGATCTCGCCGACCAGTCGCTCATCACCTACCCGGTCGAGCGGGGCCGCCTCGACGCGTTCAGCCAGCTTCTCGACCCGGCCGGCATTGTCCCAAAGGAACAACGCCAGATCGAGCTCACGGCGGTGATCCTGCTTCTGGTCGCGAGCGGCAAGGGCGTTGCGGTCATCCCTGACTGGGTCGTCTCGGACGAGGGCAACCGGCACCGCTTCACCGTTCGCCATCTGCGCGAGGAAGGCGGCATCTTCCGCACGCTCTATGCCGCCGCGCGGGAAGTTGAACTGCGGCAGGCCTATCTGCAGGATTTCATCGCGATCGCTGGCGCCCATGGCCGCCAAAGGCGGCTGATCGACGCGTAGTCTCCGGTTTCACTCTCCGGCGGCTTCCTTGAAGAACGCCTCGATCTCCGCAGTCGCCGAGATATCTCGGCTGGTCCGCCCGAGAAGCCGGCGGATCAGCGGCCCCGACCTCGCGCCGGGCCATGTATGACCGCCACCGTCGACAATGAACGCCTCAACCGGCGCGGCGCAGTCTGCAAGCGTCAGGTGCCTCACGCGGGTCCCGTCATCGGGGTCTGCATCGGGCAGCAGTGTCTCGCTGCCTGTCGCACAGCCATTGCGCTGCGCGTAGAAGTCGAGCGTCTCGGCGGTGGGCCGCACTGCGCCGCGGTCCCGGCGGCCGACGGTGATCGGCCCGCCATCGAAGGGCACGAGCCCGTCTTCAGTGCCGAGGAAGAAGATGACCGGTTTCGCCGCTGCCCCGGGACAATCGAGACCGATTGGGAAGGGCATGATCACCGAGGCCGCACCCGCGACCAGATCAGGCGCTTCGCACAGCATCCGCTGTGCCATCGCCCCGCCGTTGGAGGACCCGGCGACATAAATCTGCGTTGGGTCGATCAGGCCGGCCGCGATCTGCTCCTCAAGCAGCGCCCGCACGAAACCGACATCGTCGGTCGTGTCCAGTGGCGGCCCGGCAAGGCTCACCCGCCCGTCGTTCCAGAAATTGTCCCGCCCGTCGGGATAGATCTCGACCCAACCCTGCCGGGCGAGCGTGAATTGAGTGTAGCGATGCATCCGCTCCGCATCGCCACCGCCGCCGTGGAAGATGACGATTGTCGGGGCTGGTTCATTCCCTACCGGGCGCTCCAGCAGATAGCGCCGCTCTGCCCCGTCATGGCGCAGGGTGAGTTCCTCTAAGGCCTGCGCGGGCGCGGCGCCCAGGCCGAGGGACACAACAAGAACTGCAGCGAAACGCGTCATCTCGATATCCCTCACGGTCAAGGCAGGTTTGCTCCGTCGTTTCCCTTGTAGGCGAATCGTGCCGGGCACGGCAATTTAAGCGCCAGCCAGAAGGAGGCGCCGATGGACAATTCCCACATCCTGACCAGCGAGGCCGAGATCGAGGCGCTCTATGGTGAGCCAGTCAGCCGCTCGATCACTAAGGAGATTGATCACCTCAACGCGCCGTATCGACGCTTCATCGAGCTCTCGCCCTTCTGCGTCATCGCCTCCGCCGGGCCGGAGGGGCTGGATGCGACCCCGCGTGGCGACCCCGCGCCTCTGGTTCGCGTGGTCGATGAGCGCACGCTCATGCTCCCCGATCGGCGCGGCAACAACCGGGCCGATACGCTCAGAAACCTCGTGCGCGATGACCGGATCGCGATGATCTTCATGATCCCCGGGTCGGGCTCGACCGTCCGCGTCAACGGCCGCGCAGTCATCAGCGTCGATCCGGATTTGCTCGCAACCTTCGAGATGCAGGGGAAACTGCCCCGCTCGGTCATCGTGGTGACGATCGAGCGGGTCTACTTCCACTGCGTCAAAGCGTTCCACCGCGCGAAACTTTGGGAACAAGAGACATGGCCCGCCAAATCCGATGTCCCGACAGCTGGAGAGATGGTGAAGGCAGTTGAGCCTGATTTCGACGCCGTGAGCTATGACACCGGCTACCCGGCGCATATGGCCAAGACCATTTATTGACTTCAGCGCAACAGTCATTTTCTGAGCAGCCTGATTATTCGGTTTCTGCGATCGGCTATCTCTTGGCTCAGGACAACACCTGAGATGAGGAGAAAGAAAATGGCCGCGACTGACACCAACCTGATCATCCCCGCCCTGAAGCCTGTCTACGGTGCGCTCGACGACGTGGCACTCGCCGGTCTCCGGGTCGTCACCGGGCTCTTCCTGATCCCGCACGGCGCGCAGAAGCTGTTTGGCATGTTCGGCGGATACGGGCTTGAGGCGACCGGGCAGTTCTTCGAAACCCAGCTCGGCTTCGCCAACGGCTACCTGGCTGCCCTCGGCGCCGGCTCGGTCGAGGTCTTCGCCGGGCTCGCCCTCGCGCTCGGCCTCTTCACCCGCTTCGCGGCGGCCGCGATCACGGTCCTTCTGGCAGTGGCCGCGACGATGCACCTGGGCGCCGGGTTCTTCTGGACCGATGGCGGTTGGGAATACGCAGCACTCTGGGCCGTGCTGGCAGCCTACTTCGTGGTCAAGGGCGGTGGCCGCTACTCCGCCGACCGGGTGATCGGCCGCGAGTTCTAAGACGCAGCTCATGAAACGCAAAACGCCCGGTCAAAGCGACCGGGCGTTTTCTGTTGGAGGCGGAAAAGCTCACTCTTCGGTGGCCTCTTCCTCCGTGCTCTCTTCGCCTTCGGTCGGCGCTTCGACCGCTTCGGCGTCTTCCTCTTCATCCTCGTCAGCGCCAAGGCCCTTCGGCGCCGCGATATTCGCGATCATGAAGTCACGGTCGGTGATCGTGGGCTCCGCGCCTTGCGGCAGGGTCACGTCCGAGATCTTGACGGTATCGCCGATCTCCAACCCGCTCAGATCCACCTCGATCTTCTCCGGGATGTCCGAGGCGCGCACCCTCAGTTCGATCTCTGGGCGGACCACGGTGAGCATGCCGCCCTGACGGATACCGGGGGCGTCGTTCTCGTTCAGGAAGTCGACCGGGATCATCAGGTTGATCCGCGAGCGCTCCGACAGGCGCAGAAAATCAACATGGATCGGCAGATCCCTGACGATATCGCGCTGCACGGCACGGCAGATCACCGTGTTGTCGCTGCCGTCGATCTTCAGATTGATAAGGGTGGTCAGAAAACCCCCGGCCTTCAGCGACTTCAGCAGAACGTTGTGGGGCACGTTGATCGTGACGGGGTCCTTACCACCGCCATAGACCACTCCAGGTACCATCCCCTCGCGGCGCGCAGACCTGGCAGCCCCTTTGCCGGTCCCATCGCGAGAGGAGACTTCGAGAACAGGCATCTCAGCCATGATCGAGCTCCTAAATGTATCAGAGGAGGCCCAGACGGGCCCTGCCGAGATCCTCCAGGGGTGTAAGCACGGCAGGCGCGGCTTTTACGCGAAACTCCATGGATTGCAAGAGCCGCGATGCCGGGCCGATTGCCTGGCCCTCTCACTCGAAACCGGGATGCGGGATGATCGGTGGAAACGCCTGCGCCCGCTGCTGGAGCAACAGGTCGATCTGCACCTTCATGATGTCCCATATCACGCTCTGGCACTCTAGCAGTTTTGCACGCCGTGTCTCTGCTGGCTCTATGTCCCCGAGCTTCTCTCGGACCGTTGTGCCGAACCTCAGGAACCATCCCTCGACAAAAGCGCCCCTGCGAAAGCCGTCCTCCAGACTGAGAAGCGGCGCATTGAAGATCGACTCGGCCATGATGAAACTGACCTGCTCCTGCATGACATCGACCAGCTTGTCGGGAAGCGCCGGTGGCGTGACGCCCCGCACTTCCTGTTCGACCAGCAGCGCGGCCCGGCAGTTGCGGAACATCTCACGCTGTTCTTCCGGCGAGTAGTCCTGTGGCAACGGCATTGTCTGCGCAGATGCGTGCCCGACAATGAGAACAGCAAGGATCGTGCTACGTATCATCTGGCGCCCCGGTTGTTTCTTGGTGATGGCAGCCTAGCGGATCATACGCAGGGGCGATATGCCCGTGCCGGTCCGATGGATCGCTTGTTGCTTTAGGTCGAAGGCGGTATGAAAACTTCACCAATAGCGGAGTGAGAGTCCTCATGAGCCAAAAGCCCCGGATTGCCCTGATGGTTACGTGCCTGGTCGATATGATCCGGCCATCCGTCGGGTTCGCGAGCGTCAAGCTGCTCGAAGACGCCGGGTGCACGGTGGAGGTGCCTGAACAGACCTGTTGCGGACAGCCGAACTACAATTCCGGCGACCGGGAAGGCGCGGCCGCGCTGGCCCGCACCATGATCCGGCAGCTCCAGGGCTACGATTACGTGGTCGTCCCCTCCGGCTCCTGCGCCGCGACGGTGATCAAGGACTACCCCCAGATCCTTGCAGGCACGCCCGACGAGGCTGCGGCGAGCGATCTGGCGGGCCGGACCCATGAGATCGTCAGCTTCCTCACCGACATCCTGAAGGTCGATACGGTGGAGGCGGCCTTTCCGGCCAAAGCCACCTATCATGATAGCTGCTCCGGGCTGCGCTCGCTCGGCATTCAGGCACAGCCACGCAAGCTTCTGGGCTCCGTCGACGGTCTCGACCTGACCGAAATGCACGAGTCGGATGTCTGCTGCGGCTTCGGGGGCACCTTCTGCGTCAAATACCCGGATATCTCCAACAAGATGGTCGGCAACAAGGCCGACCGGATCGCTGAGACTGGGGCCGACCTCGTCCTCGCAGGCGACTTAGGTTGCCTCATGAATATGGGAGGTAAGCTGAGCCGCGAAGGCAGGCCTGTCCAGGCCCGCCACGTGGTCGAAGTCCTTGCCGGTGACACAGCCACACCCGCGATCGGGGAAGAGCGATGAACGCCATTCTCGAAAACCCGAAAAGCCCGCGGTTCAAGCAGAACGCCAAAGAGGCGCTGGCGAACGAGAACATCCAGCGCGCCATGTCGATGCAGACAAAATGGCGCCAGAACCGGGCCAACGCGACCGACGCGGTACCGGAGTTCGAGGATCTGCGTGACGCGGCGCGGGATATCAAGAACCACGTCCTCGGCCATCTTGCGGGCTATCTCGAGGCCTATGAAAAGCAGGTGATCGCCTCCGGCGGCCATGTCCACTGGGCGGAGACCGCTGAGGACGCACGCCGGATCGTGCTGGATATCTGCCGCTCGGTCGATGCCAAGGTCGTCAACAAGGGCAAGACCATGATCTCCGAGGAATGCGGGATCAACGACCACCTCGCCGCCCATGGGATCAAGCCGGTCGAGACCGATCTGGGCGAATACATCATCCAGCTTCGCGGCGAGATGCCGAGCCATATCATCGCCCCCGCCGTCCACGTGACCGTGCCCGAGGTCGAGGCGGATTTCCGCAAGGCGCACACGCATCTGCCCGAGAACCGCAACCTCGACGATACCGCCACCCTGATGGCCGAGGCACGTCAGGTCTTGCGCGAGAAGTACTTCGAGGCGCAGGTCGGGATCACCGGCGCCAACATGCTGATCGCCGAGACCGGTCAGTCGGTGATCGTGACGAACGAGGGCAATGGCGACCTCTCCCAATCGCTTCCCAAGGTCCACATCGTGATGGCCTCACTCGAGAAGATCGTGCCGACGCTGGAGGACGCCTCGACCATCCTGCGCGTCCTCGCGCGCTCCGCCACCGGCCAGGAGATGTCGGTCTACACCACCTTCTCCAGCGGCCCGAAGCGGCAGGCAGACCCCGACGGGCCGGAGCAGTACCACGTCGTTCTCCTCGACAACGGCCGGACCAATATGCTCGGCACCGAGTTTGAGGAGATGCTGCGCTGCATCCGCTGTGGCGCCTGCATGAACCACTGCCCGGTCTACCAGTCGGTCGGCGGGCACGCCTATGGCTGGGTCTATCCGGGGCCCATGGGCTCGGTGCTGACCCCCTCGCTCATTGGGGTCGATCAGGCGGGGCACCTGCCGAACGCGTCTACCTTCTGCGGCCGCTGCGAGGCGGTCTGCCCGATGCGCATTCCGCTGCCCAAGATGATGCGCCACTGGCGTGAGCGGGAGTTCGAGAAGAACCTCTCGCCGACCGCCGCGCGCTTTGGGTTGCGCGCCTGGCGCCACATCGCCTCCCGCCCCGCCCTCTACCGCTGCGTCTCGGCGCTGGCCAATTTCGGCATCAAGCTCCTAGGCTGGGGCGGCAAGCGGCTCAGATGGATGCCCTTCGGCGCGGGCTGGACTGATCACCGCGACTTCCCCGTCCCCCCGATCGGCGGCACGTTCCAAAGCCAGTGGAGAGCCCGCAAGTGACAGCGGTGAACAATGGTGCGCGAAACCGCATCCTCAACCGGGTCCGCCGGGCGGGCGCGACCGGGGCGGATCTGAAGCCCGGCGGGCGGCAGACGGCCCCGACCCCGTCACAGGCCCGGCTGAGCGGCGAGGCCGCCGTCGCGCAGTTCATCGACAAAGCCATCGCGGCGGATGCATCGGCCTCGCGTATCGCCTCGCTCGATGATCTTCCAAAAGCGCTGGCCGAGGAACTGCGCAACCGCAACCTGCCTGCCGAAATCCGCACTGGTGACGACGCGATCTTCGACCGGGACTGGGGCACGGTCGACCGAACCACCGGTCCCGGCAGGCTGACCGAACCCGCAACCCTGTCCCGCGCACAGTACGGCGTGGCAGAGACCGGAACGCTCATTTTCGCCTCCGGCCCCGACAATCCGGTCACGCTCACCTTCCTGGGCGAGACCCATTTCGCGGTCGTCGAGGCCGAGGACATCCAGCCGGGTTTCGACGAGATGTGGGCCGAATGGCGAACCGGCGGGCTTGACCCGCGCACGGTCAACATGGTCACTGGCCCCTCGCGTTCGGGCGATATCGGCCAGGTCCTGCAACTCGGCGCCCACGGCCCGGTGAGCCTTCATATTTTTGTCGTAGGCTGATCAGATGGATATTCACGTCACTGTCGAGAGGCCTGAGGAGGGCCCGGGTTCCGGCCCGGTCAGGGTGGGTTGGCTGCTTACCGAAGCCAAGGGTGGCGTGATCTATGATGCGCCGAGCCGGGTGCGTTCGGCCGAGGCGAACAAGAAACACGCGAAATCAGCCTCGCGCTGTCCGGCGGTGGTCAACCTGGAAAGCCGGTATTTCGAGGTGAAATGCCCCTTGGACCTGCATCTGCGTTTTGCGCGGGACAAGGACGGGAAACCGGGGCTCAAGAACATGCTGAGCGACGCCTCGCCGGTCCGCTCGAAAAAGCTGGCCAACCTCCTGCATGTCACCAACGAGGCGGAGTGGCGCTATCCCGACCGCCCGACGATCCAGCTGATGCTGCCCTACATCTTCATCAGCGATGAACTGGTCTTCATGTCCCAGGTGCCGCCTTTCAACCACTACAGCAAGGATCCGTGGCCAGGCACGCTGTTCGGCGGGCGCTTCCCCATCAACATCTGGCCTCGCCCGCTGATGTGGGCCTTCGAATGGCATGACATCAATAAGGATTTGATCCTCAGCAGGGGCGAGCCGCTCTTCTACTGCCTGTTCGAGACGATGCCGCAGGACCGGCCGGTCCAGCTTGTCGAGGCGGAGCGTACGCCCGAGCTGGACGAGTATCTCGAGCACATCTCCGGCGCCGTGAATTTCGTCAACCAGACCTTCCAGCTCTTCAAGACGGCGGAGGAACGCCGCCCGGCGAAACTCGTCAAACCGAGGGAACGCTGAACCCCTGCCACGCTGTGATTTGGCTTTGCGCCCCCGGGGAATCTTGCTAGCCATTTCAGGGAACAACCAAAACGCAGGGAGTCACACCATGAAAAAGATGTTGCTCGCGGGCGCGATGCTCGCGTTCGGCACGGTCTCGACGAATGCCGCCGAGCTTGGCGCTGTCGATGAGCCGATCAAGCTCGCCATCAACGAGTGGACCGGTCAGCATATCTCGACCCATGTGGCGGGAGAGATGCTGAAGGCCGCAGGCTACAAGGTCGAGTACGTCACCGCTGGCTACATGAACATGTGGCAGGCGATGGCCGATGGCGAGATCCACGGCGCGCTGGAGGTCTGGACCTCGAACGTCTCCGAGCAGTTCGGGCAACTGGCCGAGGCTGGCAAGGTGACTGATCTCGGCCCGCTGGGTGTCGAGGCGCGCGAGGGCTTCGCCTATCCGGCCCATGTCGCCGAGATGTGCCCGGGGCTCCCGAAGTGGGAGGCGCTGAGGGATTGCGCGCCGATGTTCGCGACAGCCGAGACGCTGCCCTCGGGCCGTCTTGTGGACTATCCCGCCGACTGGGGCACCCCGGGGGCTGATCGGGCGACCGGGCTCGAGCTTCCCTACAAGGCCGTTCCGGCCGGGTCCGAAGGCGCCTTGATCGCCGAGCTTCGCGCCTCGACCGAGAAGAAATCGCCGCTCCTGATCGTCTTCTGGCAACCGCACTGGGCCATGTCGGCCTACGACGTGCAGTTCGTCGATCTGCCAGCGGGTGAGCAGGCCTGCTACGACGATCCGTCCTGGGGCGTGAACCCCAATGCGGTCAACGACTGCGACTTCCTGCCGACCACGATCTTCAAGACCACCTGGTCGGGTACCAAAGACAAATGGCCCGCGGCCTATGAGATCCTCGCCAACTACCAGCTCAGCGCCGCGGCGCAGCAGCCGATGATGGGTGAGATCGATGTCGACGGGAAGAAGGTCGAAGACGTCGTCGCCACCTGGATGGCTGCCAATGAAGGCGAATGGAAGCCGGTCGTCGAGGCTGCCACTAACTGATGGCCCGGCCCGCCGTCATCTCTTGCGAAGATCTCTGGATGGTCTTCGGTGACGGCGCTGACCGGCACAAGGACCGCCTGCGGGGGCCAGGGTCCCCGCGGGACATCGCCGAGGAGCTCAAGGCCGATGGCCTGATCCCCGCCGTGCGCGGGGTCAGCTTCGACGTCCACGCAGGCGAGCTCTTCGTCGTCATGGGCCTCTCCGGCTCCGGCAAATCCACCGTCATCCGCTGCCTCTCCCGGCTGCTCGAACCCACTTCGGGCCATGTCCGGATCGACGGCGAGGACATCATCGGCGCGCCTGACAAGCGGATGATCGAACTCCGCCGCCAGAAGATGGGCATGGTCTTCCAGCACTTCGGCCTCTTCCCGCACATGACGGTCGCGGAGAACGTCGCCTACCCGCTGAAGGTGCAGGGGATCTCGGCCACCGAACGGGGCAAGCGCGCGGCCGAGGTGATCGAGCTGGTCGGCCTCGCTGGCCGCGATGACAGCTACCCCCGCCAGCTCTCCGGCGGGCAGCGCCAGAGGGTCGGCATCGCCCGCTCGCTTGCCGTGAACCCGGAGATCTGGTTCCTGGACGAGCCGTTCTCCGCCCTCGACCCGCTCATCCGCCGCCAGTTGCAGGACGAATTCCTGCGCCTCCAGGCGGAGCTTAAGAAATCCATCGTCTTCATCACCCACGACATCGCCGAGGCGCTCAAACTCGCCGACCGGATCGCGATCATGCGCGATGGTGAGATCGTGCAGATCGGCACGCCTGCCGAGATCGTCCTGGCCCCGGCCGACGCCTATGTCGCCGAGTTCGCCCGCGACATCCCGCGCGGCAAGATGATGACGGTCGAGAACATCATGAGCCCCTGCGCTCCCGGTGAGGCTGCAAACGGGCAGGTCCTCGCCACCGGCATGAGCCTCGATGACGCGCTCACGGCCTGTGCAGAGGGGTTGGCTGACATGCAGGTCTGCGACGGCCAGGGGGCGGTAATCGGCCGGATCACACCCCAGGATCTGGTCCGCGCGCTCGGCGCCAACGCCGCCTGATGCAGCGTCTCAGGCAGAACCCGGGAGAGCTGGCGGCCCTGGTGATCATCCTCGGCGGGGTTCTCTTCGGCGTGCTCGCCCATCTCGTCCCCTTCATCGCCGCCTGGCCCAAGGAATGGACCCTGCCGGTCACCGAATGGATCGGTTCGGGCCTCGGTGCCTTCCTCGAATGGACAAAGCCCGTTGCCCGGCTCTTCTCTGCCGCACTCAGCTATCCCATGCAGGGTGCCAACTGGCTTTTGACCCAGGCACCCTGGCCTGCGGTCTATGGCGGGTTCATCGCGCTCGGCTGGTGGGTCGGCGGGCGCTGGATGGCGCTGATGACGGTTCTGGCGCTCGGCTTCATCCTCGCCTCGGGCTATTGGGAGCAGTCGATGAGCACGCTGGCGCTGGTCACCGTCTCGGTTCCCTTGGCGCTGACCCTCGGCCTCTCGATCGGAGTTCTGGCCTATGAGACGCCGTGGCTGAAGAAAGCCGTCGAGGCGGTGCTCGACGTCATGCAGACCGTGCCCACTTTCGCCTACCTCACCCCGCTCCTCGTGCTCTTCGGCTTCGGCCCGGTTGTGGGTCTCATCGCCTCGGCGATCTACGCAGCCCCGCCCATGGCCCGCAACGTGCTCTTGGGGCTGGAACGCGTCGACCCGGAGATTCGCGAGGCCGCCCGCATGATCGGCACCACCCGCTGGCAACGCATCGTCCAGGTCGAGATCCCCGCCGCGATGCAACAGATCCTCGTCGGCGTGAACCAATGCGTCATGGCCGCGCTCTCCATGGTGATCATCGCCGCCGTCATCGGCGGGTTCAACGATATCGGCTGGGAGGTGCTGCTCACCATGCGCAAGGCGCAGTTCGGGCAGGCCCTGCTCGCCGGTCTCGTGATCGTCGTCTTCGCGATCCTGATCGACCGGATGAGCACGGCGCTGGCCGAGCCGGAGCGTCGGGGCGACGGCAAGCTCGCCATCGGCCTCGCGGTTGTCTCGGCGGTGCTCGGAACCCTCGCCGCCCTGATCGGCAACCTGCCTGCGGCGAGCGATCTGACCCTCCTGGCCCCAGTGGCGGAGGCGGTTGACCAGGGCCTCACCGAGTTCACCAAAGCGAACGGTGCCAATCTCGACGCGGTGAAGAACGGAGCGATGTTCTACGGGCTCCTGCCACTGCGCATCGGGCTCGATGACGCGGTCCTGCCCTTCACCTGGGGGTTCATGTGGAGCTGGACGCTCAGCGCCTGGGTGCTGGGGATCGCGGCAGCCTTCTCGGCGGTTCTGATCGCCACCGGCCGGCTGACCACCGGCGTGGTGCTGATGGCGGCCGTCTATGTCTATCACACCGGCATCACCCAGATCCCGTGGCCCGCCATGATCGTCGCCTTCACCGCGCTCGGCTGGCGCGCGGGTGGACGCGGGCTCGCGCTCTTCATCGGGGGCGCGCTTGTGGTCATCCTGCTCTCCGGGCTCTGGGACCGGGCGATGCTGTCGATCTATCTCTGCGGCGCCGCCGTCCTCGTCTGCGCGGTGGTCGGATCGAGCCTCGGGCTTCTCGGCGCCATCAGTCCGCGCGCCTGGCGGCTCCTGCAGCCGATCTGCGATACGCTCCAGACCATCCCGCTCTTCGTCTTCCTGATCCCGATGCTGATGTTCTTCCAGATCGGCGAGTTCTCGGCCCTGCTGGCGATCTGTGCCTACGCCATCGTGCCGATGATCCGCTACACCCGCCACGGGATCGTGAGCACGCCAGAGGATCTGATGGAGGCGGCGATCGCCTCGGGCGCGACGCCCAGGCAGATCTATCTCGATGTCCGCATTCCCTATGCCGCGCCCGCGATCCTGCTGGGTCTGAACCAGACCATCCTCTACGCCTTCGCCATGCTGGTGATCGCCGCTTTGATCGGCACGACCGGGCTCGGCCAGTCGATCTACATCGCGCTCGGCAGTGCCGACGTGGGCCTTGGGATTGCGGCGGGCGCCGCCATGGCGCTGCTGGCGCTCATCGCCGACCGTCTGGTGCAGGCCTTCGCGGCAGAGCGGCGCGCCGCCCTCGGCCTCTGATCCGCCGAATACCTCAGCGTCTTCGTTGCACTACCAAAGCGGTACGAAAACCCTATCGAAGGGTGCCCCCCGATTTTGCCGCTCAGCTTCCTGCTGACAGGGTCGCGGTCATCCGCTGAAGGCAGGCGATCACGCTGAGCGCGGTGATCTTGCCCGTGCGCGGATTCTCCTCCGACGGGATGTTCCGGATCGTCATTTCCGCATCCCCGCTGTCGGATGAAATCTTTACCGACTGCATGTTCCGGTCGATGCCCGGATCGGCCCAAACCTCGACCATCGTGCGCTCCGGCCCGATGCCCGCGAGCGACAGGGCGGCGGCGACATTGACGTTGGCCGGAAAGCCGCGCGCGGCCTCCAAGGCATTACCTTCGAAAACCTTTTGCGCCTCGGTGAAACTCAGCACGTCGATCCCGTTGGCTTCCAGATGCGGCGCGCCCGCCAACCCGCGCGGGGGTTTGCGGGTCTGGAGCGTCACCGAGTGCACCTCGCCCACCGCCATCGCCCGCACCGTGTCGAGCCCGAGCAGCGCGCCGGTCGGCACGATTATCCGCGCGCCAGTTTCCTTGGCGCGATCAACAAGCTCCATGTGATCGAGCAGCGCACCGCAGGAGAGCGGCATGAAAACCTTCCCCGCCTCAATGACCGATTGCGCCAGCGGCACGAAGATGCTCTTCGGCGCAACTTCGATAACGATATCAGCGTGTTGCGCCAATTCCCCCGCATCGGCGACCCTTGGCGGAGCGGCGAATCCAGCAACCCGGTCGACCGCGCGCTCACGATTGCCTGCCGCAACGGCGGCGAGCCGCATGCTAGGGATCTCTCCGGTATCCAGCGCCCTGGCGACCCGCATTCCAATGGCGCCGAGGCCTGCGATGGCGACGGTGATGGTCATGGCTGCCTCCGGTCAGATGAGCGCGCCGCTGCGGTAGATCATGTGAAGGCCGACGAAGACAAGGGCCACGAAGAAGACCTTGCGAAACCCGCTCTCCGAGATCCGGTGGCGCAGCTTACGCCCGGTCCATAGCCCAGCGAACACGGGGCCAAGCGCGATCAGCGACAGGATCACATGGTCCCGCGTCAGCAGATCGAACCCCGCCAATGTCAGCGTCATGGTCGAGGTCAGCGTGATGAATGTGATCCCGAGTGCCTGTACGAACTGGTCCCGCGGCAGGCGCAGCGCTTCGAGATAGAGGATCCCGGGCACGATGAAGATCCCGGTCATGCCGAACAACACACCGGCGGAGCCCGACGCCGTGGGCGCCATCCAGGCTTCATGCCGGCCCGGCGCGGGAAGGCGAGGTGCCAGCAGCGAATAGAGCGAGTAGAATACCAGCAGAATTCCGAGTAGGGCCACCATGTTCTCCGACTGAGCGCCTGCCAGAATGCTCACGCCGGTGACGATCCCGACGACCGCGGCGGCAAGAAAGGGCCAGAGACGCCGCAGCAAAGGTTTGAGCCACGGGCCGTTTGTCGCCTGCCAGATGTTCGAGACAACGCCGGGGATGACGAAAACCGCGATCGCATCGGCCACCGACACCACTTGCGCGAGGATCACCAGCACCACGACCGGCAGGCCGAGGCCGATGGTGCCCTTCACGAACCCGCCAATGAAAAAGGTCGCGATCACCATCGCGATGGTGACGGCATCCAGCATGAGATCAGGCCGGGGTTGGCCGCGTCGCGCGCCATCCGAGGTAGAGGGCAATCGCCACACAGATCCCGGCGAGAATGGGCCGGAACACCCCGCCCATCAGGCTGAGCGGCAGGGCGATCGCAATCAGCATCGCGACCCCGTAGAACCGGGTCCAGCCTGCGCCCTTTTCCTTCTGGCTCTGATACCAGGGGAAGGCGGCCGAGAAGACCGCGATGATGCAGAAGAACATCGCCCAGGGGCGGGTGAAGAACAGCGTCAGGTCCGTGTCGATCGCCAGCGCGCGGGAGAGGTTGAGCTCCGCGACATTGCCCAGCACGACACCAAGGATCATCGGTGCCAGCGGGAAGCCCAGCTGGCGCATCACGAAGCCGAGGATTCCGAACCAGAACAGCGTCCAGAGATCGTCGGCCGAGTTGTTGAGCGCGAAGACCCCGATCGTCGCAAAGCCCAGGATTACGGCTGCCAGCATGTACATCCTGATCCGGGTGACGAGCACGAAGACCCGCAGCATCCCCGACTGCAGGAACAGCATGATGAAGTTCGCGGCAAAGAAGGTAATGAAGATCGAATAGGCCAGCACGGGCTGCTCGGCGATAAAGGTCGGGCCCGGCACGATGTCGTGGATCAGGAGCGCGCCCAGCATGATCGCCGCCGTGACGTCGCCCGGAATGCCGAGCGCCATGAGCGGCGTCAGCGATCCGCCCTCGACCGCGTTGTTCGAGGTCTCAGGCGCGATGATCCCCTCTGGCGTTCCTTTGCCAAACTTGCCTGGGTCCTTCGAGTTCTTCTTGGCCTGGTCGTAGGCGAGAATGTTGGCGATCGATCCGCCCGCGCCGGGCAGGCAGCCGGTGAACATGCCGATCAGGGCAGATCGGATGACCACCACCCATCGCTTGATCAACTCGCGGATCGCGCGGCGATGCTCGATCCGGACCTTGACCTCCTGCTGGTCGGTCAGCGCCTGCGTCGCCTTCACCGGGTCCCGCACGTCCGAGAGAAGCTGCGAGAAGGCGAAGAGCCCGATCAGCACGGCGATGAAATCGAACCCGCTCAACAGATAGTCGAAGCCGAAATCGAACCGGCCGACGCCGACCGCGTCATCCTCGCCAACCGTGCGCACCAGGAGGCCGAGCGCCCCGGCGATCAGCCCCTTGATCAGATTCTCGCCCGCAAGGCTTGCGGTCACCGTGAGCGCGAAGATCACCAGCATGAAGAAGTCCCAGGGCTGGAATTCGAGCCCGATGCGCGCAAGCTGCGGTGCGAACAGCACCAGCATGATGGCCGAGAGCATGCCCCCGCAGAACGATGACCAGACGCCGAGGCCGAGCGCGAAACCGGGCTCACCCTTCCTCGCCATCGGGAAGCCGTCGAACGTGGTGGCAACGGAAGAAGGCGTGCCCGGGATCCCGGTCAGGATGCCCGACATCAGCCCGCCCGACAGCCCTCCGACCAGAACCGAGATCATGGTCGCCAGCCCTTGTGCGGGCGGCATCGCAAAGGTGAAGGGCAGGGTCAGCACCACGGCCATGGCAATCGTGAAGCCCGGGATCGAGCCCGCGAGCAGCCCGGTCGCGACCCCGATAATCATCAGGAGCAGGGTCCAGAGGTTGCCCACTTCGCCGAAGGCCAGCATCAGGTTATCGAAGACCATCCGGCGTTTCCCCCTAGTCCAGCCCCATGCAGGGCCTACCGACCACACTCAACAGCACGGCGAAAGGAACAGTCGGAGGGGTCGAAGCCGCGTGCATGCCCTCTCCTAGAACCCCGTCCATTCGCCCTTGGGCAGCAGCACGTCCAGCGCATAGGTGAAGATCGCCCAGACCCCGCCCATGGTGATCACTGCGACCGCGACATGCAGCACGATGTTGCGCAGCCCCCCGAGGGCGGTCAGAAGCGCAAAGACGAAGACCACCCCGCCGACCAGCATTCCCACATAGGGGATCGTGACCAGATAGGTAAGAAAGAGCGCAAAGACCCAGAACACGTTGCGCCAGTAGGACAGGATCGCGCCCAGCCCCTTCGGCGCATCGGGCGAGGGCGCGTCCGGGCCCTGCCGCAGGGCCTGGATGAGGTAGATCCCGCTCAGGATCGCGATGACCACAAGGATTGCGCGCGGCCACGCCGCCGGGGAGAGCTGCCCGTAATTCGGCTCGCGGATGTCGAAGCTTACCACCATCAGCCCGGCCGTGATCACCAGAAGGGCTATGGCAACAAGACTGTCTCGGTTGATCGACATGGGGCGGGGCCTCGGCTGTGCGGACGCGCGGAATACAGCCCGCGCGCCCGCCTGTCATGCAGGGGTAGAAAGGCCCTTAGGAGCCCTTCTTGAACATGCCGATCTCGATCGCGACCTCTTCGTAGTCGTTATAGAGGCTGTCGGCCCACTCGCGGAACGCATCCGGCCCCATGAAGCGATAACCGGTGCCCTTGGCATCGAGCTGCTTCTGCAGCTCCGGGTTCTCGACTGCGGCCTTGAAGACCCCGGCCCAGAGGTCGATCACCTTACGCGGCGTACCCTTCGGCGCAACGATCCCACGCTCCAGCGCCGAGACCAGTTCGACACCGCTTTCTTTAAGAGTGGGCACTTCCGGCGCGCCCGGCGCACGGTCGTCCGCCGCGATGGCAAAGGCCTGAAGCGCGCCTGATTCCATGTGCTTCGAGCCCGACGCGATGTTGATCGCGCCCACATGGATCGCGCCCGACAGCAGCGCGTTCATCCGCTCCGCCGTGCCGTCATAGGGGACGTAAGAAAACTCGACGCCCATCTTCTTTGCCAGAAGCAGGAACATGAAGTGCGAGGTCGAGCCAAAGGTGGTGCCCGCCTTCACGGTGCCGGGATTGGCTTTTGCAAAATCCCAGAACGACTGGAAATCGTTGAAGGGCGTGTCCTTGTTGGCGCCCACGATGTCCGGTGTCACCGTCAGGTTTGCCACGGTCTCGAACCCGTCATAGTGATAGTCGATCCGGCCGTTGAGGAAGCTGGTCATCGCCGACTGGTGGATGGCGAAGAGCGTGCAGCCATCGGCCTTGGCTTTGGCAGCCTGCTTCGCGCCCTTGTTGCCGCCCTGCCCGGGAACGGTCACAACCTTGATCTTCGGCGTGATGTCCATCTCCTGAATGGTCTTCTCGAAGATCGAGAAGATCACGTGTGTACCGCCGCCCGGCTTCCAGGGCACGATCAGCGTGGCAGTGTCGCATGGGATATCCGCAGCATGGGCCGGGCCGGACATGGTAAAGCCTGCCGCGATGATGCCCGCGCTAACGGTTGCGAGAAGTTTCTTCATTGGGGGAGCTCCCTGTTGATGCGCCGGGGGTGGCGCAGGTTGACGGCGCGGCTGGACGCCGCAGTTATTGTTCCGAAACCACTATAATGCTGTGGCTGACGCCTTCAACCTTCTCTCCCAACCGAAAGGAAACCGCTCCCATGGCGCAGACAATCGCGATCCTGATGCCGGGGGATATGGGCCACGGGGTCGGGCAATCGCTGATCGAACAGGGGCATCGGGTCATCGCGCCGCTGGCCGGGCGTAGCGACCACACCAGGGCCTTGGCTGAGCGGGCCGGGATCTCGGATGCCGGTGAGATCCGCGACGCCGTCGCGGCCGCGGACACGATCCTCTCGATCCTGCCACCGGACCGGGCTGTGCCGCAGGCCGTGAGCGTCGCCGCGGCGATGCGGGATACGGGCAAGGCACCGGCCTATGTCGATTGCAACGCGATCTCGCCCGGCCGGGCGCAGGAGGTCGCGGCGGCGTTCGACGGGACGGGCGCGACCGTGATCGATTGCGGGATCATCGGCTATAATCCGATCAAGGCCCCGCCGACTCGCTTCTTCGTCTCCGGTCCCGATTGTGCGGCGATGGAGAGCCTCGCCTCCGAAGCGATGAAGGTCGAGAGGATCGGCGATGCGATCGGCCAGGCCTCGGCGCTCAAAATGGTCTATGCTGCGGGCACCAAGGGCACCGCTACCCTACAGACCGCGCTCCTCATGGCCGCGTTGAAGCTGGGCGTGCTGGAGCCTCTCCTGAGCGAACTCGAGTATTCCCAGTCCCGCGAGATCGCCGCTATGCGCACCCGCGTGCCGTTCCTCCCCGCCGATTCTGCGCGTTGGGTGCCGGAGATGGAGGAGATCGCGGCCACCTTTGCCTCGGCGGGCGTCACCACGGGGTTCCATGACGGTGCGGCGGAGATTTTCCGCGTACTCGCTCGGACGCCATTCGCCGAGGAAAACCGCGAAACGCTCGACCGGTCGCGGACCCTTGAAGACGCTTTGACGGAGTATATCAAGCACTTGTGACTGTTCGCGACGCGATCGGGCCGACAAAGACTTTACTTCTCAGAATGACCGTTCTAGTGAATCAGAACGTCCATTCTGATCGAGGTGCCCGTGGCCGTAGCCGCCCGCAAATCCGATGCAGTCACCGCCGCGCTCGAGCTTTTCTGGAGCAAGGGTTACGCCGAGACCTCGATGGCGGAGCTTGTCGAGGCGACCGGGATGAACCGCTACGCACTCTACTCGGTCTTTGGCAACAAGCGTGAAATCTTCCTCGCGGCACTCGAGGCCTACTTCGAGGAAGGCCGGCAAACCTTCGAGCCGATCCTCTACAACACCGAGCTCGCGCCGCTGGAGCGGATAGAGACCGGCATGCGCACCTTCATCGCCATGCTCCGCGAGAAACAGAACGGCTGCTTTATCTGCCATGTCGCGGTCGAGCACCGCTCCGACGATCCTGAGGTCGACAAGGCGGTGAACGCCTATTTCAATCGGATCCGTGAGTTGATCCGCGCACCGCTTGAAGAAGCCGCCGCGCGTGGAGAACTCAATCCCAACCTGCCGCCCGATTGTGCCGCCCAGCTTGTCTTCGATGCGGAGATGAGCCTTGGTGTCCACGTCCGCGCAGGCGCGCCGGAGGCGGACCTCGAAAAGATCATTCGCGCGACGCTCGCCGCCTTGCGCGTGCCCGAAACCGTAGCCTGACCGAAGGACGCCGCCTTGCCTCTGCCAAACGGCCATCCTCCGATCCAGCCGACCTATCCGATTGCCGGAACCCAAGGAACGATCAGATGAAACCTTTTTTCGATCGACTGGATGCCTTCGCCGTTGGCCTTGCCGAGTTCGTCATCAAGTGGCGCTATGCGACGATTGCTGTTTCGGTGATCCTTTCGGTCCTGATGGCGACGAATGCCGCCAATCTCACCATCGGCAGCAACTATCGCATCTTCTTTTCCAAGGAGAACCCAGAGCTTACGGCCTTCGAGACCTTCCAGGCGACGTACACGAAGAACGACAATTTCCTCTTCGTTATCAAACCCGCGAACGATGAGGCCTTCGCCGCCGACACCCTCGCCGCGGTCGAGGAACTGACCGCCGAGGCCTGGAAGATCCCGTTCTCGATCCGCGTCGACAGCATCACGAACTTCCAATCGACCCGCGCGATCGAGGATGATCTGATCGTCGAGGATCTGGTAAAGAACGGCGGCGAGCTGGATGCCGCCACCCGGGCGGAGAAACAGCAGATCGCGCTCGATGAGCCGATCATCCGCGACCAGCTCCTAACCCGCGCTGCCGACGTGACGGCCATTAACGTCGTGCTGCAATACCCGGAACAGAGCATGACGGAGGTTCCGAGCGCGGTCGCGGCTGCGCGGGAGCTGCGCGCGCAAATCCTGGAGAAGTACCCCGACATCACGATCAACCTCACCGGCGTCTCCATGCTCAACAACGCCTTTGCCGAGTCGGGGCAGGGCGACATGACGAGCCTCGTGCCCCTCATGTATCTGGTCGTCCTCGTCGTCGCGGTCATCGCGCTACGCTCGGTCTTCTGGGTGATCGGCACGCTGGTGGTCATCACCACCTCGGTGATGGTCGCGATGGGGGCAGGGGGGCTCATGGGTGTCGCGCTGACACCGATCTCGTTCAGCGCGCCCACGGTGATCATGACGCTCGCGGTCGCCGACTCGATCCACATCCTGATTTCGTGGCGCAGTGCGCTCCGCTCCGGCATGGAGAAGATTCCGGGCCTGATCGAGGCGATCCGGGTGAATTTCCTGGCGATCACCATCACCTCGCTGACCACGATCGTCGGCTTCCTCGCGCTGAACTTCTCCGATTCGCCGCCGTTCTGGCACCTTGGGAACATCTCGGCCGTGGGAATCTTCGCCGCGTGGTTCTTCTCGCTGACGCTTCTGCCAGCGCTGGTCAGCTTCTTCCCGGCCAAGGTAAAGGTCGCACAGGATGGTGACCGCCGCGCGATGCTTCGCCTCGCCGACTGGGTGATCGCCAAGCGCCGGGTCCTGCTGGTCACCATGATCGGCGCCTCGGCAGCCCTTATCGCCTTCATCCCGACGATCCAGTTCAACGACCAATGGGTGAAGTACTTCGATGAGCGGATCGAGTTCAGGACTGACTCCGACCAGGCGGCAGAGCACTTCGGCCTCTACCCGATCGAGTTCTCGGTGCCGTCGGGCGAGCCGGGCGGGGTCTCGAACCCGGAGTTTCTGCAGCGCCTCGAGGCCTTCACGTCTTGGCTGCGCGACCAGCCGGGGGTGGCCCACGTCTATTCGCTCGCGGACATCATGAAGCGGCTCAACAAGAATATGCACGCCGACGATCCGGACTGGTTCCGCATCCCGGACGACCGCGAGCTCTCGGCCCAGTATCTCTTGCTCTATGAGCTCTCGCTGCCCTTTGGCCTCGACCTGAATGACCGGATCAACATCGACAAATCCGCGACCCGGGTCACGGTCACAATGAACAACCTGACCACCAGTCAGACGAAAGAGTTCCTGGCCGATGCGAACGCCTACATCGCTGCGAACTTCCCAGAAGATCAGCGGGCCAAGCCGACCTCGGCGCAGGTGATGTTCACCTACATCACCGACCGCAACGTGCAGAACATGATCCTCGGCACCACGATCGCCATCATCGCGATCTCGATGATCATGGTCGTGGCGCTGCAAAGCGTCTCGCTCGGGGCGCTGTCCCTCGTGCCGAACGCGCTGCCGATCCTGACGACCTTCGGGATCTGGGCAGTGATGGTGGGCGAGGTCGGCTTCTCGGTTGCGACCGTCGCCTCGATCTCGCTCGGGATCATCGTCGACGACACGGTGCATTTCCTGACGAAGTACCAGCGCGCCCGGCGCGAGCGCGGCTACACACCCGAAGACGCGATCCGTTATGCCTTCGACACGGTGGGGATCGCGTTGATCGTCAACACGGTGATCCTGGTGCTCGGCTTCCTCGTGCTGACCTTCTCCAGCTTCAAGCTGAACGTCGACATGGGCATGATGACCCTGATCGCGATCATCCTGGCGCTGGTGCTCGATTTCCTCCTGCTCCCCGCCCTGCTGCTCATTGGCAGGGCCGACGAGCAGCCCCAGACCACAAACCCAGAGCCCCAGGCGGCCTAACCTCCAAGGAGAAAGACATGCCCCTCCCCCTCCGTCCCGTTCTCCGCTGTTTCGCGCTTTCCACCCTGTTCGTCGCGATGCTCGGACAGACGACGCTGGCCGATGATGCCGCCAGCCGCGGCATTGAGGTCGCGACCCGGTCCGACAGTTCGGATAACGGCTTCGGCGACACCGAGACCGAGCTCAAGATGGTCCTGACCAATGCGGCTGGCGAGTCGACCACGCGCGAACTGCGGATCACCACGCTGGAGCGCGCCAACGAGGATATCGGCGATCGTTCGCTGGTGATCTTCGACCGCCCACGCGACATCAAGGGAACGGCGCTGCTCAGCCATTCCAAGATCCTAGAGCCGGATGACCAATGGCTGTTCCTGCCTGCGCTCAAGCGCACCAAACGGATCTCGTCGGCCAACAAATCCGGCCCCTTCGTCGGGTCCGAATTCGCTTTCGAGGACATCACCGGGCAGGAGCTGAACAAGTACGAGTACAAATGGCTGCGCGAAGAGCCCTGTGGCGAGTTCACCTGCGACGTGCTGGAGCGGATCCCGCGCTATGAGAACTCAGGCTATACGCGCCAGGAAGCCTGGTACGACCAGACCCATTACCAGGTGCGCAAGATCGACTATTACGACCGCAAAAGCGCGCTCCTAAAGACCCAGACCTTCAATGACTATCGTCTCTACGACGGCAAGTTCTGGCGCGCGCATGAGTTCGCGGTGGTCAATCATCAGACCGGCAAGGGCACGAAACTGCTCTTCGGCGACTACAAGTTCGGCGTCGGCCTGCATGACAAGGACTTCGTGAAAAGCGTGCTCGCCCGCCAACGCTAGACCCGGTTCCGTGACAGCCGGCCAGAGGGCCCCGCGGCAGCGATGCCGCGGGGTCTTCACTTTTGCGCCCGGCGGGCAGTTGGCGGCACGATTCTTCACCGAATTGGGTACAATAGAGCGCCTCGCGCCGGGGCCGTTCTTTTGATCAAAGCCATTCTGGGAGAATGCCATGCCCGCCTTGCACGGTGACCGGGGTCCGTTCGACGAGCAGGACGTCAAAGCGTCGAGCCATCCGGGGTTCCTTGACGAGCTGATCGACGCCGATGATCCCGGGGCCCCGGCCTCACTTGCCGACACGCGCGGGATGCACCGGTCGAACCGGCCAAAGGTCAAGACACGCTATTTCGATCCGAAGCGTATCGGCCTCTCGATGTCTGGGGGAGGCTACCGGGCGACACTGTTCCACGCGGGGGTCGTGATCCGCCTGAACGAATGGGGCCTTCTGGGCCATATCGACCGGATCTCCAGCGTCTCGGGCGGGTCGATCACGGCCGGGATCCTGGCCACGGGGTGGAGCAAGCTCACCTTCGACACCTCGGGCGTTGCGACAAATCTGAAGGAGCATTTCACCGACCGGATCATCGCCGCCACACAGTTGAATATAGATGTCAGAACCGGTCTCGCCGGGTTCGTCCCCTTCGTCTCTGCCGGGAACTTCCTCGCCGGTGTCTATGACAAGCGCATCTTCGGCCAGACCCTGCTGCGCGACCTGCCCGTGCGGCCCAAATTCATCTTCAACGCCTCCAATCTGCAAACCGGCGGATTGTTCCGCTTCACCCGGGACTATCTGGCGGACTGGCGGGCGCTCTATATCACCAACCACTACCACACGGTGGGGGAGGCGGTGGCGGCCTCCTCGGCCTTCCCGACTGTGCTCTCGCCCGTCCGGCTCGACATCGCGGGGACAGACGAGACCGATCCGGACCGCGTCCGGTTCCATGATCCCGTGCTGCGGGAGAAGGCGGTGCTCGTCGATGGCGGCGTCTACGACAATCTGGGGCTCGAGGCGATCTGGAAGCATTGCGGGATCGTCATCGCCAGCTATTCGGGGTGGAACTACGGCGCCGACACCACCCGTTTCGCGCGGATCGACCGCCAGACCCTCGCGGTCGTCAACTCGTTCCTCGCCTCCTCGATCGACTGGCGCGAGCGTATGCTGATCAAGCTCTTCCAGAATTGGCTGCCGGATGATCTGCCGGAACGTACCGGGGCCTACTGGACCGCCGAGACCGACATCGACAATTTCGATGTCTCGTTCGGCTGGCGCCCCGATCCCGGGGTCTACGAGAAGGCGCGCAACAGCCCGACACGGCTCAAGAGCCTGTGGCGGGAGGAACAGATCCCTGTGATCCACGCGGGCTACGCCTATGCCGATGCCGCGATCCGCTGTTATCTGCTGCCCGGTCTTCCGGCCTCCAGCGGCGCGCCGGAGATCTTCTGAAAGCTCACCGGGTGGGGACGCGCCTCAACGCAGCCGGATCGGCGAGCGCCCGGCGCAACAGCTCCCGGCGCTTCGCGAAGTCTTCCGGAACCGGCAGCGCATCAGTGACCCGGAAGGTGCCGATGTAATCCCCGCTGAACACGGCCCGGTTTTCGCTCAGCGGCGCGAGCGCAGCGTCCTCGTCGAAACTGTGACCAAGCCCGGAGACGGCGAAGAAGGGTGCCCGCGCTGTCGGCTCCAGATACCCCTCGACGGAGAGCGCCTCCAGCGGCCCCGCGGCGCCGGTAAAGCGGCCCTCCAGCACGTTCTCGACGATGAACCGGCCCTCCACCATCTGACCCCGCACTGTCGCAAAACCGCCGATCAGCGGCGCGGGCGCCCCGTTCAGTTCCAGGGTGAGGCCACCAATGGACAACCCCGCGCTGTCATCGCCACGGATCTCGCCTGCGATGATGTCCTGGCGCCCGCTCGCCACCGGGTCGATGCGCGATGCAATCACCGTGTCACCACGCCACGTGCCGGACACGGCCACTCGCATGCCCGGTTGCAGACGCCCGATCGCGCCCGCCTCCGCCACGACATTCACGCCCGCCACGCGTGCCGACTGGCCATCGGCGGAGAGTTTCTCGACACCCCCGATCACCGGATGGGCCAGATGCACCCGCCGCGCGATCAGCACGCCGTCCGCTGTCTCCGCCTCGATCGTCAGGTTGTGGCCGAGGGCCAGCTGACTGACCGCGAGACGGCCAAGCGCCGATGTCACGGCGAGATCCGCCGCCGTCTCGATCCTCAAACCGTTGACCAGCAGGCTGCCGAAATCCGTCAAAGTCCCGACGATACCCGTACCGCCGAGCCCGCCGCGCGGCTCCGGCTTCTCACCCTCGGCCACTTGCCAGTCCGAACAGGCCGAGAGCATTCCGGCCCCGAACCCCAGGATCGTCAGGCGGCGGTCAATCCTGCTCATCATTCGCCCCCTTCTTTGCCTGGTTCGTCGATAGCGTCTCGCCCGCGGCTTCGTCCTCACGGTAGAAGAAGACGCCGAAGCGGAACCGCTCTGTCCCGTCCGCCTTCTCGAGATCCTCGTTCTGCAGCGCGTTGGCCCTTGTGTTGAGCGCTGTAAGCGCCTCCATCCCATGGGTTCGCGCCGCCTCTTCCAGCTCGGCGACCGATTTGGGTGACAGCCGGTTGTAGAAAACCGCGCGCTCCATAAAGGGCGGCTCGTCGGCCAGCAGGTTCTCGACCGCGGCGGCAATATGATCGCCGACATTCTCGGCGAAGAAGTGGATCTTCTGATCGGTGTCGGCGGGGCCGAAGAAGGCTTCGGTGTCGAGCGAGATCCGCTCCCGCTCATCGACCCTGACCAGCCCCTGGTTCACCAGTTCATCCAGCACCGTGCGCGGGCGTATATCGCGGCTGACAGAAGAGACGAGCGCCTCGAAGCTCGCGCCCCTCGATGCGGTCCGAGGCAATGTCAGCGCATTGCCGTTCCGGTCGGTGTAGGCCGGGTCCGCCAGCCATTTGCCCAGCACGCTGGCGATCGTCGTCACTTTCTCGCGTACCGCACCGTCATCTCCGTCAGCACCCTCGCGAAACGCCTTCACGTCCCGCCGGTGCACGCCGGTCAGGACGCTGATCCGGCTGTCGGTCTGCCGGGCGCCTTCGATCGCGAAATCCTTCTCGGCCACGTCGACATAGAGCTTTTTGACGATGCGGTAGAGTGCCGGGGCAGTGACCCCCTGCGAGATGAGCGCGCGCACGAGCGGGCGGAGCAATCCCTCGATCACCCGCCCAAAGACGCTCGCTCTGCTCTCTGACACCCGTCTCACCATGCAACTGTTCTACTGCTTGTGGAAAAAAAGTCCACTTCTGCCCTTGATCTTTTCTCAATATGGAGCAGTTTCCGCGAGTGTGTGTGAAAAATACACACGAATGATAGAAAATTGCCTGGGAAAGGAACCACCATGAAAAAGCTCATCGCCCTCGTGGCCGTTACTCTGATCGCCGCATGCGCCGGAGCCACCGACAAGCCGACCACCGCTGCCACGCCGAAGGCCGACATCGTCGACACCGCCGTCAGCGCCGGTTCGTTCAACACGCTGGTTGCCGCGGTTCAGGCTGCTGGTCTGGTCGAGACGCTGAAGGGCGAGGGGCCGTTCACGGTCTTCGCACCGACGGATGAGGCCTTCGCAGCGCTTCCCGCCGGCACGGTCGAGAACCTCCTGAAGCCGGAGAACAAGGATCAGCTCGTCGCGGTCCTCACCTACCACGTCGTTCCGGGCGCGGTGATGTCGAGCGATCTGGCTGGCAAGAAGCTCGAGGCGGGCACGGTTCAGGGTTCGACCGTCGATATCGACGCAACCGGTGGCGGTGTGACTGTTGATGGCGCAAATGTGGTCGCCGCCGATGTCACCGCATCGAACGGCGTGATCCACGTCATCGACGCGGTGATCCTACCCTAAGGGAGCCGAGGACACGGCCGGGGGACCCTCCCCCATCTCTCCCGGTCGTCGGGGCCGGCCCAGTCGTTGGGCCGGCCTTTGTCATGAGGATTATTCGGCGGCTTCCAGCTTATCCTGGGTCCGAAGCTCGAAATCCGAGGCATCGTGGCGCTCATGAAGCTGGTCTTCCAGCGGCCCGCCGACCCGGTTGACCTTCCGGCCCCGGATCACTGCCGGTCTCGCGGCGATTTCCTCGTACCAACGAATGACGTTCTTGTACTCGTGGGTTGAAAGGAACTCGGCAGCGTTGAAGCCTTCACCGCTGTAGAGCCTGCCGGTCGTCAGCACCCCGTACCATGGCCAGATCGCCATATCGGCGATCGTGTACTCATCGCCCGCGATGAAGCGCTTGTCGGCCAGTTCCCGGTCCAGCACGTCCATCTGCCGTTTGGTTTCCATGGCATAGCGGTTGATCGGGTACTCCTGCGCAAAGGGCGCGTAGGCGTAGAAATGGCCGAACCCGCCGCCGAGGAACGGGGCGGAGCCCATCTGCCACATCAACCAGTTCATCGTCTCGGCGCGGCCCTTCGGATCGCTCGGCAGGAAGGCGCCGAATTTCTCGCCGAGGTAGTGGAGGATCGATCCCGATTCGAAAACCCGGATCGGATCGGACCCGGAGTAGTCGATCATCGCCGGGATCTTCGAGTTGGGGTTCGCGCCTACGAAGCCAGAGCCGAATTGCGGCCCGTCAATCTTGATCAGCCAGGCGTCATACTCGGCATCATAACCGGCTTCGAGCAATTCCTCGAACATGATCGTGACCTTCACGCCATTGGGCGTGGCAAGCGAGTAGAGCTGGAAGGGGTGCTTGCCGCGCTCAAGCGGCTGCTCATGTGTCGCGCCCGCGATCGGGCGGTTGGTCGAGGCGAACTTGCCGCCGTTATCCTGGTCCCAGGTCCAGACTTTCGGCGGGGTGTAGGAGGGCTCATCAGACATGGAAGAATCTCGTGTTCTTTTGCGGGAGGGGATATTTCACAGCATATGTTGGACGACCGGCGGAATTTACAACCGCGCGGGCGAACACAATTCCATGTCTGTTGAAAGGCCGACACCTGAGACCGATCAGGTATCAGTCAACGAATAAGGGATATCCAGAAGGCGCAAAACGGAGGCCAAGATATATCCCGACCTCCGCGAGGGACCTCAGGCAGCCGCTTTCGCGCCGAGGACTTTCGCCACCGTCTCGCCCATGGCGGAGGGGTTCGGCGCGACCGTGATCCCGGCGGAGGACAGGATCTCCACCTTCTCCTGTGCGCTTTCACCAAAGGCTGAGATAATCGCGCCCGCATGGCCCATCTGGCGTCCCTTCGGCGCCGAGAGACCGGCGATATAGGCGATCACCGGCTTGGTCATGTGATCGCGGGCAAAGGCCGCGGCTTCCGCCTCCTGCGGCCCGCCGATCTCACCGATCATCATCACGGCATCGGTCTCTGGATCAGCCTCGAAAAGCTCGAGGATATCGCGGAACGAGGAGCCGTTGATCGGGTCGCCGCCGATCCCGACCGAGGTCGAGACGCCGTAGCCCAGCGCCTTCATCTGGCTCGCTGCCTCATATCCCAGCGTGCCGGAGCGGCCGACGATTCCGACCCGGCCGGGGATGTAGATATGCGGCGGCATGATCCCCATGAACGCTTTGCCGGGTGAGATCACGCCCGCGCAGTTCGGCCCGATCAGGCGCATCTTCTTCTCGCGCGGGTAGCGGCGGAGGAAGCGCTTGACCCGCATCATGTCCTGCGCCGGGATCCCGTCGGTGACGCAGATTGCCGTCTTGATGCCAGCGTCGGCGGCTTCCATCATCGCATCGGCGGCAAAGGGTGGCGGCACGAACAGCAAGCTCGCCTCGGCGCCCGTCGCCTCGACCGCCTCGCGCACGGTGTTGAAGATCGGCCGGTCGAGCACGGTTTCGCCGCCCTTGCCCGGCGTCACGCCACCCACGACGTTGGTGCCGTGCTCGATCATCTCGGCGGCATGGAACTGGCCGATGCGGCCCGACATGCCCTGGACAATGATGGGAGTTCCTTCGTCGATCAGGATGGACATCTCGGGCTCCTCTCAGGCGGCGCGTTGGGTGCGGGCGGCGACCGCCCTGTCGGCGGCTTCGGCCAGCGTGTCTGCGGTGATCAGCGGCAGGCCGGACTCGCGGATGATCTTCTGGCCCTCCTCGACATTGGTGCCGGAGAGGCGGACCACGACGGGAAGCATCAACCCCTCCTGCCGGTAGGCCTGCACGACCCCCTCAGCAATCCAGTCACAGCGGTTGATGCCCGCGAAGATGTTCACAAGGATCACGCTGACATTGGCGTCGGAAAGGACCGTGCGGAAGGCCTGGCACACCCGCTCCGGGCTCGCGCCGCCGCCGATGTCGAGGAAGTTCGCAGGTTCCCCGCCCGCCAGCTTGATCATGTCCATGGTCGCCATGGCCAGGCCCGCGCCGTTGATGATGCAGCCGATATCGCCGTCGAGGCCGACATAGGCGAGGCCATTGTCGGCCGCCTTGCTTTCGCGCTTGTCCTCCTGGCTGCGGTCGCGCAGCTCCGCAATCTGTGGGCGGCGGAAGAGCGCGTTTGTGTCGAAGCTCATCTTCGCATCGACCGCGACCAGATCGCCCGTGCCGGTGATCACCAGCGGGTTGATCTCGACCATCATGGCGTCGAGGTCGCGATAGGCGCGGTAACAGGCCTTGAGCGTGTTCACCATCTGCTGGATTTGCCCGCCCCTGAGGCCGAGCGAGAAGGCCAGTTCGCGCGCCTGGAACTCGGCGAGCCCCACTGCGGGGTCGACCACCATGCGGCGCAGGCTGTCCGGGTCCTCATCGGCCAGATCTTCGATTTCCATCCCGCCATGGCCGGAGGCGACGATCATGATCCGCTCGGTCTTCCGGTCGAGCACGAAGCCGAGATAGAGCTCCTGCGCGATGTCCGAGGCCTGCTCGACCCAGATCCGGTAGATGCCTTTGCCATGCGCGTCGGTCTGCTTGGTCACGAGCTGGCGGCCGAAGAGAGAGGCGGCGAAACCGCGGACCTCTTCCTCCGAGCGGCAGACCTTTACACCGCCCGCCTCGCCCCGGCCGCCTGAGTGGATCTGGGCCTTCACGACCCAGGCGTCGCCGCCAAGCTCTCGCGCGCGATAGCTCGCCTGTTCCGGCGAATAGGCGAGCGCACCGCGCGGCACCGGCACGCCGAAACCGGCGAGGATTTCCTTGGCCTGATACTCATGAATGTCCATTGCGGATCTCCCGTGGAGGGCGCCGGTTACTCGGCGGCGATGCGGTAGGCGGTGGGCTGCTTGCGGCATCCGGCATACCAGCCTTGTGCGGCCGCAACGCCCGAGCCGAACTCGACCTTCGCGCCCGCGCTGGCGAGCGAGAGTTCGGCGAGCGACAGCGCGGTCAGGCACATGCCTTCGTTCAGATCGCCCAGATGGCCGATGCGGAACACCTTGCCTGCCAGTTGCGCGAGGCCGGAACCGAAGGAGATGTTGTACTGCTCATAGCCGGTGCGGATGACATCCCGCGCATCGATCTCGGCTGGCACCCGGATCGCCGAGACGGTGTCGGAATAGACCAGCCGGTGCTCGGCGACCAGGTCGAGCCCCCATGCGGCGACGGCGCGGCGCACGCCTTCGGCCAGCCGGTGGTGGCGGGCGATGACCGTGTCGAGCCCCTCGTCGAAGATCCGGTCGAGCGAGCGGCGCAGGCCGTGGAAAAGCTGGGTCGGCGGGGTGTAGGGGAAATAGCCGTCCGCGTTCATCTTCAGCATATCGTCGAACTCGAAGTAGGCCCGGCGCATGGTTGCGGTCTTGGCAGCCTCCAGCGCCTTCGGGCTGACGGCGAGAATGCCGAGGCCCGCCGGCAGCATCAGACCCTTCTGACTGCCGGTGACGGCGAGATCGACGCCCCAGTCGTCCATCCGGAACTCGATCGATGCGATCGAGGAGACGCCATCGACGAACAAAAGCGCTTCGTGGAAGCTCTCGTCCAGCGCCCGGCGCACGGCCGCGACATCCGAGGTCACACCGGTCGCGGTCTCGTTATGGGTGACGAAGACGGCCTTGATCTCGTCCGCCGTGTCGGCGGCGAGGCGGCGGGAAAGCTCCGTGACCGGAAAGCCCGCGCCCCAGGGCACATCGATCACGTCGACATCGAGGCCGAGGCGCTGAGCCATCTCTACCCAGAGGTGGGAGAACTGGCCGAAGCGGGCCATGACCACCTTGTCGCCTGGGGACAGCGTGTTGGTGATCGCCGCCTCCCACGCGCCGGTGCCGGAGCCGGGGAACATCATCACCGTACCGGTCTCGGTCCGGAAGACACGCTTGAGATCGGCGAAGAGGCCGAGCGTGAGGTCCCCGAAATCCGGCGCGCGCATGTCCTGCATCGGAACGTTCATCGCCTGGCGAACGCTCTCTGGCACATTGGTCGGGCCGGGGATGCAGAGATGGGTGAGGCCGGTGCGCATGATGGGTGTCTCCCGCTGGTTGGTGCTCGGTTGGGCGGCTACATGCCAGCGATGCGCGCGGCGGTAAAAGGAATCCGGGTCCTGCTGTAAATGCGAGAATTTACAAACTGACAATTCTGTGAAATTGTAAATTTTACAGATCGGAGCTCTGCTGTGCAGAAGACCTTCATAGGCCCCCATCTGCGTCGGCTGAGGCTGGAGCGCGGACAGACCCAGGCCCAGATGGCGGGCCAGCTGGGTATCAGCACGTCTTATGTGAACCTGCTCGAGAAGAACGAGCGCAGCGTCTCGGTTCCGGTTCTCCTGAAGCTCTTCGAGAACTACGGCGTCGACTGGCGCGAGATCGCCGATGAGGACGACACGACCCTGCTCGCCGACTTGCGCGCAACCGTCCAGGACCCGCTCTTCGATACGGAGCGGCCGGATCTGGCGCAGCTTCGCGCGGCTATGGTCCACTCGCCGGATCTGGCCTTGAGCTTCCTGCGCCTGCACCGGGCCTATCAGGCGGCGACGGACCAGCTTTTGAGTGTCGCAGTCGCATCGGACGATACGCCTGCGCCGATGGTTGCGACCTCGCCCGAGGCCAGCGTCCACGACTTCTTCCGCCGCAACCGCAACCATTTCCGCGCGCTCGAGGCGGCGGCGGACCGGTTCTGGGGCAAGGAGCGGGTGCCGGCCGACGAGACCTACACAAAGGCCAAATCGCGCTTGCAGGACAAGCTCGGGATCCGCGTGCGCGTTGTTCCCGTGGCCGATCTGCCCTACACCCTGCGCGCCTATGACGAGGAGCGGCGTGAGGTTCTTCTGTCCGAGGCGCTGGACTATCCGAACCGGGTCTTCCAGCTTATCCACGTTGCGGGCCTGATCGAGCAGCGCGAGACGCTCGACAAACTCCTCTCCCGCTCCGGCATCCGCGAGCCGCAGGGGCTGGCGCGCTGCCGGGTCGAGCTCACCAACTACCTCACCGCCGCCGTCCTGATGCCTTATGAGCCCTTTCTGGCGGAGGCGGAGGCTTGCAAATACGACTTCGACCACCTGGCCACCCGCTTTGGCGTGAGCTTCGAGCAGGCCTGCCACCGGGCGACCACCCTGAACCGCGAGGGGGCGAAGGGCGTGCCCTTCTTCTTCATGCGGGTCGACAAGGCGGGCAACGTGACGAAGCGGTTCAACTCGACCGATTTCCACCTGGCCGAGCATGGCGGCGCCTGCCCGCGGCTGGACGTGCACATGGCCTTCCGCACCCCGGGCCGGGTGGTGCCCCAGTTCGTCGAGATGCCGGACCGGAGCCAGTTCTTCGTCTTCTCGCGCACGGTCGACCGGCCGCGGTTCGCCCGCCACGCGCAGGATGTTCGGCTTTCGGTCGCCATGGGCTGCAGTGTCGAGCACGCGCACGAGATCGGCTATTCCGAGGATTTCAGCGGGCAGGGCACACAGCTGGTGCCGATCGGCATCAACTGCCGGGTCTGCCCGCGCGCGAACTGCGATCAGCGCGCGCACCAGGCGATTGTCGTCTCCCAGCCGGTCGACGAAAACCGCCGCGGCGCGACCCGCTACGAAATCTGAGCGAAGCTGCGGTAAGGGGTGTTGGCCAACCTTTGCTGTCCAGTCGGGCCACCTTCCATGTGCTTTGCATGGCTGGTGATGTCGGTCAGAGAATTGCCCCTGCGGCTTCGCATAGACCGGCAGGTGGGGGCTCGGCACATAATCCGATAGTGCGCAACCTGACCAGTGCTCAAGCCGCCTTCACCACCGCGATATCTATGGGACAACTGGACAGCAGCTCTTCCGCTGCGCTGCCAATCAGGGCATGGGCGATACCGGTTCTCCCATGGGTGCCGATCACCAGAAGGTCAGGCTTCAGCGCTTCGATCTGCGCGGCGATGACGCTGTCCAAGTCGCCTGCCATGACACGGATGTCGATCTCTGGTGCGGCCTCCCCGCACTCGGCTTTGATCCGGTTGCTTGTCTTGCGCAGCCTCTCCTCTGCCGCCGCGATCTCGCCTTCGACGATCGAGGTCTGCGAGCTTTCGTCGAGGAACCCGCGAAATGGCTTGCTGACCGCGTGAAGCAGCACGATCTCCCCGGATGGGACGAGACGCGCCGCCAAATCCGCCGCAGCTTCGGAATGCGGCGACAGATCCGTCGCAATCAAGACTCGCCTGTAGGGGCCCGCTGCGGTTGTTTTGACGACGAGCACGGGTTTCTTTCCATGGCGAATGACACGCTCGGCGGTTGTCCCCACAAACATCTCGCGGAGTTTATGGCGATGATTTCCGAGGACGACCAGATCCGAGCCAAGCGCCTCGCTTCTGGCGATAATGTCCTCAAAGTCATGGCCGGGGGTGACATGGGCCGCAACACTCGGGCGGTCAGCGATCGATGCCTGAGACATCTGATATGCGATGGCCTGCCTCGCCGCGGCCACCTTGTCGCGTGTCGTTTCTTCATGAGATGTTTTTGGCACAACGCTGAGGATCTCAAGACCGGATCCGAAGGCTTCCGCCAGCAGGGCAGCGCGGGCCAGAGCAAGCTCCGAACGCTCCGAGAGATCGTTGGCCATCAGGATCTTCTTCATCTTCTCCTCCTCGGCTGCTCTAGGAGTTGGAACCGCACCGTATCTGGCAGTATGTCGCGCAGCCCAAGACTGGCTGCGCGCGACCGGTGCAAAGCCTCTCTTCGAAGCAGACATTCCGAATAAAACAGTGCCCGGCTAGGCAGTTAGCACGTAGTCACGGGCACGAGGCTTTACCAGCCGGGCGCGACACGATGACCGGTAAGACCTGTGCGTTCTGGCCGAAAACCCGAGGCGCGCAGGCCGGGATCATGGCGCGCCTGAACGTGGCGTTCGGCCAGGGCTGCCTGTTCTCGAAACCCCTCCTGCGGGAGGGGTCGGCCGGGGCCCTCTGACCCGGCGCGACCCGCCGCGAGCGGCCGCTTAGATCACTTGCGGGCAAGCATCTGCATGCTGGCGACCATCACGATGCCATAGAGCACGTGGCCGATCAGAGCGACCCAGGTGATCCCGGTGAAATTCAAGAAGAACGGCAGGCCCGCTATCGCCGTGATGCCGCCAATCGCAAAGACCCAGAGCCCGAACCCGTAGACTGCCGAGGGCAGGAACCAGCCACCCAGATCGCCCAGCACCGCGCCCCAGATCGGCTTGAAGATAAAGAGCCAGCCGACCGGGTATCCGATCAGCCCAACCAGATAGAAATGCACGAAGTACCCGGCGAAGTCCCCGTTCGGCAGCCCGAACGTGCCGAGCAGGCTGCGCGCCAGACCGTGGGGCGACAGATTGGCCCAGCCGATACCTGGGCTGATCACCTGGCCCCAGAGGTCGAAGGCCGAGGTGCCGATTGCGCCTGCGACAAACATCAGCCCAAGCGTGGCGGCGTTGAGGGGTGGAATGGCGCGCCCCTCGGCGGGACTGGTGGTGTCTGTCATCGCGAGATCCTTCTGAGTGCGTTCGGATTTGGAAGAAGCACACTCCAGCCATGGCGCGCGGTTGCAAGACATAATCGGGGCGCAGCGCCAACTTGTGATCGCACGCCCGGCACACCGGCATGGCGGATGCCGGATAGCAGGCATGGCCCGCTTTTCAGCCTCCCCCTCCCCCGGGTCCTCTGAAATTGATAGATCAGGTTGACGGAGCAGGATAAGCGGTAACTGCCGGAAAGGGTGCGAATGCGGTTTTGCGGGGCGTGGCGATGATCAAGGCTGAGCGGTTTCGGCTGACCCGCGGGCTTTCCGCCATCTCGTGGGTTTCGGTCGGGCTCTGCGTCCTGCCGATGGCGGCGGTCGCGATCGCCGCGGCAGGGGACATCGCGGGCGTCGCCGGCCTCGCCGAGACGGTGCTGCCCCGCTATGCCGCAGCCACGCTTCTGCTCTGCGTCATCGTCGGGCTCTCCACCGCGGTCATCGGAACCGGGGCAGCGTGGCTCATTACCTCGACCCGATTTCCCGGGCGCGCGGTGTTCGAGGTCGCGCTGGCTCTGCCGCTGACCTACCCGGCCTACGTGCTCGCCTATGCCTATACCGACCTACTCGACCACCCGGGCCTCGTGCAGGCGACCCTGCGAGAGCTGACCGGGTGGGGCCCGCGCGACTACTGGTTTCCGGAGATCCGTTCCCTCGGCGGTGCGGCGGCGATGCTGAGCTTCGTGCTCTATCCTTATGTCTACCTGCTGGCGCGCGCCGCGTTCCTCCAGCAATCCTCCAACGCCTATGTCGCGGCGCGTGCGCTGGGGGCGGGGCCGTGGGACGCGTTCCTGCGCGTCGCCGTCCCCGTGGCGCGGCCCGCGATCGCAGGGGGTGTGCTGCTCGCACTCATGGAGACGCTGGCCGATTACGGAACGGTGGCCTATTTCGGCGTGCAGACCTTCGCCACCGGGATCTATCTGAGCTGGTTCGGCCTCTTCGACCGGACTGCAGCAGCACAGCTCGCGCTCTGCCTTCTCGTCTTCGCCCTGGTGCTCGCGACGCTTGAGGTCTCACAGCGCCGGAGCCTGCGGTTCCACGGGGCAGGGCGGCGGTTTGAGCGGATGGAGCCCTTCCCGTTGCGCGGCGGCGCGGCGCTGGGGGCCATCGCCTTCTGCGCCCTGCCGGTCTTCTGTGGGTTCCTGCTGCCGACGATTGTCCTGCTCGGCCTCGCCTGGAACTCCGACCAGATCCTGTTCACGCCGCGCTATCTCGGCTTTCTCGAACATTCGGTGACCCTGGCGGGGACCGCGGCGGCGCTCACCGTGGTGGCAGCCATTGCGATCGGGTTCAATGCACGCATCGAGCGCAGCCGCGCGGCGCGCACGGCAATGGGCATCGCGGGGATCGGTTATGCGGTGCCGGGAGGCGTGATCGCGGTCGGCCTGCTCTTCCCCTTCGCCGCCTTCGACAACGCGCTCGACCGGGTCATGGAGGCGCGTTTCGGGATCGACACGGGCCTCCTGATCACCGGTAGTATCTGGCTGATGATCGTTGCCTACATGGTCCGCTTCATGGCCGTGGCGCTCAACACGTTCGAGGCCGGGCTCTCCACGGTGAACACCAATGTCGACGCGGTTGCGCGCACGCTTGGGCAGGTGCCGGAGTCGATGCTGCGCCGGGTCCACCTGCCGATCCTGCGCCCCTCGATCCTGACCGCCGCGCTGATCGTCTTCGTCGATGTGATGAAGGAGCTGCCGGCGACCCTGATCCTGCGCCCGTTCAATTACGATACGCTGGCGGTGCAGGCCCATCGTCTAGCGTCTGACGAGCGGCTGCGTGAGGCGGCGGTTCCGAGCCTGGTGATCGGCGCGGTCGGGCTCTTGCCGGTCATCCTGCTCTGCCTCTCGCTGAGAAGCCGACGGCGGGTTCCGGGTCTGCGCTGGTCGCGGCCGATCTGACCCGGGGCAGGGCACTCACACATCGCCCAAACGAAAAACGGGCGCCCGCCGGGGCGCCCGCTCCAATCTTTCCGGGCCGATCACGCGGCCCACGCGATCACTTCCAGTTCGAGTTGTTCAGCACTTCGACCGCGGTATCGACGTTTGCTGCGATGTTCGACAGCTCGATCGTGTCGGGGCGGAAGATGCCGAGCTCGGCAACCGAGGCCGAGAGGCCGACACCCGGCACCGCCGGATACTCATCATTGCCCGCCGAGAAGTACTCCTGCGCCTGCTCCGAGGCGAGGTACTCGAGAAACTTCACCGCGTTCTCCTTGTTCGGCGCGTTCACCGCGACACCGCCGCCCGAGATGTTCATGTGTGCGCCGATATCGTTCTGGTTCGGGAACACCCAGCCGATGTTCTTGAGGTTCTCCTCGGTCATCGACTTGTCGCCTTTGCGCAGCGCGCGGGCGTAATAATAGGTGTTCGACATCGCGATCTTGCACTCGCCCGAGGCGATGCCGCGAAGTTGATCGGTGTCACCGCCCTGCGGATCACGGGCAAAGTTGGCAACCACGCCATTCGCCCAGTCCTGGATCGCGTCCTTGCCCAGATGCGCCACCAGCGCGGCCGTGATGTTCTGGGTGTAGACGTTGGAGGACGAGCGGATGCAAACCATGCCCTTGTACTCGGGCTTGGCGAGGTCCTGATAGGTCTGCGGCGGGTTGGCCACTGCGTTCTTGTCGTAGAACAGGATCCGCGCACGCTGCGAGAAGGCGAACCACTGGTCGTCACCGTCCTGCAGATAGGACGGGATGTGCGATTCCAGCAACTCGCTCTTCACCGGCTGAAGCAGCCCGAGGCTCTTCGCGCGGGCCAGGCGCACGGTGTCGACGGTCAGGAACACGTCAGCCGGGGAGTTCTCGCCCTCGGCTTCCATCCGCGCGATCAGCTCGTCGGCCTTGCCTTCGATGCGGTTGATCTTGATGCCCGTCTTCTCGGTAAAGTCGGAATAGAGGCGCTCATCCGTATCATAGTGACGCGAGGAATAGAGGTTCAGTTCGGCCGCCTGTGCAAAGGTGAACGCCGAGGCGAAGATCGTGGTGCCGATAAGGGCGCCGATTGTCCGTTTCATGGTGGTCTCCTTGGTGGTTTTATCCGTTTGATATCGTTCGTTGGCTGGGCATCCCGAAACGGACCTACCTGGCGATCACTCAACCGAGCATCCTAGCACTCCCACATCCTATGGAAGCTCTCGGTGACGGAGGGTCTCCTCTTGCTTGAGATTCTGGGATCTGGCGTCTGCGCGCTGGAAAGACTGCATGCTTCAATCCACACCTCGTGTGTTCCCATCTGCATGCCATGCTGCGGCGTTTTGCTGGTGCTCTCGAAAGTGCTGCCGAACCTCTTCACCACACCTCTCCCAAAGTAAAGTACTATTTTGTGAGGAGGTGGGAACGCCATGTGGGCAAACAATCGGACTTGGCATAAATCGTGATAGCTTTTTCCTATTGATCTTTCCCGGGCGCTTGTCCGTGCCCTGGCAAGATCGTTGTGGGCTCAGCGGAACCGTTCGCCGCGCGCCCGCCGGAGCTGAGCGACAGGAGCGGCTTGTCCGCCAGATCGTCTAGCGAGATCGGCCCTGTCCCCACCAACAGCGGATCATCGATCACGGCACAGGCCCACAACGTCTCGGCGAACAGCCGACGGCTCACGAAATCCGTATCGTTGGTCGGCGTGCCGATCACCGCATCCAGGCGCCTGTCCTTCAGGAACGCCAGAAGCTGCACCGTCGACCCTCCCGCACTGCCAGCCGCAGATCGGGATGGAGCCGGTGCAGCCGTCAATTGGCCGCCGGCATGAAATAGGTGCCGATCGATGGCAGCACCCCGATCGCCAGCCGGTCGCCGAACAGCCCGATCGAGCCGCGAGCGATCACGCGGAACTCCTGCACCTCCCGCAGAATGGCCCGGGCCAGCGGCAGCAGGTTCTCACCCAGTAAGGTCAGCTTCACCTGCCGTGAGGTCCGTCCTCCAATGTCCCCTGGTCTGTCCCGCGCTCCGCCGTCACGCGGCCAGCGTTATACCCTTGTATCTGCTCGTGCTCTTCGCCCGCAGAGCCGGGCTCAGACCGACAGGAACACCGCCTCGCCGCCGTCGATCCTGACCGCCGTCAGCCGGTTCGAGAAATAGGCGCCCGTGTCCACCGCGATCCGGCCCTGCGCGATCTCGGGCTCCTCGACGACTGTATGACCGTGCACGACCCAGAGCTCATCATCGCGCGGCGTGTCGAAGAACCGCGGATGGCCCCAGAGCAGGGCATGCTCGTTCTGGTCCCGTGGACCTTTCGCGGGGTTGGCACCCGCATGGGCGAACAGCATGTTGCCCCGCCGGTGCCAGAGCGGCATCTGGCCCAGAAACGCCCGGTGCGCGCCCATCGCATCGCTCAGATCGGCCCGGATCTTCGCTAGCGTCTCCGGCTCGTTCACCGCGCCGGGGGTGGAGATCCCATAGCTCATCAGCGTCTGCAGCCCGCCATAGCGCAGCCAGCGCGGCCCCTGTTCCGGCATCTCCAGGAAATCCAGCAGCATCCGCTCGTGATTGCCGAGGATGTAGACCGGATTTATGTCGCGCCTCCCCCTGAGGCCGATCAGGAAATCCAGCACCGCGCGGCTGTCCTCGCCCCGGTCGACATAATCGCCAAGGAAGACCAGATCCGCCACGCCCTCATAGCGCTGCGCATCCAGCAGGATTTCGTCCATCAGGTCGCGCAACAGATCCATGCGCCCGTGGATGTCTCCCACGGCATAGACCCGCCGGTCGGGCGCCAACGGGGCGTTGAACTCCTTTTTTCGGCGCCGGAACAGTCTCAGCACACTTTGGGTCCACCCTTTGTCATAGATCACGGCATCGCGTAACGCCTCGTCCGGTCTAATCAGGTCATCGCGCAAAGTCATCGGGCTTTCTCTCGCAGAAGATCCGCTTCGGGGCAGAGTAGCCGCGACTCTCTCACCCGACTGTTAACACTGGCGACGAAACCATGCGACAGCCCGCGGCGACGGGCGCCGATCGCGCGTCTCACGTTCGCCCCATCAGGGTTGCCGAGAGGGCCGTGCGGATGGCACGAAGAGCCTGACAGGGAGGCATGCATGATCGAGATCGACTATCTGGGCGGGCCGGAGGTGGAGGCGCTCGCGCTTACGGATGCGGAAATCCTCGATGCGGTCGATCAGGGCCTGATCGCGGCTGGACGCGGCGAGACGGTGATCGAACCCCGGATGCACCTCAAGCCGGACCCGGACGGCACCGGGCATTTCAACGTGCTCCGCGGCTATGTCGCACCGCTCGGCGTGGCGGGGATCAAGGTCGTTGGCGATTTCTACGAGAACTACAAACAGGGCCTGCCGTCCGAGATGGGGCTGATCAACCTCTTCTGCCCGCTGACCGGCACACCGAAGGCCGTGATCGACGCCGCCCGCATCACCGATATGCGTACGGGCGCCGTGACCGCGCTCGGGGCCAAGCGGCTGGCACCGCCAAACCCCACGCGGCTCGGCCATATCGGCGCGCGGGGCTCGAGCTACTGGAATGTGCGCCTCCTCGATCACCTGTTCGATTTCGAAGAGATCCGGATCCACTCGCGCCGGCCCGAGAGCCGCGAGGCGACAGCGACCCAGCTCTCCGCCGATCTCGGCAAGGAGGTCATTGCGACCGCCGATTGGGAGAGCTGTCTTGACGGCGCCGATATTCTGGTCGAGGCGTCGCGGCTGCCCGCGCCCGAGCCGCTCTTCAATCCCGACTGGGTGCGCAAGGGCGCCCTGGTCGTGCCCTATGGCACCATGTCGACCCTGCCGCTTGCGTTCACCGACCGGTTCGACAAATTCTTCATGGATGATCTGGGCCAGATGAATGCCGGAACCCTGGGCGCCCTCCGCCCGCAGATCAACGCAGGCAAGATCACCCGCGAGAGCTTCTCCGCTGAAATCGGCGAGGTCGCCGCCGGGCTGAAACCGGGCCGCGAGAGCGATGACGAAACCATCCTCTTCTGGCACCGGGGCCTCGCGACCTCCGATATCGCACTCGGGGCCTATATGCTTGAGAAAGCAAAGCGCATGGGTCTGAACCAGCGCCTGCGCTACGCCTGAACCAAGCGGAATGCGCGTGCCGCGCATACACCTCTTGCGGGCGCGTCCCATCCGGGACACGCGTCTTTCGCTCCGATCCTGTCCGTTGCGGAGAGAACTTGGATGCAGGCCCTTGCGCATAGCCGGGCGGGCGGGCAGTCGCGGGCCCGCAGGGCGCGCGCTGGATGCTCCCCGGCCCCGGTGTCAGGTGCCCATGCGCGGCAGTTCCCCCGCAACGATCGCAGCTTTCAGCGCCTCGATCTCGGCCGTCAGGGAGCGGTCGCGGTCAAGCGGAGCCGCATGGGCGCGGACCTGTTCCATCACATCCGCCAGCCGTGGTGCCACCGCAGTTTCGCGCATCTCGGCGGCCTGGGTCGCGACCATCAGCTCTATCGCAATCAGATAGGCCAGCTTCTCCGCAATCGCATGCATCGCCTTGGCCGGGATCGCCGCATGGGTGAGCGTATCCTCCACCCCGTCGGCCGAGATGCTCGGGTAGACCGGCGCGGGAGCCGCGAGATGCCCGATCTCGGCCGCCAGCGTCTCCACCACCTTCATCATCGCGCCAAAGCCGACCGACCCGATCCCGAGGCGCGAGAGCCCGGCGGGCAGCTCGGAGAACCGCGCCGAGATCAGCTTCTGCACCCGGCCGACGCTCTGCGCCGCGAGATGGCGGGCCGCGTCGTTCAACGCCTGGGCTGCGATCGCCACCTGCGGGGACATGTAGCTGCCGCCTGAGAGCACCTTGCCGCGCCCGATCAGCACCACCGGATTGTCGGTTGGCGTATTGATCTCGGGCAGAACCGCGGCCTCCAGCCAGTCCGCCGCGGCGAAGACCGCGCCCTGGACCTGCACGATGTTGCGCAGGCTGAGCGGGTCCTGCAGCCGCCGCGCCGCGCCCGGCGCGTGCAACCCCGAACCCTCGAGCCAGGACAAGAGCCCCTCCGCCGCCCGAGCCTGGCCCGGTTTTGGGCTCAGCGCCAGCACATCCGAGTCCAGCGGCGAGAGATTGCCGCGAAACCCCTCGAGCGACAGGGCGGCGGCCGCCTGCGCCGCATGGAGTCGGGCGCACAGGGCGATCAGCCCGGTCGCGGCCACCGCCGCCGTGGGGGAGGAGTTCGAGACAAACGCCAGCCCCTCCCGCGGCATCAGCTTGAGCGGCGCGAGCCCGTGGGCAGCCAGCGCAGCCGGTGCCGGCATCCGGCCCTCTGGCGTCTCCATCTCGCCCTCGCCGATCATGCCGAGACCGATCATGCCGCCCCACATCAGATCGCCCGCGCCGATGGTCGCGGTCTCCCCCACCACCGGGGTCAGGCCCGCATTGAGGCAACCCGCCAGCATCTCGGCGAGCACTGGCCGGGCCCCCGTCGCGCCGGTCAGCATCGACTGGGCCCGGGCCGCCATGGCGACCCGCACGATCCCAGGCGCGAGCGGCGGACCCAGCGCATGGGCCCGCCCGCGCACCGTGTCGGCGGGGAAATCCGCCCGAACTGCCTCGTCCAGCCGGTCGACCACCCGGGGGCCGAGCCCGGTCGTCACCCCATAGATCGGCGTGTCCGCCTTGATCGCCTGCGTCAGAACCCGGCGCCCCTCCGCCATCCGGGCAAGCCCCGCCTCGGACACGGCCACCTTCGCACCCCCTGCGATCGCCTCCAGAGCCTCGAGCCCGAGATCGCCCGCGCCGAGTTCAACTTCCTCTTGCATTCTTCGCTCTCCGCTACTGGCCGAATCGCATAGCCAGGTTCAAACTCCCCCCGATCCACTACCAAGGAGAAGACAAATGAGCCTGCGCATCAACGACACGGCGCCAGATTTCACAGCCGACACGACCGAGGGAGAGATCTCGTTCCACGACTGGATCGGCGATGGCTACGCCGTGCTGTTCAGCCACCCGAAGGATTTCACGCCGGTCTGCACCACCGAGCTTGGCACCATGGCGGGCATGAAGGAAGACTTCGCCAAGCGCAACGCCAAGATCATCGGCATCTCGGTCGACCCGGTCGCGGATCACCACCGCTGGAAGGACGACATCACCACGGCAACGGGGCAGAGCGTGGATTACCCGATGATCGGCGATCCGGAGATGCAGGTCGCCAAGCTCTACGACATGCTGCCCGCCTCCGAGACCCAGGTCGATGGCCGCACGCCCGCCGACAACGCGACCGTCCGCTCGGTCTTCGTGATCGGGCCGGACAAGAAGGTGAAGCTCTCGTTGACCTATCCGATGACCACGGGCCGGAATTTCGACGAGATCCTGCGCGCGATCGACTCGATCCAGCTCACCGCCAACCACAAGGTGGCAACGCCTGCGAACTGGACGCAGGGCGAGGACGTGATCATCACGCCCGCCGTCTCGAACGAGGAAGCGGCGGAGAAATTCGGCGAGTTCGAAACCGTCCTGCCGTATCTGCGCAAGACCAAACAGCCGGGCTGACGCATTGGAGTGCCGCCGGGCGGTGCAATGCCGCCCGGTGTGTCCCTCACAACCTTATCGTGCCGCTCCGGGCCGCGGGCCATGGCCGCCTCGTTCAGACCCCGCGGCGGCGGAGATCAGAGTTTGTCGCGAAATGTCATTTGGCCGCGATCTGAGATCGGGTTTTGTCGGGGATCTGTTAACCAATGATCCGCGCGACAAAAGTCGCGCGAAATCGCGGGTTGTCGCGTCATTCGACGCCCAGTTTGGTCTTCACCAGCGCCTGAACGGCCTGCGGGTTGGCCTTGCCTTGTGACGCTTTCATGACCTGCCCGACAAACCAGCCGGCCAGGGTCGGTTTGGCCTTTGCCTGCTCGGCCTTATCGGGGTTGTCGGCGATGACCTGATCGACGATCGCCTCGATCGCGCCGGTATCGGTGACCTGCTTCATGCCCCGGCGTTCGACGACCTCGGCTGGGTCTTTGCCCTGCTCCTCGCCGTAGAGCAGGTCGAACAGTTCTTTGCCGATCTTGCCCGAGATATCGCCCTTGCCGATCAGGTCGATGATCCCCCCCAACTGCTGGGCCGAGATGGGGGAGGCGTCGATCTCCACGCCTTCCTTGTTTAGCCGCCCGAACAGCTCGTTGATCACCCAATTCGCGGCCTGTTTCCCGTCGCGGCCGTTTGCCACCGTCTCGAAGAAATCGGCCGAGGTCCGCTCGGCGATCAGCACGCTCGCGTCGTACTCGGTGATGCCGTAGTCATTGACAAAGCGTGCTTTTTTCGCGTCAGGCAGTTCCGGTAGGCTGGCCGCGATCTCTTCCACAAGGCTCTGCTCGAACTCGAGCGGCAGCAGGTCCGGATCGGGGAAATAGCGGTAGTCATGCGCCTCTTCCTTCGAGCGCATGGATCGCGTTTCGTTCTTGTCGGGATCGTAAAGACGGGTCTCCTGATCGACGGTGCCACCGCCCTCGACAATCGCAATCTGACGGCGCGCTTCGACATC
>JBCDDC010000024.1:0-66103 GCA_039180675.1 Pseudomonadota bacterium | reverse complement strand
TCCCCAGCCGCTGCCCTCCTAAGCATCCTGGCCGCCAGAGCCTCTGGTGGCATAGCCTGGCGCCCCCCGGGGGGGTGGGTCGGGCGCGACCCGGCTGGGCCGGGTCAGGATTGGCGGGTGTGCAAAAACTGGATCCACGCAAGGAACGCAGGGCATGGAAAGCGAGGTTGTTCATTACCCGCCCTCTGCTGACCAAAGGCTCCGCCCGGCGTCGCCGGGCGCGCCCGACCCTCCCCCCGGGAGGGCGGATGGCGATGCCGCGAGAAGCACGAGCGTTACCGGGGCTTTTACTTGCGGAACCGGATCATAGTCAGGCCAACGCCCTCCCAGGCTCGGGCGCGCCCTACCGCTGATGAAGTGAGCTCGCGTCCTCATCTCAGCTTCAGCGTCGCCAGGCCGATCATCGCGAGGATGACCGCGATGATCCAGAAGCGGATCACGATTGTGGGCTCGGCCCAGCCTTTCTGTTCGAAATGGTGGTGGATCGGGGCCATCAGGAAGACCCGCTTGCCGGTCATCTTGAAGTAGCCGACCTGGATCATGACGCTGACGGCCTCGACCACGAAGAGCCCGCCAATGATCGCCAGCACGATCTCGTGCTTGGCAGCCACCGCCATGGCCCCGAGCGCGCCGCCCAGGGCCAGCGAGCCGGTATCGCCCATGAACACCATCGCGGGCGGTGCATTGTACCAGAGAAACCCGAGCCCCGCGCCGATGATCGCCGAGCAGATGATCGCGATCTCGCCGGTGCCGGGGATATAATGAACCCCCAGATACTCGGTGAAATCCGTCCGCCCGACCACGTAGCAGATCACGGCGAACGAGCCTGCCGCGATCATCACCGGCATGATCGCCAGCCCGTCCAGCCCGTCGGTCAGGTTCACCGCATTGGCCGATCCCGCGATCACCAGCATCGCGAAGGGCACATAGAAGTATCCCGCGTTGATCAGCGCATCCTTGAAGACCGGCAGCGCGACCTGGTTTTGCAGCGCTTCGGGCTGGATGAGGGTGGCCCAGATCCCGGCGGCGGCACTGATCCCGAGCCCGATCGCCAGCCGGACCTTGCCCGGCACACCCTTGGTCGAGAATTTCGACACCTTCATGTAGTCGTCGACGAACCCGATGAGGCCGAAGCCCAGCGTTACCATCAGCACGATCCAGACGAACCCGTTGTCGAGCCTGGCCCAGAGCAGCGCCGAGATCACCAGCCCGCCCAGGATCATCACCCCGCCCATGGTCGGCGTGCCCGCCTTCTCGACGATATGGCGCTCCGGCCCGTCGTCGCGGATCGGCTGGCCCTTCTTCTGCACCCGGCGCAGCCAGCCGATGATCGTGGGGCCGAGGAGGAAAGCGAAGATCATCGCGGTCAGGAACGCCCCGCCCGCCCGGAACGTGATGTAGCGGAAGAGATTGAAGATATCGCCGCCATCGCTGAACTGGGACAACTCGTAAAGCATTAACCCTCCTCCGCCCTTCCCGGGGCGCCCAGCGCGCGAATTGTCTCGACCACGCGCGCCATATTCGATCCGAGCGAGCCCTTCACCATGCAAACGTCGCCCGCGTCAAGGCGCCGGCGCGCCTGTTCCGCCAATCCGGCGCTGTCTTCGGCCCAGACACCCCTCTTCGTCTTCGGCAGTGCCTCATGGAGCGCACGCATCAGCGGGCCACAGCAATGCACCAGATCGACTTGGGCGAGTTCATCCGCCTCCGCCAAACCGGCATGGAAATCGCGCTCACCCGGCCCCAGCTCCAGCATGTCGCCCAGTAAGGCGATCCGCCGCCCGCGCGCGATCCGCCCGATGTCATGGGTCACTTCGAGCGCGCCCAGAACCGCCAGTGCCGCGCGCATCGAGGCCGGGTTGGCGTTGTAGCTCTCATCCAGCAGCGTGATCTCACCGTCCAGGCCGCCGGGCCCGAGCAGGATCGTCTCGCGCCTGCCGCGCCCGTCCGGCGGCGCCCATCTGGCAAGCGAGAGCGCGGCGCGTGCGAGATCTCCCCCGGCCGCATCAACCGCACCCAAAGCCGCGACCGCGTTCAGCGCAAAATGTCGCCCGACCGCGCCGATCTTGAAGGTCACCGGCTGGTCGCGGAAATCAGCCTGGATCACCGTGGTATCGCCACGGATCTCCGCCTGGCGCAGTTTCAGATCGCCCTCCGCACCAAAGCTGATGATCCGGGCATCGCATTGCTTCGCCAGCTGGTCGAAGTGCGGGTTATCGCAGTTGAGGAGCGCCGTCCCGGACGCCTCCAAGCCCGCAAAGATCTCAGCCTTCGCATCGGCGATCTCCTCGACCGCGTTGAAATGCGCCAGATGCACCGCCTCCACCGTCGTGATCATCGCGACATCCGGCCGGGCCATCCGGCTCAACGGGGTTATCTCACCGGGATGGTTCATGCCGATCTCGATCACGGCGAAGTCCGTGTCCTGCGGCATCCGCGCCAGCGTCAGCGGCACACCCCAATGGTTGTTGAAGCTCTTCTCCGCCGCGTGGGTGCGCCCCTGATCGGCGAGCATCAGGCGCAGCATCTCCTTGGTCGAGGTCTTGCCGACCGAGCCTGTGACCGCGATCACTTTTGCCCCCGTCCGCACGCGCCCGGCGCGGCCGATGTCCTCGAGCCCCTTCAGCGTATCGCCGACGATCAGCAGAGGCGCATCCTCGGCCACACCGTCGGGCCTTTGCGAGACCAGAGCGGCCCCTGCCCCTTTCGCAAGCGCATCCGCGACAAAGGCATGGCCGTCGCGGTTCTCACCGGCGAGGGCGACGAACAGCTCACCCGCAGCCAGGCTGCGGGTGTCGATCGAGATGCCGGTGATCTCGTCCCAAGCGCCCGCCTTCTCGCCGCCGGTCGCGGCAACAAGCTCCTCCGCTGTCCAAAGCGCGGTCATCTCTCCTCCGACCGGTCGAGCACCGCGACCGCGGCGCGGGCCTGTTCGCCGTCGTCAAAGGGCAGGATATCCGCGCCCACGATCTGGCCCTGTTCGTGCCCCTTGCCCGCGATCAGCAGGCAGTCACCCGGCGCGCGCAGGGCATCGACACCGACCAGGATCGCCTCCGCCCGGTCGCCGATCTCCTCGCCCTCCGGACAGGCGGCCTTTACGGCGGCACGGATCGCCGCCGGATCCTCGCTCCGCGGGTTGTCATCGGTGATGATCGCGTGATCGGCGCCCTCGGCCACGGCTTCTCCCATCATCGGGCGTTTGCCCGGGTCACGGTCGCCCCCGGCGCCAAAGACCACGATCAGGCGCCCGGCGCAATGCGGACGCAAGGCCGAGATGGCAGTTCTGAGCGCATCCGGCGTGTGCGCGTAATCGACATAGACCGCGGCGCCGTTCTCCCGCCGGGCCGCCAGCTCCATCCGCCCCTTGACGCCGGTCAGATGAGCGAGCGCTGAGAACACCTGCGCCTCGTCACCCCCGGTCGCGAGCGCCAGCCCAGCGGAGATCGCGACATTCTCCGCCTGGAAATCCCCGATCAGGTCGAGCGGCACATCATGGGCCCGTCCCTTCCAGTGGAACTTCACATCCTGACCATCGCCACGAAACCGCTGGTCGGAGAGGCGCAGATCCACCCCCTCCTCCGTACCGACCGTGATCATCTTAACGCCCCGGCTATCCCTGACCGAATGGAACCGCGGCAGCTCGGCATCCATCGCATTGATCACCATGGTCCCGTCCGCCGGCAGCACCGTGTCGAACAGTCTGAGCTTGGCGGCGAGATAATCCTCGTGCGTCGCATGATATTCCATGTGGTCGCGGGAGATGTTGGTGAACCCCGCCGCTTTCAGCCGAACCCCGTCGAGGCGATGCTGCGAGAGCCCATGCGAGGACGCCTCCATCGCCGCATGGGTGCAGCCCTTCTGCGCCAGTCGCGCGAGCAAGGCGTGCAGCGTGATCGGCTCCGGCGTGGTATGGCGCAGCGGCTCGTCGAACCCCTCGCCTTCGACACCCGTCGTCCCGAAAGCCGCCGCCTTGTGCCCGGCATGGGCCCAGATCTGGCGCAGGAAATGCGCGGTCGAGGTTTTCCCGTTCGTGCCCGTGATCGCCACGATCACCTCTGGCTGTTCCCCATAGTAAAGCGCGGCCAGACGGGACAGCTCGGCCCGCGGATTGGCTGCGACAAAGAATGGAACGGGCAGCGCGCCGATATCCCGTCGGGCGGTCTCGACCCCATCGGCGGTCGCAACGACCGCGCTCGCACCCTGACGCACCGCGTACTGAGCAAACTCGGCGCCATCGAGCTCGGTCCCCGGAATGGCGACGAAGAGATCACCCTTCTTCACCTCCCGGCTGTCGACCGCCAGTTTTCCAATCACCGTATCCGGGTCAGGCGTCGGCCCCTCATGCGGGAACTGCATCAGACCCAGGCTCTCGAATGTATGAGCGCCGGCCACCGTCACAGCCTCACCCGTCGAGGTCGGCGGGCAGGCCCACGGGCACCGTGTAGCCCGGCTGTTCCGGCGCATCCTGCGGCCTCAGGCCCAGAAGCGGGGCAATCCGGCGCAGCATCTCGCCGGTCGTCGGCACCGCCGTCCGGCTCGCCTCCCGCTTGCCGCTGTCAGGGTCGGTCGGCTCGTCGAGCGAGACGAGGATCACGTATTCCGGGCGCGAGGTCGGGAACACCCCGGCAAAGGTCGAAAGCACCCGGTCGTCATAGTAGCCGCCCTCGGGCCGCGTCTTCTCCGCCGTTCCGGTCTTGCCGCCAAGCTCATAGCCCGGCACATCCGCCCGGCGCGCCGTGCCACGCGCCACAACCTCGCGCAGAACCCGCATCATCTGGGCAGACGTCCGGGGAGAGATCACCTGCTCCCCCGGCGCGGTCCCGCCCTTGATCAGCGAGGGCCGCGTCAGCCGCCCGCGATTGGCCAGCGTCGCATAGGCGCTCGCCAGATGCAGGGGAGAGATCGAGATCCCGTGGCCAAAGCTCGCCGTGATCGTGGTGAGGTCCGTCCAGTCGCGGGGGTAGCGGGGCCGCGCCGTGCGCGCCTCTGCCAGCTCCACGCCGGTAGGCACGAAGAAGCCGAACCGCTTCAGCCCCTCGCGGAACCTCTGGGTTCCCAGACCCTGCGCCATCCGGATGGTGCCGATGTTGGAGGAGCGCATCACAACCTCAGTCACCGACTGCATCGGCCGCACCCGTCCGTGATCCACGAACCGGTGCCTGCCATAGGTGACCGGCGTCTTCGTATCGATCATCGTCTCAGGCTCGACAATCCCGGCCTCGATCGCAAGGGCCGCCGTGATCGGCTTGAAGGTGGAGCCTAGCTCATACACCCCCTGCACCGCCCGGCTGAAGCGCGGGTGATAGGCCGGCTCGCCATTATACGGCCTGCGCGGCTGGTTCGGGTTGAAATCCGGCAGCGAGGCCAGGGCCACGATCTCGCCGGTCTGCACTTTCATCAGGATCGCGGCCCCGCCCTTGGCGCCGAAATAGCCGACGGCGGTGCCCAGCACGTCCTCGACCGTCGCCTGAACCGCGCTGTCGATCGAGAGCGCGAGCGGCTCCGCCAGAGAGGACGGATCGGAGAGCCGGTCATTCTGGTGGTGCTCAACCCCGGCACTGCCTACAAGCTCGGCAAAGGTCACGCCCTCATGGGCCGTGCGCACGCCGCCCAGCACATGGGCCGCGAGACGGCCGGAGGGATAGACCCGCACTTCCCGCGCGGCAAAGGCTAGGCCCGGGTTCCCAAGTTCCAGCACCGCCTGGCGCTGGCGCGGCGTGATCGGCCGCTTGATCCAGACGAAGCTGCTTTCGCGGGTCAGCAGTTTCTCGATCCGCTCCCGCGGCACATCGGGCAGGATCGCGGCCAGTTTCGCCGCCGTCTCCCGCGGCTCAATAATGAACCGCGGATCGGCGTAGAGCGACCAGCCCGGCAGATTACCCGCGAGCAGATTACCCCTGCGATCCAGGATCTCGCCGCGCACCGGGTCGGGCAACTGCCCGCCGCGCACAAGCTGCGGCTCCTCCGGCTCGGCCAGGGCCAGCATGCCCATCCGCGCACCGGCGGCGACGTAGGCAACGGCAAAGGCCAGCATGACCAGCACGACCCGCCACTGGGCGCGCTGGCGCTGCCCGGCCTTCGATTTCATCACCGCGCCGCGGACGAGATCGGTCACTGTTCACTCCACTGAATCTGCAACGAACCACCGGAATTGGGCCGGGGCACCGGGAACGGCAGCAAGGGGATCTCCGGCCGGTTCTGATGCGCCTCCGGTATGGGCCAAAGCTCCTCGGGGTTCAGCTCCAGCGGCGGAAACGGAACCGACCCGGCATAGCTGAAATGATCGGCCCGCAGATGAGTGAGATGCAGCTCTCCCTCATAGGCGCGAACCAGCTCCCTCAACCGCGCAGGGCTGTTCAGCCAGGCCCATTCGACCCGGAGCACCTGAAGCGCCTCGCCCTCCGCCGCGATCTCGGCGCGCAGGGTCGACAGGCGATCGAACGTCTGCCGCGTCTCGTAATTCACGTTGTAGGCCCAGACCACGACGACGAAGAGGGCGGAGACACTGATCAGCAGGGTGAAATACTTCATGTTCCTGCCCCCGCACCCAAGGCACCCCCCGCGATCCGGGGCATGCCGAGCGCGCGCGGATCAGGCTCAAAGGCCGCCGCCGCCGTGCGCACTGCTGATCTGAGCCGGGCGGAGCGGGCGCGCGGGTTGATGGCAATCTCGGCCTCGGTCGCGACCACGGCCTTCGCCGGGCGCTCAAACCGCGGCTCCGGCCCCTGCTGCTCGGGCTGGTGGCGCGAGCCCTGGCCGCCACGCCCGCTCGCCAATTGAAAGTACCGCTTCACGATCCGGTCTTCGAGCGAGTGAAACGTGACGACCGCCAGCCGGCCCCCGGCGCGCAGCAAGCGCTCCGCCGCGGCCAGAGCCCGGACCAACTGGCCCAGCTCGTCATTGACCGCGATCCTGAGCGCCTGGAAACTGCGCGTCGCCGGATGCATCTGCCCCTTGCGCGCGGGCGGCAGAACCTTGGCGACGATCTCGGCCAACTGGCCGGTGCGCGCGATCGGCGCCTCGCGCCGCGCCGCGCAGATCGACCGCGCGATCCGGCGCGAGGCGCGTTCCTCGCCATACTGATAGAGGACATCGGCGATGTCCTCCTCATCCCAATCGTTGACAAGATCCGCGGCCGTCGGCCCCGCGCCCTCCATCCGCATATCGAGCGGCCCGTCGCGCATGAACGAGAAGCCTCGCTCCGCCCGATCGAGCTGCATGGATGAGACGCCGATATCGAGGACAACTCCATCGACCGGGGCCGACCCTTCTCCGATCGCAAGCGCATCGAGATCAGAGAACCGGCCCTCCACAAGCGAGAGCCTTGGGTCGGACACCCGACTGCGCCCCTCCTTTATCGCAGTCGGATCCCGGTCGATTCCGATAACCCGGGCGGCACCCGCCGCCAGCAGGGCCTTTGTGTAACCGCCAGCCCCAAACGTTCCGTCAACGAAGACCCCGCCTTTGACGGGCTCCAGCGCTGCGACCACCTCGGGCAAAAGGACTGGAACATGGGGAGCCGCTGACATTCATAGCTCCCACGGATCTATCGGCGCCGGCTCCACCTCCGGGCCCGGCGTCTCGCGCGCGAAATCCGGCTTCGACCAGATCTCGAACGTGGTGCCGTAGCCGGCAAAGATCAGATCGCCCCCCTTGGGCAGGCCAAAAGCCTCCCGCTGGGCTAGGCCCAGGATGAAGCGACCGTTCTGTTCGTAGGTCACGAGCTTCGCCCGCGTGGTGAAATGGCGCCGCGTCGCCTCCAGTTCACCGGGGCTCGCGAACTCCCGCTCAGGCAGCGCCTTGATGATGCGCGCCAGACCTGTGCGTGAGACGGCGAGGTGGCAGGACCGCCCGCCAAAGGGCGGGACCAGCACAAAGCTGCCCTCCGAGCCCTGCTCTTTCAGAATGTCACGAAAATCGCTCGGCAGGGAGCAGCGGCCTTTCTCGTCGAGCCGGTGCTCGAACTGGCCGATGAAGAAGCTCGGCACGGTCTCCTGGGTCTGAGCATCGTCAATCATGTCTTCGCCAGAAAGCCCCCTGATTGAAGAAAAGGCGGACCGGTTGGTGTGCCAGTCCGCCCTGTCCCTCGAAAACGTCGCTGATCTTGATGCTCGTCGTCAGCTTCCGCCTGCTTTTTATTGTTGTGCTGCCACTTCGTCTTATCGGGCACCTGCCGGATTGCCTGTATGAACCTGCTTTATGTTTTTTACTCCGGCAGGTGCCGTGGGACTTTCGTACCGGGAGTTGGAGAGTATTTCAAGGAAAAATGATGAATTAGATGGAACTACATGCAACTTTTTCGATCCATTTGGTTGAAATATTAGAACGTATTAAGAACATCTCCGGACTCGACCGGCCCGGCGCATGGAACTTCAGGGAATCGGAGGCTCAGACACGGAAACGGCCGCCCCGAAACCGGCGCGGCCGTCCACGTCTTCGGCAGCAGTGCCTAGCTAGCCAAACACCAGCCCCGGCAGCCAGAGCGCCAGTTGCGGGAACCACAGCACGATCAGGATCCCGATCACCTGCAGGGTGACGAACGGGATGATGCCCCGATAGATCTCCTGCATCCTAACCGAGCTTGGCGCGACCCCCTTCATGTAGAAGAGCGCGAAGCCAAAGGGCGGCGTCAGGAACGATGTCTGCAGGTTCACCGCCACCAATATCGCGAACCAGTATATCACCTGGTCCTGCACATATTGGATCGCCGCCTGGTTCGTCCCCGGCTCCAGCCCCAGATGCGGCGCGAACTCCGGCGCCATCGCGCGGATCACCGGCGCGAAGACCGGCAGGATGATCAGCGTGATCTCGAGGAAGTCGAAGAAGAAGCCGAGCAGGAACACCGCGAACATCAAAAGCAGCAACAGCGGCCAGGGGCCAAGCTGAAGCCACTCGATGAACTCGATGATCAGATCCTCGCCATAGACATTCCGGAACAGGGTCGAGAACGCGGTCGCACCGACGAAGATGAAGAAGATCATCGCGGTCGTGAGACCCGTCCGGTGGCAGACTTCACGCACGACCTGATAGGTCAGCGTGCCGTTCACCCAGGCCAGGATCAGCGAGCCGAAGGCGCCGACACCCGCAGCCTCGGTCGGAGTCGCCCAGCCCGCGAAGATCGAGCCGAGCACCAGCACGATCAGGAAGACCGGCGGCACGAAGCCTTTCAGGATCCCGCCAAAGAGCGACTCTCCTTCCATCTTGCCGAAGAACATCGAGATCGCAAAGACCGACAGGAACCCGATCAGCGGCCAGTTGATGTCGTCGCTCAGCCCCAGCACTTCGCCCTCATAGGCGAGCAGGATCGCCAGCGCCGAGAGCCCAAGATAGATATAGATGTTCTTCTTGTTGCTCGGTTTCAGGTCGATCTCATCCTGATCCATCGGCGGCGCGACCGATGGGTTCAGCGAAGCGACCGTCAGAATGTAGAAGAAGTACAGCCCTGAGAGAACGAGCCCCGGCAGGATCGCACCGATGAACAGGTTCCCCACCGAGACGACCAGAAGGTTCGCCATCAGAACCAGCATGATCGAGGGCGGGATCAGGATCCCCAGCGTCGCCGAGGCGGCGATGGTCCCCGTCGCCAGCGACGGACTGTAGCCGCGCTTCAGCATCGTCGGCAGCGCGAGCAGCGTCATCATGACGACCGAGGCACCGATGATGCCGGTGGTCGCGGCCATGATGGTGCCCATCACGGTGACCGACAGGGCCAGGCCACCCGGCACCCGGCGCAGCATGATCTGCAGGATATGCAGAAGGTCGGCGGCCACCCGCGACTTCTCCAGCATCGTTCCCATGAAAACGAAACAGGGGATCGCGACCAGGATCGGGTTCTGCACGGCGCCCGACTGCCCGTCCCCGCCCCAGATCCGGTTGATCACCGCGAAGAAGACCTGGAAATCAACAACGTCTAGATAGACGGCGATCAGCCCGAAGATCAGCGACACACCGCCAAGTGCAAAGGCGACCGGAAGGCCGGTGAAGAGCCCCAGCGCAAGCGCGAGGAACATATAGGCGCCGATGTACTCATACAGGTGATCATCGATCAGCCACTCCCAGAACTCGGCCATGCTCTACTTCCCCTCCGCCGGGTCGTCCTCTGACGGAACCGGCTCCCCATTCTCATCAAGCTCCACCTTCGGCAGAACCTCGACATCCGTGAAATACTGGAGCGACTCTTCCGCCTGGGCCGCCTGAGACGCGCTGCCGTAGAGATACGTGAGCGACCGGAACAAGGTCGCCAGCGCCGCGAGCAGCGCGATCGAAAAGCCCCAGATCAGGAAACTCTTGATGATCCAGCGCCAGCCAAGACCCACCTGGCTTTCGGACCCCTCACCCTGGGTCCAGGATGCATACGTCATGTCCCAGGAAAACTTGATCATCACCAGCAGGAACGGGATCGCGAATATCAGAAGGCCCAGCGTCTCGATCCAGGCCTGCCGCCGGCGCGAGGCCATCTCGCGGAAGATATCCACCCGCACATGCGCATTCAGCAGATAGCCGAAGCCAAAGGTCAGAAGCAGCAGCGCACCATGCAGGTGCCATTGCAGATCCTGCAGGATGAACGAGACGGAATACCCGAACTCGATGGTGATCTCGGCGGAGTACTCTTTGATCCAATCGATCTTGCGCGTCACCACGTCGAAGACGATGAAGATGATCAGCGGCAGGATAAGCCAGCTTGCGAACTTGCCGATACCGCGCGACAGCTTATCGAACGCTCCGGCGGTGCGTAGGAGAAAATCCATGATCCGTCCTGATTGAAGCCCTGAGACAGGTCGCTCAAACCCTTGCGTCCGGGCCGGCGCAAAGCATCTGCTCGCGCCGGCCCGTCGCGTGATCGGGTTGGGCGGCCCGCAAGCCGCCCGCGCACACGGCTTACTTCAGGTAGCCGCGCTCACCCCAGACCTGGTAGCCCTCGTGGAACTTCGTGTAGCTGTCCCAGATCTTCACGACATCGGGGTTCGCCGCCAGCTCTTCGGCCAGCACTTCTTCCCAGGCGCCGCGGAGCTGATCGAGGATCGCATCCGGCCACACTTTGTTCTGAACGCCGTCCTTCTCGTTGGCGATCATGGCTTCGAACTGCGAGGCCTCACCATCGGCGATCATCTCCGAGATCGAGGCGTCACAGGCGGCTTCCAGCATGGCCTGGTAGTTGTCCGGCAGCTCGTTCCACTTGTCCATGTTGATCAGGAGCTCGTTGGAGGTCGACTGCTGGTGCCAGCCCGGGAAGTAGTTGAACTTCGCGATCTGGTAGAAGCCGTAGGAGCGGTCGATGGCGGGCATCGAGAACTCGGTCGCGTCGATCGTACCAAGCTCAAGCGCCGGATAGATGTCGCCGCCCGCAAGCTGCTGGGTCGCCACGCCGAACTTCTGCATCACCTTCGCACCGACGCCGAAGAAGCGCATCTTCAGACCCTTCAACTGGTCCAGCGAGGTGATCTCCTCGCGGAACCAACCCGAGGTCTCGGGCGGGATCATGCCGCACAGCAGGTACTTGATGTTGTCGCGGGCATAAAGCTCCTCGGCGATCTCCTTGCCGCCGCCATACTTGAACCAGGCGACGAATTCCGGAGCGGCCGGGCCGAACGGCCAGGTGGACAGGAACGCATAAGCCGAGTTCTTGCCCTGGTTGGCCCCAGGGGTGCCAAAAGCCGCTTCGAAGGCGCCCTGGCTGATCGGGTCGTAATAGGCATAGCCGCCCGAGAGCGCGCCCGGCTCGAACACCTTGATGTCAAAATCGCCGTCCGACATGCGCTTGACCGACTCAGCGATGCGGTGCGGCGGGGGTCCGATCACGGCCACGTTCTGGCCGAAGGCCGCGTGCATCTTCCAGCGCACCTTCTTGGCGTCGGCCTCGCCGGCCGAGGTGCCAAGCATCAGCGCAGCGCTGGCGGCAACCATGCCGAGCTTCGCAAGAAACTTGAATTTCATAGGGTTCCCTCCCAGGACTCATTCTATTTTATCGATGACATCACACTGGCGCGTGCACGCCATCGAGTCATGCAACGCATTACCAACGGGAAAGTTTTGTCTGTCAACGGATTTGGCCCGGAATCTCCGAAACTCGCGCAACCTGCCCGTTTTATAGCCAGACTTTTGTGCAAAGCAGGCGAAACATGGGGAAATTCGCCGCTCAGGCCGCCGCCCGGGCGTTGCGCGTGGTCCAGACATACTCGAGCCCGACGCAGAAGCAGATCGCGAGGATTGCGAGGATCTGCAACAGGCTCAGCGTATCGCCCAGGATCGCAACCGCGAGGAAGGCCGCAATCACCGGTTTGAAGAAGAAGATGTAGTTCGCGCGCTGGCTGTCCGGCGCCGCGGCCAGCCCCGCCAGCCAGACCGCGAAACCGATGCAGGTGTTCCAGACCCCGATGGTGATGATCCCGGCGATCTGGTGCGGCTCCTTATCGGCGAGCGAGAGCGGGTTGACCCAAACCCCCCAGAACACGCCGACGACCACATAGAGAAAGAAGAAGCCGATCGCGAAGCTGTAGGTCGTCATCCTGACCGGCCCGTATTCCAGCACCAGCGGCTTGGCGAGCACCAGATAGATCGCCCCGAGCAGACCGCAGAGCATCGCCATCAGCGTGCCGATCAGATCGTCGAGATTGCCCAGCTCGAACGCCGCGCCATCGACACTGTTCGACAGCAGGAACGCCACCCCGAGGAACGCGCCAAGCCCGCTCACCAGCTTCGGTCTCGTCACGGGCGTCCCGTTGACCAGCCGGTCCACGAAGACGACGAAAATCGGCATGGTGGTGACCATCGTCGCGACCTGCACGACGGATGTGAAATCGAGACCCCAGTGAAAGAAGAGCTGGCCGAGCGTCATCCCGAGGCAGGAAAGCGCCACGATCCGGACACCGTTCTCCTTCAACGGCTGCCAGAGATTGCTGGCCCCGGGCCAGAGCTGGCTCAGGACCACAAGGCACGATCCCCCGATCAGAAAGCGCCAGACGGTGAACTCCGGCCCTGGCGTATCGGCGAGCCGGGCGACGAACTCGCTCGAAGCATGGCCGCAAACCCCGATGAAACACAAGAGATAGGCCAGCCAGGGACGCATCCACCGCTCCGCGCGTTCTTTGTGCCAAACGAGGCGCTAGGAATTCGCCTCGGGATAGGACACCCTCATCCCGCAAAGACGCAGACCGGTCAAGACACCGGGTAAGACAAGGGGGGGAAACGATTTGGATCATCCAATCAATCAGTTCAAAGCGGCACTGGCCGAGCGGCGGCGCCAGATCGGCATGTGGAGCGCGCTGGCGAGCCCTGTCGCGGCCGAGATCCTGGCCCATGCGGGGTTCGACTGGGTGCTGATCGACATGGAGCACGCGCCCAACGACCTGCCCCAGGTTCTGGCCCAGGCACAGACCTTGGCGGCGGGCCCTGCACCGGTCCTCTGCCGCCCGGCCTGGAACGACATGGTGCTGATCAAGCGGATCCTCGACATCGGCATCCAGTCGCTGATCATTCCCTTCGTGCAGACCGCCCAGGAAGCCCGCGCCGCCGTCGCCGCCACCCGCTACCCGCCCGGGGGCGTCCGGGGCGTCGCGGGTGGCAGCCGCGCGAGCCATTACGGCCGAGTGCCCGGCTACCAACAGAACGCCGCGTCTGAGATCGCCGTCGTCGTGCAGATCGAAACCCGCGAGGCCGTCGACAGGATCGAGGAGATCGCGGCGGTGGACGGCATCGATGCGCTCTTCGTCGGTCCCGCAGATCTAGCGGCCTCCATGGGCCATCTCGGCGACCTCCAGCATCCGGATGTGCAGGCCGCCATCGCCGAAGCCGCCGAGCGCTGCCACGCCGCCGGCAAGCCCATCGGCACGCTGGCCATCGATAAGCCCGTCGCCGACCGGTATTTCGAGATGGGTTACGACTTCATCGCCGTCGCGGTCGACAGCGTGCTCCTGGCCCGAACCGCCGACGCGCTGGCGAAAAGCTTCCGCTGATGCCTGCCGGGATCGAAACCCCGTTCACGCGGGCGGAATATGCCGAGCGGCTCGCCAAGGTGCGCCGCGCCATGGATCAGGCGGGCGTGGAGCTTCTCTTCACCTGCGACCCCTCGAACATGGCCTGGCTCACCGGCTATGACGGTTGGAGCTTCTACGTCCACCAGGGTGTTATTGTCGGCCCAACCGGGGATCCGGTGCTCTGGGCGCGCAAGATGGACGCGATGGGCGGGCTCAGAACCTGCTACATGGCCGAGGACGACATCGTCGCCTACCCCGACCACTATGTGATGTCGACCGAGCGCCACCCGATGGATCATTTGGCCGCCCTGATCGCCGAGCGCGGCTGGAACCGGCTCGCGATGGGTGTCGAGATGGAGAACTACTACTACTCCGCCAAGGCCCACGAGGTGCTGACCGCCGCCCTCCCCGAGGCCAGGATCTCCGACCAGACCGCGCTGATCAACTGGCAGCGCGCGGTGAAATCTCCGGCCGAGCTCGGCTTCATGCGCCGAGCCGCGCGGATCGTCGAGCGCATGCACGCAACGATCCGCGAGATGGTGGAGCCCGGCGTGCGCAAGAACGACGTGGCCGCCGCGATCTATCAGACCGCGATCACCGGCGCCGAGGATGATCACGGCCACTTCGGCGGCGACTACCCGGCCATCGCGCCGCTGATGCCGACGGGGAAAGACGCCACCGCTGCGCACCTGACATGGGATGACAGCCCCTTCGAAAGCGGCGCTGGCACGTTCTTCGAGATCGCAGGCTGCTACCGGCGCTACCACGCCCCCTGCTGCCGGACGCTCTATCTCGGCACGCCGCCGCCAGAGATGCGCGCCGCGGAAGAGGCCGCTCTCGAGGGGATCGCCGCCTGCGTCGACACCGCCCGCGCCGGTAACACGGCCGGCGATGTGGCGCGCGCCTTCTACGCCGTGCTCGCGAAACACGGGATCAACCGCGAAGGCCGCCTCGGCTACCCGATCGGGCTCAGTTATCCGCCCGACTGGGGTGAGCGGACCTTCTCGATCCGGCCGGAGGATGACACGGTCCTGCAGCTCGACATGACGATCCATCTCATGCCCGCCCTCTGGATGACCGACTGGGGAATCGAGATCACCGAGCCCGTGCGCATCCGCAACAGCGGCCCGGCAGAGTGCCTCGCCCACATCCCGCGGGAGATTATGGTCAAGGCCGGAACCGCGCCGCGCCTCCCCTGAGAGGGCAGCCCCTGACAGCGTCCCGGAGCGCACCCCACCCGCCCCAGCGCGGCGCGGATCGCGTCTGACCATCAACCGGCGCGTGCCGCAGGTCTGCGCACACCCTCTCCCCGCGCCGGGTGGGTGGGGGGCGCGGACCTTTGCCAAAGGCGCCGATCTCGCAGGGGAGGCGTGGGGAGAGGGCCCTGCCACCCAGGCCGAGTTTGCGCTTGCAGCGTGCCCCATCGCTGCTACGGTTGCCGCGGGATGACTTCAACCGGATCGCTTCTCCACCGCCTGACGGCGGCGCTCCTCGCTGTTCTGCTTGCGGTGCAGGCAGCGGCCGGTCCGGCTGCTATTTCAGCCAGAGGCGCCCCGGCCACCACCGGGCAGCTCCTGATCCCGATCTGCGCCGGCGGGACGATCCAGTACGTACTCATCGATCTCACCGCCGACAGCCCGCCCGTGATCGTCACGGACGCATCCGCTTCGGGCGCCGAGCCCATTCCACCCGACATCGTGCTGGAGATCGACTGCCCGCTCACCGCCACCGCGGTGGCGCCTTCGGCTCCCGGCCTCGGCGGGGTGGCCTTGCTGCAAACGCAAGCGCCGATTCTCGTCACCCGCTCCCGTCTTCCCGCTCCCGCCGCCACGGCGGTCCGCCCACCGGTCAGGGGGCCGCCTCTCCTGTCGTGATTTCCCAACGAAACACGCAGTTGAGAGGACATCATGAAGATCAAAGCACCCCTGGCAGCGCCCCTCGCGCTGGCCGGAGCCACGTTGGCGGTGACACACAATCCCGCCACGGCGCAGACCAGCGATACCATGGTCACCGATGAGATCATCGTCGAGGGCAAGGCGATCGAGCAGACCCCGGCCGGCCCGGTCGACGGCTACCGCGCGCTCAGCGCCGACAGCGGCACCCGCACCCGCACACCGATCCGCGAGATCCCGCAATCGATCCAGGTCATCCCCCGCGACGTGATCGAGGACCAGCAGGCCGACACGGTCAGCGAGATCACCCGCAACGTCTCCGGCGTCCAGGGCATCCAGGCGCGGGAGCGGACCCAGCAGGTCGACGGCAACTTCCTGGTCCGGGGCCAGTTCACCGAGCTTTACCTGAACGGGCGGACCACGTTCCTCGACCAGGGCTTCGACCCGGAAAGCACGATCAATATCGAACGGGTCGAGGTGCTGAAGGGGCCGACCTCCGCCCTCTTCACCGCCGCCAATGGCGCACCGATCAGCGGCATCATCAATCTGGTCGAGAAGACACCTGAGAAGACCCCCTTCTACTTCGCCGAGGGCACGGCGGGCAGCTTCGACTTCTTCAACGCCGCCTTCGACGTGAACCAGCCCCTGACCGAGACGCTCTCGTTCCGCGTCACCGGCGATTTCCGCACCTCGAACGATTTCGTCGACCAGGCGGATGACCGCACGGGCGCGGTCTTCCCGACACTCAGGTTCGACAACGGGACCACGGCGGTGACCCTGCGCGGGCGCTACCAGAACTCCGAATTCAACTTCTACAACGGCCTGCCGACCCTGGGCCCGCTCGCCCCGGCGCCCGGCTTCTCCGCCACCGACGCCGTCGCGGCCTTCGACCAGCCCGATACGGTGCTCGAATCCTTCAGCTTCGACCTCCTCGCGGAACACCAGTTCACCGATCAGATCTTCGGCCGCTTCCGCGCCGGCTATCAGGACGCGGATGGCGAGCAGAACACCACGCTTTCGGGCATCAACCTCTTCGGCGCGGGCGCGCCGGGCGAGATCGTGCGCACCGACAACACCCAGCTTTTGCAGGTGAACACCTTCGATGTCGGCGGCGAAGTGATTTATGAGGTAGAGCCGACCGATTTCTGGGAACACACGCTGCTTCTCGGCGCCGAATACCAGTCGACCGACAGCGACGGCATCAGCTTCTTCAATTTCGGACCGAGCTCGACCGATCTCGCCGTGATCCAGGCGGCCCCGTTCGAGTCGATGAGCCCGTTCTTCCCGCCCGCGCCTTTCGGCCTGAACCTCGACACGGTCACCGGCATCTTCCAGAGCCAGTCGACCTTCTTCGACCGGATCCACGTCTTGGGCGGCCTCTCCATCTCCGGCACCAATGTCGAGACCGAGGGGCTCGCGCCTGTCGACGATATCGTGCTGAGCCCGCGGATCGGGGTCGCGGTCGATGCCCTGCCGGGCCTCACGCCCTTCGTCGGCTGGGGCCGCGGGTTCCGCACACCCCAGGGGGTGATCGCCACATCGGCCTTCTTCAGCGGCATCTCCGAGGTCGCGATCGAGCGCAACGAACAGGTCGAGGTCGGCGTGCGCTTCGAGCATGACGCCCTCGGCCTCTCGGGTAGCCTCGCCTTCTACAATCTCCAGCGCGAGGATGCGGCGGTCTTCGTCACCTCGGGTGCCCAGGCCGGGGTCTTCGACCTGGCCGATCAACGCTCCCGCGGGGTCGAACTCGACCTGATCTGGCAGCCGACCGACGAGTTCAAGATGCTCGCCAACTACGCCTATACCGATGCCGAGATCACCGACAATATCGACATCGGCATCGACCTGATCGAAGCCGAAGGCAACCAGCTCCAGCGGGTGCCGGAGCATTCGGGCCGGGTCGCGCTGCGCTACGACTTCCTCGACGGGCCGCTCGAGGGGCTGGGCGCAGGCTTCGGCGTGACGGTGCTGAGCGAGCAGGCCGGCGATCTCGGCAACACCTTCTTCACCGAGGGCTATGCCGTCTTCGACCTGCAGGCGTCCTACCAGTACCGCAATGTCGAGGCGGCATTCAGCATCGAGAACCTGACCGACAATGACGCCTTCGTTCCCAACTTCTTCTTCCAGGGGAACACGGCGCCGCTCACCGGGCGGAACTTCCGCGGCACGGTGCGGATCACCTTCTGATCCGACCGGAGGCCAAGACCGGGCCGGGGCGCGCCGCCCCGGTCTGCAACGGCAAGGAGATCGAACATGCTGACCAGACGACATTTCAGCCTCGCAGCGCTCACAGGCCTGATCGCCGGGCGCGCCCGCGCCACCGGCGAGGGCGGCGAAGCGGCGACCGGCACGCAGACCGGCAGCGCCGAGGCCGACACCCACGACATGAGCGCGTTCCCGCCGGAATGGCAGGGCTCGGAACAGATCGTCTTCCTCGGTTATCAGGGGACGACAGCGCTCGACTTGGTGGGTCCGCAATACATGATGGCGAGCCTCTGGGGCGCGACGGTCAGGGTCGCCGCCAAGACCCGCGAGCCGCTCAAGACCGATACGGGCCTCGTGCTGCTCCCCGACGTCACCTTCGACGAGGTCCCACGGGATCTCGACGTGATCTGCGTCCCGGGCGCGATCTCCGGCGCGCTCGACGCGATGGAGGATACCGAGACCATCGAATTCCTGGCCGACCGGGGCTCGCGGGCGCGCTACGTCACCTCGGTCTGCACCGGCACGCTGCTGCTCGGCCAGGCGGGCCTGGTCGATGGCTACCGCGTGACCTCGCATTGGTTCACCCGGCCCCTGATGGAGGCGTTCGGCGCGATCCCGGTCGATGAGCGCGTGGTCCGCGACCGCAATCGCATCACCGGTGCGGGCGTGACGGCGGGGATCGATTTCGGCCTGACCCTGGTGCGTGAGATGCGCGACCTGCCCTATGCCCAGTCGGTCCAGCTTCTCGCCGAATACGACCCCCAGCCCCCGTTCGATGCGGGTACGCCCGACAAAGCCCCGGCAGAGGTCACCCAGATGATGCGCAGCATGTTCGCCGGCCTGCCGCAACGGATCCGCGACCTGGCCGCGCCGCGCTGACCGGCTGCTTTTCGCGAGGCGATTGCCTATAAGCGTCGGGTGGCGAATTGACCATCGTGGAACCCGTGCGCGACCCGGACGAAAATGGATGGAGCTCTTCTGCGTCCGCCTGGATCAGGCGCGTCGGCGATGAGGGCGACTTTTCTCGTCAAAACGTGCTCGACGCGCCGATGATCGCCCGCGTTGAGGCCCTGCAACCGAAGACCGCGCTCGATGTCGGATGCGGAGAAGGGCGGTTCTGTCGGATGCTCGCGGATTTGAACGTCGCCACCGTCGGCATCGACCCGGTCGAGGCGATGGTTCAGGAAGCGCGCAGGCGCGATCCCGCTGGGGACTACCATCTCGGCTTCGCCGAGGATCTGCCCTTCGGCGACGAAGCCTTCGATCTGGTCGTCTCCTACCTCTCCCTGATCGACATAGACCATCTGGATCAGGCGGTGGCCGAGATGGCCCGGGTCCTCAAGCCGGGCGGGCGACTGCTCGTCGCGAACCTGTCCAGCTTCTCTACCTCCAGCTCCATGGTTGGGGAGCGCTATTGCAGGGAAACCGGTGAGGAGCTTCGACCCCTCGGGCGCTACCTCGTCGAACAGAAGCAGTGGTTCGAATGGGACGGGCTGCGCGTGCAGAACTGGCACAGACCGCTCTCGACCTATATGCAGGCCTTCCTCGCGTCAGGCCTGTCGCTGCGCCTCTTCGACGAGCCCGCGCCATCCAGCGGCCCGCCGGAGCGCATTCAGGCCTATGCCAGAATGCCCTTCCTGATGATGATGGAGTGGGAAAAGGCCCGGTAGCGACGGCCGCCAGCTTTCCACCCCACAAAATCCATCAAGCTGGTGCACCCCGTGCCATCTCCGCCCGTGAAGATTGCCCGGCGATGCGATACACTCGCCACGAACGACGAGGGGGCGCGTATGTTTCTTGAACTTCCCGATTTCCTGAACGAAAGCGAGGTCGCAGAGCTTCGCGCCATGGCCGACAGCGGAGATTTTGGCGACGGGCTCGCCACCGCGCCTGGAACCCCGCGCGAGATCAAGGACAATGAGCAGCTTAGGGCGAGCGAGGCGGAGCAGGCCCGCCTCACCCTGATCCTGCGCGCGGCCATGCAGCGCTCGCTCCCCTTCCAGAACTTCGCCCAGGTCGCCCGCATCCGCGCGCCGCTTCTCTCGCGCTACAAGCCCGGCATGAAGTACGAGCGCCATCTCGACGCGCCGATCCTCTTCGGCAAGCAGGCGATCCGCAGCGACCTGTCGATGACGATCTTCCTCTCGGACCCCGGCACCTACGATGGCGGCGCGCTCATGCTCGAGACCGATTTCGGCCAGGTCACCTGCAGGCAGGGCGCCGGTGGCGCGGTCTGTTACTCGACCCTGCATTTCCATCAGGTCCAGGAGGTCACGCGGGGCGAGCGGCTCGCGCTCGTCACCTGGTTTCAGAGCCGGATCCGCGACCCCCAGCAACGCGCGCTCCTCTTCGATGTCTGCCGCACGATCGGAGAGCTCTCGGCCAGCCACCCGGACCACCGGGCGCTGAACCGGTTGCGCAAGATCCAGTCGAACATGATCCGGCTCTGGTCCGACCTCTGAGACCCGACCGCTCAAATCAATCTCAGATTGTACCGATCATGGGAAAATCCCGATAAACGGGCCGCCCATCGCCCAAACGCCCGCATTGCCCGATTCCTGCACCCATCCGGCACATATTGCGCCGCGAAACAGCCCGAATCGCACTCTCCTATAGCGCGAGGAAATCGGAAACCGTGCGATCCGGCCCCAATTAGACTACCCGTTGCATTTCAGCGGCAACTCCCCATAGGCCCGGGCGCACTCAGACAAATGGCTGCTGCGATGTACTACCATACCGACTACAGCGAAACTGAAGAGGCCCTGAGCCGCGTGATGGAAGCGCTCGACCGGGCGCAGAACGCCACCGCCAACGCCAATCTCTCGCCGAAGATGCCGATCGCCGGGGCAAGGGCCCAGGTCGACGCGCTGGAGCGTGCGATCCACGAGGCGCTGTTCGAGCTCGACGACGCCCGCGCCGCCTGCATCGCCGCCGGCCGCCGGCACCTGCGCCTTTGCAAGTGATCAGATCGCGACCACTGCGATCGTAAGCCGCGAGATGCAGACGAGCTTGCCGCGCTCGTCGACGATCTCGATGGCCCAGACCTGGCTGCGCCGGCCCAGATGGACCGGCCGCGCCGTCCCAGTCACCCAGCCTTCCTGAACGGCGCGGATGTGGTTGGCATTGATCTCCTGCCCCACAACCCTGACCTTCGACTGATCGGTGCAGAGCGCGGCCGACACGCTCCCCAGCGTCTCCGCCAGCGTCACCGAGGCCCCGCCATGCAGGATCCGCCAGGGCTGGATCGTCCGGTGGTCGACCGGCATGCGCCCGGTCAGATAATCCGGCCCGATCTCGGTGATCTCGATCCCCAGCGTCTCGACCATCGTGCCCTTATGAAGCTGTTCGAGCGCCTCGATTGTCGGCTCGTGATGCCAGATGCTCATCGGTCCTCGCTCTCCTCATCGCCCCTGCGGATCATCATGACGCGGTGCGGGGCAAACCCTGCACCGGCGAAGAACCGCGCCGCGGTCTCGTTCATGGAATAGGTCTCCAGCACCACCGCGCCAAGCCCCCGCGCATCCGCCTCCTCGAACGCCGCGCGCAAGAGGCGGCGGCCGACGCCCCGGCGCCGATGCGCCCGGTCGACCACGAGGTGATGGAGCATCAGCCGCGGCTGCTGGCGGCGGAACAGACCCTCCCGCGCCGCCTGCTCTTCGGCCCAGAGGTAGCCGATAAGCCCCGCCCGGGTCTCCGCCACCAAGACGATGCCTCGATCCCCACTTACGGCCTCGTGGAGAAACTGGGCGACCTGCGCAGGGTCGGGCTCGGCACGGAATTCGTCAGGCAGCATATCGGCGTGCAGCCTCTGGACCTGACCGTTCAGCGCGATGATCCCATCGAGATCGGCCTGCACCGCCCGGCGAAGATCTGCCGCTTCCGAAGTCATTGCGCCCCAATCTCTCACGGCCCTCCAATCAAACGTCCCGGACCGGGAGAGCCTTCTCTTCCATTCCGCGTCTCTCGATGTCACGGCCAGCGCGGGATCGAAAGGGAAATCCGCGCCGCGCCATCCCGCATCCACCCGCCGGGTTTCGCTTCGCGCGAACCGGCCTACCTCTGCCTCATGGACAGACTGCTCAGCCTGACGCCCGAGGGGCTCTACTGCGCCGCCGGCGATTTCCACATCGACCCGATGCGCCCGGTGCACCGCGCGGTGATCACCCACGGGCATGCCGATCATTGCCGCGCCGGTCACGCCCATGCGCTGGCAACGCCCGAGACCCTTGCCATCGCCGCCGTGCGCTATGGCGAGGACGCCTTCGGCCAGACCCAGGGCCTGCCCTATGGCGAGAAGATCGACATCGGCGATGTCACCGTCTCGCTTCGCCCGGCGGGCCATGTCCTCGGCTCCGCCCAGATCGTGATCGAAAAGGACGGGCGGCGCGAGGTCGTCTCCGGCGATTACAAACCCCGGCCGGACCCCTCCTGCGCCCCGTTCGAGCCGATCGAGTGCGACCTCTTCGTCACCGAGGCGACTTTCGGCCTGCCGGTCTTCCGCCACCCGCCGGTCGAGGGTGAGATCGCCCGCCTCCTCCGCTCCCGCGAGACCTTCCCCGAGCGGTGCCACGCCGTCGGCGCCTACGCGCTCGGCAAGGCCCAGCGACTGATCATGGAGCTGCGCAGAGCGGGCTATGACCGCCCGATCTGGCTTCACGGCGCACTCACCAAACTCTGCGATCTCTACGAGACCTTCGACCGCGGGCTGGGAGAGCTCCGCCAGGCCACCGCAGCGGACGCGAAAGCTCTGACCGGGGAGATCGTCATCGCACCCCCCGGTGCGCTCGCCGACCGCTGGGCCCGCCGCCTGCCCGACCCCGTCATCGCCGCCGCCTCCGGCTGGATGCGCGTGCGCCAACGCGCCAAGCAGCGCGGCGTCGAACTGCCGCTCGTCATCTCGGATCACGCCGACTGGGACGAGCTGACCGAGACGATCCTCGCCACCGGCGCCTCCGAGGTCTGGGTCACCCACGGCGCCGAGGAGGCTCTCTGCCACTGGTGTGCAACCCGCGGCATCACCGCCCGCCCCCTCTCCCTCCTCGGCCGCGAGGAGGAGGACTGAACCCTCCCGCTCCCAGGGCCGGGCCTGTCCATTCCCGTCAAACGGATTAGGATTGAGGCATGGACCGTTTCGCCCGCCTCCTCGAACAGCTCGTCTTCACGCCGGGGCGCAACGCGAAGCTCGCCCATCTGGCCCGCTATTTCGCCGAGACACCGGATCCGGACCGCGGCTGGACGCTTGCCGTCCTGGCCGGGGAACTGGAGCTTCCCAACGTCACCGCCTCGCGCATCCGCGGCCTGGTGGAGGAGCGCATCGACCCCGCCCTCTTCCGCCTCAGCTACGACTATGTCGGCGACCTCGCCGAAACCGTCGCCCTGATCTGGCCCGGCGAGGGCGACGACCCGCCACCGCTCGACGACGTGGTCACAGCGCTCGGCGGCTCCGGCCCGACCGGGGCTATGCCCATACTCGCCCGGTTCTGCGACCGGATGACCTCGTCCCAGCGCCTCGCGCTGATCAAACTCGCCACCGGCGGCCTCCGGGTCGGCGTCTCGGCCCGGCTCGCCCGCACCGCGCTCGCCGTATGGAGCGGGCGCGACCTCGACCGGATCGAGGAGCTCTGGTTCGGCCTCAAACCGCCCTACACTGAACTTTTCGGCTGGCTCGAAGGCGGCGCGGAACCCGATGTCGACCTCGCCCTCGCCTTCCGCCCGATGATGCTCGCCAACCCGGTGGAAGACCGGCTTGAGAGCCTCGACCCCGCCGAATACGCCGCCGAATGGAAATGGGACGGTATCCGCATCCAGGCGGTCTCTTTCGGGGCCGAGCGCCGCCTCTACACCCGCACCGGCGACGAGATCGGCACCTCGTTCCCCGACGTGATCGCCAGCATGGACTGGCAGGGCGCGGTCGACGGGGAACTGCTGGTGGTCCGCGACGGCGCGGTCGCCCCCTTCGCCGATCTGCAGAAGCGCCTCGGGCGCAAGCGGGTTGGCCCGAAGACCATGGCCGACAGCCCCGCGCATCTGCGCCTCTACGACCTGCTCCACGACGGCGAGGCCGACACCCGCGCCCTGCCGCTCACCGACCGCCGCGCCGCCCTGCGCGACTGGCATGAGGAACACCGGCCCACCCGCACCGATCTCTCCGAAGACGTGCCGTTCGAGAGCTGGGAGACACTCGCCAAACTCCGCGACGGCGCGCGCGAGGCCGGGCAGGAGGGGCTCATGCTCAAGCGCCTCGACGCGCCCTACACGGGCGGGCGCCCCATGGGCCCATGGTTCAAGTGGAAGCGCGATCCGCTCACCGCCGATTGCGTGATCGTCTACGCCCAGCGCGGCCACGGCAAGCGAAGCTCGTTCTACTCCGACTTCACCTTCGCCGCGTGGCGGAGCGGCCCGGCGGGCGACGAGCTTGTGCCCGTCGGCAAGGCCTATTCCGGCTTCACCGACAAGGAACTGGCCGAGCTGGACAAGTTCGTGCGCAACAACACGGTCGAGCGCTACGGCCCGGTCCGCGCCGTCAAACCGAAGCTGGTAATCGAAGTCGCCTTCGACGCCATCCAACGCTCCACCCGCCACAAATCCGGCATCGCCATGCGCTTCCCCCGCATCAAACGCATCCGCTGGGACAAACCCGCCGCAGAAGCCGACCGCCTGACGACGCTGGATGCGCTGATTGGGTGAGACGGGTCAAGCTGGGATGGTGGCAGTCAACATAAAGTCTGGCTCGCGGACTTTGCTGCCGTTGGCCGAACGTCTGCTATCGTATGAAGAATTAGTTGCGATCCACTCCCTCGTACCCGTCGCCCGAGAATTCTATAAGGTCGAAACCACACAGCGTCGAGCACCTCTCGAAGTAGCGTGCCGTTGAACCGCCCGTTATAGCCATTCTCCCAGGGCGAGCCGGAAAGGATATGGATCGGTTTAATGCCGAGCCTCTTCAGCCAGTTCTGCAGGGGCTCCTCGTTCGTGTGACGCTTCCGGGCCATCGCTCACTCCTGTCCAGTTCAATGAACTATGGCCCAGTTCTAGGGGGCTGGAACAGGCGCAGGAACTGGAGCAAGGTTGTACGAAGCATCGAGCTGGAAGTTCCAACCCGTGAGGGCTTGAATACGATCTGCGAAATCAGGAAAGATTTCTTGCACTAGAACATGTTGTGCTTGGATTGGAGACGCCATTATTCCCCCGCTACGAATTCAATATTTTGGGCTGATTTAATTCAGACTTCGATTGCCGGTATCGTCCGCAACGGATGGATACGTTCAATCTCAAACCGTTTTTTCAGTGCATCCGACATCATCAGGACGCGGCCATAGCGGTCTTCCCGCCAAAGATGAATGTCCGACGAAAGAGCGTCTCTATTGAGCCGAACATTCCTTGCGAACATCTTCAGTTGCATTCGAGCTCGCGTTTCTTGATATCCGAAACTTGGCTCAACGTCTGAATCACCATCGACTATCGAAGCTTGCTTCACGTGGACATTGAGCAGGAACCAGGTCCCATCGACAGGCGAACCGCTTCTACCCAAAACAGCGATCGGTAGGAATTGATGCCTATCGGGGTCCACGGCCTCTATGATGTCTTTGACCTGAGCTTCGACGATCAAAGAACCGTTCGCGCCTTCAATAATCTGAGCGACATTGCCTGTACTATCCAACTTTAAGGCCTTGGGGGCCTCACTAGGCTCGAGGAACCGTAGCCCCATGGCGATAACATCCGAAACGTCTGCCTTAGCCTGGAGTGATCCATCTCCTGGGTCGTAATCCTCGAACGAGCTTAGTCTAGACAACGGCTTTCCATTGGAACGAAGAACTAGATGCGCCATCAATCTGCCTCCAATCCGGCAGGTACTCGACCGAGCGGGTAACGTCGATTCCAAGGGTATGGGAAACGGCTCATCTATTTAAGCCTCCTAACGCTTAAACCTCAAACATCAGATCGATCTGGAATCTCTGGCTTGGATGGGGCTGTCGCTTCGCGATCCAGTTCTGCCTGGATCTCAGTGCGAAGCTTCTCAGCATCACCAAAAGGAGCGATCGCTTCGACGACAACCGCTTGATTGCCGCACCGCCACTCGGAAGGTTTCAGCCTGAAATTCCCGGCATCAATGCGCTTCGCTCGAAAAGATCAGGAATGTATCCTCATGGCGCATATCTGACGTTAGTATGCTCTGCAGCATCGGTCAGTATGGGCTCAAACCTACCTATCCAATTCCAACTGCGTCCCTAACCGAACCCAACCCATCCCGTTCCATTAACTCGCCCAATCCCTCTGCGATCCGGCGGCCTAGTGAGACGCCTTCGTAGATCATGGCGGAGTAGATCTGCACCAGCGAGGCGCCGGCTTTGATCCGCTCGTAGGCATCCTCGGCCGTCGCGATCCCGCCGACGCCGATCAGGGGGATCGTGCCGTCTGTCTCGCGATGCAGGCGCTTCAGCACCTCGAGCGCGCGGGCCTTAAGGGGCGCGCCGGACAGGCCGCCCGCCTCGCCCGCATGGGCCGAGCGCAGCCCGTCTCGGCCGAGCGTCGTGTTCGTCGCGATGATCCCGTCGAGCCCTACCTCCAGCGCGACGTCGGCGACATCGGCGATCTCCGCCTCGCTCAGATCCGGCGCGATCTTGACCAGCACGGGGCGCCGCGCGCCGGCCTCGGCCAGCGCATCCCGGGCGGCCACCACCCGGCGGAGCAGATTCTCCAGCGCCGCTTTGCCCTGCAGGTCCCGCAGCTTCTCGGTATTGGGCGAGGAGACATTCACCGTGAAGAAATCCGCCAGATCGTAGAGCCGGGTGAGCCCGGTCACGAAATCCTCCGCCCGGTCCTCGCTGTCCTTGTTGGCGCCGAGATTGACCCCGGTCACGCCTGCCCCCCGCGCCGCCTCCAGCCGCTGTGCCAGCGCCTCCAGCCCGTTGTTGTTGAACCCGAAGCGGTTGATGACGGCCCGATCCTCGCTCAGCCGGAAGAGCCGGGGCTTCGGGTTACCCGGCTGCGGGCGCGGGGTCACCGCGCCGACCTCGACGAAGCCGAAGCCTGTCCTCAGCGTCTCGCGGATCGCGATGCCGTTCTTGTCGAAGCCCCCCGCCGTCCCCACAGGGTTGGGGAAATCGAGGCCGAGGACCTGCGTCTTCAGCCGCTCGGACGTCACCGGCCCCGGCCCGCCCGCGAGCCCGCGCGACAGCGCGCCGAGCGCGATGTCATGGGCCTTCTCCGGGTCGAGACGGTGGAGCGCGGCCAGCCCCAGCCGCTCGCCCAGGCTCACGCGATCCCCTCGGGGAAGACATGGCCCTCCGGCCCCAGTGGCAACTCGCTCGCGGCCACCAGCCCGTCGACCGTCAGCTTCGCGTAGAGATGCGGGAAGAGGTCACCTCCCCCCGACGGCTCCCATTTCAGCGCCGCCATGCCATCGGCCTTGTAGGCGAGCAGCCAGAGCCCCTCCTGCCCGCCAAAATGCCTCGCTGCCGTCTCGCGCACCTGATCGGCGGTGGAGAAATGGATGAACCCGTCGGCCACGTCCACAGGCGCGCCTTCGCTCTGGCCCGCAGCCTCCAGCGCGCGCCACTGATCGGCGGTCAGGATCTTGTAGATGATCATGGCGTATTCCTGCGCAGCGGCGCCGGGGCGGACAGGCCCAGGCGGCGTTCGCGCATCAGGATATAGAGGCCCGCGGCGATGACAATAGCTGCCCCCGTCAGAACCGGTGCCGTCGGCACCTCGTCGAACAAAAACCATCCGGTGGCGAGCGCGAACAGCATCATCGTGTAGTCGAAGGGCGCGATGGTAGAGGCATCGGCATGGCGGTAGCTGTGGGTCAGCACGATCTGGCCGAGCCCGCCGAAAAGACCTGCCCCGATCAACAGCCCCCAGGTCGCCAGATCCGGCCAGACCCAGCCCCAGGGCACCGTCACCAGCGCCGCGAGCGAGCAGCAGACATGGAAGTAGAAGACGATCGCCATCGTATGCTCGGTCCGCGCCAGCAGGCGCACCGTGATCACCGCGAACGCCATCATGAAGGCGGCGGCCAGCGCCACCAGAACGCCGAACCCTTCCTCCGCCGTCACTTCGCCGCCCGTCCCGCCGAGCCGCGGCCAGATCATCACCATCACCCCGCAGAAGCCGATCACCACCGCGCTCCAGCGATAGATCCTGACCGTCTCGCCCAGCAGGAAAACCGCCATGACCGTGGTCATCAGGGGCGCGGAGAACCCGATCGCGGTGACCTCGGGCAGGGGCAAGAGGCCGAGCGCCGAGAAGCTCAGCACCATCGCGGTCGCCCCCACCACGCCGCGCCAGGCATGGCCCTTGATGTTCGAGGTGAAGACCGCCTGGCGCAGCTCTCCCGCCACCCAGGCCCAGAGCATGACCGGCAAGAGCGCGATGAAGGAACGGAAGAACACCGTCTCGCCCGCCGGCACACTCTCCCGCGCGGCTTTCACGCAGGCGACCATCACGGCGAAGAGAGCAACAGCGGTGACTTTGAGGGCGATGCCCCGGATGGGATTCATATACTCCATGATCGCAGGTCCGACCGCCTGCACAAGCGCAAATCCCGCAAAGCCGGCTTGCGCGCTTGACCGCGGCCGCCCGCCCGCCAAAACTCGCGCCATCAAAACGGAGGATCCCATGCTGCTCGACGTGCGCACCTATCGCTGCAAACCCGGAACGCTGAACGCCCATCTAGCGCTCTATGAGGAGTTCGGGAAACCCCCGCAGTTCCGCTGCCTTGGCGAACCGCTCTGCTATCTCAAGACCGAGACCGGCGACCCGAACGAATACGTCCATATCTGGGTCTACGAGAACGCGGGCGACCGCGAGGCAAAGCGCAAGACGCTGTGGTCCGATCCCGAATGGCTGGCCTACACCAAGAAAAGCGCAGAGTTGGGCGCGCTCGAGAGCCAGACCAACAAGCTGATGAACCCGGTCGGCTTCTGCCCGCTCAACCGGGGCTGATCCACCCCTTATCCCCCTCCGCAGCCCGGCGGCGAAGTCCGGCGCCCACCCGCCTTTGTCGCCTGTGAGTTGTGTTACAGACCGGTCCTCGCCTTTTCCGTATATCCGGCAGCGGGAGAGCGAACCCGGGCCGGGGCAACGACGCGGAGGTGAGGATGACATTGATGGGGAAGATTGCCCTGGGCGTCGGCACAGCAGTGATCTCGGCGGTCACGCTGTCGATGCTGGGCCTGAACAATTCCGGCGACATGATCTTGAACGTGGATGGCGGCGGGGGAAGCGGCGGCGGGTACCGCACCAGCGAGTATCAGCGGCCGCAATACTCCTCGCTCTGCTACACGGCGCAGGGGTCTTGCCAGGTGCAGCCGATGCCGCGCGGTTCGAGTTGCGGATGCTACAACGCCTATGGCCAGGCGTTCTTCGGCGAGGTTCGCTAGGACCCGGCGAACCGGCGAATTGACCGAGTTCCAAATTCGTCGCGATTTGTCTGCTGGCCGCGATCTTTTATCTGGAAAGATCGCAAGCCTGTTAACCAGGCGATCTTGCGATCTTTGTCGCGAAAAATCTGGCTTTGTCTGAGCTTCAGCCCAGCAGCTCGTGGCAAAGCTCCAGCGCGTCCACCAGCTTGTCGACCTCCTCGCGGGTGTTGTAGAGTGCAAAGCTTGCCCGGCAGGTTCCGGTGACGCCCAGATGGGTCATCAGCGGCTGGCAGCAATGGTGCCCGGCACGCACCGCGACCCCCTTGCGGTCAATGATGGTCGAGATGTCGTGCGGGTGAGCGGAACCTTCCATGGTGAAGGAGAAGATCGCCCCCTTCGTCTCGGATTTACCGTGCAATGTCAGCCAGTTAATGCCGCCCAGCCGGGCATTGGCATAGTCCCGCAGCTCCCGCTCATAGGCGGCGATGTTCTCCATCCCCAGGTCTTGGACATAGTCGATCGCAGCGCCGAGCCCGATCATCTGCACGATCGGCGGCGTGCCCGCTTCGAACTTCAGCGGGCCGGAGGTGTAGCTGACATCCTCCTTCGATACCTCGTGGATCATATCCCCGCCACCGAGGAACGGGCGCATCTCCGCCATCCGGTCGGCCCGGGCATAAAGCGCACCAGACCCAGAGGGTCCATAGAGCTTATGCCCGGTCATGGCATAGAAGTCACAGCCGATTTCACCAACGTTTACAGGCAGATGGACAGCGGATTGTGACCCGTCGATCATCGTCACCACGCCCCGCTCCCGCGCCGCATGGCAGATCGTTTTCACATCCACGACGGTGCCCAGCACGTTCGACATATGGGTCAGGCAGATCATCTTGGTCTTTGGCCCGATCGCGTCGATCACCGCCTGCGGGTCCAGATCGCCATTCACATCCACATCGACCCACTTCAGCACAACGCCCTGCCGCTCCCGCAGGAAATGCCAAGGTACGATGTTCGCGTGATGCTCCATCACGCTCAGGATAATCTCGTCGCCTGCCTGCAGCCGGGGCGCCGCCCAAGCGTAGGAGACGACGTTGAAGGCCATGGTGGAACCGGTGGTGAAGATGATCTCATCCTCCCCCGCGCCCAGAAAACCCGCGATCTTCGCCCGCACGCCCTCGTATTTGTCGGTCGCGAGGTTTGACAGGAAATGCAGGCCCCGATGCACGTTGGCGTACTCGTTCGAATAGGCCTGGTTGACCGCATCGATCACCGCCTGCGGCTTCTGAGCCGAGGCTCCGTTGTCGAGATACACAAGGTCCACATTGTCATGCACCTGGCGGCTCAGGATCGGGAAGTCATCGCGGATTTTGTTGATATCGTACATGTTTAGCACCCCTCAGCGGCCAATGCCGAGGATCAGGAACGGGCCGAATATCAACCCCATCGTGGTCAGGAAAACAAGCCACGTCTTCTGGAACCCATGGATCTCGGCAATGAAGCTCGCGAACAGCCAGAACGAGGCGAAGGAGTACGTATATGTCAGCATATGGAACATCGACCGGTCCCCCGGCGACAGGTCCGGGACCAGTCGCGCAAGTGCCGTAATATCGCCCGACTCAAGCGCCTGAAGCAGAGCACCTTCCGGCAAAATCCGGACCGCGAACAGAAGCAGCGGCCAGATTAGGTTCATCAGAACCGAAAGCCATGCGGTGGCCCTAAGTGCTTCTTCCCAAGTCCCTTTTCCACCGAAAAGCCGGGGTGGGAACCAGGCGAGCCAAGCGATCAACAACACCATGATCGACCAGTTCAGAAGCCCGAAGATGTGGAGAAGCCCGGCGGTTCCCCCCGCACCGGCGGGTGGCAGCAGGATATTGAAGATCGCGCCTATGACATAGCCGAGAACTACGAGCAGTCCGACCTCGCGGATGCCATAACCCAGGTCCAGCATCCGCCGCGCCGACTCGCGCGGGCGGAGCAGCCCACCGATCAGGTTTTGGGTTACTGCCGCATACATCGCTCAACTCGCCCCGGGCAGAAGTCCGCTCAGCAGCACTGCCACAAGTGAAATCGCTGCGATTCCAGCGAAAATCGTCCACGCCTTCATCTTGTGCACCTCGGCGAGGAAGATCGAAAGCACGATCACGAGCAGCAACTGCCCCGCCTGTCCGATCGCAAGGCCCGCCGTCGGCGACATTTCCGCCGCGACGGCCGTGCTCAGCAGCATCAGGACAAGGCGCACGGGTGCAGTGACCAGAAAAGCCCAGAAAACCGCGGCCCGCGTCTCGATCCAACTGCCCTCGCCGCCCCGTTTGCGCAGGACCAAACCGAAGAGGCCCGCAACCCCGTAGAGCATCAACGTGCGGAAGAAGATCGCGACAATGAACTGCGCGGCGAAGAAGGCCGTGACCTCATCGCCGACCAGATCCGCACCCGTCGCGCCGAGCCGGAAGAGCATCACGGTTTGCAGATACCAGATCAGCCCGGACAGCATGGCGATGACAACCAACCGCGCCTCGGTCAGCTCGCAGTCGACCAGCGAGCGGATCGAGCCGCGCAGGTTGCCCCACGCTGTCAGGACCCGCCAGGGCAGGCCGGGCTGACTGGTGGCATTCACCGGCTGGCCATCCAGATCTCAACCTGCTCGCGCATCAGATCGGCAAGCGCTTCGTCAGCAATCTCTGAGATCGCCTCATCGACGAAGGAGGCGACCAGCATCGCCTCCGCCTCCGCCTGCGGCACCCCGCGTGAGCGCAGGTAAAAGAGCGCCGTCTCATCCAGCGACCCGGTCGTGGAGCCGTGCGAGCAGGCGACATCATCGGCGTAGATCTCAAGCTCCGGCTTCACCAGGAACTCGGCGCCATCGGTCAGCAGGACGGATTGGGAAATCTGATACCCATCAGTCTTCTGCGCCCCTTCCTTGACATAGATTTTGCCCTGGAAGACCCCGGTCGCACCATCGGAGAGCACGTTCTTGAAGACCTGCCGGCTCTCGCAATCGACTGCGTCATGGGTCACGAAAACCGTGTTGTCGATATGCGCCTTATTGCGGCCCATCACGGTCCCCGCGATATGGCCCGAGCATTCATCGCCGATCAGCTCCATCACCACCTCGTTGCGGGTCAGCCCGCCATCGGTGGAGAAGGTGAAGGTCTTGAAAGAAGCCTCCTTCTCGACCCGCGCGAAGATATGCGTGGCCGCCGGATTGCGCTCTCCGGTCTGGAGGCGGACATGGTGGAACACCGCACCTTCGGCCAGATCGACCTCCATCACCGTGTTGGCCGTCGTTCCGCTTTCCAGCAGGGTCAGTTCCGCGCCGCTCTCGACCCGGATCACGTGGTGGAGCAGGCTCGCGCCTTCGCCGATATGATCCTGCGCAAGATGCAGGACACCCGTCCCGGTCGCCTGCAGCACCAGCCCATCGGTCGCGCAGGCGGTGTTGAGCGCCGCGAGCGGGCGGTCCACCTTTTCCCGCCCACGCGCCTCAAGCACGCCGAAAAGGGTGCGCGCAATCCCAAGATCCTGATAGAGCGCGTCCGAGAGCGGGATATACGCAAGCCCCTCCGGCTTTGTGGAGAGATCTGCCCGGAACGCACCGTTTACGAACCGCGCCTGGGCGACCTCGCCGAACGGGTGATCATGGGTCACATCGCTGACTTCTCCGGCCACTGCCAGCGGCGCGGTCAGGGGCGTCGGGTCAGTGTATTTCCAGTATTCATCCCGTTTCACCGGCGCACCGGCATCAAGCACGCGCGCCCGGGCCTTGGCCCGCGCCTCGCGTGCCCATCCCGCCTCCTGGTCGCCTTCGTAGCCCGGCATCGGCAGGGCGGCGAGGAGCTTTTCGGCCCCGGTTCTTTTCGCTTCCGTCACCATGGGTCCCTCATGCAGCCGTCAGATGCGCATAGCCTTCGTTCTCGACCTTCAGTGCCAGTTCCGGCCCGCCGGTCTGAGCGATCCGGCCGTCATACATGATATGCACGACATCCGGTTTGATGTGGTCGAGCAGGCGCTGGTAGTGGGTGATCACGAGGAACGCCCGCCCGGCATCGCGAAGCGCGTTCACCCCCTCGCTGACCAGCTTCATCGCATCGACATCGAGGCCTGAATCGGTCTCATCCAGGATGCACATCTTCGGTTCCAGCATCGCCATCTGCAGGATCTCGTTGCGCTTTTTCTCACCACCGGAGAAGCCCACGTTCACCGGGCGCTTCAGCATGTCAGCGTCGATGTTGAGCTCCTTCCCCTTGGCGCGGATCATCTTGAGGAACTGAGGCGCGGTCACCTCCTCCTCGCCACGCGCCTTGCGCTGGGAGTTCAGCGCCGTGCGCAGGAAGGTCATGTTCCCCACGCCCGGGATCTCGACCGGATATTGGAACGCGAGGAAGAGGCCTGCGGCTGCACGCTCCTCGGGCTCCATCTCTAGAATATCCTCACCTTCCAGGGTCGCCGAGCCGCCCGTGACCTCATAGCCGTCGCGGCCGGCAAGCACATAGGAAAGCGTCGACTTGCCCGACCCGTTCGGCCCCATGATCGCATGGACCTTCCCGGGCTCGACCGTCAGGTCGACGCCCTTCAGGATCTGCTTGTCCTCTTCCTCGAGCTTCACCTCGAGCCCTTTGATCTCCAGCATGTGCTTCTCCATCTCAGTGTGGGGCAGGCCGCGCGGGCGGCCGGCATCTCGTGTCTGTCGTTCTGTTCAGTCCGGAGAGGTCTCGCCGCCTCTCTTGGTCTCGCGAAAGTCCTTCAGTTGCCGCTCACGCTCGGCCTTGCGGATCGCCCGGCGCTCGCGCTCCAACTCGCGCTCATGCTCGGCCCGGCGCTGGGCCTGTCTATGCGCGTATCCGATGCCAAAGAGCGCACCGATACCGGCAAAGAGCCCGCCGCCGATCCAGCCTGGCAGGCCGAGGTTCGCCGTCACCCGCCAGCCGAAGAAGCCGAGGACCAACACGGCGATCATGCCGATCCCGCCCATCGCGCTGATCGGCCGCGTCGGGTCGATCCTGAAGCCGAAATCCCAGAACGGTCTGGTCATTGGCCCGTCTTCTCTTCTCTGGCATTCTTCGCGCGCATTTCAGCGATCCTGCGGTTTGTCTCAGCCTCCACGGCCGCCCAGCCCATCCGCTCATTCGCTTCCCTCGCCCTGGCATAAGCCGCGCGGTCGAGCTGGAAGAGCAACCAGGCTATGGGCGTCACACAGGCAAAGCCGAGCGCGCTGTAGAAAAAGACGCCGATATCCACGATTCCATAGCTGGCGCTGAGCCTGCCGAAGGCAAACGCGAGCCCAATACCAAGACAGAACAGCACGGACACGACGAGCGGCGTCAGATACGGCTGGTGCGGCCGCGCTTCGCGCTGCTGTGCCCGCCAATTCGCCATCACTCACCCCCACCAGCCTTGCGGCCCAGAAGGGCAAAGGTCGCCCCGCCCGCAATGCCGCAGACGAGCGAGAAGAGATAGACCCCACCCGGCGGAGTGCCCCCGGTGACGATCATCAGGAATAGAATGGCCCCGGCGATCACCACGCCATAGAGGAGCGCCATTTTCTGCACCTGGGTCATGCCGACTGTTCCCGCAGCACCGGCGGTTTGCGCCAGGGCGCAGGCCACCGGTCGAAATCCGCTGCGGCCCAGACTTCGCCACCGGCCTCCATCGCGAAAAACGCAAACTCCGGTGGGTCGGGCCAGCCGTTCCAGATCCGTTCGACAATCCAGCAGCGGCGCTGAGCGACATGGGCCACGCCAACCAGAAAATCGCCGAAGCGCGAGATGTCCGGGTGCTCTTGCCACGCCGACTTATCCGCCTCCGAGGGATCGGACCACACGACCTCGCGCCGCCGCAGGCCGCGGAACCGCTTTGCCCACAACAGTTCGGTGAACAAGGACTGGCCCATCCCGTCCTCGGGTATCGGATCGGCGCGCGTGCCGGTTATGAGATCGCGCAGGCCCATCAGTCTCCACTCATGATCACAACCGCGGTGCCACTGGCCGAGACCATCAGCATGTTGTTGATCACTTCATAGTCGAGATCGACGCCCACGACCGCATTGGCTCCGGCTGCCGCCGCACGCTCCTGCATCTCGGCGAGGGCCGTCTCACGCGCCTTGCCCAATTCCTCCTCATAGGCAGAGGAGCGTCCACCGAGGATATCCGTAACGCCTGCGAAGAGATCACGAATGACATTGGCGCCGAGGATCGCCTCGCCCACGACAATGCCGCAGTACTGGGTGATCCGCTTGCCTTCGATGGAGGGTGTGGTGGTGACGATCATTCGCTTTAATCCTCTAGACTTGGATCGTCTTCGACGATGGATTGCTCCAAAAGTCTAGACATCAGACCGAGCTGCTCCGCGATCTGCTGTGCCTCGTCTGGAAAGGCGTCTCGCAAGCGCCAAGTGAACTCGCGGACAGCAACTTTAGCTATCGCCTCCCGCACGTACGGTTCATCGCCGTCTTCACCAGCAAGCTGATGCACCGCTTCACCAACAATTCTATCCACGCGCTCTTTGAAATAGTCGCCTATCGCGCCTTTCACCCAACCGAACCTTCCAGCGAGATCGCCACCAGCGCCTGGGCTTCCATCGCGAATTCCATCGGGAGTTCCTGCAGGACCTCCTTGCAGAACCCGTTGACGATCAGGGCCACGGCTTCCTCTTCTCCGACGCCACGCTGGCGGCAGTAGAAGAGCTGGTCGTCATCGACCTTGGAAGTCGTCGCCTCATGCTCGCAGCGCGCGGTTTTGTTCTTCACCTCGATATACGGCACCGTGTGCGCCCCGCAGCGGTCACCGATCAGCAGGCTGTCGCACTGGGTGAAGTTCCGCCCGTTCTTGGCGCGCGGATGCATCGAGACGAGCCCGCGATAGGTGTTCTGCGCACGCCCGGCAGAAATGCCCTTTGAGACGATCCGGCTTTTCGTGTTCTTGCCGAGGTGGATCATCTTCGTGCCGGTATCGGCCTGCTGCGCGTTGTTGGCGATCGCGATCGAGTAGAACTCGCCCTGGCTCTCCTCGCCCCGCAGGATGCAGGAGGGGTATTTCCAAGTGATCGCAGAACCAGTCTCGACCTGGGTCCAGGAGACCTTGGAGCGCGCACCGCGGCAGTCCGCCCGCTTGGTCACGAAGTTGTAGATTCCGCCCTTGCCGTTCTCGTCGCCCGGGTACCAGTTCTGCACGGTCGAGTACTTGATCTCGGCATCCTCCAGCGCGACCAGCTCGACCACGGCGGCGTGGAGTTGATTGGTGTCGCGTTGCGGCGCCGTGCAGCCTTCGAGATAGCTCACGTAGGAGCCCTTCTCGGCGATGATCAGCGTCCGTTCGAACTGACCGGTATTCTCGGCATTGATGCGGAAATAGGTGCTGAGCTCCATGGGGCAGCGCACGCCCTCGGGGATGTAGACGAAGGACCCGTCGGAGAAGACGGCCGAGTTCAGCGTGGCGAAGAAATTGTCCGAGGTCGGGACCACCGAACCGATGTATTTCTTCACCAGCTCCGGATGCTCCTGCAGCGCCTCGGAGATCGAGCAGAAGATCACACCCGCCTTCGCCAGCTCCTCGCGGAAGGTTGTGCCGACCGAGACGGAGTCGAACACCGCATCAACGGCAACCCGGCGCTGTTGAAGCGCCTCCGCCGCGCCCTCGACGCCGGCCAGGATCGCCTGCTCCTGCAGCGGGATACCCAGCTTCTCGTAAGTCCGAAGAAGCTCCGGATCGACCTCGTCGAGCGACTTGGGCTTGGTGTCGAAGCCTTTCGGCTGGGCGTAGTAATACTGCTCCTGGTAATCGATCGGCTCGATCTCCAGCATCGCCCAATCCGGCTCTGCCATTTCCTTCCAACGGCGGAAGGCTTCGAGCCGCCATTCGAGCATCCACTCCGGCTCGTTCTTCTTCTCCGAGATCAGGCGGACGATATCCTCATTCAGGCCCTTCGGCGCGAACTCGGTCTCGACATCGCTTTCCCAGCCGTGCTTGTACTTCTCACCAACCGAGCGAACGGCATCGACCGTTTCCTGGTCGACGCCTTCCTTGACCACGAGATCAGTGCGCGCGAGATCATCCATCTCAAAACTCTCCTGCTCAGGCGGCACGGGATTTCCGCCGGTTGTAGTGCTCGATCCAGGTGTCGGCGAAGGCCATGACCTCTGCCTCTGTCGTCGTCGGACCCATCGAGACGCGGATCGCGCTCGAGGCCGTTACTTCATCGAAACCCATGGCCATCAGGACACGGCTCGCCTTGTTCACTTTACCGGAGCTGCAGGCAGAGCCCGCGCTGACGGCAAATCCGGCCAGATCCATCTGCATGACCTGTGTCTCACCCTTCCACCCCGGAACCGCAAAACACGAGGTATTCGGCAGCCTTGGGCTCTCTTCACCAAAAAAGATGGTGTCGGGCACGGCCTCGGCAAGACGGCTTTCTAGAATATTTCTAAGTTTTTTGACGGGTCCCCAAACGCCAGCCTCGAGATCGCGCCGAGACGCCTCCGCAGCCGCCCCGAAACCGGCGATTCCGATGACATTTTCGGTGCCCGAACGGCGGCCCTGTTCTTGGCCGCCACCCGGCAAGCCACCAAACACATCCCGACCTGAGCGGGAAATCAACGCCCCGGCACCTTTCGGCCCGCCGATTTTGTGGGAGGACGCGAGCGCACAGTCCGCGCCGCATACGGCAAAGGAGAAATCCGTCTTGCCAACAGCCTGAACGGCGTCGGTTAGAAACTCGGCGCCCGATCCATGTGCGAAGGCGCAGATTTTTGCCGGGTTTTCCAGCACGCCTGTCTCACCGTTAGCGGCGGCCACTGCAAAGAGGCCCTCATCGAGATCGAAGTCGGGTGAGCGGTAGTCGAACTCATCATCTTCGTGACGTCCGGCATTTCGGGGATAGGCGAACACGCTGTGACCAATCCCGAGAGATCTCTCGTAGACGCAGTCATGCTCTGCTTCGCTGAGGTAGATGACATCGTACTCGCTATGGATGCCGAGCGACGCTGCCTCTGTAGCACCGCTCGTGAACACGATCTCCGACGGTTCGCACCCAACCAATTGTGCGATCTGTCCGCGGGCCTGCTCGACGATTTTCTTCGCCGCCCGGCCCTCGGAGTGCACGCTCGATGGATTGCCGACCTCATCCATCGCGGCAAGCATCGCGGCCCGCGCCTCCGGCCTCAGCGGCGCGGTGGCGTTCCAGTCAAGATAGACGCGGTGCCCATCAAGCCCGGTCATGCGGAGGCTTCCTCCTCCTCGAGCAGTTCGGTGAAGTCGGGCACGGCAGGGCACGGCACCATCCGGTCGGCGATCACGTCGGCAATCGTCGTCCGGCTGAGGAAGACGTGCACATGGGCCGAGAGCTGTTCCCAAAGCGCGTGCGTCAGGCTCGCCTCATGGCTTTGCGCGCGGCCATCGCCCGCCTCGGGTTTACCGTCTGCAATGGCGTTCAACCGCTCATCCACGGCCGTCATGATGTCGGAGATGCGCATCTCGCCCGAATCCATCGCAAGCCGGTAGCCACCACCCGGTCCGCGGATCGAGTCGACCAGACCAGACCGGCGGAGTTTCACGAAAAGCTGTTCTAGGTAGGCGAGGCTGATGTCCTGACGCTCTGCAATTTCACCAAGCGCGACGGGCCGGTTGCTCCCGTTCAAAGCGATATCGGCCAGTGCAATCACGGCGTATCGGCCCTTGGTGCTGAGCTTCATGGACGGCCTCCGGGCAGATCGCCCCGCTTTACTCTCCTTGCTTGACCAAATCGGACGGAGTGTTTACCTCCCTCCAACCGCTTGAGAAGCGAACGGGGCGCCATCACTTTAGAATTAGAATTGTTCTAGGTTTCCCGACCGAAGAAGTCAACTATCCCCCACCCGAAATCCGCGGGTCGAGGCCGGGAATCGCGAACGAAGCTGCCAAGGACGACAATGCCAGAAGTCATTTTCCCGGGGCCGGAAGGCCGCCTCGAAGGCCGCTATCATCCCCTGGACGACAAGGAAGCGCCGATTGCGCTGATCCTGCACCCCCATCCGCAATTCGGCGGCAACATGAACAACCGGGTGACCTACGCACTCCACTATGCGTTCAAGGAGCTCGGCTTCACGGTCCTGCGCTTCAATTTCCGCGGGGTCGGTCGCAGCCAGGGGGAGTTCGACCAGGGCGTTGGGGAGTTGTCGGACGCCGCCTCGGCGCTCGACTATCTCCAGGCACTGCATCCAGCGGCGAAAGCCTGCTGGGTGGCCGGTTTCTCCTTCGGCGCCTGGATCGGAATGCAGCTTCTGATGCGCCGGCCCGAGATCAACGGCTTCATCTCGGCCTCACCGCCCGCGAATATGTACGATTTCAGCTTTCTCGCGCCCTGCCCTTCGTCCGGCCTCATCATCAACGGCGATAACGACCGGATCGCACCGATGGAGGATGTCGAGAAGCTCGCGGCAAAGCTCAAGGCACAGAAGGGTATCACCATCACCCACACGATCGTCGAGGGGGCCAACCACTTCTTCGACCCCGGTCTGGAAGAGATGATCCAGACGACGAAAGACTACGTGGTGATGCGCCGCGAACAGGGCGGGCGCTAGCGGGTCTCGCCTTCTTCACCGTCCTTTGCCTGTTCAGGCTGGCTGGATTTCTCCTCATCGGCCCGCTCGTCGGAGAAGAGCGACGAGAACAGCCCTTTGCCCTTGAACTCGCCGAGCGGCTCTCCCGCCCCGGTCGCCAAGGCGGCGCTGGTGGTCATCAGAAGCATGGTTCCTGCGATCAGAATGTGGCGCATCGTGTTTCTCCAATTCGTGCCCAACTCAGATGGGGAGGGGTTGGCCGGAGAACACATCACAGCTCCTCACAAAATCGAGGCTGGGGTCCGATCATCCGCGTGCGGCTGGTAAGTCCGCACGAAGTCCTTACGTAACGGAATACGCCGCGATCAGCCGGCAAAAACGAGGAGACACCGATGCCCCTGCCCCGCACCCAAGCCCCGGCCCTGTCCGTCCCGCTCCTCTCAGGCGGCACCTGGACCCTGGCCGACCGGAATCCGGAGAATTTCACTGTCATCATCTTCTATCGCGGCAAGCACTGCCCGATCTGCAAAACCTACATGCAGGAGGTTGACGCCCTGATCGGGCAAGCGACCGAACAGGGGATCGATGTCGTTGCAGTTTCCATGGATGACGAGAAACGCGCCCGCGATACGCTGGCCGAGATCGCCACCGAGCATCTCGCCATCGGTTACAGCCAGTCCGAGGCGTCCGCCCGTGAGTGGGATCTCTACATCTCGTCGGCGCGCGAAGGCTCCGCAGAGCCCGCCCTCTTCGCCGAGCCCGGGCTTTTCGTGATCCGCCCCGACGGGACGGTCTTCTTCGCCCAGACGCAAAGCGCGCCCTTCACCCGGCCGGATTTCGGCAAGCTTTTGGGCGGCCTGAAATTCGTCGTCGAGAACAACTATCCCGCGCGGGGCGATCTGACGGCCGCTGCCTGAGCGCTCATTCAGGCGGATAGCTGATCTGCCCGCCGCAGACCGGCGTCCTGCACCCAGTGGTGGAGGGCGCCGATGTCGGCAGGCCCCTCAGGACACGCACGGCAAGGTATGCGAAGGCCTGGGCCTCCAGCATATCGCCATCGAGCCCGACCGCCTCCACCGGCTCGACCGGCGCGTCGAGCCGTTCGCCCAGCATCTTCATCATGGTGCGATTGTGCCGCCCGCCACCGCAGACCAACCAGCGGGAGGGTTTGCTCGGCATGTGGGTCTGACTCCGCACCACGCATTCTACCGTGAAATGAGCGAGCGTCGCGGCGCCATCTGCGATGCTGAGCCCTTCAATCGCCGACAACACGCCCGCGAACTCATTCCGGTCGAGAGATTTTGGCGGAAGGCGGGAGAGGTACCCCTCAGCGTAGTTGCTGCGCAGCCGGTCCAGCCGGATCGTTCCCTCGGCGGCGGCCTGACCATCCTGGTCGATCGCCATCCCGGTCTTCCGCGCCATCCAATCGTCAACCAGGGCATTGCCGGGCCCGGTGTCAAAGGCCATGAGGGCGCCATCCTCCTCTGGTGCGGCACGGCTCGGATCGACCCAGGTGACGTTGCCGACCCCGCCGATATTGAGAAAGGCCACCGGCGCCTCGGCCTCGATCTTCCGAGCCAGAGCGAAATGATAGAAGGGCGCGAGCGGCGCGCCCTCCCCACCCGCCGCCATATCAGCGGCACGGAAATCGTGGATCACCGGAGTGTTTAAGGGCGACTCCTCGGCCAACAGCGCACCATCGCCGATCTGCAGCGTGTAGCCTTCTTCCGGCCGGTGCAGCACGGTCTGCCCGTGAAAGCCAATCAGCTCGATCCGTTCAGCCCGTTCGAAGACGCGGTGCTGCCAGGCGGGTCCAAGCTTATCCGGACGGTCATGAAAGCGCGACATGATCGCGTCACTCGCCTCGACATGGGCTGCGACCAGCAACTCATCGGCCAACCGCAACTCCGCGATGTCCCAGAGATCCGCCTTCGCCCGCAGCTTCCCGTTGTTCGGCCAGTGGTCCGCGCACCAATCGATAGCGGTGCGAAGACCCGCTATCTGCGCCTCCCCGAACGGGATGGAGTGGGACGGCCCGAACATCTCCAAGGTCTCGCCATCGGTCAGCAGCACGGCCGCGTCCACGCCATCCATCGAGGTTCCGGTCATGAAGCCCAGGGCCCAGATCGGCTGGCCCGATCCCACGGCGATCCCTCTCTTTCCTTCCACCGGTCCCTCCGCTATGAGACGCGCTCCAACCCATACGAGAGGATCCGATGACCCACCAGCCGAAATCGGAGTTCCTGCGCGTGATGATCGAGCGCGGGTTTCTCCAGGACTGCACCGATATGGAGGGGCTCGACCAGGCTCTCATGTCCGGCGCTGTCCCCGGCTATATCGGGTTTGACGCAACCGCGACCTCGCTGCATGTCGGCAGCCTCATGCAGATCATGATGCTGCGCTGGCTGCAGAAGACCGGCCACCGGCCGATCGTTCTTATGGGCGGCGGCACGTCGAAAGTGGGCGACCCCAGCTTCCGCGCCGACGAACGCACGCTGATGACCAATGAGCAGATCGACGCGAATATCGCCGGCATCAAGGGCGTCTTCGCGAACTACATCGACTTCGCAGTCGCCGATATGGCGAACAATGCCGAGTGGCTGGACGACCTGAACTACCTCGCTTTCCTGCGCGATGTGGGGCGACATTTCTCGGTCAATCGGATGCTGAGCTTCGAAAGCGTCAAATCGCGGCTGGACCGGGAGCAGAGCCTCAGCTTCCTCGAGTTCAACTACATGATCCTGCAGGCCTACGACTTCATGGAACTGAACCGCCGCTACGGCTGCCGGCTCCAGATGGGCGGATCCGACCAGTGGGGCAACATCGTCAATGGGATCGAGCTGACTCGGCGCATGTTGGACACCCAGGTCTGGGGCCTGACTTCACCCCTCCTGACCAAGGCGGACGGCTCGAAGATGGGCAAATCCGCATCCGGCGCTATTTGGCTAAATGCCGACATGCTGAGCCCCTACGAGTTCTGGCAATTCTGGCGCAATACCCTGGATGCCGATGTGGGCCGGTTCCTGCGCCTCTACACCGAACTGCCGATGGTCGAGATCGCCCGGCTGGAAAAGCTCGAGGGTCAAGAGCTAAACGAGGCAAAGAAAGTCCTCGCCAACGAGGTAACTGCACTCGCCCACGGCAAGGAAGCTGCTGCGACGGCCGCTCAAACGGCGGTAGAAACCTTCGAAGCGGGCGGTGCGGGTGCGGATCTGCCAACCATCGAAATCCCGGCCGCCGATCTAAGCGACGGCATCTCTACCGCCCAGCTCTTCGTCCGCGCGGGCCTCGCGGGATCAGGTAAGGAGGCCAAGCGCCTGATCGCAGGCGGCGGCGCGCGGATCGACGATCACCCCGCCACCGATCCCGGCGAAATACTGACGGCGGAGCGCTTCGCCGAGCCGCTCAAGCTCACCGCCGGCAAAAAGCGCCACGCACTGGCAAAGCTCGTCTGATCCAGGGCCTGGCGTCCCCTCCCCTGATGGGGGAGGGTCAGGGAGGGGGCCGCGCGTCCCGGATGGGGCGCGCCCGCAAAAGGCGCATGCGGGCCACCGGCCCGCATTCCGTCTGGTTCACCGCTGCCGGTCGATCGCCGTCGCGATCACGCAGACCATCTCGAACATCAGGTTTGCCGCCGTCACGCTGGTGATTCCGGTCGGGTCGTAGCAGGGCGCGACCTCGCAGATATCCGCCCCGATCAGATCCACACCCTCCAGCGCGCGGATGATCACCTGCGCATCTCTCGGCGTGATCCCACCGATCTCCGGCACAGGCGTGCCAGGGCAATGGCTCGGGTCCAGCCCGTCGATATCTAGCGTCAGATAGGCGGGGCATTCGCCCACGACCTCGCGCATTTTCGCGATGACCGTCGCCCGGCCCATTTCCTCGTAATCGTCATAGGTGATGGCGGTGAACCCCTGATCGATCCCCCATTGGATATCGTCGGCCTGGAAGCGCGAGCCTCTGAGCCCGATCTGGATCACCCGGTTCGGGTCGATCAGCCTTTCCTCGACCGCCCGGCGCATGAAGGTCGCGTGGTTGATCCTGGTACCGCACATCTCATCCAGAATATCCGCATGGCTGTCGATCTGGACCAGTGCGACAGGCCTCTCCGCAGCCAGGGCCCGCAGGATCGGGGTTGGTATCGTATGGTCCCCGCCGATCGAGACAGGGCGGATCTCCAGCCCCTTCAGCCGTTCATAAAACGCCTGAATGCCCGCGATGCTCTCTTCCAGGCTCAGCGGATTGACCGGCGCATCGCCCAGATCGGCAACGTTGCAGCGCGCGTAGGGCGCTACCCCGCTGACGGCATGCACATTGCGGATCAGGCGCGAGGCGTGACGCACCGCCCCCGGCGCCTCGCGCGGGCCAGAGCGGTAGTTGAGCCCGATATCGAAGGGCACACCGACGAGGCCGATATCGATCTCCGCCGACATCTCCACCCGCCGCGTACGCAAGAAGGTCGCCACATCCGCAAAGCGCGGTGTGACCGAGGCATCGACTGGCTGGTATCTCGGGTCAACCATGCTCCGCTTCCCGCTCACCTGTCCGGCTCTTCTTCAAAGGTCGGTGCGACGACGATTTTCGCGTCGGGCTCACAGGCCACTGCCGGGTCCTTATGCGCATAGTCGAAAGTGCTGAGTACAAGCCTGATCGCGCCTATCCGGGCACGGCGCTTGTCGTCGGCGCGCACGATGTGCCAGGGCGCATGATCGCTTTCGGAACGCAGAAACATATCGCGGATCGCCTCGCTGTAGTCGTCCCACTTACTCAGACCCTTCACATCGATCGGGCTCAACTTCCACTGTTTGAGCGGGTCGGATTCGCGGGCCAGCATGCGCCGCATCTGCTCACCCCGCCCGCAGCTCAGCCAGATCTTGAAGAGATGCAGGCCGTCCTGCACCAGCGCATGCTCGAACTCGGTGACCTGGCGGAAGAAAACCTCGCGCTCCACCTCGCTGGAGAAGCCGAAGACCCGCTCGACAACGGCCCGGTTGTACCAGCTCCGGTCAAAGAGCACGATCTCACCCTTGGTCGGCAGATGATCGATGTAGCGCTGGAAATACCACTGCCCGCGCTCGACTTCCGTGGGCTTGGGGAGCGCGACCACCTTCGCCACCCGCGGGTTCAGGTTCTCGGTGAAGCGTTTTATCGTGCCACCCTTACCCGCCGCGTCGCGGCCCTCGAACACCAGCACCACCCGCTGCCCGGTCTCGATGACCCATGACTGCAGCTTCACCAGCTCGATCTGGAGCAGCTTGTAGGCCTCGTTATAGGTCTCGCGAGGCAGGCGTTTCGGATAGGGATAGCTGGCTGCGAGGACGTCGTTCTTCCGGGCCTCCTCGACCCGTTTGCGAAGCTTCTTCGGAAACGCCTCCTCGAAGAACCCGCTGATCGCCCCCTCGAACGGTTTTGCCTTGTCTGCCATGCCGCGTCCCCTGCTTGGATCGCAGAGTAGGCGGCGTCAGGGGCTTACGCAACCATCCCAAGTGCGGCAGAGCGGATTGCATCGCTGTCGGCGTGATGCGCCATATGGCCGACCCCGTTCAGCAGATTGAGCCGCGCCCCCGGAATAAGCTGCGCCAGTGGCACGGCGTGGTGGCTTGCGGAGACGAAATCCTGACGCCCATGGATGATCGACACCCTGGGTTTCAGGGTCGGGTAGTCCTGCACCATCCGCTCAAGCGCGATGTTGACGAACTGGATATCCGCGGTGTTCGCCGCCAACGTGTCATCGCGCAGGGCAAGCGGGGCACCGACATAGTCGAGATACCCCTCAGGCGGCTGCATCGGCCGGAAGACCCGCGCAACGAAGCGGTCGATCCCACCACTTGCGGCTACCCGCTTCATGTAATTCGTGTAGGCGCTGACAACCACGCCATCGAGGCCGAGCGTGCGGAACACCTTCGCCGTACCCCGATAGGGCATGGAGACGCCTGAGACGGGAACGACGCCCCGCGTCTCATCCGGGTACTGGATTGCCCAGGCGAGTGCGAGCGCACCACCCCAGGAGTGCCCAACAATGATCGGTTGCTCGACACCGATCTCTCGTGAGGCAAGATAAAGCGTCCGCGCCTGGACGGCCGGGTCCCAGCCCCTGACCAGATCGCGATCGGTGTAGCCGAAACCGGGTCGATCAAACGCGATCACTCGGAAATCCTTGGCGAGTTTCGGAGCAATGGAAAACGTCCAATCGCGCAGATTGCCGCTTGCACCGTGGACCAGAATCAGCGGCTGGCCGCTTCCCTGCTCCCAGTAATGCACCTTGCGGCCGTCAGGCAGGGTGACGAAGCGCCCGATCGGGGGATAGAGGCGCGCGGCCTCGGAAGCATCATAGCTCGGGCCTGCAGTGCAAGCGGCAATCACACCCGCAAGGCCTAGCGCTGTTCCCCCCAAAATCGCAGTGCGTCTGCTGATCATCAATCGCTCCATCGCTCCAACAGTCTGAGATCTATGGGCCTTTACGCATATCGCAAGGGTGCTCCGGCGGCTGTGATGCGCATGGGCCACGATATGCGGATCGTCTCACAAAAGGCTAAGACGCGCCCGCGCCGCCCGTCAGGCGACCTTTTGGCGCTCCGCCGCACCGATCGCCTCAATCTCGTAAGGTGTCGTCTGATAGATGTAGTTGATCCAGTTCCCGAACAACAGATGCGCGTGGCTGCGCCAGCGGTTCTCCGGTATCTGAGACGGATCATCCTTTGGGAAGTAGTTGACGGGGATCTCGATCGGATCGCCCTTCGCGACATCCCGATCGTACTCGTCCTTGAGCGTGGTCGAGTCGTATTCGAGGTGGTTGAACATGTAGAGCGCCCGGTGCGCCGCATCCTCGATCAGGCAGGGCCCGACCTCGCGGGAGCGTACGATCAACTCCAGCCCGCTCTTGGCCCGGATATCCTCCTCCCGCACCTCAGTCCAGCGGCTGACCGGCACCACGAAGTGATCCGAAAACCCGCGAAGGTAGGTCGAGGTCGGCTTCAGCACCCGGTGGCGGAAGCATCCGAACGCCTTTTTCGGCAGGGGATGCTTCTCGACACCGTGGAAGTGGTTCAGCATCGCCTGCGCGCCCCAACAGATCGCGTATGTGCAGTGCACATTGGTCTGGGTCCACTCGAAGATCTCGCAAAGCTCGGGCCAATAGTCGACATCCTCGAACGGCAGATGCTCTATCGGCGCACCGGTGATGATCAACCCGTCGAACTTGCGCGCCTTCGCCTCACGGAAGGTCGTGTAGAACGCCTCCATGTGCGCATGCGAGGTGGTCTTGCTCTCATGCTCCGACATCTTGATCAGCGTGAGTTCGATCTGCAGCGGGGTCGCGCCGATCAGCCGGGCGATCTGCGTTTCGGTCTGCACCTTCATCGGCATCAGGTTCAAAAGGCCGATTTGCAGTGGCCGGATATCCTGACGCGCCGCATCCGCCTCGGCCATCACCATCACACCCTCGTGTGTGAGGATGTCATAGGCAGGCAGATTAGCAGGTATCTTGATCGGCATCTTGCAGACCCTTGAACTTCAAGTTTCGCTTTGCTGGATTAAGCGGGCGACTGCTCAATAGCAACAGAGCCTATAGCATTCTCACGCAGTGGTGTAGTCGCCGAACGAAGCCATCAATCGCAAGGCCAGTGTTGGCAAATGCGGGTCTGACATTACATCACCCCGAGATCATGAACCTGGGAGATATCGATGAACCTGCTCATAAAATCCGCCCTCGTCCTCGCACTGATCGGCGGCGTCGCAAAGGCACAGCCCGCCACCTACAAGATTGACCCAGCCCACACGGTCGTCGGTTTCTGGGTCATGCATATCGGCTTCGCTCGCACATTTGGACAATTCACCGAGGTCTCGGGGTCGTTCGTGTTCGACGAAGAGACCCAGACCCTCTCGGATGTGAATGTCACGGTCCCGACCGCCAGCGTTTTCACGAACCACGATGCCCGCGACGGCCACGTGAAGAACGCGGATTTCCTGAACGTCAGCGCTTTCCCTGAGATGACCTTTACTGCAACGGGCGGCGAAGTGACCGGGGAGAACAAAGGCACAGTCACGGGTGATCTGACCCTGCTTGGCGTCACCCAACCCATCACGCTCGACGTCACCCTGAATAAGAGCGGGGTCTACCCGTTCGGGCATAAGCAGCAGACCCTCGGCATCTCCGGCCGCGGTGTCGTCAAACGCTCCAACTTCGGGATGACCTACGCTCTCGGCGGCATCGTCGGTGATGAGGTCGAGGTCATCATCGAGATGGAAGCGATCAAGCAGTAAGCATCGCGCGGTCACCTGGCCGCGATCGCCCCGGCAATCAGCGTGTCGAAATCCTCCGCGGTTTCGACACGCTCAATCTCTCTGGCCGTCACCGTTACCCCCCAGTGCTCCGCAATCGCGTCATAGCGCGGCATCCGGGACCGGGCCAGTCGGCGGAAGCCCCAGCGGATGAACGCGTCGGGGTCGACCTCTTCCTCCGGAATGTTCTGAGAGCTGACATAGGCGCTCCAGCTCTCGCGCAGATAATCCTCGGGATAGTACATCGGTTTCGGTGCCTGATCGAACCGCCGCGCCAGTTCCTCGGCATCCTCATCGGTGCCGCGGATCTGCACGAACAGGATGTGCGGGCTGAGCGCGCTCAGCACCGGATCTTCCGGGTCGGCCGGATCGACCACCTCGCAGAGCGATCCTGACGTGTCGCACAGAAAATGCGGATAGCCGTAAAGCTTCTCCGCCCGTTCGATGAAGTCCACCGTGTCTAGCATGGCCGCAATCTCCGCCCGCCGGTGCTGGCGCTGTCGGCGCACATATTCCTCGAGCGCAATCCCACCCTGCGCGGGATCCCCCGGTTTGCCCAGATAGCTCGAAAGCGGCGCGAGATTATCGAAGGTGATGTTCGAGGCGATGTAGACGCTATCGGTCATCAGAAGCGCCCGCAACAGCGGGACTTTCATGGCCTCGGTCTTGAAGTTGTCGGCGATATGCTCGCCCATATACCGCGTACCGATCCGGTAATCGACTGAGTAATGGAACCACTGACCCCCGGCGCGCAGCATGTTTGCGATGGTCGTTTTGCCGAGACCCGACATGCCGAACAACGCCACGGCCTTGCGCGGCGCCCGCAGATAGGCCTCTGGCGTCTCATACAGCATCTTACCCCCCGGGAGTTCGAGCGCCTCCCTATCAGATTGCACACATTTGCCAAGCGCCGCTTTGAATGCCTGTCGATAGATAGGCAAGTACCATCGACTGGACCGGACTCAGCGTGGCATCTGCTTCTAACGTAAACGTCATGTTTATCGCGTGACCATCGCCCCGCGCTGCGGTATCTTAGGGGTATGGCAGCCGGAAAAAGCTACTTCACGCCGGAGGAGATCCGGCACCTCGCCGCGCGCTCCGACTGGATGGGTGTCGCCCTGATGATCCATTGCTGGGGGATCATCGCGGGCGCCATCGCGCTCTTTGCCTGGGCGCCCTCGGTTCTGACCTTCCTGCTGGCCGTGATTCTCATTGGCTCACGCCAGCTCGGCCTCGCGATCCTAATGCATGACGCGGCGCACAACGCGCTCTTCGCCAACCGGCGCCTGAATGAGTGGGTCGGCCAGTGGCTCTGCGCCCGCCCGATCCTCGCCGATCTGCCCAGCTACCGCACCTATCACCTGACCCATCATCGGTTCACGCAGACCGAAAAGGATCCGGACCTGAAGCTCTCGCGCCCCTTCCCCACGACGCGTGCGAGCCTGATGCGCAAGGCGTTCCGCGACCTGACCGGCCAGACCGGGGTCAAACAGCTCGCCGCCCAGATCCGGCTCAGCTTCCAGATGGCCTGGGATGAGGACGCGATTGCCGCCAGCAAGGGCGAGATGGCTCAGGCCTTCAAATCCGCCTCCCTGCGCCCAGCGCTCATGATCCACATAGCAATCTTCGCGGTCCTGACGGTCTTAGGGGCGTGGTGGTGGTACTTCGCCTTCTGGCTCCTGCCGCTCCTGACCTGGTTCCAGCTCGTGCTCAGGCTGCGCAACATCGCCGAGCACGGCGCGACCGAGGCCTCGGGCAACCCGCTCCAGAACGTGCGGACGACCCGCGCCGGGCGTCTCATGGGGCTCCTCGTCGCGCCCTACTGGGTGAATTACCACCTCGAGCATCATCTAGTGATGCACGTGCCCTGCTGGAACCTGCCGAAGCTGCATGCCCTGATGCTGGAGAAGGGCCACGGGCCCAAGATGCGGGTCGCGCGCGACTATTGGCAGGTTCTGGGCGAGGTTGGCTGGCGCCGTCAGGCGGCCTGATCCGGGCGAAACCGCGCAGCGAACGCAATCGCTGCAAAACCCGCAGCAGCGAAGCCTGCGGCCGCGATCAGCATCAGATCATACCCGCCAACGGTCCAGATCAGCGCCCCCAGATAGGGCGCCAGTGCGAAACAGCCGAGATAGGGCAGCGCCATCCAGCCGAGGACCCGCGCAATCCCCGCCGGCCCGCTGAACTCTGCAATGACCACCGGCTTCAAGATCGAAATCAGGCCATAAGTCGCCCCCTGCAGAATCACGCTCACGAAGATCAGCACCGGCGCTATCTGGCTCGCGAGCAGCATAAGCGCCGCCAGTATAACGCCAGCAAAGGAAACGAGGGTAGCGGTGAGGGATGAGATCCGCCGCTCCGCAAGCATCATCACGAGCCGCCCGGCGACCTGCATCGGCCCTATGATCGAAGCTGCCAGGACGGCCAAATCCGGCGCAATCTCCCGCGAGTCCAGAAGCGGGAGGAGATGGTTGAGGATCATACCGTGGTTCAGTGCCATCATCGGAAACGCCAGGGCGAGCAGCAGCAGAAGCGCGCGGGGGGCTGGGTGCGCCGCGCGAGAGCGCTCCGGCACTCGGGTCTCCAGCATCGCACCAGACCGTTCCAACTGCCGCGCACCCTGCCACGACGCCGGTGCCGCCAGGATCAGGGTCCCCAAGCCAAAAATGACGGCCACCTCCCGCCACTCCATCCTCTGCAAGAAGAACGCTGTTCCCGAGAATGCAATCGCCGAGGCAAAGCCCGCCACCAGTGCGATCGTGGTGATCGCCCGGCGCGCTGCTGGCCCGCGAGCGCGCGTCACGATCGCAAAACAGGCCTCGTACAAGGCACCTGCTTGGCAGGCCCCGATCAGGATCCAGAGCGAATAGAACGCAGGCAAGTTCTGAGCAAGAGACAGGCACGCGACCGCGAGACCGCCCAGCGCAGTCGCACACCCGATCATCAGCGCGCCGCGGCCTCGGTCGACCAGCCGGCCCGCAACCGGCGCGGCCATGCTAGAGGTCAGAATGGCGAGGGTCAGAGCGAGGGTGAGTTCCGGCTTGCTCCAGCCCGTCTCCCGCTCCCAGGTCAAGAGCAGGGCGGCAAAGATGTAATAGATCCCGGCCCAGGCGATCGTCTGGCCAAAGGCGAGCAGCCCGATCGCCACACCATCACGTATAGGAGCGGCACCGTCTCGGCGGGTCATCGCTGCAGGGTCGCAGACCTGACCGATTTGGCAAGCTCCGCCGCTTTGTGCGAAAGCCGTCCGGGCGGGTGGGTGGGTGCGCGCAGCGGTTCAGCCGCCGCGGCTTCGCATGGGAAGCCCGGACGGCGTTGGTCCCGTTACGCGCCTGCCCGCGCGATTGCTTCCTGGATCATCTCGCGGGCGCGGTTGTGGTCGCCCCAGGTCTCCACCTTGACCCATTTCCCAGGCTCAAGATCCTTGTAGTGCTCGAAGAAATGGTTGATCTGCTGGCGGGTGATCTCCGGCAGATCCGAGAAGTTCTCGATCTTCTCATGGCGCCGCGTGATCTTCGAGGACGGCACGGCCACGATCTTCTCGTCTTGGCCTTTTTCGTCCTCCATCACCAGAACCCCGATTGGCCGGACATTGATCACACATCCCGGCACCAGCGGGCGCGTATTAGCGACCAGAACGTCAATCGGATCGCCATCGTCAGACAGGGTATGCGGCACGAAGCCGTAGTTCCCAGGATACCGCATAGGCGTGTAGAGGAAGCGGTCGACGAAGAGCGTGCCCGAGTCCTTATCGAGCTCATACTTGATCGGCTCACCCCCGATCGGCACTTCGATGATCACGTTGACATCATCCGGCGGATTGCTTCCGACCGGGATCGCATCGAGACGCATGGTTTCCTCCTTGCCTGGCCTGCTGGTGGCGCTTTATTGTGCGCTGCACAAAATAGCAAGTCAAAGTATCGGGCAGGCGACCGACACAATCGTACGACGCCCCGGTGACAGGCTCCCCGGCCTCCGATAGGCTGGCGTATCCTTGCAAGACGGAAACCCATGGCGCGTGAGAAACCATCCCGATATATGCTGGCCGATGATCGGAAACGGCTCCGGAAGATCCATCACCAGACCCGGACTGGGGCGCGCGCTGCAGCGATCGAGGCGCAGTCTGACACCATCGCCGCCGCGTCGGCGCGGCGCAGTCTCTTCAAGGAAGACGGGATCACGGTCGCACTTTTCGTCTTCGTCTTCTGCTGCACGATCCTGCCACTCAGCATGCTGATCCTGCTCGGGTGAACCAAACGGAAAAAGCCCGGGCGCGGGCCCGGGCTTTTGCGTCTTCACTTGAATTGGCGCGCTGCTCAGAGGAGCGGCGCGATCACAAGGCTCACAATCGCCATCACGTTGATGAGGATGTTCATCGACGGGCCCGAGGTGTCCTTGAACGGATCGCCCACCGTGTCCCCAACGACAACAGCCGCGTGCGTATCGGTGCCCTTGCCGCCCAGATTGCCCTTTTCGACATATTTCTTGGCGTTGTCCCAGGCGCCGCCCGCATTGGCCATCATCAGCGCCATCAGCACACAGCCGAGGAGTGCTCCGGCCAGCATCCCGCCCAGCGCCTGCGGACCGATGAGCAACCCAACGGTTGGGGGGGCTGCCACCGCGATCACACCCGGCAGCATCATCCGCTTCAGTGCCGCATTGGTGGCGATCTCAACACACTTCGCCGTGTCGGGATCGGCCTTGCCCTCCATCAGGCCCGGAATCTCCCGGAACTGTCGGCGGATCTCATTGATCATGTCAAAGGCCGCATCTCCCACAGCTGTCATCGTGATCGAAGAGATCAAGAAGGGGATGGTGCCGCCGATGAAGATCCCGACCAGCACAATCGGATCGTCGAGCCGCAGCTCGAAATCCGGATTGTTGGCTGAGACCGTCTGCACAAAGGCCGCGATGATGGCGAGTGCCGCCAGCGCCGCCGCACCAATCGCGAAGCCCTTGCCGATCGCAGCCGTCGTATTGCCGAGCTCATCAAGGCTGTCGGTGATCTCGCGCACATCCGAGCCCATCTCGCCCATCTCAGCAATCCCGCCAGCATTGTCAGCCACAGGTCCATAGGCGTCGATCGCCATGGTGATGCCGACGGTCGCCAGCATACCGACCGCCGCGATGCCCACACCGTAGAGACCGGCGAGCGAGGTCGAGACGAAAACGATCGCCGCAAGACAGAGAAGCGGGGCGACGACCGACTCCATGCCGACCGCGAGCCCGGTGATCATGACCGTCGCTGGCCCGGTTTCGCCCGATTCCGCGATTTTGCGAACCGGTTTAGAGGCCGTGTAGTACTCGGTGATCAGGCCGATCGCGACACCGCCAGCGGCACCCGCCAGCACGGCAAGCCAGATGTTCACACCAAGACCGAGGCTGGTGATCAGGAAGTAAGCCGCCGCCAGGAACAGCACCGGCGCACCCAGGGTGCCGGTCCGCAGCGCCGCTGCGGGTTCTTTTGCCGATTGCGATTTGACCACGAAGATCATGATGATCGAGGCGATCAGGCCGGTCGCGGCAAGTGCGAGCGGGAGGAACATCATCGCCTGCGCCGTCTCTTCACCAAGCGTGCCCACCAGCGTTGCGGCAATCGCGATGGTCGCGATCATCGAGCCGCAGTAGCTCTCGAAGATGTCCGAACCCATGCCAGCCACGTCGCCCACGTTGTCGCCAACGTTGTCTGCGATCACGCCCGGATTCCGGGGGTCATCTTCAGGAATACCGGCCTCGACCTTCCCCACAAGGTCGGCACCGACATCCGCCGATTTCGTGTAGATGCCGCCACCGACACGGCTGAACAGCGCCACGGACGAGGCGCCCATCCCGAAGCCTTCGAGGCTATGGGCATCGCCGCCCAGGAACATGTAGAGACCACCGAGCCCGATTAGACCCAGGGATGCCACGCAAAGCCCCATTATCGAGCCACCGAAGAAGGCGACCGTCAGCGCGCTCGACGCGCCTTCATTCTGTGCCGCCGTCGCCGTGCGCACATTGGCCTTGGTCGCCGAGTACATGCCCAGCCAACCCGCAATCGACGAACTCAACGCCCCCACGATCACGGCGACCGCGACCGAAGCATCGAGAAAGATGAAGGTCAGCACCACCTGAACCGCGAGGAACATCGCCAGAAGCGTGTATTCCCGCTTCATGAAGACCATGGCGCCGAGGTGGATCTGGTCGCCGATCTTTTTGATCGCCGCCTCGCCCTCGGGATACTTCATCACCATCTGATAAAGAAAGAAGGCCATGCCGAGCCCAACAAGGCCCAGCAGGGGTGGAATTGCTTCGAACATGGACGTCCCCGCCTCTTTTGGTGAAGGCCCTTCAGCCAGCACCCCCGGGACAGGCTCCTCTCCCAGGCCACCGGTCGGGCCACAACTCTGTTCGGCCCGAACCGACGGACCGCGGCGACCCTAGGTGGCGGGCTGGCCATTGTCCAGCATCGGATTTCGCAATGCCGCAAATCACTCTGCGACGCAGGAGAATGAGTGTTGCAATCGGCCGGGCGATCTTCGACGCTCAAGCATCGGCAGGGCCTGCGAGCCCGGCGGACGCGGAACAGGGGCTGGCACGTGCATCTCTTCGGCAGGGACGATCTGATCCACGACCTGCGCGGCCTGGGCCTCAGCGCGGGCGACGGTGTCTTCGTGCATTGCGCGATGAGCCAGATCGGCCATGTCATCGGCGGCCCACGCATGCTGATTGACGCCCTGCTTCACGTGATCGGGCCCGAGGGGCTGCTCGGCATGCCCGGCTTCAGCACCGATGCCTACGACCCGGCGGAGCTGATGCAGCTCCCGCTCGACCCCGAAACCCAGGCCCATATCCGCCGCCAGGTGCCGGGCTTCGACCCGGCGCTGACGGATGCTCGCGACAATGGCGCGGTGGCCGAGGCGTTCCGGACCTGGCCTGGCGTGTTGCGCAGCCGCCACCCGACTAGCTCCGTCCTCCTGCTAGGCCCCGACGCACGCAGGCTCGCCCGCCCCCATGACCCGATGGGCTGGGCGACCGGCCCAAATTCTCCGTGGGGCCGGCTGCGCAAACGCCCGCAGATGAAGATCCTGCTGATTGGGGTGGGCTGGAACCGCTGCTCCGCGCTCCATGCCGCGGAGAGCTTGGCCACGCACCGCCGCCTCAAGATCCGGCATTTCAAGAACGGCACCGGGCCCGACGCGCCCTGGGTCGAGGCACCGGATGTGGCCGACGATCTGAACAGGCTCTTCCCGGGCGTGGGCGCGGATTGGGAGGCTGATGGCGATGTCAGCCGAGGGCGGATCGGCAACGCGGTCGCGCTCCTTACCGGATACGCCGCCCTTATTGACTACGCAGCCATCTGGTTCAACCGGCGCAACCGCGCCGATGGAGTGCCCGCGATAAATCAGGGATGAGCGGCTCTCAGGCCCTGCGGCGCAGGAAAGCTAGACCCCCGAGACCCGCCAGCAACAGCGGCAAGCCAGCAGGCAAAGGTACAGCCGTCGGATTGGCCGATCCGAAGGTCGCAACGGTCGGATCGAAACTAAAATCGCTGATGCTGACCTCATTGCCCGCCTCGTCATCGACGAAATCAGGATCAGCAGGATCGTTGACCGCGAAGAGGATCTGCGTCAGCGCATCGCGGAAGACGAGTTGTGGTTCGTCACCAGTGAAGACGATTTCGGTGCCGCCAAGCTGGGCCGCGATACCATTCGAGTCGCCAGCCGTATCAATCACACCGATCGCATCGAAAACGGTGCCGAAGACAGAGAGATCATCGATCGAACCATCATCGTCAACATCGAGATCGGTTCCGATAGCTGGGGCGATCGTTGAGAAAATGATCACATGGGAAGGGTTTTCCAGATCGTCGATCGAGACCACCGCAAGCCCGTTCACATCGAACGTTCCCGCAACGGAGTTGAAATCATTGATCAATCCGAACGGGCCACCCGCGTCCGTGTCGATGGCCGAGATCACGCCGGAGAAGCTCTCGCCTGGGGTTCCCAGAAGCTCCACCTCCTGGGTCGCGGGGTCCCCACCGGTTGGATTGGGCCGGTATTCGTTGATCAGCGTGATGGCGTTCGCCGAACCTGCGAACAGGCACGCGGCTACGATCCCGGTAACAAAAGAAAGCTTCGGCATACGGACGGCTCCCAACAAACGCCTAGAGGCGGTAGACGCGATCTTTGATAACATCAAGGCGCTTGGTTCCCTTCCGCCAAATCGAAAGCCGCAAGCACGGCCTCCCACGGGATCATAATCGATGCATGACGATTCTTGTAGTCCCGCGCAGGGCGCAGACTTTCTAGCTCCTCGAACGGAGCATCTGGCTCGGGCCCATTCTGCTTGATCAGCGCCTTGAGCTGATCGCGCCCAGCCTCGAGCTCAACGCGTGTCCGGCCTATTACATTCGCGGCCAAGACCGAGGCGGATGACTGACCCAGCGCACAGGCCTTCACATCCTGAGCGAAATCCGTCACCCGGCCGTCCTCCACCTTCACGTCTACGGTGATCGTCGACCCGCACAGTGGCGAGCGCTTCATCGCGCTGCCGTCTGCATCTTCCAGGCGGCCGGTGCGCGTGATTCCCGCTGCGAGCGCAAGAATACGCTCGGAGTAGAGTTTCATCAGGTCTTGCTCGATGGCGCTCATCTTGGCTCCCGGGTGCTTTCTCGGCTAGATAACGCGGCGCGTGCCCATAGAAAAGCCCCGGTCCGCAACTTAGGAGCCTGCATGTCCCCCGCATCCTTCGACCCGACCAGCCTGAAATTCGACGACCGTGGCCTCTTGCCGGCGATCGCTCAGGACCATGCGAGCGGGGAGGTGTTGATGCTCGCCTGGATGAATGCGGCAAGCGTGGCGGAGACGCTCTCATCAGGCCGCGTCACCTACTGGTCCCGTTCACGCCAGGCGCTCTGGAAGAAGGGAGAGACCTCGGGACACATCCAGAAGCTGGTTGAGATGCGGATCGATTGTGACCGCGATTGCCTTTTGCTGCTCGTCGATCAAACCGGCCCGGCCTGCCACACCAACCGGCGCACCTGCTTCTACACCGCGCTCCGCGATGGGGCCGAGACGGAACTGATGCGACCTGAATGAAGCTGCCCGCCCCATGGCCGGATCGCCTCTCGAAGCGTTCGCTGCGCGGGATCGCGCTCGGCCTGTCGGTTGGCGCACTCGGCGGGTTTGTCGCTCACTGGGCGCATGTGCCGCTCGCCTGGATGTTGGGGGCCCTGTTTTTCACGATGGCCGCCTCGCTCTCGCGTCTCCCGGTGGAGGTACCCACCTGGCTTCGGATGTACTTCATCGTCCTGCTCGGCCTATTTCTGGGCGAGAGCTTCGATCGCATCACGCTAGAGGATCTTTCACGCTGGCCGATCACCCTGACCGGTGCCATTCTCTACTGCCCTATCGGCGGCGGGATCGCGTATCTCTTCTACCGCCACATAGCGCGCGAAGAGCGCAGCACAGCGATCTGCGAGGCGATCCCGGGCGGGCTGTCGGCTATCATCCTGATCTCGAACAGCATGGGTGCCGATGAACGCTCGGTCGCGCTCAGCCAGTCGCTAAGGATCTCTATCGTTGTTCTGCTCGCCCCGGTCATCGCATTCTGGCTGCTGGGCCTGCCGACACCCGACGCCTCAAGTGATACCCGCGGCAGCGTGATCTCTGTGGTCGAATTCAGCCTGCTTCTATTCGCCTCGGTTGCCCTGATCTGGCTGCTCGCCCGTATGGGCATGCCATTGCCCGCACTGGTCGCCCCAGTGATCGCCTCGGCCATCCTGCGTATGGGCGGATTTGCCGAGGGGGTTCTGCCTCATTGGCTGATCGAGGTATCGCTCGTCGTCCTCGGCGCTTCCATCGGCTCGCGCTTCGCAGGCGTGGCGGTCTCGAAATGGCTCGCCGTCGCGGGCGTCACCTTCTTCGGCACCCTGATCCTGATGGGTGTCTCCTTCGTCTTTGCGATCGTGATGACGTGGCTGACCGGGATCGAGCTTTTCCCGCTCCTACTCGCCTATGCCCCGGGCGGTGTGGCTGAGATGTCGATCATCGCGCTGGCGATCGGGGCGGACCCCGGCTTCGTCGCGGTGCATCATGTTGTCCGCATAACCTTCATTCTGCTCACGCTGCCCCTATTTGCAGCGTGGTTGATGCGCCGCCACGCGGCCAAGGCCGGAGGATGAGATGTCACTGCCCGATCCCGAGCGTGATCCGCAGTTCTACGAGGGCGTTCCGCTCAGGCGTTTCACCGCCGGGCTCATCGACTCGGTCCTGATCCTCGGACTTATGGGCATCGTTCTCGCGCTGGGCCTGATCGTCGGCGCGCTTACGCTGGGCCTTGGGCTTGTGATTGCGTTCGGCCTCTTCTTCGTAACCGGCTTTCTGTACCGCTTCATCATGGTCTCGCGCTTCTCCGCCACGGTCGGGATGGCGTTCACCGGCATCGTTCTGCGCGATCGTCAGGGGGACCAACTGGACAGTGCCACCGCGCTCACCCACACCGCCGGTTACTACGTGACCCTCTTCATTCCAGCCCTACTTCTGGGAGGATGGGTCCTCATGGGCACGATCCCGCATCGCCGCCTCATGCACGACCTGCCGCTTGGAACCACTGCCATCAATCGGCCATTATGATTACTTAACGAAAACGCACGGATAGGTTGTGCCACAATTTGACAGTTCCAGTCGCTGCAAACTGGTGACTCGAAGTAAAACCCTGATATCGTGGCGCGGAGTAGTTGGAAGACCGGAATGTCGCATCACGAGTCACAGCTCAAAGCCCAGTTCTACCTGACCGCGCCCCAGCCCTGTGCTTATTTAAACGGGCGGGAAGAGCGGAAGGTGTTCACCACGCTTCAGGGCCCGACCGCGACCAATGTGAACAACGCCCTGTCGCAAAAGGGTTTTCGGCGCTCGCAATCGGTGATCTACCGGCCCGCCTGCGTCGGTTGTTCGGCCTGTCTTTCGATCCGCGTGCCGGTCGACGGGTTCGAGCCGAACCGCACCCAGCGCCGCATCATCCGCAAGAATCAGGACCTCACCCGGCGGCCCTGCGAGGCTTGGGCGACCGAAAGCCAGTTCGACCTTTTCCGACGCTATCTCGACCAGCGCCATGCCGATGGCGGAATGGCCGATATGGACGCCTTCGACTATGCGGCCATGGTCGATGAGACCCCGGTCAATTCCACCGTTATCGAGTACCTGAAAAAGGATCCGGAGACCGGTATCAACCGGCTGGTCGCGGCGTGCCTGAGCGATATCCTCTCGGACGGCCTATCGATGGTCTATTCCTATTTCGAGCCGGAACAGAGCCGTCGGTCCCCTGGCGCCTATATGATCCTGGATCACATCGAACTCGCGCGCGAGATGGGTCTCAAATACGTCTACCTCGGTTATTGGGTCGCCGGCTCACCAAAGATGGACTACAAGACCCTCTACAGGCCCTTCGAGCTCTGCGACGGCGCAACCTGGCGCCGCTTTGACGATGTCTCGGATTTCAATGCCTGGCGCGGTCGGCGCAAGATGATGATGCGCGACCCACTGGTCGACTGATTCTGCGAGCCGCGAGCCCTCTTAATTGATCGTCGCTTTTAGACACACTGGCTGTGTGTAGACAGCGGTACGATCTTGGGCTTGCACTGCCTGAGGCTTCCAAACTCACTCTAAGAGAACGCCTGAAATGATGGCCGGCATCCTGTTCTGCCTCAGCGGCTTCAAACCCGCCGGTACCGGGTCGTCATCCGATAGTCTTTCGCGGGCCCTTTGACATCCCACACACTGGTCCAGGCATCGCCATCGAACGCGTAGGACACGCGATAAGTGTCTTCGCCACATTGATGGATCGCTTCCGGATCCTCGTCGACGAAGTCGTGGAACGGCCTGCCGTCCTCGTAGCGCACCTCGACCCGCCCCGCGCCCGGAAACCGCCAGAGCGCCGCGCGCTCTGCGTGATAATCGGCCCCGCGGAACCTCAGGACACCGTTCTCGCGACAGGTCAGACCATTACCGTCGGGGGCGAAGTCCGCCTCTCCCCAGAACTCACCGATCACGCCCTCGGTGACGTTCTCTATGATCCGCACCATCTGCCATTGCCCGGCGAAGAAGCTGGGTGTTGCCACTGTCATGGCGCCTCTGCTACCCCGCGCCCACGTCCGAGACAAGGAGCCCCGAATGATCCCCCGCTATTCCCGCCCCGAGATGGTCGCCATCTGGGAGCCCGCCACCAAGTTCCGGATCTGGTACGAGATCGAGGCCCATGCCTGCGACGCCATGGCGGATCTAGGCGTCATCCCGCGGGAGAACGCCGAGGCGGTCTGGAAGGCCAAGGATGTGGAATTCGACGTCGCTCGCATCGATGAGATCGAGCAGGAGACCAAACACGACGTCATCGCCTTCCTCACCCATCTGTCCGAGATCATCGGCTCGGACGAGGCCCGGTTCGTCCACCAAGGGATGACTTCTTCGGATGTGCTCGACACCTGCTTTAACATCCAGCTTGCGCGCGCCGCCGACATTCTGCTCGCCGATCTCGACGGGCTGCTCGAGGCGCTGAAGCGCCGGGCGGAGGAGCACAGGCACACGATCCGCATCGGCCGCAGCCATGGCATTCATGCAGAACCTACAACAATGGGGCTCACCTTCGCGCGGATCTATGCAGAATTTGCACGAAACAAGAAACGCCTCCTCGCGGCGCGAGAGGAGATCGCAACGGGGGCGATTTCCGGCGCGGTCGGCACCTTCGCCAACATCGATCCGCGCGTTGAGGAGCATGTCTGCGACAAGCTCGGCCTCGCCCCGGAACCGATCTCGACACAGGTCATCCCTCGTGACCGCCATGCCGCGTTCTTTGCAACTCTGGGCGTGATCGCCAGTTCCATTGAGAATGCGGCCATCGAGATCCGCCATATGCAGCGTACCGAAGTCCTCGAGGCGGAGGAGTTTTTCTCGAAGGGTCAGAAGGGTTCCTCTGCAATGCCGCACAAGCGCAACCCCGTGCTGACCGAAAACCTGACCGGGCTCGCCCGGCTTGTCCGCATGGCGGTGATCCCGGCGATGGAGAACGTGGCCCTCTGGCACGAGCGCGACATCTCGCACAGTTCGGTCGAGCGCAATATCGGGCCGGATGCGACGATCACACTCGATTTCGCCCTTGCGAGGCTCGCGAGCGTGATCGACAAGCTGGTCGTCTACCCGGACAACATGATCGCGAACATGAACAAATTCAGGGGCTTGGTGCATTCCCAGCGCGTGCTTCTGGCCCTCACCCAAAAGGGTGTCAGCCGCGAGGACAGCTACCGCCTCGTCCAGCGCAACGCCATGAAGGTCTGGGAGCAGGGCGCGGATTTCATGGCAGAGTTGAAGGCCGATCCTGAGGTGACAGCAGCGCTTTCCGACACCGAGATCGAGGAGAAGTTCGACCTTGCCTACCACACCAAGCATGTGGACACGATCTTCGCCCGGGTCTTCGGCGCTGCATGACGCGGGAGACCTGGATCGGTCTCCTTTTCATGGCGCTCGGCATGATGCTCCTGCCGGTCGGCGATGCGATTGCCAAGCATATCACCACGATCACGCTCTACTCCGGCGCCTTTCTCGCCTGGACCCGGTTCGCCGTCGGCTTCGCGCTCGTGGCACCTTACGTGGCGGCCCGCGGCCTGCACCGGGACCTCGGCTGGGACTTTATCCGCCGCCAGGCCATCCGGGGCGGGCTGGTCGCTGTTGCCATCACCTGCATGATAAACGCAGTCGAGCGCGCTCCCCTGGCCGATGTCTTCGGCGCCTTCTTCGTCGGCCCCTCGATCGCCACGATCCTGGCCGTATTGCTGCTGGGAGAGCGCGCCCGGTGGCCCGACTGGGCCGCTGTGATCCTCGGTTTCGTCGGCGTTCTTCTGGTGGTTCAGCCGACCGGTGAGCCCGGCGCAGGCCTCTTCTGGGCGCTTGGCGGCGGGTGCCTGTTCGGGTGCTTTCTCGTCGCGACACGGTGGAGCACCGGCAGCGCGCCGCCAATCGCGCAGCTGGCCGGGCAGTTCTTCTTCGGCGGCCTCGTTCTGGCACCGATCGCAATCGGCGATCTGGTCACCCACGGCCTCGTCCAGCCCTGGCTGATCCTGATCGCGGCAATCAGCTCGGGCACGTCCAACCTCTTGCAGATACTGGCTTTTCGCCATGCGGGCGCGGTCTATCTGGCGCCGATGATCTACACTCAAATCCTGTCGGCCACGGCGATCAGCGTCTTCATCTTCGGCGACCGGCTCGATCCCGTCGCGCTGCTCGGTCTCGTGGTGATCCTCTCGGCGGCCGCTTTCAAGATCCCCTGGAACGCAGTGCGCCGGCGGTCCACCTAGCGCTCCTTCCCCAACGGGGAGGGCCGGGATGGGGGCGCGCCCGGAAGGGCGCCAAACATCGTGCATCGCGCCTTTGGCGCGATTCCGCATGGTTCAGGACGCAAGCTTTTCCATCACCTCGTCCGACATCTCGAAGTTCGCTGTGACCGACTGGATGTCATCGTCATCCTCAAGCGCGCCAATCAGTTTGAGAAGGGTTGCACCTGCCCCCTCGTCGACCTCGGTCAGGGTCTGCGGTTTCCAGATCAGCTTGGTCGACTCCGCCTCGCCGAGGGCGGCTTCCAATGCATTCGAGACCTCGCTCAGATCCGTTGCCTCCGTGTAGATGACGTGCCCGTCCTCCGAGCTTTCCACATCCTCGGCGCCCGCCTCAATCGCAGCTTCCATCACCGTGTCTTCGTCACCGGCCGAGACTGGATAGAGGATCTGCCCCTTGCGGTCGAACATGAAGCTGACGGCCCCGGTCTCCGCCAGGTTTCCGCCGTTCTTGCCGAAGGTCGAGCGTACGGTCGATGCGGTCCGGTTGCGGTTATCCGTCATCGCCTCCACGATTACCGCGACCCCGCCCGGGCCGTAGCCCTCATAGCGGATCTCCTCGTAGTCGTCTCCCTCGCCCGCCTGGGATTTCGCGATCGCACGCTCGATCACATCCTTGGGCACCGAGTTCGATTTGGCTTCTTTCACTGCCAGCCGCAGGCGCGGGTTCTTCTCAGGATCCGGATCCCCCATCTTGGCGGCGACTGTGATCTCCTTCGCAAGCTTTGAGAACAGCTTCGAACGCGCCGCGTCCTGGCGGCCCTTGCGGTGCTGGATATTCGCCCATTTGGAATGGCCCGCCATCGGGTTCTCCTGTCCGGTTGCCTTGTTGGCACGGGTTATAGAAAAGCCCCCGCGATGCGGCAAGCGGCTCAGACGCGCCAGCGCACCCGGCGCACATGGGCGTCCGCCAGCGCGAGCGTGACCACATCGCCGCCGGGCCAGAGCCGCAAGGTAAGTTCCGCGCCCCGCCCCTCCACATTCTCGAAGCTCAGCCATGCAAGCGGGGTCGTCTCCGTCGCCCGCGCCCCCAGGGCGGCCATGTGCGCCGTGATCTCGTCCTGCAGCGCGGCGGGAAAATACTGGAAGGCGATCGAGTGGTAGAGAACACGGACCTGCCCCGCCCCGGCGGACCTTGATAGTCTTTCCACGATCCATGATCCGGCATCGGCACGGTCGATCCTCGGCAACTCGGCCAGAGCGAGCCCGATCGCCGCCTCGATCCGGGCCATGCGCGCCGGCTGGTCGGGCCATATGTAGGCGAGCATCCGCTCCCGCTCCTCGGCGACGGAAAGATCGAGGGGGCTCAGATCGCACCCGGCACGGTCGATGATTACCGGGTCGGCACCTTCGGGCGCACCACCCTCCCATTCTGGCGAGATCTGGACGGGCGATCCAACGTCTCCGGCTTGCCGGTCGCCCAGAAGATACCCGTAGCGATCGGCGATCATGTTCAACCCAGCGCTCGCGCCAAGCTCGAAAAGCGAGAGCGGCAGCCCGGTCCTTTCTCCAATCTCCATGAAACCGGCATAGAGCAGTGCGGACCTTGCAACCTCGTTGGTCTGGGGGGCGAAGTCCAGAAACCGCGCAACCGCCGAATCATGTGCCTCGATTGCAGCCATGGCCCGCACGGTCAACTCATTTGCCGCCGGCAACATCGCAGGCGGGTAGAGCGCCGCCAGATCGCCCGCCCTGCCGTTTCGGACGAGGTTGTGAAGCGCACCGGCCAGCCGCAAGGCAACCGCATCGCCGGTCGCGTCCGGCACGCCAGGCCAGTCGAGAACGCGTCGCCCTGTCGCGGTTTTCCGGTCGATCGCGCGCCCAATTCCTTCCAAGAGCCGCGCCGTGAAGGGCGAGCCAAGTTGCGCGCACCAAATCGCCTGTTGGGCGAAAGAAGCGCGAACGGCATCCTCCATCATCGCTCAAAAGCTCCAGATCATCGGAATGACGAAAGCCGAAAGGACGCTGATGCCGAGGTTCATCGGGATCCCGACGCGCATGTAATCGGTAAACTTGTAGCCACCTGGGGCATAGACGAGCGTGTTAGTCTGATACCCGATCGGGGTCGCGAAACTGGCCGATGCCGCGACCATGACCGCCACGACGAAGGGCCGCGGGTCGAACCCGAGCGATTGTGCAAGCGTGATCGCGATCGGCGTCATCACGACGGCAACCGCGTTGTTGGAGACCAGTTCGGTCAGGATCGACGCCATCATGAAGACGATCCAAAGCACGACGTATGGCGGCAGTTCGCTGAGCACGGGAAAGAGCAGATCGACGATCAGATCGACCGCGCCCGTGTCCTGCAGCGCCACGCCCACGCCCAGCATCGAGAAGATCAGCACCAGCAGGCGCAGCTCGACCGCTTCGAAAGCCTCCTCCGCATCGATGCAGCGGGTCAGGAGAACAATCGCCACGCCAATCACTGCGAGGGCAGCGATGGGCATCACTCCGATGGCCGCGCCGATCACCACGAGCGCGAGCGTACCGAGCACGATGGGCGCCCGTTCCCGCCGGTAGGGCCGCTCGGTCGGCTGCGTCAGGTCGGCAAGGCCCTGCTCTGCTGCGAGCCTGCGGATATCTTCCGGGTCACCCTCCAAGAGCAAGGTGTCGCCGACCCGGATCCTGACATCGTCGAGCAGCGTCCCAACCCGTTCGGCCTTTCGATGGACAGCAAGCGGGTAGACACCATAACGCCGTCTGAGCCGCAGCACGCCGAGGAGCCGCCCGATCATCTTGCAGCCTGGCGTGATCAGTGCTTCGACAGTGACAGTCGAGCGCTGAGAGACCGCGTCGAGCTGCCCGACGAGGCTGAGCGACTTGTTCTCCCGCAGGCTCAGCAACTCGTTCACCCCGGTCCGAATGACGATGCGATCACCGGCTTCCAGAGTCACGCCCTTCATATTGCGCCGAAGCGAGTCGTCACCGCGAATAAGGTCTACGATGGTCATCCCTTGGCGGGAGAAATGATCGACCTGAAAAACCTCCTGCCCGATCAGGTTTGAACCCTCAGGAACAACGACTTCCGTGAAGAACTTCAGGTTCTTGCGGTCGGAGAGGAAGTCAACCATCGCATCACGGTCAGGCAGCAGCCGCGCACCGAAAAGGACGAGGTAGAGGAACCCGCTGGTGACAATCACAAGTGCGAGGGGGGTGATTTCGAAAAGGCCGAAGGGGGCGAGCCCGGCCTCACGAGCAACGCCGTCCACGAGCAGATTGGTCGAGGTTCCGATCAGCGTCAGCAAACCACCCATGACCGCCATATAACTGAGCGGGATCAAAAGCTTGGAAGCAGATACTTTAAGTGTCTTGGAAAGCTTCACGGCCACCGGGATCAGCATCAAAACCACGGGAGTATTGTTCATAAAGGCCGAGGCCGACGCCGTGAACCCCGCGAAGCCCGCGATCACGCGGCGCGGATGGCTTTTTGCACCCTGACTGATCCAGCGGGTGAAGGCATCCAGCGCCCCGGTTCTGACCAAAGCGCCCGACAG
>JBCDDC010000023.1:0-74084 GCA_039180675.1 Pseudomonadota bacterium | reverse complement strand
GCCCACCCCCGCCACCGCCCGAGCGCCGCCACGGCCGGCTTTGTGAGGGTATATGTCCGGAACGGATCATTCGCAGGAGGCGGCGTGGAGCCCCGACGGGCCGATCGCGGTGCTGGTCGAGCCGCAGCTTGGCGAGAACATAGGCGCAGCCGCGCGGGGTTTGTGGAATTTCGGTCTGAGGCGGATGCGGTTGGTTGCCCCGCGCGATGGTTGGCCAAATCCGGCAGCTGCTGCCACGGCATCTGGCGCAGGCAGTTTGCTGGATGAGGCGCGTCTTTTCGAGGCGACGGCAGATGCCGTAGCCGACTGCCAGATGGTTTATGCGACCACTGCGCGCCCCCGCGAGATGACCAAGCGGGTTCTGAGCCCGGAGGAGGCGATGCGGGAGGCGGGCGGGCTGATCGCACGGGGTGATAAGGTGGCCGTTCTGTTCGGGCCGGAGCGCGCCGGGCTCGGCAATGCCGATGTGGGCCTTGCCAATGCGATCATCTCCGTGCCGGTGAACCCGGCCTTCGCCTCCCTCAACCTCGCACAATGCGTGCTGCTGGTCGCCTATGAGTGGCGGCGCGCGGCCCATGAGTCGCTGGCGGCGGAGGAGGAGCCGCTGGCGGCGGAGGAGGAGCCGCTGGCGGCGAGTGGCGAGGTCGGGCGGCTGGTCGCCCATCTTGTTGGCGAGCTAGACCACGCAGGATTCTTCTATCCCGAAGACAAGCGCCCTTCGATGGTGGCGAGCCTTCAGAACCTGTTTCGCAGGGCACCGCTGACCGAGGCTGATCTGCGCACGCTCTGGGGTGTTGTCCGTGCCCTGGCCGAAGGGCCGAAGCGGGGCGGGGTGCGCAAGCCCGATCCCGCATCGCTGCCCGACATGACCGCTTTGCGCCGCGCGATCGATGCGCAGGATCAGCTGCTGCTGCGCCAGCTTGCAGACAGGCAGGCGCTGATCGAGCGTGCGGCCGAGATCAAGCGTGACGTCGCGCTCCCGGCCCGGATTGATGAGCGGGTCGAGGAAGTCGTGGATCGCGTGCGCGCGGGTGCCGTGCGAGCGGGCCTCGATCCCGATCTGATGGAGCGGATTTGGCGGTCGCTGATCGAGGCGGCGATCGCACTCGAGGAAATCCGGCTGAAGTGACGCCGTCCACCCAGCTTGCCCCGCAGGCCCGCGCTGGCTAGATCGGGGAAGAGCAAGGAGAACTGCATGAACGCACGCTCGGTATTCGAAGAGGTCGCAAACGACCGTAAGGAGGCGCCGAAACCGGCCGAGGCGCGCGCGCCGTCGCGGGACGGGATCGCGGCCTGGCTCTGGTTTCTCGCGTTCCTTGTGGCCTGCATGGTGCTGATCGGCGGGCTGACGCGTCTGACCGATTCCGGCCTCTCGATCACGGTCTGGGACCCAGTGATGGGAACGATCCCGCCCTTGTCCGCCGCCGATTGGAATGCCGCCTTTGCGGCCTATCAGACGACAACCGAGTTTCAGATCCAGAACTCCTGGATGACGCTCGAGGATTTCAAGCCGATCTTCTGGTGGGAATGGGGCCACCGGTTCTTTGGCCGGTTCATCGGGCTGGTCTGGTTCCTTGGCTTCCTTTGGTTCTTCTTGCGCAAGAGAATCCCGGCCGGATGGACCGGCAGGCTGCTCGCGCTCGGGGTGCTTGGCGGGCTGCAGGGGGCGATCGGCTGGTGGATGGTGGCATCCGGGCTCGATCAGCTCGATGTCGCGAGCTATCGGCTGGCGACGCATCTGGGGCTCGCTCTCCTGATCTTCATGCTGATCATCTGGTACGCGCTGAAGATCCGGCTCGATGAAGTGGACAGCCTGAAGGCGCGGCGCAGGCGGATCTCAGGCATGCTCGGCTTTGGCGGCCTGCTGACGGCGGTGCTGTTCCTTCAGATCCTGTCAGGGGCGCTCGTGGCCGGGATCGATGCGGGCCGCAGCTATGTCGACTGGCCGCTTATGCAGGGCGATTTCCTGCCGCCCGAGAGTTTCGAGCTGCAGCCCCTGTGGCGCAACTTCTTCGAGAACGCGGCACTCGTGCAGTTCATCCACCGCAAGCTTGGCTATGTGGTCGGCATTCTGGGTCTCGTGTTCGCGGTGCGGGCGCTATTGTCGTCGAATTCAGCGATGCGGCGCTGGGGCGGGTTCGTGGGTCTCGCGGTGCTGGCGCAGATCGTGATCGGGATCGTGACGGTCATGCATGCCGCGCCACTGGAGATCGCGATCTTCCATCAGGCTGGCGCCCTGGTCCTCGCGGGGCTCCTGATCCGTGCAAAGTTCGAGGCGGCCTATCCAGCGGAAGAGAAGATCGCCAGGGGCTGAGTCGTGTGTTGATCATGTGGTCCGCCGAGATCCTTCGCCACCGTTGCGATCCTGCCAGAGGCCGACATTGCGGAGATCCAGCAATTAGAGAACGTGGCGGAACTCGGTCGTTCTCAACCGTCGACTACAGTCCTGAGCCTCTCAGGCTTCCGCGAGGCGCTCGAGCACCTGCGTCGCAATCGCCAATGATGCTGTGAGCCCCGGGCTTTCGATGCCGTAGAGGGTGATGAGCCCCGCAGCCGGGTTATCGATGCGGAAGTCGCCTGCGGGCTCGCCCGGGCCTGCGATCTTTGGGCGGATGCCGGTGTAGTCCGCATGCAGGCTGCCATCCTTCAGATCCGGCCAGTAGCGCCTGACCGCATCGTAGAAGCCATCGCCTCGGGTGGGGTCGAGAGAGTAGTCCTCTCCCTCGATCCATTCGACATCCGGCCCGAACTTCGCCTGGCCCGCGAGGTCGAGGGTCAGGTGGATGCCGAGACCGCCGGATTGCGGGGCTGGGTAGATGAGGCGGGAGAACGGCGCCGCGCCGTCCAGCTTGAAATAGCAGCCTCGTGCAAAATACTGGGGCGGTGTGTCGTCGAGGAAATCGCAGAGCGGGATCGTGCCGTGCCCGGCCGAGATGACAAGCTCGCGGGCCGCAAGACGCATCGGCTCCGCCCCGCCGGTCTCGATCTCGAAACCTTTCGCCGAGGGCGTCACCTTAGTCACCGGCGTGCCGAGGGCGAGCATCGCGCCGTGATCCTCCGCTTCACCCAGATAGCTGAGCATCAGGCCATGACTGTCGATGATGCCGGTCGAGGGCGACCAGAGCGCTGCTTCGCAGGAGAGCGCAGGCTCCATCGCGCGGGCGTCGGCGGCCGAGATGGCGACCAGATCATCGACACCGTTGGCCCAGGCGGTCTTGGCGATCTCCTCGATCGCGGGGATCTCCTCCGCGCTGGTCGCGACGATCAGCTTGCCGCATTTGCGGTGGCCGATCCCGCGCTCGGCGCAATAATCATAGAGTTCTTCGCGCCCGCGGACGCAAAGTTCCGCCTTCAGGCTTCCGGTCGGGTAGTAGATCCCGGCGTGGATGACCTCGGAGTTCCGGGCGGAGGTGACAGAGCCGATCCGGTCCTCCGCCTCGATGATCACCACTTCGCGCCCGGATTGGGCAAGCGCACGGGCGCAGGCGAGCCCGACCACCCCGGCGCCGATTATCACCGTCTCGACCGTTTCCATCCTTGCGCTTGCTCCTACCTCGTGTCTAGACGATAGGCCGGCATGGGGGCAGAGGAAAGCGTATGATCGCGGACGATTTGCAGCAGAGTTTCGAGAACCCGTTCTTCTTCCTGCGCCATGGTGAGACCGACTACAACGAGAAGCGGATCTTCCAGGGGCAGACCGACAGCCAACTCAACGAAACCGGGCTTTCCCAGGCGCGTGAAGCGGCGCGGAAACTGGTGGGTCAGCCTGTCGCAGAGATCGTGGCGAGCCCGCTGAGCCGCGCGCGGATAACGGCGGAGATCGTGGGCGAGGCAATCGGGGTGCCGGTGGAAACGGATGACGCGCTGATGGAGTGTCATCTGGGGATCTATCAGGACATGCCCTATCAGCCTTGGATTTCGGATTACTGGGAGGGGAATTATGCCCCTGAGGGCGGGGAGGATTTCTACCAGTTCCGCGCCCGTGTCATCCCGGCGATGGCGGAGATCGTCGCGCGGGGTCCGAACCGATTGATCGTCGCCCATGGCGGGCTCTGGTACGCGGCGCGCAGCCTGTTCCCGCAGGAGCCGGATCTGCCGAGAATGCCGAACGCCATGGCGCTGCACATCGTGCCGCGAGAGGGGACATGGCAGATTTCTCCGGTCGGAGACGACGACCGCTTTACCGGGGAAGGTCAGCTCAGGATGGGGCAGGGCGCCTGATGAACTTGAAGCTTAACGAAGAAGAGGTCGCAGTCTTTCTGGATGAGGTCTTCCCGCAGGTCCGGGGCGAGTTCACGATCGAGGAGGTGCGCCCGCTCTACGCCCGGGTCCGCATGAAAGTGGCCGAGCGGCATCTCCGCCCTGGCGGCACTGTCTCCGGCCCCGCGATGTTCGGGTTGGCGGATTGTGCCTTCTACATTGCGACGCTTGCGATGATCGGGCGCGAGGCGCTGACGGTAACCACCAATCTCAACATCAACTTCCTGCGCAAGCCCGAACCGGTCGACCTGATCGCAGAGGCGCGGATCCTCAAGCTTGGCAAGCTGCTGTCGACCGGCGATGTGACGTTGTGTTCAGAGGGCTCAGATAAGCCCGTCGCGCATGCGACGACGACTTACGCCATTCCACCGAGAGATTAAGCGTCAGGTCTTGCGATAGACAGCCGGCGCCATGAGAAACCGGTCGCACAGAACGATCACGGCAAGCGTCAGTCCTGCGGAGTAAAGCGCTTCGGGCAGCATCGCGGTCAGAGCCACGCCCGCCAGTGCGATGACAAGGCCTGCGTAGATCAGAATTGTGCGCGCAATCCATCCTCGCCGCTTCAGAAAAGCGGAGATGCGCTGGTCGACAGATTTGAACGGTCCGATCATATTCGGATCCTTTCTAAACGCCACTCGACCACCCCGAAGGAACTCTAACGAAACTGGCGGTTGCGTCGCAATCACGTTTTTCGGCCGAGGCTACAAGCCGAGCTGTGTCAGAAAGAGACATATGATCTGGAACGAGAAAACCAAGGCCACTGATATAAGGTATATAAAAACCTCATCATTAAACCACAGATTACCTTGACCTTTTCCGATCAGATGCCTGTTGACTTTCTGTTCGGGCTGGCCCAAACACCGCATCGCGGAAGGGAGAGGCCCTTTCACGCTTTAAGTCGCACTGGAACGAACATGAAAACCTACTCCGCAAAACCGTCGGAGATCGACAAGAAGTGGGTCGTGATCGATGCCGAAGGCGTCGTGCTCGGCCGACTCGCCTCGATCATCGCGATGCGCCTGCGCGGCAAGCACAAGGCGAGCTTCACCCCCCATATGGACATGGGCGACAACGTGATTGTGGTGAACGCCGACAAGGTCCAGCTCACCGGTAACAAGCGGGCCGAGAAGACCTATTACTGGCACACGGGCTATCCCGGCGGGATCAAGAGCCGCACAGCCGCCCAGATGCTGGAAGGCCGCTTCCCCGAGCGTGTGGTGACCAAGGCGGTACAGCGCATGATGCCCGGCGGTCCCTTGACCCGGCGCCAGCTCACCAATCTGCGGGTCTATGCCGGTACGGAGCATCCGCACGAGGCGCAGCAGCCCGAGGTGCTCGACGTCAAAGCCATGAACAAGAAAAACACGCGGAGCTCGTAATGGCCGAAGAGATCAAATCGCTCGAAGAGCTGCAGGCCGCCGTTTCCGGTGAAGAAGCGCCTGTGGAAGAAGTGGCGGCGCCGCGCGAGCCTGTGCGCGACGCACTCGGCCGGTCCTATGCAACCGGCAAGCGTAAGGACGCGGTCGCCCGTGTCTGGGTGAAGCCCGGATCGGGCAAGGTTGTGGTGAACGGCAAGGAAATGGACGCGTATTTCGCGCGCCCGGTGCTCCAGATGGTGATCGCGCAGCCGTTCCAGATCGCCAACGTGACGGGCCAGTTCGATGTGACTTGCACGGTCAAGGGTGGCGGTCTTTCCGGCCAGGCAGGCGCCGTGAAGCACGGGATCTCGAAGGCGCTGAGCCTCTATGACCCCGAGATGCGCCCTGCTCTGAAGGCAGCGGGCTTCCTGACCCGCGACAGCCGTGTCGTTGAGCGAAAGAAGTACGGCAAGCGCAAGGCCCGCCGCAGCTTCCAGTTCTCGAAACGCTGACGCGCTCGGGCAACGGCTGCGGAAACGAAAGGGGCCTCCGGGCCCTTTTTCTTTGCCCGCTGTTCACCGAAATGCGAAAGTGACCTAGCGACAACCAGATTGAAATGTCTTCCGGCGAGGCATATTACCCCCGCATATGAAGGACTCGAGACGCCCGATGAGACGTGACACAGTGTCCACCAGCCCGAGAAAGCGCGGTGTGAATACCGGTGCGGCGCCGCGGGAGATTTCCTACTCCTTCTCCGCCAAATCCCGGGCGGGCCGGGCCGTTGTGCGTACGATCGAGAACCTCACCGGCCGCCCCAGGCTCTTGAAGATGGCGCTTGGCTACGAGACCGAGGTGGAGAAGGGCCGCGACTTCTGGGAAGTGATGCAGGAGCGCTATCAGATCGACCTGCGTCTGATGGGCGAGGGGCTGGAGGGTATTCCGCGCGAAGGCCCGCTGGTTCTGGTCGCGAACCATCCGTACGGCATTCTCGACGGGCTCGCCATGGGCCGGATGCTCTCGGCCGCTCGCGACGATTTCAAGATCATCGCCCATGTCGTCTTCAAGAAGGCGCGCGACCTCGACGACATCATCCTCCCGATCGACTTCGGCGAGGATAAGGAGGCGATGGCGATCAACATCAAGACCCGCAAGGAAGCGCTCGCCTATCTCGCCAATGGCGGTGCGGTTGGTATCTTCCCGGGCGGTACGGTGTCGACCGCGGCAAAGCCGTTCTCCAAGGCGATGGATCCGCAGTGGAAGACGTTTACTGCGCGGATGATCGCGAAGTCCAAAGCGACTGTGGTACCGGTCTTCTTCGATGGTTCGAACAGCCGGCTTTTCCAGGTTGCGAGCCACCTGAACCAGACGCTGCGGGTCGCGCTCCTGATCAATGAGTTCGACAACAAGATCAGGGACCCGCTGAGCGTCTATGTGGGCAAACCCCTCCCGCGCGCCGAGATCGATGCCCGCGCCAGCGATGCCAAGGCGCTGATGGATTACCTCCGACGAGAAACCTATGCGCTCGCCCCGGAAAAGGAGAAAGACTTCTCCTACGGGCTCTATCTCGGCTGAGGCGGCGACGCCTCTCCCATCCAAATCGCAGAATGATTATATCTGGGAGGCAGGCCCTCCCTCGAAAGGTGTCCCATGAAGAACATCGCGATCCTAGGTGCCAGCGGCTATACGGGCGCGGAGCTTGTCCGTCTGATCGCCACGCATCCGGAGATGCGGGTGACCCGTCTGACGGCGGATCGCAAGGCGGGGATGCGGATGGCGGACGTGTTTCCCCATCTCGGGCATCTGAAGCTGCCGGAACTTGTGAAGATCGACGATCTTGATCTGAACGGGGTCGATCTGGTCTTTTGCGCCTTGCCTCATGCAACGACGCAGAAAGTTGTCGCAAACCTGCCGAAAACAATGAAGATCGTGGATCTGTCAGCCGACTTTCGGCTGCGCGATCCTGCGGTCTATGCCGAGTGGTATGGCCACGAGCATCATGCGCTCGATCTTCAGGAAGAGGCGGTCTACGGGCTGACTGAATTCTATCGCGACGAGATAACATCAGCCCGCCTGGTCGCCGGAACCGGCTGCAACGCCGCGACGGGGCTCTTGCCAACGCTGCCGCTTCTCGAGGCGGGGGTGATCGATCCCGACGAGATCATCATCGACCTTGCAACCGGCGTCTCGGGCGCCGGGCGGGCGGCGAAGGAGGGGATGCTCCACGCCGAGATCTCGGAAGGTTTCCATGCCTACAACGTCGCGAAGCACCGGCACATGGCCGAGTTCGATCAGGAGATGTCGAAGTTTGCGGGTCGCGAAGTGCGCTGCACCTTCACGCCCCATCTTCTGCCGCAGAACCGGGGGATCCTCGCCACGATCTATCTGCGCGGAGATGCGGAGGAGATCCACGCAACGCTGCAGCGGCGGTATGCGGGAGAGCCTTTCATCCGCGTACTGGAGATCGGTCAGGCGAGCCAGACACGGCATGTCAGGGGGTCGAACTTCTGCGATATCGGCGTCGTGCCGGACCGGGTGGCGGGCCGGGTGATGGTGTTCTCGGCACTGGATAATCTGGTCAAAGGTGCCTCCGGTCAGGCGATGCAGAACGCGAACCTCATGCTCGGGCTTGATGAGAGCGCGGGGCTGCTGGCGGCACCGCTTTTCCCCTGATGCGCGCACGGGTCTGGACAGCGCTGCGACACGGGGCCTGGCCGTTCCTGCGCGCGGTCTACAAGCGTTTCACCGTCGATCAGGGCACTGTTCTGGCGGGTTACATGGCCTATGCCGCGATGCTGGCGGGGATGCCGTTTCTGATCTTCGCCACCGCCATGACCGGGATCATGATCGGGCCGTCTTACAGCGAAGAGGCCACCCGTGCGCTTTTTGCTGCGGTGCCTGATCATGTGGCGCAGACGATCCAGCCCGTCTTCGAACAGGTCATGGGACAGCGCCGTGGGGATATTGCGCTGATCTCGCTTCTCGGCACGATCTGGGCTGCGTCCAACGGCGTCGAGTCGATCCGCGTCGGCCTTGACCGCGCTTACGACATCAAGAAGTCGCGCAATTGGTTCCTGCGAAGGATAATCGCGATTGGCTTTGTTATCGTTGGGTTTTTCACTTTCACGATGCTGGCGTTTCTGATCATCTTCGCGCCCCTGATCTTCGTTCTGGCCGAGACTTACACGAATTTCGAGATACCCCGCGCCGCTGGTCCGATCCGCTGGATCGTGGGGGGAGGTGTGTTGATCCTGTTCTTCTACCTGATGCACAAGATCCTGCCATCGCGGAACATGCGGGGTATGCGGGTGATGCCGGGGATTCTGACCTCGGTCGTCATCTGGGGGATCGTCGCGACCGCTCTCTCGATCTATCTGAAGTTCGCGCCATCGTATCAGATCACCTACGGCACGCTGGCAGGCGTCATCGTGACGCTGCTCTTCTTCTATCTCACCGGGATATCGATTATCTTTGGTGGTGAGGTAAATGCCGAGCTGAACAAGACCAAGCTGGATAGCTGGAAGGAACCGGCCTCTCCCGGTTCTGAGCCCGAGGAGCAGGGTCCCAGCCTGATATGAGCGAGGAACGAACATGGCCGCAGGGCTGAAGAAGAAAAGGCGCATCCAGATGCTCGTTCTGGGCGCGGTGCTGCTTGTGGCCTCGACGGCGCTGGTCTCGATGGCGTTTCGCGATGCGATCGTGTTCTTCTTCTCGCCAACTGAGCTGATGGCCGAGGAGCGCCGCCCGGATCAACTGCTCCGCGTCGGCGGGCTGGTGGTCGATGGCTCCTGGCAGCGCGGGCAGGGGGAGACGAACGTCTTCACTGTGACCGATGGCAACGGAACGGTCGAGATCGCCTTCACCGGTGTGCTCCCAGATCTGTTCCGCGAAGGGCAGGGGATCGTGGCCGAGGGCTACCTGCGCAATGGCCGTTTCGAGGCGTCGGAGGTTCTGGCTAAGCATGACGAGAACTACATGCCGAAAGAGGTTGCCGATGCCCTGAAGGAACAGGGCCATTTCCGGGTCGAGGCGCCGGAGTAGAGGCACCAGCCACAAGCCGCCGCAGTGAGAGACGATGAAGAAGTACGAATTCGACTGGATCGACGCGTTCTCCTCGGCGCCCTTCGGCGGCAACCCGTGCGTCGTCGTCCACGATGCGGCCGACATTCCCGTTGAGACCCGGATGCAGCTTGTCCGCGAGACGCGGTTGAGCGAATGCGCTTATCTCGTGCCGTCGGACAAGGCGGATTTTGGGGTGCGCTATTATCTGACCTATGACGAGATCCCATTGGCGGGGCACCCAACCATCGCCACAGTCGCTTCGCTGATCTCCCGCGGCATGGCCGGGCCGGGTGCGTTTACGCTGGAGGTCGGCGCGGGTGTGTTGCCGATCGAGATCGCCGAAGATCACACGATCACCATGACCCAACAGGCCCCGGAATTCGGCGAGCGGTTCAAGCCGGGCCTCGTGGCCGACATATACGGGCTCGACGCGGAGGAGATTGTCGGCGAGCCGCAGATTGTGTCCACCGGGACCGCGTTCTGCATCACTCTGCTGCGCGACAAAGACGCTTTGCGCCGCGCGGTCATCGACCCGGCAAAGCTTGATGCGTTCCGGTCGCATGTGACCCATGCGCAGGCCGGGATCATGGAGCCGTTTCTGGTGACGCTTGGCGGCGAGACCGAGGCGGGTGACACATTCTCCCGTCTCCTGCTCGCGCCGCCGATGCCGCCGGAGGACAGTTTCACCGGCTCAGCCACGGGCTGCATGGCCGCCTACCTATGGCATCATGGCCACATCGCCGAGCCCTCCTTTGTCGCCGAGCAGGGGCACTGGATGGGCCTGGCTGGCGAGGCGAAGGTTGAAGTGCTAGGGCCCCGGGAGGCGATCACGGGCGTCAAAGTCGGTGGCAAAGGTGCCGTGCTGATGAGCGGAGAGATCAGCCTGTAGGTCTGGACCGGTCACTCTCGAGATCGAGCGGGATTGCCGCAGCCCGTGGCGTTGTCCTGCCTGCCGGTAGGGACTACAATCAGCCAAGTAGTGGGTCGCGAGGTATCAGATGATCGCCGAGCTAGGACATTTCGCGCTGACGCTGGCCTTCGCAACGGCCTTGTTTCAGACGGTCATCCCGCTGGTCGGTGCGACCAAGGGCTGGTCTGACTGGATGCGCGCTGCCGCCCCTGCGGCGTTGATGCAATTCCTGCTGGTGGGGTTGTCGTTTGCGGCCCTGATCCACGCCTTCGTGGTCTCGGACTTCTCGGTGCGGATTGTTGCAGAGAATTCCCATTCGCTTAAGCCAATGCTCTACAAATTCACCGGCACATGGGGCAACCATGAGGGCTCGCTGCTCCTCTGGGTGCTGATCCTGACGCTGTTCGGGGCGTTGGTTGCAGCCTTTGGCCGGGATCTGCCACTTGGGCTCAAGGCGCGGGCGCTCAGCGTGCAGGCCATGGTGGCGGTGGCGTTCTTCGCCTTCATGCTCTTCACCTCGAACCCGTTCGACCGGCTTTTGCCGGCGCCGCCGGACGGGCGCGACCTCAACCCGCTCTTGCAGGATATTGGCCTCGCGATCCATCCGCCGTTTCTCTATGTCGGCTATGTCGGGCTCTCGATGGCCTTCTCTTTTGCCGTGGCGGCTTTGATCGAGGGTCGGGTGGACGCCGCCTGGGCGCGCTGGGTCAGACCGTGGACGCTGCTTGCCTGGATCTGCCTGACCATCGGCATCGCGCTCGGCTCCTACTGGGCCTATTACGAGCTCGGCTGGGGCGGCTGGTGGTTCTGGGACCCGGTGGAGAACGCGTCTTTCATGCCGTGGCTCGTGGCGGCGGCGCTGCTGCATTCCGCGATCGTCGTCGAGAAACGGTCGTCGCTGAAGGTCTGGACGATCCTGCTCGCGATCCTTGCCTTCTCGCTCAGCCTGATCGGAACCTTCATTGTGCGCTCCGGCGTTCTGACATCGGTCCATGCTTTCGCGAACGACCCTGACCGTGGCGTGTTCATCCTGGCCATCCTCGTGATCGCAATCGTCGGCTCGCTGACGCTGTTCGCCTGGCGCGCGCCGATGCTGCGATCGGAGGGGATTTTTCAGCCGATCAGCCGGGAAGGCGCGCTGATCTACAACAACCTGATGCTTGGGGTCGCCTGCGCGGTTGTGTTCGTGGGCACTCTGGCACCGCTTTTCCGGGAGTTCGTCGACGGCTCCAAGATCTCGATCGGGGCGCCGTTCTTCGATCTCGCCTTCACGCCGTTCATGATCCTTCTCTTCATCGGCCTGCCAATCGGGGCGCTGCTACCCTGGAAGCGGGGCGACATGGGCAAGGTGCTGAGCCGGCTCTGGTGGGCTGCGGCCGTGGCGCTCGCGATCGGTGGCGTGGTCTTCGGGCTGCAGACCGGGTCTTCGCTGGTCGCGCCGGTTGGGATGGCGATCACGGCCTGGCTGCTGTTTGGCGTGCTGGTCGAGATCGCGGAACGGGCCGGGTTGCCGCGCGCCGGGCTTGGCACGGCACTGGGGCGTCTCGTCCGCCTGCCGAGGGCGGACTGGGGCAAGCTGATCGCCCATGCAGGGCTCGGCCTCACGGTCATGGGGATCGCCGCCATCACGGCCTGGGAGCAAGAAGATATCCGCCTCGCACGTCCCGGCGATGTGATCCCGATCGGCCCTTACGAGGTGCGGTTCGAAGGGGTCGAGGAACTACCGCTCGGCGCGCCCTTCAACGCGGTCGCCTGCGGCACGACCGGGGAGAGCGTGGTCAAGGGTGGCGAGGAGCGGAACTTTATCACAGAGTTCGCCCGGTTCAGCCTGCTGCGCGATGGTGAGCGGGTCGCCTATATGTGCCCTGAGAAGCGGTTCTACCCGGTCCAGCAGCAACCGACCACCGAGGCGGCGATCAATTCGGGCCCTCTGCGCGATGTCTATCTGGTGCTGGGCGATCGGCAGACCGATGGTTCGGCCTGGGCCGTGCGGTCCTACTGGAAGCCGCTGGCGAACTGGATCTGGCTCGGCAGTTTCATCATGGCCTTTGGCGGGCTGGTCAGCCTGACGGACCGGCGCTTCCGCGTGGGTGCCGTCTCCAGGCGCCGGGCGAAGATGGTGCCGGCGGAATGATCCGCGCGCTGGTCATCCTGGTCGGTCTTCTGACCGCCATGCCGTCGCATGCGGTGCAGCCTGACGAGATCCTCGACGACCCGGTGCTGGAGCAGCGCGCGCGGGAGATTTCCAAGGAGGTCCGTTGCCTCGTCTGCCGCAACGAGTCGATCGACGACTCGAGCGCCGGGCTCGCCCGCGATCTGCGCCTGCTGGTTCGCGAACGCATCCTTGCAGGCGATACAGACGGAGAGGTCAAGCGCTTCCTGGTCGAGCGCTATGGAGAATTCGTGCTGCTCAACCCGCCCTTCAACCTCGGCAATCTGGTGATCTGGCTGTCCGGCCCGGTAGTGCTTCTCTTGGGGGCCATGGGGGCGGCGGTTTACCTGCGCGGGCAGCGCAAGGAACCGGCGGTGCCCGAGAGCCCGCTGACGCCCGAGGAGAAGGCCGAAGTTGAGCGGCTTTTGAGGGATTAAGCGCTTTCGAACCGAGCGGAATGCGGGCGTGCCGCCCGCATACACCTTTGTATGGCGCCCTTCCGGGCGCGCCCCTCTCCCCAGCCCTCTCCCGTTGGGAGAGGGGGCGCTAGCGGAGAGGCTTGGTCGCCGTGAGCATCGCGGTGATCAGGGCGTCCCGCTCGGCATAGAGATCCTCGAGACTGCGTCCGTCTGCTTCCTCATCCACGCCCGCCTTCAGCTTGGCAACGGTCTCCTCATCGAGCCGCGGATTGCCGAGATTGTCCCACCAACGGTGGAAGCTGGGAGCGAACCGATTGCAGTATTCCGGCAGTCCGCCGGGCCCGGCCGCGAGGTTGAAGATCAGCGTTGGCCCCATCGCGGCCCAGCGCAGACCAGGGCCCGCCCAGATCGCCTTGTCGACATCCTCGACGCTGGCGACGCCTTCGCTCACCAGATGGATCGCCTCGCGCCAGAGCGCCGCCTGCATGCGGTTGGCGACATGGCCGTCGATCTCCTTGTTCATACGGATCGTGACCTTGCCGGCGCCGTGATAGACGGCTTCGGCCTTGTCGAGCGCATCGGGCGCCGTGCGGTCATTCCCCATCAGCTCCACCAGAGGGATCAGGTGAGGCGGGTTGAAGGGGTGGCCGAGGATCAGGGGGCTCGGATCCTTCCAGCATTCCTGCATCTGGCTCAGCATAAGGCCGGAGGCAGAGGAGCTGACGACGGCGCCCGGCTCCAGCGCCTCCTCGATCTGCGGGAAGAGGGCGTGTTTCACCTCTAGCCGCTCCGGCACGCTTTCCTGAATGAACCCTGTGCCGGCGACGGCACTGGCGGGCTCGTGGTGGAATGTCACCGCATCCTGGTCGCCACCGGTCAGGCCCAATTGTTCCAGCACCGGCCAGGCGGTTTCAATATAGCGCTTGACCTGGTCCTCGAACCCGTCGGCGACATCGTACACCTGCACCCGGTGCCCGGCCGCGAGGAAGAGCGAGGCCCAACTCGCGCCGATCACGCCAGCGCCGAGAATGCCGACAGGGGTCTTGGTCATCAGAACAATCCTGGTTGGAGAGGGGAGGCGGCGGTCATGCCCCCGTCTATCGTGAAAAGCTGGCCGGTTGCAAAGCTGCTTTCGTCCGAGGCGAGCCAGACCGCCATGGCGGCAATGTCCGCTGGCTTGCCGAAGCGGCGGACCGGGTGGCGGGCGAGCGCGTCGGCACGGGCGGCTTCCGGGTCGCGGGCGAGGTCGAAGCCCGCGTCCAGCATTCCGGTCTCGATCCAGCCCGGGCAGATCGCGTTGCAGCGGATTCCCGGTCCGTGGTCGACCGCAATCGACCGTGTGAGCCCGTGCACGAAGGCCTTCGAAGCGTTGTAGAGCGCCATGGACGGGTCGGCGGCTTGCCCCGAGATCGAGCCGATATTGATAATCGTTCCGCGCTCCATCAGGGGAATGAACGCGCGGCAGCAGTTGAAGACGCCGCGGGTGTTGACGCCCATCACGAGGTCCCAGTCGGCATCGGTGCTGTCGGTTACCGTCTTCTCGACCTGAACGCCCGCGTTGTTGACGAGGATATCAATCTTGCCGATGGCCTCTGCCAGCCGCGCGACACTCGCAGGATCGGCGACGTCGGTTTGATGCCAGATGGCGCCTGACGGAAGCTCTGCCGCGCTGCCACGGCCGCAGGTATGCACCGTGGCGCCCTCGGCCAAGAAGGCTTCGACGATTCCTCGACCGATCCCCTGGCGTCCGCCGGTGATCAGGGCGCGTTTGCCCGCGAGCCGGTTCAAAGCGCACTTTCGGGCAAGCGGGGTGCCTCATCGGCAGCGTGGGTTCTGCTCGTCATCCGCGTCTCACAGCCTCATCTGCTGGACCTGGGCAGAGAGCCCGCCGTCGAGGATCCAGAGCTGGCCCGAGGCATATCGCGCCTCGTCCGAGGCCAGCCAGGTGACGAGGTTCGCGATGTCGTCGGGCGTGCCGTAGGTCCTCAGCGGATGCACGTCGCGGACGGCCTGTTGCAGGTCGTCGATCGAGCCGCCACCGCCGCCCGAGCCGTCGCCAGTGAAGAACGACTGCAGCATGGGCGTGTCCACATAGCCGGGGCAGATGGCATTGACGCGAATGCCCTCCGGCCCGTGATCGCAGGCCATGGCCCGGGTCAGGGCATGCACGGCGCCCTTGGTGGCGCAATAAGCGGCGAGGCCCGGATCGGCGATGAACCCGTCATAGGAACCGAAATTGATAATCGACGCGCCGCCCGGGCTGTCCTTTGCTGCTGTGCGCATGAGGGGCAGGGCGTGTTTCGAGGCGAGGAATGTGCCGGTCACATTGATTGCGAAGATCCGGTTCCACTCATCGAGGCTGGTCTCCTCGATGGTTTTCTCAATTTCGATTCCGGCTGCATTGACGAGGATGTCGATCCGGCCGTGGTCCTCTGCGATGCGGGCCATTGCCGCCTTGGCGTTGTCCTCCGACGTCACGTCGAGGGACAGAAAGGTGCCGCACTCGCCGTTGTCGCCCGCCTCGCCCAAGGATCCCCGTTTGGTGAGATCGGCGGCGAAGACGGTGGCGCCCTCGGCGGTGAAGCGTCGGCATATGGCCCGGCCGATGCCGCCGCGCCCGCCGGTGACGAGGGCGATCTTGTCCCGCAGACGTCCGGTCATTCACGATCGCCCGGAGCCGAGGCTCCTTGCCGGGAGGCAACTGCCGCCTTGCGCCGTGTCGACCACCGCCCCCCTGGCGCCGCTGCCCGCGCGGCGCGCTGCCGGTGGATGCGCATGTGGAGAGGCCGCAGGGCGCCAGGATGCCTGCCAAAAGCGCGGAGGTGGCCTTTCGCCGCGTGCGCAGGTCTTACCAAACGCCGGGAAGTCGACGCGGCATCTCGGAGCGCGGACATCGTCATCTTGCGCCCGTCTCGTAGGCGTCGAGCATAAGCCCGTGGAAATGGTGCACCGCGTGCTCTGACTTACCTGATCCGTCAGGGTCATGAACGATCCGCCCTTGTGTGAAGGCAGGCGTGTTCATGCCCCGTTGAACGCTTTCGACCAGGGCGATGTCTTCGGACTGCAGCACCTCATCGATATACCGGATCGCCTCTTCCTCGGCTGGAATCGGCTCGGCGGTCTCAAAGAAGAAATCATAGGTCTCCAGCGTCCGGTCGGGGCCGGCCGGGATGATATGCATGACGATGAAATTGCCCCGGCCCGGGTAGCGCATAAGGCATGTATTGGGCCACAGCCACCAGACCGCATGATCCTTGACCGTCGCGTTGTCGACCGCATAAGCGGAGTTCGACTGCTTGCCTGCCTCGGCCATGTGGCTCGAATAGATCCCGTAGGTCGTGACCTTGTAGGTATCCATGTCGACCAGCGTGCAGAAATCCTTGTGCGCTGTCGGGCAGTGGTAGCATTCCAGAAAGTTGTCGACCACGTTCTTCCAGTTCGAGCGGATATCGTAGGTCAGCCGATGCGCGAAGGTGAGGTCCGGCAGGTCCGGCGCCCAATGCCGGATCTCGACACCCAAATCCTCTGATTGTTCGTGAAGCGGGGCTGCATCGGGGTCGAGGTTGACGAAGATGAAGGAGCAGAACTCCTCCACCTGGATCGCATCGAGGCAGATCTCCTTCACATCGAAATCATGGAGATTCTCGGTCTCCGGCGCCCGCCGGAGCTGCCCGGTCAGGTCATAGACCCAGGCGTGATAGGGGCACATGATCCGCGTGGTCCGGCCCTCGCCCTGCAAAAGCTCGTGCGCCCTGTGCTTGCAGACATTGTAGAAGGCCCTGAGCACCCCGTCCCGATCGCGCACCACGCAAACCGGCAGATCGGCGACCGTGGCTGTGACGTAGGAGCCCGGCAACGCTAGTTTCTCGGCGTGGCAGATCCATTGCCATGTCTTCGCGAACACCGCTGTCTTTTCATAGGCGTACCAGCGCGGATCGGTGTAGGCATCGGCCTGAAGCGAACTGGAGCGTTTCGGGTCAGCATGGAAACCGTGGCGGATGGCGGACAGTTCGGCCTGGCTGATCTGTGCGGTCATGGGGCTCTCCTGTGACAGCGGTCAGGGCGATAGAATGCGGCGAAATCTGAGAATAAATTGATGTGATTCGACGCTCAATTGACAATAATCACCGGCGCGCGCCTTCCGGATGCATCGGCCAGGCGCGGAATTCGAAGGGCAGCCGCGCCTCCTGCCGATCCTTCCTGGGTGGCAGGCCAAAGGCGGCCCGGTAGGCGCGCGAGAAATGCTCGGGGCTCGCGAAGCCGGATGCCAGTGCGACCTCCCGCATCGAAAGCGTCGTCTGGGTCACGAGGCTGCGGGCCCGGTCGAGCCGGATCTTTGTGTAGTAGCCCTGTGGCGACTTGCCGACATGCGCCTGGAAGAGCCGTTCGAGTTGGCGCAGAGACAGGCCGGCCGTGGCGGCAACCTCCGGCAGGGGGATCGGTGTTTCGAGATGCTCCTCCATCGTCTGGATCGCAGCGCGCAGGGGCGCTGGCGCGGTTGGTCCCAGGGGTTCCGCCTGATCGGGCAGCTGGCGTGTTCCCTCACCGCGAAGCCGCTCGTGGAACACGTAGCGCGCGCAGGCATTGGCGAGGGCCGGGCTGCAAGCCCCTGAAATAACTTGCAAAGCCAGATCGGTGGAGGCGCTGCCACCGCAGGCGGTCATCAGCGCGCCATCGATCACATAGAGATCCTCGGTCACCCGCACATCCGGAAACATCTCGGCAAACCCGTCGATATGCTCGTAATGCACCGTCGCCCTGTGGCCCGAGAGAAGTCCGGCCTCGGCCAGCAGAAATGCGCCGGTGTCGAGACCTGCGAGCGACGCGCCAAACCGCGACCAACGTCTCAGGATCCCGCTGATCGGCGCGCCGAAGAACGCCTCCGGCGTCCAGCTTGAGGAGATCACGCCGAGATCGGGCACCTCGCCGCCCGCCAAGGCCCGCGTCGCAAGGCTGAGCCCATTGCTCGCTTCAATCTGACCGCCACCGTCTGACAGGATCTGCCAGCGGAACCGGACCGATCCGTCAAGATAGTTGGCGACCCGGAATGGGTCGAGAAACTGCAGGGTCGTCGCGATGTTAAACCGCGGCGTGACGATGACCGAGATCTGAAACGGTGCCTCCATGTGGCGGATATAATCAAATGAATGGCGGATATTCCATGATTGTCTCGGTGCTGCGCTAGCCTGTCGCCCCACGGCCGTGGCCGGAGAGACATCGGCGCCGACGGCGCGCTGGCGAAACTGGCCAAGCTGCTCTAGATCACGGTCGGGTTGGGTGAGTAGGACCCGCGTCGTGATAGAAACCGGAGATCATGTGACCGATCTGGACAAATCCAGGCGCCTCTCTGTTGCGCCGATGATGGACTGGACCGATAGGCACTGCCGCGTGTTTCACCGGCAGTTCACCCGGCATGCGTTGCTCTATACCGAGATGATCACCGCCGCAGGCGTGGTGAAAGGGGATGCAGACTGGCTCTATGCCCATGACCCGGCCGAGCATCCGGTCGCCCTGCAGCTCGGGGGGTCGGAGCCTGAAATCCTCGCCGAGGCGGTGCGCCGGGCTCTCCCGTTCGGTTTCGCCGAGATCAATCTCAATGTCGGCTGCCCCTCCGACCGGGTGCAATCCGGTGCGTTCGGCGCCTGCCTGATGCGCGAGCCGGAGCTTGTTGCCGACTGCGTCACCGCGATGATCGAGGCGGCCGGGCAGGGGCCTGAGATCACGGTCAAATGCCGGATCGGTGTCGATGAACAGGACCCGGAGGTCGTGCTCCCCGATTTCGTCGATCGCATCGCTGCGCGCGGGGTGCGCCATATCGCGATCCACGCGAGGAAGGCCTGGCTGGATGGTCTGAGCCCGAAGGAGAACCGGACGATCCCGCCGCTCGACTACGATCTCGTGCGGCGCGTGAAGGCGGCACGGCCGGATCTGCAGATCTCGCTCAATGGCGGGATCGAGACGCTAGAGGATGCCTGCCGCCATCTTGAGCATTTCGACGGCGTGATGATCGGGCGGGCGGCCTATCACGACCCGTCGGGCCTGCTCGGCCGCGCCGACCGCCTTGTCTGGGGCGATGACCGGCCGGAGGTTGCGCCAGAGGCCGCAGTCCGCGCGATGTATCACTATATCGAGACGCAACTGGCGGCGGGGACACGGCTGCATCAGATCACCCGCCACATGCTCGGCGCCTTCAATGGCAGGCCGGGTGCGCGGCGCTGGCGGCGCGTGCTTTCGGAGCAGGCGCATCGAACGGGCGCGGGGGTCGAAGTGATCGAACAGGCGCTCACCGAAGTCGCGCCGCCGGAGCAGGCGGCCGAATGAACCACCAGGAAAGACTGGCCAAGGCAGGCTGGGCGTTATTCGATACCGATCCTGCGTTGGAGGAATGGGCGAGCGCTGCCCGCCCGGTGGCCGAAGATATCATGGCCGACCCGCAGGCGCAGTCCGATTGGCTCCGTTGTGGCGGCACATGGTTTGCAGGAGTGAACATCTTCCCTAACGCGCCAGATGGCAGCGTCCCCGGCCGGGTGCCCGCGCTGGCAGGCGAGGCGTTCCGCGCTGCCTGCGCCTCTATCGGGGTCGAGGATGTCGCGCTCGACCCAGCGCAGATATCGGTCTGCTATCCGGGCTATCCCAAACCTTGGGCCCAGGAATCCGAGGCGAGTTTCCGATTTCGCCGGGATCGCGACGCCGCCCATGTCGACGGGCTGTTGCGCGATCAGAACCGCGACCGCACGCTCGGTGAAGTCCACGGCTTCATCCTCGGCATTCCGCTGAGCGCGACACCGCCTCAGGCCGCGCCGCTCGTAGTCTGGGAAGGATCGCAAGAGATCATGCGCGCCGCGTTTCGGGACCGGTTTGCGGGACTAGCGCCGGGCGATTGGGGCAGGGAAGTGATCACTGAGACCTATGTCGCCACCCGGCGACGGGTCTTTGAGACCTGCGCCCGCATCGAGGTCCATGCGCAACCGGGCCAGGCCTATCTTGTCCACCGTCTCGCCCTGCATGGTGTGGCGCCCTGGGGGGAAGGAGGGGGCGAGGCCCCGCGCATCATCGCCTATTTCCGGCCCGACCCGTTTCCTGGGGCCGCGCCGGACTGGTGGCTCGATCTGCCGTGAGACTTAGTCCCGCGTGAGCTGCGGCGCCGGTTTGAACAGCCCCGCCCGCGCCCGCTGCCGCAACACCAGCTTGTCGCGCTGGAACGAGGTCTCATCCAGCTGTTCGAGGAAACTCATGCCCAACAGGCCCGATTTCAGGCTGCCCGGGTGCGAGACGGCCGCCGCGACATCATAGGCACGGATCGGCCCGATTTCGACAGTCTCGAGCATGATGGGCGCGACCGTAGAGCGGCCGTTCGCGGTCGTCACCGGCATGCTGTACTCCAGCGCCTCGACATCGATGCCAAGGCTCGGCGCCTCTTCATACGGGATTAGGACCAGTGATGCGCCGGTATCGACCAGCAGGCGGATATTCCGCCCGTTCACCATCGTATCGGCCCGGTAATGGCCATCCCATGTCCGGCGCAATTCCACCTCGCCTGCAGTGTTCGAGACGGCAACCGAGGGCATCACCTCGCCATGAATGCGATCGATCGCATAGCGGATGCTGTTCGTATGCTGAGTGAGCAGGCCAAGCCCGCCGATCGCCAGGATCCAGACCCCGACATTGGTCCAGGTCCGCCAGCCACCAAAGATCAGGATCCGCAGCGCGCCGCCAACGACAATCCCCGTTGCGAAGACGGTCAGATAGACAAGGCGCGCCGGGTGACCGGGCTGGAACATCGCCCATTCGGGCGGCCCGCCCAGCGTAATTGCCAGCGCCAGAAGGCCGACAAGCAGTATTGGCCAGAAAAACATGAAATCCCGCTTCGCTCCTCTCCCGCGTACCGTACCACCCCCACGGTGTTTGCGAGTTCGCCAACCCGCACCCAAAGCTGCCTATAGCACAACCACAAGGCAAGTCTCCAATCAACGGTTCGCAAGCTAGTAGGTATTTATGACGAAATTCTGTGCCTCCGATTTGCGCGGCCGCCCTTGCGCTGTGCCAATCTGGAACCGCGCGCGGGGAGTTCTGCCATGATTTCGCTACGTTCTTCCGCGGTCAGCGCGCCCCACCGGGCGATCTCATTGCCCGTGCGGTGACAGCCGATGCAGATTCGCGCCTCCGGATGGAGCACGCAGATCTTCACGCAGGGGCTCTCGATCTCGTCGCGTTTCCAGATCTCGTCGGTCATCGCCCGCCTGTTTCTGCCCGTGCAATCTGGCTCAGCCGGTCCAGCGCACCTTGAAGGATATAGGCCGCGGCGACGGTGTCTATGACATCGGCGCGACGTTTTCGGGAGGAATCCGCCTCCAGCAGCGCCCGTTCGGCAGCAACGGTGGAGAGCCTCTCGTCCCAGAACGCGATTGGCAGGGCGATCACACCGTCCAGATTGCGGGCGAAGGCGCGCGTGGCCTGGCAGCGCGGCCCTTCCGAGCCGTCCATGTTTCGTGGAAGGCCGAGCACGATGCCGGAGATGCCGCGATCCGCGATCAGTTCAGCGAGCCGCGCCACGTCGCTCGTGAACTTCTTGCGCCGGATGGTCTCGATCCCGGTGGCCGTCAGGCGCAGCCCGTCTGACACGGCGACCCCGATCGTCTTGGTGCCGAGGTCAAGCCCCATCAGCGGCCCGCTGAACTCGGCAAACTCGGCGAGGTCTCCGGCGATCATTGGCCGATGACGCCCATCACCAGCGCCTGTTCGCGCAGGAAGCCCGCCTCCTGGCCCGAGAGCCTCTCCTGGCTGAGGTCGTAGACCCGCGACGCTTCCTCCATCATGCCGAGCTGCACATAGGAATTCATCAGCCGGAACCACTGGTTGCTGTCGCCGCCCTCAGTCATCAGGCGCTCTTCGAGGCGGGAGACCATGGTCAGGATCATCTCCTGGCGATCTTCGACGGTCATCTCCGCCGCGGCCTCGATATCGGCCGCCGTCGGGCCGGGCAGGGTGGCCTGCTGGTCGGGTTGTTCTTCCTGATCCGGCAGAGGCAGACGCGCGGCGCCACCGACGCCAAGCTCAGCCGCCCGCCGCTCAACCGCGGCAAGTTCTTCGCCACTCAACTCCGCCCGGGCGAGTTCCAGCGCGTCCTCTGCCTTGTCCCACTCCTCGAGCACGGTGCGCGAGGCGATGAGCTGCGCGTATTCCTGCGCCGAGCCGCCCTGATCCCGCAGCCGGTCCTCCAGCCGCTGGACCATGTCGTTGACCATCATATTGCGTTCTTCTTCCGAGAGACCCTCTGCGGCGGCGATCTCATCCTGGCTCGGGCCGCCCAGACCTGCCATGCCGCGGTTCTGGAATTCGAGTGCCCGGCCCAGCATATCGTCAAGCCAGGGCAGCCAGGGCGCGTCCGCCGGGGCCTCGGCGCGCAAGTCCTGCCAGACCCGGATCGCCTCCGGCATCATTCCGTTCTGGCTGAGCGAGAGGCCCGCATAGTAGCGTGCCACGAAGTTCCTGTTGTCCCGCTCCAGCGCCGCGCCGATCATCTGCTCCGCTTCGGGCGAGACATAGCCGCCTGCGGCGAGGATCATCCCCTCGGCCATCTGGGCGAAGAGATCCGCCTCGGCGTGTTCGATCCCGATCACGCCGATCAGCCGGTCGAAGGCCCGCCAGGCATCCGCATACCGCTCGAGCTGCATGTAACTGGTCGCGAGCAGACGCAGGCCGCGGGCGTCGTTTGGGGTGGAGTCGATCCGCTCCTCCAGCCGCTCGACCAGCGCCGCGTACTCCGCCTGGTCGGGGCGGGCCGTGACCTCGCGCTCGGGCGCGAACTGCTCGGCCTGTTCCTGCGTGGGCCGCCCGCCTTGCTGCCCCGGCGTGGCCTGCGCCACCTGGGCGCGCCCATCGAACGGCATGTCGGGCTGTCCGGGCGCGCCATTGGCGAAATAAAAGCCCGCTGCGGCGATCGGTACCGCCAGGATCGAGAGGCCCGCGACCATGCCGGAACTCATCCGCGGCGCCTCGCCGATCCCGGTGGAGAGCTTCGCCTCGCGGGCGGCGGCAAGCAGGCGGCGCGAGATCTCGGCCTTCGCTCCCTCAGCCTCGCTCTCAGTCACCGTGCCGCGTTCCAGGTCGCGGTCGATCTCGGCCAACTGATCGCGGTAGAGGGCTGTGTCAAACTCGGCGCGGACGCGCGCATTTCCCTGGCTCCGCAGCATGGGCCAGACCAGGATCACACCGGTGGCCAGGGCTGCGACGGCAGCGATTGCGATAAAGGTACCCATGACGTCTCCCGTTATCCGCCCCATGAGGTAACGATCCTCATCGAACGCCGCAATGTCTCTATTGTCTCACGAAAATCGCGAAAAGCGATGTCGCCCCCTGACATTGATCAGCCGCAAAGCCCGCTGCACGGTTGAACAGGCGGCCTTATGCGGGCACCTTGAAGGTGTGAGAACCCGAGGAGAGGCGCAATGCAACGCTATTCGGAATTCGCCGTCGCCCGTGAGGCCGCCCGCTACCACCAGGGATGGGAGCGCGCCTGGGGCAATCCGGAACCGAAGGGCAGATATGACGTCGTCATCGTCGGTGGTGGCGGCCATGGGCTGGCGACCGCCTACTACCTCGCCAAGAACCATGGCATCACCAATGTCGCGGTGCTCGAGAAAGGCTGGCTCGGTGGTGGCAATACCGGGCGCAACACCACGATCATCCGCTCGAACTACTTGCAGCCTCCCTCAGCCGCGATTTTCGAGTTGAGCCGTAGTCTCTACGAGGATCTCAGCCAGCAGCTCAATTTCAACATCATGTTCAGTCCGCGCGGTGTCCTCATGCTGGCGCAGACCGAGCATGAGTTGCGCGCGTGGAAGCGGACCAGCCACGCAAACCGCCTCGCCGGGATCGAGAGCGAGATGGTCGATCCGGACCGGATCAAGCAGCTTTGCCCGATCATCAACATCGACGGCCCGCGCTACCCGGTGCTCGGCGGGCTCTGGCAGGCGCGCGGCGGCACGGCGCGCCATGACGCGGTGGCTTGGGGTTATGCCCGCGCGGCCTCCTCGCTGGGGGTCGACATCATTCAGCAATGCGAAGTGACCGGCATCGACTCCTCGAACGGCAAGGTCATGGGTGTCCAGACCTCGCGCGGCCCGATCCAGTGCGAAAAGCTCGGCATCGTCGTCGCGGGCCATACCGGCGTTCTGGCCGAGATGGCCGGGTTCCGCATGCCGGTGGAAAGCGTTGCCCTACAGGCCCTGGTCTCCGAACCGATCAAGCCCTGCATGGACATCGTCGTCATGGCCAACACCGTACACGGCTATATGAGCCAGTCCGACAAGGGCGAGATGGTCATCGGCGGCGGCGCCGACGGGTTCAACAACTACACCCAACGCGGGTCCTTCCAGCATGTCGAGGAAACCGTGCGCGCGCTGACCGAGACCTTCCCTATCATCTCGCGCCTCAAGATGCTGCGCCAGTGGGGCGGGATCGTGGACATGACCGGCGACCGCTCACCGATCATCGGGAAAACCCCGGTGGACGGGATCTTCATCAACTGCGGCTGGGGCACCGGCGGGTTCAAGGCGATCCCGGGGTCAGGCTGGGCCACTGCGGGATTGATCGCCAAGGGCGAAGACCCCATCGCCGGCCCCTTCGGCCTCGACCGCTTCACGGAAGGCCGGATGATCGACGAGAGTGTCGCCGCGGCCGTGGCTCACTGATTGAAACCGTCTCCCGCGCTCTCGCGCGGGAGAATTTGGTCAGATCACTCGGCGGCAACCGCTAGGCTCTGAGCCTTGTCTTCCGCCAGCGCAATCCGCTTGAACGCTTCGGCCTGGTCCTGGTAGCGCTCACTAGCAAACCGTACCAGATTGGCGACACGGGTCGTGTGATGCGGGAAGTGCGACATCGCGCGGGTCAGCCAGGGGAAGAACCCATGCCCGCCGCTCTGTTCCTGGTCGAGGAACGAGGCAACATTCGCGCGTCCGGCCGCGTCCGAGCCGAGGATCAGCTTTATCATCGCGTTCACGGCCGACGGTAGATCACCACCGATCATGTAGAGACCCATCTGATCCCCCGAAAGCTTCACCGAACGCTCATACGGCGTGAGCAACAGGTTCAGAACGACCAGCTTCTCGACACCGTTCAGGAAGGCCTGGAGCCAGCCGAAACGGAATTGCTTTGAGGCGAGCCCGCCCACGAAGCGGCCTACGATGAAACGGATCTCGGCCTGCGAATTGCCGTCCTTGAACAGCTCGGAATTCAGGATCAGCAGCTTGCGGCTCAGAAGCGGCATCAGCATCGCGTTGTAGTCGCCTTGTTGAACCACATAGGCGTCGACCTTGCCCTTGAACCCGAAAAGCTCCTTGGCCTCCACGATCGCGGCATGGGCTTCGGGGAACGAGCGTGGGGTCACTTTCACCGCGTTGTTGATGAAGTACGCCGTGTAGAGCTTCAGCGAGAACCAAAGGCCAAACAGCACGAAGGGCACGATCAGAAGCACGGTACCGAACGAGCCGATGATGATGGCCGCGGCCAGCAGCGCGACAGGAGCAAGCACGAAGACCGTCAAACGATACCGGCCCGCTTCCGTCGGATGGCGAAGGGAGTCGAGTTCCTTCTTTGTAATCGGCATTCTCTTTCTCCTTTTGCGAGAGCAAGTGAGAAAGCTCCTACCGTGGATCGATTCGTCTCTCAGTGAGACTTGCTACATTCCAGTCGCGGGAAAGGGCGTTTTCGGCGGCACTCTGGAGACTTCGACAGTAACAGCGCTCTATAAGAACCTGATTGGAGAGCGGCGCGCGGATCAGTTCCGGTTTCTCCCGCCATCTCCGCCGTCGTTCCATGTTTCGCCGTAATCCCAGCCGCCATGGTCGCCGGTGGTTGCCGTGTCATTGCGCTCACGGCGTGGGCCGAAGAGCGCGAAGACGAAGCCGAACAGAAGCCGGGCAAAGAACATGAGCAGCAGAACCAGGCCGATCTGATGCGTGATCGGTGCGTCGTTCCACATGGCGAACCATGAGGTCAGGTCGAAACCGGCAAACGATCCCGCAGCGCCCTGTTCGGGCGCCGGGTCCGACTGCGGCACTTTTACGAACTTCGCCATCCACCCTCCGAATACGCGAAATCACGTCGATACGTTGGTAGATCATATCAGATTATGGGAAGATGCGCACGGCGCGACCTGAGCGGGGTCACGCCCGTCGTGCCCGAGACACGCTTCCTAGCGTGCTCGATCCGCACTGTCAGGCCGCGCCAGCGGCGCTAGCGTATTCGTCGTCCAGAGATCATGAAACCGACGGCTGCGATGATCAGCAGGGCGACCAGGCCCAGCATCATCGTCGTTCCGGCATCCGCCTCGCCGCCCCGAACCACACTCATCAGCTGGATGGAAGACTCACCAACCTCCGGAGCTTTCACGAACTTTGCCATGCTTCCTCACACGCATAAGCTCGCTCCCAGATTTACCACCCAAAACACAACCACCACGACGAAAAATACCTGAGTCGCGGAGGGCGGGCCATGACAATTGTCACAGTTTTGTGAGAAATTCGGGTTCCGCGTTACTCGCCGCGGTGTTTCGGATGGAATTCCTCGATATCCTCGGGCCTTGGGTCGCGTTCCCACATGCCGTAGACGAAGAAGCCGAAGGCCAGAATCCCGATCCCCGCGACAAGCATCCATGCCGGGATCGTCGTGCCCATCAGGTCGACGGTCATCGTCATAAGTTCAGAGCCGGCCGAGGCATCTTCCTTCTCGGCGCCGGGTGCTTTCTTGAATTCAGCCATACCCACTCCCTTCCTGGCTCGCTCACCCTAAAGTGGCGCAAACCGGCGGTTTTCGCAAGTTTGGACGGGTCGCGGATATGCAATCAGGTGACGGGTCCAGACAGCCTGTTGCATGGTGGTCATGCGATCTGCCATCACGAAAGGCGATCAGGCGCCTCAGGAGACAGCAATGCTGGTTCTGATCTGCCCCTACTGCGGGGTCGAATGCGAAGAAACCGAGCTCACACCCGGTGGTGAGGCGCATCTGACGCGCTGTGGTCCCGGGTCGAATGATCGGGACTTCGAGAGCTATCTCTTCTATCGCAAGAATCCGAAGGGCGTGCATTTCGAGCGCTGGCGCCACACCTATGGCTGCGGGAAGTGGTTCCATGCTGCCCGTTGCACCGTGACGCTGGAGGTCTTCGGCACTTACAGTGCGCAATTGATAAAGCCGCCAGCCGACTTGATCGCAAAGATCAAAGAGAAACGTCCGGGTTGGGAGTGCTGGTAATGAGCCGTCTGAACCAAGGTGGTCCGCTGATCGACCGGACCAAAAGACTCTCGTTTGAATTCAACGGTCAGACATTGTCAGGCTTCCAGGGTGATACGCTCGCCTCCGCGCTGCTGGCCAATGGCAAGAAGATGGTGGGGCGGAGCTTCAAGTATCACCGCCCGCGCGGGATCGTGGCCTCTGGTGCCGAAGAGCCGAACGCGCTGATGGGCGTGGGTCGCGGGCCGAAGTTCGAGCCAAACCAGCGCGCGACGACGACCGAGCTTTATGACGGGCTCGCGGCGGAGAGCCAGAACCACTGGCCCTCGCTCGAATTCGACATCGGCGCGGTAAACGCGGCAGTCGCGAGCGTCGTGCCGGTCTTCTCCGCAGGCTTCTACTACAAAACCTTCATGTACCCGCGTGCGGCGTGGAAGCATGTCTACGAGCCCTTCATCCGGCAGGCCGCCGGTCTCGGCAAGGCGCCGAAGGAAGGGGATCAGGATACCTATGAGCATTTCCATGCGCACACCGACATCCTCATCGTCGGTGGTGGCATGGCCGGGATCGCGGCGGCAAAGGCAGCGGCGAGTTCAGGTGCTCAGGTGCTGCTGGTCGAGCAGACCGCATCCTGGGGCGGGCGCGCGCTGGTCGATGGTGTGACCATCGACGGCCTCTCGGGTCCCGACTGGATCGCGCGCGAGATCGCCGCGTTGGAGGCCATGCCGAACGTCAAAACCCGCCTGCGCTGCATGGGCGCGGGCATGTATGACCACGGCTATGCAATGCTCTATGAGCGGGTCGCGGAACACGCGTCCCAACCGGGCGCCCCGCGCCATCGGCTCTGGCGGGTGCGCGCGAAGCAGATCGTCGCCGCCACCGGTGCCATCGAGCGCCCGCTCACCTTCGCGCTCAATGATGTGCCGGGCGTCATGCTCGCCTCCGCCGTGCGCGATTATGTCGAACTCTACGGCGTGCGCCCGGGCGAGACTGCCGTTGTTGCGACCAACAACGATGACGCCTATCGCACCGCGCTGGCGCTCGACGATGCTGGGATCAAGGTTCAGGCCGTGCTCGATACCCGGCTGGAGGCGAACGGCACCCTGCCGCAGCAGGTCCGTGAGCGCGGCATTCCGGTGAGGACCCGCACCGGGATCGCTTCGGTCAAGGGCAAGACCGAGGTGCAGGGGGTACAGATCGGCCGCCTGTCGGGCTCGGGCCGCATGACCGGCGCCATCGAGACGATTTACTGCAACACGGTTGCCATGTCGGGCGGCTGGTCGCCGGTTGTCCACCTCTTCTCCCATTGCGGCGGCAAGCTGGGCTGGGACGAGGCCAATGCGATGTTCCGCCCGGCACCTGAGCGCGCGGCGCCCCTCGGACCCGACGGTGAGATCAACACCCGCTGTGCCGGGGCCTCGAATGGCGAGCTTCGCAACGATACCTGCCTTGCCGATGCACTTGGGGCAGGAGCGGATGCCGCCCGCGCCGCCGGTTTCGAGCCGCAGGTGATCGAGTCCGCCGCAGAGGCCGTCGAGGAGTCCCCGCTGGAGCCGCACTGGTTCACGCCGTCGAAGGGCAAGTACATCCACGGCACGAAGCACTGGGTCGACTTTCAGAACGACGTGACCGCCGCCGATGTCCGCCTTGCGGCTCAGGAGGGGTATGAGAGCGTCGAGCACACCAAGCGCTACACCACGCTCGGCATGGCGACCGACCAGGGAAAGACGTCCAATATCAATGGCCTGGCGCTGTTGGCTGATGAGCTTGGCAAGCGGATCCCGGAGGTCGGCACCACCACCTTCCGCCCGCCCTACACCCCGATCTCCATGGGCGCGATCACAGGGCGCAACTCGGGGCCGCTCTTCAAGGCGATCCGCAAGACCCGGATGCATGGCTGGCACGCGGCCAATGGCGGGGATTTCGAACCGGTCGGCGACTGGTATCGCCCGTATTGCTTCCGCCGCCCAGGCGAGGATCGCCACGCCGCCGTTACCCGCGAGATCCTGAATGCACGGCAAAAAGTTGGCCTGCTCGACGCCTCGACGCTCGGCAAGATCGCGGTCAAGGGCCCAGATGCGGGCAAGTTCCTCGACCTCATCTACACCAACATGATGTCGAGCCTGAAGGTCGGACGCTGCCGCTATGGCCTGATGTGCACCGAGAACGGCTTCCTGTTCGACGACGGGGTCGTGGTGAAGACCGGAGAGGACGAATACCTCCTCCACACCACCTCCGGCGGCGCGGATCGCGTGCACGGGCATCTCGAGGAATGGCTCCAGACCGAATGGTGGGACATGAAGGTCTATTTGACCAACGTGACCGACCAGTGGGCGCAGGTCGCCGTCGCGGGGCCGAACGCCCGCAAGGCGATTGAGAGGGCAGGGGTCTCTGCCGACATCTCGGCCGAGGCGCTGCCGTTCATGAGCTATATCGAGACCGAGATCGCAGGCTGCCCCGCCCGGCTCTACCGCATCTCATTCTCGGGCGAGCTTTCCTATGAGATCGCGACGCCAACCAACTACGGCATGGCGCTTTGGGACGCGCTGCTCGCGGCAGGCGAAGAACACGGGATCATGCCCTACGGCACCGAGGCGCTCCACGTAATGCGGGCCGAGAAGGGTTTCATCATGATCGGGGACGAGACCGACGGCACGGTCACTCCGCAGGATCTTGGCCTCCACTGGGCCGTGTCGAAGAAGAAGGAGGATTTCCTCGGCAAGCGCGCCCAGGAACGCCCGGATCTCACTCGCTCGGATCGCAAGCAATTGGTCGGCCTGATGACCGAAGATCCCAAGGAGGTGCTGCCAGACGGCGCCCATGCGGTCGATGCGATCACGGCGACCCCCATGAAGACCATCGGCCATGTCACCTCGACCTATTTCTCGCCGACACTGGACCACTCCATCGCCATGGCGTTGATCGAACGCGGTTCTGAGCGAATGGGCGAGACCCTGACCTTCCCGCTGGAGGGCGATAAGATCATGAAGGCGACGATCTGCGATCCGGTCTTCCTCGACAAGGAAGGAGCCCGCCAGAATGTCTGAGCCCCAAACCGTTCTCGCCGGGGCCGTCGCCGAACAGGGCCTCACCGTCAAGATCGAGGACCGGGGGCCTACGGGCATGATCACGCTGCGCGGCGATCTCGCTTCCGCCGCGCTCCAGTCCGCCGTGAAGGCCGATTTTGGTGTTCCGGTGCCCGACACCCTCACCGCCCGTTTTGGCGGCGGCGAGGGGGCCGTCTGGATGTCGCCCGACGAACTTCTTCTATTCTGCGCCTACAGCGAAGCGGCGGTCAAAACCGCTGCCCTCGGCGAAGCACTTGCCGGGGAACACCACATGGCGGTCAACGTCTCGGACACCCGCGCCGTGCTGCAAGTCACCGGCCCGGGCGCCCGGGAACTGATGGCCAAAGGTGCGCCGCTCGACGTGTCGGACGCAGCGTTCCCGGTCGGCACGGCCCGGCGCACCCATTTCGCTGAAATCGCAGTCGGTCTCTGGCGCACGGGCGATGACGCATGGGAGATCGTCTGCTTCCAATCCTACGCCCAGCACATTTTCGACTGGCTGGTCGCATCGAGCGGCGAGGGCGCACGGATCAACTATTTTTGAGACAAAAAGCCGCCATGCAGATTCTGCAATGGTGCGGTGCAAAATCGTTCCTATCTAGGCTCCAGACCATGGATGCCACCCTCTGATACTGGAGCGAAGCCGATGACCAATCTCAGCCTGACCGCCTGCCGTGAGCGCGGAACCGACACCGCCGCCCGCAGTGCGCAACTCGCCAAGCAATTGCGCGCAAAGGAAATGCGCCGTTTCTTTGCCTGGGTCTTTGGCAGCGCGCGCACCGCCTGACATCGAATCTCTTGCGCCCGTGACAGATCGCTGGCAGGCTTCCTCGCAGTCGCAACAACTGAAAGGAGGTGGTCGAATGTCAAGTGAGACTTTCGAGCGTAGGGTGAATGATATGCGGGAGAGCATGGGGGGCAGCCCCTCCTAACCACCTCCCGGCTAGGTGGCGAGCATATCGCACCAGCCGCTCATTGCTCACGAAAGGGCCATGCCGCGACGGCGTGGCCCTTTTTTCGTGTTCAGACCTTGGTGGCGACAGCAGGCGGCGTACGGGCCTGGCGGGCGGCAACCGCCTCGCGGTGTGAGATGTAGGTGGCCGAGCCGACGACGATGGCCCCGCCGAGGATGACAAACGGGTCGAGCGCCTCGCCGAAGACGAGGATCCCAAGCAGCACCGCCCAGACCAGTTGCAGGAACTGCGCTGGCTGGGTGACCGTGATCGGCGCACAGGCGAAGGCGCGGGTCATGGTCCAGTGCCCGGCGGTCGCCATGATCGCCGTGAGGCCGAGCCACAGCACCTCCTCCCATGTCGGATCGCGCCATTCGAGCAGGGCGAGTGGGAACAGGAACACGGTGCAGCCGACCGAGAGCATGAGCACGATCGAGGTTGCGTCCCGGCTGGAGGTCAGCCGCTTGGCCAGCAGGAACGAGGCGGCAAAACAGGGCGCGGCGGCCAATTGCGCGAGATGGCCAGAGGAGATCTCTTGCAGCCCTGGCCGCAGGATCACCAGGGTGCCGACAAAGGCAATCAGAATTGCCGCGATCCGGCGCATCTTCATCGTCTCGCCCAGGAAAATCGCTGCCCCGATCGCCACAAAAATGGGCGCCGTGTAGCCAATTGCCGTCACTTCCGCGATCGGGATCCGGGCCATCGCATAGAACCAAAGGAAGACGGCAAACCCGTGCACCAGACCGCGCAGGCTGAACGCGATCGCTTCGCCGCGTGTTGGTGGGTTGCGCAGGATCGGGCCTGCAAAGGGAAGCAGCATGATCAGGCCGAGCACGTAGCGGATGAATGCGCCCTGCGAGGCGGGCAGATCCGAGCCGAGGTAGCGCACGATCCCCGTCACCGACACGAAGAATAGGGTGGTGATGACCATCCACCCGATCCCTTCGAGCGTGCGGTCCTTATCGGCGCCCGCGATGTCTCTCATCCTTCTGCCTTGCAGGTTGCCCCGCCGGGTGTCAACGCAAGGCAGGCTTGCATTTTCATCAAAGCGGCGTAGACGGGCGCGGATGACATCCTCCCGACCGACCGTGAAGATCCGCCCCGGCAAGGGTCGCCGGCTCGCCGATGGCGCGCCTTGGGCCTTTGCCGATGAGGTTGCCATGGACCGGAGGACAAAGGGGCTCGCGCCCGGCGCTCTGGTGCATCTGGTTGAGGGGGAGCGGAACTTCGGTCTCGCCGCCTTTAATCCGCGGAGTAAGATCCCGGCGCGGCTGATCGATCCCGATCCGGATGCCGCGGTCGATCAGGACTGGTTTGCCGGGCGTCTCTCGAAGGCGCTCTCCATGCGAGACACGCTGTTCGACGCACCGTTCTACCGCCTGGTGCATGCCGAGGCTGATCTGCTCCCCGGTCTGGTGATCGACCGGTTCGGAGGCGCTCTCGTGATCCAACCCAACGCCGCCTGGGTGGAGGCGCGGCTGGACGATCTGATCGCGGCCTCTGTCGAGGTCACCGGCTGCGAGACGGTTGTGATCAATGCGAGCTCCCGCACCCGCGGGCTCGAGGGGCTGGAGAGCTACACGAGAATCGCCCGTGGCGATCTCGACGGCCCGGTCGAGGTGCCGATGAACGGGGCGATCTATCTGGCGGATCTGACGGGCGGCCAGAAAACCGGATTGTTCTACGACCAACGGCCAAACCACGCCTTCGCGTCGAGTTTGGCACAGGGCGGGCGCGTGCTCGACATCTTCTCCCATGTGGGTGGCTTCGCCTTGGCCGCCCTGGCGGCTGGCGCATCTCAGGCCGTTGCGGTCGACAGCTCGGCCGCCGCACTCGATCTCGCCGGTGATGCCGCCGCGCGCATGGGGGTGATGGAGCGGTTCGAGATCCGCCAGGGTGATGCCTTCAAGACACTCGAAGCGATGGCTGGCGAGGAAGCACGGTTCGATATGGTGGTCTGCGATCCGCCAGCTTTCGCGCCGAACAAGGCCAGCCTGCCGCAGGGGTTGCGCGCCTATGAGCGGATCGCCCGGCTGGCGGCGCCTTTGGTCGCGCCCGGCGGCTGGCTCGTGCTCTGTTCCTGCTCGCATGCCGCCGATGCGGAAAGCTTCCGCCGCGCCTGCGCCAACGGGCTCCGCGCGGCCGGGCGGGCAGCGCAACTGGTCCATTCCGGCCGGGCCGGACCAGACCATCCGCAGCACCCTTATCTGGCCGAGAACAGCTATCTTAAGGCGCTCTTCTTCCGGATGCTCGACGGATGAGCACCATCCCCCGCGTCATGCTCGACGCCTGCGTCCTGTTCCCGCGCATCCCGCGCGCCCTTATCCTTGGCGCGGCGGAGCAGGGCAGGGTCGAGCCGCTCTGGTCCGCCCGCATTCTCGAGGAATGGCGCCGATCTGCCTTGAAACGGGGCGGGGACGCGGCGGAGGTTGCAGCGGCGATCGACCGGATGCAGGCGCGCTGGCCAGATGCTGAGTGTCCCGCCGCCCCGGATATCGAGGCGCAGCTTCACCTGCCGGACCCCGGCGATGCACATGTTGTCGCCGCCGCCGCTGGCCGGGCCGAGATCATCCTGACCTTCAACATCCGCGACTTCCCGCGCCGGGTTCTGGCCGGGCAGGGGCTGGAGGCCCGCCATCCCGATGAGTTCCTGTGGCTCTTGCAATCGGAGGACCCGAAGCTTTTCGAGGCGCTCGTCCTCCCGCTCGGCCGGGACCACGGCGCCGACAGCCCGCGCGCCGTACGCAACATGCTGAAACGCGCGCTGCTCCCGCGTCTGGGAAAGGCGGTCGAGGCGGCATTGTCTGTGGGCTAGCGCTCGCCCATCATCCGGGCAAAGCCGCCCTCGTGCAGATCGCGGATCTCGGCAAGCGGGACCGTGGCGCCGCCGAGCGTGATCGCGTCTCCACCGACCGAACCCACACGGCGGAGCGATGTCTGCGCCGCCTGTGCCGCCGCCATCATCCGGTCAACCGACCCGGCCAGACAGGCCAGAAGATAACGGCCCTGATCCTCGCCAAAGAACCACGCCGCATCGCCCAGATCGGCATCGGCGGCTATCTCCACACCAGTCCCCGAGGCCAGCGCCATCTCTGTCGCCGCGACCGCCAGCCCGCCATCTGAAAGATCATGGGCGGCTGAGATCAGCCCCTCGGCCTTGAAGCCTCGGACCAGTTCGCCCGCTTTCGCCTCGGCCCGCAGATCGACCGGCGGCGCATCGCCGTCTTCCCGCCCGAACATCTCCGCAAGCAATGCGGATTGTCCCAGATGACCGTTGCTCTGCCCGATCAGCACCAGAATATCGCCGTCTCGCGGAGCCATCGGTATGACGTGATCGAGGCTGTCCAGCAGGCCGACCGCACCGATGGTGGGGGTAGGCAGGATCGCCTTGCCATCGGTCTCGTTATAAAGGCTCACATTGCCCGAGACGATCGGCATGTCGAGCGCCCGGCACGCCTCACCAATCCCCTGAATGCAGCCGACGAACTGGCCCATGATCTCCGGCTTCTCCGGATTGCCGAAGTTCAGGTTATCCGTCGTTGCAAGGGGTTTGGCCCCAGTTGCTGAGAGATTGCGATACGCCTCCGCCACCGCCTGCTTGCCACCCTCCACCGGGTTCGCCTTGCAATATCGCGGCGTGACGTCGGAGGTGAAGGCGAGCCCCTTCTCCGTCCCATGCACGCGCACAACCGCCGCATCCGACCCGGGCCGGATGACGGTATCGGCCATGACGGTGTTGTCATACTGCTCCCACACCCAGCGGCGCGAGCAGAGATTGGGTGAGGCGATCAGGGCCTTCAGAGCCTCAGCAACATCGATCTCCGGCACATCGGCCAACACCGCCGCCGCAGGTGTGGGCTCCCACGGCCGGTCGTACTCGGGCGCGGTACCGGACAGCGCCTTGAGCGGCAGATCGGCCTTCACCTCGCCGCCATGGCGCACCAGGAACCGGTCCTCGGCGATCGTGTGCCCGACGATCGCGAAATCCAGATCCCATTTGTCGAAGATCGCCTTCGCCTCGGCCTCCTTCTCGGGGCGGAGCACCATCAGCATCCGCTCCTGGCTCTCCGAGAGCATCATTTCATAAGCCGTCATCGCCTCTTCACGGCACGGCACCGCATCGAGATCCAGCTCCACCCCCAGGCTGCCCTTGTCGCCCATCTCGACCGCCGAGCAGGTGAGCCCGGCCGCACCCATATCCTGGATCGAAATCACGGCACCGGAGGCCATCAGCTCCAGACAGGCCTCCAGGAGCCGCTTCTCGGTGAACGGGTCGCCGACCTGCACCGTGGGGCGCTTCTCCTCCAGCGTCTCGTCGAACTCCGCCGAGGCCATGGTCGCGCCGCCGACCCCGTCGCGCCCGGTTTTCGCACCCAGATAGACGACCGGCATCCCGACGCCCGAGGCGGCCGAGTAGAAGATCTTGTCTGCATCGGCGAGCCCAGCCGCGAAAGCGTTGACCAGACAGTTGCCGTTATAGGCCCGGTGGAACCTGACCTCGCCTCCAACCGTCGGCACGCCGAAGCAGTTGCCATATCCGCCGATGCCAGAGACGACGCCCGAGACCAGCGAGCGTGTCTTCGGATGCTCCGGCGCGCCAAAGCTCAACGCATTCATCGCCGCGATCGGCCGCGCGCCCATGGTGAAGACATCGCGCAGGATGCCACCAACGCCCGTGGCCGCCCCCTGATAGGGCTCGATGTAGGAGGGGTGGTTGTGGCTCTCCATCTTGAAGACCACGGCCTGGCCATCGCCGATATCGACGACGCCCGCGTTCTCCCCCGGCCCGCAGATCACCTGTGGCCCCGTGGTTGGCAGCGTGCGCAGATGGATCTTCGAGGACTTGTAGGAGCAGTGCTCGTTCCACATCGCCGAGAAGATGCCAAGCTCCGTGAAGCTCGGCGTCCGGCCCAACAGATCCAGGATCCGCTGATACTCGTCCGGCTTCAGCCCGTGATCGGCGGCCAGCGACTGGTTGACCTCGGGTTCCTTAACGCTCATGGGCTGCCTCACTCGGAAATCTCGGCGCTGGATAGGGGTTTTTCGCGGGGTTGGGAAGCCTCAGCCAGAGGCTGGCGGGCAGGATGTCTCGCCCGTCTGCACCGCGGTGTCGAGCGTGGTGATCAGGCGCGCCTTGACCGTCTCGTCCTCCAGCGCCTTGCCCGCGAGTCTGAGCCGCGATCCGGCGCCCGAATGCGCAAGGAAGCTGGCGGAGACCAGGTCGCTCTCCTCCCCCATGATCAGCAGGCTGCCGCTGCGCTCATCGGCAAACATCGTCGCGCCGCCGACCACATGGTCGAGCCAGCAGGCAGCCGCGACGTTGCGCACGCGCTCCTGCGCCTCGAGACCGTCAAGCTCAAACGAGACCACAAGCGATGGCCCTGAACTGGCCTCGAGAACGCTGCCGAGGGTCTGTTCCTCGGCCTTGACAACCGGCGAAGGTTCCGGGATCGCGACCGGCATGGGCGGCGCGGTCTCCGTCACACACCCCGCAAGCAGGAGGGCCGCGAGGGCGCCCGCACCCCTCATGCCGGGACCGGGGTGTCGAGCAGACTGCGGAACAGGAGCTTCCCGTCCGTGCCGCCAAGTGCTGAGTCGGACAGCCGCTCTGGATGGGGCATCATGCCCAGAATGCGGCGGTTCGGGCTCAGGATCCCGGCAATATCCGCCATCGCACCGTTCGGGTTGCCGCCATGGCTCCCGTCCGGCTGGCAATAGGTGAAGGCGATCCTGTCCTCGCCCCGCAGCACCGCCAGCGTCTCGTCATCGGTGATGTAATTGCCCTCGTGATGCGCCACCGGCACACGGATCACGCCCCCATTGCCATAGGCCGAGGTGAACGGGCTCTCGGTGGTCTCGACCCTCAGATGCACATCGCGGCAAACAAACTTGAGGCCGGCATTCATCATCAGCGCACCGGGCAGGAGCCCCGTCTCGGTCAGCACCTGAAAGCCGTTGCAGACCCCCAGCACCAGCCCGCCACGCTCGGCGAACTTCACCACGGAGTTCATGATCGGCGAGCGTGCGCCGATCGCGCCGCAGCGCAGGTAATCGCCAAAGGAAAACCCGCCGGGGATCGCGACCACGTCCAGCCCCTCGGGCAGCTCACTGTCCTTGTGCCAGACCCGCAGCGCCGGTTGCCCGGCGGCCTCGGTCAGCGCCACCTCCATATCCCGGTCGCAGTTCGATCCGGGGAAGACGATGACAGCGGCTTTCATGGCTAGAGCACCTCGATCCGGTAGTTCTCGATCACCGTGTTGGCGAGCAGCTTTTCGCACATGGCCGACAGCGTCTCTTCCGCCGCCGCCTTGTCCGCCGCGTCGAGGTCGATCTCGATCATCTTGCCCTGGCGCACATCGTTCACACCGTCAAAGCCCAGCGAGCCCAGCGCATGGGCAATCGCCTGTCCCTGCGGGTCGAGAACGCCATTCTTCAGCGTGACAAAGACACGGGCTTTCATCGGCGGGATCCTGCTCGTTTTCTTTGCCGCCTGATTACCCGCTCCCCCGGGCCAAGACAATCGCTATTCCGCGACCTCGCGCCCTTCCTCGATCACCCCCATGATCAGCGTGCCGAGAACGAGCGCATTCAGCACATGCCACAGGAAATGCGTGCCGAGCGGGAACACACCGCAGACCGGCTGATCCATCGTGCGGAAGGTGAGCGATACGGCAAAGATCGCCGCCGCCCCGATCAGCCAGGGCCAGGCCTCGTGTCCGGCGGTATAGAGATAGATCCCGACCCCGATCAGCGCGAGCATCGCCGGGAAATAGCTCTGCCAGCCGGTGATCAGCGGGCCCGTTACAAGACCGATTAGAAAGCCCGAGACCAGGGCCGCTGCCGGAAAGCCGAAGGTGATCACCGCAGCCGTGATGAACGAGCCGCCCGCGATCATGACCGTGCCGAAGGTGATCGCCATCGCGACCCAGAAAACCGTGGTCTGCGTCGTCGCCTCGCTGCCCGGCACGATGATCTCCAAACCGCCGCCACGGGTCATCATCGCGCCCGCGATCAGCGCCGCGAGAAAGCCTACGGTGAGAATCAGCGCCTTGGCCCAGCTCAGATCCAGGAACCGGTTCATAGCGACGGTGAAAAAACTCAGGATAAACAGCATGATCGGCCCGGTATCCGCCAGCGCCGCCCAACGGGTCGCAAAGGTGTGGAACAAGAAGGAGCCGACCCCGATCACGCAGATCAGGGCGCCGAGATAGGTCACGGCCCCATCGCGTTTCTGCATCACCCGCGCGTAGATCAGACAGAAGATCCCGGCAATGATGAAGGCGATGTTGGTCAGTGCGTTGACCGGCTCCGCCCAGAACTCGGCGCTCATGCGCTCGCAATAGGCGTCGATCTGTTTGGTCCAGTCCATCTCGCGCTCCCGATCATCTGTCAGGTAGGGGTGCCGCCACGGGCGTCGATGTGCGGCCGGGCCGGGCCGCTGATTTAATGCACCAGTTTCGGCCCCGTATGCGCGCCGCCGTTCTGTGGCATGATGCCCAGCCGCCGCGCGACCTCGGTATAAGCATCGGCCAGATCTCCAAGATCGCGGCGGAAGACATCCTTATCCAGCTTCTCGCCGGTCTTCGTGTCCCACAGGCGGCAGCTGTCCGGGCTGATCTCATCGGCCAGGATGATCCGCTGGAAATCGCCGTCGAAGATCCGGCCGGTCTCGATCTTGAAATCGACCAGCTTGATGCCGACGCCGTAGAACATCCCGCTCAGGAAATCGTTGACCCGCAGCGCCAGCGCGACGATGTCGTCGAGGTCCTGCTGGCTTGCCCAGTTGAACGCGATGATGTGCTCCTCGCTCACCAGCGGATCGCCCAGCGCATCGTCCTTCAGGCAGAACTCGATGATCGGCCGGGGCAGGGGCGAACCTTCTTCCAGCCCCAGCCGCTTGGAGATCGTGCCCGCTGCGATGTTTCGCACGATCACCTCCAGCGGAATAATCTCAACCTGGCGAATGAGTTGCTCGCGCATATTCAGACGCTTGATGAAGTGATTGGGCACGCCGATTCCAGTGAGCGCAACCATCACATGCTCCGAGATGCGGTTGTTCAGCACCCCTTTGCCCTCGATCACGTCCTTCTTCTGAGCGTTGAAGGCAGTGGCATCGTCCTTGAAGTACTGGATATAGGTGCCCGGCTCCGGCCCCTCGTAGAGGATCTTCGCCTTGCCTTCATAGATCATTCTGCGCCGTGCCATATCGTCCCTCGCGGCTGGCCTCAGACGGCCCGGGAAACCCGCTGATTACATGCGGCGAGGCAATTTGCCAAGGTTTGCGCTGGATCATGGTTTCAACCCGGCGGGATACTTATGTAGACTTGAACAATCGGGTTCAGTGGGAGCTACCAGATGACACAGTTCGATGATCGCGAAAGGGCGTTCGAGGCGAAATTCGCCCATGACGAGGAAATGCGTTTCAAAGCCAAAGCGCGGCGCAACAAGCTTGTCGGCCTTTGGGCCGCGGGCCTTCTGGGTCACGCGGATCCCGAGGCATACGCGATGGAGGTTGTCAAAGCCGATTTTGAGGAGGCCGGTCACGAAGACGTCTTCCGCAAATTGGCCGGAGACCTCGGTGACAAGGCGACGGAGAGTGAGATTCGCGCCGCGATGAGGGAGAAACTGGCAGAAGCGATGGATCAGCTCGTTAACGAGGCTTGATCACGCCTGGGCGAGGAGCCTCTCAACAGCATCGGTCACCTTCGGGCTTTTCGGCTCGACACCGGTTGCGAACGCGGTGACCAGCCTTCCATCCGGTGCAATCAGGTATTTGTGGAAATTCCAGCGCGGCGCCTTCGCGGTGCCCAATTCCTCGCGCGCCCATCTGTAGAACGGGTGGGCGTTCGCCCCGCGGACACGGGTGATCTCGGTCAACGGGAAGTCGAGTGAGAAGTTGACCTCGCAGAAATGCTTCACCTCGGCTTCGGTGTTGAGCTCCTGCCCGCCGAAATCGTCTGAAGGCACCCCGATCAGCACGAAACCACGCTCGCGGTATTCGTCGTAGAGTGCCTGGAGCCCGTCATATTGGTAGGTGAACCCGCAGCGCGAGGCGGTGTTGACCACCATGACCGGGCGACCGGCGAATTGCGCCAGATCCAGCGGCGCGCCATCGATATCGGTGAAGCTGAATTGATGCGCTGACGTGCCAGACTTGGTTGTGCCCGTTCCTCCACGCGATGCCAGCGGCATCAGCGTCAGAGCAAAGGCGGATAAGAGCGTGCGGCGCGTGGTCATGGCTTCCTCCATCAGCAGTAGGAAAGGTAGCAGACCCGCACGATCTTCAAGGCGCGCTCTCCGGTGGATTTCACAGGGCGGACTGGTCGCCGCCCTGCAGAGCGCGGCGGCTCGTCAGCTTTCGCCCTCTTCGACCTTCCAGGTCGTCTCGACCTTTCCGCCTTTCGAGCCTTTGGCGCCGCGTAAAATACCGAGATCGTCGCCGAGCAGTCCCTTACTGCCGGGTTTCTGCTCTACCTCCCGCTCAACGCCAAAGGAAAAGCCGCCTGATGCGCCGTCGAGCGCCTCGTCTTTGATTTCTGTGGGTTTGGATTTCTCGTCACTCATCTCACACTCCTCTACGCGTTAGGGTCCGAGCGCACACAGGTGCGCTGGTTCACCCTACGCTTCGCCTTCCTCAACCTTCCAAGTCGCTTCGACTCTTCCGGCAGATTTCGAGGTCGTCTGGGTGAAGTACTCGTGCTCAATCTTGGTGTAGTTGAACGGAACGCTCTCTCCGCCCTGCGCCTCGTCGAGCTCGCTTTCCGAAAGTTCGGTTTTCGTCTTTTCTGTATCGTCACCCATTTTGGCCTCTGCTATTCGTCGTCGAACACGCGTTCCATACGTTTGGGGCCGGGCTTGCCGACCTTGCCCTTCTTGTCATCGAGGGTCCAAGTGACCTCTTCGTAAGCGCGTCCGCCCGACGCTTTGTCGAGGTCGTCTTCCTTGATCTCGGTGGCCTTGTTTTCTTTGTCCGACATTATGCAACTCCTGATACGCTTTTTCGTCGTGTGCGAATTATACGCGAAAACCGGCCAGAGGATGTGCAACTTCTCACAGGCTGCAAACTTGACGTGGCGGGGCTTCCCCGGCATCTGAGCGCCATGGCAGCACCACCTCTCCTCACATTGTCGGACATCACGCTCGGCTGGGGCGGGAGGCCGTTGTTCAGCGGGCTCGATGCGGTGATCGCACCGGGCGATCGGTTATGCGTGGTCGGACGGAACGGATCTGGCAAATCAACGCTCCTGAAGCTTTGCGCGGGGCTGATCGAGCCCGATGGCGGTGAGCGGTTCGTCCAGCCCGGTGCACGCGTCAGCTATCTGCCGCAAGATCCTGATTTTGCGGGTTTCGCCACGTTGATGGAGTATGCAGCGGCCGATCTCGATGAAGCCGAGCAGTGGCGGGCGGAAAGCGCGCTCGATGGGCTCAAGCAATCCGGCGCCATCGACCCGGCAAAGGCATCGGGCGGGGAGCGGCGGCGCGCGGCGCTCGCCCGGGTGATCGCGTCGGGCGCGGATCTTCTTCTACTCGACGAGCCGACCAACCACCTCGACATCCAGGCGATCGAATGGCTGGAGGGGCATCTGGCGCAGACCCGATCCGCCTTCGCGCTCATCTCCCACGACCGTGCTTTCTTGACGATGCTCTCCCGCGAGACGCTGTGGCTCGACCGCGGTATCGCCCGGCGAAACCCGCGCGGTTTCGCGGCCTTCGAGGACTGGCGCGACAAGGTGCATGAGGAAGAGGACGCGCAACGCCACAAGCTCGACCGCCTGATCGCGCAGGAGGCGCACTGGGCCGTCTACGGCATCTCCGCCCGGCGCACCCGCAACCAGGGCCGTTTGCGGCGCCTCGAAAGCCTCCGCCAGCAGCGGCGCGACCAGGTGGCCCGGTCGGGCAGGGCGGCGATGGCGCTCTCGTCTGGCGAGAAATCGGGCAAGCTGGTGATCGAGGCGAAGGGGCTCAGCAAGTCCTTTGGCGACAAGCGGCTGATCAGCGACTTCTCGCTCCGCCTCGCAAGGGGTGAGCGTATTGCCCTCGTAGGCCCAAATGGGGTCGGCAAGACCACGCTTTTGAAGATGCTGATCGGCGAAACCGAGCCCGACAGCGGCTCCGTCAAGATCGGGCAGACCGTCACCATGGCGGTATTCGACCAGAACCGCGAACAGCTCGACCCCGAAAAATCGCTCTGGGAGAGCCTGACCGGCGACCGCCTTCTCGGCGTCAAAGGCTCGAACGATCAGGTCATGGTCCGTGGCCGCCCCAAACACGTGGTCGGCTACCTCAAGGAGTTCCTGTTCGACGAGAAACAGGCCCGCGGCCCGGTCAAGGCCCTCTCAGGCGGAGAACGCGCGCGCCTGCTGCTCGCCCGGATCATGGCCCGCGAATCGAACCTGCTCGTACTCGACGAGCCGACCAACGATCTGGATATCGAGACCCTCGATCTCCTGCAGGAGCTCATCGCCGAATTCGACGGCACGGTCCTTCTCGTCTCCCACGACCGCGACTTCCTCGACCGTGTGGCGACCGCGACGATCGCGATGGAGGGGGATGGCACCGCCACCCTCTATCCCGGAGGCTGGAGCGATTACCGCGCTCAGCGACCGGAGCAGGGCGCCCCGGCGCCCGTCAAACCGAAGCCTCAGCAGAAACCCGCTGCCTCGCCGAAACCGCAAGCCGCCGGCCTCTCCGGCAAACAGGCGCACCGGCTGAAGCACCTCCCGGCGGAGATCGCCCGGGTCGAGGCGGAAATCGCCCGCCTGCAGGAGTTTCTGGCGACCCCCGACCTCTACGCCACGGCGCCTGATAAATTCACCAAAGCCAGCGACGGGCTGGCGGAACGCGAAACCCGCCTCGCCGCGCTCGAAGAGGAGTGGCTGGAACTGGAAGACCTCCGCGAGAGCACGCAAAGCACCGCCTGAACCGCTGGACCGCGCCAACCGGGCCGTCTAGCCTGACCGCCGGACTACAAGCGGAGAGTGCGGTGCAATTCTGGATATCTCTCGCGCTGGCTCTGACCCTCCTTACGCTGCCCGCCCGTGCCGGGGATGTCTTCTCGCCCGACCGCTGGCTCAGGCATGTCGAGGAGGACCTGCTCCCGTTCTGGGCCCATCCCGATGCGCTTGGCGAGAGCCCGGGCCTCTTCCCCTCCATGCGTTGCAATGACGGCCGCGTATTCGACCCAGACAGCCCCTGTCCCGAGATCGCGAACTGGCCGTGGATGAAGCCGCACCGCCACTACGTCGTTGCGCTGTCACGGCAGGTCTATTCCTACGGCGTCGCGTTCCACATGACCGGAGAGGTGCGGTATCTCGACCACATGCGCCAGGGGATGGCGCTCCTCATGGGACCGGCGCGGCTGCCGGACGGGCGCGGCCATTACGAGTTCTACGATGCCGAGACTGAAAGCTGGGGCTTCGATGGCTCCGGTCTCGATCTTCAGAAACAGTCCTACGCGCTGCTCGGACCCGCGTTCTACTTCTACCTGACGCGGGAGCGCGCGGTCCTCGATATGATCCTCGAGACCCACGCGGCCATGAAGGCGGATTACAAAACCTCGCCGAAGCTCGTGGCCTATCTCGATCAGATCAACACGTTCTACGCGCTGCTCACACCGCTTCTGGACGATGCCGATCGCGCTGGATGGGACCGGGAGATGCGGACCATCGCGCGCGAGATGGTGGAGCGGTTCTACGCCCCGGACCACAACGTCTTCCTGACCAATCTGGAGACACAGGACGCCAGTGCTCCAATCCCGCCTGCGGTCGATTTCGGACACACCATCAAGACTTTCTGGTTCCTGCAAATGATCGGCGCGCTCACCGGCGACCGGGACCTCGTCGATACGTCGACCGACCGGGGCCGCCGTGTTCTGGCCACGGCGCAGGACCCGGTCACCGGCGCATGGCGCACCGGCTATGACGGGCAGGGCACCCTCATCCCCGATCTCTCCTGGTGGATCTATGCCGAGCACAGCCAGTTCGCAGCCTCGCTCGCACTCTCCGATCCCTCGGTCCGCGCGTCCCTCCGCGATGCCCATGCCTTCTGGCTTCGGGACTTCATCGATCACGACCATGGCGGGAGCTTCACGCGCCTCTACGCCTCGAACCCTCCGGGCGCGCGGAGGGAGGCCAAGCACTGGGTCTGGAAGGCCGGGTTCCATGAGTTCGAACACGCCCTCGTCGCCTACATCACCGGCAGCGGGCTGAGCGGAGAGCCGATCGACCTCCACTACGCGTTCGAAACGCCGCCCGATTATCTCCACCCCTACTTCTACAGGGCGGAGAGCGCCGTCGCCGCGGACCCGGTCGCGACATCGCAAGGCCCGGTCACCCGGGTGACCTTCTCCGGCATCAGCTTCGCGGAATGAGGCTCAGCGCTCCGACCCCGCCTCGATGAAGATCGCATTCAGAAGCTGGCGCATCGCGTTCTGATAGGCCTCGAAATCCCCGGGCGCGACCTTGAGCGCGCGCATATGGCCACGCGCCTCGGCGGACCCGCCCTTGCAGAAACTCATGGTCACCTCGAACCCCTCCGCGCGTGGCGGCCCCGTAGGCACGGGCGACGTCTGCTTGCAGTCCGCCGACGGGTTCGGGGGGCCGAGCGGGTTGAAATGCAGGACCATTCGGGTGCCGTGCCGGTCGTGCCCGGTCTCCACTGCGCGCCAGCGCACCCCTTGCGCCCCGCCCGCCGGGGGCCTCAAGGCTTCGGTCAACTGCTCGGGCTCCGCCCCCTCGAACGGTGTGCCGAAGATCTCGGTCGGGATCCCGCCCCCGGATTGCATTGCCACCAGATCCGACCCGTCGATCGAGCTGTCGCGCCCGACATGGGTAATCACCGTCGGCTCGTCGCACGCCGCGAGCAATAGCAACAACCCGGCCCAGACCCTCTTCATGCGCTCATCCTCGCGACCTTTCTCTCCCGGTGGAAGACATAGACGCCCGAAGCGATGATGATCAGCGTGCCGATCAGTGTCCAGCGGTCGGGAAACTCGTTGAAAAACATGAGCCCGATACCCGTCGCCGCCACGATTTCGAGATACTGGAGCGGGGCCAGCGCACCCGCCTCGGCCCGCGCGAGCGCCTGCGCAATCATCTGGTGCGTCAGGCAGGCCAGCGCCCCCGCCGCAGCGAACAGCCACAGAACCTCGATGCCGGGCATTGTCAGTGTCAGCTCAGAGATGCCGCCCATCGTTCCCGCGCCCAGAACGGCGAAGAGGACCACGGCAGCGGTCGCCCCGATCCAGAACTGCATCCCGATCCGCCCGCCACCCGGGCTGAGCACCCGCATGATGATCATGTAGCCGGAGAAGGCGAAGGCCGTGATCAGCGGATAGACGGCGGCCCAGCCGTAAAGCTCGACATTCGGCCTCAGCACCACCATCGCCCCCACCAGCCCGATCGAGACCGCCGTGAGCCGCCGCCACCCCAGCCGCTCACCCAGGATCAGGGCGGAGAGCACGGTCAGGATCAGCGGCTCGACAAAGAAGATCGCAATCGCATTGGCGATCGGCATGACCTCGAGCGCCGAGTTGATCGACAGGATCGCGATCGCCGCGCAAACGCCGGCCAGCAGATGCGCCTTGCGCGGCGGCGCCCACTCGCGCACCAGCGTGACGATGGGGATCAGGATCAGCGTCTGCGCCACGAACCGCCCCAGCGCCACCTCTCCCGGCACCACATAAGCCGTGGCCCATTTGGCAAAGAGATCCATGAAAGGCGCGATCAGCATCGCCGCCGTCATGATCATGATACCAAGGGTGGGGTTGTCTGCGGTCTTCATCAGGCCGGTGTTGCATGAGCCCAGCCGCATGGGAAGACCAGTAGGTTCAATCCCGGATCGAAAAGCTCGATCTTGTTGTGACGACACGCGACTTGGAGCGATAGAACGCTCTCTGCCAAGGCGTTGAGGTGACGATACAATTTGCCATTCCGCTCAGTTCCCCGCTCGCGCGATAAGGGACCTCGCCAAAGAATCCGAGGCCATTGACGAGTATTGTGGTCGCCGACTCTACTCGAGCGGTGTTTATCATCCACTCATCGAATTTGTCCTGATTGCTGTCGCCACCAGGCGAGCTGGCATATGCTCCACAGACTTGGGTTCCCTCTTCTGCGGCGCGGACGCGGGTTGCGAAACGAACTTCTTGGCCTGTTGTCCACCGAATTGTCGTGTAATTGTAGAGCAGCGAGATTTCCTCGGAGGGAGCTGAGGTGGTTGAGATTGCGCCACATCCGAAAATCAGGATTGCGCAAGAAACGCTTGATAGAAAAATACGCATCTAAACCTCTGTTTCTTCAAAAAGCTTGGCGAGGTTGCCATTAGACGTCAAGATCTTCCGCGAAGCGCGCATTCTCCTGGATGTACTCGAAACGCAGCTCCGGTTTGCGGCCCATCAGCCGGTCGATCAGGGTGCCGGTCTCGCCCTGATCTTCGTCATCGATCACCACCCGGATGAGCGTGCGCGTGCCCGGGTCCATGGTTGTCTCCTTGAGCTGCTTGGGCATCATCTCGCCCAGACCCTTGAACCGGGTGTACTCGGCTTTCCCCTTGCCTCCCAATCCGTTGGCGAGCAATCGCTCAAGCTCCGCCTCATCGGGCGCATAGGCCGATTTCGCCCCCTGTGTGACGCGGTAGAGCGGGGGTGCCGCCAGATAGAGATGCCGGTTCTCGATCAGGGGCCGCATCTGGGTGAAGAAGAACGTCATGAGCAGCGAGGCGATATGCGCGCCGTCCACATCGGCGTCGCACATGATGATCACCTTCTCATAGCGCAGATCGTTGTCGTTGTATTTCGAGCCGGGCTGGACGCCGAGCGCCTGCATCAGATCCTGCAGCTCCTGGTTCTGTGCCAGCTTGCCCGCCGCCGCGTTGGCGACGTTGAGGATCTTGCCGCGGAGCGGCAGCACGGCCTGGGTCTTCCGGTCCCGCGCCTGTTTCGCCGATCCGCCGGCCGAGTCGCCCTCGACCAGGAAGATCTCTGATCCCTCCCGCGTCGCCTCCGAACAATCCGCGAGTTTGCCTGGCAGGCGCAGCTTCTTGGTCGCCGATTTGCGCTGGGTCTCCTTTTCCGCCCGCCTGCGCGCCCGCTCCTCCGCCCGTTCGATCAGGTGCTCCAGAATCGCGCCCGCCGTCTTGGGGTCGCCCGCGAGCCAGCTATCGAACCGGTCCCGGACCGCGTTCTCGACCAGTTTTGATGCCTCGACGGTCGCCAACCGATCCTTGGTCTGGCCGACGAATTCCGGCTCGCGGATAAAGGCAGAGATCATCGCATTGGCGCTGCCTGCGATGTCGTCGCGGGTGATCTGCCCGGCCTTCTTGTTGCCGCTCAGCTCGCCATAGCCGCGGACCCCCTTCAGCACCGCGCCCCAGAACCCGGCCTCGTGGGTACCACCCTCCGGCGTCGGGATCGTGTTGCAGTAGGAGGAGACATGCGCATCCCGCCCCGGCGCCCAGACAATCGCCCATTCGACCGAGCCGGGCCGACCGTTGAAATCGACCTTTCCGGCGAACGGCCGCTCGCCATAGAACTCGCTGCCGTTGAGGGTGGAGAGCAGGTAATCCTCCAAACCGCCCGGAAACTTGAAACTGTCCTCCGCCGGGGTCTCATCGCCGTCGCGGAGCAGCTCCGCCGCGCATTTCCAGCGGATCTCGACCCCGCGGAAAAGGTAGGCCTTCGAGCGCGCCATCCGGTAGAGCCGGGCGGGCTTGAACGCGGCGCGGGGGCCAAAGATCTCGGCATCGGGGTGGAACTCCACCCGCGTGCCGCGCCGGTTCTGCGTCGGCCCCAGCCGCTCCACCCCGCCTTGCGCATGCCCGCGGGAGAACTCCTGCGCATAAAGCTCCTTGTTGCGCGCGACCTCGACCCGAAGGTGATCGCTCAGCGCATTGACGACCGAGACGCCGACCCCGTGCAACCCACCCGATGTCTCATAGGCTTTGCCGGAGAATTTCCCGCCTGCATGGAGGGTTGTGAGAATAACCTCGAGCGCGGATTTGCCCGGAAACTTCGGGTGCGGATCGACCGGAATGCCCCGCCCGTTGTCGCTGATCACGCAGGATCCGTCCTCCAGCAGCTCGACCTCTATACGGCTCGCATGCCCCGCGACCGCCTCGTCCATCGAGTTGTCGAGGACTTCTGCCACCAGATGGTGCAGCGCCCGCTCATCGGTGCCGCCGATATACATGCCCGGCCGCTTGCGAACAGGCTCCAGCCCCTCCAGAACCTCGATTGAGGAGGCATCATAGGATCCATCGGACCCATCATCGAAGAGGTCGGTCGCGGCCATGCGTGCTCTCCCGGCACTTCACTGCTCTGAAGCACTATGTATGCACCCGCGCGCAGCGCCACGCAACATCTTGCGGTACACGCGGCCTGTCAGACGAACACTCAGTTTCCCGCTCATCCAGCGATCAAGGCTGCAGAACAACCGGCAGGATGGTCCGCCCGGGCGGGAAACCCTCGCCATCCGAGGCGTCCTCTTCAAAGACTTCGAGATGCCCGATCTGCCGCTCCGCCACGCTGTAGGGGACCGTGAAGGCGAAGGGGCCGACCCCATCGACACCACCACCTGTCGTGAACCCCTCATTCAGGACCGATCCATCGCGGGCGAGTAGCCGCCAGACCACCGTGCTCTCGAAGGTGCGCGAGCACCCCCTGACGCTGAAGCCGCTCGACACCCGGGCGCCTGCGATTGGCTCCTCCGCAATGACGAACGCCGCCGAGGATAGCGCGCCATCGGTGTTGTCACAGCTGCCTGGCGTTGCGACGGGCGGCGTTTCACCGTTCATGCATGCGGCCGTGAGAAGAAGACCGGCGAGCGCGATCCGGGGTGCGGGCATCTGAACCTCCATCGTGATCGCAACAGGATACACCTTGATCCCATTTTGACACAGCATGGATGTGCTGGCGATGCAGCCGGTTGGTTTGCCGACGATGTCCGTGGTGCTCGGCTCTACCGCAGCCCGAGCTTCGTGCAGACCCGCTCGCGTTTGTCGAGCCACCAGCCGAATTCCGGGGGCCAGGCGTTGAAGCGTTCATCCGCGCCAAGCGTTGCCATGGCCTGAAGGGGCCAGTTCGGGTGATCGAGCAACTCGCGGGCCAGCGCCACCATATCGGCGTCGCCATTGGCGATGATCCGCTCGGCCGCCTCGGCGTCCCAGATCAGGCCGACCGCCATGCTCGGCACCCCGGTCTGGTTGCGGACCTGAGCCGCGAAGGGCACCTGGAAGTTCTCCGACAGCGGCATCAGCGAGGGCCGCTCGCGCCCGCCCATGCCGCCGATCCCGCCGGTCGAGCAGTCGATCATGTCGACGCCCGCCTCGTTGAGCCAGCGCGCCAGTTCCACCGTTTCCTCCGGCGTCCAGCCGCCCTCCATCCAGTCGGTGGCGGAGAGGCGGAAGGCCAGCGGCAGATCCTCCGGCCAATGCGCCCGGATCGCTCGGGCGACCTCGATGGACAGTCGGCAACGGTTCTCGAGGCTCCCGCCCCAACGGTCGGTCCGCTGATTGGCGATGGGGGAGTAGAACTGGTGGAGCAGGAACCCGTGGGCGGCATAGACCTCGATGATCCGGAAGCCCGCGTCCTTCGAACGCCGCGCGGCCTGTCCGAACGCATCGATCACGCCCTGAATGTCGTCCTCACTCATCTCCGCCGGCAGCGGCCAGGGCTCGGCGAAGGGCAGGGCGGAGGGGCCGATCGTCTCCCACGGCGGCTCGTCCCGCAGCTTCGTATCTTCCTCATTGACCGGGCTCTCGCCATGCCACGGCCGCCGCTCCGAGGCCTTGCGCCCGGCATGGCCAAGCTGGATGCCCGGCACGGCGCCTTCCGCCGCGATGAACCGGGTCACGCGGGCGAGCGGCTCGATCTGCCCGTCCTCCCAGATACCCAGATCCCCGTGGGTCCGCCGCCCACGGTCCTCGACCGCCGTCGCCTCGGCATAGACAAGGCCGGCCCCGCCAAGCGCGAACCGGCCTAGATGCACCAGATGCCAGTCATTGGCATAGCCACCCTTCGCCCGGTACTGGCTCATCGGGCTGACCGCCACGCGGTTCTTGAAGGTCACGCCCCTGAGGGCGAAGGGGGAGAAGAGAGCGCTCATGACGGTCCTCAGAGACGGGTGACGCGGTAGCCCGCGCGGGGGAAATGGACACAGACCTCGCCGACACGGTCGTCCTCGCGCAGGATCGCGACCATGTTGGCGGTCACGGCGCGGATGCGGCCCTCGACGGCCTGCTCTCCGCCATCAAGATCCGGCGAGATACTGACGAAATCTCCGGGAGCGAGTTTCTGGGGGTCGTGTGGATCGGCTGTCTCAGGCGTCTCAGTCACAGCGTCCCGGGCGATGTCGAGCGCCTCCGCAGCCGCGAGGTCCGACCGATCGCCATGGCCGATCTCGCGAACCCGATCCTCCCAGCCGATCAGATCCGGAAACTCCGACAGGAACTCTGGTCCCGCTGCCCAGCGGCCACGGATGAACCAGACGGCGTGATAGAGCAGCGCGTCGGCATAGCCGGGTTCCGTGCCTGTCAGGAAGTCCCAATTCGCAAGCTGATGGTCTATCCAGTTGAGCCCGGCACGGACCTGGGCCGCGTAATGCGGCAGCTCTTCGTTCGCCTCGGCCAGACGCGCTTGCCAATCCGTGCCGAGATAGAGCCGGCCGCGGTCCGCGGCGAAGTCCGGGTCGAGCGCGTCGCCGGCTGAGCCGAGGACGAGTTTGACCGCAAGGGTGAAGAACTCCCCGTCTATCCAGCGGCTGAGGCCCCAGGTCATTGCCGCACCATCGGGAAAGAACGAGGGCGAGGGGTGAATTTCCTCCAGCGCGCGAAAGATCATCTGGCTGTCGCAGAAAATATCCGCGCCGATCTGCATCACCGGTGTGCGGCGATAGCCGCCGGTCAGCGGGATCAGATCAGGCTTCGGCGGCAGGCGCGGGATCTCGACCGAGCGCCAGGCGAGCCCCTTGATCCCGAGCCCGACGCGGACCTTCTCCGCCACCGGGCTCTGCGGATAATTATGCAGGATGATCCCGGTCATCGCGCCCCGATCACCCGGTCGAGCGCCCAGCTATCCATATTGCGAAAGCTCAGGAGCAGAAACGACCCGGCGGCGACGATTGCGGAGGGGTAGAAGAGCGCGTTGACCGTCTCGGGCTTCTCGCCTCCGGTCCAGAGCCAGAAGGGATCGATCAGCGATTGCCAGACGGCTGCCGCCACAAAAACATTGACGACAAGCTGGAAGAGCAGGAGCGGCGCGCGAAAGAGCCCGATTGCGAGCAGTGCAGCAGCGGCGACCTGCGCCCAGCCGAAGACGATCAGGAGCAAGTCGATCGAGAAGACCCCGCCGTAATACTTGTCCGAGACCCGGGCGCCGACCCCGAGGTCGAGCCCCTTGGCGAGCCCCCACCAGAACAGAAGCCCCGCGAGCGTGACGCGAAGAAGCAGAAGCGCCGCGTGGCGCGAGGTGGGCGATTGCATCGATCTCTCCGCTGGTCTCCGGGGCAGGCGGCCCGGTAGCATGCGGAGCGGGCCAGGGCCACCCCACCCGCCGGAATTCATGAAATTGTGAGCGATGGGCCGGAGCCGCCAGCGCGGCGAACCAAGCGGAATGCGCGTGCCGCGCATACGCCTTTGCTTGGCGCGTCCGGGGGACGCGCGCGGGCGCCCCGTCAGCTCACCCAGGTCTCCTGCAGATGCCGCCAGAGGAGCCAGTCGTCGCCAGCCTCGAAGAGGACCGTCGAGCGGCGGCGGTTCACGGCTGCGGAGTTCTTTGCGCCTTCCTGGCGTTCAATATAGCTCGCCAGGATCAGGCCCGGCCAGGTGCCTGCGAGCTCCACCGTCTCGATCGTGATCCGGAAATCGGGGTTCTGGCCATGGCCGCCATCGATCACCTCGACGATATCGTCCTTCGTGTAGACCTTTCCCGCCGGCATGATGAGCTGGAATTCGGGATGCATCACCGCGGTGAAATCCGTCTCGAGCGCTGTCCGCGGGATCGCGCCCTTGTACCAGCCGGTGAAGAAGTCGTGGAGGCGGATGATCTCGGCCCGCGCGCGCTCCAGGCTCATCGTTGCACCATGGCGCAGAGGATTTCGAACATGATCGTGGCGCCGTTGAGCGAGGTGATGTTCTCGCTGTCGAAGGGCGGGGAGACCTCGACCATGTCCGCGCCGCGGATATCGAGCCCGCCGAGCATCCGGCACATGCCCTGCGCCTCGCGCATGGTCAGCCCGCCGGCCTCTGGCGTGCCGGTGCCGGGGGCGTAGACCGGGTCGAGGCTGTCGATGTCGAAGCTCACGTAGATCGGCGCGTCGCCGACGACCTCGCGCGCCTCCTCCATGCAGGGCTTCCAGCCGCGGTCCTCGACCTCCTCGATCAGCATGACCCGCATGCCGGTTTCGTAGGAGAACTTCCACATATCCATCGAGTGGACAGGGCCACGGATGCCGATCTGCACGACCTTCTTCGGGTCGAGCAGGCCCTCGTCGACCGCGATCTTGAACGGGGCGCCGTGGTGGAACTTGCTGCCCATATAGCCATCGCCGGTATCCGCGTGCGCGTCGATATGGATCATGCCGAGCGGCTGGTCCTTTGCGATCGCGCGCAGGATCGGCAGGCTGATCGAATGATCTCCGCCACAGGTGAGCGGCCGGATGCCGGCGGCATGGACGCGGGAGAAGAAGGCCTCGATCTCGGCGTGCGCGCCCGTCAACTCGTAGGGTTTGCGGATCCAGGCGTCGCCGATATCTGCGCAGCGTTTCGCCTCGAACGGGCTCACGCCGGTCGCCTGGTTCATCCGCCGCATGAAGGAGGACATGTTGCGCACCTCCCGCGGCCCGTGGCGCGGGCCCGGGCGGTTGGTCACGCCCCCGTCGAAGGGCACGCCGCAGACGCCGATTTCGGGCGGGTTCGTCTCGAAATCCTCCTGGCTCGGCAGGCGGAAGAAACTTGCGAGCCCGGTGAAGCGCGGGCGCTGCATCGGATCGGTGAAATCCAGCGGCTCGTCATGGGGGGTGTCGGGCGTCTCTGACATGCGGGGCCTCCTGCTTTTGGCCCGTCACGCCTCCTCCCGCGCGCGGACCTGATCGTCATAGTCGGCGCTGATCGTGCCCATCATCCGGTCCCAGATCGAGAGGAAATTGCCATAGTTGACCGTAAATCGCTCATGATGCTGGTCGTGGAACGTGGTGCAGAGGCCCGGGCTCGGCATCCTGGCACCGGGCGAGGCGAAATACTCATACCCCGAGTGCCCGACCGTGCCGTTGATGTGATCGATCAGTCGGTGCGCGATCAGCACGCTGGGCGGGATCGGGAGCAGAAGCGGCGCGATCAGCAGGAACCCCTGATGCGCCACGGCGTCGACGGGGTGATCGGAATAGGTCGACCAGACGGTCGGCGCCTTCGACAGGTGATGGATCTTGTGAAAGCGGTAGAGCCCCGGCAGGTGCATCAGCCGGTGCGCCCAATAGAACCAGGCATCGAAGAGCACCAGAACCAGCCCCAGCATGCCGAGCCATTCCCAAAGCGTCAGCGCAGGCGCCTGCCAGAGCGTGAAGCCGCTCACCTGTGCCCAGATCCCGATGCTCATCAGGGCTGAGATGGGGCCGAGGGCGATGAGGCTCTGGCGGATTTCCACCGCCCGGCGCGCCTCCCCCCGCCTCATTTTCTGGATCCGCCGTGCCGGATTGCGCCGGTTCCAGCCATCCAGCACAAGGCCGAGCCCGACATAGGCCGCCAAATGACCGGCGTAGACGGCGATGAAGAGCAGGAGCAGATCCGGAACCATGGCGGTGACCATCGGAGAACTACGCGGCGGGGCGATCCCGCCTCGGCGCCACCGGCCTAGCGCTTTTACGGTTAACGCTGTCCTAATTCCGTACGCATCGGCCTCAATTTCGGCCCATCTCTCCGGCATTTTCATGCGCTGATGGTTCTTGCGGGGGTGGTGTCTTGGGTCGTCTCAAATCTGTTGCGGTCGTCGCCGCCGGTCTTTCTCTGTCCGCGCCTGCCGGTGCGGTCACCTTCGATCCTGCGGTCACGTCGGAGCCGGAGGCGACGATCACGACCTCCAATGCCGCGGGCACCGTCACGGTCGACTGGACCGCTGGCAGCTTCAGCGGCACCGTCGAGTTTCAGGTCGAGAACCCGTTTCAGATCTTCTTCACCTCGATCGTCGACGCGCCGAACGGTCAGCAGACCGGGGTGACGCTTGATAGGATCGTCAACGGCGTGGACACGCGGCTGACGACCAGCAGCGGGGCCTGCGCCTCGGCACCCGACCCGGTCGGCGGGACCTGCGATCTCTTCTCGCCCGTGGCGACCGCGACCCGGATCGCGCCAGGCACCGCGATCGCGGCGCAGGAGGGGCTGTTGGCACCGGGTACCTACCGGCTTGGGTTCTTCGAGGGCAGCAACAACCCGCTCGACGCGACCGCTGTCTTCACCGTATCCGAGGTCCCGTTGCCCGCAGGCGCGGCGCTGCTGCTCTCCGGCCTCGTGGGCTTCGCAGCCCTTCGCCGCAGCAAAACCGGCTGACAAATCGCTGGCAATCGGCGGGGCGGGGCGCGTAGCCTCCGCCCATGACCGAGCCGCGATTCATCCACCTCCGCTGTCACTCCGCCTACTCGCTTCTAGAGGGGGCGATCCACGCCAAGAAACTGCCCGGGCTGGCCGCCGACCTCGGCATGCCGGCCATCGCGATCTGCGACACCAATAACCTCTTCGGCGCGCTGGAGTTTGCCGAGACGGCGGCAAAGGCGGGTGTCCAGCCGATCCTCGGCCTGCAACTCGCGGTTCAGGTCGTCGAGGCGCGCCCGGGCGAGAAGACGCTGCCGCCCATGCCGCTCGCCCTCTACGCGCAGAACGAGGCCGGCTGGCGCAACCTGATGGCGCTGACCTCCAGCGCCTTCCTCGACACCGATACTGGGGCTGCACCGCATGTGCCCCTGGCGGCGTTGGAGGCGCATGCAGAGGGCGTGATCTGCCTGACCGGGGCCGCGAAGGGGCCGCTTGGCCGACTCATCGCCCTCGGTAAGCGCGCCGAGGCGCAGGCGCTCGCACAACGCCTCGCGGCCGCGTTTCCGGATAGGCTCTACATCGAGCTTCAGCGCCACGGCCGCGACGGCACGCTGCGCACGCCCGAGGAGGAGGCGACCGAACCGGGCCTCATCGACCTCGCCTACGATCTCGAACTGCCGCTTGTCGCCACCAACGAGGTCTTCTTCGACAGGCCCGAAATGTTCGAGGCGCATGACGCGCTCCTCTGCATCGGCGACAGCCGTTATGTGAACGAGAGCGACCGGCGGATGTTGACACCGGAGCACTATCTCAAATCGCAGGATCAGATGGTGACGCTTTTCAGCGACCTGCCTGAGGCGATTGAAAACACGGTGGAAATCGCTCGCCGCTGCGCCATCCGCCCGCGCTGCCACGACCCGATCCTGCCGAAGTTCGCCGATGACGAGGTCGAGGAGCTTCGCCGCCAGTCACGCGACGGGCTCAAGGAGCGCCTTGCCATCATCGACCCCGCGGCCCCGGTCGAGGAATACGAGCAACGCCTCGAATTCGAGCTTGGCGTCATCGAGGGCATGGGCTTCCCCGGCTACTTCCTGATCGTCGCCGATTTCATCCAGTGGGCGAAGGCGCAGGACATCCCCGTCGGCCCCGGGCGGGGCTCCGGCGCGGGCTCGCTTGTCGCCTACGCGCTCACCATCACCGACCTCGACCCGCTCCGCTACAACCTCCTGTTCGAGCGCTTCCTGAACCCCGAGCGGATCTCGATGCCCGATTTCGACATCGACTTCTGCCAGGACCGGCGCGAGGAGGTGATCCAGTATGTGCAGGAGAAATACGGCCGCGACCGGGTGGCCCAGATCATCACCTTCGGCGGATTGCTCTCCAAGGCTGCCGTCCGCGACGTCGGCCGGGTCCTCCAGATGTCCTACTCCGCCGCCGACCGGATCTCGAAACTGATCCCGGTGGAGGGCGTCAAACCCGTCTCCATCGCCAAGGCCCGTAAGGAAGAGCCCCGGATCGAGGAGGAGGCTAGGCGCGAGGAAGTCGTCGCCACGATGCTGGATATCGCCGAGAAGGTCGAAGGGCTGCTACGCAACGCCTCCACGCACGCCGCCGGTGTGGTGATCGGCGACCGACCGCTGGTCGAACTGGTGCCCCTCTACCAGGACCCGCGCTCCGACATGCCCGCGACCCAGTACAACATGAAATGGGTCGAACCGGCGGGGTTGGTGAAGTTCGACTTCCTCGGGCTCAAGACCCTGACCGTGATCCAGAACGCCGTCGATCTTCTGAAACTGCGCGGGGTCGATCTCGATATCTCGACCATCGATCTCGAGGACAAGGCGACCTACGACCTCTATGGCAGCGCCAAGACGATCGGCGTTTTCCAGGTGGAATCGGCGGGCATGCGCTCGGCGCTCGAGCAGATGCAGCCGACCTGTCTAGAGGACATCGTGGCACTCGTCGCCCTCTACCGCCCGGGCCCGATGGAGAACATCCCGAAATTCTGCAACGTTAAGAACAACCGCGAGCCGCGCGAATCCATTCACCCCCTGATCGACCCGCTGCTCGACGAGACCCAGGGCATCATCGTCTATCAGGAACAGGTGATGCAGATCGCCCAGGTCATGGCGAACTACTCCCTCGGCGGCGCCGATATGCTCCGTCGTGCCATGGGCAAGAAGATTCAGGAGGCGATGGATGCCGAGAAACCCAAATTCCTGAAGGGCGCCAAGGAGAACGGGGTCGAGGCTAGGAAGGCAGATGAGGTCTGGAACCTCCTCGACAAGTTCGCCAATTACGGCTTCAACAAATCCCACGCGGCCGCCTACGCGCTGGTCAGCTACCAGACCGCCTGGCTGAAGGCGAACCACCCGGTGGAGTTCATGGCCGCCGTCATGAACCTCGACCTGCATCTCACGGAAAAGTTGAACATCTTCGTCCAAGAGGCCCGGCGGATGGAGATCCCAATCGCGCCACCCTGCGTGAATGGCTCTGAGTCCAAGTTCACGGTGAAGGACGGGCAGATCCTCTATGCCCTCGGCGCGCTGAAGAATGTCGGCACCGAGGCGATGCAGATGATCGTCGCGGGCCGTGCAGATGGCCCCTATGCCAGTCTTTTCGACTTCGCCCGCCGGGTAGATCTCAAGTCAATCGGCAAACGCCCGATGGAGATGCTGGCCCGTGCCGGCGCGTTCGATGGGTTGGAGTCGAACCGGCGCCGCGTGTTCGACTCGATCGACGCCTTGGTCGATTATTCCGCAGCGACCCATGAGGAGAAACGCTCCTCCCAGGTCTCGCTCTTCGGTGGCGATGACGAGGCCCTGCCGCCGCCCCGGCTCTCGCGGTCCGAGGACTGGCTGCCCACCGATCGCCTGCGTGAGGAGCACGCGGCCATCGGCTTCTACCTCTCCGGTCACCCGCTGCAGGATTACGAGGGCGCGCTCATGCGCAAGCGGATCCTCAGCCACCAGGCCTTTGCCAGCCGGGGCGGGGCGGGGCGGATCGCGGGCACGTTGGCCGCGATCCAGTACCGCAAATCCGCGCGCGGCACCCGCTTCGCCTTCATCGGCTTTTCCGATATATCGGGCGCTTATGAGGTGATGGCCTTCTCCGACGTGCTGGCGGAGGCGGAGGACAAGCTGATCCCCGGCACCAACCTCGTCCTCCATGTGGAGATGGACGAGGAAGGCGGGCGTCTCATGCTGCGCGGTGCCCAGCATATCGACGATGTGGTCGAGGATGCGGGCACCATAGGCCTGCGCGTCTATATCGACGGACCGGAGGCGATGCCCTCGATCAAGGCGCGGCTTCAGGCGCCAGCGGCCAAGCGGCTGAAGGGGCAGGGGCCGGTCCATCTGGTCTTCGATGCCGAGGAGCATGGCAGCGAGGTCGAGATCGCGCTGCCCGGCACCTGGATGCTGGGCCCGGAGATGCGGGGCGCGATTAAGGCGGCCCCCGGCGTCTGCCATGTCGAGGAGTTCTGAGCGCCCTAAACCGCCCCAGTGATTGTTGAAATCTGTTTCACAGACCTGTGCGCTGGAGTTGATTGTTATCCAAGCGGCGGCTGCCCATCTGCTGTTCAGACACAGAGACCCGAACAGGAGATCGTCATGAAAAAGCTCATTGTAGCCACCGCCATTGCAGCAACCGCACTGACCGGAGTTGCGCAGGCCGAAAGCACCGTCGTCAACCAGCGTGCCAAGCTCGACAACATCATCGCGCAGGAGCGCAGCTCGAAGGGTGAGACCCGGCAGGTCAGCTCGGACCGGTCCGGCAACTTCTTCTCGCGCACTTTCGGCGATTTCAGCTTCAGCTCCGGCGACTCCAAGGGCCATGACGGCGTGCGGGTCTTCGGCTCCAACGGCCGCGCTGGCCGCTGAGGAATTTGACGGATCCAGCCAGTTGGGGTTGGCCCATCCCGGGCCAGCGATCCTTCCCCTCCCGACCAGCAAGTGAGAGGCGCAGGACCCGTTCCTGCGCCTTCTCTCTGTTCGTTTGCACCCATATCGATTATGTGACGCAAAACGGGCGCGCCCCCGCCGCAAGGAGACCCCCCGATGAAACCTCTGCTCGCGATCGGTTTTGCCATCACGCTCGCCTTCGGGCTCGAGGCCCGCGCCCAGAGCCCGGTGGACGATCAGCAGGAGCGGCTGGACGCGATCTTCTCCCAGCAGCGCTCGGATTTCCAGCCGCGGAGGGATTTCGAACCTGACACCAGGCGGGCCGTGCTGCCGCGGCGCATCCTCGGCGTGCCGCTGCGCGGCGTGAACCCTGACCGGATCGAGCAGGGCGCCTTCCGGGGCTCCAGCAGCCCGGGGCGGGAGCGCTGATAGTCCGGGGGCGGGCGAAAACCTAGACTGCGACGCAGACGGCCTTGCCCGGCCCGGCCCGCCCGGCTAAGCGGGGGCAACCGGGAAGGAGTTTTGCATGATCGGACGCCTCAACCACGTTGCCATCGCCGTGCCGGATCTGGCCGCCGCGACCGCGCTCTATCGCGACACGCTGGGCGCCAGGGTCTCGCCGCCGCAGGCCGAGCCGGATCACGGGGTGACGGTCGTCTTCATCGAATTGCCGAACACCAAGGTGGAACTGCTGGAACCGCTGGGCGAAGGCTCGCCGATCGCGGGCTTTCTCGAGAAATCGCCGGCGGGCGGGATCCATCACATCTGCTATGAGGTCGAGGATATCCGCGCCGCGCGCGACCGGTTGCAGGGCGAGGGTGCGCGCGTGCTGGGTGACGGTGAGCCGAAGATCGGCGCCCATGGCAAGCCGGTCCTGTTCCTGCACCCGAAGGACTTCAACGGCACCCTGGTCGAGCTGGAGGAGGTCTGAGATGTCGATCACCTCGGCCATGGTCCTGTTCGCGGTCATCTGGGCGATGGTCTTCTATATGGTCAATCCGCTCTGGCAGAAGAGCCAGGCGGAGGACGGAAAGATCGTGCCCGGCACCCCGGCGAGCGCGCCGGTGGACGCGAAACTGCGCTTCAAGGCGCTTCTGACCACGGCGGTGACGATAGTGGTCTTCGCCATCGTCTATTCGGTGATCGAATACCGTCTGGTCTCGCTCAGCGACCTTTCGATCGTGGTGCCCCCGAGCCAGCGCTAGCCTGGCGGAATCGCCCGCAAGCGGGCGATGCAAGATCCCCGCGATCGCCCCGTCCGGGCCGATCGCGGCTGCGGGCTTGGGCGTCGGGTGCTCAGGTCCGGGCCAGGCGGTGATACTGGTGGGTGACGGTCGCAACCCCCAGGATCGGGATGATCAGGTTCAGGACCGGGATCGTCAGCGGCACCGCCATCAGCGTGCCCGCGAGCCAGATCCGGAACCTGTTGCGCTTGCGCAGCGCCGCTGCCTGCTCCAGCGGCAGATGGCGGATCGCCACCATCTGGAAGAACTCCCGCCCCAGCAGGTACCCGTTCATCGCCCAGAAGATCAGCACGTTCACCGGGCCGAGCCAGAAGAGCATCGCATAGAGGATCAGCGCCGCGAGATTGGCGAGGATCATCACCCCGGCGAAACCGAGCCCGTCCTTCAGCCCCTCGATCAGGCTCGGGCTGCGCGCTGCCTTCTGCGCGGGGTAGTGGCGATCCTCCACCGCATCGGCGATCCGGTCGAGGAAGAGGCCGACGAAGATCGCCGCCACCGGGAACATCAGGAAGCTGGAGGCGAGCAGCACGCCGCCGATCGCAAGCCCCTGCAGGCCGGTGAGCGGCAGGCTCACATCTCCGATCCAGGGCAGGGAGAAGAGCGGATCGGGCAGAAAACCAACCGCCCAGGCCGCCCCGGCCGCGACGCTGAAGAGAAGCGCGATGGTGATGCCGAGGGCGGTCAGCAGGACGCCGAGAAACCGCCGGTCGCTCAACTGGCCGATCGCCTTCAGGAGGTCCCCGATCAGAGCCACGTGGTCAGCGCTTCGGTGTCGGGCCGGTCGCGCTCGGCAGGTGCGATCTGCGGGGTGCCGAGGTGGATGAAGCCCGGCACCCATTCCCCTTCTACACAACCCAGGGTCCCGGTCAGGAACACGTCGTCCCGGCACAGCGGGCCGGAGAGCCAGTTTGCCCCCCATCCAGCGGCGAGCCCCGCATTGACGAGGCTCAGGCAGACACAGGCCGCCGCCATCTCCTGTTCCCAGAGCGGGATCTTCTGCGACGGTTTCGGCGAGAAGATCACCGCCACGATCGGCACGCCATGGCTCAGGATCACGGCGGCCTTGTCGCGCGCGGTCTCGTCCTGGCCCAGAGCCTCGAGCCGGGTCAAAGCCGCGTCGCGATAGCGGGCCTGTGCCTCCGGCTCGATCACGACGAAGCGCCAGGGCTCCAGTTTCCCGTGATCCGGCACCCGTGAGGCGATTTCCAGCAACTCCCCGATCTGCGCGCGATCGGGTCCGGGGCTCTTCAGCGTCTTGGCGGTGACCGAGCGGCGTTTGCTCAGAAACTCCAGCGCGGCGGGGGAGGGGGTCAGCATGTCTCTATCCTTTTCTGACAAGGACGGGCTCGGTCAGCGCACTCAGAGACTGCCGCTGAAGGCCTTGCTGGTCGAAATTCTCCTCTGACAACCATCTCTCGAATGCCGCGTTCAGCAAGGGCCATTCGCTGTCGATCGCGGCATACCAGGCGGTGTCGCGGTTGTGGCCCTTGACGATGGTCGCCTGCCGGAACACGCCTTCATAGGAGAGGCCGAGCCGCATGGCCGCACTGCGCGACGGGGCGTTGAGCGCGTTGCACTTCCACTCATAGCGGCGGTACCCGGCCTCGAAGGCCCATTTCATCATCAGAAACATCGCCTCCGTCGCCGCCGGGGTGCGCTGGAGACGCGGGGAGAAGGTAATGTAGCCGACTTCGATGGATCCCGCATTCGGGTCGATGCGCAGGTAGGAGGCCGTGCCAACCGCCTTGCCATTGACCAGGATCGCGAATTGCAGCGGGTCGGGGCAGTCCTTCTCGGCCCTGAGCCAGGCCATATAGGCGTCGAGCGTCTCGAACGGCCCGTTCGGCATGTAGGTGAAGACGCGGCCCTCGGCATCGTCCGACAGCGCCTCGAACAGATCGGGCCCGTGACGCTCTGCCAGCCGCTCCAGGCGGCAAAACCTGCCTTCCAGCGTCAGATCGCCCGGGCGCGGGGGCTGGGACCAGCCAAGCACCGGGGCGCCGACCGGCTGGCCGAGATGGTTCGTATGGGTCATGTCGTGTCGATTCTCCAGTCGAGCGGAGCATGCCCCATCCGCGGCGGTTGTCCATCACTGGTTGGTGGTCTGGTTCGGTTTCCCGTCGTTGGCTTTCCTGCCCAGCGACACGCCTGCGGAACGGATCGAGACGAAGCGCTTCAACAAGTCGAACCAGAACTGCGCCCCCAGCATGACCCCGAAGGAGAGCAGGAGCCAGCCGAACAGCGGGTTCGGGATCGTCTTGCCCGGTGCGTAGTTCGCAATGTCCTCACTGCGAAACACCGTGGCTTTGAAGCAGGCGAAGGAGAACTCACCCTGCTCCACCGAACCACCAGACGCGGGGTTGTAGGCGCCACAATGTGCCCAGCCGCCGCTGGCTTCGATGTCGTTCAACTCCCCGGCCAGCTTCTCGGCTTGCATTTTCACCTGCTCGGTCAGCGTGCTGAGATCCTCTGGCGGTGTCTCGGGCTCCTCTGCACCAAGCTGCATCCGCACGGCATCGAGATCCTTCAGCGCGGCGATCTGCTCTGCCTTCGCGACCACTTCCTGGCGGAGCGCTTCGTTCTGGCGGAGCTCGCCTGCATACCGGATCGGGTCTGTATTGGTGAACACGGCGAGGGCCAGCCCGATCCAGAACAGGACCATCCGTGTGTTGCGCACATACCAGCCGCTGATCCGCGCCATGGCGGTGTCATACCATCTGGCAATCGCAGCCTCGGCTTCCTCGGCCCCGCCTTCCAGACCGCGGAGGACGGCGGCAAGGCGCTGATGGAGGACCTTGTCTGACGTCTCCAGTTCTGAAATCGCATCCGCATTCAGCTCCGTGATGTCCCGCTCCTTCGCCACGATGGTCCAGACCACCCGGGCGAAGACCTCTGGCGGGATGTAGGACGGCGCGCGTTTGGTCTCCGATCCTTGCAGCAGGAGCGAGAATTGCGAGCCCGGTCCGTGAAGGCTTTCGATAAGCGGCGAGTTCCAGATGGCGTTGAAATCTTCCTGTTTGTCCGCATCGCTGGTTCCCTCGATCAGCCAACGCACCCCGCGGCGGAGATTGTTGCCCCGCCAGCCGGTGATCCCGGAGATCACCTCCTGTATGGCACTGGCGAAAAGACTGAAGACCAGAAGCAGGAAGACAACACCGATCGCGATGTCGAGATAGACGAGGCCGGTCATCACGGCGCCCTCCAGAATGGATCAACGAATACCCGAGTGTCTCATTCTTGGATTATCCGCGGCAAGACCGCCAGTTCGAAGAAAATCGCGTTTTGTCTATTTCGCGCGATCTCAAGTCCGGCTTTGTCCGGTCTCAGGATTGCGAAAAATCTGGTGCGCGCGATTTTTCGCGACAAATCCCGATCTCAGTCCTGCGGGATCAGTCTGAGGCCCAGTTCGCGGAGCTGTTCGTTGGTCGGTGTCGATGGCGCCTGCATCATCAGGTCCTCGGCGCGCTGGTTCATCGGGAACATGATGACCTCGCGGATATTCTCCGCATCCGCCAGCAGCATGACGATCCGGTCGATGCCGGGCGCGATCCCGCCATGGGGTGGTGCGCCGTACTTGAAGGCGTTGATCATCCCGCCGAAATTCGCATCGACGAAGGCCTTGTCATGGCCAACGATCTCGAAGGCCTTGTACATGATCTCGGGCTTGTGGTTCCGGATCGCGCCGGAGGAAAGCTCAACCCCGTTGCAGACGATATCGTATTGATATCCCAGCACTCCCAGCGGGTCTTGCGTCTCCAGCGCCTCCATGCCGCCCTGGGGCATCGAGAACGGGTTGTGCGAGAAATCGAGGGTCTTGGTCTCCTCGTCGTACTCGTACATCGGGAAGTCGACGATCCAGCAGAAATCGAACCGGTCCTTCTCGGTATGGCCAAGCTCCTCGCCGATGACGTCCCGCGCCTTGCCGGCAACAGCCTCGAAGGCCGAGGGCTTACCGCCCAGGAAAAATGCAGCATCGCCGACATTTAGCCCCAGTTGTTGACGGATCGCCTCGGTCCGCTCCGGCCCAATATTTTTGGCGAGCGGCCCGGCGGCTTCCATCTGCCCGCCATCCTCGCGCCAGAAGATGTAGCCCATGCCCGGCAAGCCTTCCTTCTGCGCGAAGGAGTTCATCCGGTCGCAGAACTTGCGGCTGCCGCCTTTCGGGGCCGGGATCGCGCGGATCTCGGTGCCCTCCTGCTCGAGTATGCTGGCGAAGATCTTGAAGCCCGAGCCTTTGAAATGCTCCGAGACCACCTGCATTTTCAATGGGTTGCGCAGGTCCGGCTTGTCGGATCCGTACCACAGCATAGCGTCCTTGTAGGCGATGCGCGGGAACTCCTGCGTCACCGGGCGTCCGCCGCCGAATTCCTCGAAGACACCGCGCATTACGGGCTCGATGGCCTGAAACACGTCCTCCTGCTCGACGAAGCTCATCTCCATGTCGAGCTGGTAGAATTCGCCGGGCGAGCGGTCCGCCCGCGGGTCCTCGTCGCGGAAGCAGGGCGCGATCTGGAAATACCGGTCGAACCCCGCCACCATGATGAGCTGCTTGAACTGCTGCGGCGCCTGGGGCAGCGCGTACATCTTGCCCGGATGCAGGCGGGAGGGCACCAGAAAGTCCCGCGCCCCCTCGGGCGAGGACGCCGTCAGGATCGGTGTCTGGTACTCCATGAACCCCTGATCGGTCATCCGGCGGCGGATCGACGAGATAACTTTCGATCGCAAGATAATGTTTTCATGAAGATTTTCGCGCCGGAGATCGAGGAAGCGGTACTTGAGACGCGTCTCCTCCGGATACTCCAGATCACCAAAGACGGGCAGGGGCAATTCCTCCGCCGCGCCAAGCACTTCGAGGTCGCGGATGAACACCTCGACCTCTCCCGTCGGGAGTTTCGAATTCACCAGGTCCGGGTCGCGAGCCATCACATTGCCGTCGATCCGGATAACCCATTCGGAACGCAGCTTCTCGACCTCGGAAAACACAGGGCTGTCCGGATCCGCCAGCACCTGGGTGACGCCGTAATGGTCGCGCAGGTCGATGAACAGGATCCCGCCGTGGTCCCGAACCCGGTTCACCCAGCCCGACAGGCGAACGGTCTCACCCACATTGGCTGCGGTCAGCTCGGCACAGGTGTGGCTGCGGTAGATATGCATGGGTGGCTCCCGGGGATCGACGTGCGGCCCGCATAGAGCCCGAACCACCGGTCAAGTCAAGGCGTCGCGCCGATGGCCCCATGGTAGAAGAAGATGCCGAGGCCGGAGGTGAAGACGATCATGCCGCCGACCGAATGCAGAAGCCATGCGAGCCAGAGCGAGCCTGACTTATAGTAGGCCCAGCCCATGAACGCGCCGGCTGCCCCGGTCATGATGATCGTGATCGGATTCTGAAAGAACAGATGCCCGAACCCGAAGACCACTGCGTTAGTGGCGATAAGGGCCTTCGCGTTTGCAAACAGGACTCCATAACGCTCGAAGAAGAGCGTGCGGAAGATGATCTCCTGTGGCCATGCGCTCAGAGGCGGATAGAGCAGCATGATCATGATCCAGAGCCCGCTCCGGTTGATCGGAAGGTCCAGAAACCGCTCCGGCACGACCAAGAGGACGGTCGAGAATGTGCAGATCACGGTCAGCAGGGAGAACGCCGCCAGGATCCGCAGGTCACGCCACTTAAACCCCTGCCACAGCTTGGAAACCTTGAACCCCGGCGTGCGCCATAGAAGGAACATCGACGCGGCGGCAAGCAGCCAGACCGTTGTAAAAAGGCTGTATTGGCCGAGGAACATCAGCATCAGCACTGGAATGCCGATGTAGAGCAGGGCGAATTCGAGCCAAAGCTGCAGGCGGGATCGGGCGGTCAGAGTAGCTTGCATGCCCCGCATATGGGGCATGCCTCGATGCGATCAAAGCCTGCAGCCCGCGATCACGAGAACTTGGTCGGATCCGCCTCGGATTGCTCGATGAGCATCTCGATGAAACGCGAGATGTTCTTCTTGACCGAGCCTTCATTGGCGAGGCGTAGCCGCTCCGCCCCCAGGAATGCTTCCGAGAACTCCGCCGTATGCGGCGTCACGATCGTCTCTTCAAAGACCACGTCCCCGGCCTGGTTCGCGACGGTGTAGCGCGCCGTTGTCGTCACCGTCAGGTTGAAGCCGCCGAATGGCTGATCGAGCTCGAGAAGGTTGGCATCGACCTGAAGAGGACCGTCCTGAGGTGCAAGAATGGCCGTGACGGCCAGCGACTGGTTGAGCGCGGTGCGAAACGCTTCGTTGGAGACTTCTGACTTCCAGAGTGGATTGGTCTCTTCACCGCCGCTCACGGTTCCAAGCTCAACCGAGGCGGCAAGCGGGCTACCCTCTGGCAGAAGCGTGGTTTCAGTAACGGTCGTTACCAACGCGGTAGGCCGAGCGGCCTGAGCGCAAGCAGAGAGCGCTCCGCCGATCAAAGCAAGTAGTACGAGTCTAGCGAGAATCTTCATGGTGTTTCGTGTCCCCCTCAGGATAGTTTCTTCCGGCATAGCGTAGGAGGGGGATCAGGATGACTCAAATGTTTAGCCGAAGTGCTGTCGCATGGATGGCCTGCTTCTTTTTGGCCACAGCCGTTGCGGCTTGCGGCGGTCGAACTGCAAACCCCGTCACGGCACAGCGGGATATCGATGCAAAGCTCTCCTGCGCCAACCTGCAGGGTGAGCTGTCATTCAACAACACCAGGATTGCCGATCTGACCGACGAGGGTGACTTTGCGGATGCGCAAAATCTCGGCTTGCTGCTGGTTGGCCCGCTCTTTCTGGACTTCTCAGATTCGCAGCAAACCGAGATCAAGGCTCTCCACGCCCGTAATCAGGAACTCAATCACCTGATCGACGAGAAGGACTGTGAGTAGACGCTATGTCTTTGTCGCTGGTGTGATTTTCAGCTCCACCCGGCGGTTCTGTTGGCGGCCAGTCGGGGTTTCGTTGGTTGCTATAGGGGCTGTCTCTCCCTGGCCGAAGGCCACGATCCGGGCCGGTGCCACGCCGCGAGAGCGCAGATAGTTCGCGACCGAGTTGGCCCTCTGCTCCGACAGGTTGAGGTTATAGGCCTCGGACCCGGTGCTGTCCGTATGTCCGACCACGTCGAGATAGCTTTCCGGGAACTGGTTGAGCGTGTTCGAGACGTCGTCAAGCGCGCTGTAGAACTGCGGCTCGATCGATGCGGAGTCGGTGGCGAAGGTCACGCCGCCAGGGAAGTTCACAAGAAGCGAGTCACCCTGACGCTCCACATTTGCGCCTGTGCCCGCAAGGTCTTGCTTCAACTGGCGCTCCTGCTCATCCAGGTAGTAACCGACCGCCGAGCCTGCGAGGAGCCCGATCCCGGCGCCGACCAGTGCATTTCGCCTGTCGTCACCGCCTACGAGCGTTCCAGCCGCAGCGCCGACCGCGGCCCCTGCAACGGCGCCGATCACGGTTCTTTGGTTGTTCTCGACGGTCTGGCAGCCGACGAGAGCGAGGGCGCAGCCGAGGGCGATGAAGCGGTTCACGGTCATTCAGATCTCCGGGTCTGTTGGGGGCGGCAGGCCTGTGCGCCGCGCAGGTTGAAGTCTAACATGATGCGGCGGCTCAAGAACAAGCCCCGATCCGCGACAATAGGCGTTACCGTCAGGTACGGGGTCTCAGCGCTTTTCCGTCACGAGTGCCTTGAGGATCGGCTCCCATTGCTCGCGAATGCCGTCGAGCGCTTTGATTGGCCGGTCGAAGATTGAGAGCCCGTCGGCGGCCAGCTCGCCATAGGCCGACCGGTCGCTCAGGTAGGTGAGCGGTGGACGATCAAGTTCCGACAGGAAGTCATGGAGTGCGGCCCGGGCGCGGGAGTTCGGACGCGCCCTGTTGGCGATCACATGCAGGCCGACGCGGCCCTTGCGGATCCGTTTGATGTCTTCGATGTCCGAGAGAAAGGTGGCGGTCGAGGCGCTATCGAAAAAACCGGGCTGGATCGGGCAGAGCACGGCCTGCGCCTCGGCGATCAGCTTTTCGGTCTTGCCGCCTTTCAACGCGCCGGGCGCATCGATCACCAGCCACTCGGTCTTCTTCGGCGCCTCGCCGATATCGCTGCCACTCGACCAGTCGAGCCCGCGGATCGGGCGCGCGGTCGCTGGCCTCCGATGCAGCCAGTCGATGGAGGAGCGCTGCTTGTCCGCATCGGCGAGCGCGACCCGAAAGCCTTGATTCGCCAGTGCGGCGGCGAGATTGACCGAGATCAGGGTCTTGCCCACTCCGCCCTTTCGATTGGCTACCAGGACCGTCCTCATTTGTTTCCCTTTCGTTACAGTTTTCCCGCAACACCTGGTTTTGAGTGTCACAGACTTGCACCATTCCGCAATCCGCTTTCAAACGGGCAAGGCACAAACAAAAGAGCAGTCTAATTAAAGCATGCATGTCATCACTACGACGCAAGAGCTGACCGAGGTCTGCGACCGTTTTTCGTCAGCCCCCTATGTCACGGTGGATACGGAGTTCTTGCGCGAGCGCACCTATTGGTCGCAGCTCTGTCTGGTACAGATCGCCTGTCCGGGTGAGGACGATCCCGCTGATGCGGTTCTGATCGATCCGCTCGCGGCCGACATCGACCTCTCCCCGCTTTTCGCGCTGATGGTCAACCCCGATGTGACCAAGGTTTTTCATGCCGCAAGGCAGGATATCGAGATCTTTCACCATCTGGCTGGGCAGATCCCGACGCCGCTTGTCGACACGCAGGTGATGGCGATGGTCTGCGGACATGGTGATCAGGTGGGCTATGAGACGATCGTGCGCCGGGTCGTGCGCGCCGAGATCGACAAAAGCTCGCGTTTCACCGACTGGTCGAGGCGCCCGCTCAGCGACAAGCAGTTGCGCTATGCGCTCGCGGATGTAACCCATCTGCGCAACGTCTATGAGACGCTTGAGGCTGAGGTTGCCTCCTCCGGCCGGGCGCATTGGGTGGCGGAGGAGATGGCGATCCTCACCAACCCGGCGACCTATGAAAATGACCCGGATATGATGTGGATGCGGGTGAAAGCGCGTTCGAACAACCCCAAGCTTTTGGCTATTATTCGATCGCTGGCTGCATGGCGCGAATTGACAGCCCAGGACCGGGATGTTCCGAGATCCAGGGTCCTGAAGGACGACGCGTTGATCGAGATCGCGACGGCGAAGCCGAAGTCTCCTCAGGACTTTGGGAAACTCCGCCTCGCGCAGCGGGATGTCCGCAAGCCCGAAGTGACAGCCGAGATCCTCGCTGCCGTGGCGGAAGGCATTGCTTGTACCGAGGCGAGGTTGCCGCGCGTCCCCCAGCCGCCAAGACGCAAAGAGGGTTCGGCCGCAGTCGCCGATATGCTGCGTGTCTTTCTGAAAGCGCGGGCGGATCAGCTCAAAGTGGCGTCGAAGCTGATCGCCTCCTCGGCGGATCTCGATGCGTTGGCGGGAGAAGCCGACCCGGATGTTCCCTTGCTGAAGGGCTGGCGGCGGGAAGTCTTTGGTGAGGATGCGCTGAAGATCTGCTCAGGCCGGATTGCACTGGCGGTTGGCCGCAGTGGTATCGAAGTCATTGAGTTGCCGGGGCAATCAGAAGACTAGCTGAACGCCCCCGGCCAGCGCATGAACCCGGATGCCGCTGACGCCGCGCAGGGCGTCGGTTTGCAAAAGCGCATCAGCCCGAAGCTCCCGCGCCGCGATGGTGCCCTGGCCGCGCTCAAGGCCAGGCCGCGGCGGGGTAGCAACGAAATCGAAATCGAGAAAACCATCTGCGCCGACAAGCCCGTCGCGCCGGGCCCTCAGCCGCGGGTTCCCGAAGCCGAGTGCTTGAGCCGTGCCGAAGGCGGTGATCACGAAACCGTCGCGTGTTCTGCCGATCTCGATCTCGCGGACGGCCTGAATGGGCACGCCCTGGGTCGGGAACAGGTCCTGCTCGGTCAGATCGGTCGGTACTTCCTCCTCCTCCTCGTCGTCGGAGAAAAGTCCGCATCCAGAAAGGCTCATCGCTAGCAACAGAACCGGCAGCCTCAAAACACGCATTCTTACCTCCGCACGCGCGCCCCGTCGCGCGCAATTCGCCATAAAGCCACGGGAAATGAAAGCAGAAACTCGCGGCATCTTGGCATGCAGAGGTGGACGCTGACGCCCGCCGGGGATACATGCAGCTCCAACGAACGGAGAAGGTGATGGCAAACGAGGCCTTTGAGGAAATCGCCGAGAATTTCGAACTCTTCGACGATTGGGAAGACCGCTACCGCTATGTCATCGAGCTCGGCAAGGAGATGGATGCCCTGCCGGAAGAGCGCCGCACCGATGCCGCCAAGGTGGAGGGATGCGCCAGTCAGGTCTGGCTCGTGCCCAGTGTGCTTGACGATCAGGGGGCGCAGCGTCTCTATTTCGATGGCGACAGCGATGCGATGATCGTGCGCGGCCTGATTGCCGTGCTGCGCGCCCTGCTGTCCGGCGAGACCGTGCGCGAGATCAAGGCGATGGATGTGCAGGCCGAACTTGCGAGGCTGGGGCTCGAACAACACCTCTCCTCGCAGCGGTCGAACGGCCTGAAAGCGATGATCGCGCGTCTCAAGGATCTTGCAGGCGCGGCCGAAGCGGCTTAGGACGCCCGTCTCGATCGCCAAGCGAGGATGCGATGGCCGACGCCCTGACAGATATTCTTAAAGACCGTGACTGGTTGCTGCTGGACGGCGCAACCGGCACCAACCTCTTTGCCATGGGTCTGGAGGCGGGCGAGGCGCCGGAGCTTTGGAATACTGATGCCCCGGACAAGATTCGGGCCCTGCATAATGGGTTCATCGAGGCGGGCTCCGACGTGATCCTCACCAATTCCTTCGGCGGCTCGTCCTATCGGCTCAAGCTGCACAATGCTCAGGATCGGGTTTATGAGCTTAACAGGGCGGCTGCCGAGATCGGGCGCGAATGCGCCGATGCGTCGGAGAGAAAGGTGATCGTCGCAGGTTCCTTGGGCCCCACGGGCGAAATCCTCCAGCCGGTGGGCACGCTTCGCCATGAAGATGCGGTTGCCGCCTTCGAGGAGCAGATCTGCGGGCTCATGGATGGCGGCGCCGATGTGATCTGGGCCGAAACGGTTTCATCGGAGGAAGAAGTCCGGGCCGTCGCCGAGGCCGCATCGAACCGGAATGCTCCGTTCTGCGCCACGCTCAGCTTCGATACCGCCGGGCGCACGATGATGGGCGTCACATCGGCGGGATACGCGGGCATCGCCGGCAATCTCCCAGCCTCCCCCATCGCGATCGGCGCCAATTGCGGAACGGGGGCGCCCGATCTTCTGCGCACGGTGATGGGCATCACTGAGGCGGCGCCGGATGCCGTGGTCATCGCGAAGGGCAATGCCGGGATCCCGAAATACATCGATGGGCATATACACTATGACGGGACTCCGGAACTGATGGCCGATTATGCCCGTCTGGCCCGTGATATCGGGGCCCGTCTGATCGGCGGTTGTTGCGGCACGAAACCCGAGCATCTGCGCGCGATGCGCGCGGCACTGGAGACTCATGTGCCAGCCGGCAAGCCGACACTAGATGATATTTCCCGGCGAGTTGGTGCGTTTTCCTCGGATTCTGATGGAACTGGTGAGACGGCTCAACCGGAGCGCCCACGCAGGCGTCGCAGGCGCGGATAGCCCCAATCTGCGAGCCAATTTGAAACTTCGTCGCAATAAAATCCGTAAATGACGATTTTGCTCTAGTTCCAAAGACGCAAATCTGGGAGCGTTTTCTATGTGATGCGCGGTTTTGCGCCTCGACAAGCACAGGGATCTGGTGATGGCGGAAGAAGAAGACGAGATCATCCTCAGCGAACTCGACGACGAAGAACTTGTCCAGCAAATGCACGACGACCTCTATGACGGTCTCAAGGAAGAGATCGAGGAAGGGGTCAATATCCTGCTCGAGCGGGGCTGGATGCCTTACGATGTTCTGACCAAGGCGCTGGTCGAGGGCATGCGGATCGTCGGCATCGACTTCCGTGACGGGATCCTGTTCGTACCCGAGGTTCTGCTTGCAGCCAACGCGATGAAGGCAGGCATGGCGATCCTGAAGCCGCTCCTTGCGGAGACCGGCGCGCCCCGCCTAGGCGTCATGGTCATCGGCACGGTCAAGGGCGATATCCACGATATCGGCAAGAACCTCGTCTCGATGATGATGGAGGGCGCCGGTTTCGAGGTCTATGATCTCGGCATCAACAACCCGGTTGAGAACTATCTCGAGGCAATCGAGGAACATAAGCCCGACATCCTCGGCATGTCGGCATTGCTCACCACGACAATGCCCTACATGAAGGTCGTGATCGATGCGATGAAGGAAAAGGGCATCCGCGACGACTATGTCGTGTTGGTCGGCGGTGCGCCGCTGAACGAGGAGTTCGGCAAGGCGATTGGGGCCGATGCCTATTGCCGCGACGCCGCCGTGGCGGTCGAGACGGCTAAGGACTTCATGACGCGCAAGCATAACGAGCTTGCGGCAGGGGCCTGACGCGGCGATGCCGCTCGACCGGATCGTCCTCTACATTGTCGGTGGCCTCGCCACCCTGGCTTCGCTGCTCTACGTGATCGCGCTTCTGGTGGGCGCGATCACCGCGGGCCCTTGGGGTTTCGTGGTTATTCTCCCGCTCGGCATCACTGCCTATATCGTCTATCGGATCATCATGGAGCGCCTGAGCAGCCGGGAAGACGATTACTATGACAGCATCGAGAAGTAATATGCTGCTGGTGACCAGCGATCTCGTCCCCGGCCGCGAGATTGCTCAGACGCTCGGCCTCGTGCGTGGCTCAACAGTGCGGGCAAAGCATATCGGGTCGGATATCGTGGCCTCGCTGCGCAATGTTGTGGGAGGAGAGGTGAAGGAGTACGCCCAGCTTCTGGCTGGCTCCCGCGAGCAGGCGATCGATCGGATGGTTGAGGAGGCAGCTGGCCTGGGCGCAGATGCGATCATCGCTGTGCGGATCACGACCTCATCGGTCACCGCCCAGGCATCGGAGGTTCTGGCTTATGGCACCGCCGTCCGTCTCGCAGAGTGAGTTGAGGGACACTGGGCTCGCCGAGGAAGGGTTGCCGCTCAGCCCAGGCAGCGGCCGCATGCTCCTGATCGCCTGCGGTGCGCTGGCCCGCGAGATCCTCGCGCTCCGCGATATCAACGGCTGGAGCCATCTGGAGCTGACCTGCCTGCCCGCCAAGCTCCACCTGTTCCCCGACCGGATCCCCGACGCCGTGCGCGCGAAAGTGCTTGAGGCCCGCGACGGAGGGTTCGACGAAATCAAGGTGATATACGCCGATTGCGGCACCGGCGGTCTCCTCGATGATGTCTGCGAGGAGTTGGGGGTGGAGCGGATCTCAGGTCCGCATTGCTACAGTTTCTTCGAGGGCAATGAGAGCTTCGCCGCCCATGCCGACGAGATCACCGCCTTCTATCTGACCGATTTCCTGGTCAAGCAGTTCGACGCGTTCGTCTGGAAGCCAATGGGTCTCGACCGGCACCCTGAACTGCGCGACATGATCTTCGGCAACTACGAGAAGCTGATCTATCTGAGCCAGACGGAAAACCCTGAACTCGTCACCAAAGCACGAGAGGCCGCCGACCGCCTTGGCCTCAGCTTCGAACACCGGCACACCGGTTACGGCGATCTCAGCCGGTTCCTCGCAGAGAACGCCTGACCAGAAGAAGTCAGCTCAATGGGCTGCCAAATTCGACGACGCCGGTCATATCTGTCCTCTTTATCGTCTCGGATCCGATCATTGTTGACAGGCCCGCGCTCCGTTGACGGGCCAGAGAGCCGCGTATGGACCGATTGCTTCGACCACCTGGATTGCCTAGATTGATTACGCGGATGGCCGGATGGCCGCTCCCGGAGCGATCCGGGGGAGGAAAGTCCGGGCACCATGCGGAAAGGGTGCCGGGTAACGCCCGGCGGGGGCAACCCCAGGGAAAGCGCCACAGAGACCAGACCGCCGGGGAGACCCTCCGGCAAGGGTGAAAAGGTGGGGTAAGAGCCCACCGCG
>JBCDDC010000022.1:0-80565 GCA_039180675.1 Pseudomonadota bacterium | reverse complement strand
TCGGCATTCCCTCGCCCACGAGTATCTCCACTTGCCGCAGCTTCGTGACAATCTCTTCGGGTTTGGCTCGCTTGTTCGCCATCTCTGATCCTCCGCTCTCCTAAACATAACGGTGGACCAACTCTTCTGGGGAGGCTCACGACTGCAAGACTTGTCGACCAGAGCTGGTGGATAGTGGCATGTTCCGAAGAACTGAACCAATCGGGAGTCTGTCACGCTTCCTGAATGGGCGTTGTTAAAAGGACCTGCTGAGGCTGAGATAACAGCCTAACATCGCCCATTGCTCCCCCGACCTTCAGCAAAGTCAGCTTATGACGTTGCTGGTTATGAGTAAACGCCTTCTTTCTGCGGCGTCGCTTCGCTTGTTTCATTTCGCAGGTGTAGATTGGTGTCTCTTGTCGAGAGGCTAGGGGCCACACGTTGAAGTACGGCCTTCATAAGCAGCAATATTCGGACCTGCTGTATGCGCTTTCACTGATGATTTACGCGCGATGCGTTGATTACGGCGGTGGCATAGCTGTCTTTGAACACTTTGCCGAGAATGGTTTTGAGATGCCGTGTGAGTTGCTCGCAAATGTCGGGATCATGAGAACTGAAGGGACATATCCTTCGAACCAAGATCCGCACAGACATGCATTCGTGGAAGGCTGGTCCACAGCTACAAAGGTCAAACTCGAAAGAAATCCGGCCAAGTCTGAGGTTGTAGAGGTTCTAGTCGCTTTGTGTTTCTTGGTTGATTGGAGCAAAGCGGACTTTTCTGAAATCAGTCGCAACGGCAAGCTTAAGGGCAACCCTCCAAAGCTGAATATCGTTGATCAGTGGCGCTTCAACAGCAGCCAGCAGCGTGCATTCGAGAAATATGCGTATATCTGCGCTCTTGATCAACTTGCCAAGGCCGGCCTTGTCCGGTGGCAATCGACAGGCGGGTTTGAGCTTATCGTTTCCTCTGAGGGAGACCCGCCGATTGACTTCGCTGAAGCGGCTTCCGTTGTCGCACAGAAATATGCAGCCGCGTAGCAATGTAACTCCATGCGGCCCCTTCACGTTGCCCTTGGGCTCAAACCGGACTTCTTCTCCGCCTCCCCCGCGCCTATTTGCGCGCTCCTTCTCCTGAACTTGGCTGACTTAAATAGGCTGACTTTTCACCAGCATTCGATCTAAACTCCCGTCGAAACGGAGGCCCATATGAACAGCACAAATCCGCTTTTCGATGCCGCTCAGGAGATCCTCAGGGAGGCGCGCCAGACGCTTGATGACGAAATCCGCGGCTATCCCGGCCCCATCTCGGGCTGTGACGCGCAGTACAACCATCTGCTGGCAGAGCGGCGCCGGGCGCATGAGGCGCTGAAGGTCCTCCAGGACGAGATCCACATCCCCACCCCGCGCCAGCCCTGATGGGGCACACATTCGTGCTCGTCCACGGGGCCTGGCACGGGTCCTGGTGCTGGGAGGCTGTGGCCGGCATCCTGCGGGGCAGGGGGCACGCGGTCACAGCGCCCTGCCAGACCGGCGTGGGTGAGCGGGCGGGCGAGCTTGCGCCCGACATCACGCTCGAGACCTTCATCACCGACATCACCGAGCATTTCGACCGCGAGCGGATCGCCGATGCCATCCTTGTCGGCCATTCCTTCGGTGGCTCGTCGATCTCGGGCGCGGCGGAGCGGCGGGCCGCGCAGGTCAGCCGCCTGATCTATCTCGATGCGACGTTCCTCGCACCGGGGGAGGCGCCGCTCTCTCGCTCCCCGACCGATGTCATCGAGAGCCGCAAACGGCTGGCCGAGGAGACGAGCGGTGGGCTCTCCCTCCCGCCGCCAAAGCCCGAGCATCTGGGTGTCACCGACAAGGCCCAGGCGGCCTGGGTCTCCGCCTGCATGACGCCGCATCCGATGGCGACGTTCCTCAGCCCACTCCCACTCGAGGCCGAACCGGCCTCGGCCCATCCGGCGGACTACATTTGGGTGACCGAGCCCGAATATCGGCCTCTGGTTGCCTCGCGGGAGCGCGCGCGGGAACGGGGCCTGCCGATGCACCCCCTCGCCACCGGCCATGATGCGATGGTGACCGCGCCACAGGCGCTGGCCGAGATGCTGATCGGGATCGCCGAGGGGTGATCGACACCGTGATCTTCGATGTCGGCCGGGTGCTCGTCGACTGGGATCCGCGCCACCTCTACCGCAAGCTCCTGCCCGATGAGGCAGCCATCGATCATTTCCTCACCGAGATCTGCCCGCCGGAGTGGAACCTCGAGCAGGATCTCGGCCGGACCTGGGCCGAGGGCGTTGCCATCCAATCCGCCAAGTTCCCTGACCACGCTCCTATGATCGCCGCTTGGAACCAGCGCTGGCATGAGACGATGCCCGACGCGCTTTGGGACACAGTTGCGCTGTTCGAGCGGTTGGAGGCACGCGGCGTGGCCCTCTACGGCCTCACCAATTTCAGTCAGGAGAAATGGCCCGACACGGTGGCGCGCTTCCCTTTCCTCAGTAGGTTCCGCGATGTGGTCGTCTCGGGTGAGGTTGGGATGGTTAAGCCCGACCCGCGGATCTTCGAACTCTTGCTCTCCCGCAACGGACTCGACCCGGCGCAATGTCTCTTCATCGACGACAGCGAGAAGAACGTCGAAGGCGCCCGCGCGGTGGGCCTCACCACCCACCACTTCACCGAAGCGGATAGGCTCGCAACCGCCCTTGCTGATCTCAACCTCACCTAGATCAAGGCCAGATCACCGGGTAGAGTGACAGCACCAGCAAGACAGCCATCGCGACATTGAACGCACGCAGATGCCTCGGATTACCCAAAAGCCGTGAAATGTTGAGGCCGATCAGGGTCCAGGAACTCACCGCGGGCAGGTTGATGGCCCCGAAGACCAGTGCGACCACAAGCACGTTCCGGATACCCTGGTCCGGCGCATAGACCGAGACCGAGGTCAGCGCCATCGTCCAGGCCTTTGGATTGACCCATTGAAAGGCGGCTGCTTGCAGAAAGGTCATCGGGCGGGCCGCCTCGCCGGGCGCCAGCGCATCCGTCGGCTGGGTCGCGATCTTCCAGGCGAGCCAGCAGAGATAGGCAATGCTGAGAGCCCGCAAGATCTCCTGCGCCGGCGGCCAGGAATAGAAGATGCCCGCCACCCCTGTCCCGACCGCGATGATCATCACCGCAAAGCCGATCCCAACGCCCAGCATATGCGGGATCGTCCGGCGGAACCCGAAGTTCACGCCCGAGGTCATGAGCATCACATTGTTCGGCCCCGGCGTGATCGAGGTGACAAAGGCATAGAGGGCGAGGGCGGCGATGAGTTCCTGTTGCATCAGCTGAGTATCCGGCGAAACCGGATCAAGATCCTTGCGTTCCGCGCGCCAGTTTAGCTATCTCTGCAATAAATGACGGCGATGGATGATATTGACCGCAGAATATTGCAGGAACTGTCGCGAGACGGTCGGCAATCCAATGCGGAGCTCGCGAGCCGAATAGGGATGTCGCCGTCCGCCTGTCTCCGCCGGGTGCAGGAGCTGGAGCGGACGGGCATCATCAAAGGCTACCGGGCCATTCTGGACGCCGCCAAACTGGGGCGGAGCTTTGTCGCCTACCTGATGGTGGGGCTGTCGGATCACTCCAAAGCCGGACAACAGGCGTTCGAGCGGGCCATGGAGGCGGCGCCCCAGGTCGTCGAATGCCACAACGTGACGGGCACGGTGGAGTATCTGCTGCGCGTCGAGGTCGCCGATCTCGCCGCCTACAAGAACCTCCATACCGAGATCATCGGGCAGCTGGGGATCATCAGCTCGCTCACCTCCTACATCGTGATGGGCTCCCCGATCGACCGGCGAAGTTGACGAGACCCGCCGACTGGCCCACTGGGTGGCAGCCCTTTTCTAAGAACTCAGAGGTTCAATCCAGCATCCTGCAGGGATGGATTTCATCCAGCCGCTCCATTCCAGCTTCCGCCATCGCCCGGTGAAGACGGTCGGAAAAAAAGACGATGCGGCGAAGTCGCTTGTCGCGCCAAAGATCTGGTCCATGCAGCGCTTTTGGATTAACCGTCAAAGACTGTGGACCTGGGTAAGCCGAGTATTGGTCTCGATGTTCATAGTAATCCGACGTAAGGCTCTCCTCTGGCACCCAGCCATCCTTGTGATTGCTGACCTGGAGGAGCGCGACCTTGGCAATCTCAGTCTGACCGTCGAGGCCGTAGAGCGGCATTGGATGCAATTCTGCTCGTGGCGGCGCCGGATTGTCTGGTGTCGGAGCCGGGCCGAGATCGAAGCCGGACATCAGCTCGGCCAACCGCGCTGACACGACCATCACGCCGCCTTGGATGGCAAAGATATCCGTGCTCGGGATCGGCTTTTTCTCGACGACCAGATGGGTCGGCATGTTTGCAGGATCGATCGGTTGGGCACGATCATATGCCCAATGAAACGCTTGATAGTCGGGCATGCCATCCGCGCGGACCGAGAAGATGTACTCCGGGTGGTTAACAAACTTCGTCGCCCAGACGGTCTCGTCCCCGCTCATCTCAATGCCCTTGATGAAACAGCTGTAATCGGATCGAGCCTATCGGATCACGGCAAGACCCGCCAGCGCGGGCATCTCCCTCAGTAACCGATCGCGCAGCCGTCCTTGCGGGGTTCTGAGCCGCCGGTCAGGACGCCGGTCTCCTGGTCGATCCAGATCGCCTGGCTGCCGCCGATGGGTTTCTTCGGTGCCACGATGGTGTGGCCCTTCGCGGCGAGTTCGCCCCTGATCGCCTCGGGCACCGTGCGCTCGACCTCGACCTCTCCGGTGAACGGATCGGCCATGAAGCGGGGGGCGTCCTGCGCCTCCTGGATGTCCATGCCGTAGTCGAACATCCGGGTGAGGAACTGCATATGCCCCATCGCCTGGTACTCGCCGCCCATGACGCCATAGGGCATCACCGCCCGGCCGCCCTTCGTCACCATCGCCGGGATGATGGTGTGGAGCGGGCGTTTGCCCGGCTCGATCCGGTTGGGCGAGGCGGGGTCGAGGCTGAAGCCCTGCGCCCGGTTGGTCAGCACCACGCCCGATTTCGGGGCGCAGAGGCCCGCGCCCCAGCCTTCGAACAGCGTGTTGATGAAGGAGCATGCGTTCCCCTCGCCATCGACGACTGCGATGTAGACCGTGTCGCGGTGGCGGACGAGATCGGGGTCCGGAAACGGGCTCTTCGCCTTGTCCGGGTCGATATGGCTGCGCAGCTGGTCGGCGTATTCCGGCGACAACAGCGTCTCGACATCGACCTCGGCATAGGCCGGATCGGCGAGATACATGTTCCGTGAGCGATAGGCGAGGCGGCAGGCTTCGATCTCCGCATGGATCCGCGAGGTCGCGATGGGGTCGTCGCCGGTCTCCACTCCGCTCATGATGTTCAAGAGCAGGAGCGCGATCACCCCTTGCCCGTTCGGCGGGCACTGCCAGACCGTGTGGCCGCGGAACTCCGCCGAGATCGGCGTGACGTAGTCGCCGGAGGCATTGGCGAAATCCTCCATCGTGTGGAGCCCGCCCATCCCGCGCAGATAGCCCACCATGTCGGTGGCGATCTCGCCCGTGTAGAAAGCGTCCCGCCCGCCCTCGGCGATGGCCTGCATGGTCGCCGCCAGTTCCGGCTGGCGGTGGACCGAGCCGACCTTGGGCGCCTCGCCATCGGGCAGGAAGATCCGCGCGAGGTTCTCATCACCCTTCATCAGCTCGACCGCGCCCGCCCAGTCGCGCGACACACGGGACGAGACCGGATAGCCGTCGCGTGCATACCCGATCGCGGGCGCCAGGATCTCGGCCATCGAGAGCTTGCCATGATCGGCGTTCAGCCGGCACCAGGCATCCACGGCGCCCGGCACGACCACCGAATGCGGGCTCTGGCGCGGCAGCTCTCCGGTTATGCCTAGACCCGCGAAATATTCACAGGTCGCCCCTGTCGGTGCCTTACCAGAGCCGTTGAAGGCGACGATCTGGTCCGAGCCCTTCGGTGCGTAGAGACAGAAGTTGTCGCCCCCGATCCCGGTCGACCCCGGCTCCACCACGCATTGCACGGCACAGGCCGCAATCGCCGCATCCATCGCGTTCCCGCCCTGGCGCAGGATGTCGATCGCGGCATTTGTGGCCAGCGTGTGGGAGGTCGCGGCCATCGCCGTCATCCCATGGGCGGGCGAACGGCCGGGCTTCTCAAGATCGCGCATGCGCGGGGTCCTTTCGTCTTCAGGGGTGCTGCGCTGATAGACGGCGCGGGCAGGCGCGTCAAACCGCCCGGGCACCATTTCCACCCAGTGATATGGCGGCAGGCGCCTGCCGGGAGTTCCGGGTGCGCCCCATCGGGCAGGCGCCCCCTACTTCTCCGCGAAAAACGCGAAGGCGGGGCCGTTCTGGTGATCCACCTGGTCGAAATTGACCTGGATGTCCCTGTAGCCAAGCCTCTCGACCAAACTCAGCAGATCCTCCCTGAACATCCAGTGGGAAAACGTGTCGGTTCCGCCGCAGAACCCGCTCCAGCCCAGGGAGTCGCCGTATCTCTGCCGAACGAGCCTGACGGTGACACCGTCGACATGGGTCGTGATCACGTTCTTCGTCTCCCACTTGCCCTTTCGGATCGCTTTTTGGAGATTCGGATGCCACCTGTCGGTGTCGGGCTCGAAGTAATGTGTCCAGACAAAGAGCCGGTCCGCCGCTTGCGAGACCCACTTGAGAAATTCGCCCGGGTCCTTGAGGTGGTAGAGAACGCCCGAGGCGACGAGGAGGTCGAACCTCTCGGACCCGAAATCGAACTTCTCGAAATCGCCCAGCAGGAACCGCGCCTTCATGTTCAGAAGATTCTTCGCGATCAGGCAGCGCAGGAACGCGCCGTGATTGGCCTCGATCGCCGTCACCTCCGCACCCGCCTGCTCCAGCATGAAGGTGTGCGCGCCTTCCAGCGGACCAAGCTCGAGAACCTTCTTGCCCTTCAGCTCGCAAAGCGTCTTCAGCCACTGGATCCGTCCGTCATTGCAGCCGTTGAAGCCGCCCCCGGTCGAGACACCGGGAAAATCGGTCGTCCAGGCGCCTGAAAGAAGATCGATCGCGTTCTGCTCCGCAGGTGGCTCCGCCGAGAACCGGGCGAAATACTTGCTTACCTGCTTTTCAAGATCGCGCACCGGACGCCGCCCTAAAAGTCCATCTCAGCCGAGAAGCTTCGCGCCAGTTCTCCCCGAACCCGGGCCTACAATCAACCGCGGATGCCGGGAGCGGTGCGCCCTGGCCCTGTCACGGTGGTTGGGTTCAATCCGGCGCCTCAGTTCGAAAGAATTGTCTGAGTTCGAACCGGGCGGGCCGCCTACAGCTCGGTCCCCGGGTCGCCGCAGAGCAGGGGTTTCTTGTCCCGCCGCGTGATCCTCAGTTCCATGCCCGCGTTTTCCGCTTCGCCCAGAAGCCGCGCGATGATGTCGTCGCCGTCGCGCAGCATCCGCCAGCAGAGCACGCCCTGCTGGTCGCCGTAGAAAAAGCACACCTGCCCGCCATGGGGTTTCCAGACACCCTCGATGCATGAGCCGTCGCGGTAGCGCCAGGTCGTGCTGCCGCCCTCGCCAAAGCTCTCGGTGCCGAACGGCTCGCCATCCTGCTCGAAATAGAGCGTGAAGCCCTCCGAGTATTCCCGGAACGCCTCGGGCGACATGATCTCCTGCGCGCCCGCAGGCATGGCGAGGAGAATTGTAAGGAGAAGAGCGCTGCGCATCGCCGAACTCTGCCTCGCTACCGGCCTGATGGCAAACGGAATGTCGCGGTGATGGGTTCGAGGCAGACCGTATCGGAACAGGTCTGGGCATGCAGCATGACCGGCCCCGTGATCTCTTCAAGGGGAACCGTCACCTCACCCTCATAGACCCGGATCTCCGTATCGCTGAAGCCGGGTTGGATGGCCTTACCCTCGGGCCATGCGGCGCGCGCGCCGTCGATCCGGGCGCCGATCAGCCCCTCGCCACCCGGGTCCGCCGCGTTCAGATGCCAGCCTTCGGCGATCTTGAGCCGCAACGCGCCCGTCAACGTCAGATGGGCGCCGAGCGTGCCTTGCGCGAGCGTCCGGCGCAGGGTCGAGGTACCCTCGTCGAGGATGCGCGAACCGATGATCCCCTCGGGCCGCAGCAGCGGCACCTCTGTCATCGGCGCGGAGATCGCGGCGCGCAGTTCTTCGGCACGGATGCTGAGCTGCGCATCCTGTGTCAGATCCGCCGTGCGGCCGAGGAACTCGATGGCGGAGCTTTCCCCCGCCGGGGTCGCGCTATCGGCGGAGTCGTAGACCGGCCCCATCGGCCCGTCATTGGCGGCCATTTTCAGGCGGCCCGCACCGTCATCGAACCGGGCAAGTGTCGCGGCGGCCAGTTTTGCCGCACGGTCGCACCAGACCGCGTCGCCGGTCGCCTCGAACAGCGCGAGATAGCCGAGCCCGAGCCAGGCGTAATCCTCAAGCGCGCCCTCCTCAAGCGCCGCGCCCCCGGCCCAGAGGCGATAGAAATGATCGCCGGCCCAAAGACGGCTCCAGAGCACGTCGCCCGCCTTTGCTGCCATCTCGGCGTACTCCGGCGTCTCGAACGCAACCGCCCCCTCGGCAAGTGCGCGGATCATCAGCCCGTTCCACCCCGCGATGATCTTTTCATCGCGCAGCGGGCGTGGCCGCCGGTCGCGGTGGAGCCGCAGCGCCTCCAGCACCGGATCGAGCCGGTCATAGTCGACCGCCGCCCCGGGCGTCAGATGCACCACAGGCCCGGCTTCGATGGTGGCATGCTCGCCGAGACCCAGGGTCTCGATCGCGAAATCGGCGTCATCCGGCAGCACCTCGCGGGCGACCTCCGGGGCAATCACGTAGAACGCGCCTTCTTCCAGAACCCCCCGCGGGTCGAGGCTGTCCGCATCCTCGGCGGAATAGAACGCGCCCTCCGGATCGGTCATATCCCGCGCGACATAGGCAAAGGTGCGCTTCGCGGCGCGGGCATAGGCGGCGTTGCCCGTCGCCTCCCAGCCCTCGATGAAGGCCCGCGCGAGCTGGCCCTGATTGTAGAGCATCTTCTCGAAATGCGGGGTCCGCCAGTTCGGATCGACGGTATAGCGGTGGAACCCGCCGCCGAGGTGGTCGTGGATCCCGCCATGGGCGATCGCATCGAGCGTCGCGGTCGCCACCGCGAGTGCTGCCTCCTCGCCGAGCCGCCGCCATTGGTCCAGCAGGAACAGGAGGAAACCCTCCTGCGGGAACTGCTGCGACTCGCTGAACCCGCCAAAGCGGTCGTTGTGCATATTCGCCAACTGCGCCACAGCCGCGTTGAAATGCTCCGGCCCCGGCGGCGGCGAGCTCATCAGCCTGGCCGCCTGCTGGCGCTGGATCGCGGCCGCGATCTGCTCCGCCACCTTCTCGATCTCCGGGCGTTTCGCCGGCGTCGCCCAGGTGTCCGCCACCGCCTGCAGGATCCCCATGAACTGATGCTTCGGGAAATACGTCCCGGTGTGGAAGGGGCGCCCGTCCGGCAGCAGCCAGACGGAGTTCGGCCAGCCCGCGTGACCCTGCTGCAACTGGGTTGCGGTGATGTAGATCTGATCCAGATCCGGGCGCTGCTCGCGGTCGAGCTTAACCGGGATGAAATGCGCATTCAGGAGCGCCGCGACCTGCTCATCGTCAAAGCTTTCCTCCTCCATCACGTGGCACCAGTGGCAGGTCGCATAGCCGACGGAGAGGAAGATCGGCTTGCCTTCCTCCCGCGCCCGCTCCATCGCCTCCTCGCCCCACGGGTGCCAGTCAACGGGATTGTGGGCGTGCTGGATGAGGTAGGGAGACGGCTCCAGGATCAGCCGGTTGATGTATTTCGCCGCGCCATCTTCGCCCTTGAGATGCGTCCGCGGCTCATACTCCTCACCCTTGGCGGCATAGGCGGCTTCGAGCCGTTCCTGGAGGGCGGGTTCGCGTGCGGCTGCTGGCGGGTCGATGGGCATTCAGGCACCTCCGTGAAAGCGCGCGGGGCACAGAATAGCTCGGCGGCAGAGGGGGCAAAGCACCCAGATACCCTCGAACCGGCTATGACCCATCGCCACGCCTAGCCCAGCGACCGGTGGAATCCAATGCGTAAAACCGCGCGCTGGCTTGGCCGTGATTTGTAAGCGAGGCGGAAGAGGAGTATTCTATGAGGAAAGGAGCATTCGGAATGCGTTTTCCCGTCGTCCTACTCGTAACCGGCCTTTTGGTGCCCCTGGCCACCGCTGATCGGGCCTTTGGCGCAGATGCCGTGACGCAGACGCGCTCGGTCTCGGGCGGCGTCTCCGGTGGCATTTCGATTGGCCGCGGCAGCGTTGGCGGCAAGGTCCGCGGCGGGTTCTCGGTCTCCAACTCCAAGGGGTCGGCCTCGATCCGCGGGTCGCTCGGCAACCGGGGCCACGGATTCCACAACCGCTACAAATCTACCGGGCGCGGGCTCAAGGGCGGGCACGATGTCTACAAGCCCAAAGAGAAATTCCCCAAACGCAGACCGTTCTTCGGAACCTTCTGTTGCGATTTCACGCCGCGCGAGGAGACGGTGGTCATCGTCAAGCCGCCCGCGCCGCCGCCTGAGCCGCCTGAGGAGGTGGTCGAGGTCACCCCGCCGCCACCGCCCGACCCGCGTGGCCCCCGGTTCGAGCGTGCGCGCATCCCCGGGCGGTCCGATCTCAGCTACGCGGTCGGCGACCGGGTTCCCCGGCGCGAGCCCGTCGTGACCCTTGACTGGCGCAGGTTCGACCTGCCCGAGCCCGACAGCGGCACCACCTATGTCCGCGTCGGCCGCGAGGTGCTGGTCATGGATGTCTTCACCCGAGAGGTCTTGCAGATCGCGACCCCCGGCTGATAGGTCGCGCAAGGCATTCCTCGACCCGCAGGCACCGGCTTGGCCTCTCACCGTAATCTGATCTGGCTCGCGTCCTACCCGAAGTCCGGGAACACCTGGCTGCGGGCCTTCCTTACCAACTATTTCATCGGCGGCGAGACGCCGCTGCCGCTCAGCGATCTCGGCAAGCTGACCGAGGTCGATTGCAACGCGGGCAAGATCTCCGAAATCGCGGGCCGCGATCATCGGGAGCTTGAGGCGCCCGAGATCTACCGCGCGCGCCAGACATACCTGGCCTCGCTGGCCAAACGCCCGAAGCCGACCCTCGTGAAAACCCACAACGCGCGGGGCGAAGTGGCGGGGGTGGAGGTCATCCCAGTCGCGCTCAGCAAGGCCGCGGTCTATCTGGTGCGCAACCCGCTCGACATGCTGATCTCCTACGCAGATCACATGGGCCACGGGTTCGAGCAGGCGGCCTCCAACATCGCCGACCCGCGCAACGTCTCGCCCGGGTCCGACCGGCAGACGCTGCATTTCCTCGGCTCCTGGTCCACCCATGTGAAATCCTGGCTGGGCGGGCAGGGCATCTCGACCCGCATCCTGCGCTACGAGGACATGCTGGACCACCCGGAGAAGAGCTTCGCCTCCGCGCTCGAGGTCATGGGCGCGCCGCTCGACAAGGCCCGGCTTGCGAAGGCCATCGACGCGAGCGGTTTCGAGACCCTCAGCCGGCAGGAGGCCGAGCAGGGCTTCGGCGAACGCTCCGAGGTTCAGGCGCGCTTCTTCCGCTCCGGCAAGAAGAACCAGTGGCAGGACGTGCTGCCCGGCCATGTGGTCGACCGGGTGCGGGCGGACCACGGCGAGGTCATGGGCTTTCTCAAATATGCCTGACGCCACCCGACCACCTCACTCGGCTCGGCGCCTGACGCCTCCAGCCCTCATACGCCACGAGTTCCCATCATGCATATCGATCTCGACAGTCTGAACTTCCCGCCAGATCTCCGCGACCAAGCCGACGCTGCCCTGATTCAGGACAAATCGGGCCGCACGCTCGCACGGCTTTTGATCGAGGCGCCTCGCAGTGTCTCCCTGGTGGCCCGTGCGCAGGCCGCCGCCGAGCTTCGGCAGCTCTTTCCGCGCGATCGCGTGGTCTGGGCGGAGACCGACCCGCTGCTCTATTCACTGGTGCCTAACTGGCACTGGAACATCGTCCACGACCATGGCCGGAACACCGCGTATCGGCGTGCGATCGAGGCGTCGGTCAAGCCCGGCATGCTGGTGCTCGAGATCGGTGCGGGCACCGGTCTTCTCGCAATGATGGCAGCCCGCGCGGGAGCAGCGCATGTCTACACGATCGAGGGCAATCCGATCATGGCGAAGATCGCCCGGGAATGCGTCGCCCGAAACGGGCTCGCGGACCGGGTCACGGTGCTCCACCGGCACTCCTCGGCCGTCAAGATCGGTGAGGACCTGCCCCGCCTCGCCGATCTTCTGATCCATGAGATCCTGTCCGCCGATCTGCTCGATGAGGGCGTGCTGCCCAGCATCGCCCACGCGCGCCGCGAACTTCTCACCCCGGACGCATTGCTCCTGCCGGAGCGGCTCTGGATCGAGGGCGCGCTCTCCGGCGATCTGACGAAGTTCGGCCCCGACCGGGCGCAGGTCATGGGCTTCGACCTCTCGCCCCTCCACCAGATCGAAGCGGGTGCCCCGATAATCGAGGGTCAGGCCGGCGGCTCCCGCCTCTCGACCCCGCAAGACCTCCTCTCCTTCGACCTGCTCGAAGACAAGCTCGCAATGGAGAGCGGCCGCGAGATGACGCTCACAGCAACCAATGCAGGCACCGCCGCTGGCATCGAGCAATGGATCGGCCTGCGCTTTCCCTGCGGAACCGTGCTCTCCAGCGACGATCCGGGATCGAGCTGGGGCAACAAATTCCACCCCTTCGGAACCACACTCGATATCGCCGCGGGCGACGACGTCCGCATCGAAATCGTCCACAGTACGGAACTCCTGGCGATCAGCCTCGCTTCCGCGCCCTCTGGCCCTTGACGAACCGTCGTGGCAGGGCGCAGGTGGGCACATTGTCCATGCGAGGTCGCTCATGCATCCGAACCCAGCATTCCGCCGGACCGAAATCGACACGGCCCTCACCTTTGCCGAGGGGCGGGGGTTTGGCATCCTGACCTCGGCGGTCGGGGGCGAGGTGCTGGCGGCCCACGTGCCGTTCATCTTCGGCGCGGGCGGGATCGAGGCGCATCTGGTCCGCTCCAACCCGCTCGCCCGGGCGTTGCGGGACGGGGCATTGCAGACCAAGCTGATCGTCTCCGGGCCCGACGCCTACGTCTCGCCCGACTGGTATGGCGAGGAGGACAAAGTGCCGACCTGGAATTACATCGCGGTCCACCTGACCGGAGAGTTGAGGCTTGCCGACCCGGACACCCTCCTCTCCCACCTCGAACGCCTCTCCGAACGCTTCGAGACCGAGCTGCCGAAACCCGTCTGGACGCATCACAAGATGACGCCAGGTGTCATGGACAAGATGATGCGCCAGATCCTGCCCGTCTCCATGAGCATCGCGGGGGTGGAGAGCACCTTCAAGCTGAACCAGAACCGCTCCGCCGAGGCGCGGAGTGGGGCCGCCGCCGTCATCGCTGCGGGCGGCACACCGGGGATGGAGACCCGCGCGCTCGCTGGCCTCATGCAGGCCGTCGATGACTGAGATCCGGCTCCGCGACGCAACGCCTGAAGATCGCGAGACCCTCTGGCGGTTTCTCGCGGCCCTTCAGGATTTCGAACGTGAGAGCGAACCGAACCGCATCCCCGGGCCCGACATGGCCGTCAAACATCTCGAAGCACTCGAGACCTGGATCAATGAGCATTACGCAGGCGGTAACGTGATCGCCGAGATCGGCGGTGTCCCGGCCGGATGGGCGCTTTTCGGCGTCGCGACCGTGCACGGCTTCATGGTGCCGGAAGAGCACCGGCTGATCGGGCAGCTCTCGGATCTCTGGGTCGAGCCGGAATTCCGCAGTGCAGGCGTCGCCACCGCCCTGGTGCAGGAGGCGGAGCGGCGCTTCCGCGCCGCCGGCATCCGGCGCATGCATATCGCGGCAATCGTCAGCAACGAGCGGGCGATCCGGCTCTATGAGCGGCTCGGCTATCAGCCCTACGAGATCGAGTTGGGCAAGAACCTGTGATCCTGGATGCCACCACCATCGGGTTCCTGGTCGCGGGCGGGGGGCTCGCGGCCTTTGTCGCGGGGTTCGCCGGGTTCGGCACCGCGCTGATGGCCTCTGGCCTCTATTTCCACGTGCTCCCGCCGATCATGGTCCCGCCCCTGATCGTCGCGGGCTCGGTCGTGGCGCATCTGGTGACCATCGCCGTCTCCCGCACCTGGAGCGCATGGCGCCCGGCCCTTCCCTTTCTGCTGACCGGGGCTGCGGGCGTGCCCATCGGGGTCGGCCTGCTCGCGGTCCTGCCGCCCGATGCGCTGCGCATCGTGGTCGGTGTGATCCTGGTGGCCTACGGGCTCGCAAGTTTCTCCGGCTTGCTGAAGCCTTTGGGGATGCGGCTCAGATCGCGCCTTGGGGATGCGGGGATCGGCGGCATCGGAGGTGTCCTCGGCGGGCTCGCCGGGCTCTCGGGCGTTCTGCCCATGGTCTGGCTCCAGCTCTCGGACGCCTCGCCGGATGAGAGCCGCTCGACGCTGCAGACCTACAACCTCCTGATGCTCGGCTTCGCGGGCATCGTGATGTGGATCGGCGGCCTGATGACCGTGGATGTCCTGCGCGCCCTGATGGTGGTGATCCCCGCCTCGATCGTCGGCGCGATCATCGGCAACCTCGCCTTCGGCCTCGCCAACCCGGCCACGTTCCGCAAAGTCGTGACAGGCCTCCTCCTAGCCTCCGGCGCAGGCCTCGTCTGGCGCGTGCTGGCTGGCTAGAGGTTGGCGGATCGGAACGCGCGAATTTGCATGATGCGAACAAAGCAAAAGTTAGCGGCGCTCACTCAGGTATCAGTTCAAGTGTAGCTAGACGCTCTAGAGCCGAGCTTACCTTGCCTCGCGCCGAGAGTCCGCAATGGATGCGATGACTTGGGCGAGGACGGCGCGGGATGGCTCTTGGTATGCTTCGCGGCCCCGCCTCTCAATCGCGTCAAATAGTGGCTCTGCTTGATTCCACATTCGATCCACATCCGCGCCTTCCGCACGAGCTTGATCGAGATTCATGCCATGGTGGTCCATGCAGTACTGAATGATGTGCAAAGTGGCCCGTTGTTCTGGCGATGTTGGCCATTCGCCCTGGTCCTCTGCAAAAGCAACAAACCAACCCCACAAGAACGCTAGTTCAATCGTGAGCATATCCTGCGGATTATCGAGAATTTCTTCAGCGCCATGATCACCAGAAAGAGGTGCAGTCGCAATCAGTTGCTGCTGCAAGAAGGCACGACGCCCGAGAGTGGATGCTTCCCGCATCATCTTCTCTGCCCGTGGGTCAGGCCGATTACCAAGAAGATTTCTCCATTTCATTGGTCATCTCGCATTAACCGGCGCTTGTTTTCTGTGTGCACTGACTTCGATCAACAGTGAAATCCCAACGTTCGTAGGTATCAAGCCGAACGCTAGACGCGCAAGCGGCCGTTTGATGCGCCGCAGCGCTCGTTTCAGATAGGTTCTTTGAAGACGCTCTGCTTGTGGCTTCATTCCGGGCTTGACTGCTACCGATCTAAATAACTGGACCTCGCAGCAGGCTAGGCGCTCACCGCCCGGTGTGCCTCTGCCGCGATATCGACGATTGCTGCGCAGTCCTCAGGGTCGAAGGTCAGGGGGACGCGGATGTCGCAGGTGGTCGATAGGACCTCTTTCGTTCGCGGCAGCTCGGGCTGCTCTCCCAGGTACTTCCAGCTGTCGTAGCGGCTGGTGAAGGCCTGCGGACGTTCCGCGCCGAACCATTTCACATCGACCCCGCGCGCGGCGCAGGCTTCGACGAAGGCGGGCGTGCGCGTGGCACCGAGCGCCTCTGTCTGGAACTGGAAGGAGGAGCCGACATAGGCCTCGTGCTGCGCCCGCTCCGGCACCCGGATCCCGTCGATTGCCGCGAAGCCCTGCGCGAGGACCTGATAGCGCTCGTTCCAGCGCCGGATGTTCTCGTCCAGCATTGGGAGCTGCGCGCGCAGGATCGCCGCGCGGACATTGTCCATCCGGGCCGAGCAGTTCGGGGCGTGGAGCTTCAGGCGCTCGAACACCTCCTCCTCAGGGATCGCGCCGTGGCTGCCATAGAGCATGTAGGAGCCCGAGCCCACGGTCGCGCGCGCCGCGATCTCCGGGTCATCGGTGGTGAGGAACCCGCCTTCGCCCGAGTTCATGTGTTTGTAGGTTTGGGTGGAGAAACAGGCGACATGGCCGAAATTGCCCGAGCGCGTGCCCTTCCACCGCGCGCCCATCGTGTGCGCGCAATCCTCGATCAGGGTGAGGTCGAACTCCCGCACCACCTCCATCACCGCGTCCATGTCGCAGATATGCCCGCGCATGTGGGAGAGCATCAGATGCGTCGCGCCCGAGGCCGCGGCCTTGGCGCGCAGATCGGCGATATCGGTGTGCCAGTTCGCGTCGATCTCGACCAGGATCACCTCCGCCCCCGTCGCATGCAGCGCGCCGGGGACGGGCGCGAGCGTGTAGGCATTGGCCAGAACCTTCGTGCCCGGCGTCACCCCGGTCGCGCGCAACGCGATCTGCATGGCCTGGCCGCCGGAGGTGACGGCCAGGCAGAACTTCGCGCCCTGATAGGCGGCGTATTCCTGCTCCAAAAGGCTGACCTCGGGCACCTCGCCCGCGACGATGTTGTAGCGGTGCAGGCGCCCGCTCCGCAGGATTTCGGTGACCCGCGCGATGGCCGCCTCGGGGATCGGCTCCTGCTGGGTGAAGGGCTTGTCGAAACGGGTCATGCGCGCGGTCTCCGGAACGCTCCGCTCCGCACTCCACACGGATCTGGACCGCGCTGCAAGCGCTCTCTCGCCACGGCCGGTTCAGACCAGGGCGAGCCAAGCGGCATGCGCGCGGGGCGCGCGCGCATACACCTCTGGCTGGCGCGCCCTGGGCGCGCGTCCCCCCACCCTGACCCTCCCCCGCAAAGGGGGGAGGGGACGCCAGCTGTGAAACCCGCGCCCAGAAAGGCCTTGCCTCGCCGACCCCCGGCGATAAAACCCCTTGGGCACAAGGAGACCCCGATGGCCCGCATCCTGATCACCTCGGCGCTGCCCTATATCAACGGCGTCAAGCACCTCGGCAATCTGGTCGGCAGCATGCTGCCCTCGGATGCCTATGCCCGCTATTGCCGCGCGCGGGGCCACGAGGTGATGCTGATCTGCGCGACCGACGAGCATGGCACGCCGGCCGAGCTTGCGGCGGCGGAGGAGGGTCTGCCGGTCGCCGAATACTGCGCCAAGTACTGGCAGATCCAGCGCGATCTGGGCGAGGGGTTCCGCCTCAGCTTTGACTATTTCGGCCGCTCCTCCTCGGACCGGAACCACAGGCTGACCCAGCATTTCGCGGGAAAGCTGGCGGAGGCCGGCCTGATCCGTGAGGTGATGGAGAAGCAGGTCTATTCCAACGCCGATGGCCGTTATCTGCCCGACCGCTACATCCAGGGTACCTGCCCGAATTGCGGCTATGAGCGTGCCCGCGGCGACCAGTGCGAGAACTGTACGAAGCAGCTCGAGCCGACCGATCTGATCGACCCGCGCTCGGCCATCTCAGGCTCGACCGATCTGGAAGTGCGCGAGACCAAGCATCTCTATCTGCGCCAATCGGCCATGCGCTCGCAGATTTCGACCTGGATCGATAGCAAGACCGACTGGCCGATCCTGACCACCTCGATCGCCAAGAAATGGCTGAACGACGGTGACGGGCTGCAGGACCGGGGCATCACCCGCGATCTCGACTGGGGCATCCCGGTCAAGCGCGGCGACGAGGACTGGCCCGGCATGGAGGGCAAGGTCTTCTACGTCTGGTTCGACGCCCCGATCGAATACATTGCCGCCACCGCCGAATGGGCCGACGCGAACGGGCTCGACGATGCCGCATGGCGGCGCTGGTGGCGCGAGGACGGGGGTGCCCACGACGTGCGCTACGTCCAGTTTATGGGCAAGGACAACGTGCCCTTCCACACGCTGTCATTCCCGGCGACCCTGATGGGCAGCGGCGAGCCCTGGAAACTGGTCGACTTCATCAAGGGGACCAACTGGCTGACCTATGAGGGGGGCAAATTCTCCACCTCCCAGGGCAGGGGGGTCTTCATGGATCAGGCGCTGGAGATCCTGCCGCCTGATTACTGGCGCTGGTGGTTGCTCGCCAATGCGCCCGAGACCTCCGACAGCGATTTCACCTGGGAGGGGTTCCAGGCGGGCGTCAACAAGGACCTCGCCGATGTGCTCGGCAATTTCGTCTCCCGCGTCACCAAGTTCTGCCGGTCGAAATTCGGCGAAGAGGTGCCGGAGGGCGGCAACTACGAAGTCCCCGAGCAGGAGGTGATCGCCGACATCGCCGCCCGCATCCGCGCGCTCGAGGCCCATTGGGAGGCGGTCGAGTTCCGCAAGGCCGCGGCCGAGCTGCGCGCCATCTGGGTCGTCGGCAACGAATACCTGCAGGAGACCGCCCCCTGGGCCGTGATCAAGGAAGACGAGGCGCGCGCCGCAGCGATCATCCGCTTCTCGCTCAACCTGATCCGGCTCTACGCGATCCTGTCGCGCCCGTTCATCCCGGACGCCTCTGACACGATGCTCAACGCGCTCGGGATCGAGGACCACGCGCTCGCCTGGCCGACCGACCCGATCAAGACCTTCAATACGCTGCCGGTTGGCCACCCCTTTGCCGTGCCCGAGAACCTCTTCGCCAAGATCACCGATGAGGCACGCGAGGAGATGGCGGCCAGATTCCTCGGAAGCGGGTCGTCCTAGGACTGGCCTCCCTGCCGATAGGTGGCTATTTTCCCGCTATGGCTCACGGCGCGCTCATTTCCGAGGTAGAGCAGTGGTTGATCGGCAAAGCGCTCGCTGACCCGGAGATTGCCACACTTTTCCGGTTGCTTTGCCAGCGTCTCCACGCCCTGGGTATCCCGATAGACAGGGCAGCTGTCTCCTGGCCGACACTGCACCCGCTGTTTCGCGCCGAGCAGGCGGTCTGGAAGCCGGACGAGGGTGTGAAGCTGATGCAGTTCGAGCACGATGATCTCGGCACGCAGTCTGATCTTTTCCTGAAGAGCCCCTTCTATCATGTCCATAAGAAGAACCTGACCAAGCTGCGCCGGCGCCTAAGCGGTCCTGAGGCGCGGCTCGACTTCGATATCCTCGAGGACCTGCGCGACGAGGGGTATACAGACTACCTGCTGACAGCGACCCGGTTTCGCATAGCCGAGGCGGAACATTTCGCCGGCGGCAGCACCGGCATCATGGCAACCTGGTCGACCAAGCGCGAAAGCGGGTTCTCATCGAATGATTTCGACGGTCTCAGCCGCATCCAGCAGGTATTCGCCGTTGCGTGTCACGCATCGATCCAGAAACGCGTGATGGCCAATATTGCCGATGCCTATCTCGGCCCCACCGCCGGTGCGCGGGTCCTCGAAGGCGACATCCGCCGCGGTGACGGGCGCCGCATCCCGGCCGTTCTTTGGTTCTCCGACCTGCGCGGTTCCACACGCCTGTCCGAACAGATGGCACCGGATGACTATCTCGCTCTGCTCAATCGCTATTTCGAATGCACCGCCCAGCCGGTGATCGACAATGGCGGTGAGATCTTGAATTTCATCGGTGACGGCGTGCTCGCGATCTTCCCAATCAGCGAGGACTGCCCGCGGGAGGCGGCACTCGGCGCCGAAAAGGCGGTGCAAGAAGCTTTGTTGCGCAGGCTCCAGGCGGCGGAATGCATCCTGCCGGATGGTGAGCGGCTCGATTTCGGCATTGGCCTTTCTGTCGGTGAGGTGATGTTCGGCAATATCGGCGTGCCGAGCCGGCTTGCCTTCTCCAGCATCGGGCGCGAGGTCAATCAGCTTCACAGGATCGAGGCGGCGACCAAGCACCTCGGCGTTCCGGTCCTCGCGGATAGCGCCTTTGTCGAACTGGCTTCTGCAGAGTGGATCTCCGCGGGCCACTCCGATCTGCGCGAAGGGATGGTTTCCGTCGAACTCTTCACGCTGCCGGCGGCCGGTGAGGAGCAGCCTTGGCCCAGTTCCGGTACGCTCTCACTATCAGTATCTTAGACTCGCACATGCCGATGGAAACGGTGACCGATCCCATCAGAAAGGCGATCCGGAAGATATAAGACGATTAAATCCTTGTTCTAAAGAGGTTTTCATGACCGAGTCCTACAACAACATGATCGCGCAGCAGATGATGACGCTCGCCTCGATCGCCTATACCTACGGGCCAGGCAAATCGGCCACGCCCCGGGCCGAAGACATCGCCCATAACCTCGCGCACAAGCAGTATTCGACCAAGGGGGTGTGGGACCTGGTCTGGGGGCCGGGCTATTCCGACTACGACGACAACATGATGTTCGTGGTCCGGCAAAAGGGCACTGGCACCTACGCTGTCGCGATCCGCGGGACAGAGCCGTCGAGCATCAAGAGCTGGCTCGAGGACGTGCCGACCGGCATGAGCGATTACGCCACCTACACGGGCGAGACCACGCTGGTCTCGGACAAGTTCGCCGAGGCGATCCAGCACCTCGAACAAACTGCGAAGGACCCGGGCGGGCAGGGCTTCGAGGCGTTCTTCGATGGCATCTGCGCCAGGCCCGACCCGGTCACGCTCTACGTCACCGGCCACAGCCAGGGCGCGGGCCTCGCGCCGATCATGGCCGCCTGGCTCCACGCCAAACGCGGCAAATGGCCGGCGCCGGTGCAGGTGATCTCCTACGGCTTCGCGCCGCCGACCTCGGGCGACACCGAATTCGCTGGCTGGGTCGATCGGACGTTCCCCTGCTTCTACGTCGCCAACCCGCACGACATCGTGCCCTTCGCTTATAACCGCCTCGGCGACATCATCCCCCAGGCGGTGCCGACCACGGTGCCCCAATGGGTCAAGATCGACGGGATCGATGTCGACCTCCACGCCCTGATCGACGGCTCCAACATCGCCATGAAGGCGATCGCCGACCTGCACATGACCAGGTGGCAGCAGGCGGGCACGGCCCATCCGGTGACCGGCATCCCCGACCCGAAGAAGGGCGACGATTACCTCGCACAGGTCGGCTTCCAGCACAGCCACGACACCTATCTGGAGCTGATCGGCGCCTACTACCCGGTCTCGCTCGCCCCGAAACCGCCCGGCTGATCCGACCACAACTCACGGTTTTGCGGCTCCTGGGTGACAATTCTCACGGTATCGGCGCCGCTCTCCTGTATCCTGTCCCCGGGGCGCGGTCCTAGCCGCACCCCGGGGGTTCTACAGTGATGGAGGTGGTGATGCCCGATGGCGATATGCGCGGACCCGAGGGGTACCGGAGGGATTTTCTGGGCGCCGTGATCGATCTGCCGCGGTTCTCGATGCGGCTGGAAAGCAAGGTGCTGCCCCTCGGCGTCAGCCGGGATCTCCAGTACCGCCACTACATCAACTACTCCCTCGCCATGCATCGCGAGCACCGCGCGCCGATCTTCGCCGCGCTCAACATCGACAAGGCCGAGGGGCGGCGCTTCGCCGTGCGCCGCAGCGGCTGGAACATCGACGATCTGGTGGGTGAGGAGAACCAGCTCGACAACGCCTATTACCGCAAGAACCGCTGGGACCGCGGCCATATGGCCCGGCGGGCCGCCGCCGCCCATGGCGACAGCGCGCGGGCAGCCAAGGCAGCGTCCGACAGCACGATGTTCTATACCAACGCCTGCCTGCAGCTCGACAGCTTCAATCAGGACGAATGGCTGGGGCTGGAGGATTGGGTGCTCGACCTCGACCTCACCCGCGACGACAAGGTCTCGGTCTTCTCAGGGCCAATCTATGGCGAAGACCCGCTCTGGGTCCGGCCGCAGGACCGCGATCCCGCCCAGGTCCCGGCGGCGTTCTTCAAGATCGTCTGCTTCATGAACAAGGCCGATGCGCTGGAGGTCCGCGCCTTCAACGTCCCGCAGGACGAGAAGGCGATGGCCGACTGGCGCGGCCGGCGGATGGTCAATCTCCAGACCTACCAGACCACCGTCGCCGAGATCGAGCACCTGACCGGGCTGATCTTCGACGAGGATGTCGCCGAGAAAAACCCGCTCTTCTACTACGACACGGCCGCCAGCGAGGCGGAGCGCAAGCGCCTCGGCATCGACAAGGTTGACCTGCCCGAGAACATCCCCGTCGACCGCCCCGCCGATCTCGTCAGGGCGGGGCAGGAGCGCACGATCATCGATGACGATGACTGCGACGTCTTCATCGTCGGCGCCCTCCCGGACCCGAGCGGCAGCGACAAGGGGCGGGAGTGGGTCTCGCTCCTGAACCTCGAGCCCAAGGCGGTGAAGATCGACGGCTGGATCCTGACCGACAACTCGATCTTCGAGACCCAGCTCTCGGGCACCATCCAGCCCGGCCAGGCCAAACGCATCCAGGGCGAGGCGCTCGGCAAGCTCAGGATCGGGAACCGGGGCGATATCCTGACGCTCTACAAGGACAAGGAAAAGCGCCACCGGATCGACCGGGTGCACTACACCGCGGATGAGGTCAAGGCGGGCAAGGCCATCCTCTTCCCGCGCCGCGAGCGTAACCGCCGCCAGGAGGAGCAGGACGAGGCGAAACGCCGGGAGCAGATGGCGGAAAAGGAGTCCGAGACCTAGTGCCTGGGGCTCGGGACTCCGCGTCTTTCAGGCTGAGATGATCCTGCTCTAGTCCTCGCGATAGTCGCGAAGCTGCTTCGGCGCGTCGAACGGGAAGACCTGCACGTTGCGCTCGATCACATTGGCTTCTGATAGATGCCCGTACCAGACCGCCATATGCGGCGTCCTGAAATGGGCGCGTAGGGCCTCGCCGTCTTCCCAATGCTCGAAGATGATGATCCGGTCAGGGTTCTCTAGCTGCCGCGCATAGGAATAATGCAGACAACCCGGCTCCGCCCGGGTCGCCGCGATCACCTCATCCATATGCGGGCGCAGCCGGTCGATCTCTCCGGGTGCGAAGAGCACATGCCCCCCAACGATGACCCCCATCAGTTCAGGCGTTCCAGCGCGATGGCGATGCCCTGACCACCGCCGATACACATGGTCACCAGCCCCTTGGAGCCGCCGATCCGGTCCAATTCCGCCAGGCATTTCAGGGTGATGATCGCCCCGGTCGCGCCGACCGGGTGGCCGAGCGCGATGGCCCCGCCGTTCGGGTTGACCTTCTCGCCATCGAAACCCAGCGCCTTGGACACCGCGCAGGCTTGCGCGGCGAAGGCCTCGTTTGACTCGATCACGTCGAAATCGTCCGCCGACAGCCCGGTGCGCTCCATCAGTTTGGTCACCGCCGGGATCGGGCCGATGCCCATGACTTCGGGCCTCACACCCGCATGGGCATAGCCGAGGATCCGCGCGCGCGGCTTCAGCCCGGCCTTCTCGGCCGCATCCGCGCTCGCCATCACCAGCGCCGCGGCACCATCGTTGATGCCGGAGGCATTGCCCGCCGTCACCGTGCCGTCCTTCTGGAACACGGCGCGCAGGCCCGCGAGATCCTCTGCGGTCGTGGCCGGTTTCGGGTGCTCATCCGTGTCGATCACGATATCGCCCTTGCGGCTCTGGATCGTGTAGGGCGCGATCTGGCCCTTGAACCTGCCTTCCTCGATGGCGCGGCCCGCGCGCTTCTGGCTCTCGAGCGCGAAAGCGTCCTGAGCCTCGCGGCTGATGTCGTGCTCGGCCGCCACATTCTCCGCCGTCACGCCCATATGGCCGGTGCCGAACGGGCAGTTGAGCGCGCCGATCATGAAGTCGAGCATCTTCACGTCGCCCATCTTCGTGCCGAAACGGGCATTCTGCATCCCGTGCGGTGCGCGGGTCATATGCTCGGCCCCGCCGGCGAGCGCGTAATCCGCATCGCCCAGCATTACCGCCTGCGCGGCCGAGACGACCGCCTGTGCGCCCGAGCCGCAGAGCCGGTTCACGTTCATCGCGGGCGTCGTGTCCGGGATGCCCGCATCGATCGCCGCGACCCGGCTCAGATAGGCATCGCGCGGCTCGGTGTTGATCACATGGCCAAAGACGACATGGCCGATCTGCCCGCCTTCAACCCCTGCGCGGCTCATCGCCTCCCTGGCGACATGCGCCGCTGTCTGGCTGGGGGGCACCGAGGCAAAGGCGCCGCCGAACGTGCCGATCGCTGTTCTCGCGCCATCCAGAATGACGACATCCTTGGTCATGGGAGGGGCTCCTCGTCAGAAAAAGAAACGGCCGGGGATGCACCCGGCCGTTTGGTTGTTGCAGATCGCCCGAGGACGCGCAAGGCGGCGGGCGTCAGCTCTCGTCCAGATCGCGCACCCAGACCTCGACCCGGCGGTTGTTCCGGCGCCCGGCAAACGACGTGTTGCAGCCGACAGGCGCGATCTCGCCAAAGCCCAGCGCCGAGACCGGCAACTCCGACAGCGTCGTCGGCCCCATGATCCGGCCAAGCTGGGCCAGCACCTCGTTCGCCCGGCGCAGCGACAGGCCGCGGTTCAGATCCGCTTGCCCGATCGAGTCGGTGAAGCCCACCAGCAGAACCTCCTGGCCCGCGAACTTGCCCTCGACCAGATCATTGGCGAGCCGGATCGCATCCTGCGACGAACGCGCGTCGAGGTCCGAGGACCCCTGGTTGAACCGGAACGTGACCGACAGCCGCTCCGCATCGCGCAGCTCGGTCAGAAGCTCCCGCATCGCGGGCAGGGACACCTCGTCCTCGCCCACGATCGCATGGACCAGACGCGCGCCCTGACCGGCCATCGAGACCCGCTCTTCAGCCAGTGAGACGAAGCCCGTGTCCTCGACGATCCCCTGCGCCTCATCCGAGAGCGCGAAATCCAGCAACTGGCGCGAATGCGCCGGCGCCCCGTCGGGCAGCGAATAGAGGTAGAGGCGCCGCGACAGCGGATACTCCTCGGTCTTCATCGCAAAGGTCGACGGCTCCGACACCAGGCCGCATTCCTGGCGCAGGCCCAGTACCTTGGCCGAACGGGCGAACGCAGCACCTGTGAACCCGATCGCGCCGGGCGTCCGGGCGACCTTGTCCGACAGCTCCGCGTTCGAGACGAACCGCTCCACCGTCGGGCTCGTGATCTCGCCGACCGGGTCCATCACCAGGCTCGCGAACGTATCGTAGGTGCCCGTGTTCTCCTGATGCGAGTAGACGACGATCGGCTGATCCGGGCCCCCAAGCTCCGACCAGTTCGTGATCTCGCCCGAGAAGACAAAGGGCAGCTCCTCGAAATCGATCGAACTCAGCGGATTGCTCTGATGGGTCACGATGATCAGACCGTCCAGCGCCAGGATGTGCTCGTAGTCGGTTCCGCGCAGATCGCCATTGCCGAGGCTCGCAAGCAACTGCGCCTCGTCGTCCTTCATCTGGCGTGACGACATCCCGATTGTCGCCTGTCCGGCTTCGAGCCCCGAATAGGAGGTGCCCGAGCCATGGGCGCGCAGGTCGATCGCGGCCATCTCCTCGCCGGTCTCGTGGATGATGCGCATCACCCGCTCGTTCTCGACGGCCGAGAGCTCCTGAACCAGATCGGCATCCAGCTTGTCGGCATAGCCCTGGATCAGCGCAGGCATCAGAGAGGCGCCGATGGTGTTGGAGCCGAAGACCCCGAACTCCGCCCCGAACAACAGATCCTGCGGGCAGGCCTCGCCCTCGCACTGAACCTGAAGCGCGTCGACCTGGATCACGCCCAATCCGGTCCGGATCGAGAAGGTCCGCCCGTCAAAGCTCTCGATTTCGCCGCGTAGCTGCGTGAACCCGTCAAAGGATTTCAACACCACCGTGTTGCCTGTCTGCGCGGACACGGCCGTGCTGCCCAGCAGCGCCGCCATAAGTCCGATCGCAATGGGTCTCATGCTCATTGAAAGCCCCCTAGTCTCCCAGCCCGAATTTCTCAGGGCGCGATTACGATTGTACCAACAAGATTCTTGGCCAACGCGGCACCACTTGTGTCCACGTTTTCACACGCAACGCTCCCAAGGCTGGCTGCCAGGGGACGATCGACCACACCGCGGTCGGATTTGAACAACTTGAAGCTTGGTCTTGCCAAGGAGCCTGCACCACAGGTCTCGGCCACTTGCTCGCGATCACGCGAGATAAAATCGATCATCAGGTCCACCACGCCCGCGCGCCCGTTGCTGCGTATGAAATGCGTGTAGAACTGAACATGCTCGCCGACACCGCCGACAGGCTCGAAGGTCGTCACGAAACCGCCGCCGCTCCGGCGCACATCGCCATAGCTGCGGGGGTTGCCGGGGTTGGCGTCATCGGCCGTGTTGGGCCGCCCGCCGAACTCGATGGCGTGGAGCGCGAGTGTCACCGGCATATCCCATGTCAGGGCCGCGCGCATGACCCGGTTCATGCCCGAGAACTGGAGATCGAACTCGACCGCCTCACCATCGGGGAAGCGCATTTTCGCCTTGGCCGAGGGCTCGAGGCCCAGCGCCGTGATCTCGCCGACACCGGCCTGATCCAGCGGCACCGCCAGGCTGAGCCCGCTATAGCTGAGCTCCGCTGTGCCACCGGCCGAGCACGGCGCCTCGATCGAGATCACGGTCCGCGCCGCAGGCTGCATGGAAATCCCGAGCGCGGGCTGCGCCACACAGGCGGTGTTCGCCTGCGGCAGGGCCGCCACTTCGATATTGTCTTCTTCCTGAGCCGTCTCCGGCGCGGCAGGCTCAGGCGTGGTCTCGGCAGGTTCAGCTGGTGCCGCCGGGCTCTCCGCCTCTGCGTCGGGTTCGTCGCTGGAGCCTGAGAATAGCGCTGAGAGACCGCCCAGGAAACCGCCGCCACGGCGCTCTTCCGGATCGGTCTCAGGCGCGGTTACCTCGGGCTCCGGCTCTGTCTGAGGCGAGAGCACCGCCACCTCCTCCTCAGCCGCGGCTTCCGGCTGGGGCGGCGCGGCTGGGGTTGCTCCCGCCTGATCCTGCGGGTTCAGGCCGCCAATCGCGGCCCCCGCGATCGGTTGATCGGCACTGCCGAGCGCCGCGACCGCTGCATCCGTATCGCTGCTCTCCTCGACGCGCGGCGCCTCCGGGGCGTTCGTCTGCGGCGCGGTGAGTGTCACCCGCGCATTGAAGTCGACCTCGCCGACCGGGTCGGTCGCCGCCGGGCCTGCCTCTGGTGCTGTGCCGAGCGAGGCAACCTCGCTTGCCCCGCCGCTCGGTCTGAGCCCGCCCGGGCTCGCAAACCCCGTGTCGCGCGTCGCTGTGGTGCCAAGGCCAGCCGGTGCAAGCCGCTCGGTGTTCAGTGGATCGCGGGGCAGGGGATCGGTTGCCTCGATCTTGGGTTCCGGGTTCAACGCGGCGATCTGGGTCTGGACCGGTGCGCTCTCCGTGCTCGGCGCCGACACACCCCGAACGCTCGGTAAGACATTCGAGTCGTCATCGCTTGGCACCGGAGCATCCGGGATCGCCATCGCGACCGTCAGTTCCGGCTGGCGCACCGCGGGAACGGACTCCGCGTCTGCGATTGTGGTATCCACGAGGCCGAGGGTCTGGCCGTCTGCCTCGCTCGCATTGAACGAGGCGAAACCGCCCGAATTCTCATAGCCGGGCGCGTTCTCGGCAAGCGTTGGTGCCGCGATCCGACCCGGCTGCGGTGCCCTGTCCGGCTGCTCGTCGCCCAGGGGTGGCGCTTGCGGCTCGGCGGGCAAGACGGTCGTGCGCTCTGGAGCTGGTTGTTGCAGGGCAAGCTGCCCCGGCTGGCGCGGCGCGGCGCCTGCCGTCTCCGGCGCGCTGCTGGCCGAAGCGCTGTCGGGCGCGGATGGCGCGTTCAGCGACGGTGCCTGCGAGGGCTGCGGCTGGCTGCGCGCCACGTTCGGCGCCTGCGCCGGGCGCCCGGTCGCGAGATCTGGTTGGTTCAGCGCCAGTTGCGGCTGGCGCACCACCGGGTGTTCCGCGCCGCTCTGCCCGGCAGTCTGCTCGGACTGGCGCAGCGGCGATGGCGGCGGCAGCGTCTGCTGCGGCGCCTCGGCCACCCGGTTGGGCTGCACCGGCCGCATCCGGTCCCGACCTGTCGAGGGCTGCTCCAGAACCGCGATCCGGACGATCCCAAACGCGGTCCCGTCGCGTCCATCGATCCGGTAGGACAGCGCCTGGTTCGCACTGCAGGAGGCGGTGGCGACATACTCGATTCCGCCCGAGGTCACATTGGCAACCCCGCATTGCGGCGGCGACGCGATCGCGAGGTTGGTGATATCCCGGGTCGTGAGGCCCACATCGTTGGCGAGCACATCGATCAGAACCGGCTGGCCGCGCACGGCGCCCGCCGAGTCCTCTCTCAGCACCAGCGACCCGCGCGGCGCCTCCGGCGTCTCGCCCAGCCACTCCATGACTGTCTCAGAACGCTGCGCAAGAATACCGAGGCCGAGCATGATCACCACGCCGGTCAGTAATGGCAGCATCTGATCGTCTTTAAACACGTCCTACCACCCCGATTCGATCCACAACCTCCGAGTGCAATTTATAAACAAAATCACCTGATTGTGGCCAACTTAAAATACATTGGTAATTGTGACGGATTTGCGGCGCAGACCCCACTCTTGACGTGATCGCTTGCGGCAATACCGTGTGCATCGTCCACTCACGGAGTCCGAGAATGAAATTTGGCGTTGGGCAATCTGTCCCCCGGCTCGAAGATCCGCGTCTATTGCGCGGTGAAGGCCGGTATATAGACGATATTGTGCTTGAGAATCAAGTTCATGCAGCGGTTTTTAGAAGTAACATTTCGCATGGCACCATCAAAGCCGTCGATCTGAGCGCCGCGCGGCAGGCCCCCGGCGTCCTTCTCGCATGGTCCTATGCGGACATTGCCGAGCGCCTAACCCCGCTCAGCTGCGACTTCCCCATGGTGCCGCCGCCCGCGCCGGTGAAGATGCCACACCTCGCCTCCGACCGGGTGCGTTTCGTCGGCCAGCCGATCGCCTTCGTGGTGGCCGAGACCAAGGCCCAGGCCCTCGACGCGCTGGAACTGATCGATGCGGAGATCGACGATCTGCCCGCCGTCACCGACCCGGCGGAGGCGCTCTCCGGCGGCGCCCCGCAGCTCCATGACGCAGCCCCTGGCAACCTCGGCTACCGGTGGGAGCACGGCGATGCCGAGGCCTGCGCCGCGCTCTTCGCCGAGGCCGCCCACATCGTCTCCACCCCGGTCCTCAACCAGCGCGTCGTGGTCGCCTCGATGGAGCCGCGCGGCATCAACATCCAGTACGACGGCGCGCGGTGGGAGGCCTGGGTCGGCACGCAAGGCGCCCACGGCATGCGCGCCAAGATCGCCAAGAACCTCGGCGTCGAGCCCGACCGGGTGCGCGTCCATGTCGAGGATGTGGGCGGCGGCTTCGGCATGAAGCTGATGGACCACCCGGAATACGGGCTCTGCGCGCTCGCCACCCATGACCTGCGCCGCCCGGTCAAATGGGTCGGCGACCGGACCGAGAGCTTCCTGTCCGACGCCCAGGGCCGCGACGTACGCGGCACGGTCGAGGGCGCCTTTGACGCAAACGGCATCTGCACGGCGATGCGGATGAAGACGATCTCGGGCCTCGGCGCCTATTACTCGACCGTCGGCATCGCGATCCACACGGCCTTCTCGGCCAACCTCCTGGGCGGGATGTACAAGATCAAGGCGCATCATGCCGAGGTGCGCGGCGCCTTCATCAACGGCACGCCGACCGATGCCTATCGCGGCGCCGGGCGGCCCGAGACGATCTACATCACCGAGCGGCTGATGGACGCCGCCGCCCAAAAGCTCGGGATCGACCGGGCCGAGATCCGGCGGCGCAACCTGGTGACGCCCGACATGCTGCCGCACGCAACACCCGGCGGGCTCACCTTCGACAGCCTCGACACCCAGGCGGTCGTCGCCGATGTCGCCGCGCGCCACGGCTGGGACAGTTTCGTGGGCGAGCGCGACGGCCGGGTCCGCGGCATCGGCATGGCCTATTACATGGAACGCACTGGCGGTCAGCCGCTGGAGCGCACGCGGGTCGAGCTGACCAAGGAAGGCGGCGCGCGCATCTTCATCGGCACCCAATCCACCGGGCAGGGGCACGAGACCGCCTGGGCCCAGGTGCTCCACAGCCAGCTCGGCCTGCCGCTCGACCGGATCGAGCTGGTCGCCGGCGACAGCGATATGCTGGAGGCGGGCGGAGGCACCGGCGGTTCGCGCTCGGCCAAGATGGCGAGCCGGGTCCTGCTGCTCGCCGCCGAAGAGATCATCGAGAAAGCCCGCGAACTCGCCTCCGATCGGCTGGAGGCGGCGGAGGAGGATATCGAATTCTCGCCCGAGACCGCGAGTTTCGCCATCGCCGGCACCGACCGGCGGATCAGCCTCGCGGCCCTCGCCGAGGAGGCGGATATCCAGGGCGCAGGCGCGGTCGACACCACCACGGCGACCTTCCCCAACGGCTGCCACATCGCCGAGGTCGAGATCGACATCGAAACCGGCAAAATCACCTTGGAGCGCTACACGGTGACCGACGAGTTCGGCACGCTGGTCAACCCCGCGCTGGTCGCGGGTCAGGTCCATGGTGGCGTGGTCCAGGGCCTCGGCCAGATCATGGGCGAGGCGATGGAATGGGACGAGGACGGCCAGCCCCGGACCGCCAGCTTCATGGATTACACCATCCCCCGTGCCGACGACGTGCCAAGCTTCGATGTCGAATTCATCGAGGCCCCGGCCCAGACCAACCCGCTCGGCATCAAGGGCTGCGGCGAGGCGGGCTGCGCGGGCGGCATCGCGGCAGGCGGTCTGGCGATCATTGACGCGCTCGCCCGGGTCGGTGTCCACGGGCTCGAGGCGCCCTACTCCCCGGTTCGGGTCTGGGAGGCGATCCAGGCAGCAAAACTCCAGAAAGCGGCTGCCGAATAGGGCAAACGGCGGGCAAGCGCTCGGGCGGCCGGAAATGGCCGGTTCGAAACTTATCGCGGTTTGTCTGAACTTTCCGATCCAGGATCGCAGTTTGTCTGACGAACGTTAACCTTTTTGCCACGCGACAATTGTCGCGCGAAATCGCGCAAGATCCGAGGTTCAGGGGGGCTTCAGACCGGGATCAGGTCACCCGGCCATGGCAGTGCTTGAACTTCTTGCCAGAGCCGCAGGGGCAGGGCTCGTTGCGACCCACCTTGCCCCAGGTCGCCGGGTTCTCGGGGTCCGGCTCGGCGCCCGGCGCATCGCTCATCAGCGCCATCTCCGCCGTGGCCATCCGGGCGGCTTTCTCGGCCGCTTCCTCCTGTTTGCGGGCCATCTCCGCCTGCATTTCGGCGATCATGCGCTGGCGCTCCTCGACCTGCTCGGGCGTCAGCGGGCGGATCGCGCCCATTTGCCCGGTAACGTCGCGGCGCAAGTTGGCGAGCAGGGCTTCGAACAGCGTGAAGGCCTCCGTCTTGTACTCGTTCAGTGGGTCGCGCTGGGCATAGCCCCGGAACCCGATGACAGAGCGCAGGTGCTCCAGCTGGATCAGATGCTCGCGCCAGTGGTGGTCAAGGATCTGTAACAGAACGCTTTTTTCGAGACCACGCATATTCTCTGGGCCGATTTTCTCGGCCTTGTCACCCTGCAGCTCATCGGTCTGATCGGTCAGGCGGTCGCGGATGATGCCGTCATCGACACCTTCCTCCGCGGCCCAATCCTGGATCGGGAATTCGTGGCCGAGGTACTTGCGCACGTCTTCTTCGAGGCCCTCGACATCCCACTGATCGGCATAGGCACGCTCGGGCATATGGGCGCTCACGATCTCGTCGATCACTTCGTGGCGCATGTCCTCGATCGTCTCCGAGAGGTCCTCGGCCTCCATGATCTCCCGGCGCTGCTCGAAGATCGTCTTGCGCTGGTCGTTCATCACATCGTCGTATTTGAGGATGTTCTTGCGGATGTCGAAGTTGCGCTCCTCGACCTTCTTCTGCGCCTTCTCGATCGCCTTGTTGACCCAGGAATGGACGATCGCCTCGCCTTCCTCGAGCCCCAGCTTTTGCAGCATGGTATCGATCCGCTCAGATCCGAAGATCCGCATCAGGTCATCCTGCAGCGAAAGGTAGAAAGTCGAGCGCCCAGGGTCCCCCTGACGGCCCGATCGGCCGCGGAGCTGGTTGTCGATCCGGCGGCTCTCATGGCGCTCCGTCGCCAGCACCCAGAGCCCCCCGGCCTCGAGAACTTTCTGTTTCGATTCAGCGACTTCCGCCTCGATCGCCGCGATCTTGCCAGCGTCGCCATCCGCTTCGGTCGCGATCCGCATCTCGGCGTTGCCGCCCAGTTTGATGTCGGTCCCGCGCCCGGCCATGTTGGTCGCGATCGTCACCGCCCCGGGGATCCCCGCCTGCGCAACAATCTGCGCCTCCTGCTCATGAAACCGCGCATTCAGCACGCTATGCGGCACCCCGCCCGAGGCGATGCATTGCAGGACCGAGCGGGCCTCGGCCAGCAGATACTCCGCCATCTCTTTCGCTTCGCCTTTGAGCTTCGACAGCAAGCCTTCGACATGGGTCATCAGTTGCTCGACCGCACGCGGATCGACAAGCTGACGCTCGAGATCTTCGCCCGAGCCCGCCTTCAGCCCGCTCAGATCAGCTTTCTCGCCTGCTTTCTCGACCCGGCGTAGCTCAGCGGCCACGAAGCGGCGCAGGCCGCGCCCGGCGGCAAGCGCCAGCATCTTCTTGTCGGAGAGAAGCTTGGCGAGCAGCTCGGACTTCTCGATCGAGGTGGTGCCCACCAGGATCGGCTGCTGGCGCAGATGCGCGTCGCAGATCGCCCGCACGATCGCATCGTATTTCTCGCCAACGGTGCGGAAGACCTGATCGTCCTCGTCGACCCGTGCCACCGCCACGTTGGTTGGCACCTCGACCACATCGAGCCCGTAGATCGAGAGGAATTCCTCCGCCTCGGTCAGCGCAGTGCCTGTCATCCCGGCAAGTTTGCCATAGAGGCGGAAGTAGTTCTGGAACGTTACCGAGGCCATGGTCACGTTTTCCGGCTGGATATCGACCCGTTCTTTGGCTTCGATCGCCTGGTGCAGCCCGTCGCCGAACCGCCGGCCTTCCATCATTCGGCCGGTGAACTCGTCGATAATCACCACCTGCCGGTTCTTGACGATGTAGTCCTTGTCCTTCTGGAACAGCTTATGCGCCCTGAGCGACTGGTTCACGTGATGGACAACGGTCACCGAGGCCGGATCGTACATCGACTGATCTTCGGGCAGGACGCCACGATCCTGCAGTTGCTTCTCGACCCACTCGTTCCCCTCGTCGGTCAGCGTCACCGCGCGCTGCTTCTCGTCAAGCTCGAAATGCTCTTCCGACACGCCGGGAATGACATCGTCAATGGCGAGGTAGAGGTCGGTCTGATCCTCTACAGGGCCTGAGATGATCAGGGGCGTCCGAGCCTCATCGATCAAGATCGAGTCGACCTCGTCCACAATCGCGAAGTGGTGGCCGCGCTGGTACATCTCGGCGACCGAATGCTTCATGTTATCGCGCAGATAGTCGAAGCCGTATTCGTTGTTGGTGCCGTAGGTGATATCCGCCTGATAAGCCTCGCGTTTTTCGTCTTCACCCTGCTGGGGCACCACGACGCCGACGGACATGCCGAGGAAGTTGTAGACCTTGCCCATCCAGTCCGCATCGCGCCGGGCGAGGTAGTCGTTCACGGTGACGACGTGGACCCCCTTGCCGGTCAGCGCATTCAGGTAGACGGGCATGGTGGCGACCAGCGTCTTGCCCTCGCCGGTCTTCATCTCCGAGATCGAGCCCTGGTGCAGCACCAGCCCGCCGATGATCTGAACGTCAAAAGGGCGCAGGCCGAGCGCGCGTTTCGCCGCCTCGCGCACCGTGGCGAAGGCTTCCGGCAGCAGGTCGTCGAGCGTCTCGCCATTCGCGAACCGCTCTTTGAATTCATCCGTTTTGGCCCGGATCTGCTCGTCGCTCAGCTTCTCGTAATCCGCTTCGAGCGCGTTGACGGCCTCCACCGTTTTCTGAGCGCCTTTGACCTTGCGATCATTCGTGGTGCCAAAGACTTTCTTGGCCAGGCTGCCTAATCCGAGCATGGTGACCCTTTGTTCTGCGACGGGGGACCTGCCCGTCCAAAAATCCCGTGATCGTGCTTGCCCGGACCCTTCCGGGGGCATAGATCTGGCGTGCTGATGCGCGGGCACTGCCCGGGCTTGATCTATTGAGGGGGCAGGAGACTGTCAATGTTGTGCCGCGTGATCGGCGGTGACAAACCTGCCTCACCCCAGAAGGAGAAACCCATGACCCGTCCATCCGTCCGCGCGCTTCTGAGCGGTCTCGCCATCGCCGCCTTCGCAGGCCCGCTTGCCGCGCAAAACACCGAGACGACCGAGACGGAGACCGAGGCCGAAGCGCCCGCGGTGGCCGAAAGCTATGACGCGGACACGGTCGTCGTGACCGTGAATGGGACGGAGATCACGCTCGGCCAGCTCATCGCGATGCGCCAGGGTGTGCCGGAGCAGTATCAGGCGCTTCCCGGCGAGGTGCTCATGCAGGCCCTGAGCGAGCAGCTCACGACCCAGATACTGCTGGCCGATGCGGCGCGCGAGGCCGGGCTCGACGAGCGCAAGGACATCAAGCTGGCGATCGAGACGCAGGTCATGGCGATCCTCGCAGATGCCTACCTGCGCAGTGAGATCTCGGATCGGGTCGATGAGGACAAAGTGCAGGCGGAATATGAGGCCCGCTATGTTAACGTGGTCCAGCCCGAGGAGGTTCGCGCCGGTCACATCCTGGTGGAGACCAAGGAACAGGCCGAAGATCTGAAGAGCCAGTTGGACGGTGGCGCAGATTTCGCGGCTCTCGCGGCAGAGCACGGAACTGATGGCACCGCGCAGCGTGGCGGCGATCTGGGCTGGTTCGTCCACTCCGACATGGTGCCGGCGTTTGCCGATGCAGCATTTGCGCTTCGTCCCGGAGAGATCAGCGGCCCGGTCGAGAGCCCGTTCGGATTTCACCTGATCAAGCTCGATGAGCGGCGCACCCGCGAGGCGCCGACGCTCGAGGAAGTTGGCGGAGAGCTGATCCAGGAACTGACGACCGCAGCGCAGGGCGACGTGGTCAACGAGGTGACCGAGGCTGCCGATATCACCCGCGCGGAACCCGCCGTCCCGGCGGATGCGATCCGGGAAGATACGCTGCTGGAGCAGTAAGGCCGGCAGGGGACGCCATGGGGGATGAAGACAGAGAGGCGCTTGAGGCGCAACTGGCGGAGAAGAAGGCGGCCCTGTCAGCCCTGACGGGCGAGATCGCCGCGCTCGAGCGCAAACTCGGTCTCGACGCGCCGGTCTCTCCTCTGGCGCCGGAGCGGTTTCCGGAACTTCTGCCTGTAGCCGGTCTGCGCCTCGCCGCTGGGCGGGCTGGCGTGAAGTACCGGGAGCGGGATGACGTGATGCTGGCCGAGTTGGTGGACGGGTCGGTTCTGGCCGGCACCTTCACCCGATCCGGCACCCGGGCGGCGCCGGTTCTCTGGTGCCAGGAAAAACTCGCGGCCATGGCGGGTGATCCCGACGGGCTCATCGGCATCGTGGTCAACGCAGGCAACGCGAACGCGTTCACAGGGGCCAATGGCATGGCCTCGGTCGACGCGGTTATGGAGGCTGCGGGCGCCACCCTCGACATCGCGAAAGATCGCATGTTCATGGCCTCGACCGGCGTCATCGGCGAGCCGCTTCCCCACGACCGGATCACAGCGAAGCTTGCGGAGCTGCGGGACGCTCTTTCGGAGACTGCTTTCGAGGCTGCGGCTCGTGCGATCATGACGACGGACACCTTCGCCAAAGGCGCGACCGCGCGTGTCGAGTTGGACGGCGCGCCGGTCACGATCAGCGGGTTTGCCAAGGGCTCCGGCATGATTGCGCCGGATATGGCGACGATGCTGGTCTTCGTCTTCACGGATTGCGCGATCTCGCAGGGCCTCTTGCAGTCCGCCGTGTCCGGGCTCACGCATGTCACCTTCAACGCGATCACCGTGGACAGTGATACTTCGACATCAGACACGCTTTTGGTGGGTGCGACTGGCCAAGCCGGCATGGCACCGATTTCGGTGCCCGACGATCCGCGTCTGCCCGTCTTTGAGGAGGCGCTTCGGGGTGTGATGAAGGATCTCGCGCTTCAGGTCGTCCGCGATGGCGAAGGCGCGACCAAACAGGTCGAGATCAAGGTGACCGGGGCCGAGAGCGATGATGCGGCGCGGCGGATCGGGCTCGCCATCGCCAACTCGCCGCTCGTGAAGACCGCTATCGCTGGAGAGGACCCGAATTGGGGCCGGATCGTCATGGCGGTCGGCAAATCGGGCGAAGCGGCCGACCGCGACCGGCTCGCGATCCGGTTCGGCGATATTCTGGTCGCAGAAAGCGGATGGGTCTCGCCCGGATATCGGGAGGAAGACGGCGCGACCTACATGAAGGGGCGCGAGCTCATCATCTCGGTAGATGTGGGCGTCGGAGAGGGCAGGGCCACGGTTTGGACCTGCGATCTCACCAAACGCTATATCGAGATCAACGCGGATTACCGCTCGTGAAGGTTGTCCTCGTCGCCGCAGCGGCGCTGATTGACCCGGACGGCCGGGTCTTGCTGGCCCAGAGGCCGGAAGGCAAGTCGATGGCGGGCCTCTGGGAGTTTCCGGGCGGCAAGGTCGAACCCGGCGAGACACCCGAGGCCTGCCTGGTCCGGGAGCTTGCCGAAGAGCTTGGCATCTCGACTTGGGAGAGCTGTCTGGCGCCACTGAGCTTCGCAAGCCATGCTTACGAGGATTTTCACCTGCTCATGCCGCTCTACGCCTGTCGTAAATGGCAGGGTATCGTGGAGCCGCGGGAGGGGCAGCGGACCGCCTGGGTGCGCGCAAACGAGCTCCGCTCCTATCCGATGCCCGCGGCGGACATCCCGCTGATCGCTGTCCTGCGTGACTGGCTCTGATCCGGCTCAGATCAATTCTGCTACATTCAAAGAGAAGAGTTGGTAATTCAGAATTCTAAGCGTAGGTTTACTAATGGCGCGTAGAAGATGCGTCGAAGTGTGTGGAGATCTTGGTGCGGGGCTAAGCTCGAATTGAGTAAAATGTCGTTCCTAAGCAGGCTGGACCAGCCGGTCGATAAGGCGGCCGCGGACCATGCCGATGCGTTCATGGAGCAATCGCTCGCCTACATGGCGCTGCGTCTAGCGATGGCTGCTGCGATCACTTCGGTGATGATGTTCGCCGATCTTTTCATGACAGGGCTGGTCTGGGGTACGTTGGTCGCGATTGCCGAGTATTTTTGGGCCAGCCGCTCGCGTCAGGCCCTGAACCGCCGTGGGCAGCTTCTCAGGATGGAGCACTACACGGTCATTGCGCTCAACTTCGTTCTCGTCGTGACCTATATGATGCTGGCGGTTTTCCTTGTGCTTCAGGGTTCTCCGCTCATGAGCCTCGCGGCCGGTGTCTGGGTTGCTGGAGGCTTCTTCGCCGCCGTGCTTGTCCTCGTCCCCGATCGTCTTTTGATGGCCACCACGTACGGGCCCGCGATCCTGGCGATGGTGACTGTCGCCAACCTGGTGGATTGGTCGTGGCACGGGGGTGCGCATTACAACAATCTGTCGCTCGCCATCTCGCTCTTTTTCTCGGTCTTCATCTTCCGGGCGTTCCTGAAGGCCGGGGATTTCCAGCTTCGTGCCTATCTTGATCGTCAGGCGCTGGAACAGCGCCGTGTCGCGGCCGAACGGGCCTCGATCAACAAGACAGCGTTCCTTGCGCGGATGAGCCACGAGATCCGGACGCCACTGAACGGTGTGATGGGGTGTGCGAGCCTCTTGTCGCAAACGGGTCTGGATACACGCCAAAAGCAGCTCGCCGGTCAGATTGTCCGCTCGGGCGATACGCTGCTCGGCGTTCTGAACGAAATCCTCGATATCTCGCGGATCGAAATCGGCGGGCTTGGCGTCGAGCGCAAGGAGTTTGATCTCGCCCAGCTCTTCGGCGACCTAGTCGATCTTACCATTCCGGAAGCGGAACATCGCAAGGTGGTCCTGTTCTCTCATGTCGACTACCGCCTGCCGGCGACGGTAATCGGGGATGTGCCGCGGATTCGGCAGATCATGGTCAATCTCTTCACCAACGCGATCAAGTACAACGAAACCGGTGCTCTGCATGTCAGCGTCTGGCATGGAGGCGACGACCCCGAGGGCATGAAGCTCAACATCGATGTCTTTGAGCGCGGTGGTGGGATGGCGCCCCTCGCGCGGTTCATGGCGCATCATCCGTTCTCGGAGCATTACATGCCTGGCGAGGATCTGCAGGATTCCTCCGGCCTCGGCCTGATGATCTGCCGCGACCTCGCCGATCAGATGGATGGGTCGATGCGTCTCGACGAGATGGACGGCGGGGGTTACCGGCTCCGGGTCGAACTTCCTCTCGGCATAAAGCGCAACACGCCGAGCCTGGGACACCGATGGCGCGACCGGATGACCGGGCGCTCCTTGCTGCTGCTCGACAAGCCGCACGACCGCACCGATGTCTTCGTCGCGTCGATGCAGGAGATGGGCCTCACCGTTCAGACGGTGAGCGACACCGACGAGGCAATCGCGGTTGCCGAGGCGGCACAGGATGCGGGCCAGCCGCTCGATTTCGTCGTCGCGTGCGATTGCTCCGGCCAGGGGGTGACCCATGAATGGGCAAGGCGGTTGCGCGACCATGCTGCCTTCTCAAGTGCTCTCTTCGTCTCGAATGCAATGACCGAGGGGCCCGAGGCGCAACTCTACGACTTGGTGGTCGCGCACAACCTGCAGCCGAAGCCATTGCCGGTCGCCCTGACACAGGCCATGGATCAGGGCAGGCGGCGGCCGCGCACGGCGCCAAGTGCGCCGCAGCTGCACGGCCGGCGTGTCCTCCTTGCTGAGGAGGAAGCCAGCAACCGGATGCTGTTGGGTGCGTTGCTCGAGGCAACCGGCGCCGAAGTGATCGTCGCCACCGAGCAGGCGGAGATCCCGGTCCTGCTGAGCGGCCAGAAGCCGGATATCCTGCTGCTCTCGATCCCAAGGGACAAAGCCGACGAACTGGATATGCTTGTCCAGAGCGTCGCCGTTGCGAGCCCGTCTTCGATCATCGCGGTTCTGGCGAATGAAGGCGATGCGATGCGCGAGCGATACATAGCGAATGGCATCACCAAGTTCCTGACGAAGCCGCTCGCGGTCCAGGAGGTCTATTCGGTCCTGCGGGATGAGGCGACCGCGATCGCGTCGCAACCGCCCATGGCACCGCCGGCCTCCAGCCAGGCGAGCTAGGCGCGCGCGCTTATCAGATCTGCTTTTCCGGCATCTGTACGACCAGCCCGTCGAGATCCGCAGTCACTTTCAACTGGCAGGTGAGGCGCGAGCGGGTCTCATCCGGTTCGTAGGCGAAATCGAGCATGTCGACTTCCATATCCTCTTTCTCCGGCAGTTTCCCGACCCAATCGGGATCCACATAGACATGGCATGTCGAGCAGGCGCAGGCGCCGCCGCAATCGGCATCGATGCCGGGAACGTTGTTCGAGACGGCTCCCTCCATCACTGTCAGTCCCTCAGCTACGTCGACCTCATGTCTGGTTCCATTGAACTCGATAAAGGTGATCTTTGGCATTCCTTGCGTGTCCCAAAAACGTGATTCAGCGCGGTGATTTAGCGATTATTGCCATCGGGTTCCAGCCCCTCCTGCTCGGGTTCGCCAATCGTGACTGCAATGCCGCGGCCCGAGCCGTAGGCCGCCGCAACAGGAGAGGGGATCGCGGCGTCCGCCTTGGCCCGATCCTCCGCGCGCATGGAGCGCAAGAAGCGCTGGGTCCACAGGATCGCCACGCTGCCTACCGTGACGCCGGCGAGCGCCTGGATCGTGACCGCACCGGTCGCCCCCAGGCTGCCGCCAATTGCGAACGCGAGGGTCGGGATAACGAGCGCATCGCGGCTCCAGTTGAAAATCGTCGACCAGGTCGGGTGCCCGAGGTTGTTGAAAGCGGAGTTCGAGACGAAGAGCGCGCCGGTGAAGAGGTAAGCTGCGGCGCCGAACAGAGTGAACGCCTCCAGCACCTCCAGCCCGGAACCGCTAAGGCCAAACCCCGCTGCGATAGTATCCGTCATCAGGAACAGAACGGCCCAGATCGACAGGACATACGCCGTGATGAAGATCAGCGCATCGCGGTAGGTCGACAGGATCCGGTCGGTCAGGCCCGCCCCTAGGTTCTGTCCAAAGATCGGGCCGACCGCGCCGGAGAGGGCGAAAAGACCGCCGAAGCTGAGAGCGGCCACCCGGCCAACTACTGCCCAACCAGCGACGGCTGCATCGCCGAAACCTGACACGACGCTGATCAGATAGGCGTTGCCGAAGGGCGTCGAGAGTTGTGTTGCGACGGCAGGCGCTGCGATCGCGATCAGCGGACGAGCGTCTTTGGTAAGCCCAGAAAGGCTCGGCCGGCTGATCAAATCGTGTATACCAACGGCAAACCAAAGCCCCAGTAAGGCGACAAGGACCCGTGACAGGACCGAGACGATCGCGGCCCCTTGCACACCAAGGCCGAAGCCCCAGTCGAAGATAAAGATGGGATCGAGGGCCGCGCCAAAGATCCCGCCAAAGAGCGTGATGAACATGGCCCGGCGCGCATCGCCGACCGATCGCAACAACCCGCTGGTCACCATGCCGATGCCGAGGAGCGGGAGCGCGGGGAGCACGATCGCCAGGAAGTCGCTGGCGATTTCAAGTGCCGCTCCCTCGGCGCCTAGCAGCATCAGAGCGGCATTGCGGAACAGAAATGTCCCGAACGCACAAAGGCTCAAAACGGTCACGAGGATGGTGACCGACGATGCCGCCAGCCGCCGCGCGTCCTCGCGGCTACCCCGGCCGACGGCCTTGCTCACGGTCGCGGTCGCTGCGATCGCGAGGCCGATCGAGACGGAGATCATGAAGAACTGGATTGTCCCGGCAAATCCGATCGCGGCCGCGAGCTCTGTCTCTCCCAGAAGCGAGATGTAGAAGAGGTTCGCCAGATCCACGACGAACAGCGACATGAGCCCGACAGTGGATGTCCCAGTCATGACCACCACATGGCGCATCGTTGAGCCACGCGTGAACCGCGCGTCGATGATCTTCTCGTTGCTCATCTACTCCGCCGGCAAAGGTTGGCGGGCCAGAACGGTTTCATGCCCCTCGACTGGATGGCGTGGAACGAGGCAGGCGAGGAAGAGAGAGATGAGCGACATGGCGACAGCCAGAAGGAAGACCGCCATCGGCTCGACCAGCCAGAGATAGCCGAGCGCTGCCGGAAGGAAGACCGCGGCGATGTGGTTGATCGTGAAGGCAACCGCCGCGGTCGGTGCCTGATCGGCCGGGTCCGCGATCTTCTGGAAATAGGTCTTCTGCGCGAAAGCGATTGCAAAGAAGAGATGATCGAGGACGTAAAGCACCGCCGCCACCTCCCACGGCCAGTCGAACAGATAGACACCGGTATAGAGGGAGAAGACACCGAGGAGCCCGATATACTCGATGATCATCGCCAGCCGCTCACCATAGTTCTGGATCAGCCGCCCAACCAGTGGCGCGATGATCATGTTGGCGATGTAGTTGATGATGAAGATCGCGGAGAGGCCTTCGACCTCCATCCCGAACTTCTCAACCATCATGAAGGGTGCAAAGACGATGAAGATCTGCCGCCGCGCACCGCCCATGAAGACAAGCGCATAATAGAGCCAGTAGCGCGAGCGCAGCACGATCTCCTTGCGCTGCATCGTGTGGCCCTCGAACTGCGGGAACACGAGCCAGCAGAAAAGCGCGAGCGCCGCGACAGAACCGCCTCCGGCGACGTACATCGCATTGAAGTCGGCATCGAGGATCTCGCGGGCGAAGAGCACCGCCGAATAAGCGATCAGCGAGCCACCTGAACTTGCCGCCACGATCCAGCCAAGCCGCCGCGGTGCCGTCTTCTTATCGAGCCATTGAAGCTGGAGCGATTGATTGACCGTCTCGAAATAGTGGAAGCCGAGCGAGCCGACATAGGTGGTGAAGAGAATGCCCCAGAAGGAAGGGAACTGCGACGTCACCATCGTTGCCGCACCGAGCAGGAAGATCGAGAGAACCGCCAAAACCTGCTCGCGGATGAACCGGATCACGAAGACGACGAGAAAAGCAAGGAAGCCCGGGATCTCGCGCACCGTCTCGCGCCACCCGGTGTCTGCACCATCGAAGTTCGCGACCTCGACCGCGAAATTGTTGATCAGCACCATCCAGAGCGACAGGCCGAACCACACGCCGCCTGACATTAGGAGCAGCATCGCCTCGGGCCTGCGCCAGCGGGGCAGCGCGTGCGCATCGGCGATCCGGATGGTGGCCATCGATTAGCTCTCCGCGGGCATGCGCTCCCGGTCGAGAAGGCCCACGACGATGACGAGGCTCGCCCCCGCCGCGTAGAAACACCAGACCGATGGCACGACGTTGATATTATAGCCCCACATCGTGATCGCGAAGGCCCCGGTCAGCACCACGGCGAACCAGAAGGCCACCCGGTTGCTCGACAGGAGAAGGGCCGTGCACGCGGTCAGGAAGTAGAGCGTCTCGATATACGGGATATACGTGAAGTCGTGCATGTACCAGATGTGCCCGCCCCATTGCTCCATCGCTATCGGGGTCTGTGGCTTTGATAGCGCAGCGAAGGAGAGATAGCTTGCGATAATCAGGCCACCTAGGATTAGGGCCACGAACATACGCTTGCGGGGACCGGGAGGCTCTAGAAGCCAGCCGGTGACAGGACCCATGACTGGCCAGAAGACATAGGCCGCGAAGATGAAGAGCCCCATCGCAATGGGTTCCAGAAACGCGGGCAAGGTGCCGTAGATCCCCAGCCAGACCATGCCCTCGCCTGCCTGCTGGAGGGCGAAGAAGACGGGAAAGGACGCGAGCGTGCGCTCACCGATGGGGCGTTTTTGCACAATCGATCTGCCGAGTGTGAATGCTCCGGTCGCGCCCAGAACGGCGGCCGCTGTAAAGCTTGCAGTTGCTGAAAAGCACATGGGGTGAATCTCCGGTCCCTCGTCGAGGCGAAGAATAACCCTGTCCCATATAAATACAAAGGGCCAGCAATCCGCTGGCCCCTGTTTCGCCGTGGATCGCGGCGATCAGTTCTTTGCGTAGTACTCGACCACGAGGTTCGGTTCCATCATCACCGCGTAGGGGATGTCGCTCAAGGTGGGAACGCGGACATAGGTGGCGGTGAACTTGGAGTGGTCGGCCTCGATGTATTCCGGCACGTCCCGCTCCGGCGACTGCACGGCCTCGAGCACGAGCGCCATATCCTTTGCCTTGTCCGAGACCTCGATCAGGTCGCCTTCGGACACCCGGTAGGATGGGATATTGATCTTCTTGCCGTTCACCTTCACGTGGCCATGATTCACGAACTGGCGTGCAGCGAACATGGTCGGCACGAACTTGGCGCGGTAGACCACTGCGTCGAGACGGCGCTCCAACAGGCCGACAAGCGCCTCGCCCGTGTCACCGCGCATCCGCACGGCATCGGAATAGATGCGGCGGAACTGCTTTTCGGTCAGGTCGCCATAATGACCTTTCAGCTTCTGCTTGGCGCGCAGCTGGAGGCCGAAATCCGACATCTTGCCCTTGCGGCGCTGGCCGTGCTGGCCCGGCCCGTATTCGCGGCGGTTGACCGGCGATTTCGGGCGGCCCCAGATGTTCTCGCCCATCCGGCGGTCGAGCTTGTACTTCGATGACGTCCGCTTGGTCATAGCGGTTGTTTCCTTCTCTCAAAATCCTGGCGGTCTCCTTTCCCCCCGGCTCATCCGGAAGGCGACAGGGCCCCGGTTGCCCGGGCCACGAACGCCGACAAAGCCGCCCTAACGAACGGCAGGCGCGGGATATGACGGATCGACGGAGGCAAGTCAAGCGCCAGCGCAGCTTTGGCGCGGGCCTGCAAGCGGGCAAAAAGTCTTTGAATAGAAAGGCCAAGGCATGTTTACTCGCCGCAAGTCATTCTGGACGGAGGGGAAGATCCAATGGCTATCCGGCATTTCTGGGCGATAGCGCTCGCAGCGGGCCTTTTGGCGGCTTGCGAGGACCCGCACACTCCCAAGAGCCTCGGCTTCGACGACGAGGCACCGGAAGCGCCCGACCTAGTGGATCGTGGCGTCCCTCCTCTGACCGCCAAGGAGATCGAGATTTTCCTGCGCGACAGCACCCTGATGCACGAGGGCGAGAAGCGGGTTTGGGTGGTCTACATCTCGGAGACCGGCGAACTGCGCGGCCTCTCGACCGACAAAGCGACGCAAGGGATAGAGCGGGCCAAAGGGAGCTGGGAGATCCGCCCCGACGGGCACATCTGTCGGGAGTGGGATACCGACTGGGGCGGCGGGACCCGCGGCTGCGCCAAGGTCTATCGCTATGGAAAGAACTACCTCTTCGTGGGCGAAGGCTCGACGGTCGAGGAGGAGCGCGAGGGCGAATCCACGCTCAGGTTGCGCTTCCCGGGTAACCCTCAAAACCTCTAGCCGAACCGCTGCCTGATCTGTTCGAGGATCTGGTCTCGGGTCTGCCGATATGCATCCAGCCGTTGGTGCCGGTTCTCTCCGAGCGCTGTCGGGTCTAGCGTCGGCCAATACTCCACGTCGATCGAGGCGTAACGCGTGTATTCCAGCGCGCGCCGTTGTGCAGCTGGTGAGAGCGCAATGATCAGGTCAAAGGCTTCAATGTCGTCGCCCCAGCTTTCCATTTCATCAAAGCTCTTGCCGCGATGCCTGCGAATATCGATCCCTTTTTCCTCAGCAACGGCGACCATGAACCCGTCCACGTCCATATCGGAAAAGACGCCGCAGGACTGAACGAAGACCCGGTCGCCGAAGAGTTTCTTCATCGCGCCCTCTGCCATGGGTGAGCGGACGGCATTGTGATCGCAGCAGAAGAGGACCGAGCCGGGCAGATCGGCCATCTACGCCTCAGCCCCGGAACTGTAATGCACAGACGACGGTGAAGAGGCGGCGGGCGGTGTCGTGGTCGGTCACGATCTTGCCATCGAGCCGTTCGGTCAGGATCCACGCGCCCTCATCATGGATCCCGCGGCGGCCCATGTCGATAGCTTCGATTTTCGATGGCGGCAGCCGTTTCACTGCGTCGAAATAGCTCTCGCAGATCTGGAAGTAGTCCTTGATCGTTGCCCTGAGCGGTGAAAGCGACAGGTGGAGATCCGCTACCTGTTCCCCTGCCTCGCTGGCAACGGAGATATGGAGCAAGCGGTCGGCCATCCCGACGCCCACGTGGTATGGGCCGGTGCCTTCGAAAGAGGCCACGGCGAACTGGTTGTCCTCGGTCAGGTCGAAGATCGCGATATCCAACTCCTGCTGGATCTCCGGCGTGCGGGCGCGGGGACGCTCCTCGATCAGCCGGACCTTGCTGATTTTATCTGTCGGGGCGAAGTCTCTCATAGCGCGTCGAGCCTTGCGCGGACGCTGAGGGCGTGGGCCTCAAGGCTTTCCGACCTCGCCAGTGTTTCAGCGGCAGGCCCGATGGTGGCCATCCCGGTCGGTGTGACCTGCGCCAGCGTGGTTCGCTTCATGAAATCGAGCACCGAGAGGCCCGAGGAGAACCGTGCCGAGCGTGCGGTCGGGAGAACATGGTTCGGCCCGCCCACATAGTCGCCGATAGCCTCGGGCGTATGCGCTCCCAGAAAGATCGCGCCCGCATGACGGATCTGCGTGCTCAGTGCGAGCGGGTCTTCGACACAGAGTTCAAGGTGTTCAGGTGCGACACGGTCTGACAGCGCAGCGCTGTGATCCAAGTCGTTTGCCACCACGATCGCGCCATGCTGCCGCCAGCTTGCCCCGGCGATCTCGGAGCGTTCTAGGCGTTGCAGCAGGCGGTCGACCGCACGCTCGACCTCTCTGCCAAAGGTCTCATCGTCCGTGATCAGGATGGCCTGCGCGCTCTCGTCATGTTCGGCCTGGCTCATGAGATCCGTCGCGATCCAATCTGGGTTTTGCGATCCGTCGGCGATAACAAGGATCTCCGACGGTCCAGCGATCATGTCGATCCCGACCCGGCCGAAAACCCGCCGCTTTGCCGCTGCGACCCATGCGTTTCCGGGCCCGGTGATCTTGTCGACTGGCCTGACCGGCCCTGCGCCATAGGCAAGAGCAGCGATGGCCTGTGCCCCGCCGATCCGGTAGACCGTTTCAATGCCCGAAAGCCGGGCGGCCAGCAGGACCAGCGGATTGAGCGCGCCGTCGGGTGTTGGCGCGGTCATTGCCAGGTCCCGCACGCCTGCGACCGAGGCCGGGATGGCGTTCATCAGCACGGAGGATGGATAGCTTGCCAGCCCGCCGGGAACGTAGAGCCCCGCCGCATCGACCGGGGTCCAGCGCCAGCCGAGCGTGACGCCCACCTCATCCTCCCACATCTCATCCTTGGGAATCTGGCGCTCGTGATAGGCCCGGATCCGTTCAGCCGCCAGTTCAAGCGCGGCTCGCTCCGCCGGATCGACCGAGGCAATCGCGGCGTCAATCTCCCGATCGCCGAAGGTGACAGTCTCCTCGGTCATCTCCCATTGGTCGAACCGGCGCGTGAGCTCGATCACCGCCTCGATGCCCCGATCCCGCACACTGGCGATGATCTCGGCCACCGCCTGATCGACATCCTCCGACACCTCACGCTTCGCAGCGAGAAGATCCCGGAAACGCTCCTCGAAATCCGGGGCGTCGTGGGACAGAAAGACGGGCATTCAGCGCTCCTTCGGGCAACGATCCGTCCCTTTACAGAAGCGGGTCCATGCGGGCAAGAAGACGCGTTGCAAAAGCGAGAGGTGGGCATGGATCTGACACGGGCCGAGATTGCGCGGGTTCACCACCTGATCGCCCCGCATATCCGCGAGACCCCGGTGATGGAGACAGACGGGATCGTCTTGAAGCTTGAGTGCCTGCAGCATGCGGGCAGTTTCAAGCCACGGGGCGCGTTCGCCAACCTTTTGACCCGCAAAGTGCCGGATATGGGGCTCGTCGCGGCCTCGGGCGGCAATCACGGTGCGGCCGTGGCTTTCGCCGCAAAAGCGCTCGGCCAAAAAGCCCGTATCTATGTTCCCGAGATCTCATCGCCCGCAAAGATCGCGCTGATCCGCCGCCTGGGCGGTGAGGTTGTTGTGGGGGGTGCTGACTACGCCGAGGCGCTGGCGGCGTCCGAGACGTATCAGAGCAGGACCGGGGCGATGACCGTCCATGCCTATGACGCGGCGGAGACGATCGCTGGCCAGGCCACGGTTGGCCGCGAACTTGATCAGCAAGTCTCGGTGGACACAATCCTCGTTGCCGTCGGTGGGGGCGGTCTGATTGGCGGTATCGCTGCCTGGTATGCCGGGCGTGTGAAGATCATCGCGGTCGAGCCGGAGCAGAGCCGCTGTTTCGATGCGGCGCGGCAAGCGGGTGAACCGGTCGATGTTTCGGTAGCGGGAATTGCCGCCGACAGTCTCGGTGCCCGGCGGCTCGGCGCGCTTTCCAACGCGATCTCGAAAGACTTCGTCGCCGACAACTGCCTGGTCTCGGAGGATGCGATCCGGGAGGCGCAGATCTGGGCGTGGCAGGCGCTCAATCTCGCTGTCGAACCCGGGGGCGCAACGGCGCTTACCGCGCTCCGCTCCGGCGCTTACCGCCCGCAAGCGGGTGAGCGGGTTGCGGTGATCATGTGTGGCAGCAACGTGGATCTCGCGACACTTGCGCATTGAACGCGAGCAGTGCTTGCACAGAGGCCACGACAATCAAATCCGGGTTGTGTATAGGGCGAAGGGCGCGCGCAAAGGTTTTAGGGGCTTGCCGTGAAGGATTCCGCTTTGAGCGATATCGACGACGTGTTGCGGGACCTGGCTCTCGCTGCGGGGAGCGCGGTTATGGCCGTCTACGCGGAACCGGATTTCGAGACACGGGCGAAGTCGGACAACTCGCCGGTGACCGAGGCGGACCTCGCGGCCGACAGCATCATCTCGAAAGGGTTGGCCACCGCATTCCCCGAGATCCCTGTGGTGACGGAAGAGCAGGCCGCCAGCCACGAACAGGTCGGTCTCGCAACGTTTTTCCTGGTTGATCCGCTCGATGGCACAAAGGAGTTCGTTCAACGGCGGGGTGACTTCACGATCAATATCGCGCTGATCGAGGGCGGGCGACCATCGCGCGGAGTGGTCTACGCGCCCGCGAAGGGCCGGCTCTTTCGCACCAAGGGCGATGGTGCTGTTCAGGAGGAGGTCGATGCGGCCTGCAAGCCCGTCGCGGGTACCGAGCGGCCTATTTCGGTGCGCAAGCCCGACAATTCCGGGCTGATCGTGGTCGCTTCGAAGTCGCATCGAGACAAGGCGACCGATGACTTTATCGCGCAGTACAATGTCGCCGATTTCACCGCCGCCGGATCGTCGCTCAAATTCTGCCTTCTCGCGGCGGGGGAGGCGGATTTCTACCCCCGGCTGGGCCGGACGATGGAGTGGGATACAGCCGCCGGGCATGCGGTTTTGTTGGCGGCGGGCGGCGAGGTGATCCGCTTCGACGATCGCACCGACCTTACCTATGGCAAGCCGGGCTATGAGAACCCGTTCTTCCTGGCCTATGCTCGGGGCGTGGAGCTCTAGGGCGTGCGGGTCACAATCGTCATCCCGGCGCGCTATGCCTCCAGCAGATTTCCCGGAAAGCCGCTCGCTCCACTGGTCGGCGCTACTGGTGTTTCGAAGCCTCTGATCGAGCGAAGCTGGGAAGCGGCGAAACAGGTGGCGGACGCGGACCAAGTGGTCGTCGCCACTGACGATACGCGGATCCGTGAGGCGGCCGAGCAATTCGGTGCCGAGGTGGTCATGACCTCAGAGAACTGTGCGAACGGGACCGAACGTTGCGCGGATGCCCTGGATGCGCTCGGGGCAACGGATCTGGTCGTCAATCTGCAGGGAGATGCCCCGCTGACCCCGCCATGGTTCGTCGAGGCGCTGATCAGCGAGATGCGTGCTCGGCCCGAGGTTTCTGTTGCCACCCCGGTCCTGCGCTGCGACCGGGGCGCTTATGAGGGCTTTCGCGCCGACCGTGCTGCCGGCCGTGTCGGTGGCACAACCGCCGTTTTCACGGAGACCGGGCGCGCGCTTTACTTCTCGAAGGAGGTGATCCCTTTTGTCGCGAGAGACTTTGACGACGACGACTGTCCTGTCTTCCATCATGTTGGAGTCTATGCATACCGGCCAGATGCGCTGGCGGCGTATATGACGATGCCAGAGACCCGGCTTGAACGAGAGGAGGGTCTGGAGCAGCTCCGCTTCCTCGCCCATGACCATCCGGTTCACTGCGTGAGCGTCGACGCCCGGGGTGCTGATTTCTGGGAGCTCAACAATCCTGAGGACACGCCGAAAATCGAGGCCGTGCTCAAGGCGCGGGGGACGATTTGACGGCCCGCCCGACAGTCTCGGTCATCGTCGCGAGCCATGGCAGGCCGCACATGGTGCCCCAGGTTCTCACGTCGCTGCGCTATCTCACCTATCCGGCGTTCGAGGTGATCCTGGTCGGCGATGCGCCCGACATGAGCGCCTACGAGCTGAGCGAAGGCCTTCTCCAGTCGGTTCACTATGCCCCGTGTGAGATCGAAAACATCGCGACCGCTAAGAACACCGGGCTCCGCGCTGCGCGGGGCGAGATCGTGGCCTTTCTCGATGACGATGCTGTCCCTGAGCCGGATTGGTTGGACAAACTGATCGAGGCCTTTGCTGACCGCAAGGTTGGCCTCGCGGCAGGTCGTGTCCGGGGCCGCGATGGGGTGGAGTGGGAGTTCAAAGGCGGGTGGACGAACGTGGCTGGTGAGGAGACGCCACTCGCTTCGGCCGATCTCCAGCCTCAGGTGCTGGCGCCTGAGGCAACACGATTTCCCGCGCTTTCTGGCACGAACTGCGCGTTTCGCCGCCTGGAATTGCTTGCAGTCGGTGGTTTTGACGAAAGCTTCGCCTTCCATCTCGAGATCACCGATGCCGCGCTGAGAATGGCCCGTGACGGATGGCACACCGGCTGGGTGCCGCTGGCCGAGGTCCACCACGCTTCTCAAGAAAACGCTGCTAGAGGTGCGCAGGGCGAGCCGAAAGACCCCTTCCAATTGGGCGCGTCCACCGCGTACTTCGCCAAGCGCCATCTTGAGGAGGCGGAGCGGTCAGCAGCCCTCGACCACTGTCGTGAGCGTCTTCGAGGGGATATCGATGACCACATCCGGCTGGGGATCCGCGATGAGAAGCGTGAAGCGCTGCTGGCTCGACTGGAGGAGGGGATGCAGGAGGGCATGACGAGGGGGCCGGTTCTGCCTTTGGCGGCGACAGGCCTTGACCGGCTGATCCTGCCCTTTGGTGTTCGCCTGCCTGAGACGCGCCTCTCGCTTGCCGTGCTATCCGGCCACGGCGTCAGCCGGGCCTCCGAGATGGAGGTGATCGCGCGTGCGCTTGTCTCCCGCGGCCATCGGGTGAGCTTCTTCGATACGCAAAAGAGAAGTCGAACAAAAACTGTGAAATTCCTCGACGGACTTTGGGTGCATCAGGGGTTTAAGGAGACAGCGCTGGATCTGTACCGGCTTGCCACGGGGCGCCCGCGCCCTCTGCCAGAGGTGATGCGGGTTGCTCCTAAGCGCGCGTTTGACGGCGTGCTCCGGCCATCGGGCTGGGAACTTGCGCTGGAGCGTGAGACCTGGCAGCCGCTAAGAACTGGCGTGACCGAATGCGACCTGCGGTGCCTGCTGCTGCGCGACAAAGGCGACAGGAATGCGTTGTTCGAGGATATCCGCAGCGAAGTGAAGGCGGCGCTTGTGTATGATCCGCCCAATGAGATTCCGATCCCGGCCCCGCCGCGCCCGACGCCGCCAAGCCGCAGATCGGCCACAGTTTCGTCTAGTTGAACCAGGAAAAGACGGCCTCCGGCGGCGAGGAAGGGTTTTCTTCATCCTCTGATGGAGCTAATCGAGCCAAGAGCCGCGGGCGTGATGCTTGAGGGAGTTCGGTCCATGACGACGAAGGTTACGAAAGCGGTGTTTCCCGTTGCAGGCCTCGGAACACGGTTCCTGCCCGCTACGAAATCCGTGCCCAAGGAGATGCTGCCCCTGGTGGACCGTCCGCTCGTGCAATACGCGATCGACGAGGCACGGGAGGCCGGGATCGAAGAGTTCATCTTTGTCACGGCAAAGGGGAAATCTGCACTCGAAGACTATTTCGACGCTGCGAATGGTCTGGAGCGCGCGCTCGAAGAGAAGGGCAAGCACGACCTTCTTGCCGAGGTGCGCAATTCGACCCTGCCCTCTGGTGCGATTGCCCATATCCGCCAGCATGAGGCTCTGGGCCTTGGCCATGCGGTGTGGTGCGCCCGGCGGCTGATTGGTGATGAGCCGTTCGCCGTGATCCTGCCGGACGACGTGATCGCCGGGGATCGCGCCTGTCTCGCCCAGATGGTAGAGGCCTACGAGGCGAACGGATCTCAGGGCTGCATGGTTGCCGCTATGGACGTGCCGCAGGAGAAAACCGGCAATTACGGTGTGCTGGATATCGCTGAGGATATGGGTCGCCTTGTCCGCACGAAAGGACTGGTCGAGAAACCGGCGCCGGATTTGGCGCCGTCGAATGTCGCCGTGATCGGCCGGTACATTCTCACACCGGAGGTTATGGAGAGCCTGAACCAGATGAAAAAGGGGGCTGGTGGAGAAATCCAGCTCACCGATGCGATCGCCGAGCAGGTTAGCGCCGGTCGGCCGGTTTTCGGTTACCGATTCGAGGGAACCCGCTTCGATTGCGGCTCAAAGGCCGGTTATCTTCAGGCCACGGTCACCTTCGCGCTCGAGCGGGAGGAATTGGCAGATGAGTTTCTCGCCTACCTCCGCACCTTGGCTGACAGCCGGTTTGCAGCCGAGTAAGCGCCGCCACCTTTTCCGGTTCTACGGACGCGTGCGCTCGCCGCGAAACCAGCGGTGGTGACGCGTGAACCCACCATCCTGCTCGACCTGACCCGCAGCGTTCGCAGGTTATCGATTGCACGAGCTAGCGGGATCGACCGGGTGGAGCGAGCGTATCTCGATTGGGTGCTGCAACGCGACAGCCGCTTCCTGATCGAGATTGCCGGGACCCATTATCTGCTGGGCAGGGATGGTGGCCGTGCGCTTCGGGCTCTTATCGATGCGGGGTCTCACCCATTCGATCGGACCGCCCGGCTTAGGCCCGACCGTGATCGGAGGGTCCGGATGGGAGAGAGCCTTGTCCGCGATATGGCGATTGCGAGTGGCAGGCCGGATGCTCTGATCGCCGATGCACAGGTCTATCTCAATGTCGGGCACACGAACCTGAACAGCGGCACGATGGCTGCGCTTGCCCCCGTTCTGCGCGTCGTCATGCTGCACGACCTGATCCCGCTCGAATATCCGGAGTTTGCGCGGGCCAACGGCCCCAAGCTCATGCGAGACAGGTTGGTCGCTGCGGCTGGGGCTGACCATCTGCTTACAAATTCGGAAGACACGCGCGGCCGGGTGCGCCGCGTTGCATCCGGCTTGAACCTTTCAATTCCCGATCTTTCGGTTCTGCCGCTCGGCATCGATGTGCCTGTATGCCCCGAACGTCCGCGTGGCGATCATTTCGTCTGCCTCGGCACGATCGAGCCGCGCAAGAACCATGCGCTGCTTCTGGAAATCTGGCGGGAGGATTGGCCGGATCTTCATATCATCGGGCGGCGCGGGTGGGAGAATCGAGAGGTGTTCCGGCGCCTTGACGCCGAGCCCCCGAACATCCGGGAAGAGGCGGGGTTGGGCGATGACGAGCTTTGGGAGCGACTATCGACAGCGCGCGCGCTGCTGTTCCCAAGCCATGTTGAGGGCTATGGCCTTCCGCTCGCTGAGGCTCTGACACTTGGCACGCCGGTGATCGCGTCGGATCTGCCTGCGCTGCGTGAGGTCGGTGGCGATGTGCCAGACTATCTTTATCCCGAAGACGGCCCCGGATGGACGCGTTTGATCGAAGAATATGTGAAGGATGGGCTGGCACCGGCGGCTCAGATCACCCGTATGGCCAATTGGCGTCCACCGGCCTGGGAGAATCACTTCGCCAAGCTCGAAACGCTGCTTGAAGATCTGCTGCCGCAACGGGCAGAGTGACGCGCGGGTAAACTGGTGGCTTAGATCACTGCAAATCTGCTGCCCAGGATCAGCGTTGATCCAACCTGTCGCCCCTCAAAGAGTTTGATCGTAGTCACCCACGGCAGGTTCGGTCCGGATCACGGCGTCGAGGGCGTGAAAGATCGTTCGCAACTCGTCCTCTGACCGTGCGGTCTCGCAAACAACTACGAGGTTCGGCGTATTCGAGGATGCGCGGACAAGAGCCCAGGCGCCCCCTTCCAACAGGACGCGGGCTCCGTTCACGGTGACGACGCCTTCGATTTTCAGCCCGCCCAGCATCTCGCCCGCATCATGCAGATCCACGAGCTTCGCTTGCAGGCGCTCGATCACAGCGTACTTCTCCTCATCTGCGCAGAAGGGCGACATCGTGGGGGAGGAGTAGGTTCGGGGCAGGGCGCGGCGCAGATCTGACATCGAGCTCTCAGGGTTTCGGTCCATCAGCTTGCAGAGCTCGACTGCGACCCTGAGACCACAATCGTAGCCGCGCCCGATCGGTCCCGAGAGGAAATAGTGCCCGGACTTCTCGAACCCCGCGAGCGCACCCAATTCGTGGACCCGGCGCTTCATGTGGCTGTGACCGGTCTTCCAGTAATCGGCCTTCGCACCTCCCTCGATCAGGGCAGGATCTGACGCGAACAGCCCGGTCGACTTTACGTCGGCGACGAAGGTCGAACCTGGATAGAGCTTGATCAGATCGCGCGCCATGATGACGCCGACCTTGTCGGCAAAGATCTCCTCTCCCTCGTCATCGACCACCCCGCAGCGGTCTCCATCCCCATCAAACCCAAGCGCAAGGTCGGCGTTGTTCGCCTTCACGGCCGCCGCCATGTCGTGGAGCATTTCCATGGCTTCCGGGTTCGCGTTGTAATTTGGGAAAGTGTAGTCGGGTTCGCAGTGAAGGGGCACGACCTCGCATCCGATCTGCTCCAGCACCCGGGGCGCAAAGACACCCGCCGTGCCGTTGCCGGTGGCACACACGACCTTGAGCTTGCGGGACATTTTGAAATCGCCGCAGAGATCGTCGATGTAGCGCTCGCCGAGGCCGTCGATGCGCTGGTAGCGGCCACCGTCGCGAACAACCCCTTCCCCATGAAGCACGATCTGTTTGAGCCGCGCCATCTCGTCGGGTCCATGGGTCAGGGGGCGGTGCATCCCCATTTTCACGCCGGTCCAGCCATTAGGGTTATGGCTCGCGGTGACCATGGCAACGGCCTGCGCGTCGAGGTCGAACTGCGCGAAATAGGCCATGGGTGAGAGACAGGTGCCGATATCGCGCACCTCGGCGCCACCGGACATCAGGCCCACCATCAGCGCCTGTTTGATCGAGAGGGAATAGCTGCGGTAATCGTTCCCGACCGCGACGACCGGGGGCAGACCCGCCTCGTGCAACTGGGTTGCCAGCCCTAGCCCGAGTGCCTGGATCCCGACCAGATTGATCTCTTCCGGAAATCGCCAGCGCGCGTCGTATTCGCGGAAGCCGGTCGGCTTGATCATCGGGATATTCAGGAAATCGACTGTATTCTCCCGGACCTCGGTCAGCGGGCTGGGCAGGCCGGTCATGGCAGTCTCCTGGATCAGGCTTTGGCGACCCGGTCGAATTCGACGAGCCGGTTGATGAGATTGGGCACATCCCCAAGCGGGATCATATTCGGCCCGTCGGATGGCGCATTCTCAGGGTCAGGATGGCTTTCGATGAAGAGCCCGGCGACACCGACAGCAACGGCGGCGCGGGCCAAAACCGGCGCAAACTCGCGCTGCCCGCCGGAGGAGCCTCCCTTGCCCCCCGGTTGCTGCACCGAGTGGGTCGCATCGAAGATCACCGGATAGCCGGTTTCGGCCATCTGCGGGAGCGCCCTCATATCGGTCACCAAAGTGTTGTAGCCGAAGCTCGATCCACGCTCCGTCAGCAATATCTTTTCATTGCCGGTGGAGGCGATCTTGGCGGCCACGTTCGGCATGTCCCAAGGCGCCAGAAACTGGCCCTTCTTCACATTGATCACTGCGCCCGTTTTGCCTGCGGCCAGAAGCAGGTCGGTCTGGCGGCACAGAAACGCTGGGATCTGCAGGACATCGCATATCTCCGCCACGGCCGCGCATTGATCAGGCAAGTGGACATCAGTCAGGACCGGGCAGCCGATGGCCTTTTTCACGGCGTCAAGGCAAGCCAGACCTTCATCGAGCCCGAGACCGCGCTGACCCGAGACAGAAGTTCGGTTCGCCTTGTCGAAGCTCGCCTTGAAGACATAACCGATACCAGACGCCGTACAGGCCTCTGCCAGCACCCCGGCAATGTCGATCGAGTGCTGCTCGCCCTCGGCCTGACAGGGCCCTGAGATCAGAACGATCGGCAGATCGTTGCCGAAGATCATGCCTGGCAAGGCCACGTGCACCGGTGAGGTTTCCATCACATCTCTCACGTCTATTCGCGTCCCTAATGAGAGGTTTCTGTCAGGAGAGCAATACGGATCACGCGGATCGTTGCAAGAACGCGTCGCTCCCCAACCGATCTGAGAAAGGGGCGGGTTGCGATCCGTTTTGCGCACAAAATCGCCCTAAAGATGCGTTGTTACGGTGATGTGAACGCGAAAGGGGAAGACAGGCCGTCCCGGACATCTTAGGTGCAGGGCGCCTTCAGGGTAGAAAGATTGCGGGTGGCGCGGCGGGCGCCGGAGTATCGAGCGAGAAATGCTTCACTCAGGAATGCGACTGAAATGTCCGGGCGGAATGCGCAGGGTTGAGGAGCTTTCGCCCGGCGACATCGTCTCCACGGCCGATCAGGGCGATCAGGCGATCGCGACGATCAGGAGCCTCAGCCGATCGGGTGCGGACTTGCCCGACGCGCTCCGCCCTGTTCGACTGGACCGGTGGTGTTTTGGCGCTGGATTTCCAAAGCGTGATCTAACCGTATCGCCAGCGCAGCGCGTGTCGGTGAAGGGCGCGCGCATGGAGATGATGGTCGGCGACGGCCAAAGCCTCGTCTCCGCCCTCGATCTGGTCGGGCAGGAGGGAATTCGCCAGCTCGAGCGCGAAGAGGTGACCTATGTGCGCCTCACCTTCGCACAACCGGTCCTGTTGCTCGTGCACGGCTGGGCGCTGGAAGCCGCAGGCGAGCACCGTGTCTCTGAGGAAGCAGCGGTGGAGGCGGATCTGTTCTTCTCGCGTCAGACCGTGCGCTGCTGACGTAAAGTCTCATCGCAGGGCCTTGCAGCCTGAAGCCGCGGGGTTATGTTGCGGCCAATGATCAATAACCTGATCCTGCTGTTCAAAAACCCAGAGGCTGATGTCGACTTGCCGGAAGAGGCGGGGCGCGAGGCGGTCTCGGCTTTGCTGGTCGCTGCGGCAAAGGCGGATGGTGTCTACGAACCCGCCGAGGCGACGACGATCACCGAGATCCTCGGGCGGCACTACGGGCTCCCGCCCGCGGAAGCCGAGGCGCTCCGCAATGAGGGCGAACTCTCCTATGCCGAGGCGGCCGATCTGGTCCGCTTCACCCGCGCGATCAAGCGCGTTGTACCCCATGAGGAACGCATCGCGGTGATCGAGGCGATCTGGGAGGTCGCGTTTGCCGACGGTTCCTCCGATCACACGGAAAGCGCGCTCGTGCGCAAGCTATGCGGCCTGCTTTACGTGGAAGACCGTGACGCGGGCGTCGCGCGCCAGCGCGTAAAGGCCCGGTTGGGGATCGACTAAACAAACGCCGAGAGCAGGAAGGCGCAGAGCACCACGGTCATCCAGAGCGCAGTAGCGCCAGAAGGCCGGGTCCTCGCCAATGCGCTCTCCGCCCCGTGCGTTCTGAACAGGCCCGCCTTCGCACTGGCCCACAGATTGTCGAGCCGGTCCATAAGTTCGTCCCAGGCGAGTGCCCAGCCAAGCCCCAGTTTCTCCCGAAGCAGGCGCGGCAGGCCACGATAGAACCAGTCGGTATCCAGGTGCGTCGCGCGGAGCTCCGGCGGGTAGAGGCCGGTGCGCATGAGGACCGTGAACGCAAGCGCTGCGAACAACAAAAGTTGGAGCTGCGTGACGACGTGCTCGAGCGTGTAGGCATGGTACTTCACGTCATAGGGCAGGATGTCGTAGAGCAGCCCCGGGAACACACCAATCCCGATGCAGAACGCGGCGGCGATCCCCATGGCGAGCAGCATGTTCAGCGGCGCCTCCTTTGGGCGCATACCACTGTCATGCGCGAAGAAGGCAAAGAACGGGATCTTGATACCGGAGTGGTGGAACACGCCGGCTGACGCGAAGAGCAGCACCAGCCAGGTCCAGAAGTAGCCTTCCTTCAGCGCGGCCGAGATGATCAACGACTTCGATACGAAGCCTGAGAACAGCGGGAAGGCCGAGATCGATGCCGCCCCGATGATGCAGAAAATCATCGTCAACGGCATGGTACGGTAGAGGCCGCCAAGCTCCGACCCCTTGGCCGTGCCGGTGCGGAACAGGACCGCTCCGATGCTCATGAACAAGAGCGCCTTGTAAATGATGTGACAGAAGGCATGGGCAGCCGCCCCGCTGATGGCGAGGTCCGTGCCGATGCCGACGCCCACCACCATGAAGCCCAGTTGGTTGTTGAGAGAGTAGGCCAAAACCCGGCGCAGGTCATTTTCGATCACAGCCATGAAGATCGGGAAGGCGGTCATCGTGGCGCCGATGGGGATCAGGATCTCCGTGCCCGCAAACCCGCGCGCGAGCGAGTAGATGGCGAGCTTTGTGGTAAAGGCCGACAGGATCACCGTGCCCGTGACGGTCGCCTGCGGATAGGCGTCCTGCAGCCAGTTGTGCAGGAACGGGAAGGCGGCCTTGATGCCGAAGGCAACGAAAATCAGGAGGCCTGCGGTCGTCGCCAGATCAAAGCTCTCGAAGGCGATGGAGCCGGTCTCGCCATAGTGCATGATTGTGCCGGCCAAGAGCAAGACGCCCGAGCCGACTTGGATGACGAGATAGCGAATACCGGCTGCCAGTGCCGCCTCGGTCCGCGACGCCCAGATGAGGAATACGGAGGCAATTGCCGTCCCTTCCCAGTAAAGGAAAAGGCTCACCAGATCGCCCGCGTAGACGGCTCCGATCGCGCTGCCGGCATAGATCATACCGGCCGTATGTTCGACCCATCCTCCCTTATGGAACGAGTAAACACCCCCGATGAAGGCTGCGATCAGGAACACGTAACCGAAGATCCGGCTGAGCCCGTCGAGGCGTATGGTTGTCAGCTCCAGTCCCATGACTTCGATCTGACCCGACAGGCCGGGTTCCAGCGACAGCGCCTGAAGCAAGCCGAGCACCGGCAGAGCGACAACCCATATGACCTTCAGCTTCCCCGGCAGAAACGGGATCAGCAGTGCACCGAGGATCAGGATCAGGCCGGGAGAGAGCTCACTTATCGTCATAGTAATCCTCCGGTTTCTGGAGGAAGCGGCGCAGCTCCTTCGCTGCCAGTACCAAGAAGACGGAGCCTATGAACCCGTAGATGCCGTAGAAGCCCCAAAGGTGTTCAATCTCGAAATACCCATGCTTGTGAACAAATGGGTCGATGAGCAGCAGCGCCGCGCAGGTCCCATAGAGCGTGTAGACGATCTTGGTGATATTCTTGGGCCGGTAGATCCACGCCTTTGGTTCGTTCGGATGCTTCATCGGCACGTCGTCACGGATGTCCGGGTGGCGGTCGGTATAGAGACGGTCAGCCATTGGTTCCTCCGGGTGCGGGCGCGGTGAGGGTAATCTGCTGCACGAGATCCTGAAGCGGGCCGATGCCAAAGAACAAGACGACGCAGAGGATCGCGGTGATGATGAGTGCAACCATCATGGGCGCGGGCGCCTCGTGGACCGGTTGTGCGGTCTCATCGCTCCCGGGCGCAAACCAGCCTCGGGCAACGATGGGCAGCAGGTAGGCGACGTTCAGGAGTGACGAGATCATCAGGACGGCGATGACCCAATACTCGCCCCCATCGGCTGCGCCCACTCCGATCCACCACTTGGACCAGAGGCCGATGAAGGGCGGCAGCCCGATGATCGAGAGCGCGCCGACGAAGAAAGTCGCAAAGGTCCAAGGCTGGCGCTTGGCGAGGCCGTCGAGCTGGCTCACCTCGGTCAGATGGGCGGCGGTGTAGATCGATCCCGCCGCGAAGAAGAGCGTGATCTTCGAGACCGCGTGGGCCGCGATGTGGAGTGTCGCGCCGATTATAGCTGCCGGTGTCGCCAATGCCGCGGCCATCACGACATAGGAGAGCTGGGAGATTGTGGAGAACGCCAGACGCTTTTTCAGGTTGTCCTGAAAGAGCGCGATGAGCGACGCGCAAATGACCGTAAAGCCCGCGATGTAAAGGATAGGATCCGATGCGCCGGTCTCAGCCAGCAGGTCGATCCCGAAGACATAGACCGTGATCTTCACGACCGAGAACACCCCCGCCTTCACGACCGCCACGGCATGCAGCAGTGCAGAAACAGGTGTGGGCGCCACCATCGCGGCGGGCAGCCAGAAGTGGAAGGGCATCAGCGCGGCTTTGCCGATCCCAAAGGCGTAGAGCGCGTAGAGGACCGCGAGTGTACCGGCTGAAAGCCCGACCCCGGTAAGGATTCCGCCAGCCGCAAACTCCGATCCTCCCGCCGCAACATGGGTCCAGATCACGGCAGGCAGCAGCAGCGCCATCGAGGTCGAGATCAGAAGGATCAGGTAGATCCGCCCAGACGCCATCGCCTCGTCATTCGCCTTATGCGTGACCAGCGGATAGGTCGAAATCGTGAGCAGTTCATAGAACAGGAACAGCGTGAACAGGTTGCCCGCGAACGCGATGCCCAGCGCCGACGAGATCGCAATCGCGAAGCACACGTAGAACGGCGTCTGGCGGGGCTCGTTGTTCCCGCGCATGTAGCCGATGGAGTAGATCGAGTTCACGATCCAGAGGCCGGAGGCCACGGTGCCGAACAGCATCCCCAGCGGCTCGATCGTGAACTTCACGTTCACCGGGCCGAACATGTGCAGATCGGGCGTTGTCGGCTGCTCCCCCGCCAAAACCTTGGGCAGGAGCGTTAGCACGACCACGACGAATGTCCCGATAGCGCTGGTGAGCGTGATCGCCTCTCGCAGGTTCGGGTTGCGCCCGGTCAGCGCAATGCCGACCGCTCCGATCAACGGCAGGATCAGCGCCAGATAGATCAGCTCAGCATCCGAAAGGCCGGTGATCATTGGCCGACCTCCACCGCCCAGCTCGACATCAGTGCCTCGGCCGCGCGGGTCGGGATCTCGACGCTGATGCCGCTATCGATGCCGAAGTAGATGACCGCGAGCGACATGATCCAGGTGATCGCCATCATCTCCACGGGCACTTTACGGGGGTGATCCGAGGCATCGTTCGGTGGGCGGAACCAGGCGACCTCGATCACCCTGCCAATGTAGAAGACCGCCATCACCGAGGAGCTCGCTATCACGATGATGAGCCACCACATGCCTTCCTCGGCTGCGCCCTGGATCAAGAGCCATTTGGAGACAAACCCGGCCGTGCCCGGCACCCCGATCAGCCCGAGCCCGGCGATCGCAAACGCGGCCATCGTGAGAGGCATGGTGCGCCCGATCCCCGCCATCTGCTCGATACGGCGGATCCCCGTGGCGTAGACGACACAGCCGATCGCGAGGAATAGGCCCGCCTTGATGATCGCGTGGTTGAACATGTGGGCGATGCCCCCGGTCAGCCCTGTGACATTCGCGAGCCCAATACCGAGCAGCATGTAGCCGACCTGGCTTACCGATGAGAAGGCCAGCATCTTCTTCACGTTGAGCTGGAAGATCGCGACCAGCGACGGGATCAGCATGCCCAGACAGGCAAGTATCAGCAAAACGGCCTGGCCATTATGCTGATCGAAATGCAGGTCCTTGCCGAAAATCGAGAAAACGAAGCGGATCAGCAGATATACGGCTACCTTCGTTGCGGTTGCGGCGAGGAACACCGTCGCGGCGGACGGTGCGAACGCATAGGCGTTCGGCAACCAGCGGTGCAGCGGGAAGAGTGCCAGTTTCAAACCGATCCCAACGGCCACGAACGCCCCACCTGCCTGGATCGGCCGCTGGCTCTCGATCGTCGGGATGATCTGGGCCATGTCGTTGAGATTCAGCGTCCCGGTCATGCTGAAGAGAATGCCGACGCCGATCACATAGAAGGTCGCGCCGATCGTGCCGATGATCAGGTACTGGTAAGCCGCGACAAGCGCCCGCCGATCCCTGCCCATGGCGATCAGGACATAGGTCGCGAGCGACGAAATCTCCATGAAGACAAAGATGTTGAAGGCGTCGCCCGTGATCGCCATGCCCAGAAGACCGCAGAGCGCCATGAGGTACATTGTGTAGGTCCAGCCCTGACGCTCCGGCGCCACCTCGTAGGCGATCGAGCGCGGCATCCAGAGCGCGACCAGCGCCGCGATGAGCGAGACGAGGAAGAGTACGAAGCCGTTGAGCGCATCGACCCGGTACTCGATCCCGACCGGCGGCTCCCACGATCCCATCGCGTAGGAAATCGTGCCATGGCTCAGCACATCGTAGAGGATCAGCCCCGCGATCACGGGCATCGAGAGGCAGACCGCAAGGCTGATCAGCGAGCAGATCGGCCCCTTGCGGACAATCGCGGTGATCACCGCGCCCAGCATCGGCACAGCGACCTGCAGGGCAGGCAGATGCGCGGACCAGTCGACCGCGGCCACCTCGCCCGCTGCGCTCATTCGGCGTAGTCCTCGCGATCAACCGCGGTGACGACGTCGTCTTCTTCGATCGTTCCAAAGGCCTCGTAGATCCGTACGGTCAAGGCGAGGCCAAGCGCCAGCGTCGCAACGCCAACCACGATCGCGGTCAGGATCAGAACGTGGGGAAGCGGGTTCGAATAGACCGCCTCGGCGTTCTTGTCATCGAGCAGGATCGGCGGTGTCCCGCCCAGAATTTTGCCAGGCGACAGATAGAGCAGGTAGACCGAGGTCTGGAAAATACCCAAGCCCACCAGTGTCTTGACCATGTTCGATTTGGCGACGACGATGTAAATTCCGGCGCACATCAGGAAGATGGTGACCCAATAATTGTAGTGGGTCGCGATCTCTTCGAAGAGGGTCATTTCAGGCCCCTTCCCGTGAACGCATAGAAGATCGCGATCATCGTGCCGGTGACGGAGACCAGAACCCCGATCTCCACCAGAAACACCCCCCAGTGCTGGCCGTGGACCGCCTCGTGATGTGTCGGCGGTGCGTGGACGAGATTGTTGTAGTCGAGGTAGTTGCCCCCTGTCATGATCCCGTAGACGCCAACACCTGCATAGATAAGCACGCCGAGGGGCACCATCAGTTCGACCAGCCAGATCGGCATTACACGGACCGCCTCCTCCCGGCCCCAGATGATCGCATAGAGGATGATGGCGGCTGCGAGGATCACCCCCGCCTGAAACCCGCCCCCTGGCCCGAAATCGCCGTGAAGCTGCACGTAGAGGCCGAAGATCAGCATGAAGGGGATGAAAACCTTCGCGGTCACCCGCAGGACGACATCCATCCGCATCGGTTCAATCCTCCGTCCGGAAGCGCTTCAGGAGCAGCATGACACCGATCCCTGCGGTGAAGATCACAGCAACCTCGCCCAGCGTGTCAAAGCCGCGGTAGCTTGCCAGGACGGCCGTGACGATGTTCGGGATATCCGTATCGTAGTCGTTATTCTCGATGTAGTAGGCGCCGACACCAGTGTTCATGGGCGTGTCGGCGAGGCCGAACGCTGGCAGCTCCCACGTGCCATAGACCAGCATCACGCCCGTTCCGATCGCAACGATCATGGGGATGATCGGCGTATAGCGCGGCTCCGCCTCGCTGGTCCGGGTCAAATGCAGCGCCCCGAGCATGAGCACGGTGGAGATGCCTGCGCCGACCGAAGCCTCGGTCATCGCGACATCGACCGCGTCGAGGATTACCATCACAGAAGCCATGAGGAAGCTGTATGCGCCGAACAGGACAACGACGGCGAAGAGCTGGCGCACCCGCATGATGCCAATTGTGATAACGGCCAGGAGCGTGAGCAGCACCATGTTGATCAGGAGTTCGATGGTCGCGTCTCCCCATCCGGACGAAGCGCCGGGACGTTCGTGGTCTCTGACGTGAGCGGCTCAGTCAGCCGCTTCTCCAGCTCTGGGAAAAGATCCACTGGATCGGTCTCCAGCAGCACGCCTTTGTCGTTTGCGAGGATCGGCTTCTCCCCGTCATGCAGGGCCGCACGGGCGAGCGCGTGGCTGCCGACTGCGCCGGTGAACAGAACCACGAGAAGGATGAAGATCAGTTTCACGGTCACCAGCGTCAGCCCGGCCTGAAAGCACATGCCGAGTATGATCAGGCCGAACCCCATCGTGTCGCCAACCGAGGTCGCATGCATTCTGGTGAACAGATCCGGCATCCGGTGCAGGCCGATGCCGCCGATCAGGAAAAAGAACCCGCCAAGCGCCATGCAGATCAGGCTGGCGATGTCGATCAGCAGATCCAAATCAAAGCTCCCGGTCAGGGTCGTTGTCCTCAGCGAAGCCCAGCGCCCCGTAGCGGAAGAACTTGAGCACGGCGAGGAGCCCGATCATGTTGAGAAGCGAATAGGTGATGCCGATATCCAAAAACGCCGGCCGGCCGGTCAGAAATCCGAAAAGCGCCAGCATCAGGATCGCGCCATTGCCGATTACGTTCGCGGCGAGCAGACGGTCAAACGCCGTCGGCCCGGCAAGAGCCCGTGCGACGGCCAACGCCAGGGTCGCCAGAACGGCGATGGTCGGCGCGACCCACATCCAGGCATCGAGGGTATCCATGATCACCGGCCGCCCTCCATCCAGGTCACGCGGCGGTTCATCTCGTCATCCTCCATGCTCTCCGCCCCTTCGCGCGTGATGGCATGAACCCAGATCGCCTTGGCCCGCTCACCCACCTCGACGGAGATCGTACCCGGCGTGAGGGTGATCGAATTGGCATAGGTCGTGATCCCGACGGAGGAGCGCTGCCCGGCGTCAACCTTGACCATTCTTGGCGAGATCGGCAGCGACGGGCTCAGAACGATGCGCGTGACGTTGAGGGCCGACAGAAGGATCTGCCAAACCAGCCAAGGCCAGTACAGCATGGCCCGCGGTAGGCTCTCGATCGGGAAGCCTTCTTCATCGGTCACCCCTTTTGTGGAGCCATAGCCGACGACGGCCAGCGATATCAGCCCCCCGGCCCAGATCAGCCATTCATGCTCCCACTCTCCGGAGAGAAGAAGCCAGTAGGCGAAGAGGGTCGAAGCTATCAGGATAAGGCGCATTGCGCGGTCTCTTCCCCCTGTGACGGCGCCATATGCTGGCGCTGGGTCCGTCTTTTTACGCCGTTGGGCCTTTAAAATCTAACAACAGCATCTTTACCTGAGAGTCCAGCGGCGCGATTATTCTCGCTCAGGTTTAGCTGCCGCACGTGTCCTTGCAGAGCCAAAGCTGAGAGGCATATCGAGTGTTTATGGAAGCCGCCGATCAGAGACAACAGAGGCTGGCCGAGGAGATAGGGTCCTGCCGTATCTGTTCCGAGCGTTTTCTGGATACCGAAACCCGCCATGAGCCACGGCCAGTTCTGGTCTTGTCGCGTACCGCCCGGGTGCTGATCGTCGGGCAGGCACCCGGCGCGCGGGTGCATGCCAGCGGAATGCCCTTTGACGATCCGTCGGGCGACAGACTTCGGTCCTGGATGGGGATCGGGCGGGAGACGTTCTACGACCCCTCGAAACTGGCCATTGTGCCTATGGGCTTCTGCTTTCCCGGCTACGATGCCCGAGGGGCGGACCTTCCTCCGCCGAAAATTTGCGCGCAGACCTGGCGCGACCAGGTGATGGGAACGCTTAGACATGTCGAACTGACCCTCGTGATTGGTCAGTACGCGCAGGCTTGGCACCTTGGCAGAGCGCGCGGGAAAAGCGTGACCGAAACGGTCAGAGCCTGGCGCGTGCACGTAGAGGAAGGAGTGCTTCCGCTGCCCCATCCGAGTTGGCGCAATACCGCGTGGCTCAAGAAAAACCCCTGGTTTGAGGAAGAGGTGGTGCCATGGCTGCGTGGTGCGGTTGGCCGGCTCTGCTTCTGATTTCGGTGCTGGGGGCCTGCGCCACGGGCGGCCCGCTTGCGGTGCCGCCGGGCGAGCTTGGTTCTGACGCTGAGAGTGACCCCACGACTGGCCTTGCGTTGAGCAGGTGGGAGGCGGCCGAACCGAAGGCCCTGATCCTTGCGGTGCACGGTTATGGCGACTATGGGGCGAGCACGTTCGCGATGGCGGGGCCTTGGTGGGCGGAGCGCGGCCTGACGACGATCGCCTATGATCAGCGCGGCTTCGGCCGGAACGCCTCACGAGGGTACTGGCCTGGTGTCGGGGCGCTGGTCGAGGATCTCACGCAGATCACGGCGTCACTGCGCGCGCGTCATCCCTGCCTTCCGATCGTGGTTGTTGGCCATTCGATGGGGGGTGGCGTGACCCTGGCAGCCGCGCCGGGTCTGGCGGCGGATGGAATCGTTCTGGCAGCCCCGGCGATCTGGGGGCAGGAGGAGCTCAACCCGTTCCATAGGCTGCTTGCCTGGACTGCCGCCTCGATCGTGCCGGAGAAGCGGTTCACGGGGAAGGGTGTCGTCCGCATCCAGGCGAGCGACAATCTCGCGGTGCTGAGGGGTCTGGCGAGGGATCCGCTTTACCTGCGCCCTCCCTCTGCCCGCGAGATCTTCGGTCTGGTGCGCGTGACGGACCGGGCGGCGCTCGCAAGCCCCGCCGTGACGCTGCCCGCCATTCTGCTGCTGGGTGCGCGGGATGAGATCGTCCCGAACGACGCGGTGGAGCGGGTTTTCGCCAGAACAGCCGGGCCGAGGCAGATCCGGCGCTATGACGAAGGCTGGCATCTGCTGTTTCGGGACCTGCAGGCAGAGGCGGTCTGGCGGGATGTCGCGGAGTGGGTTGAGACGCTGGAACCGCCGGAGGGCTGCGCGATCGACTTAGCGGTGTCCGGCCAAGGGGCCGGACGCGAGATCCCCTCCGTCGCGGCCTTGCGGCCGTGACGAAGGCGGTTGGCCACCTGGGCTGCTGTTAGCGCATCAAACCCGCCGAGAAGGGATTTTCGTAGAGGTCGCCATGGCTCTCGACGCCCACCTCCAGCGTGATGTCCGAGCGGGGGCGCGCGACGCAGAGCAGGATGTAGCCGGCCTTTGACTGGCGCTTGTTGAGCGCCGTGCCCTTCGGCTGGACGACCTTGCCGCTGAGCTTTCTCGCGGCGCAGGTGATGCAGCCGCCATAGGCGCAAGCGATCGGGAGCTGGATCCCGGCAGCGAGGGCTGCATCATAGATCGTCTGATCCTCGGCGACCGCGAGGACCCGGTTCTTCCGGTTGCGCAGTGTGACCTTGTGCGATGCAGTCATGAGAGCCTGGCCAGCGCCCGGCCGAACATGGCCTGATCGACATTGCCCCCGCTCACCGTGCAGATCACCGTCTCCGTCGCGATCTGATCACCGCGGTAAAGGGCGGCGGCGAGCGCGACGGCGCCGCCGGGTTCGGCGACGATCTTGAAGGCGCGAAATGCCTCGGCCATCGCGTTCAGCGCCTCGTCATCGCTGACCGCGAGACCCGGTCCGCCGAGGCGTTCGAGGATCGGGAAGGTCAGCTCGCCCGGCGTCGGTGTGACGATCGCATCGCAGATCGACGTGGGCGGCCCGTCGTTCGAGAGACGCTTGCCGGCCGCGAGCGACCGGGCAAAGTCATCACTCGTGTCGGGCTCGACCGTGCGGACCCGCAGCCAGGGGTGATCTGCCTCGAGCGCCAGTGCGATCCCGGATGTAAGGCCGCCGCCGCCACAACAGACCAGCATCTCCGCCGTTTCGACCCCGGCAGCGCGGGCCTGCTCGGCAATCTCGAGCCCGGTCGTGCCCTGACCTGCGATCACCATCGGCTCGTCATAGGGGCGGACGAGCGTGAGCCCGCGGTCGCGTGCAATCGCCTCGCCGATAGCCTCGCGGCTCTCGCCGCCAGGGCGGTCGTAGAGGACAACTTCTGCACCATAGGCCCGGGTGTTCCCGATCTTGAGCTCCGGCGCATCGGTCGGCATGACAATGACGGCGGGAATGCCGAGGATTTCGGCCGCATGGGCAACACCCTGGGCATGGTTTCCCGACGAGAAGGCGATCACGCCTCTTTTCCGCGCATCCTCGGGTAGCGCCGAGAGGGCAGACCATGCCCCGCGGAACTTGAAGCTGCCGGTGCGCTGCAGGCATTCAGCCTTGACCAGGATGCGCCGCCCGGCCTTGCGGTTCAAAAGGTCGCTCTCAAGCAGGGGGGTGACCCGGGCGTACCCCGCCAGCCGGTCCTGCGCTGCGCGGATATCTGCGATGGAGACAGGATCGGTCATGCGTGGGCTCGCAGGAAATCATCGATGGCTGCGCGTGCGGGCGGCTCGTCGAGGAAGGGGCAGTGGCCCCTATTGGGTATCTCGACGGAGGTAAGGGATGGTTTCCGGCGATGCATCTCGCGCACCGTATCCCCGGTGAGCAGGCCTGAGTTCGCCCCCCGTATCACGAGAAGCGGGCAATTGATGGCCTCGAAGAACGGCCAGAGATCCGGCGTCGGGCCATCCATGGCCGCCGCGACCGCTTCGCGGAGTTTGGGGTCGTAGGACAGGGACAGTCCGTCTTCTCCCTCGACATAGGTGTCTTTGGCGAATGCGAGCCACTGCGCGTGGGTCAGATCCGTTGCTTCCGCCTCGAAGGCGGCCTTGAGCGCTTGCGCTGCCGCCTCGAAATCAGGGTAGGACACCGGACGGCCGAGATAGGTCATGATGAATTCGAGGCCGCTTTGGGTCATTTCTGGGCCGATATCGTTTAGGATCAGCGCCGTGACGAGGCCGGGCGCCTGAGCGGCCAGCCCCATCCCGATCAAGCCGCCGCGCGACGTGCCGATGATCGTTGCCGATGGGAGCTCGAGATGGGAGAGCAGTTCGACCGCATCGCGACCCTCGACCACAATCGAGTACTCCCTGACCGGCTCCTCTGCCCATTCTGACTGTCCGCGGCCGCGGTAATCCATCGAGACCACTCTGTATTCCTTGGCGAGGTGGTCTGCGAGCCGGGTGAAATCCCGGCTGTCCCGGGTCAGACCCGCGAGGCATAGAATGGCCGGCCCGTCCCCGCCCGTGTCGCGATATGCGATCGACCGCCCGTCGCTGGCCTGAAAGCTTTCCATCAGACGCCCGCGATCGCGGGGATGCCCGTGAGATCCTGGACCTCGTGATGCGGCGCAAAGGGCAGACGATCGAGCGGCTCGCCCTTGCGGTTGGCCCAAGCCACCGTGAAGCCCTGCGCGGCGGCGAAACACGCATCCCAGCAGTTCGAAGAGACGAAGAGCACCTGGTTCTGCGCGACGCCGAAATGGGAACCAACCAGATCATAGACCGCCTTTGTCGGCTTGAAGGCCCCCACGGTCTCCACCGAGATCACAGCATCGAGCAGATCGCCGATCCCCGCGCTGCTCACGGCGCCATTCAGCATCGCCGGGCTGCCGTTTGAGAGGATCGCCGTGTTCTTTCCCGCGTCCTTGAGTGCCTTCAGCATCTGGGGCACCTCGGGATAGCAGGAAAGCTCCCAGTACAATTGCAGCAGGCGATCGCGGATTTTTGGATCTTCGAGCCCGTGCAGTTCGACCGCATAGTCGAGGCCGTCCTGTGTCACCTGCCAGAAATCGGTGTGTACCCCGCCCGATGCTCGCAGCCACGTATATTGGAGCTGTTTTTGACGCCAGGTCTCCGCCACTGCGGGCCATGTGTCGGCGAGCTGTTCGAACCCCGGCTCCCCGGCTGCTTCCCGCGCGGCGGCCGCCACGTCGAAAAGGGTGCCATAGGCGTCGAATACACAGGTCGTCAGGGTCAATGATCTGCTCCAAGGTTACGGATTACACGTAACCTTGGCGAAGGCAGGCGGGAATAGAAAGCGATTTCTCAGGCGGTGCGCGAGGGGTCGCGCACCTTTCGAGATTTCTTATCCGGCGGTCTTCTGCCGGAAGACCATGGGCCTGTGGCTGGCACGCGCCGGCTTCTCTTCCTTGTCACCCGCTGGCTCGGCAGGTTCGCTGGCTGCGGTCTCGACCGGCTTCGGAGTTTCCTCTGCCTGGCGTGCGGGGATCGACGTGTTCTCGGGCGCCGGGCCGCTGGCGAGCGGTGACCCGTCCTGGACGAGCGACTCCGCCATGCGGATGAATTCATCGATCCGGGCCAATTCTTCGGTAAGCTGGGCGCGTCGCTCCAGCGCGATCTTCATGACATCGGTCATCTGGACTTCCTCCAGTCATCGCTGCCCAGATGTGGCAAACAGCAGCAGCGAAAATTGCTTCGGTACCGGAAAAGCACACACGTCTCGGAACGCGAATCATACACGAGTTACGCGAGTGTAACCGATCGCGGCGCGAACAGGTCTCTTTCTTGACAATTGGACACTTGTGTCCAGAGTGAGAGGCAAGGCCTTGCATGGAGACTATGATGCCCGAGCCGATCCAAGAGTCGATGCTTGAGAAGCCGCGCCGCCGAAGCCGCACCTCGCGGGAGGGCCGTTCGCGGCAGGTTGCGCAGCTGGCCTATATCACGCGGGCTATTCCGTACTACGAGTTCCTTGGCGAGGAAGGTCTCGCCCGGATCGAGGATCAGGCGGACTGGCTGATCCAGGAGGTCGGGCTCGAATTCCGCGAGGACCCGGTGGCGCTGGAAATCTGGCGCAAAGCCGGCGCGGACATCCGCGACACACGGGTCCGCCTGCCGAAGGGCGCCGCGCGGGAGCTTTGCAAAACCGCGCCCTCAGAGTTCGTGCAGCACGCCAGAAATCCCGAGCGCACGGTGACCATCGGCGACGGGAAACAGGTCTTCGCCCCGGTCTACGGCCCGCCCTTCGTGCGCGATCTGGAGGGGGGCAGGCGCTACGGCACCATCGAAGACTTCGAGCGGCTGGTGAAACTCACCTACATGCTGCCGAGCCTCCATCACGGCGGGTTTGTCACCTGCGAACCCTGCGACGTCCCTGTGAACAAGCGGCATCTGGACATGCTGCTGATCCACATGCGCTGCTCGGACAAGCCGCATCTGGGCGCGATCGTCGCCAAGGAACGCGCCGAGGACTCTGTCGCGATGGCAAAGATCCTCCATGGCGACATTTCGGATCGCTGCGTGATCATGGGCAACGTGAACACGAACTCGCCCTTGCTGGTCGACAAGGTCGTGACCGAGGCGATCCAAGTTTATTGCGGCGCGGGGCAGGGGATCGTGGTCGCGCCCTTCATCCTCGGCGGTGCGATGGGGCCGGTCACCACAGCCGGGTCGATCGCACAAGCGCTGGCCGAGGCAATGATGTGCTGTGCCTTCAGCCAGCTTGTGCGTCCCGGCGCGCCCTTCGTTTTGGGCAATTTCCTAAGCTCGATGAGCCTCAAATCTGGCGCGCCAACATTTGGCATGCCCGAGCCGGTCATGTCGAACTTCGTGATCGGCCAGTTGGCTCGCCGTCTAGGCGTGCCATTGCGTTGTGGGGGGTCGCTCACGGCGTCCAAGGTCGCCGATGCTCAAGCTGCTGCCGAGAGCGCGGACAGCATGCTGTCGACCGTCCTTGGTGGTTCCAACTTCACGCTCCACTCAGCGGGCTGGCTAGAGGGCGGGCTGACCACGGGGTACGAAAAGCTGATCCTCGATGCGGATCGGCTGGGCGCCTATCAGGTGATGCTGCAGGGCCTCCCGATGGACGACAACGCGCTTGGTACATCTGCTTATGAAGATGTTGAACCGGCGGGCCACTTCCTGGGTTCCGCACATACCATGGCCAACTACGAAACCGCATATTACGACGCAGTCATGTCCGACAGCGAGAGCTGCGAGCAATGGGAAGAACGCGGCGCGAAAGAAAGCCAGCGCCGCGCGTTCGAGCGTTGGAATGCTATGCTGAGAGAATACGAGGCCCCCACGCTCGATCCCGCAATTGACGAAGAGCTCAAGGATTTTGTCGATCGCAAGAAGGCCTCGATGGACGATGCCTGGTATTGAAGAGCTGATTTGACTTCCCCGCACCCTGGGGCAGAGTGACGTTATGTCGAATGCCCCCTTCCTAGATCTCGCCGATCCCGGATTTTCCACCCGATCGTCCGAGGTGCACGCCGCTCGCCGGAAAAGCTGGTACGCGCGGACCCCCTACGGCATTGCGATCCTGCGCCATCGCGAGGCCGGGCTTCTGCTCCGCGACCGGCGGCTTCGCCAGGGCAGCCATGCCTGGCCGCGGGTTACCGGGCTCGAAGGTTCATTCGCGCGGTTCTGGACCAATTCCGTGATCGCGCAGGAAGGCGCACGCCACAAACATCTACGCGGCCTGTTCCAGCGTGCGATCAGGCCCGAGCACATAGCCGAAATGACTCCGGCGTTCGAAGAGATCGCCTCCGATCTGATCGATGGTTTCGGCAAGCGCCCAGAGGTCGAGTTCATGGAGGCCTTCGCGACCCGGTTCGCCGGGCAGGCGATCTGCACGCTTCTGGGCCTCCCGCGCTCGGATTGGCGCCGGGTCGCAGAGGATGCTTCGTGCCTTGGTTTGGCGATGGGGATCGACGCGAAACGCCACGAGAAGGCGGTGAACGACGCGACCGATCGCCTTTTTGCACTGGCGGCTGACTTGGTCGACTGCGCTGCGGAGGGCCAGGCGGGCTTTGTTGCGAGATTGCTGGCCGAGGGTGGCGATCTCCAGCGCGACGAATTGCTGAATCTGATCGTGATCGCGATCTTTGGCGGCATCGACACGACCCGCGCGCAGCTCGGCCTCGGCATGTCGCTCTTCGCCGAACATCCCGAACAATGGGCGCGGCTGCGGCGCGATCCAGAGCTCATCCCTGCCGCAATCGAGGAGACCATCCGGGCACGGCCTACGACCACCTGGTCGACGCGGGAGGCGCTGGAGAGCTTTGAGTTCGAAGGTCTTCAAATCGGCCAGGGCCAGACGATACACATCCTCTCCCATGCGACAGCGAGCGATTCGCGCATCTCCGAAACTCCGGGCTTCGATGTCGAGGCGAGCCGCAAAATGCATTTCGGTTTTGGCGGTGGGGCGCATCATTGCCTCGGCGCCTCTGTGGCGCGGACAGACATCGCGGCGGCGCTGCGCGTCCTGACCCGGCGTATCTCGGCCTTCTCAACCGCCGGTGCTCCCGCTTTCCTACCAGAGACCGGCAACACCAGCCCGGTCAGCCTGCCCTTGCGTTTGACCTATTCAGATCTGGGGTCATAGACGGCAAGGATGACGCGGCGGCTGGTCTACATATCCGACGGCACGTTGTCGTCGATCCGTCAGGGGGAGGAGACGAACGCAGGCCAGCTCTACCGACTGATGGAGGAGATGGGCCAGCGACCCTCTCAGCTTTTCGACTATGACCGCGGCATTCAGGGTCGCGGCTGGCGCAAATGGGTGAACGCCGCTTCGGGCTGGGGGATCAACCGCTCGATCCTGCGCGGCTATGCGTTCCTGTCCACCCGCTGGCGTCCCGATGCCGCTATCTATCTGTTTGGCTACTCGCGCGGTGCCTATGCTGTCAGATCGCTCGCCGGGATGGTTGGTCGCATGGGACTGTTGCGGGAGAACCACAGGGGCGAGCGCAAGATCCGCCAAGCCTTCGAACTCTACGAAGGGGGCGAGCCTGCCGACATAGACGCCTTCGCCGAGGAGCACTGCCTGCTGGACATCCCGATCCGCATGGTCGGATGCTGGGATACGGTCCGTGCCCTGGGCCTGCCATACCCCATCCTCACCTACCTCGCACCGATGGCGACCGAGTTCCACGACCACCAACTCGGCGCGCATATCGAACATGGCTATCACGCGCTGGCAATCGACGAGGACCGCCGGGCATTTGAGCCGATCCTTTGGGAGAAGAGCCCGGACTGGGACGGACGGCTGGAACAGGCGTGGTTTCCGGGCGCCCATGGCGATATCGGCGGCGACATGCGCAGTCTCCCAGACTCGCGGCAGCTCTCTAACCTGTCGCTCAACTGGATGTTGGATCGCGCGGTTGAGCACGGCCTGCTCCTTCCGGACGACTGGTCGCAGCGGTTCCCGGAGGATGCCGGGGGCCCGATGCAGGGGTGCCGCCGTGGCGTCGCCCGCGCCTTCCTCTTCCGCCGCCCTCGCCAGCCATATGGCGGTGACGGGACGGTTCTTCACCTCTCGATTTCCGATCGCAGACGGCAATTACCGGGCTATAGGCCGCGGGGCATGATTGACGGAGGAGGCATTGCGGACGCCCCAAATGCGCGGAGCGATCCGTGAAGATCCGGTGCATCGCCACGATCCGGCCGAAACAGCCGGCCACCCTGATCTTTGTCGAGATCGAAACCGAGGATGGTTTCACCGGCCTCGGCGAGACATGGTTCGGCGCCGAGACCGTGGAGGCAGAGATCCACACGAGGCTCGCACCGCATCTTCTGGGGCAGGATGCGACGCGCATCGAGCACCTCACCCGGATCATGATGCCCTATGTCGGCGCCTGGGGGTCGGGCGCCGAGATGCGTGCGCTCTCCGCTGTCGAAGTCGCCTTGTGGGATCTTGCGGCGAAACGCGAGGCCGTGCCGCTCATGCAGCTCTTCGGCGGCTCGGTCCGGGAGCGAATTCCAGTCTACAACACCTGCGCTGGCCCGGCCTATGTCTCCAGCACCTCGGATGTGCGCCCTGAGAACTTCGGCACGGGAGTCGGTGCGGATTACGAGGATCTCCAGGCATTCATGGATCGCCCTGTCGAGCTCGCTCACTCGCTCCTCGAAATGGGCATTGCGGCTATGAAGATCTGGCCTTTTGACTTTGCCGAGGGAGCGGCCAAAGGCGACGATATCTCACCCGCCGATCTGCGACGCGCCCTGGCTCCCTTCGAGGCGGTCCGCGCTGCCTTGGGTGACAAGATGGCCTTGAAAGCCGAGCTGCACGGGCTCTGGTCGCTGCCCACGGCCTTGAAGATCTGCCATGCGCTCGAAGACCTTGATCCGGATTGGGTGGAGGACCCGGTCCGCATGGATCGCCCGGATGAACTCGCCGAATTGGTCGGTCAGACCCGCTGTCCGATCGCGGGCGGCGAGACGCTTGGCGGCCTCGGCCAGATATCGGCTCTGATCGCCTCTAAACTCAGCTACCCAATCGTCGACGTGACCTGGGGTGGGGGCATCTCATTTGCCCGCAACGCCGCCTCCATGGCTGAGGCTGCGGGCCGCCCCATCGCATTCCATGACTGCTCGGGTCCCGTGGCCCTGGCCGTCTCCACGCATCTGGCGATGGCTTTGCCGAATGTCCGCGAGCAGGAGATCACCAGGGCCTTCTACGCCCTCGTCTATCCCGAACTGGTGAGTGGTCTTCCAATCCTGGAGAACGGCAAACTGAGCCTCACGTCAGAGCCCGGCCACGGCATCAAACTATTGCCGTCCCTCCAGTCAGGAGAGGACGCCGTCAAACGCGTCTCTGAACAGCCCGCCTAGCCGCTCACGGCCTCAGAGTCCCTCGGTCACGACGATAGTCGCGATCCCGGCGCCCTCGCGGTGGTTACGGGCGGCCTGATACCCCGTGGAATTGTAGCAGTCGACCGCGTCCTGCATGCTGGGAAACTCGATCAGAACATGCCGCTCACGCCCCATTGGGCTTTCCATTTCGGCATAGGCCCCGCCGCGGGCCAGGAAGTTGGCGCCGTGGCTGGCGAAAGCCTCCTTGGCGCCCTCGACATACCGCATCCAGGTATCCATATCGGTTACCGTCACATGCGCGATCCAATATCCCTTAGCCATTTTTGATCTCCTCTAGAACAGGCTCCCCTGATCATCCTTTTTCGATTTTGCCGGTGCGGGCTTCTTCGCGGGCGAGCCGCCGCCTGTAACGGCGTCCAACTTGCCGTCGCGCAGCTCGATCTCCAGCGGCGTGCCGGGTTTGACGCCTTTGGCGGAGCCGACGACTTGCCCCGATGCGCGAACGATGGCGAAGCCACGCTGCAAGGTCCGCTCGTAATGCAGTGATCCATAGAGCCGGGTCAGCGCGCTCAGACCATCGGCTGCCCGCGCCACACGCCGCTCCAGTAAACCGGGGAGAAGGCGTGCCGACCGCCGCTCCAGATCCGCGCGCCCGCGATCGGTGCGCGATGCGAGCGCTCTGCCCAGCGCATGAGCCCGCTCCCTCAGCCGCTCGGCTGACCGATCCAGCCGGTCCGAGAGCCGGGTTGGCTGCAGGCGCCCCGCACTCGACGACAGGCGCACGCGCGCCTGGCTCGCGGCATCGCGCAGTGCCGCAGGCAGCCGGATCGCCGCGTTATCCAGCCGCTGGCGGCGTTCTTCCAACAGCCGCTCGGGCTGGGGCAGGGCGCGCGCCAGATCAGTGAGCCGCTGCCGCCCCTGATCGAGCCGCGCCGCGAGCGCCCGGACCCGCCGCGCCTCGAGATCCGTGACCATCGCCACCAGATCGGCGCGAACCGGCACCGCGCGCTCGGCCGCAGCCGTGGGGGTTGGCGCGCGCAAGTCCGAGGCAAAATCGATCAGCGTCGTGTCCGTCTCGTGCCCGACAGCGGAGATCAAGGGAATCTCGGACGCAGCCGCGGCGCGGACCACAGCCTCATCGTTGAACCCCCAAAGATCTTCCACCGATCCGCCGCCCCTCGCCACGATCAACACATCCGGCCGCTGCCCGGCTGGCATCGCGTTGAAGCCAGAGATCGCTGCCGCGACCTCTGGCGCGCATTTCTCGCCCTGCACGGCCACGGGCCAGACCAAAACCTGCGTTGGAAACCGGTCGGACAGGCGGTGGAGGATATCGCGGATCACCGCGCCGGACGGCGAGGTCACCACACCGATCACGCGGGGCAGAAACGGGATTGGCTTCTTCCGGTCCTGATCGAAAAGCCCCTCGGCCTGAAGCTGCGCCTTGCGCTTCTCCAGCATCGCCATCAGCGCCCCGACCCCGGCAGGCGCAAGATCCTCGATCACGATCTGATATTTCGACTGGCCGGGGAAGGTCGTCAAACGGCCGGTCGCGACCACCTCCATACCTTCCTCGGGCTGCGTTGTCAGCCGCGAGGCAGTGCCCTTCCACATCACCCCTGCCAGCACGGCGCGCTCGTCCTTGAGATCGAGATAAACATGGCCGGAGCGCGGGCTGGAGACGCGGCCAACCTCGCCCCGCACCCGCACATGGCCGAACTCCCCTTCCACCATGCGCTTGACCGCGCCCGAGATCTCCGAGACCGAGAATTCCGGCGTGTTGACGCCTTCGGGGGCATCGTCGATAAGGCTCATCCCGCCTCCGTGGATCATTCGAAGGACACCCTGCGCAATGCCTGACCGACACGCAAGACCCGATGCCGGAGGCTTCTCGTGCGGGTTCTGATCCTGGGCAGCGGCGGGCGTGAACATGCGCTCGCCTGGGCCATTGCGAAAAGCCCGCAGCTGACACAGCTCTTCGCCGCCCCCGGCAATGGCGGCATTGCAGATCTGGCGGAATGCGTGAGCCTTGCGATCGAAGATGGCGCGGCGGTCGTCCAATGGGCACGCAATAACGCAATCGATTTCGTCATCGTCGGGCCGGAGGCGCCACTGGCCGCAGGTGTCGCGGATGCCCTGACCGACGCAGGCATCACGGTCTTCGGACCATCGGCCGCGGCGGCACAGCTTGAGGCGTCCAAGGCGTTCACCCACGCCATCTGCGATGCCTGCAACGCGCCCATGGCCAAGTACGGGCGGTTCACCGATGCCGATAGCGCCAAGGCCTACATCCGCTCCGAAGGCGCCCCAATCGTCGTCAAGGCGGATGGGCTTGCAGCCGGCAAAGGCGTGGTCGTCGCCGAGACGGCCGATCAGGCCTGCGACGCCGTTGAAATGATGCTGAGCGGCGGCTTCGGTGAGGCAGGCGCCGAGGTCGTGATCGAGGAGTTCATGGAGGGGGAGGAAGCTAGCTTCTTCGTTCTCTCAGACGGTGAAACCGTGCTCTCGCTCGCTTCCGCGCAGGATCACAAACGGGTCGGCGAGGGAGATACCGGGCCGAACACCGGCGGCATGGGCGCCTACTCGCCAGCGCCGGTGATGACAGCGCAGGTCGAGACACGGGTCATGGACCGGATCATCCGGCCCGTCATCGCCGAGATGGCCGCCCGCGGCACACCGTTTCGCGGCGTCCTCTACGCCGGTCTGATGATCAAAGATGGGGAGCCGAGACTGGTCGAATTCAACGTCCGGTTCGGCGATCCCGAATGTCAGGTCCTCATGCTGCGCCTCGCCAGAGACTTTCTACCCGTTCTGCACGCCTGCGCGACCGGACGGTTGGCTGATGTGAAACTCGACTGGAATGAAGACCCGGCGATCACCGTCGTGATGGCTGCCAAAGGCTATCCAGGAAGCTATGAGAAGGGCAGCGTCATCCGGGGGCTCGAAGCCGTCGCCGGAACTGCGGGCGTTACCATCTTTCACGCGGGCACCCAGAAGAACGGTGATGAGATCTCCGCCTCGGGCGGGCGGGTTCTCAACGTCTCCGCCACCGGCGCAACCGTGACCGAGGCCCGCAACCGCGCCTATGCCGCGATCGATCGGATCGACTGGCCGGATGGCTTCTGCCGCACCGATATCGCCTGGCGTGTTCTGGGCCGCGACTGAGTCCTAATAGGCCAGGCTACCAAGATTGTTGTTCACGATGATTTGCAGGCTGTAGATCCCCAGCAAGACAATCAGCGGCGTGATGTCGATGCCGCCCATATTCGGCAGCATGCGCCTGATCGGGCGATAGATCGGCTCGGTCAGCGCATTGAGCGAGCCCCAGATCTGGCGCACCAGCGGCTGATGCATGTTCACCACCTGAAAGGCGATCAGCCAGCTCAGGATCGCCTGGATGATGATGATCCAGAAGACGAGGTTCACCAGCATGTTGAAGATGGTGAGAAACGAACTCATGGGCTTCGATCCTTTCGCGCGCGGCCTTGATCCACAGGTAGCTGCGGACAGCCCCCGTTGCAACCGGCGCGATGCCGCGATCGTCTTGACTTGCTGCTGGGCGCGGGTCTATCGAATGCGCGCCGGGGCCGTAGCTCAGTTGGGAGAGCGCGTCGTTCGCAATGACGAGGTCAGGGGTTCGATTCCCCTCGGCTCCACCAAATTTCCCAATGTTTACAATGCTCTTCGGAATCGAGGGTATTTCATCTGTTACCCCTCTCGCAACATCTGTTGTGACAATGTGTGACAAAGATCCGCTTAAGATCTCCCAACGGACTCGGTCGCGATGCTACCTCTCAACGGTCGGCAAGCCTCCCTGTGAGCTACGGCCCCGGTGGCGCACAGACGAGGAAGGAGAAAAAAGGGAAGACACCCCAGGGAAGGGGGGCAGGTGGTGCCGTTCTTTGTAGAAAACAGATAAAGAATTTTACTCAGAATTTTTTCCTGAGCGCCTGGTGGCAAGAAGGTCTGCGTATCTCAATGGTTCCTGAAAATTATGCTGTTCTGAAGCTGAGAAAGAAGAGTTTCTAAACCTCAGCCATCTGCACATCATTCACCTCTTATCCTCCGAAGGTCCATGATTGAAGATTTGGCTTCTGTAGGCGCACCGCTGGAGTACTTCGACAGATTGAAGCTGCCGTTGGCTCGGGTAGGTTTTAACACTGATCAGACCCGTAGAGCTGCCATTTGTCCAAACAGCTCTATTCTTGATGAAGATGCGAACTAAGGAAGCCCTTTGGATTTCAGTGGTTCAACGGTTCGGACCAGTCCGCAAACACCGCTGACAAAGCTTCGGAGAACTCGCCAGTTGGGAAGCTGCCACGGGACATCTCATAGAGGTATCGCCATTCGACGAATTTTGATTGGTTGGCTTCAAGCAGTGATTTGAGGCCTCGCCTTACCGGAGCCAGTGCTTTGTGCATGTTCGGAATTTCAGGATGAGCTGATTCAAGACGCCCACGTGTTTCATCGCTCAAACCATTGAAAAGCTTAAGCAGATTGTGTGTTTTGGGCACGTCTCGAGAGACATTCTCTCTCACCCACCAAGCCTTAAGCGCCAACTCCATAGCAAATGACAAAAGAACTGGTGATGCGATGAACTGCCCACGAAACAGAAAATGGTTTTGAGTGCTAATCGTTGTCCCATCGCAAAGCTCAACGAGTGCATAGAGTGATTGCGCATCGAACATAATCGAGTTTGCGTCGGTAGCCTTTCGACTGCTCGAAGTCATTGCAGTTCCTGCTGTGTTTCGTCTTTTGTAATATCATAACGCTCATAAGAGGGCCGAAACACTTTAGCGGCCCTAAGGAGACGTTCGCGCGAGGGTCTTCCTTCGCAATCGCGGGACGCCAGTCCGGCCATTCGCGGCAGATGCGAACTTCAGCTTGGCCGCGGCAGTCGGTCTGCGGGATAAAGTTGACCTAAATCGGTCAACTCAGAAGGTCTGCAGATGCACGAAATCAGACGCTCCGACAGACCTATGTGCGGGTGCTTTTCGATGCTGGAGTAACGAAAGCGCGCTCTTGATAGCCCACCCGCTATCGAGTGCAGTCAATTAATAGCCATGCGAGATCATTGGTACTAAGCGACCGGATCAATCTCTCGCGGGACATATTTGAGCTACCCTCATGAATGGGATTTGAACCTGGCATCGTATTAGGCATCAAGCGCGCGCATCACTTGTAGATCAGCTCCTCCTGTCTACCAATACGTCACACTCTGAAACGGGTGAAACAGCAACGGCTACCGAACACAAGCCGCAAGTGGGAGTCACGGTGAAAGCCAGTGCCGGACAAGCCTCTTCACCAGACGGTACTAAGTTTGTGCCAGCAGATGCGACCCTCAGCCTAGCATTTCATTGAACCGCAGAATTCTGGTGCGGATTGGTCCTAATCGCGGGGAAAGGTCAGAGTGTCACTTTCGAACTACGCCAGATACTGTATACTAGTCGCATACTAGCCGCGCTGATTTTGGTTGATTTGAGGAAAGAGCATGAGCTGGAAACTCGATAGCTACCAACCACCATCTGAAGAAGCCATTCAGCGTGAGCTCCGCACTGCTGCGTTAGGAAACAGAGGCGCGTTCACCACGGCCTATCATATGTACATGATTGTGGTTGAGGGGCGCGATCCGGTGTGTAGTACCACGCAGGACCGTGCATTAGAGTGGAACGAAATCGGCATCCGACCTGGTCAAGCGCGAAAGGCCTTCGCAAAAAAATGGGTCCCAGAACGACTAGTTCAGACACTCGCAGCTTGTGCGGAGAGTGATGGAAAACTGTTTGAAGACGACTGAGAGAAGGGAAAATACCGCGAAGTTGCTCCCGGGATGACCCGTCCCCTTTGAACGCAGCCGCTCTGAGTGAAAGAATGGCTTGTACAAAGGAGAAGAGAGATGGGCGCGAAGCGCTACAAACCCGAAGAGATTATCTCGAAGCTGCGTGAAGCTGAAGTGCTGCTGGGCGAAGGGG
>JBCDDC010000021.1:0-95869 GCA_039180675.1 Pseudomonadota bacterium | reverse complement strand
CTGCGGGCTCTGCCGCTGACGGCCGAAATCGTCGATCACCAGGATCCCGCCGGCCGCCTTCATCTGCATCGGCGCCTCGTAGACGCGGCTGACCGGGTTGTACTGCAGGTCGAGCATGTCGAGCGTCAGCTCACCGCCGGTCTCGACCTTGGGCCGCTCGCAAATCACGTAGCGGGTGTCGTAGGAAGCCTCGCCCCGGCGCAGCCCCTGCTGGCTCTGCGCATTATGCTCCGCCTCGTGGCGGGTATGCACGGTCGGATCGTAGAGCGCGATGATCTGATTATCGACGATGATCGCATGCGGCAGGTAGACGTGGTCCTTGTACGCCTCGCAGACCGCCGTCGCGATCGACGACTTGCCGTTGCCCGGCGGACCGTAGAGCAGCATCGAGGCGCCGGAGTTGACCGCGGGGCCGAGCAATTCCATCAGCTCGGGCGCGAGGGTCAGGTCGGCGAAGACCTTCTCCAGCATCTGCTGGCTCAGCACCCGCTTGCGGATCGACTGTTGCTCAGCCTGCTTGTGGAATTGTTCCAGCGTCACCGGGCACGGCCCGATCCATTCCGATTGGGTCAGCGCCTCGGCGGCCCATTGCTTGCCCTTGGCCGTGAGCGCATAGCGCATCTCGGCGCTGAAGGATGCGCCAAGCTGGCCGAGAGGCTCGAGCAGGCGTGCTTCCTTGGCGATCGCGACCAGCTTCTCGACGATCGCCGGCGGCAGGCACATCGCGTCGGCCATGGTGCTGACCAGTTCCAGGTTCTGCCGGTAGACCGTCTTGACCATGAGATCGACGAGGAAGCCCTCATCCAGCCCGATATCCTCGATCGCCTTCGGCGCGCGCGGGGCAACCACGGCAACGCCCGTGCCCTTCGGCTCCGGCTGGCGCCGCAATGCGGGCCGCCCGTCTGAGGCCGCGGAGTCCTGCGCGATCTGACGCGCGTCTTCGAAGTTCATACCTTCCATCTCGCGGCTCCCCACCGATAATTCGTTAACTACTCCCGTGTCGGTTGTCGGATTCAATTGGGTCGAAAACGTGGCTCGCCAGTGACGCATCGATGAAGTGCGAGGAAACCCTCGTCTCAAAATGAGATCTCAGGGAAAGTCTCAGAATATCAGACGATTAGAGGCCGTTTAGCCGTTCGCGTAGCTGCCTGGACCCAATGCGTACCCCCGACCGTGGTGGTGGAGTGGCACCTGCCGCCACTATTGGTGGAGAGCCCGCTCCGAATCCCTTACCCCGCGCAGGACGCGATTCCCGGGCGCGGCGTTAACCATTCGCGGGCTTGGTCGCTTCGGCGAAGAAGCCGCTCGCCTGGATGGTGTTTCGCCAGTCGCTCGCCCGGGCATCCACCAGCCGGTTGATCCCCTCGCCAAAGCGTTTCTCGACACCCTTTTTCCAGAACTTCATCAGGTTCAGTATAGCGGAGTATTTGCCGCGGAGCGGGTAGAGCGTCACCTCCTCGAAGTCGCGCAGCAGATACGCCATGCCGTCGCGGCTGAGGCGCTGGTAGTCCTGGAACATCAGGTTGGGCGGCCCGTGATAGCGCCACATCCAGGGGACGTAGAGAAAGAGCCTGCCGCCCGGTTTCAGCGCCGCATGGAAGTTCGCGACCGCCGCGGGCGGATCGTAGACATGCTCGAGAATGGCGAGCGCAATGACCGCGTCATAGGCGCCGTGCATCTCCGCCGGGAAGGGTGAGCAGACATCGCCGAGGATGTCCGGATAGTCGCCGAAATCATTGAGATCGAGCGTCTCGACCCGGTCTCCCAGCGCGCCGATGTGATCGCGCATCCCGGCGCCGATATCGAGGATCCGGTCCATGCCCCTTGTGGCCTCGACGATATGCTCCCGGGTCTTGTTGTCGTGAAGGTAGCGCAGATCGACCTCTGCCGCGCGGGTGATCGCCTGCAGCCTTTGGTTCAGCCCCTCGACATCGTGGATGCGCCGTTTGGTCATAGGCTCTCCAGTATCTCGATCGCGCGGGCGGCGCCATTGGTGCCGAGCGGGAGTTTTGGCCGCCGCTCCCCCGCCATCCGCTCGACCGCATCGCCAAGCGCTGCGGGGGTGAGCCCGTCGATCTGCATCACCTCGATCCCGTCATGGCGGGCAAGGTGCCGGGCGCGGATCACCTGCTCCTGCTCACCCTTCTCGGCCATCGGCACCAGGATGGCGGGCGTGTCGCAGAGCGCGAGGTCCACCGCCGTATTGTACCCGCAGAGGCTGACTGAGATCTCCGCCCCGGCCAGCAGGCTGCGGTAGTCGGGGCGGACCGGTTCGACAGTCAAGTTGTCTGCCACGGGAAGGTGCAGATCGGCGGCATCCGCGCCGCCGACAAGAATTCGCCAGGGCCGGGGCGACGTTCGGGCCGCCTCCGCCGCGATCGGCAAGAGCCGCCGCCCATGGATCCCGCCCCCGACGGAGACGAGCACACCGCCCTTCACCGGCGCCCCATCCGGCCTGTCCGCGACATAGCCGGTGTGGTGGATCTTCGCGCCGATATGCTCGAACGGCCAACTGGCCGAGAGCGGGATGAAGTCCCGGTCGCCATGAACCAGCAAGGCCGCGAAATTCTTCTCTAGCTCGGCCTCGACCTCCGTCAGCCGTTTCGGCTTTGGCTCGGGGATATCACGGACGGAAGCGACGCGGACGGCACCTGTCGCGTTGAGCGCGGCCCCGTATTCCACCGCAAGGTTGCGTCGGCCGAGCGGATAGGTCTCGGTGATCAGAATGTCCGGGGCGAACTCTTTCAACGCCTCGACCACCTGATTGGAGCGGTGCTCCAGATAGGCCTCCTCGGCAATCTCCCCATCCGGTTTCCTGAGCGATCCGTAATCCAGATCGGCGCTGACCATTAGCGGCGGCAGTTGTACGATCCGAAGATCCGACAGGTCTAGATGGGCGAGCGGCCGCCCGCCATTGATCACCAGAACATCGTGCCCCTGCGCCGCCCCCGCCCGCGCCAGGGCCGCCGTGCGCACGAGGTGGCCCGTGCCCGTCAGATGGGTGCTCAGGAACGCGAGCCTCATACCTTGACCAGCCGGATCGGCTCTTCCGGCTGCACGGGCATCCCGTTTTCTCGCAGGGTGAGCGGGTAGATCCGCCCACGCTTGATCTGGATCTCGCCCCCCGGCACCTGCCACTTGTGCGCAAAACCAAGAATGACCCGCATGATCGCCTTGTGAATGACCAGGAGCGCCGGGCCATCCGCCGCGATCTCCGCCAGGGCGGGCTGCACCCGCTCCCACGCATCGGCCATGCTCTCCCCGCCCGGCGGCCGGTCGCGCCAGCCCATATCGCCGGTCGGGACGAAATCGCTTGAGGGGTCGGCGAGCAGGTCGGCGGAGCGGTGCCCCTCCCACGCGCCCCAGGCGATCTCCATCAGGCGGCGGTCGTTCAGGATCTCGGTTCCGGGGGCGAGCAGACGGGCGGTGTCGACCGTGCGGCTCAGCCCGCTGGCGATGATCCTGACGCCCGCCCATTCCTCGGGCAGCCGCACTTGCGCGAGCATGTCCCGCGCTTCATCGTTCAGCGGGCGGTCGACCTGCCCCTGTAGCCGACCCTCGCGGTTCCAGTCGGTCGGATAGTGGCGGAGCAGGCCGATCCGGGTCATGCGATCAGCGCCTCGATCTCGCGATGCAGGATCACGGCGGCGGCCTCGAGACTGTGATTGGTTTCGATATGGGCCCGTGCCTGGCCCGATAGGGCCTCGCGGTCGCGCGCCGCATCGCGGATTGCGCCTGCCATCGCATCGGGGTCCTCGGGCGGAGTCAGCCTGCCGCCGCCGAGCGCGTTGCGCGCGGCCGGCCCGTCCTCGGCGATGATCGGCAGGCCCGCGGCCTGCGCCTCCAGCCAGACCATGCCCACACCCTCCTCGACGCCGGGCCAGACCAGAAGGTCGTGGCGCTCGCAATGGGTGCGGATGATCTTTTGATCCGTCAAGGTGCCGAGGAAACTGATCTGCGAGAGATGATCGGCGAACAAGGCGCTGACCGCAGCCTCCCCGTCGCCACCGCCGATCACGGTCAGCTCCCAGTCGTCCTCGAGCCGGTCCAGTGCTGCGGCGAGGCGCCTGTAGCTCTCCATCTTCGCACCGGGGCGCATCATCGCGATGGTCAGAAGGCGCAGCGGCTCCCCCGCCGGGCGCGGCGGCACGGCCGGGCCGGGGTCGAGGAACGCAGGGAGATGCACCAGCTTCCCGCCATGCCCGGCGCTCTGCAGCTCCGGCAGGTCGCGTGTCGTGGTCCAGAGCAGACGGTCCGCGTGTGCGATCGCAGCCTCCGAGGCAAACGCGAAGCGCGACCACTCGCCGAGACGCCGCTTGGGCGAGATCGAGGGTTCGCTGATCAGATAGGGGATCTGCAGCGCACCCGAGACCACCGGGCCGATGAGGTCCGGCGCCTTGTAATAGCAGTGATAGCTCAGCCAGGCATCGGGCGGGCCTTCGCTCAGCGTCTCGACCAGCCATTCGGCCTCGACCCCCGCCTTGGCCATCAGGTCCGCCTGCGCATCCTGCGAGCCCGCCATGTCGAGCGTGCGCAGGTTGGAGACGATGTTGACCTCATAGCCCGCAAGCTCCAGCGCACGGAGCGTGAGGCGCGCGATTTCGCGATCGCCGGACGGGGTGGGGTGATCGGGTGGCTTCATCGGCGCGTAGAAGGCAAGCTTCATCGCGCGCCCATCGCCGCCGAAAGCCGGCCGGCGATCGTGTCGATCCCGGCGGCCATCCCGAACTCCGCCGTCAGGCGCGCATGGGCGCTTTCGGCCATCGCGGCGCGGCCCTCTGGGTCCGAGGCAAGCTGGGCGATGGCGGAGGCCAGCGCATGGGCATCCCCGGGCGGGGTCAGGATGCCGTCGACCCCGTTGCGCACGAACTCCGGTATCGCCGAGACGCGGGTCGACAGGATCGGGAGCTTCTGGCTCGCCGCCTCCATCAGCACATTGGGCAGGCCGTCGCGGTCCCCATCCCCGGCGATCTTCGAGGGGAGGACGAAGAGATCCGCCTCGCGCAGCGCCGCAATCACCTCGGTCTGATCCTTCTTGCCAAGCCAGTGGATCTTTTTGTCAACGCCCAGACGCTCGGCACGCGCTCGCATCTCCTTGTCCAGCTTCCCGCCGCCGATATGCGTGAACTGCCAGTCGAGCCAGTCCGGCAGCAGGGTGAACGCGTCGAGGAGCGTATCGTACCCCTTCTTCTCGACCAGCCGCCCGACGGAGAGGAGGCGGAACGTCTTGCTCTGCGTGCGCGCCTCCGGCGGGTTCGGGAAGCGTGTGAGGTCGAGCCCGTGATAGACTCGCGTCACCTTATCCGCGCCCCAGCGCATCAGTTCCTCCGCCCCGCTCTGCGTGCAGGTGACGCCAAAGGCGCAGTCGGCGATCTTCTCGGCCTTCTCCCAGTCCGGAATGGTCCAGATATCCTTCGCATGGGCCGAGAACGCCCAGTCAAGCCCGCGCATTCCGGCCGTATAGCGCACGACCGAGGCCGGGGTGTGGAGGAAATGGACGTAGAGGAATTGCACATCCTCGGGCAGATCGGTTGCGAGAACGCAGGCCTGCCCGAAGCGGCGGATCCGGTTGCGGTTGAAATCGCGGGTCAGGTCCCTCAGCCAGATCCTGAGCATCCGGCGGAACCCCGGCAGCCGGCGCGCCGCGAGGACCGCGCGGATCACCCTGAGCGGCGCCTCATGCAGGTATTCCGGCAGGTAGTGGCGCCCGGCCACGATCTGATCGTGGATCGGATGCGTGCGGTCGTCATAGGGCTCGCGGAGCGACCAGATATCGAAGACGAAACCCCGCTCCTGCAGCGCAAGCAATTCCTGGGCAATGAATGTCTCCGAGAGCCTGGGGTAGCCCTTGACCACCACGGCAAGGGTGCGCGCGGCCGTCCGGTCCATCGTCACTCTCCAGCGGCCGCCAGGATCGGGCGCTCGGCGCGCTGCACAATAGTCGAGAGCCCGGACATGAGGCCTGGGATGCGCGCGCTGGAGGGGCGCCGCCCATCGCTAAGGCCACGAATTGCATCGGCCATGACCTTGGCGCTGTCGCCGTCACGCTCAGGGTGGAGCATGCGGACAAGGCCCAGCTCCTCCGCCGCCGTGGCGCGGATCAACTGCTCCAGCCGGGGTTTGGTGCGCGGGCAGATGATCGCGGGCTTGTCCATCGAGAGGATCTCGCAGAACGTGTTGTAGCCGCCCATCGCGACAACACCCTCGGCATCTGCCAAGAGACGCTCGAGCCGCGGGTGGAAGGCCATCGCCGTGACACGGCCACCGAGTGCTGTGACCCGAGCATCGAAGGCCGTGCGTTCGGACGAGGCCATGAACGGGCCGTAGACGATCATGGCGGGCAGCATGAGGTCCGCCTCGCTTTCATAGGCCCGCAGAACCCAGTCGATCAGATCAGCGCCATCGCCCCCACCGCCGGTGGTGACCAGCACATAAGGCCCGTGAGGCACCTCGAGCCCCTGCTCGGCCGGCCAGTCCGACGCCTCGCGATGCAGGTATCCGGTGAAATGCGCCCGCGACAGCGCGCGGTCTGAAAGCCCAAGGCCCTGCAGCGGCTGGCAGACCTCGGGGATCCCGTAGATCCAGATCTCATCGTAGAACGCCTCGATCGCCTCGACCGCGTTCTTGCGCTCCCACTCGGCGACGAGCGCGTCCTCCTCGTCGAGCACGTCGCGAATGCCCAGGACGATCCGGGCACCCCGCGCCTTTGCGGTATCGAGCACGCTCGCCAGTTCATTGCGAAACCCCCAGGGTTCTTTGTCGACCACGATGACATCGGGGCAGAAGCCTGCCTCCGCCGCCTCGATGATCGAGGCCCTGAGGCTCACCATCTGATCGATATCCATGCGCAGGTTGGACGAGGTGTAGGATCCATCCGCATGTTTCACCACTCCGGGCAGGCGGACATAATCGACCCGGTCGGCGAAATCGAACCGGCCAGCTATGGGCGAGCCGGTCACGATCAGGGCCGAGCAGTCGCTATCGGCCGCCGTCAGCGCGGTCGCGATCGTGCGGGAGCGTCTGAGATGCCCCAGCCCATACGTGTCGTGGCTGTACAGGAGCACACGCATTTCGCCTCCCGTGGGCATATGTCTCCGTGCGGAAATGGCGACGTCCATTTTTTGCCTGTCCCCGACAGGGTCCGGACGCGGCCGACCCCTCAGTCTTACGTGTTCCTTAGCCCGCACTCGCCCAAGAGTCGATTATGAAAGCTCTGCCCGCGATCAACATTCAAGCGCAAGCCATTGAAAACCGGGCACCCAGCGCCGAAATCATCTGCGTGGCGGGGCACGCTGTCCCTAGGCAGACGGGCAAGGCGCGTCTATTTCGTTGTGACCCCGGGTCCGCCCCTGATAGTCTACGTTTCAGAAAAATACGGTACAGGATGCGAATGCGCGCGCTTACGCCATTGATGTTGCTCTGTTTTGCCCTGGTCTGCCTGCCCGGCAACGGACAGGCGCAGAGCTTCAGTTTGGAGGGGCTTTTCAACAGCGAACCGCAGCAAAGCCTGCCGCAGTCGCAGCCCCGGCAGCTGCAGCCGAGCGAGACGCTCAGGGAAACCGGGATCCCGAGCGCGGCGGATTACAGCCAGCTCACCGTCTCGGACCCGATGCTGGGCCAGGCGCAGAGCGCGGTCTCGCTTTTCCGGACCCGCCTGGTCGACAAGCTCCAGAAGATCCCCGAGATCGTGCCCGAGTTTATGGCGACGCTCGGCAATGCGAGTGTGACCGGAAAACCCTCGTATTTCCTTGGGGTTGGGCTCTTCACGGTGCTCCTTCTGATGATCGGCCGCGGGGTTGCGTGGATCTATCAGGCCTATATCGCGCGGCCGATCTTCGTGTCGCTGCAGCGCCCCGATCCGCAGGGCTACAAGGACAAGCTGCCGGTGCTCGCCTACCGGGTGCTGCTGACCATGATCAGCGTCGCCATCGTCGTGGCCGTGGCGAGCGTCATCGGCCTGCTGTTCTATCAGGAGCATGGACCGACGGCCCTGACCGTGATCGTGATCTTCGCGGTCTACTCCGCCTTCATGGCGGTGGAGACGATCTGGCGGATGGCGCTCGCGCCCTATCTGCCGGATTACCGCCTGCCCTCCATCGGCGACCGAGGGGCGCGCAAGCTCTACCACTGGCTTGTCGGGATCAGCCTCTTTGGCATCCTCGGCATGGCGTTCACCATCTGGCTCGAGGCGCTCGGCATCCGCGAGGGGATCCGGGTGCTCATGATCATCATGATCAATCTCGTGCTGATCCTGGCTCTGATGGCAGCGATCCGGGTCTGCCGGGGTGAGATCAGCCGGATCATAATGTCAGACCGCGAGCCGAGCGAGGCAAGCTGGGTCACCCTGATCTCGGTCCGCGTCTGGGCGCCGCTTACGGTGCTCTATTTCATCGTCGCCTGGGGCAAGCTGAGCTTTCATATGATCATCGGCGTCCCGGTCGGCGAAGAGGCGATGATCATCCCCTATGTCGTCCTGATGACGGGTCTGCTCGCCTATGCGGTCACAGCCTATGTCATCGAGCGGGTCTTTGCGCCGCGTCATCAGATGGACGAGATGAACCGCGCGCCCGAGCCGGACCCGGAGCTGATCGACGAGGATGGCCAGCCGATCGCGGCCAAGGCGGATGGTGTCGATCTGGACGGTGACGGCGATGACGAGGGCGGCGGCGCGCCGGTTGCGCAGCAGGCCCCCATGGGCCCGCGCCGAAGCCGCCGGGGGATGCGCACCTTCGAGGATCTCGCCCGCCGGGTCGCCTCGCTCTTCGCCATCGGCGCGGCCGCCTGGGCGCTGTTCTACTATTGGGGCGGACCGCAGGTCTTTGCCGAGAACGCGTTTCTCGGGATCGCAGAGGATCTGATCGATATCCTCTTCATCGGCTATATCGCCTATCACGCCGTCCGGATCTGGATCGATCAGAAGATCGAGGAGGAGATCGGCGACGAGGCAGACCTCGACAGCACCCCCCTCGACGGCGAAGGCGGCGGAACCGGCGCGACCAGGCTCGCGACCCTGCTTCCGCTGATACGCAACTTCATCCTGGCGGTGATCCTGATCGCCATCGGCCTCGTGGTCGCGACCGAGATGGGGGTGAACGTGGCACCGCTCTTCGCCGGTGCGGGCGTTATCGGCCTTGCCATCGGTTTCGGCAGCCAGACGCTGGTGCGCGACATCCTCTCGGGCGCGTTCTTCCTGGTCGATGATGCGTTCCGCAAGGGCGAGTACATTGATGTGGGTGACGTGAAAGGCACGGTCGAGAAGATCTCACTGCGCTCCTTCCAGCTTCGCCACCATCTGGGCGCGCTTCACACGATCCCGTTCGGCGAGATCCAGTACCTGACGAACTTCTCGCGCGACTGGGTGATGATGAAACTGCCGCTACGCGTCACCTACGACACCGATGTCGAGAAGGTGCGCAAGATGATCAAGAAGCTCGGGCAGCAACTGCTCGACGACCCTGTCGTCGGCGACCACTTCATCCAGCCGCTGAAGAGCCAGGGCGTCATTCAGATGGACGACTCGGCGATGATCATCCGGGTGAAGTTCATGACCCGGCCCGGCGATCAGTGGGTGGTGCGCAAACGCGTCTATCAGGAGATCCGCGATCTCTTCGACCGCGAGGGCATCAAGTTTGCCCATCGCGAGGTCACGGTCCGCATCCCGGATCTGCCGCAGGAACGCCAGCTCTCCGAGGCCGAGGTCACCGCGATCGGCGGTGCTGCCCGGAGAATCGGCGACGCACAGGCCGAGGCGATGCGGGCAACGGGAACCGGCGGCCCGCTCGACGACAGGTAACCGCGCAAAGAAAAACGGGCCCCGAGAGGCCCGTTCGATCTTGGTTGGCTGTCAGCGAAGGGCTTATTTCGGCAGGTCGCCGTTCACGCCCTCGACGAACCAGTCCATGCCCAGGAGCAGCCCATCGCTCGCCGTCTCGCCCGCTTTGATCCGGATCTCTCCGTCACGGTCCTTGATCGGCCCGGTGAAGGCGTGGACAGCGCCTGAGCGGATCGCCTGTTCGGCCTCCTTAGCCATCGCCTTCACGTTCTCGGGCATGTTCTTGTAGGGGCTCATCACCACCTCTTCCTCGGCGATGCCGCCCCAGCTGTCCGCGCTCTCCCACGTGCCATCCAAAACGGCCTTGGCACGTTTCACATAGTAAGGCGCCCAGTTGTCTTCGATCGCGGTCAACTGGGCCTTGGGCGCGAATTTCTCCATGTTCGAGGCCTGGCCGAAGGCCATCACACCCGCTTGCTCTGCGACCTGAAGCGCTGCCGGGCTGTCGGTGTGCTGCATGATCACATCCGCGCCCTGGTCGATCAGGGCCTTGGCGGCATCTGCCTCCTTGCCGGGATCGTACCAGGTGTTGACCCAGACGACCTGCACCTCGACATCCGGATTGACCGCGCGCGCGGCCAGGGTCGCCGCGTTGATGCCGCGCACGACCTCGGGGATCGGGAACGAGGCGATGTAGCCGATCTTGTTGGTCTTGGTCATCTCGCCCGCGATCTTGCCGATCACGTGGCGCCCTTCGTAGAACCGCCCGGAATAGGTCGCAACATTGTCCGCGCGCTTGAAGCCGGTTGCGTGCTCGAACTTCACATCCGGGAACTGCTTGGCCACGTTGATGGTCGCGTCCATGAACCCGAACGAGGTGGTGAAGATCAGATTGTGACCGGTGCGCGCAAGCTGCTGGATCACACGCTCCGCATCCGGCCCCTCCGAGACGCTCTCGACATAGGTCGTCTCAACCTTATCCCCCAACGCCTCTTCAATCGCCAGACGGCCCTGGTCATGCTGGTAGGTCCAGCCGTGGTCGCCGATCGGGCCGACATAGACAAAACCGACCTTGAGGTCAGCCGCCTGGGCCGCGGTGGCCAGAAGCGCGGCAGCGGCCGCGAGTACGAGTTTCCGGATCATCGATCTCTCCCTAACGATTCGCTGCGCGCATCCTAGCGTCACCGGTCGCTCCGGGCACCCCGTATGCTGCACTGCAAGAGGATGCGTGATCGTGCTTTCTTTAGCAGATCCTGAAACATCACGGCCAAGATCGGCCGAACCTTGCCGGTTAATCGATTCACGAATTTAAGGAGAGAGACTTGGTACGCCCTACGGGACTCGAACCCGTGTTTCCGCCGTGAAAGGGCGGCGTCCTAGACCGCTAGACGAAGGGCGCCCATGCGGTGCAGCGCTAGATAGCGAAGGGCCGGGCGGCTGGCAAGTGGGAAATCTTGGGCACGTTGGGGGTCGCGTTGGGGAGGATCAGGCAGGGGCCGCGTCCTCGACGCGCAGCTTCGCGCGGCGCCTGCCGCCCCAGTCATCGATCTCGAGCGTTCCAGCGACATGCATCGCGCCCGCGGTCTCGAACGCCGAGGAAAAGGCCTGCGCCAGCCCGCTTTCCTCGGCCCGGAAGGCGATGGCGTCGAGACCGCGTTCCTTGCCCGCCGAGACGCGTATCTGGGCATGACCTTTGCCGACGATGCGGAAATGGGCGATCTGGACCTGGCCGAAGACGATCCGCGGGGCCGGATTGGCGGGGCCGAAGGGGCCTGCGGATTCGAGCGTCTCCACCAGGTCGGGTGTGGCGGCACCCGGCATCAGGGCGCCGTCGATCACCAGATCGCCGGGACCGGCGCGCATGGCCTCGGCAGCATCGATCCGGGCGGTCAGCGCAGCCATCGCCTCCTCTACCCGTTCGGCGGCGACCGTCAGACCCGCCGCCATCACATGACCGCCGCCCTTGAGCAGCACGCCCTCCCCCGCAAGAGCTCCAACGGCCCGGCCGAGGTCGACCCCGGGGACCGAACGGCCCGAGCCCTTGCCCTCCGCGCCGTCGAGGCCGATCACGATCGCGGGGCGATGGAAGCGGTCCTTGAGCCTGCTCGCGACGATCCCCACCACGCCCGGGTGCCAGCCCTCGGCCGCCGCCCAGACAAGCGGTGCCTCGTAGTCACGTTGCTCGATCTGCTCGGTGGCAGCCGCGAGGACCTGGGCCTCAATCTCGCGGCGCTTGCGGTTCAACTCATCCAGCCGGTCTGCGAGCGCGCGGGCCTCGTTGGGGTCGGTCGTCGTCAAGAGCCGCATGCCGAGATCCGCCTCGCCGATCCGGCCGCCCGCGTTGATCCGGGGGCCGAGCGCGAAGCCGAGATCGGTCGAGGTCGGCCGCGCCGTCAGGCCAGCGCAGTCGGAGAGCGCCGCGATGCCGGGCCGCCCGCGCCCAGCGATCACCGATAGCCCCTGGCGCACGAAGGCCCGGTTCAAGCCCGTCAGCGGTGCGACATCGGCCACCGTGGCCAGCGCGACGAGATCGAGCATCCCTCGTAGGTCGGGTTCCCGCTGAGAGGCAAAGCGCCCCTGCCCCCGCAAAATCCGGTTCGCCGCAGCAAGCAGCATGAAGACCACACCTGCCGCGCAGAGATGGCCGAGATCGGATGTGTCATCCGCCCGGTTCGGGTTCACAACGGCGAGCGCGTCGGGCAGGGTCTCTCCCGCCAGATGATGATCGGCGATGATGACATCCGCCCCCTTCGCCGCCGCGATCGGACCGTGGCTTAGGGTGCCGCAATCGACGCAAAGGATCAGGTCATGGGCTTCGGCAAGAGCGGCCATCGCCGCCTCGTTCGGGCCATAGCCCTCGTCGATCCGGTCGGGGATATAGGGGGTCGCGGCCATCCCGAGCTGTCTCAGCCAATCGATCAGGATCGCGGTGGAGGCGCCGCCATCGACATCGTAATCCCCGAAAATCGCGATGCGTTCGCCGCGGGTAACAGCACTCGCCAGCCGCTCCGCCGCGAGGTCCATGTCGGCGATGATCGATGGATCGGGCATCAGGGCGCGCAGCGTGGGGCTGAGATAGTCGGCCGCATCCTCGGGCAAGATGCCGCGCGCTGCCAGGATTCGGCCCACGATTTCGGGCATCCTCGCCTGCTGCGCGATGGCGAGGCCCATCCGCTCCGTCTCGGCATCGGGTCCGATCCAGCGCCGCCCGGTCAGCGACTGCGCGACGCCGAACATCGGCGCGGGCGCCGTCATTTCCCGGGCAGACTGAGCCGGCCCGTAATCGCCTCGAAAAACATCCTGAAATCGCCCATTAGGGACCAGAGCGGGTAGGTAAACGTGGCTGGCCGGTTCTTTTCAAAGAAGAAATGCCCAATCCAGGCGAAGAGATACCCCGCGACCGGTACGGCAATCAGGAGGAGCCAGGACGCACTCAAAAGGGCGTAGATCATTAGGCCAATGGCAATTGATGTCCCCAGATAGTGCAGCTTTCGACTCGTCGGATTCGAGTGCTCGGACAAATAATAGGGGTAAAACTCAGAGAATGACGTGAATTGTTGCTCTGACATCGCTCAGTCCTCTAGTTATCCAATGACTGTTTCGCGTGGCGTCATAACAGTGTCAATCTGCGGCGCGTTGTCCGCTGGAAGTCAGTATGGCACAACGCTAGATGGTCGGTTGGCTTAACAAGCTAACAAACGATCGTGTGCGATTCCCGCAACCAAGCGCACGCAAGGGAAAGGAAAAGGACGTGTCTGACGACGACGAAAAGACTCGCCGTGACTTTTTGTTTGTAGCCACCGGAGCTGCAGGCGCTGTCACCACGGGGGCGGTGGTCTGGCCGCTGATCGATCAATGGAGCCCGTCGGCGGATGTGCTCGCTCTCGCGACGATCAAGGTCGACATTTCCGAGGTCGCCGAGGGCAGCCAGATTACGGTCAAGTGGCGCGGCAAGCCCGTCTTCATTCGTCACCGTACGGACGAGGAGATCGCAGCCGCACGCGACGTGGGGCTCGGAGACTTGCCCGACCAGGCCTCTCGCAACGCAAATGACGACAGCGCGGATGCCGACGATCAGAATCGCAGCATCGACCCAGACGGCAAATGGCTGGTGATGCTTGGGGTCTGCACCCACCTGGGCTGTGTGCCGCTGGGCGATGGCGCGGGCGAGTTCGGGGGCTGGTTCTGCCCCTGTCATGGCTCGCACTACGACACGTCGGGCCGCATCAGAAAAGGTCCAGCCCCGGAGAACCTTCCGGTCCCGACCGCCTCTTTCGTCGATGAAACAACGCTTCAACTAGGCTGAGGAAAACACCCATGGGACATATCCCTCAGGATCACTACGAGCCGAATAGCGGGATTGAGCGCTGGCTGCACAGCCGCCTGCCCGTTGTCGCCCTCGCGGCCGACTTCATGAAATTCCCAACGCCGAAGAACCTCAACTGGATGTGGGTCTGGGGCGTCATGCTGACCATCTTCCTGGTGATTCAGATTGTAACCGGGATCGTTCTGGTCATGCACTACACGCCGCATGCCGATATGGCATTCGCGTCGGTCGAGCATATCATGCGCAACGTGAATGGCGGCTGGCTGCTGCGTTACATGCACGCCAATGGTGCCTCGTTCTTCTTCATCGCGGTCTATGCGCATATCTTCCGCGGCCTCTACTACGGGTCGTACAAGGCGCCGCGCGAGATCACCTGGATCATCGGCCTGCTGATCTACCTCTGCATGATGGCGACCGCCTTCATGGGCTACGTGCTGCCCTGGGGTCAGATGTCCTTCTGGGGCGCGACCGTGATCACCAACCTGTTCTCTGCACTTCCGTTCATCGGTGAGCCGCTGGTGATCTGGCTGTGGGGCGGGTTCTCGGTCGATAACGCGCTGCTGAACCGCTTCTTCTCGCTGCACTACCTGCTGCCCTTCGTCATTCTCGGGCTGACCGTGGTGCACATCTGGGCGTTCCACACGACGGGTAACAACAACCCGACGGGCGTGGACGTGCGGAAGACGGACGTTGAGACGGTCAAGAAAGACACCGTGCCCTTCCACCCGTACTACACGATCAAGGATCTGTTTGCGGTGGCGGTGTTCATGGTGCTCTTCGTGATCTTCGTCTTCTTCATGCCGAACTATCTCGGCCACCCGGACAACTACATCGAGGCGAACCCGCTGGCGACGCCCGCGCATATCGTGCCGGAATGGTACTTCCTGCCCTTCTACGCGATCCTGCGCGCGATCACCTTCGACATCGGCATCCCGTTCACCGGGATTGTGATCATCGATGCGAAGCTGGGCGGCGTCTTGGCGATGTTCGGTGCGATTGCGATCATGGCGCTGGCGCCGTGGCTAGACACGAGCCGGACCCGCTCTGGCCGCTACCGCCCGATGTTCAAGTGGTACTTCTGGATCCTGGTTGCGGACTTCTTCGTCCTGATGTGGGCGGGTTCGCAGCCGGCCGAGGGTTTGGTGCCGCTGATCTCGCTGCTCGGGACCATCTACTGGTTCGCATACTTCCTGGTGGTCCTGCCTCTGTTGGGCCTGATCGAGAAGCCGCTGGCCGAGCCGGAGACGATCGAGGCCGCCTTCGATGCCCAGCACGGCAAGGGCGAGAGCAAGGACTCGTCCGGCGCGGTCGCGACCCCGGCCGAATGATCGGAAGACGAGGAGAAAAACAATGAAAAACCATCGTTTTTTCGGTCTGATCCTGGCAGCGGCCCTGTCCCCCGGCCTCGCAAGCGCGGCAGGGGGCTCGGGCTATGTCGAGGATATCGAGTTCAGCTTCGAGGGTCCCTTTGGCACCTTCGACCGGATGCAGCTCCAGCGTGGCTTCCAGGTCTTCCAGGAGGTCTGTTCGGGCTGTCACGGTCTGAAGTTCGTCTCCTTCCGCGAGCTTGGGATGGAGAACGGCCCCGCCTTCCCGCCTGAGCAGGTCGAGGCGATTGCCGCACTCTACGACGTGCCTGATCCGGATGGCGAGCCGGGCGACACCCGCACTGGCATCCCGTCGGACCGTTTCCCGGCCAATGACGCGGTCGGGGCGCCGGATCTGAGCCTCATGGCAAAGGCGCGTGCAGGCTTCCACGGCCCGTCAGGGCTCGGCATCAACCAGCTGGTGAAGGGTATCGGGGGGCCTGAGTACATCTACTCGCTGCTCACCAACTACACCGGCGAGGATGTCGAGGTTGCGGGCAACATTCTCTACAAGAATGAGACCTATCCCGGCGGCCTGATCTCGATGTCCCAGCCGCTCTGGGGCGACGATGTCGAGTATCTGGCGCATGGTGACGAAAACGGCACCTACACCCCGCCGGAGGCAACGATCGAACAGCAGGCCGAGGACGTCTCCGCCTTCCTGATGTGGGCCGCCGAGCCGCATATGGTCGAGCGGAAGGAGGCGGGGTTCCGCAACCTGATCTGGCTGATCATCCTGTCGGTCCTGCTCTACTACACGAACAAGGCTATCTGGGCGAACATCAAGAAAAAGAGCTGACGGACCGCTTGCTGAGAACAGACCCCGCCCGGCCCGGGCGGGGTTTTTCTTTTCGGCCGGGATGGTCTATGCCGCTTCTCAGAAAGACGAGAAGAGTTCCGCATGTCCCATAACAGCTTCGGCCATCTGTTCCGCGTGACCACCTGGGGCGAGAGCCACGGCCCAGCGCTCGGCGCGACCGTCGATGGCTGCCCGCCGGGCATCGCGGTCGCCGAGGTGGACCTGCAGCACTGGCTCGACCGGCGCAAACCGGGGCAGAGCAAGTATACGACCCAAAGGCGTGAGCCGGACACGGTCGAGATCCTCTCCGGCACCTTCGAGGGCAAGACCACCGGCACACCGATCCAGCTCATGATCCGCAACCAGGATCAGCGGTCGAAGGACTATTCCGAGATCATGGAGAAGTTCCGCCCCGGCCACGCGGACATCACCTACTGGCAGAAATACGGGATCCGCGACTACCGCGGCGGCGGCCGCTCCTCGGCGCGCGAGACCGCGGCCCGGGTTGCGGCAGGCGGGATCGCCCGCGCGGTGCTGGAGCAGATGGCCCCGGGGCTCCAGATCCAGGGCGCGATGGTCCAGATGGGCCCGCATGGGATCGACCGGGCGAACTGGGACTGGGACGAGATCGACCGAAACCCGTTCTGGACCCCGGATGCCCGGGCCGCCGAGGACTGGGCAACCTATCTCGACGCGCTTCGCAAATCCGGCAACTCGGTCGGCGCGGTGATCGAGGTCACCGCCCGCGGCGCACCCGCCGGCCTCGGCGCGCCGGTCTATGGCAAGCTCGACACCGATCTCGCGGCCGCGATGATGTCGATTAACGCTGTCAAAGGCGTCGAGATCGGCGACGGGTTCGCCGCCGCCGCCCTGACCGGCGAGGACAATGCCGACGAGATCGACATGGGCAAAGACGGCCCAACCTACCGCTCGAACCATGCGGGCGGGATTCTCGGCGGGATCTCCACGGGCCAGGACATCGTCGCCCGGTTCGCGGTGAAACCGACCTCCTCGATCCTGAAGCCACGCGCGACCATCACCAAGTCCGGCGAGGCGACGGAGATCGTCACCAAGGGCCGCCACGACCCCTGCGTCGGCATCCGCGCCGTGCCCGTGGGCGAAGCGATGATGGCGCTGGTCCTGGCCGATCACCTCCTGCGCCACCGCGGCCAGGTTGGGCAGAACCAGGGCCCGATCGGATAGGCGCAGGCGGGCGAGGCACAAGACGGGAAGATCCATGATCAAGGCCGCCATCTTCGACGTCTTCGGCACCGTGGTCGACTGGCGCACGGGCGTCGCCGAGTTCGCCGGGCAAATCTTCCGCGACAAGGGGCTCGACACTGACCCGCCGGCCTTCGCAGACGCCTGGCGCGGCGAATACCAGCCCGCGATGGAGCGGATCCGCGCGGGTAATCGCGGCTACGTCGCCCTCGACGACCTCCACCAGGAAAACCTGCTGCGCATCCTGCCGGAGTTCGGCCTGCAGGACACGTTCACAGCTACCGAACTACAAACCCTCAACACGGCGTGGGAGCACCTGCCGCCCTGGCCCGACTCGGTCTCCGGATTGGCGGCGATCCGCGAGCACGTGATCATCGCCCCCTGCTCGAACGGCTCCATCGCACTGATGACCCGGCTCGCCCGGTTCGGCGGCCTGCCATGGGATTGCATCCTCGGCGCCGATATCGCCCGGACCTACAAACCGATGCCAGCGGCCTATCTCGGCTCCGCCTCGGCGCTCCGCCTGGAACCCGCCGAAGTTCTCATGGTCGCGGCCCATAATGACGACCTCGCCGCCGCCGCGGCCCAGGGCCTCGCGACAGCCTTCCTCCCCAGACCGGATGAACATGGCCCCGATACCGGAGAGACCCGGCCAACCGGCCAATGGACCTATGTCGCGCACGACCTGAACGATCTCGCCCGGCAACTCGCCCCCTGACATATGGCAGCGCGGGCGGGCCGATCTGCGCATCAGCGCAGGAGGGAAAGCCCCCCTGCCTCAGTCGCGCGGGAGCATGCGGCCAAGCTGCTTGCCCCCGATCACGTGAATATGGAAATGCGGCACCTCCTGCACGCCATGCACATCGGTGTTGGCGATCAGCCGGAACCCCTCGCCGCCAGCGGGCCGCGCCACACCGGTCGCGCGAGAGACCGCCGAGACCGTGCGCCAGAAATCGGCGATCTCCGCCTCCGTCGCCTCCGCCCCGAAATGATCGGCGTTCACGTAGGGGCCCTTCGGGATCACCAGAACATGGACGGGCGCGACCGGGTTGATATCCGCAAAGGCCAGCGTGTGATCGGTCTCGGCCACGGTCCTGTTCGGGATCTCGCCCCGCAGGATCTTCGCAAAGATGTTCTGGTCGTCATAGGCGTAGCTCATCACGCTCCCTTTCTGATCTGCCTCGGCACAGCCCCATGATCTAGATCCCGCGGCCCCGAAACGGGAGTCCCGAGTTGCCCACACACGCCCGCAAAACGCTCCCCGCCGCCCCCAAACCAACCAGCCGTGATTGACACGCCCGCGCTTCGCCGTCAAAGCGAGGGCCTCACCGCCGCGGTTGCGTATTGAGGTCACATGAATGCCCGATCCGGAAAACGCGTGGTGCATTTCCTCCTGCACGTTCCGAAATGCGCAGGCACGACGGTCGAGGATCATTTCACCCATTACCTGGGGGCCGGGGGCTTCCGCGTCGCACCCCGGTGGAAGAGCGTCTTTCGCGACATGGTCGGCAACCGCTATCCCGGCATCGACCTCGCCGGTGTGAAAGCCGTCTCGGGCCACTCACTCAGCCGCTCTCTCGCGCGCCACCTGCCGGAGGCCGAGATCCGCGAGAGCGTGCTCCTGCGCGACCCCGTCGGCTATTTCCTCTCCTTCTACAACTACCGCTGGACCCGGTACCGCAAGGGCTTCGGGCCCGAGCCGCCCCCGTTCGAGACCTGGTACCAGCGCCAGCGCCTCAACCCGATCTCGCGCTTCCTGCTGGTGCGCTATTTCGAACAGGGCATGCCCGCGCTCTACCGGTTCTCCTCCGCCCGCCGGCTGGACTGGCTCGAGAAGCGGCTGGCCGGGTTCCATTTCGTCGGCAGCTATCAGAGGGCCGATGAGATGATCGCCACGATCAGCCGCGAACTCGGCATCCCTGAGACCGTCGAGGCGCATAACGTCACGGCGGACAAACACCTCCGCGCCGAGGACCTCCCCGACAAGCTGCGCAACCGCGTGCTGAGGGAGAACGCCGTCGATGTCGCCCTGTTCGAGCGCTGGGGCGACCGGGGCTGGTCCGGCAGGCCGACCGCCCCGCCGCCCGCCCTGCCCCGGCTCGATCAGCCACGCTACGTGCTCGACGACATGTTCACCGGTTTCTCCAAGATCTGACCGGCCCGCGCAAAAGATCGCCCGGCGCGTTGTCTCTCCTCCAATCCGCAAGAACCGGGTCGGACGCCGCCCGTGCTCCGGCTAGGCATCTCCCGGAGATTAACGACCAGAGATCAACGAGCGGAGATGGACATGCTTCTCGACCAAAAGACCGTCATCGTCACCGGCGCCAGCAGCGGGATCGGCGCGGCGGCTGCCAGACTGTTCGCCGCTGAAGGCGCAAACGTGGTTCTGGGCGCGCGCCGCGCGGACCTGCTCGACACAATCGCCAGCGAGATATCGGAGCGGGGCGGACAGGCCGCCTTTGCCGCGGGCAATGTCGAAGACGCAAGCTATGCCGAGGACCTGGTCGCGCTGGCCGAGACCCGGTTCGGCGGGCTCGACGCCGCCTTCAACAACGCGGGCATCACGGGAGATCTGGGCCCCGTCCCCGAGATGGACGAGGCGAACTGGCACCGGGTGATCGCGGTGAACCTCACCAGCGCCTTTCATGCGGCAAAGCATCAGATCCCCGCCTTGCAGCGCCGGGGCGGCGGCGCGATCGCCTTCACCTCGTCTTTCGTCGGGCACACAATCGGGCTACCGGGCATGGGCGCTTACGCCGCGGCCAAGGCTGGCCTGATCGGCCTGACCCAGGTGCTCGCCGCCGAGCACGGGCCGGAGAAGATCCGGGTCAACGCGCTTCTGCCGGGCGGCACCAAGACCCCGATGGCGGGCGACGACCCGGCCTCGCTCGAGGTCGTGCGCGGTCTTCACGCCCTCAAACGCATGGCGGAGCCCGACGAGATCGCCCAGGCGGCCCTGTTCCTGATGTCCGATCAATCCTCCTTCGTCACCGGCAGCGCGATGATCGTGGATGGCGGAAACTCGATCAGCAAATTCTAGGGGAGCGCGGCGGCGCGCGACCGGGTCACTCCTTCAGAAGACCGCGCAACTCATAGAGCAGATCCAGCGCCTCGCGCGGGGTGAGGAGGTCGGGCTCGACTGCATCCAACCGCTCCTCGACTGCGCTGGCCGCAGGCACGGGCGCCGCCACGCGCGGGGTGGCAGAGAAGAGCGGCAGCGCATCGGCGAGACCCGCCGAACCACCCTCCCGCTCCTGGTTCTCCAGCCGTTCCAGCACGTCGCGGGCGCGGGCGATCACCGCCTCCGGCAGGCCCGCAAGCTTGGCGACCTGCACGCCGTAGGACCGATCCGCCGCCCCCGCTTTGACCTCGTGGAGGAAGATCACCTCACCCTCCCATTCCCGGACCGCGACGGTCGCGGGCGAGAGCTGCTCCAGCGTCTCGGCCAGGGCGACCAACTCGTGGTAGTGGGTGGCGAAGAGCCCCCGGCACTTGTTGACCTCGTGGAGATGCTCCAGCGTCGCCCAGGCGATCGAGAGCCCGTCATAGGTGGCCGTACCGCGCCCGATCTCATCTAGGATCACCAGCGCCCGCGGCCCCGCCTGGTTCAGGATCGCCGCCGTCTCGACCATCTCGACCATGAAGGTCGAACGCCCGCGCGCCAGATCATCGGCCGCCCCGACGCGCGAGAAAAGCTGATCGACCACGCCGATCTCGGCCTGCTTGGCCGGCACATACGCGCCCATCTGCGCAAGGATCGCGATCAGCGCGTTCTGGCGCAGGAAGGTCGATTTGCCGGCCATGTTCGGCCCGGTCATGAGCCAAACCGGGGCTGCCCCAGATTTAGCAGCACTCAGATCGCAATCATTGGCGATGAACGGCCCGCTGCCCTCGGCCCTCAGCGCCCGTTCCACGACCGGATGCCGCCCGGCCTCGACCTTGAAGTTCCGCCCTGCCGTCACGTCCGGCCGGCACCAGTCTTCCGCGACCGCAAGCTCGGCGTGGGAGGCCGCGACATCCAGCTCCGCCAGCGCCCGCGCGCAGTTGCCGATCTGTGCCGACCGATCCAGCACCGCCTGGCGCAGTTCGCCGAAGATCCGCTTCTCGATCTCCAGCGCCCGGAAGCCCGCATTCAGGATCCGCGTCTCGATTTCCGAGAGATCCGTGGTCGTGAACCGGATCTGGTTGGCGAGCGTCTGGCGGTGGATGAACCGCTCGTTATGCGGCGCACCCATCAGCGTATCGGCGTGGCGGGCCGTGACCTCGATGAAATAGCCGAGCACGTTGTTATGCTTGATCTTCAGGCTGTCGATCCCGGTCTCGGCGGCATATTCGGCCTGCATTTTCGCGATCACGCCGCGGCCTTCGTCGCGCAGCTCGCGCGCCTCGTCGAGGTCCTTATCCGTCTCAGGCGCCACGAAGCCGCCATCGCGGGCCAGAAGCGGCGGTTCGGCCACCAGCGCGCTTTCGAGCAGCTCCACCAGCTCGTCATGCCCCGCCAGCCGCTGGCCTGCCATCGCCAGATCGTCCGGCAACCCAGTTTGCTCGCCCAGGAGCCGGGCCAGATCCGCCGCCTGCGAGAGCCCTGCGCGGATCGCCGCCAGATCCCGCGGCCCGCCCCGGTCGAGCACCAGCCGCGAAAGCGCGCGCTCGATCTCGGGCACCTGACCCAACCCCGTGCGGATCTGGTCGCGCAGTTCCGCATCCTCGATGAACGCCGTCACCACGTCGAGCCGCCGCGCGATCTGCGCCGTATCGGTCAGGGGGGCGGCCAATCGGGCCGAGAGAAGCCGCGCCCCCGCTCCGGTCAGCGTCCGGTCAATGGCGTGGAGCAGCGTGCCCTCCCGCCCGCCGGACAGCGCCTGCGTCAGCTCCAGGTTTCGCCGGGTCGCCGCGTCGATCCGCATGAGGCCGGAGCCGGTCTCGCGCACCGGCGTTTTCAGGAGCGGCAGGCGCCCCTTCTGGGTCAGCTCGATGTAATCGGCCAGCGCACCGAGCGCCGCGATCTCCACCCGCTCGAACGCGCCGAAGCTCTCCAGCGTCGCGACGCCAAAGACCCGTTTCAGACGCTCTTCGCCGGAGGTGGAGTCGAAACTCGCCGCCCCAAGCGCGGTCGAGACCGCGCCCGCCTCTTCGATCTGCCCGATCAGCGCAATGTCCTCGACCGCCTGATCGCGGATCAGCACCTCGCGCGGGGCGAGCCGGGCGAGCATCGGGCCGAGACCAGCGCGGTCGGCCTTCGCCACCCCCATCTCCCCCGTCGACATATCCGCCCAGGCGACCGCGCCCTCGCCCCGGATCTCGGCCCAGGCGGCGAGGAAGTTGTTACGCCGGGCCTCCAGCAGCGTATCCTCGGTCAGCGTGCCGGGCGTCACCAGCCGCACCACCTCGCGCCGGACGACAGCCTTCGAGCCGCGCTTCTTCGCCTCCGCCGGATCCTCGGTCTGCTCGCAGATCGCCACGCGGAAGCCCTTGCGGATCAGCGTCAGCAGATACCCCTCGGCCGCATGCACAGGCACACCGCACATAGCGATATCCTCGCCCAGATGCTTGCCGCGTTTGGTGAGCGCGATGTCGAGCGCGGCCGCAGCCTGCACCGCATCGTCAAAGAACAATTCGTAGAAGTCGCCCATCCGGTAGAACAGGAGCGCGTCGGCATGCGCCTCCTTGATCTCGAGATACTGGGCCATCATCGGTGTGACGGCTTGGTGGGCAGTCATAGGGCGGGCCGGGATCCTGTGCGTTCGGTTCGCCGAGCCCTAGCATGGCACAAGGCGGCCCCGGAAGAGGCCGCCGCGGCTTTTCCGGCGATCAGTTCAGCTGAGGCGCCAGCTTGATCGCGTCGACCGTGCCGACAATCGCGGCAAAGGGCGAGAAGATCGTGTCGGCCACGGCCTCGCCGGTCCCCTGATTACGCAGGATCGGGCGGCGGTTCTGCCAGTGATTATAGGTGATCGGCTTCTCATAGGCCTGGACTTTGCTCTCTTCGACCGTGGTCTCGGCTTTGGCGATGACGGCACTTCCGGCCATGGCGATCATTGTGAGGATGATGGCGAGGGGAACCTTGTGCATCTCGTGTCTCCTTTTCTTGCTGGAAATCACGTGGGTGCGGCCGCCTGCCGCAGCAATGACCTTGACGTTCACGTCACTTCACGCATCCGACAGGTGGAAAAGCCGTGCTTGACAGTTGCCCCCGGTAGAGCGTCTGGTTCATGGTATACCAAATACAAAGAATCGCTCCGGCACCATCGAAACCAGGGGCGGCGTCTGGGAGATATCGTGGCCAACCAGCTCAACCTGAAACCCGTTGACGGGAATTTCAGCCTGAAGGAGCACATCTATGACGTGCTCCGCCGGTCGATCACCGATCTCGATATCTATGATCCGGCCACGAACCTGCGCATGGACGAGCGCACGCTGGCCGAGCAGCTCGGCATCTCGCGCACCCCGATCCGCGAGGCGATCATGCGGCTGGAGCAGGAGGGGTTCCTCGAGATCTTCCCCCGCCGCGGTGTCTACATCAAACGCAAGTCGCTCGACGAGATCCTCGAGCTGATCATGGTCTGGGCCGCGCTGGAGAGCATGGCGGCACGGCTCGCCTGCGCCAATGCGAGCGATGCCGAGATCGCCAAACTGCGCGAGATCGGCACCCATTTCAGCAAGGACACGGCGCGCGCGCAGCTCAGCGAGTATTCGGAAGCCAACATCAACTTCCACCTCCATATCCTCACGCTCTCGAAATGCGCCAAGATGGTGGAGATCGCCGACGGGCTCTTCACCCATCTCAAGGCCGTGCGCCGCCGGGCGCTGCGCACCGATGAAAGCCGGACCGAACGCTCTATTGTCGATCACATGAACATCATCGAGGCGATCGAGATGCGCGACCCCGAGCTAGCCTCGACCCTCGTGCGCGAACACACGATGCGGCTGCACAACTACATCCGCCGCACCTGGCGCGACACCGACACCAACCCAGAGACCTGATCCCGCGGAGGACCGAATGACCGCCACAGCGCAACCGATCGAAGCGACCGCCGCAGGCGAGGACGCAGGCGCCGTCACCGACGGCTTTCACCTCTTGATCGATGCGCTGAAGCTGAACGGGCTCGACACGATCTACAACGTGCCCGGCATCCCGATCACCGATCTGGGCCGCTATGCCCAGGCCCAGGGGATGCGGGTGATCAGTTTTCGCCATGAACAACATGCGGGCTATGCGGCCTCGGTCGCGGGGTTCCTGACCAAGAAGCCCGGGGTCTGCATGACCGTCTCGGCACCGGGGTTCCTGAACGGGCTGACGGCGCTTGCAAATGCAACGACGAATTGCTGGCCGATGATCCTGATCTCCGGCTCGTCGGAGCGGGAGATCGTGGATCTCGCCCAGGGCGATTATGAGGAGATGGACCAGCTCGCCATGGCCCGGCCCTATTGCAAGGCGGCCTATCGGTTGAACTATGCCCAGGATATCGGGATCGCCATCGCCCGGGCCTATCGCAGCGCGGTCAGCGGCCGGCCGGGCGGCGTTTATCTCGACATCCCCGGCGCGATGCTGGGCCAGGCCATGGACGCCGTCGCCGGGCAGCAGTCGCTGGTCAAGGTGATCGACCCGGCCCCCCGCCAGACGCCGTCGAAGGAGGCCATCGCGCGGGCCATCGAGGTGATGAAAGGCGCCGAGCGCCCGCTGATCGTGATCGGCAAGGGCGCGGCCTATGATCAGTCCGACGACGAGATCCGCCAGTTGGTCGAGGCGTCTGGCTATCCGTTCCTGCCGATGTCGATGGCCAAGGGCATCCTGCCCGACACCCACCCGCAATGCGCCGCCGCCGCGCGCTCACTGGTCCTGAAGGACTCCGATGTCGTGATCATGATGGGCGCGCGGATCAATTGGCTCCTCTCCCACGGCAAGGGCAAGCAATGGGGCGAGCCCGGCTCGAAACGCTTTGTCCAGATCGATATCGACCCCGAAGAGATGGACTCGAATGTCGAGATCGCGGCGCCTCTCGTGGGCGATGTCGGCTCCTGCGCCACGGCGCTGCTCGAGGCGATGACCGATGAGGGGATCGCGCCGCCCAAGGCCTGGCTCGACCAGGTGCACACCAAGGCCGAGGCGAACATGGCCAAGATGGCCACGCGCCTGAAGAACAACAATATTCCAATGGACTACCACGCAGCGCTGGGCGTGCTGAAGGATGTGATCACCGACAACCCCGATACGATCCTGGTGAATGAGGGGGCCAACACGCTCGACCTCGCGCGCTCGATCGTGAACATCCACAAACCCCGCCACCGCATCGATGTCGGCACCTGGGGGGTGATGGGGATCGGCATGGGCGCGGCCATCGCGGCGACGATCGAGACCGGCAAACCGGTGCTCGCGGTCGAGGGCGACAGCGCCTTCGGCTTCTGCGGCATGGAGGTGGAGACGATCTGCCGCTACAACCTGCCGGTCTGCGTGGTGATCTTCAACAACAACGGCATCTATCGCGGCGATGGCGAGAATTGGGGCGGCGGCAGCGACCCGGCGACCACGGTCTTCGTGCCCGATGCCCGCTACGATATGATGATGGAGGCGTTCGGCGGCGTCGGCCACTGGGTCAAGACACCGGACGAGCTTAACCGCACGGTCCGCGAGGCGCTCGCCAGCGGCAAGCCCACCCTGGTCAACGCCTCGATCGACCCCGCCGCCGGCAAGGAAAGCGGCAATATCGGCAACCTGAACCCGACCTCGGTCGTGGCACAGGCGCTCTACCCGCAAGCCCGGCAAGGCTAAACAACAAAAGGCGCGGGCGATCAGCCCGCTCAACCGCACTCACAGACTTGGAGCCTTGAACATGAAAGCCCTGGAAGGCGTCAAAATCCTCGATTTCACCCATGTGCAGTCGGGCCCGACTTGCACGCAGTTGCTCGCCTGGTTCGGCGCGGATGTGATCAAGGTGGAGCGCCCCGGCGTGGGCGATGCGACCCGCAAGCAGCTCATTGATGTACCCGGCGCCGACAGCCTCTACTTCACCATGCTCAACCACAACAAGCGCTCGATCGAGCTCAACTCGAAGAACCCGGAGGGCAAGAAGGTCCTGACCCGGCTGATCGAGGAATGCGACGTGCTGGTCGAGAACTTCGCGCCGGGCGCGCTCGACCGCATGGGCTTCGGCTGGGAGCGGATCCAGGAGATCAACCCGCGCATGATCATGGCCTCGGTCAAGGGCTTCGGTCCGGGCAAGTACGAGGACTGCAAGGTCTATGAGAACGTCGCGCAATGCGCGGGCGGGGCGGCGTCGACCACCGGGTTCCTCGACGGCCCGCCGCTGGTGACCGGTGCGCAGATCGGCGACAGCGGCACCGGGCTGCATCTGGCGCTCGGCATTGTCACGGCCCTCTATCAGAGGGAAAGATCCGGCTGTGGCCAGAAGGTTCTGGCCCCGATGCAGGATGGCGTCCTCAACCTCGCCCGCGTGAAACTTCGCGACCAGCAGCGGCTCGAGCGTGGCCCGCTGAAGGAATACAGCCAGTTCGGCGCCGGCATCCCGTTCGGCGAGGCGACCCCGCGCGCGGGCAACGACTCGGGCGGCGGCCAGCCGGGGCGGATCCTGAAATGCAAGGGATGGGAGACCGACCCCAACGCCTACACCTACTTCATCACCCAGGCCGCGGTCTGGGAGAAGGTCTGTGACGTGATCGGCGAGCCCGAGTGGAAGACCAAGGAGGGCTACGCGACCCCGCCCGAGCGGCTCGACAAGCTCGACGAGGTGTTCGAACGCATCGAGCAGTGGACCATGACCAAGACCAAGTTCGAGGTGATGGACATCTGCAACCCGCTCGACATCCCGGTCGGGCCGATCCTCTCGATGAAGGAGATCGCCGAGGATGAGGGCCTGCGCGCCACCGGCACGATCGTCGAGGTCGATCACCCGGAACGCGGCGCCTACCTGACCGTCGGCTGCCCGATCAAAATGTCCGACAGCCCGGTCGATGTCGTCCGCTCGCCCCTACTGGGCGAGCACACGAACGAGATCCTCACAGACGTGCTGGGCTACTCGCCTGACGAAGTCGCAGCCATCGCAGGCTCCGGCGCCGTTGGTGACCTGCCGAAAGCGGCTGAATGAACACTACGCAGGGCCGCGAGAGACGGCCCGCTGTCATCGACGGGAGGGTGAGATGAGACTGATCGTGATGGGCCAGCAGGCCTTTGGAAAGGATGCGCTGGCCAAGATCCTGGATGCGGGCGTCGATGAGGTCGTGGCCGTCTATTGTGCCCCGGACAAGGAGGGCAAGCCGCTCGACCCGCTCAAGGAATTCGCGCTGGAGAAGGGGCTGCCCGTCTTCCAGCCCGCGAATTTCAAGGATCAGGAGGTCCTCGATCAGCTCAAGGCCCATAACGCCGACCTGATGGTCATGGCCTATGTGATCATCTTCGTGCCGGAGGCAGCCCGGGATATCCCGAAGATGGGCTCGATCTGCTTCCACCCCTCGCTCCTGCCGCTCCACCGCGGTCCGTCGGCCGTGAACTGGCCGATCATCTGGGGCTCGGAGAAATCGGGCTTTTCCTGGTTCTACCCGACCGACGGGCTCGACGAAGGGGACATCCTGCTGATGTGGGAATGCCCGATCGAGCCGGACGACACGGTGATCGACCTCTATTTCAAGAAGATCTACCCGGCGGGCGTCGATAGCGTCCTCGAGGTCTGCGACCTCTTCCGCTCTGGCAACCCGCCCAGGATGGTGCAGGATGAGAGCCAGGCGACCTACGAATCCTGGTGCCGCAAGAAGGATGCCGAGATCGTCTGGGCCAGATCCGCAGCGGATGTCTACAACCTGATTCGCGGCACCAACCCCGCCCCCGGCGCATGGACGACCCATAGTGGATCGGAAATCCAGGTCTTCGATGCGCGGCGCAGCGACGCCGAAGGCACCCCCGGCGAAGTCGTCTCCGTGTCCGAAGACGGCGTAACTGTTGCGGCACAGGGGGGCAGTATCCTCGTAAAACGCGTGCGACCCGCGGGTGAGGGAAAAATCCCGGCGACCGAGTGGGCTCAAAACGCTGGCATCACCGCAGGCACCAAACTGGGGGCCTGACCGGTCGAAGGGGAGAAACGAATAAATGTCGGACATCGAAATTGCACGCAAGGCGAACAAGAAACCGATCCAGGAGATCGGGGCGAAGCTGGATATCCCTGGCGAGCACCTCCTCCCGTTCGGTCATGACAAGGCCAAGGTCTCGGCCGAGTTCATCAAGGCCCAGGTAGGAAGGCCGGACGGCCACCTGATCCTGGTCACCGCGATCAACCCGACGCCCGCGGGCGAGGGCAAGACCACGACCACGGTCGGCCTCGGCGACGGGCTCAACGCCATCGGCAAGAAGGCGATGATCTGCATCCGCGAGGCCTCGCTTGGCCCCAACTTCGGGATGAAGGGCGGGGCCGCGGGCGGCGGATACGCGCAGGTCGTGCCGATGGAGGATATGAACCTCCACTTCACCGGCGATTTCCACGCGATCACCTCGGCCCACAACCTGCTGTCGGCGATGATCGACAACCATATCTACTGGGGCAACAGCCTCGAGATAGACACCCGCCGTGTTGCCTGGCGCCGGGTGCTCGACATGAACGACCGCGCGCTGCGTCAGATCGCAGGCCCCTTGGGAGGTGTCTCGAACGGCTTCACCCGCGAGATGGGTTTCGACATCACAGTGGCCTCCGAGGTTATGGCGATCCTCTGCCTCGCCGATGATCTGGCGGATCTGGAGAAGCGCCTCGGCGATATGATCGTGGCCTACCGCCGCGATCGCTCGCCAGTCTTCTGCCGGGACATCAAGGCCGAAGGGGCGATGGCCGTCTTGCTCAAAGACGCAGTGCAGCCAAACCTGGTGCAAACGCTGGAGAACAACCCGGCTTTCGTCCATGGCGGCCCGTTCGCGAACATCGCCCATGGCTGTAACTCGGTCGTCGCCACCAAAACCGCGCTGAAGCTCGCCGATTACGTTGTGACCGAAGCGGGCTTTGGCGCCGATCTCGGCGCTGAGAAGTTCATGAACATCAAGTGCCGCAAGGCGGGCCTGCGTCCCTCGGCGGTCGTCATCGTCGCCACCGTGCGCGCCATGAAGATGAACGGCGGCGTGGCGAAAGCTGATCTCGATGCCGAGAACGTGGCTGCGGTGAAGGAAGGCTGCGCCAATCTCGGCCGCCATATCGAGAACATGAAGAAGTATGGCGTCCCGGCAATCGTGGGCATCAACCACTTCGTCAAAGACACCGAGGCGGAGGTGCAGGCCATTAAAGACTACTGCGCCGAACTGGGCGCCGACGCAGTGGTCAACAAGCACTGGGCCGATGGCGGCCAGGGTATCACCGAATGCGCCGAGAAGGTTGTGGCGCTCTGCGAGGGTGGCACGGCGGATTACCGCCCGCTCTACCCTGACGAATTGGGCCTCGCCCAGAAGATCGAGACGATCTGCAAGGAGATCTACCGCGCCGACAGCGTGACCATCGACCAGAAGATCCGCAATCAGCTCAAGGATTGGGAGGATGCAGGCTATGGCAACCTGCCGGTCTGCATGGCGAAGACGCAGTACAGCTTCACCACCGATCAGAACGCTCGCGGCGCGCCCACGGGGTTCGACATTCCGGTGCGTGAAGTGCGCCTTTCGGCTGGTGCGGGCTTCGTGGTCGCCATCTGCGGGGAGATCATGACCATGCCCGGCCTGCCGCGTGTGCCGGCGGCGGAGTCGATCCGCCTGAACGACGGGGGTGAGATCGAGGGCCTGTTCTAAGAAAAACCGTGCATCCGGCGGGCGAGGAGCCCGCCATTTGCCACTAAAACGCGCAACTATGACGGGTAGACGAAAGGAAAGGTGAAGACTCGATAAAATCTCGCGCGGATCTCGCGATACATGTTGATTTTCAGCGGGCAGCAAATACCGTCGATCTGTTGATCATTTGCGCGTTGTCATGAGTAAAGCGAGCAGCGATCGAGGCGATGACAACATCGCAATTTGCGTTGGGTAAGAGAATAAATTCCGACCGTTTCGACGCAGATATCCATGCCACTTACCCCAGGGAGGATCCAATGGCATTCACACGTAGACTTGTAACACTGGGCGCGGCAGCAGCTGTGTCGCTGGCCGGAATGACCGGCTTGGCGCAGGCTTGGGAGCCCTCCAAGCCCATCGACTTCGTGATCATGGCCGGCAAGGGCGGCGGCGCCGACAAGATGGCCCGCCTGATGCAGGCGATCGTCGAGGAGGAGAAACTTGCTGGCAAGCCTCTGGTTCCGGTGAACAAATCCGGCGGTTCGGGCGCCGAGGCGCTGGTCGCGCTCAACACCGCGGCCGATCCGGATCACACGATCATGGTGACGCTCAACTCGTTCTTCACCACGCCGCTGCGCCAGCCCGGCCTCGGCATCGACATCATGGAGTTCGCCCCGATCGGCCGCATGGCCGAGGACACGTTCGTGCTCTGGGTCCACAAGGACGAGGGGATCACCACCTTCGACCAGTTCCTCGCCGAAGCCAAGTCGCGCGGGAACAAGTGGGTCATGGGCGGCACCGGCTCGAACTCCGAGGACAACATCATCACCGATTACCTGAACGAGAACTTCGGTCTCGAGATCAAGTACATCCCGTACAAGGGCGGCGGTGCGGTTGCCAAGGACCTGGCTGGTAAGCAGATTCAGTCCTCGGTGAACAATCCGTCCGAGGCGCTCGGCTTCTTCGAGTCGGGTGACGTGGTGCCGATCGTGGCCTTCACGAACGAGCGTCTGGCGCTTTTCCCCAACCCGCCGACGCTGAAGGAAGCGGCCGGTGACAAGGGTGACTTCGCCTACTTCATGCAGCGCTCCGTCGTTGGCGCGCCGGGCATGTCGGAGGAGGCACTGGCCTACTACAACGGTCTCTTCCAGAAAGTCTTTGAGACCGAGAAGTGGCAGGGCTACCGCACCAAGAAGGCGCTTCTTGGCGACAAGATCGAGGGTGATGATCTCAGAGCCTACTGGAGTGAGCAGCGGGATCGCCATGAGAAGATCCTGAAGGCGTCCGGCGCCATCAACTGAGCACGCGTACGGGGAGGTCGGAGCAATGCGTCTGGGTGAGATCATCATGGCCATCGCTCTGGCCGCCCTCTCGGTGTTCATCATGTGGAAGTCCGGTGAAGTGCCCGCCTGGCGCGGCGAGCGCTTCTCCAATATCGGCTTCGACGAACGCGGCGTGCCGGGCTCGGGCTTCTGGCCCTTCTGGCTCGCCGCCATCATGCTTCTCTGCTCGATCTGGGTTCTGGTGAACGCGATCCGGCGCAAGACCCCGCCCAGCCGAAAGCAGGAACCCTATCTTGATGCCCATGGCGTGGGCGTGGTGATCAAGATGGGAGGTGGCGTACTGGCCATGGTCGCACTGACCGAGATCATCTCGATGTATGCGGCGATGGCGCTCTTTCTCTTCTACTACATCTACTTTCTCGGCAAGCACTCCTTCGCGCTGTCGCTCGCGATGGCCCTCGTTATGCCGTTCTGGATGTACCTCTTCTTCGACATCACCATGACGAAGACGCTGCCCAAGGGGCTGCTCGTGGTCGAAGACACGATCTACGCGCCGCTCGACACGTTCTTCCGCAACATGGGGCAGATCGAGTTCACGCTGTGCTTCCTGCTCGGAGGCGCGCTGCTGGCGGTTGCTTCGATGCTCGAACGCCGGTCGGCCGCGGCGCGATAACGATAAGAACCCGGGGGAGTAATCACCGATGGACGTCCTGAGTCTGCTCGCTGAAGGGGTCTTGACGGCCCTTGAGCCAGCCAACCTGTTGATTTGCTTTATCGGCGTGGTGATCGGCCTCTTCGTCGGCGCTATGCCAGGGCTCGGCTCGGTCAACGGCGTGGCGATCCTGTTGCCCACGATCTTCTTCATCAAACAGCAGACGGGTTCCGACGCAGCGCCCATGATCTTCCTCGCCGCGATCTATTACGGGGCGATGTACGGGGGCGCGATCTCCTCGATCATGTTGGGGATACCCGGCGCCTCTACAGCCGTGGCGACCACGTTCGACGGACGCCCCCTCGCGCTCAAGGGCCGCGCCGAGCAGGCGCTGGTGACCGCAGCGCTGGCCTCGTTCATCGGCGGCACCGTCGCCAACCTCTTCTTCACCGGCTTCGCCCCACCCTTGGCCTCGGTGGCCCTCAGTTTCGGGAACCCGGAGGTCTTCGCCCTGATGCTCCTGGCCTTCGCCACCTTCGTCGGCCTCGGCTCGGACGATATCCCGAAGACGATCATCTCCATCGTGCTCGGTTTGATCTTCGCCGCCATCGGCTTCGACATCATCACGGGTGAGCCGCGCCTGCAGTTCTTCGATCTCGTCGGCTTCTCCCGGCCGATCAACTTCCTCGTGCTCGCCATCGGCGTCTACGGCGTGGGAGAGATGCTCTGGACCCTGCACACGACCCGGTCCGAGAGCGACATCACCAAGGCCGACATCTCGATGGCGCGGATCGCCTCGGCGACCAAGAAGACCGTCACCGAGGGCTGGAAGGGCACGACCATCGGCTCCTCGCTCGGCTTCTTCGTCGGCATCCTGCCGGCGGCAGGGGCCACGCCAGGCTCGCTCATGTCCTACGGCGTCTCCAAGATGACCTCGAAGAAGCCCGAGGAGTTCGGCAAGGGCTCGATCGACGGCGTCGCAGCGCCCGAGGCCGCGAACAACTCCGCCTCCACCGGCGCGATGCTGCCGATGATGACGCTGGGCATCCCCGGCTCGCCCACCACTGCGGTGCTGCTGACCGGCCTCGTGCTGCTGGAGCTTCAGCCCGGCCCGCGGCTTTTCGAGGACCAGCCCGATTTCGTCTGGCCCGTCATCGGATCTTTCTACATCTCGAACCTGATCGCCGTGATCGTGAACCTCGCCTTCATCCCGCTCTTCCTCTGGATGCTGAGGATGCCGTTCACGATCCTCGCGCCGATCATCTTCGTGCTCTCGCTCGCGGGCGTGCATGCCGCGACCGACTCGATGTTCGATGTCTGGCTGATGTTCTGGTTCGGCCTCGGCGCCTTCCTGCTCCGCATTCTGGAGTATCCGCTGGCGCCCGCCGTCCTCGCCATCGTGCTCGGCGGCATCACCGAGGAAAAGCTGCGCCAGTCGCTCCTCTGGTCCGACGGCTCGCCCTACATCTTCGTCGACTTCGTGAACCATCCGATCGCGGCGCCGATCACGATCATCGCGATCATCCTGATCGTCATGCCCGGCGTGCAGATGCTCCGAAAGCGCAAGGCCCCGGGCTAGGCGCCAATCTCCAGTGAAGACGCAAAACCCCGCGGCCACCGCGGGGTTTTTCCGCTTGGTTCGCCACGCCGCGCCCGCGCACGGGCAACCCCTTCTGCCGCTTGCATCAGGTATCGGTCGGCTATTCGCCCCCGACTCAAAACGGCTCCCGCTGCATTCACGCGAAATCCAAACCTCCACACCTGAGTGTGACAGGCTGTGTTTTGATCCCGGCGCCCCGCTCGGCGACCCTTTCCGCATTGCAGCACTCGTCCCTCGCAAGGAGATGACACCATGCTAAGACGTCTCGGCGCAGGGCTGCTTTTCCTCGGCTTCGCCACCGCGGCAAATGCAGCCACCACCACCACTCTGACGACGCAGTTCAATGCAGATGAAGGCTTCGTAACCGGCGACACCGGCGATGTTACCCTCAGCGATGGCGGGCTGAGCGTGACCTTCTCCGGCGGTCAGCAGCTGAACTTCTTCAATCCCGCAGCGTATAATGTGGGTCCGGCCGCGTATCTTTTCCTCAACGGAACGCTGCCCGACATAGCTGGCGATCCGGCCGATCCGGGCCCGGCGACGGGCAGCAGCGACATCGGGCTGATCGATTTCAGCATCGGTGCAAGCTCGGTCTCGTTCTTCGCAGCCAATATCGGGAACGGCCCGTTCACCGAGCTCTCGATCTTTGCCGAGGATGACACCACGGTCCTCGGCACGATCAACATCTTCCAGACCAGCAACCAGCTCAGTGACGGTGCGGTCGCGACGGTGATCGACTCGGCGGCCTTCGCGGGCAATCTGATCGGAAGCATCGGCATCAACCTGCCCGGGCCCGCGGGGAACCCGCCCTATGCGCTCTCGATCGACAGCCTGTCGGTCACGGCGGATGTGGCTGCGATCCCACTGCCTGCACCTGCGCTTCTTCTGCTCGGCGGGCTGGCAGCCCTCGGCGCAGCCCGGCGCTACATCTAGGGCGGCTCCCCCTCCCCGCCTAAAGAGAAACGCCCGCTCGAAGGAGCGGGCGTTTTGTGTATTAGGGAGCGGGCTTCAGCCGCCACGCCTACTCCGCCGCAATCACCGCCGGGGTCTCCGCCGGATAGGTCGGGTAGAGCCCGTGGTTCATCGCAAGCTGCTGGACCAGACCCAGCACCACATCGATGGTCGGCGTCGGATGACCGGTGATCCGGCCCATCTCCTGCACCGCCGTGACCAGCGCGTCGATCTCCATCGCCTTGCCGGCCTCGAAATCCTGCAGCATCGAGGTGCGATGCTTGCCGACCTTGGCCGCGCCGTTAATCCGACGCTCGACATCGACCCGGAAGCTCGCGCCAAGGCTCTCGGCGATCGCACGCGCCTCCAGCATCATCCCGCGCGCGGTTTCCCGGGTCGTCGGGTCGGTCGCGACCACGTCGAGCGTACCGCGCGTCAGCGCCGAGATCGGGTTGAAGCACAGATTGCCCCAGAGCTTCAGCCAAAGCTCCGAGCGGATGTCCTCCAGCACCGGCGCTCGGAACCCGCCCGCCTCCAGCGCCCTGGCGATCCGCTCCCCCCGCGGGCTGATCGTGCCGTCGGGCTCGCCGAGCGCGAACTTGTCGCCATAGGTGTGCCGGATCACGCCCGGCGCTGTAATTTCGGCCGCCGGATAGACCGAGCATCCGATCGCCCGCTCTGGCCCGATCACGGACCACTGGCGGCCATCCCGATCAACGCTGTCGAGCTGCGTGCCCTCATGCGCGCCGCCGATGCCGTGGAAGTACCACCAAGGCACCCCGTTCTGGCAGGTGACGACGGCCGTCTCGGTTCCCAACAGCGGGCGCAGATCCTCAGCCGCGCTCCAGGCCTGATGTGCCTTCAGGCAGTTGAGCACGTAATCGACCGGGCCGATCTCGCCCGGGTCCTGCACGGCCTTCAAGCTCACCGTGCTTTCCTCGCCGTCCCTGATCAGCGTCAGCCCCCGCTCGCGGATCGCTTCGAGATGCTTCCCGCGCGCGATCACCGAGACGTCCACCCCATCGACGCCCGCCAGCCCGTGGGCGAGCGAACCACCAATTGCGCCAGCGCCAAAAATGCAGACCTTCATGTCCTGCTCCATTCCTTCGGGTTGGGGGTAGAGATGCAGCGCCAACCCGGCCGGGCCGGCGCCACCGGGAGGCGATTATTGCGCGGCTTTCGCCAGCGTGCCCTGCTCACCCGTCATGTAGAAGTCCTGCGCCGCAGCTACGCCGGAGCCAAGCTCGACAGGGATGCCCACATCGCGCATCGCCATCTCGGCGCCAGTCAGCGCCTGCATGACCATCAGCTCGTTCAGCCAGCCCAGGTGGCCGATACGGAAGACGCGGCCCGCGACCTTGGTCAGACCAACGCCCAGCGAGAGCTGATAGCGGTGGTAGGCCCGTGCCACCACCTCAGCCGAGTCGATCCCCTCGGGGATCACGATGGCCGAGACGGTGTCGGAATACCATTCCGGACCCGCGGCGCAGAGGCGGCAGCCCGCCCATGCATCGACTGCGCGGCGCACACCCTCGGCCAGGAAGCGGTGGCGGGCGAAGACATTCTCCAGCCCCTCTTCCTCCAGCATCTCGCAGGAGCGCTTGAGCCCGCGCAAGAGCGTGGTGGCCGGAGTGTAGGGAAACCAGCCGTCCTTGTTGGTCTTGATCATGTCGTCCCAGCTGAAGAACGTGCGCGGCAACTCGGCCGTCGCCCGCATCGCTAGCGCCTTCTGGCTGACGCAGATGATCGCGAGACCCGTGGGCAGCATGAACCCTTTCTGCGAGCCCGAGACGCAGACGTCGACGCCCCAGTTGTCGAACTGCATGTCGATCGAGGCAACCGAGGAGACACCGTCGACGAACAAGAGCGCCGGGTGGTTGGCGGCATCCAGCACGCGGCGCACACCCGCGACATCCGAGGTCACGCCCGTCGCCGTCTCGTTCTGGCAAGCGAAGACCGCCTTGATCTTGTGCTCCTTGTCAGCCTCGAGATGCTTGGCGTAGTCCTCGAGCGGCACACCCTTGCCCCACTCGACCTCGACCGCGATCACGTTGAGGCCGAACCGCTCGCACATGTCGCGCCACAGGTGGCTGAACTGGCCGAAGACCGAGAGGAGGACGGTGTCGCCGGGGCTCAGCGTGTTGGCGATGGTGCTCTCCCACCCGCCGGTGCCCGAGCCCGGGAAGATGAAGACCTGACCCTCGGTCGACTTGAAGATGCGCTTGACGCTCTCGAACAGCGGTAGGGTCAGTTCGGGAAAACCGGGCGCGCGCTGATCCTCGAGGGGCACTTCCATCGCCTGACGCAACTCGAAAGGCATATTGGTCGGCCCCGGGATGGCCAGCGTGTGAAATCCGGTTTTCATGATCATTCCTCCAGCAAGATGTCGTTCACTGACAGCGCAAATGGCGGAGAGATGACGTCGCGGGAATGTAAAAATAATTTAACGCACAAAGGATTTGCTAAAGAAAAGCGCGGGGCGCCGGTCAGCCTTTAGACCCCTTAAATCCGGCTGAAGAGCAAAAGAGCCAACCAATTGATTTCACGATAGTTTCCGAAAGGAAACACCTTCCCCACCGCCTTCCAACAGGTGAAAATCACGAAGCCGCCACAAAGATTTACCATCGCGCAGCGCTGAATGCCGCTCAGGAGAATAAAGAGCCGTGGTTCCTTGGACGGCATCTGACGACAGATCCGTGAGCCGAACCGGGCCGCTTATTCCACTTCGAGGGAGTACTCGCGGAGGAACATATCGAAGGCGTCAACGACGTCAGGCGCATCGCACAGCATGGAACTGTCAAAGGTCACCCGGTACTTGACGTACTCATTCAGGTGTCCACCCGCCGTACAGACCCCAGTTCTGGTTTCCAGAGGCCATGGAACGTCACAAATAAAGAAGGAGGTATACTCAGTGCTTCCCGCGGGATACGCGAACACCCGTCCAATGTTTAGGGGGGCGTCGACATAGTTGCGGGGATCTTGATCCGGCCCCAGAAACCGACTGTTGAGGCGCTGTCCCGCGTGATCGAAAACGTCTAGGCCGCAATATTGCTCTCCCATAGTATAGAATTTGGTTCGACGAACGGAGTTGGTGAAACCTGGGAAAGGTCCTTCCAGTAGGTTCTCCCCCCTAAACTGGTTATCTACGGCAACAGGCCCCCCTACCCCTGCACTGGTCACATTTGACCGGAAGATCTTGGAGCCGACGTATGAGCGAGGCGCGACACCTTCCTCATCGCGCACTGAAACGAAGGCAGTTTCTCCGTTCTCATCCCGTTCCCAACTCATCCATGTAGAGAAGAAGAGCGGAACTTGCTCGTGATAGGCGCTGGCATTGGCCACGAATTTCATGGGGATGCCGAACTCGGTATAACGGCCAGTCACCTCATGCTCCGCGTGATCGCCGCCGCGCTTGTACTCGTGCAGCGTCATACGAATAATCTTCTCCGGCTCGTACGGGATGACCTTCGTTGGCATCCGCAGCGGCGGGTGGATGTTCTTGTTCTCCGCATAGGCGTAGAGGGCAGCGCATCCCAGAAGCGTGGCAACTACCGCGTATGTCGTTCGGGAGAAAATCTGCGGCCCCAATCAAATCTATCCGGTGAAGTATGCCTCGGATGGCAGGAACTTCGCCAGCCGAGCCGCCTCGGCCCAGTCCCGCTCGCGCGGTTCGGTGCCGATCATCACGACCGTGTCGCTCGGCAGTTTGAGCGGATCGAGCAGGGCGCGGATCTCGCGGCCGCCCTCGCGGAAACCGGCCTGACCACCCGGCTCGGTCGCGGCTCCGGCGATCTCGATCCCATGCCGCGCTGACAGCTCCGCCCTCACCGCCTGCACGTTGATGCCCCGCGGCACGAAGAGCAGCCGGTCGCCGCCGATCCCCGGCAGCTTCTGCACCGCTTCGCCGGAGAGGCGCATCTCCCGCTCGACCCTCAGACCGATCGCGTCCGAGGTGAAGAGAAACGCCACCACATCCCGCCCGGTGCCGAGCAGGATCGAGGCGTATTGCGGATAGGCGAGCCCCAGTTCCTTCGCCCGCACCACCCGGCGCTTGAGCACCTCCAGCGGCAGTTTCGGCATCAGCTCGGCCCGCGCCTTGCCCCAGGCGAATTTGCGAAAGCTGCGCCCCCGCTCCAGCGGCGGGCCCTGGTTGTGCCCGAGCCCGGGGCGTTGCTCGAACCGGAATTGCGTGAGGGGAGAGCGCATCAGGGCCTCATCAGGATCTTGCCGCGGTGCCTGGCCGCTTCCATCATGCTATGCGCCTCGACGGCCTCGTCGAACAGCAGGACCGCATGGGTAACCGGCCTGAGCGTGCCAGCGGCGAACAACGGCCAGACCTCGGCCTCCAGCGCCCGCGCGACCGCGGTCTTGAACGCATCGGGCCGGGATCTCAGCGTCGATCCGGTGTAGACCAGCCGCTTCAGCATCACCGGCATCAGGTTGACCTCGACCTTGCTACCCGCGTTGAAGGCAAGCTGGATGATCCGCGCATCATGGTTCGCGGCCTTGATGTTCTTGGCGATGTAATCGCCGCCGATGATGTCGAGGATCACATCCGCGCCGCCCGCCTCGCGCACGATCGCGACGAAATCCTCCCGCGCGTAGTCGATCGCCCGTTCCGCGCCCATCTCGCGGCAGAAGTCGAGCCCATCCGGCCCCTCGGTCGCAAAGACCCGCAGGCCCCTCGCCGCCCCCAACTGAATGCAGGTCGAGCCGATCCCACCGCCGCCGCCATGGACCAGGAAGACCCCGCCCTCAGACACCTCATGGCCATGGAACACGTTCGACCAGACGGTGAAGTAGGTCTCGCAGAGCCCGGCCGCATCCACCTCGCTCACGCCCTCCGGGATCGGGAGGCAATGATCCGCATCGACCGCCACCATCTCGGCATAGGCCCCGCCATTGGTGAGCCCGCAGACCCGGTCGCCGGCCGCCCAGCGCGTCACGCCCTCGCCGACCGCGACCACCTCGCCCGACATCTCGAGCCCCAGAATCGGCGAGGCCCCTTTCGGCGCCGGATACTGCCCGCGCCGCTGCACCAGATCCGGGCCGTTGACGCCACAGGCGGTGACGCGCACCAGAACCTCGCCGGGCCCGGCCTCCGGCGCCGCGACCTCGCCCAGGCACAGCACCTCCGCCCCGCCGGTCGTCTCGTTATCGGCGCCCATCAGGATTGCACGCATCGCCCTACGCCTTTTCCCTTGCCTTTGGCCTCGCGCGCTGGTCTATCGCCCCCCGACACCCCGCGCAATCGAGAAGGGGACCCGATGCGCCTGGCCCTGACCGCTATCCTGATCCTCGCCGCCCTGCCTCTGGCGGCGGAGGAAACGCTCCTGACGGGCACGGAGATCGACACGCTGCTTGCCGGCCGGACCGTCACGGGCGAGGGCACGACACAGGTCTTCTACCCCTCCGGCCGCACGCTCTACAACGACGGCCATGACAGCTGGGGCTATTGGGAGACCCGGGGCGACCAGTATTGCTCCAACTGGCCCCCGCAACAGGGCTGGGCCTGCTACGACGTCACCACCTCGCCAGAGGGCACGGTGGTCTTCATCGGCGAAAGCGGCAAGCGCTACGTCACCTCGATCAAGAACGACTGACAAGGACCGCGCACGATGAACGACGCGCCGATCTCCCCCATCCCGAAATACCTGATCCGCGAGTATGAGAGCTGGCAGCAGGGCAGTTTCGCCGAGAACAGGCTCTGGTACGCCCGCCTCGCCGACAAGGGGCAGAGCCCGCGCGCGATGCTAATCAGCTGCTGCGACAGCCGGATCGATGTGGTGGGCATGTTCGGCGCGGAGCCCGGCGATCTCTTCGTCGTGCGCAACGTCGCGAACCTCGTGCCGCCCTATCACCCGGATCACCAGCATCACGGCACGTCGGCCGCAGTCGAATATGCGGTCAACGCGCTCGGCGTCGCCCATATCATCGTGGTCGGGCATTCGAACTGCGGCGGTGTCAAGGCCTGCCACGACATGTGCACAGGCGAGGCGCCGGAGCTCGAGGAGACGAGCAGTTTCATCGGCCGCTGGATGGATATCCTGCGCGAGCCCTGCACGAGGATCCTAGCCGACGGGAGCAACACCGCCGACCTCCCCCGCCGGCTTGAGCAGGAGGCGGTGCTGACCTCGATCCGCAACCTCCAGACCTTCCCCTTCGTGCGCGAGGCGGTGGCGGCCGGCAAACTCAGCCTCCACGGCGGCTGGATCGACATCGCCACCGGCACGCTGCATGCAGCCGACGAGCGCGGTCACTTCAAACCGGTGACACAATCCATCTCTGGGTAATCAGGCTCGACCGGGGCGAGAAGAAGCAGAGACAGATCTGCCAACATTCTGGCGCAAGACTCTCTGACCGTTAGAAAGCAAAAGAGAGATCAGAGCCCATAGTTACACATGCTGTCCCTGTTCGCCGATGCAGAAAACCGCGCGACCGTCGGTCTCCAGAAATGGAGGCGATTTGGCGGGTTGAGCTGGTAGTAGCACTCACCCTGGTCTTCTTGATGGACCCTGTTTCGCCCCGACCGGCAACTGCCACAGTTCTTTCAGACCCCCCTTTTTGAGTCGCTCAATGGTTCTGACGGTGCCTTCATCAAGGCGCTCTGAAGCCAATGGCGGGGTCTGCTTACGGTCTCCGGATCAAGACCAGGCCGCCTTTACCTCTCAGAGCAGCCAAAAAATAGGCGATCACCTAGAATATTTGTCTATATTTTATGCATCTAATAAGCTTAGATTATTTTCTAGACATTTCTGCTTGCCAGCGCCCTTCGCAGGTGCACCATCTCCGCCGGGGACAGGAAGTTTCGTCTCCGCAAAACCCAAATCTGCCAGGCAAGGGCAACGACGCGACACCTTCGGAAGAGTGAAGACGGGCGGCGACCATCTAACCTGGCACGAAACCGCAAAGGAGGTGTCTCAATGATCGGAAAATGGAAAGCGTTGGCGGGTGTCTCGCTGGCGTCGCTTGCGATGGTGCCGCAGGCAGGGGCCGCGGAGTGCCCAATCAAGGTTGGCGTGCTGCATTCGCTCTCGGGCACGATGGCGATCTCGGAGACGACGCTGAAGGACACGATGCTTCTTTTAGTAGAACAGCAGAATGCCAAGGGCGGCGTTCTGGGCTGTGAACTCGAACCCGTCGTCGTCGATCCGGCCTCCGACTGGCCCCTGTTCGCGGAAAAGGCCCGCGAGCTTCTGACCGTGCATGAGGTCGATGTGATCTTCGGCAACTGGACCTCGGTGAGCCGCAAGTCGGTGCTCCCCGTGATCGAGGAACTTGACGGCCTTCTCTTCTACCCGGTTCAGTACGAGGGCGAGGAGAGCTCGAAGAACGTCTTCTATACCGGCGCCGCTCCCAATCAGCAGGCGATCCCGGCCACCGACTATTTCCTTGAAGAACTTGGCGTCGAGAAATTCGCACTTCTGGGCACGGACTACGTGTATCCGCGCACGACCAACAACATTCTCGAAAGCTATCTGAAGTCCAAGGGCATCGCCGAGGAAGATATCTTCGTCAATTACACCCCCTTCGGCCATTCCGACTGGTCGAAGATTGTGGCGGATGTCGTGGCCCTGGGCGCCGATGGCAAGAAGGTCGGCGTGATCTCGACCATCAACGGCGACGCCAATGTCGGGTTCTACAAGGAGCTCGCGGCGGCAGGCGTCTCGGCCGATGACATCCCGGTCGTGGCCTTCTCGGTGGGTGAGGAAGAGCTCTCGGGCCTCGACACCACCAACCTCGTCGGTCACCTCGCGGCCTGGAACTACTTCCAGTCGGCCGATGCCGAGATCAACGCCGATTGGGTCGCCGCCTGGAAGGAAAAGATGGGCGAAGACCGGGTGACCAACGACCCGATGGAGGCCCATTTCATCGGCTTCAACATGTGGGTCAACGCGGCCGAGAAAGCGGGATCCACCGATGTCGATGCGGTGCGCACCGCGATGTACGGCCAGGAGTTTCCGAACCTGACCGGCGGCACGGCCATCATGCTCCCGAACCATCACCTCGCCAAGCCGGTCCTGATCGGCGAAATCCAGGAGGATGGGCAGTTCGACATCATCAGCCAGACCGAGGAGGTCCCCGGCGATGCCTGGACCGATTTCCTACCGGAGTCGGCCGTTCTGGTGAGCGACTGGAAGGAGCTTGGCTGCGGGATGTTCAACACCGCGACCAAGACCTGCGTGCAGATCAAGTCGAACTACTGAGACCGATGAACGACAGACCCCTGGGCGCATGGTCCCCGGGGGTCTGTCCCTATGCTTTCCGGCGATGGTTGCGGGCGATGGGGCGGAACGGATGAAACGACTGATCGCTGGCCTGTTCCTGCTCGTCTCCCTGATCGCGCCCGCCGAACCGGCTCACGCGTCGGATATGGGTGCGCTCCTGCAGGAGCACTCCGAGATCATCCAGAAGGGCTCCCGCAGGACGATCCAACCGGCGATCGACGCCCTGGCAGGAAGCGGTCTGCCGGAAGCGGAGGCGGTTCTCGAGCTTTGGCGGGCCAAGGAGATCTGGGCGCGCAAGGCGGATGGCACGTTCTTCCGGGCCGAGAAGATCGACAGCAAAACCTACCGGCTGCTCGATCTCGTTACCGGCGCCGAGATCAGAGAGGCCGCGAAGAGGGACCTCAAACAGATCAAACCCAACAGCGGTGTGCGTGCGCTCATCAGCGCGGCGCTCGTACAGTTCCAGCTAACGGCGCCTGATCCTTCGAAACGCGCGGAAGCCCTGGATGCGCTGGAGCGGGATGCCAACGCCTCGCATCTCCCGGCCCTGCGCGATGCGCTGGAGGGCGAGACGGATCCGGACCTTCTGGCCCGCAAAGAGCGGCTCGAACGCCTGCTGACCATCCGTTTTGGCGCGACCGATGCTGAGCGGATCGAGGCGATCCAGAGCTTCGACGGCGATCTGGGCGTCGACGCCCGCGCCGCTCTCAATCCTCTCATCGCAACAGAGGTCGTCGCGGCGCGCAGCGCGCCGACCGGGCCTGAGATCGCCCGTCTGATCGAGCCCGGCGAGGCGCTAAGCCAAGACGAGGCGTATCAGATGCTCGTCGATGCCGGGCTGGCACCTGCCCGGATCGATCGCGCAGCACGGCGAGACGCCCTTGTCGCGCAAATCGACGGTGACCAGATCGGCGATGTCCCGATCGCCGATCTCGACACCCAGGCAGTCCGCGACCAGGCCTATGCGGCACTGGCGGCACGCGGTCTGGTGGAGCCCTCGGCGAGCGATGCCGATGTAGCCGCAGCTCTGGCCGAGCATGTCTTCTTTGAGCGCTACAACGCCGCCCCGCCCGCGGTTGCGCTCGCCGCACAGGAAGTCTTGGCCTCGATCGACCGGGCTGTCTTCGTCAACCAGATCATCGATCTTTCGCTGGATGCACTGAGCCTCGCCTCGATCTACTTTCTCGCGGCCATCGGCCTCGCCATCACCTTCGGGGTCATGGGGGTGATCAACATGGCCCATGGCGAGTTCATCATGATGGGCGCGTACACCGGCTATGTTGTCCAGCTGCTGATCCCCGACTACACGCTCTCGATCATCGTAGCTCTACCAGCGGCGTTTCTCGTCACCTTTGCCGCCGGGGTCGCGATGGAGCGGCTGGTGATCCGCTGGCTCTACCATCGCCCGCTGGAGACACTGTTGGCGACCTTCGGGATCTCCATCGCGCTCCAGCAGATCGCCAAGAACATCTTCGGGACCCAGGCGCGGCCGCTGACGGCGCCCGACTGGCTCTCCGGCGCCTGGCAGATCAACGATGTGGTTGCTATCTCGAACATCCGTATCGCGATCTTCGTCATGGCGCTCTTCTTCCTCTTCGTCTTCCTCCAGATCATGCGCCGGACCCGCCTGGGGCTCGAGGTGCGTGCGGTGACGCAGAACCCGCGCATGGCGGGGTCGATGGGCATCAATCCGGACCGGATCAACATGCTGACCTTCGGCCTCGGCTCCGGCATCGCAGGGATCGCCGGGGTGACCATCGGGCTCTACGCCAAAGTGACATCGGAGATGGGCCAGGACTACATCGTCCAGTCCTTCATGACGGTCGTTGTCGGCGGGGTCGGCAATATCTGGGGCACGCTTCTAGGTGCCTCGCTGGTGGGCGTTCTGCAGAAGACGATTGAGTGGTTCAATCCTTCGAACACACTCGCGGCCCAGACCTACATGATCCTGTTCATCATCCTCTTCATCCAGTTCCGCCCCCGCGGGATAATCGCACTGCGTGGCCGCGCGGCGGAGGCCTGAGATGGCCGTTCTGGATATCCCGGCCCACGCGCCCCGGCGGCGCTTTCTGTTCGCCGACAATCCGTCGGTTCTGATCTTCCTCGCCTGTCTGGCACTCTTCACGGCGGGGGTCACCCTTCTGTCCGAGGGGATGGGGATCGCGGTCCTGTCGACCAGTTTCGTCAAGACGCTCGGCAAGACGCTGTGCCTCTGCCTTGTGGCGATCGCGATGGATCTCGTCTGGGGCTATTGCGGGATCCTCAGCCTCGGCCATTTCGCCTTCTTCGGGGTCGGTGGCTACGCGATCGGGATGTGGCTGATGTATGCGCGCACCGAGCTGATCGTGATCGACAGCCTGTCGGCCGCGGCGCTGCCGCCGACGCCTCAGGAGATCTCTGACGCCATCGCGGTTCAGATCTTCGGCGTTGTCGGCGCGTCGGAGTTCCCGCCGATCTGGGCCTTCGCGCACTCCCTGCCGATCCAACTGGCCTTCGTGGTCCTGATCCCCGGGCTGATCGCCCTGGTCTTCGGCTGGCTCGCCTTCCGCTCTCGCGTCACCGGCGTCTATCTGTCGATCCTGACCCAGGCCATGACGCTGGCCCTGTCGCTCTACCTCTTCCAGAACGACAGCGGGCTCAGGGGCAACAACGGGCTGTCGGGCTTGCAGAACCTACCCGGCCTCGACGATGTGCCGCAATCGCTGGTCTCGATCTGGTTTTTTTGGGCCTCCGCCGTCGCGCTGGCGATGGGGTATGTGCTGTCGGCGTGGATGGTCTCGGGCAAGTTCGGTCAGGTGATCCGCGGCATTCGCGATGACGAGGCGCGGGTGCGCTTCCTCGGCTACCCGGTCGAGGCGTTCAAGCTCCTGATCTTCACCGTGACCGCGATGATGGCAGGCATCGCCGGGGCGCTCTACTACCCCCAGGCGGGGATCATCAACCCGGCGGAGATCGCCCCGATCGCCTCAATCTATCTCGCGGTCTGGGTTGCAATCGGCGGGCGCGGGCGGCTCTACGGTGCTGTGATCGGCGCCGCCTTCGTGAGCCTCGTCTCGACCTATTTCACCGGCGGCCAGGCGCCTGATCTCAATCTCGGCATCTACACGATCAAGTGGGTCGACTGGTGGACGGTGCTGCTGGGTCTCTCCTTCGTCGCCGTGACGCTCTTCTTCCCGAAGGGGATCGGCGGCCTGTTCGACCTCCTGTCGGACCGGCGCAATCCCGACCGTCACGGGGCCGATCTGGGCCCCGAACAGGGTTCCCTTCGCGAGAAGGAGGCGGATGCATGAGCGCGCTTCTCGAAGTCTCCGGCGTCTCGGTCTCCTTCGATGGTTTCAAGGCGATCAACAACCTCTCCTTCTCGATCGGAGCGGCCGAGATGCGCGCGGTCATCGGGCCGAATGGCGCCGGCAAGACCACGTTCATGGACATCATCACCGGCAAGACACGGCCCGATGAGGGTGAGGTCCTCTGGGGCGAGAAATCCATCTCGCTGCTGAGCCTGTCCGAAAGCCGGATCGCGCAGGCGGGCGTCGGCCGCAAGTTCCAGCGCCCGACGGTGTTCGAGGATCAGAGCGTCTTCGACAACCTCCTCATGGCGCTGCGCAACGAGCGCGGCCCGCTCGCGGTCCTGTTCTACACCGTGTCGGACGAGGACACCGCCCGCGTCGAAGATCTGGCCGACGAGATCGGGCTGCTGGACGCGCTGTCCGCCAAGGCCGGGATTCTCAGCCACGGTCAGAAACAGTGGCTGGAGATCGGGATGCTCCTCGCCCAGGACCCGCAGCTCCTGCTGGTCGACGAGCCCGCCGCCGGGATGACCCCTGCCGAGCGCGAGCATACGACCGATATCCTGCGAGAGGCCGCGAAGACCCGGGCGGTGATCGTCGTCGAGCATGACATGGAATTCGTCCGCCGCCTCGACTGCAAGGTCACCGTCCTGCACGAGGGGGCCGTGCTCGCCGAAGGCTCGATCGACCATGTCACCCGGGATCAGGATGTGATCGATGTCTACCTCGGGCGCTGAGATGCTGGAGCTGCGCGGCCTGACCCTGCATTACGGGGGTAGCCAGATCCTCCACGGGATCGATCTCGACGCTTTACGGGGCGAAGTCACCTGCGTCATGGGCACGAATGGTGTGGGCAAGACATCGCTCCTGAAGGCGATCTCGGGCACCCATCAGCGCTCTGCCGGCACCCTGCGGCTCGATGGCGAGGCGATCACCGGCCGCGCCTCCGCCCATGATCTCGCCCGCAAGGGGATTGGTTACGTGCCGCAGGGGCGCGATATCTTCCCGCTTCTGACCGTGCGAGAGAACCTCGAGACCGGGTTCGCCTGCCTGCCCCGGGACCAGCGCGGGGTGCCCGACGAGATCTTCGAGCTTTTTCCGATCCTGAAGAAGTTCCTCGCTCGGCGGGGCGGCGACCTCTCAGGCGGGCAGCAGCAGCAGCTTGCGATCGCCCGCGCCATGATCACCCGGCCGAAGATCCTGCTCCTCGATGAGCCGACCGAGGGCATCCAGCCCAACATCATCCAGCAGATCGGAGAGGTGATCGGCTACCTGCGCGAACGCCGCGACATGGCGATTCTGCTGGTCGAGCAGTATTTCGATTTCGCCTACGATCTCTCGGACAGGTTCTACGTCCTCGAACGCGGCGCCGTGAAACTCGAGGGCCGGAAATCCGATCTCGCGAAGGAGCGCCTGTCCGACGCGATCATCGTCTGATCGTTCTTCCCGCAACGCCAACTGGCGTCAAACGAAATAGCGGATCAGGTCGCGCCCAACGCACCCGCTTGCAGGTACGCACTCGGCGCGATGCCGGTCGTCCGCTTGAACATGGCCGTGAAACCGCTGGTGGACGCGAAGCCGAGGTCGATCGCGATACGGGTGACCGGCTCGCCGCTGGCCAGTTTCTCGATGGCGAGCAGGACCAGCAGTTGCTGCCGCCAGGCGACGAAGCTCATGCCCGCCTCGGTCCGAAACCGGCGGGTGAAGTTGCGCTGGCTCATTCCGGCCAGCGACGCCCACTCGGCCAGCCCGCGCGCATCGGTCGGCGCGTCCCGCAAGGCAGCCGTCACCCGGCGTAGCCTGTCATCTGCCGCATCGGGCAAGCTCAGCGGAGTCGAGGGCAGCGCCCGGATCCGGTCCAGCAGCACAGCGGTCAACCGCGCCTCGGCGCTGTCGGGCCCGTAATCCCAGGGCAGATGCACGATCGCTTCGATCAGCTCACGCGCCAGACCATCGATCTCGACGAAGCACAACGCCTTTGGCAGATTTGCGCACAGATCCGGCGCCACGAAGATCCCGCGGAAGGCCACTTCCTGAGGATAGGCCGCGCCGTGCTGCACCCCCGGCGGGACCCAGAGCGCCCGGTGCGCCGGTACCACGTACAAGAACCCATCCGCGTCCACGGTCACGCATCCGCGCGCGGTGTAGATCAGCTGTCCGCGCCGGTGCGCATGGCGCGACACCTGTTGCGGACCGGGGGCGTTCCAGCTTTCCCCAACCACGGGAGCCGCGGCCTTGTCTGCGGGATGTTCGTTCAGTGTCGACATGGCCGGATCTCAACAGTCATTGGCCGATTTGCGAAAGATAGCCGCGATTTGGTTCCTATCTCACGTGCAGAGACATCCAGCAAGCCACGCGGCAAGGCAGCGAGAAAGGCGAGACATGGTTGAACTGACGGTGAACGGAAAGACTGTGCAAGCGGCAGCGGGCGACGACACGCGGCTTTTGTTTTTCTTGCGCGACGAGCTTGGCCTGACAGGCACGAAATTCGGCTGCGGCGTCGCCTCCTGCGGGGCCTGCACCGTGCATGTCAACGGAGAGGCGGCCTATGCCTGCCAGACCTATCTGAGCGATCTCGACGGGGCCGATGTCACCACGATCGAAGGGCTCTCGCCCAACGGTGACCACCCCCTGCAAAAGGCCTGGGTTGCCGAGCAGGTCCCGCAATGCGGTTACTGCCAGTCGGGCCAGATCATGCGCGCCGCCGACTTGCTGATCCAGAACCCGGCGCCCAACCGGGACGAGATCCGCGAGCATATGAGCACCAATCTCTGCCGCTGCGGCACCTATACCCGCATCACCCACGCCGTCGAACGCGCGGTGAGGGAGGGCTGATCATGGGCAAGATCGAGATGAACCGCCGCGATGCGCTCAGGCTGGGCGGCGCATTCGCCTTTGCGATCGGTGCAGGGGGGCTCGCGTCGGTCGCCCATGCGGCAACCGGACCGGTCACGCCCAACGCCTGGCTGCGGATCGCCGAGGATGGCGAGATCACCATCGTCTACCCGCTGACCGAGATGGGCCAGGGCAGCTCCTCATCGCTGCCAATGATCCTTGCGGAGGAGCTGGATGCCAATTGGGAAGACGTTGTGGTGGAGCAGCTCAACCGCGACGACCGGACCTATGGCAACCCCTTGTTCGGCAACGTCCTCTACACGGCCGGCAGCACCGGCGTGCGGGCCTATTTCACGCCGCTCAGACTGGCCGGCGCGCAGGCTCGGCGGATGCTGATCGCGATGGCGGCCAAGCACTGGGGCGTCGATGCGGCCGGTCTGGTCACCGAGCCGAGCCTGGTGAAGGACCCGGCGTCGGGCCGAACGCTCAGCTATGGCGAGGTCGCAGCACTTTGGGATGAGAGCATCTCGATCCCCGAGGTCACGGAGGCCCATCTGAAAGCGCCTTCGGACTACCGCTATATCGGCACCGACATGCCGCGCCGTGATACAAAGGCCAAGTCGACCGGCGCCCAGACCTATGTGATCGACGTCGCCGTGCCGAACATGGCCTATGCCGCCGTTCTGCGCACCCCGGTCGAGGGCGAGACCCCGGTCAGCATCGACGATACCGATGCGCGCGCCTCCGCAGGCGTGATCGAGATCGTGACCCTGCCGGATGGCGTCGCCGTCGTCGCAGAAAGCTATGAGCAGGCGCTCGCGGCGCGCGACATGCTCGACATCACCTGGTCCGAGACCTCACCGGCCCGGTCCTTCGACAGCGCTGCGGATCTGGCGGCCTATGAGACTGTCGCCCGGGATCTGGCGCAAGAGGGTGCTGTCTGGTCGTCGAAAGGCGATGCGCTCACCGCGATCGGGGGCGCTGAGCGCCAGATCGCGCGCACCTATCTCTCCGACTACGCCTACCACGCCCAGATCGAGCCCATGGCCGCCGTCGCCGCGGTCGACCCTGACGGCAAGGGCGCCGAGGTCTGGGCGGGGACGCAAAGCCAGACCTTGACCACCCTGACCGTGAGCAACGTGCTGGACACCACGCCAGATCGCATCCGGCTTCACATGATGACCATGGGCGGCGGGTTCGGCCGGCGGACCGCGCTGATGCAGGACTACGTGCGCGACGCGCTCCTCTCCTCCAAAGCCACCGGCCGCCCGGTGAAGGTGGTCTGGACCCGCGAGGATGACGTCAGAACCGGCGCGTTCCGCCCGGCGGCCGCCCAGCATCTCAGCGCCGGGCTCTCGGGTGCCGAGATCCGGGGCTGGCGCCACAGGGTCGCGGCACCCTCGGTGATCGAGTTCTTCAACCCGATCCGCTGGGAACAGGTGAAGCCGAAGGACATCATCACCATGAAGGGCTCTGAGAACCCCTTCTATGCGCTGCCGGATCTCCTGGCCGAGCATCTGGTGACCCGGCGCGGCGCGCGGTTGAGCCCCTGGCGCGGGATCGGCGCGGCATACACGACCTTCGCCGCCGAAGCCTTCATGGACGAGGTGGCCGAGGAAGCCGGGCAGGACCCGATCGACATGCGCCGGGCGCTGCTGCGCGATAACCCGCGCGGCCTCGCCACCCTCGACCGCGCCCTCGAGATCGCGAACTGGCCGCAAGTGCCCGAAGGCAGGGCGCTGGGCTTTTCCATGGGCCATTACGGGCCGAGCCAGGGCGCGCTGGTGGTCGAGATCGATCTCGACACCGCCACTGGCACGATCGCCGTCACCAAGGCCTGGGGCGCCTATGACGCCGGCCTGATCGTGGCGCCCGACAATGCCATCAACCAGCTGGAGGGCGGCATCGTCTACGGCATCAGCAGCGCGTTGAAGGAGAGCGTGAGCATCGTCGGCGGCCAGGTCGAACAGTCGAACTTCTACGACTACGAAATCCTGCGCGCCAACGAGGTGCCGGAGATCGAGGTGGAGCTGCTCGAGGTCGACGCGCCGCCGACCGGGATCGGAGAGCTGTCGACGCCGATGGTCGCCCCTGCAATCGCCAGTGCCTTCCACGCCCTGACCGGGCGGCGGATCCGACACATGCCCTTCACGCCCGACCGCGTGCTGGAGGCTTTGGGCACGCCGACCTGATCTTGTTTCCGCTCGCGCCGCGAGGTCCTCTCGCAGGCCGTTTACGCCAGCGTGCTCCAGCGGCATGGCTCGACGATCACGGCCTGCGACCCTAAATATATTGGGTGAGGGTGCCGGAAACTGGTGGGCGACGCGATGCTGCAGGACAAACGGAACGATCTGGACTCGGAGAAGCAGAAAAAGCTGCTCGAGCGACTGATCGCCGAGCTGAGCAAATCGAACCCCGATCTCTACTACCAGCCGACCGTGCAGATCGCCCGGCTCGTCAAGGAGCATATCGACGAAGGCGCGGATCTGTCGGTCGAGGACCGGGCGCTTTTCGAGGGTCTGAGCCAGCGCGATATCCAAGTGCTCCTGAGCCTGCATTGATCAGGCCGCGCGTGAAGCGCCCCTGGTACAGGCTGGCGGCAGCGCTCCTCTGCGCGGGCCTCCTTCTCCCCGGCCCGAGCGCTGCCGAAGACGATGTCTCCTACAAACTGACCGACGGCCGCACCGTGATGCCATTGGAGCGCTTCCGCGAATGCGCCGTCTGCCCCGAGATGGTCGTCATGCCGCTCGGCTCCTTCCTGATGGGCGCCAAACGCGGGGAGTCGCGAAATCCGCTCGACTGGTACGGGCAGAACGCGACGAGGCGGGTCCGTGGTCCCAATGAGATCAACATCATTCCGAGCGAGCATCCCCGCCATCGGGTGGAAATGGACATCCCCTACGCCATGGCCCGCAACGAACTGACCCATGCGGAATGGATGGCCTGCGTAGAGGATGGCGGATGTGCACATATCCCGGATCATAGAGTTCTGGTCTTTCGTGAGGGCTTCGTCCCGCTCGGGCCGAACCATCCGGCGATCAATGTCTCCTATCTCGATACTTTGGAATATGTGGCGTGGCTCAACACTCGCGTCGGTGCGGAGGTGTATCGCCTCCCAACAGAAGCCGAGTGGGAATACGCCGCGCGTGCAGATACACAGACCCGGTTCGCGCAAGGCGACGAACTGACCACGGATCAGGCCAACTTTTCGCGGGCGGCGACCGAGAACCTTCGGAAGATCGAGATGCCACATCTGACGAACCGGCGCAGGCCAGTGTCCGTTGATAAGCTCGACGCCGCAAACGCTTGGGGGTTGCGCCACATGTCCGGCAATGTGCTGGAGATCACTCAGTCGTGCTGGACTGAGGAACATATCAGCCTGGCTAGAGCGAGCGCCTATCTGGGCCTGGCCCAGTCCCAGAGCAATTGCCGCCGCGTCGGGAAAGGCGGAGCGTTTACCAGCGCGATGGATAACGCTCGTTTGGCGCGACGGTTTCGACCATTGGAGACGCGTAGGACACACAATACTGGTATCAGAATTATCCGAGAAATGGCGCAATGACGGGAAACTCGCTGCCGGGCGGCTGATCCAGAGGGGTGCTTCATACTCCGGCGCGGTTCCTGCCTCTCGCGTTAGCGGAGTTTTAATCAAATTCTTCGATAACCCTCTGCGTTCGCGGACAGATGATCGGTCCTTGCGCTCCGGGTGACGCCGGAGCCTTCGGGACCAACCCGCCGGTTCTTTGGCAGGAACCGGCAGAGCGGCCGGCCGGTCGCCTCTTTGATTGCTCTGGATCTCTCAGGTAATCCCAAGCTTCCCGGCGGATGATACGCCGGACTTCCCCGAAAGAGCAGAAGACCACCGGGCCTCATCCACCGAACGAGAGCCGCCTCGTTTCTGGCATCGCGGCATGCCATTCCGGGAACTGACGACATCCGTACGTCGGCCCGAGGGTCGCGACACCGCCCCCGGCGCCTCAGGCGGGCTGGCGGGCGGCGGCTCCTGCGGCGGCATCCTCCAGCATCATGTCCGCGCATTTCTCGCCCACCATGATGGCCGGCGCGTTCGTGTTGCCGGACGGGACCGTGGGCATGATCGAGCAATCGGCGATCCGCAGCCCCTCCACCCCGTGTACCCGCAGGCGCGGGTCGGTCACTGCCATCGGATCGGTGCCCATGCGGCAGGTCGAGGTCGGGTGGAAGATCGTCGTCGCCCGCGCGCGGATATGCGCCATCAGGGCGTCGTCATCGGTGCGCTCCGGCCCCGGCTCCACCTCCTCGGCGACATGGTCCGCGAAGGGGGTGGCCCGGCTGATCCGGCGGGCGAGCTTCAGCCCCTCGATCAGCACCCGCCGGTCGTACTCGGTGGCGAGGTAGTTGGCGGTGATCCGGGGATGTGTGCGCGGGTCGGTCGAGGTGATCGCGATCTCCCCCCGGCTTTCGGGTCTCAGCTGGCAGACCGAGGCGGTCACCCCGGGCCAGTCGTGCAGGCCCGTCCCCGGCTTGTCGGCGCTGAACGGGATGAAGTGGAACTGGATGTCCGGGGTCTCGCTTTCGGGTAGCACGCGCGCGAAGACCCCAACCGAGCCCGCCGAGAGCGTCAGGGGCCCCGCGCGCTGCAGCGCAAAGCGCACCCCGGTCCAGGCCCGGCGCAGGAGGTTGTTCACGTCGTCATTGACCGAGATCGGCTTGTTCAGCCGGTAGAGCGAGCGGATCTGGAGGTGGTCCTGCAGATCCTGCCCCACACCCGGCAGCTCGCGCCGCACCGCGATCCCCAGATCCTGCAGGAGCGCCCCGGGCCCGATGCCCGAAAGCTGCAGGAGCTGGGGCGAATTGACCGCCCCGCCGCAGAGCACGACCTCGCCCCGGCAGGCGGCGAGATGCTCGGCGCCGTCCTGCAGATACCGCACGCCGGTCGCGCGCGGGCCGTCGAGCTCGATCCCGCTCGCCAGCGCGCCGGTCTCGACCCTCAGATTCGACCGTCCGCGCGCAGGCTTCAGGTAACCGGCCGCCGAAGAACAGCGCAGCCCGCGCGAGGAGGTCGTCTGGAAGTACCCCGCCCCTTCCTGCTCAGCACCATTGAAGTCCAGGTTGCGTGGCAATCCCTCGGCGGCGGCCGAGGCGATATAGGCCTCGCAGATCTCGCGCCGGTCGCGGATGTCCGAGACCTTGAGCGGCCCGCCCGCCCCGCGCCAGGCATCGCCGCCGCGCTCATTGTCCTCGGAGCGCTTGAAGTAGGGCAGCACGTCGTCCCACCCCCAGCCGGTGCAGCCGAGCTGGCGCCAGTGGTCATAGTCGCTGTGCTGCCCGCGGATATAGACCAGCCCGTTGATCGAGCTCGACCCGCCCAGCACCTTGCCCCTGGGCCAGTGGATGCGCCGCCCTTCGAGCTCCGCCTCCGGCTCGGTGTCATAGCCCCAGGAGAGCGGCGAGAGCATGGTCTTGTAATAGCCGACCGGGACATGGATCCACGGGTTGCGATCCTTGGGTCCGGCCTCGAGCAGGAGCACCCGGTTGCGCGCGTCGGCCGACAGCCGGTTCGCCAGCACGCAGCCCGCCGATCCGGCGCCGACGATGATGTAATCCCAGATCTCGCTCACACTCTCTCCCCCAGGGGCTGGCTGGCCAGTGTTTCCCCCATGGGAGGCACGGTCAAGCGCGCAGCGGCAGGGATCGGTCCGAGGGGCGGGAGGTCAGAGCACTTCGCGCTGCCACTTCACGATCATCTCAATCGTCGTCGTCGCCCCGGCGCGGACGCGGGCGGATTCGATCTGGTTGCGGATGGTGCGCTCCGACTTGCCAAGCTCCAGGGCCACCTCCTTGACCCGCAGCCCGCGCGACAGTGCCTTGAGCACCTCGTTCTCGCTCGGCGTGAAGCGGGTCCGGCCGGAGCGTTCGGCCTCGGCAACGCCTGCCTCCAGAAGCGCGAGCCCAGCGAGGCGCAGAAGCGGCCAGAACGCGGGAAGCCGCAGATCGAGGGAACCGGGCGGTTCGTTCCTGGCGCCCGAGACGCAGAGCGAGGCGCGGCAATTCTTGTGCTGCGAGATGATCGGGATCGAGGCGCCCGCGGTGACCCCGCGCGCGGCCAGCCCGCTCACACCGCTCGCCTCCATCTGCACGTCGTTGGTGAAATAGGGTGTCCAGCTCACCGGCGTCACGCTGCGATAGCTTTCCCAGAGGATCGGATCGGTCGGCTCGATCTTCGTGTTGAGAAAGCCGTCAGGTGCGGCCGTCAGGTCCCCGCCGGCGATGACCGCGATGATCCGGAAACCGTCGATCTCGGGCGAAGCGATGCAGAATTTGTAGCCGCCGAGATCCAGCGCATGGGTCAGCGCCGTGAGCGGTTTGCGCATCATCTCGAGGCTGGCCCCCCGGGCAAGCGCCTGCAAGGCGTCAAGCTCGGCCCAACCAATCGGCTTTTCGCTGTTCATGCGCTCGTTCTGGCGTCTGCCGGCGCTCAGAGAAAGGGTCTTCACGGATATTTCATCAACCTGAGGTCGGAAGACCCGGCGCATTCGCGTGCACGTCGCACCGGATCGCTGCTTCCGCCTTAGAGCGTTCCAAAGCCTCCCATCCGGCCGGCAGGTGATGAAGAAAAACGGCAACTTATAAGTAATTTTGGCAATCTAATGAAAAAATAACTTATAGATTACCGAAAACAGTAATATTTAAGGAAAATTATCTGTAGATATAATCTTTTATTTGAGCGTCTGAGGAAAATTATATTCAATTCAATTTTGATTTATCGGCTGTGATTTGAGGTGTTCACAAATTTACTTCAACTCGAATAGCGAGCCGCCAGACAGGCGGTTCCTGAAAACGTCAATCCGGAACTTCCGACAAGCTACAAAGGTGACCGATGTTGAAGAAACTCATGGCCGTCCTGGCGATCTCCGCCGCCGGCTTCCTCTCCGCGCCGAATGCCGAGGCCAGCAACCAGCTCGCGACTGCGATCGGTGGCTACGACGCGGTGTCCTACTTCAATGAGGGCGCGCCGCAGCAGGGCAAGGCCCGGTTCCACCACTTCTGGAACGGTGCCGTCTGGTACTTCTCAAACGAAGCGAACCGGGACACTTTTGCTGCCGACCCCGTGGCCTATGCACCGCAATATGACGGCTATTGCGCATGGGCCGCTTCGCAAAACTACAAGCGCCCGGGCGACCCGAATGTCTGGCAGATCGAGGGTGGCAAGCTCTACCTCAAGGTCCACGAAGGCGCTCAGAAGAAATGGCGCGCGGACATTCCAACGCATATCACGCAAGGTGACGAGAACTGGGTCCGGATCGCGCCCTACTGATCCGAGTTTCCTCCCGGGCGTCCTGGCCCGGGAGGAAAGCCCTCAAGGCCGTCGGCCAAGAGGATTGCCGATCCACAGCACAGGTCCGCTCCTCCTCAGAATAGGATACTGATGCAGTTTGCCGCAAAGGCCCGGTTAGAGGCCAACTTGCACATTCGTCGGAGTGCGGCGAATGTCCAGTTCCGCAAGAAGCCACGTGCAGACATGGACAATATCTTTCCTACTTCCGAAACCGAAGCCCGACCCACATAGCCAATTTGGCGGCTGCATTGGCGAGTAGAACCACTGCGGGGACCGCCGCGAGGCTGGGGCGAATAGCGCTTGCGATGCCCAGCAATGCTCCAACGCAACTAAACAATGTCCAAAGTGCTGGAAGGGCAACCACCACAAGCCACACCAACAATGCGAAGCACGCGCATGGTATCCAAATCCAGCCACTCACATGTCCATCAGCATCGGCGAAATATCCAAGCAATGTTACTGCGAATAACAAAAACACTTGGAAGAAGGTAGCCGCAATCCATCCACCGATTAGCAGAATTGCCAAAAGCCCTGCCGCCATAAATGTGCAAAACAACCCGTGTCGTATTCTGCCGATCGGCAAGATCGCCTTTGGGTCAGAAGCATCAATTAGGAAGTTGAACACATCAAATACATAAGCTGCTCAAATAAAACCGGTTCCGAGCTGCGACAGCGGTACTATCGTCTGTATGCAGTGGTCGCAATATCTTCACCCACACGCCAGGCATACGACCGGTTGCAAAGCTGACATTCAGGTGATGGCAGCTTTGTCCGCAGAGCCGACCTTGAATTGCTATAATGAGCATCCGCGTAGACCACGTTTCCCCTTGTTTTCCGCTCGGAACTACTCCGCAAGCGGGCCGGGGCGGATCATGAAGCGGATTTCGTTGGTTTTGAACCCCAGTGCCATGGGCCGTTTGATGCCTGGCAGGACGGCGACGTCGTAGAGTTCCTCGACCACGCCCTCGATCTCGAAGCTGTGCTCCGTATCGCCGGTCTTGAGATTGACGACCGCGAGCCCGCATTTCGCCGTGCCGCCTTCTTTCTCCAGCCGCTCATGGATCGGGAGCCCCGCGAAGCTCGCCTCCGATCGCGGGCGGGAGAGGCCGATCACCGCGTGATCGCCCACGAACGCCACGCCGCGCGCGAAGCCGGGCAGAAAGCAGACCGGCTCGAACCTGCCCGTCGCGCGGTCGACCGTGCCAAACTCGCCCGTGCCCGATTGCAGGACCCAGAGCCTGCCCCGGTGAAGCCGCGGGGAATGCGGCATGGAGAGGCCGGCGGCCACCACCTCGCCGCTCTCGACATCCAGCACCGCACCGCCGCCGATGCGCTTCTCCCGCCACCCCTCGGCGACGTTCGAGGTCGAGACGCAGGTGACGTAATCCGGCAGGTCGTCGCGCTCCCCCATCGCCATGCCGTTGAGATGGCAGCGGTCCTCCGCCGCGATCCGATCGATGAAGGGCGGCTTCCATACCGGCTCGAAGGAATGCTCCGGCGCGAGCCGCGCCAGACAGTTGAACCGGGTGGCGACGAAGACCGGCCGCCCGTCGTCGCGCGGATGAATGTCGTGGATGTCGATATCGCCCGTTGTGTGCCCGTTCACCGGGACATAGACCGCGTCGTACCCCTGATGCATCTCGCCCGGGTCGAGGAAGTTCTCTAACCGCCAGAGCTGGTAGAGCGAGCTCATGTAGAGCGTACCCGGCTTCTCCGCCGCCACCCCGATCCCCATGGAGCGCTGGAACGTGCGCTCGAAGACCGAGAGCTTGCCCTCGGCGTTGATCCCGATCAGGAACAGCTTGCCCGCCTGATAGGTGGTGAAGGCGAGGCTCGCGCGCGCCTCCTCCAGCCACGGCACGAACAGGCGGGAGGCGCGGATCTCCAGCTTCTGCTGGGGCTCTGTCGTCTGCTCGGCCATGGCTCCCCCTCCCGGTCCTCGGCCCCGGGTGATACCATCTTCCGCAGCCCCGGCGAAAGCCCCCGGAGAACCCGGCCCGGATCGCACCTGACATCTCTCTCACGGGAATGTCACTGAACGTTTTTTGAAGACAGGCAAAGCAGTTCGCATATCCGGGTGACACATTCGCGCCTGATATTCGGAGATCCTTCATGCCTTCGCAGCCCGCACTTTCGAAATCGATTTCCCGCGCCGTGACCGGGGCCGCCTTTGCGCTTGCCGGTATGGTCATGGTGGCAGGGACGGCCTCCGCCGCACCGGAGGCCGAGCTTTGGGACCGGTGGACCGCCCATGACCCCGCCTCGACGGTGACCGTCGACCACAGCGCGTGGGACGCGCTCACCCGCAAGCACATCTCGGGTGGCGGCGCGACCGTGGCCCTCGTCGACTATCAGGGCATCGCGGGCGAGCGGGCGAAGCTCGACGGATATCTCCAGAAGCTCTCACAGGTCCCGGTCTCGGATCTCGACCGGTCGGAGCAGTTCGCCTATTGGGCCAATCTCTACAACGCGCTGACGGTGCAGGTGATCCTTGATCACTACCCGGCCCGTTCGATCCGCGACATCGACATCTCACCCGGCTTCTTCTCCGACGGCCCCTGGGGTGCGACGCTATTCACGGTCGAGGGCACCGAGCTCACGCTCGATGACATCGAACACCGCATCCTGCGGCCGATCTGGAAGGACCCGCGCATCCACTATGCGGTCAACTGCGCCTCGATCGGCTGCCCGGACCTGCACAAGGGCGCCTTCACCGCCGACAAGCTCGACGCACAGCTCGACCAGGCGGCCCGCGCCTTCGTCAACCACCCGCGCGGCGCGCAGGTGCAGCGGCGCAAGCTCTACGTCTCCTCGATCTATGAGTGGTTCAAGGAGGATTTTGGCGACAGCGATGCAGGTGTGATCGCGCATTTGAAGAATTATGCCGAACCGCGTCTTGCCAACGAGCTCCAGCGGGTGAACCGTATCGCGGATGATGACTACGACTGGTCGATCAACGACACCGCCCGCCCGCGGCCGACCGCGAACAGCTTCGCGCGGCGCAACAACTTCTCCGGAGGCGGCCGGGGTGGCGGCAGCTGAGCCGCTCAGATATTGGCTGACGGATACGAGGCGGGCACCTGACGGCGCCCGCCTCCTTCAGTTCGGCGGGGCGATTCTTCTGGCAACCGCGGCGCTTGCGCTGATCTCGGGCCAGACCCCGGGGCCGGCGCTCGCGCTGGCGACCATGTCGATCCTGATGGTGGCGAGCCTCGCCTGGCTGTGCCTGATCGGCGCGATCCGCGAGGGCAATGCGGCCCAGGGGTTCGTTACCATTCTCGCGATCGGCGCCGGAATGCGGGCGATACTTTTTGCCTCCGATCCGATCCTCGAACTCGACTACCTGCGCTATCTCTGGGACGGGGCGGCCGTGGGCGCAGGGCTCACCCCCTATGCAACCCCGCCCGGCGACGCGGCGGCGGGCCTCGCGGGCCCGGCATGGAGCAGGCTGGCGGCCGAGTCGGGCGGGCTCGTCACATCGGTCACCTATGGCCATCTCTCCACGGTCTACCCGCCGGTGGCGCAGGCGGGTTTCGCGCTCGCGCATTGGCTCGAGCCCTGGGGGCTGACTGGGCTGCGTCTCGTGCTGCTCGGGGCCGAGATCGCGGGGCTCTGGCTTCTGATCCGCCTCCTCGACCATCTCGGCCGCGCCCGGATCTGGGCGGCGGTCTACTGGTGCAACCCGCTTATCGCGAAAGAGATCACCAATTCCGCGCATATGGAGGCGCTGCTCCTCCCCTTACTGATCGGCGCGGTCCTTCTCGCACTGCGCCAGCGGCAGATCCTGGCGGGCGTGATGCTCGCCTGCGCTGCAGCGGTGAAGGTCTGGCCGCTGGTCCTGGCGCCGGTGCTGTTCGCGGGCACGACATGGCAGCGCTGGATCGCGGCCTCGGCGACGCTCGGGGCCGCGACCCTGATCCTGTTCCTGCCGATCCTGATCTCGCGGCTCGATCAAAGCTCGGGCTTCGTCGCCTATGCCGGGAATTGGGAGCGGAATGCTGCGCTCTTCCCGCTCCTGGTCTCGATCGCCGATTGGGGGCTGGCGCAGGCCGGCGCCTATCTGATCGACCCGGGCCGGATCGCACGCTTCATCGTCGCCGCCGTCGTTGGCGGCACGGCACTCTTCCTCGCCTACCGCCAACGGGTCGAGCGGCTGCCCGCCAATGTGCTCGCGGTCGTCGCGCTGCTCTTCCTGCTCAGCCCCACCGGCTACACCTGGTACTATGCTTGGTTCCTGCCGTTCCTCTGCCTGGTGCCGAACCGGGGGCTCCTGCTGCTCGGCGCGATGCTGCCGCTCTACTACTTGCGCTTCGCGATGGTGGACTGGGAGCTCGGCCATCACTTCGACACCTGGATCGTCTGGGTCGAGTTCCTGCCGCCTCTGGCGCTGATCGCCTGGGACCTGGTGCGCCAGAGACGCTGAAGACCGGGCAGATGAAGTACGGGCAGACAATCTTCACCATCACCCCTGCGCGCGATGAGGCCGACGCGATCGCCCGCGTCGTGGCCGCGGTGCCGGAGTTCGTCGATAGGATAATTGTGGTCGATAACGGCTCGCGGGATGGGACTGCGCGGCTGGCCGAGGAGGCCGGGGCCGTCGTCGTCACCGAACCGGTCGCCGGCTATGGTCGCGCCTGTCTGGCCGGGATCGCGGCGGCCGGGGACGCGGACATCCTGGTGTTCCTCGACGGTGATCTCGCGGATGACCCGGCCCGGATCCGGGAGCTTATCGCGCCGATCCTCGCGGGTGAGACGGATATGGTCATCGGCTCCCGTGTCCTCGGCGGGGCCGAGCCTGGCTCGCTCACGCTCGCCCAGCGCTTCGGCAACTGGCTCGCCTGCCGGCTGATCCGGCTGATCTGGGGGCATCGCTACACCGATCTCGGCCCGTTCCGGGCGATCCGGCGCGCGGCACTAGAGCGGCTCTGCATGACCGATCAGGATTTCGGCTGGACCGTCGAGATGCAGGTCAAGGCGGTGCTCCACGGTCTGAAGATCGCAGAGATCCCGGTGCCCTACCGCGTGCGCATCGGCCAATCGAAAATCTCCGGCACGATCAAGGGCACGGTGCGCGCGGGCACCAAGATCCTCTGGGTCATCTTCCGCAGCGCGGTGCTCGAACGGCGACGCTGAGGGCCAGAGGAGCGACTGCGCGCCCGCTTTGCGAACGCGACATCCGCCCACCCTGGCCTTCTCCCGGATCAGTGTTCGAGGGGTAGTACCCGCGCCCCCTCCCCACGGGAGGGCCGGGGTGGGGCCGCGCGTCCCGGATGGGACGCGCCCGCAAAAGGCGCATGCGGGCCAAGGGCCCGCATTCCGCTTGGTTCGCTCTGATCAGAGGACTGGGAAGAAGCGCCCCTTGGGCGACAGGGTGAAGATCTCGCAGCCATCAGGCGTCACCCCGACCGAATGCTCGAACTGGGCGCTCAGCGACTTGTCCCGCGTCACCGCGGTCCAGTTATCCGCCAGCGTCTTCGTCTGCGGACTGCCGAGATTGATCATCGGCTCGATCGTGAAGAACATCCCCGGCTTCAGCACCGCGCCATCGCCGCGCCGCCCGTAATGCAGCACGTTCGGCGCATCGTGGAACACCCGCCCCAGCCCGTGCCCGCAGAAATCGCGCACCACGCCACAGCGCTCACCCTCGGCATAGGACTGGATCGCGTGGCCGATATCGCCGAACCGGTTGCCCGGCTTCACCTCGGCAATCGCGCGCATCAGGCTCTCATGGGTGATCTCGATCAGCCGCGCCGCCTTGCGCGTCGCCTTGCCCGCCACGAACATCCGGCTCGTATCACCATACCAGCCGTCGACGATCACGGTCACATCGATGTTCAGGATATCCCCGTCGCGCAGACGTTTCGGCCCGGGGATGCCGTGGCAGACCACATGATTGACCGAGATGCAGCTCGCGTGCTGGTAGCCGCGGTACCCGATCGTCGCCGATGTCGCGCCCGCCTCCTCGATAAAAGCCTGGATCCGCGCGTCGATCTCCTCCGTCCGCGCGTCCGGCACCACATATTCCCCGATCATATCAAGGCATTCGGCGGCGAGCTGACCCGCCCGGCGCATGCCCTCGAAGTCCTCCGGCGCGAAGATCCGGATCCCTTCCGCCGTCCGTTGTTCGGTCGAATGTTGCTTCATCGGATCTACCCTTGATCTGGGGCGGGAGTGTCCCTGATCGCCAGCGGGCGATCAAGTACGATCTCGGCGGTCGAGATCCGGCAGGCCCAGGCAATTGCCTCGACCCCCGCCGCCCGGGCCTCGATGAAGGCCGCGAGATAGGCCGGATCGAGGTCACCGGCGAAATCCAGGCGTGCACAATCGGTGCGCTGGACACAGTAGAGCATCACCGCCCGATGGCCCGCCGCGACCTCGGCCGCCAGATCGCGCAGATGCTTCGCGCCCCGCGCGGTCACCGAGTCCGGAAACTCGGCCAGGCCTTCCTCGCGCATCAGGTGGACGTTCTTGACCTCGACGAAGGTCTTGGCACCATCCGCCCCGGTCACCAGGAAATCCACCCGGCTGTTCGCGCCATACTTCACCTCGGCCCGGATCTTGCCCTCGAGCCCCGGGATCAGCCCTGCGGCCAGCGCCTCGCCCACCACCCGGTTCGGCACGGAGGTATCGATCCCCGCGAAATGCCCGCCGCCGAGCTCCACCAGCTTCCACGAAAACTTCAGCTTCCGCTTCGGGTCGTCATTCGGCGCGACCCAGACGCGGGAGCCGGGATCGGCCACCCCCAGCATCGCACCGGGATTGGCGCAATGGGCGGTCACCTCCCGCCCATCTTCCAACTCGATATCCGCGAGAAAGCGTTTATACCGGCGGATCAGCCGGCCCGGGATCAGGGGCGTCTCGAATTTCATGGGCGGCTACCTAGGCTCTGCAGGGCGGAGGGGCAAGATGACACGACCAACCGCGGCCATGCTGGTGATCGGCGACGAGATCCTCTCGGGCCGCACCAAGGAGGCGAACGCCGGCCATCTCGCCGAGGTTCTGACCGAGATCGGCATCTCCTTGCGCGAAATCCGGGTCGTCTCGGATGAGGCGGCCGAGATCGTCGCCGCCGTCAACGAATTGCGGGCCAAGGTCACCTACCTCTTCACTTCGGGCGGCATAGGGCCGACCCATGACGACATCACAGCCGACAGCGTGGCCGAGGCCTTCGGCGCGCCGATCGATGTCCGCGCCGATGCGCGCGCGATCCTCGAGGCCTATTACCCCGATGGTGATCTGAACGAGGCCCGGCTGCGCATGGCCCGCATCCCGGACGGCGCGACCCTGATCGACAACCCGCTCTCCCACGCGCCCGGCTTCATCCTTGGCAATGTCCATGTGATGGCGGGGGTGCCCGCGATCTTCAAGGTGATGCTCGAGGGGCTGCGGCCCCAGCTCAAGGGCGGCGATCCCGTGCTCAGCCACGCCTTCCGGGTGATGATCCCCGAGGGCAACATGGCGGCGATGCTGGGTGAGATGGCGAAGGCGCATTCCGGCGTCAGCATCGGCTGCTACCCGTTCTTTCGCGGCGGGATGGGTGCCACGGTGATCCTGCGCAGCGCCGAGCGGGACGCTCTCTCCGCCGCCGCCGACGCGATCCGACCCCGTTTTCAGGAAATGACGGACACGATCGAGGAAACCCCGCCCCGCTGAATGCATGATGCGGGGAGGGCCGAACACCACTTCTCCAAAGCATCGTCTCCGCAACTGATTTTGGCGTGCGCGGCCCGGCGGTGCCGCAGGGCAAAGGTGGATCAGTCGCGCAGATGCGCCTTCAGGAAGTCCACGGCGACCCTGACCTTCGCAGGGAGGAAGGTCCGGCTGGGATAGATCAGCCAGGCCGCCGTCTCGAACGTCGTCGCCGTGACCTCATACTCAGGGAACAGGTCGACCATGCGGGAGAACCCGAAATCTTCCGCCACCATCCAGTCAGCCAGCAGGGCCGGGCCAAGCCCGGCGAGCGCCGCCTCTCTGAGTGCCATCGGCGTCGAGAACATCAACCGTCCCCGGACCGGCACACCCGAGACCGGCCCGTCCCCAACCCTGAAGTTCCACTCGGAGCGGTAGCCGGGCAGCGATTGAAGCAGCACATCCATGTCGGAGAGACCGGAGGGATCGATCCGCCCGATTTTCTCCGCCATCAGAGGGCTGGCCACGACCCGATAACGCGTCGGGTGCAGCTTGGTGCAGATCACATCCTGCTCGACCAGCGGGGCCAGCCGGATGGCGAGGTCAATCCGCTCCGCCACCAGGTCGAGATTCGCGTCCGACTGCACAAGCTCCAGCGTGATGTCCGGGAAGGCCTTGCGGAACGCGCCCAGCAGCGGAATGATCCGCCGCTGACCATAGGCGACCGAGGTTGAGAGCCGAAGCACCCCGCGCGGGCTGCGCCCCAGATCGCGCGCCGCCTCGCCCGCATGCTCCAGCTCGTCGATGATGCCGGCGACCCGATCGCGATAGACCTCCCCCGCCTCGGTCAGCGACACCTTCCGCGTGGTGCGCTGGAACAGCCGCACGCCCAGTTTCGTCTCCAGCGCCGCGATGGTCCGCGAGACCGCATAGGGCTCCACTCCCGCCGCCCGCGCGGCGTCCGAGAAATTTCCGTGCCGGATCACGGCCAGAAAGGTGGTGAGGGCATTCAGGTCCATTTATGCAGATTTTGCATAGATCATTGTCATAAATCGAGGTTTAATGCAGCGCTTCTCTTTGCCAAACTCAGCACCAGTTCTTTGCGCAGGAGGGCCGTTCATGGATCATCTGAAGGACAAATCGGTGCTGATCACCGGCGCCAGCCGCGGCATCGGAGAGGCGACAGCGCGCCTATTTGCGGGTGCCGGAGCGAAGGTCGCCCTCGCTGCCCGATCGGTTCAGGCGTGTGAGGAGATCGCTGCCGAGATCACCGCAAAAGGCGGCACCGCGAGGGCGATCGCATGCGATGTTTCCGATCCTGCGGCGGTTTCCGCCGCGGTGGATGAGACTGCTAAGTCATTTGGATCGCTCGATATTCTCATCAACAATGCTGGTGTGATCGAACCGGTCGCCCGCATGGACGAAAGCGATCCCGCGGCCTGGGGCCATGTGATCGATATCAACCTCAAGGGCGTCTATTACGGCATGCAGGCCGCCCTGACGCCGATGCTGGCGCAAGGCGGCGGGACGATCATCACCATCAGCTCCGGCGCGGCGCATGCGCCGATGGAGGGGTGGAGCCACTACTGCACCTCTAAGGCGGGCGCACATATGCTAAATCGTTGCCTGCACAAGGAATTCTCAGACCAAGGAATCCGCGCCATGGGCCTCTCCCCCGGCACCGTCGCGACCAAAATGCAGAAGGAAATCAAGGCCTCAGGCGTCAATCCAGTCAGCCAGCTCGACTGGGATGTGCACATCCCGGCCGAATGGCCCGCCCGCGCGCTCGCCTGGATGTGCTCCGGCGATGCGGACAAGTTCAACGGCGAGGAGATCAGCCTGCGAAATGAGGATATCCGCGCGCGCATCGGACTGGCATAATTCCTCCGGCCAACGAGGAGAGTCCCATGTGTGCGTCAGCCCCCGGAACCGCCCAACCCACTGTTTTCATTGAGAATGAGCGCACGCGCGTCACCGAATGGCGCTTTCCGAAAAAGGGCGACAACACCGGCTGGCACCGCCACGAATACGACTACGTGGTTGTGCCGCTGTTCGACGGCGCGCTCGAGATCGACACAGGCAACGGCGAGCGGATGATTGCCGAAATGAAACACGGCGTGCCGTACTTCCGCAATCTCGGCGTCGAGCACGACGTGATCAACGGCAACGACTTCGAATGCGCCTTCGTCGAGATCGAATTTCTCGAGAAGCCAAGATCTTAACACCCCTCCCGCAACGGTGAAGCTGGTCGCCGGCGGCCCTGCTGCGTCGCCAGACGCAGCGTGGCGGCTCGCCCGCCGCGATCCCGCGCCAGCGGGTCAGGGCCGCTTCGCGACGGTCATGCTCAGCGCCTCAATGCGCCGCCTCCCAGTTCGGGCCCTGCCCGGCATCGACGACCAGCGGTACATCGAGCTTCAGAGCTGGATCGCACGCCCCTTCCATGACCGAACGAACTGTCTCGATGGTGGCCTCCACCTCCGCCTCCGGCGTCTCGAACAGCAGTTCGTCATGGACCTGGAGGAGCATTTTCGCCTTCAAATCTGCATCTTGCAGGGCGCCCGGAATCCGGATCATCGCGCGGCGGATCACATCCGCCGCCGTGCCCTGGATCGGCGCATTGATCGCGGCGCGTTCCGAGAACCCACGTCCCGGCCCCTTCTGATTGATCCCCGGCGTGTGGATCCGCCGCCCAAACAGCGTCTCGACATAGCCCTTCTCGCGGGCATGGGCCTTGGTGTCTTCCATATAAGTTCTGATACCGGGGAAGCGGTCGAAATAGGCGTCGATGAAAGTCTTCGCTTCCGCCTGAGGAATGCGGAGTTGGTTGCCAAGGCCGAAGGCGGAGATCCCGTAGATCACCCCGAAATTGATCGCTTTCGCCCGGCGGCGGACCATCGGGTCCATGCCCTCGACCGGGATGTCAAAGACCTGGCTCGCGGTCATGGCGTGGATGTCCTGGCCCTCGTGAAAGGCCTGCTTCAGCGTGTCGATATCCGCGATCTGGGCGAGGATGCGCAGCTCGATCTGACTGTAGTCGAGGCTGAGGATCACATTGCCTTCCTCGGCGATGAACGCCGTCCGGATCGCCCGGCCTTCATCGGTCCGCACGGGAATGTTCTGGAGGTTCGGATCTGTCGAGGCGAGCCGCCCTGTGGACGTCGCGGCCAAGCTGAAGGATGTATGCACCCGCCCCGTATCCGCGTTGATATGGGTCGGCAGCGCGTCGGTATAAGTCGATTTCAGCTTGGAGAGCTGGCGCCAGTCCAGCACCTTGGCCGGCAGATCGTGCGTGGCCGCGAGGCTTTCCAGGACATCTGCGCCCGTGCCCCAGGCGCCGGTCTTGGTCTTCTTGCCGCCCTCCAGCCCCATCTCGTCGAATAGGATCTCGCCTAACTGTTTCGGGGAGCCGACGGCGAACTTGCGGCCTGCGAGTTCGTAGATCTCGTCCTCATATTCCGCCATCTTCTGGGCGAAGCGGTTGGACATGTCGCGCAGCACACCTGCATCGACCTTGATCCCCGCCATTTCCATGTCGACCAGCACGGGAACCAGCGGACGCTCCAGCGTATGGTAGACAGTAGAGACCCGCTCCGCCGCCAGCCGGGGGCGGAGCGCGTGCCAGAGGCGGAAGGTGATATCCGCGTCCTCGGCCGCGTAATGCGCCGCCTTGTCGAGGTCGACCTTGTCGAAGGTGATCTGGGATTTGCCTGAACCGATCAGCTCCTTGATCGACATCGCCTTGTGGCCGAGATGGCGCTCGGAGAGCTCATCCATCCCATGCCCGCCCTTGCCCGAGTCGAGCGCGTAGGAGATCAGCATCGTGTCGTCGATCGGGGCGACCGGTGCCTTGTGGCGCGCCAGGACCTTGAGATCGTATTTCAGGTTCTGGCCGATCTTCATCACCGCAGGATCGGCAAGGATTGGCCGCAGGATCTCCAGCGCCTGATCCGTGGTCATCTGGTCCGACAAGCGCTCTCCGCCGCCCAGCAGATCGCCCTCACCCGCGACATGGGCGACAGGCACATAAGCCGCGTCGCCAGGTGCGAGGGCAAGCGCGAAGCCCACGATCTCGGCCGTCATCTCGTCAAGCGATGTGGTTTCGAGATCCACGCAGAGAAGCCCCGTGTCGATCACACCGGCCAGCCAATCGGAAAGCGCCTTCGGCTCCCGGATGATCGCATACTCCTCGGTCTTGATATTGGGCATCGCACGCCGCGCCCCGGGGGCCGTGCCGTCGGTTTCAAGCGGCTGGGGAGCAGGAGCCTCGATCACCGGGGCCTCGACACCCAGGGCCTCCGAGACGCGGTTGGTGAGCGTGCGGAACTCCATCTCCGCCAGGAAGGCGAGCAGCGGATCCGGGTCCGTTTTCGACAGCGAAAATTCGTCGAGCGGGGTCTCCACCGGCACATCCTGCGCTAGGCTGACCAGATCGCGGGAGATGCGGATCTGATCGGCCTTCTCGATCAGGGTTTCCCGTTTCTTGGGCTGTTTTATCTCGTCCGCCCGGGCGAGAAGCTCATCGAGATCCCCGTATTCGTTGATCAGTTGCGCAGCAGTCTTGACCCCAATGCCCGGCGCGCCGGGAACGTTATCGACCGAGTCGCCTGCGAGCGCCTGCACGTCGATGACGCGCTCAGGCCCGACGCCAAATTTCTCCATCACCTCATCCGGCCCGATCGCCTTGTTCTTCATCGGGTCGAGCATGTCGACGCCGGGGCGGATCAACTGCATCAAGTCCTTGTCCGAACTGACGATCGTGACCGCCGCGCCCGCGTCGACTGCCTGCACCGCGTAGGTTGCGATCAGGTCGTCGGCCTCATAGCCCTCCATCTCGATCGAAGGCAGGCCAAAGGCGCGGGTCGCCTCGCGGATCAGCGGGAACTGCGGGACCAGATCCTCAGGCGGCGGCGGGCGGTGCGCCTTGTACTCGGGGTAAAGATCATTCCGGAAGCTTTTCGACGAATAGTCGAAGATCACTGCCAGATGGGTCGGCCCCTTGGTCCCGAAACCCGAGACCATCTTGTGGAGCATGTTGCAGAAACCCTGTACGGCACCCACAGGCAAACCGTCAGACTTGCGCGTCAATGGTGGCAGCGCATGATAGGCCCGGAAGATGTAGCCGGAGCCGTCGATCAGATAGAGATGGTCGCCTTTCGAGAGCCCCAATGGTCCGTTCCTTCCGTCTTCCTCGCCACGGCATTCAAGAGGATGAGGCCAGCAATTGCCAGCCGAAAACACGGCATAGTCTAGGAACGGATTTGCAGGCGGATGAGGAAGGCTTGCGCCGTATCCCTCTTGGCGAAAAGACCTAGAGCCCCGCGCGGTTCAATGCCCGCCTTCGTCCTGCTTGAGCACGAATTTCTTGTCGCAATAGGGGCATTCGACCCAGCCCTCCGGCCCGATCGTGAGGTAGACCAGCGGATGACCGAGCGCCCCGCCCCCTCCGTCACAGGACACACGGGTCCGGGTCACTTCCTCGACTTCGGGGGCATCGGTCGACATGGCTGGCCTTTTGCTGCGTCGCTGATCGCGCGCCACTATATCCGGCGCGGTCCAGCCCGCAAGCGGGTATCATGCGCGCGCTCACATCAGAACCTTACGGAAGTAGACGCGGTCGAAGCCATCCTCCACCCGCCGCTCCGTCTCGACATAGCCGAGGCGTGGATAGAGGGCGAGATTGGCGGTCATGCGGGCGTTTGTGTAGAGTTCGACCGAGGCGAGGTGTTGCCCGCGGGCGGCCTCCTCGCACTGCGCGATGAGTAGCCGGCCGATACCCTGACCATGAGCTCCGGGATGCACGGCTACATTCTCGAGGAACATGTGATCCCCTCGCGGAAAAAAGGCGATGAACCCGAGAACGTCTTGCGCCTGCGCAACCCAGACGGCCCCTTGCGCGATCTGCGCCCCAAAGTCTGCCACCATCGGCGCGGGTTTCCGGCCGATCGCCGCCACGTAGGGCGCGTAGGCCGCTTGCGCGATCTGCCTGACGGCGTCGGTATCCTCTGGCGTGGCCTGCCGGATGCGTGGGGTCATGGCTGGAGCCTAGGCATCCCTGACGCACCCTACAATCGCCGTGTCTTTGAAACCCGCTGTCTCCCGTGCTAGTTGAGACTGATCGACCGGGAGCCCTCCATGCCGTCATTCGAGACAACTCTGGCCACCGCCGCCGCATCCGGCGGCCATATGACCCTGCAACGGAGCTGAGCCCCGTGCCAGAGAATGCCATCGAGGTCATTGGCCTCAACAAGATCTATCCTGCACATCGCAAAAACCCGCCGAAACACGCGCTTATCGACCTGCATCTGGGCATCCCTTCAGGCTCGATCTTCGGGCTGCTTGGGCCGAACGGGGCGGGAAAGTCGACCTTTATCAACATTCTCGCGGGGCTGGTGCTGAAAACCTCGGGCTCTGTGCACATCTGGGGGTTCGATCAGGATGTGAACCCGCGTCAATCGCGTGCCGCCATCGGGGTCGTGCCGCAGGAGCTGAACTACGACGCGTTCTTCACGCCGCTGCAGGCGCTGGAGGTGCAGGCCGGGCTTTATGCGGTTCCGAAGGCTGAGCGGCAATCGATGGAGATCCTCGACCGGGTCGGGCTGGCGGACAAGGCCCACGCCTATCCCCGCAACCTATCGGGCGGCATGCGGCGTCGCCTGCTAGTCGCCAAGGCGCTGGTACACAAACCCGCCGTTCTGGTGCTGGACGAGCCGACCGCGGGTGTCGACATAGAACTGCGCCAGATGCTCTGGTCCTATGTGCGCGAACTGAACGAGGCGGGCACGACTGTGATCCTGACCACGCATTACCTCGAGGAGGCCGAGGAGATGTGCGACCGGATCGGGATCATCAACGACGGCCAGTTGGTGGCCTGCGACGAGACAAGCTCGCTGATCAGCCGCTTGGACGCCAAGACCCTTCTGGTGCGCTGTGGCGCGGATTTGGAGGCGGTGCCGGGCATCGACGGGGCTCAGGTGTCGCTGCGGGAGCCGAATCTGCTGGCGCTCACCTACTCACGCAGCAAGACGAGCGCGCCTGCCCTGATCGCAGAGGTCCAGAAGCTTGGCCTGCCGCTCACCGATATCACGACGGAAGAGCCGCATCTGGAGGAAGTTTTCCTCCAGCTCACAAGGTCCGGCAGCGCTTAGCCCGCTGCTTTCAGGAGGGCCTTGGTCAGCAACTGGATTTCCTCAGCCGCCTTGGTCGACTTCGCGGTTTCGCTCACGCCGCTGCCGCGGATGAACGCGTCGGTGAAGGCCGCGCGCTGGCCGACACGGGCCGGGAGGATCGGAGCACCGGTTTCAGCCATCGCATCGGCCGCCTGATCCGCAGCCTTGCCGCGTGGCGGACAGCGGTTGAGGACGACGACATGCTCGCATCCCGCCTTGTTCAGCATGGCAAGCGTTGCCTCTGACGCCCAGACATCCGGCATCGAGGGCTGGCAGGGGACCACAGCGAAATCGGCCTCGCGCATCGCAATCCTGCCGAGCACATCAGCGGCGCCCGGCGCATCGACGAACACGAAATCCGAAGTCTTGGCGGCCTTCGAGATATCCGTAGCCGCGCGCCATTCGGAGGTTTCGGTCAGATCCAGGCCGCCACCGTCGCCCAATTTCTGCATGCGCTTGTCGAACCAGCTCGACAGTGTGCGTTGGGGGTCGAGATCGATCAGCGTCACCGCCTTGCCGCCGCCCGCAAGATGCACCGCGATCTGGGTAAGCAGCGTTGTCTTGCCGGCCCCGCCCTTCTGCTGAGCGAACAGGATGGTCTTCGACATGCGATCCTCCGATTATGGTGCGCTGCAGCATAACGGGGTGTGCAAAGACCGACAAGCGCATTTCGGGCTTCTGAAGAGCAGAAACGGGCTCAACAGAGCGGAAAATCCTCATAAAGATCTCTCACAATCGAGTGTGCGCTTGCAGCATACCCTATGCAGACCGTTGTTATTCAGGATCACAATGCCAGTTCTGTTGTCGAGTTTATCCACGATCGGAGCAAAACTTGGACCGATTTGAAGATATGCGCTGCTTCCTGCAGGTCGTTGAAGCGCAGAGTGTGACGAGAGCCGCTGAAGCGCTCGGCCTTGCGCCGTCTGCGGTCTCACGTCGCCTGAAGGAGTTGGAGCGGCGCCTTGGCGCGACCCTTATGACGCGCACGACCCGGCGGATGAGCCTGACCGAAGCGGGCCAGATATTCGCCGCTCGGGCCGAGCGCATCCTGGCAGATCTGGACGAGGCGGAATCAGAGGTTTCTGACGCTGCGCATCTCCTCTCAGGCACGCTCCGTGTCGCCTGCCCTCTCAGCTTCGGCGTCTCATACCTTACCCCGATTGTGACCGACTTCATGCGAACGCATCCTAACCTGCTGGTGGAGGTCGATTATTCGGACCGCAGGGTCGATCTGGTTGGCGAGGGGCTGGATCTCGCGATCAGGATCGGCACGCTGGAGGACAGCTCGCTCATTGCGCGGAAAATCGCCGATGTGCCGATGCTGGTCCTCGCCTCGCCTGGCTTTCTCGAGCAACGCGGTCGCCCCGCACAGCCCGAAGACATGGCCGGCTGGCCCGCGATCGCCTATGTCGGCAGCGCCCGGTCGGACGCTTGGTCGTTCACCGACCAGACCGGTCGCGAAGGCAGGATCGCACTGGAGCCACGCATGCGGGCAAACAACGGCACCGCCGTCTGTGACGCGGCAGCGGCGGGGCTGGGTGTTGCCCTGCAGCCCGAGTTTATCTGCGCCGATCATGTAAGCCGTGGATCACTGGAGGTCTTGCTCGCCGATTGTGCCTGGCCGACGGTTACGATCCACACGGTCTATCCCCACACGAAGCACCTGTCGGCGAAAGCGCGCGCGTTCATGGATTACGTGCGCAACTCGATCGGCAGCCGCCCGATCTGGACGCCTCACTCGGCCGCATCGAACGCCGCCGAATAGCTCTTAACACAGAGCTTTTCGCGCTGTGCTTGCGATTCGCGGCGCCGATCAGGTTCGTCTCTTGTTTGCAACTCACTTATGTGCTTCGGTCGACTCAGGTTCAAATCCTGAGGAGGATCACATGACTGACTTGCACCAGCGGAACGGGATCACCCGCCGCGGTCTTATGCAGACGGGCGCAGCCGCCGGCCTTCTGGTCGGCCTTGGCGGGCAGCCTCTGCGCGCAGCACCCAAGCGGGGCGGGACGATGCGCTTCGGCATGGCCCATGGCCAGACATCCGACAGCCTCGACCCGGGCACGCACGAGAACGGGTTCACGACCACTATGGTCTTCACCTATTGCAACTACCTGACCGAGGTCGCACCCGACGGCTCGCTTCGCGCCGAATTGGCCGAAAGCTGGGAAGCCTCGGCCGATGCGTCGGCGTGGACGTTCAAACTGCGTGCCGCCAACTTCCATGACGGGCGTAAGATCACGTCGAAGGACGTTCTTGCGTCGATGAACCATCACCGTGGCGAGGACAGCAAATCGGCTGCCAAGCCGATCCTGGCAGCGGTCACCGAGATCTCGGCGGTTGGCGATGACGCGGTCAAGTTCACGCTGGAGGCCGGCAACGCCGACTTCCCGTTCATCCTGACCGACTACCACCTGCCGATCCTGCCGGCCAACGAGGACGGCACGCTCAACTGGCAGGCCGGTATCGGCTCGGGCGGCTACAAGCTTACCAATTATGAGCCGGGTGTGCGCGCCGACTTCGAGCGGTTCGACGACTATTGGAAAACGGATGCGGCCTTTGTCGACAAGGTCGAAATGCTGTCGATCGTCGATCCAGTCGCCCGCACCAACGCGCTGATGACCGGCTCGGTCGATGTGATCGACCGGGTGGAGCTCAAGACCGTCTCGCTGCTCAAGCGCAACCCGAACGTGGTTGTTCACTCGGCTACGGGCACGCAGCACTACACCTTCCCGATGCGTGTGAATGCCGAGCCGTTCACGGACAACAATGTCCGGATGGCGATGAAGCTGGCGATCAAGCGCGAGGAGATGGTGGAGAAGATCCTGCAGGGCTTCGGCTCAGTCGGCAACGACCTGCCGATTGCGCCGCACCAGCGCTTCTACAACAAGGATCTGCCGCAGCGGAGCTATGATCCCGACAAGGCAAAGTTCCACCTTAAGGAAGCGGGTCTCGACAGCCTCGACGTAACCCTGATAGCGGCGGATGCGGCGTTCTCGGGCGCAGTTGATGCAGCACAGCTCTATGCGGCCTCGGCGGCTCCTGCCGGTATCAACATCAAGGTCGAGCGCGCGGCGAACGACGGCTACTGGTCGAATGTCTGGAACGCCAAGCCGTTCTGCGCCTGCTACTGGGGCGGCCGTCCGGTCGAGGATCAGATGTTCTCCACCGCCTATCAGTCAGGCGTGCCGTGGAACGATACCGCCTGGTCGAACGAGCGTTTCGACGAGTTGCTGATCCAGGCGCGCGCCGAGCTTAACAATGACACCCGGCGGGCGATGTACTACGAGATGCAGGAGATCCTGCACAATGACGGCGGCCTCGTCTGCCCGATGTTCTCGAGCTACGTCACCGGTCGCTCGAAGAAGGTCAGCGTGCCGGACGTCTATGGCGCCAACTGGTCGCTCGACGGCAGCCGCGCCGCGGAACGGTGGTCGTTCGCCTGATCGCGGAGATCGGATCACAAAAGACAAAGGCCCGGCTAAGCGCCGGGCCTTTCGCGTTTTCAGGCCCTTTTCTGCGGCCTGAGCACATGCGGATAAGCGCCATCGTAGAGCGCGCTGTCGCGGAAATCCGTCTCGGCCAATGCCGGGCCGAGCAGGATCAGCGCAGTCCGGGTGATCTTCGTCGCTCGGACCTTCTCGCGGATCGTCGAAAGCGTGCCCTCGATGAACATCTGATCGGGCCAGCCGACGCGGTAGGCGACGATCACCGGGCAATCGGGGCCGTAGAACGGGGTGAGCTTGCGTTCGATCTCGGCCAGATTGCGGATCGAGAGATGGATGGCGAGGGTCGCCCCAGTGCGCCCAAGCGTCTCAAGGTCCTCTCCCGGCGGCATGGCGGAGCTTTTCATGGCTGTTCGGGTCAGGATCACGGTCTGCGCGACCTCGGGCATGGTAAGCTCGCGTCCAAGCGCTGCGGCTGCAGCGGCATAGGCTGAGACGCCTGGTGTGATGTCATAGGAAATGCCGAGCGCCTTCAGCCGCCGGATCTGCTCTGCAATCGCCCCATAGAGCGACGGGTCGCCGGAATGGACCCGGGCGACATCCTCACCCCGCATATGCGCGGATTCGATCTCGGCGACGATCTCGTCCAGCGTCATCGGCGCCGTATCGATGATCCGCGCGCCCTCAGGTGCCGCCGCCACGACCGCCTCGGGGACGAGCGATCCGGCGTAAAGGCAGACCGGGCATGTCTGGATCAGGCGCAGCCCCTTGACCGTGATCAGATCAGGGTCCCCGGGCCCCGCCCCGATGAAATGAACCGTCATTCCGCCCAGCCGATGTCGTAGAGAACATCGCCGCCCGCAACCTCGGGCACCCCGAAATAGGTATCTTCCTTGCCGTCGATAACCTCGGAGGGCCGTAGGGGGCGGAAGAGCCGCAGGATGTCATCGCGCGAGAGGCTGGCAACCACCAGCACACGGTCCGCATAGGGCCAGCGCTGGGTCTCCTCGGGAGCGGCATATTCGGTGACGGCGATGCGCACAGCATGCACGTCTGGCAGCCTCTCGATCTCCTCGAGTATCATTCGCATCTGTTTCAGGCCGGTATGGCGCGCGCCGCGGATCAGGCTCTGTTCATCATCGTTACCGTCAAAGAACTCGGCGATGCGGAGGAGCGGGACCTTCCTCCGCCGGCCCTCATAGCCCATGAGGCCCGTTCGGGAGCGGCGGAGCGGCACCATCGCGTTGAGTTTCTCGGCGAGCTCCATCAGTTTTGCGGCGTCCGGCACGCGGCTTCTCCCACTCCACCGGCGTCGTCGGATGTGTCAGCCGGTTGAGCGGATTTTACCGCGTATCCGCGTGGGGTGTAGATGCGGGGGCCGTCTCCGAGCCGGGCGAGGCGGGATTGTGACGATCCGACAACAACGGTGGTGAGCATATCGACCTCATCGACATCGAGATCTTCCAGCGTGCGGTAGCGCAATTCCTCCTCCGGCCGGCCGAGGGAGGCGGCGAGCAGAACCGGGCAATCGGCGGGCCGGTGCGCGAGCAGGATGTCGCGGGCCTCGGCCAGCAGGGTGCGGCGACGCTTGGAGACAGGGTTGTAGAACGCGATCACGAAGTCGCCTTCGGCAGCGGCGCGAAGCCGCCGCAGGATGTCATCGCGCGGGGTCAGCAGGTCGGACAGCGAGATCGCACAGAAATCATGGCCGAGCGGGGCGCCGGACCGGGCGGCCGCGGCCTGTAGGGCGGAGACGCCGGGCGCTGTCACCACCTCGACCCGCCTCGCCGCATCGGATACCGGACCCCCGGCGGCGCCGGTATCCATCAGTTCGAACACCAAGGCGCCCATTGCATAGATCCCGGCATCCCCGGAGCAGATGATCGCGACATTCCGGCCTTCGCCTGCGCGTTCGAGGGCGAAGCGGCAGCGCGCCTCCTCGCCCCCGAGCGGGAAGTCATGGCGCGGCTTTCCGGCGGCCAGAGGGCCGATCAGATCGATGTAGAGGGAGTAGCCGACCAGTTCATCCGCCTCGGCGATCAGGCGGGAGGCCTCCGGCGTGCGCCAGTCCGCCCGGCCGGGGCCGATACCGACGAGGCTGACGCGGCCACGGGACCTGCCCGCCAGATCGATGATCGGCGCAGGCGCGATCGCGAGAGCGGCCGTTGCATTGGCGCTCTTGCGCTTTTCGACCAACAGATTCCCATCGACACCAGCCAATGCCAGCGCGGCACCCTCGGCAACGCCATGGCAGCCAACCTCAGCGAAGACCACGTCTGACGGATTGGCGAGACGGGGGGTCTGGACCTCCAACTCTTGAGCCGAGAAGAGGCGGAATGGCAGCCCGTGGGTCTGCGCCAGAGCATTCATCGCAGGTTCATCGGCCTTGAGATCCAGAGAGCCGATGGCCGCGATGGCCTGCGACGCAACACTGGCCTCGGCGAGCACCGAGCCTACGAGGTCCGCTAGTTCCTCCGGCGGGCAATCCCGCGCGCATCCAACACCGAGCGCGAGGCGCTGCGGGTGATAGACGAGCCGGGAGGAGGAGCCCTGCAACGGCGCGAAGCTACCCGCCAAAGTGACGACCTCTTCGCCCGAACCCGTCTCGGGAACAGCGAACGGCAGTTCTCCCTCAACAGCGATCCGCGCACCGCTGAGAATGGCTGCCATGACTGGCTTGGCATGCTCGGGATTGGCAAGCCGCCATCCTGCGGGCGGCTCATCGAGCGCGAGGCCGGTGGAGAGATCCCCCGCCGTGGTCACCAATGCCGGTGCATCGAGATATGCGGCCAGACGCGACGCGAGACGATTGGCCCCGCGATGACCGCCCAGCAGAGGCACCACTGCGGATCCGTCCTCCGCCACCGCCAAAACGGGCGGTTCAGCCCGCTTGTCTGACAGCATGGGCGCGACGGCCCGGATCAGGATGCCCGCTGCACAAACCCCGATGATCGGATGCCCCGCGGCGAAAAGGGTGCGGATATGGTCGAGCGCGTTTGGAAAGACCGTATCCGCCTTCTCCACCCGCCCCTCGCGGCCGTGGATCGTTGCGCCGAGCAGACCAGCCACCCGGTGCGCCGTCGCCTCGCCCGAGCGTGAGAGCGCGATGACAACCGGTTTCAACTCAGCCAAGGGTCGTCCCCCTTGTAGATCAGAATCATCGAGAAGTAAGGGGCGCTTTCGGGCGCGTCGGTGAGCGGCATCGCCGCGGAGTCGGCGAGGCTGGCCCGCGCCACGTAGCGTGAGTTCGCCGTGAGCCCCATCCGGTCGAGCAGCGCACGGAGCCTCGGAAAATGGCGCCCGACCTTCATGATCGCCACCGCCTCGGACCGTTCGATGTGATCGGCGATCTCCTCATCCGGCAAGGGGCCGGGGATCACCGTCAGGACATCATTGCGCGCCGTCAGCGGGCGCGGGATCTGGGCTGCGCAGGCACCGAGCGAGGAGACCCCTGGCACGACCTCCACCGGGAAACGCCCGTCCAACCGGCTGAAAAGATACATGAAGGAGCCGTAGAAGAACGGATCGCCCTCACAGAGAACGGCGACATCGCGGCCTGCCTCGAGATGGACGGTGATCTGCCGGGACGCGTCGGCATAGACATCCTGAGCCGGGAAACGATCGACCCGCATCGGCACAACCATCGGGATCTCGATCTGATCCGCCGAGATTGCACCGGCGGCGATGCTCCGCGCAAAGCTTTCGCCCGAATCCGGGGCCGGATAGGCGATCACGGACGCTTTGCGGATCAGCCTGTCGGCCTTCAGCGTCATGAGCTCCGGATCGCCCGGCCCGACCCCGATGCCGTAGAGCCTGCCGGTCATCGGATCAGGCTCCATTGCGTGACCGGCATCGCCGCACGCCAGCCGCGGTACGGGCCGACAGGGGCGGCATGGGCGGTGGAGATACGGGTAAGCTCCCCTCCGATGCGGGAATGGAGTGCTGTGAGACAGGCCTCACTTTCGAGCGTCACCGCGTTCGCGACGAGGCGCCCGAGCGGGCGCATTCGGGCGAGGACGGCATCGACCAGGTCTTCGCTCAGCCCGCCTCCGATGAAGACCGCATTCGGGGTGCGCAGATCTGGCCTCGTTCCAACGGGTTCTGGGATTTCATGCAGAATATCAGGCGCTGCGCCCTCTAGAAGCTGAAGCGCGGGAACACCCAGCGTCTCTGCATTGCGCTGGGCGATCACCAGACGGTCGGGATTGGTGTCGAACCCGATCGCCACCGCCGACGGCGCAGCGCGCATCCATTCGATCGCGACCGAGCCGCAGCCGACGCCGATATCCCAAAGCACCTCGCCCCGCGCAGGCATGAGTTTCGCGAGCGTTGCGGCGCGCACGTCCCGCTTGGTCATCTTGCCGTCATGCTCGAACGCCTCATCGGGCAGGCCGGGGATGCGAGGAAGAAGCTGTGTCGGCGCGCCAATGCATGTGACCGCGAGCGTGTGGAACGGAGGGATCTCCGGCGTGGCCTCGGCCCAATCACTGGCGATGCCCTCGAGCCGGGCCTCTTCAGGACCACCGAGATTGGCGAGGACGGTGAGTTCGGAAGGGCCGTAGCCGCGGTCGGCGAGCAGCCGGGCGATCTGGCCGGGCGTCTCCGTCCCTGCGGTCAGGATCAGGAGCCGCGCCCCCGGCCAGAAGTACGGGATCACCTGCCCGGCCGGGCGGCCATGAGCCGTGAGCGTCTCCACATCGGCGAGCGACCAGCCCATACGGCAGGCCGCCCACTGAAAGGCCGAAAGCTGGGGGTGATAGGCGATCTCCTCACGGGGAATGGCGGTCGCGATCCGCGCGCCGACCGAGTACCAGAGCGGGTCACCGGTTGCCAGCACCACCATCGGGCGGCCCCGATGCGCGGCGATGGCCTCAATCATCGCATCAAAGGGTGATGGCCAGGAGAGCCGTTTGGCCGTAGAGACGCCCGCGAGATCATGGTGCCTATCGCCGCCCAGGATCGTCTCGGCCCCCGCCATCGCCTCGCGGGCCGCGGCGGAGAGACCGGCCACACCGTCCTCCCCGATCCCGATGATTGTGAGCCAGGGCGCTGTCATTGCGGTGTCTCCAGCCCGGCGGCCAACCCGTTGACGGCGGCTGCCGCCATCGCGGACCCGCCCCGGCGCCCGCGCAGGGTCATAAACGGCGCGCGCGGGTTGGCGGCCAGCTCGGCCTTCGACTCCGCCGCACCCACGAAGCCGACCGGGAAGCCGAGGATCGCGGCGGGTTTCAGGAATCCCTGATCGATCAACTCCATGAGGTGGAATAGCGCCGTCGGGGCGTTCCCGATGGCAATGATCGCACCATCGATCGAGCTTTCCCAGAGCGTGACGGCGGCGGCACTGCGGGTGTTCCCGATCCGCTCGGCAATAGCGCGGGTTTCGGGCGCGTTCAGCGTGCAGATCACCGGGTTCTCGCGCGGCAGCCGCGCACGCACGATCATACTGGCAACCGCCTCGCAGTCACACAGGATCGGTGCACCGCGGGCGAGAGCCGCGCGGGCAGATACCGAAAGATCGGCGGACCACGCCAACCGCGCCGTGATATCCGGCATTCCGCAGGCATGGACCAGACGGATCGCGGTATCGCGCAGATCGTCGGGCAGGTGGTCGAGCCGGGCTTCGTCACGCACGGTCGCGAAGGATTGGCGATAGATCTCGGCAGGGTCACGCTGATAGCGCAGCATCAGGCGGCCTCCCGCAGGCGATCCTCGAAACCGACGCCCAGGATCCACGCCTCCTCGGTTTCGACCATATCCCGTTCGGCCGTCGTGAAATCTGCGGCTCCAGTGAAGAGAACCTCCAGCCCGTCTTGGGCATCGAGAGCCGCGAAGGCGGCCGCATTCACCCGCACTTGAGCACGATCCTTCACCTCGTCGGACACGCGCCGCCGCGCGACATCCTTATCGAGCAGTGAGGGGTAGATCTCCGCTAGTGTGACCGGAGCTTCCGGCGCCGCGAGGCCCGTCTCAAAGGGCCAGACCGCGACCCTGCCGCTCAGCCGCCGGTCACGGCGCAAGCGGTTCAACGCGGGAAGGCCGAGCAGCACCTGGCTGCCAACCGAACCGGTCGTGAACAGCTTCCAGGTCGGCTGGGCGGATTTCTGCCTCAGCTCGACGATCCTGCGTTCGGCGACCTGATCATAGCTGATGCCAACCTTCTTTTCGGGAACGGAGGTCGCCAGGCTGGAGGGCCGCCCCCAGAACGGGCCGGGGCCTTCGAAGAGCATGTTCAGCTTCTCGGCGATCTCGAAGCGGTTGTTGGCGTTGTCGGGGGCATCCATGATCTCATCCGAGAGCCAATCCCAGAAGGCGAGCGCCGACGCTTTGCCGGTGACCCGCGCCGCAAAGCCTGCAGGGTAGCCAAAGGGGAAGTCGAACCCGACGAGCGTGCGGTGGCCCGTATCGGCCTCAGTCGCGATCAGATGGGTGAGGATATCAACCGCCTCGGCACGTGTGGTCGGATTGCCGATGGCCTGCAAACCGCCCTCGCGCCGCGCGAGTGCCCACCAGATGCTGTCTGCCCCCCGTTTCGGAGTGCTCGCGGCTGACCAATCGACGATGAGGTAGCTGTCGAAAAGTGGCACCTCGCGTCCTCTCACATGCCCAAGGCGCGAGGTCGACCGGCGGCGGAAGCCGCCTTGCTCACCGCTCGGCCTCTTCGGCCTCGGCGTCCTCGTCCTCGGCATCCTCCTCGGTGCCTTTGCTGGCAAGCAGCCAGGCCGCGAGCGCCCCAGCCGCAACCAGCGCGCCGAGAGCGATCCAGTGGCTATGGCCGCCAAGCTCGGCGAAATGGCCGGGATGGGCGGCTGCGGGGGTGGCAATAAGGGCGATGATCAAAGCTGAAAGGCGCATCAGTCTCTCCTGTTGCTGCGACGCACGGGGAGACCCCCGAACAACCCTGCCTTTTCAGACCCCGCGATTTGGTCGGCCCTCAGACAGCTCCGCTCGGCCCTCAAAAAAGGGCGCGCTGTTCATTGCTCCCTGCATAGGCGCACGCTATGTCGGCTTCAAACGAAAAATCGCCTCTTGCGGGGCGGAAGACGACACCAGCCCTGCAATGCTGTGGGAGCGAGAGGAGAGGCACGCATGACCACCACGATCATCGTCTGCGACACCTGCCGATATGCAGAGGACGAGAAGACAGGGCCCGATGGGCGCACGGGAGGTGAGGTGTTCGCGGAAGAGGTCGAGAAGCGCGCGGCCCGTGTCTCCGGCATCGAGGTGCGCCGCCAATCCTGCCTCATGGGGTGTGAGCGCCATTGCAACACGGCGATCGCGGCACCCGGCAAGCTGACCTACGTGCTCGGCAGATTCGCGCCAGAGCCGGAGGCGGCCGAGGCTCTGGTCGACTACGCCCAGCTTCATCGAGACAGCGAGACAGGGCGCGTGCCTTTCAAACAGTGGCCACAGGGTGTGAAGGGGCATTTCGTAGCCAGGATCCCGGCGATCTGATGCTTGAGCACCTCTCCATCCCGGCCCCTGTTCCGGGCCTGGCGGAACGGGTGCAGGCCGCAATCGATGCCAAGACCAAGCCACGAGGCAGCCTCGGGCGGATCGAGACGCTCGCCCAGCAGATAGCGGTGGCGCAAGGGACCGCGACGCCAGGGAGCGAGGCCTGCCTGCTGCTTTTCGCCGGGGACCATGGGATCGTCGCAGAAGGCGTCTCGGCCTGGCCATCTGAAGTAACCGCACAGATGGTCCAGAATTTCCTGTCTGGGGGTGCTGCCGCCAATGTCTTTGCCCGCACGGCAGGCGCCAAAGTGATCGTGGCAGATGCAGGCGTGTCTGCGCGGATCCCGGAGCACCCGGACCTGCGCCGCGCCGGCATTCGCCGGGGCACCCGAAATGCGGCGATCGAGGACGCGCTGACACCGGAGGAAGTTTGGGCAGCCCTGATGTTCGGTGCCAATCTTGCGCGGGAGGTGGTGGCAGCGGGCGCACAGATCGTTGCGCTTGGCGAGATGGGGATCGGCAACACCTCCAGCGCCGCTCTGATCGGCCATGCGATTGGCGCCATCCCGTTGGAGCGTCTGGTAGGCCCTGGAGCCGGGCTCGACCCGGCGGGCGTTGCCCGGAAGCTTGCCGTGCTCGACCGTGCGGCCGGGAGGCACACGCCTCCCCTCGGCCCGGAGCAAGCCCTTGCGGCCTTCGGCGGCCTCGAGCTCGCCGCCATGGCCGGTGCGGCGATCGGGGCTGCATCGGATGGCGCGGCGGTTCTGGTCGACGGGTTCATCTCGACCGCCGCCGCGATGGCAGCGGTCGAGGCGCGGCCGGAGATGGCGACCCACCTCTTCTATGCCCATCGCGGTCACGAGCCGGGCCATCGGGCGTTGCTGGGTTATCTCGGGGCCAACCCTCTGCTGGATCTCGAGCTTCGGCTTGGCGAAGGATCGGGTGCGCTCCTCGCGCTGCCGCTTCTCAAGGCCGCGACCGCGATGCTTTCGGATATGGCGACCTTCGAGAGCGCCGGGGTATCCGGCAGGTCAGGCGCATGAGCCGCGAAGTCTTGCTTTTCGCCTCGGCGGTCCAGTTTCTCACCCGCCTGCCTATTGGCACCCATTGCTGGGAGTCTGACCGGCTCGCCCGTGCCTCGCGCTACTTTGCGTTGACCGGAGCCATGGTGGGCGCGATTGCCGGGACCGTCTGGTGGGTCGGTTCCGATGTCTTGCCAGCGGCAGTCGCGGCGGGGCTCGCGATCCTGACGGGAGTGCTGGTGACGGGCGCCCTGCATGAGGATGGGCTCGCCGATACGGCCGATGCGCTTGGCGGCCACGCGGATCGGGACAAGGCGCTCGAGATCATGCGCGACAGCCGGATCGGAACCTATGGCATGGTCGCTGTTGCTCTTTCGCTGGCACTCCGCTGGGCGTCGCTGGCGGCCCTGACCCCCTCGACCGGGGTTCTGGCCCTGATTGCTGCAGGGGCGACAGGCCGGGCGATGATGGTGCCCGTGACACGCATTGCCGGATATGCGCGGCCATCGGGCTTGGGCGAGATGGTCGAAGACGGCGCGCGCTCGGTCGAGATCCTCTTCGCACTCGGCACAACAGCAGCGTTCTGCCTGCTGCTCGGCTTCTCTGCACTTTGGGCTTTGGTCTTGGCCGGGGCCGTCGGCTGGCTGGTGCTCCGAGCCCAATTGCGCCGGGTCGGCGGCTACACCGGGGACGGGCTCGGCGCCATTGCGCATGTGGGCGAGACAGCCGCCCTGATCACCTTCGCCGGGCTCTTCGCGTGATCTTCCTCCGCCATCCCACACCGGATGTCGAACGCGGCGTTTGCTATGGGCGCCTCGATCTCGGTCTGGGTCCAGCGGCTTCCATGGAGATCGCTGCGGTGCTCACGCAATTGCCCTCGGTGAGACGCCTCTACTCCAGCCCCGCCACCCGCTGCCTGAAGCTGGCCGAGGCGATTGTAGAAGCACATGAGGTCGATTTGCACTGCGACGATCGCTTGCAAGAGCTCGATTTCGGGCATTGGGAAGGCCGACGCTGGGACGAGATCGACCGGGCGGAGAGCGATTTCTGGACCTCTGATCCTGTCAACCGGCGCCCTCCTGGTGGCGAGAGCTTTACCGAGATGTCGGGCCGGGTTCTGGCGGCTCTTGCGGAAATCGACAGCGACTCCGTGATCATCACCCATGCGGGGCCGGTCCGGGTCGCACGGATCGCCTATCTCGGCCAGAGTTTCGAGGAGGCGTTTGCAACACCCGTCCCCTACGCCACGCCGATCCATCTGGCGCACGAGATCGTATGATGGCGCATGTGACCTTCATCCTCGGTGGTGCGCGATCGGGCAAATCGGCCCGGGCGCTCGCACTCGCGCCGCCACCGCATGTGTTCATTGCGACCGCCGAAGCTCTCGACGACGAGATGACCGAACGCATTCGGCTGCATCAGGAAGAGCGTGGGCCGAGTTGGACATTGGCGGAAGCGCCACTCGATCTAGGACCTGCGATGGCCGCGCATGCAGGTCCTGACACGACGCTCGTGATCGATTGCCTGACGCTCTGGCTATCGAACCTGATGCATCATGAGCGGGATGTCGAAGAGGAAACCAGCAACCTGATCGGCGCGCTCAACGATGCTCCGGGGCGGATCGTGCTCGTCTCGAATGAAATCGGCCTCGGGCTCGCACCGATGGAGAGCCTCTCGCGGCGGTTCCGCGACGCGCAGGGGCGGTTGAACCAGCGTATCGCCGCAGCCGCCGACCGGGTCGAGTTCATCGCCGCCGGTCTGCCCCTCACGCTCAAGGGCGACAAATGACCAAGGCGCTGATGCTTCAGGGCACCGGCTCAAACGTTGGCAAATCGGTGCTGGTCGCGGGCCTCTGCCGGGCTTTTGCGAACCGCGGCCTGAACGTGCGCCCCTTCAAACCGCAGAACATGTCGAACAACGCCGCCGTCACGGGCGATGGCGGAGAGATCGGGCGGGCGCAGGCGCTTCAAGCGCTCGCCTGCCGGGTGGAGACGAGCGTGCACATGAACCCGGTCCTGCTGAAGCCAGAGACAGAAAAGGGTGCGCAGGTCGTCCTCCAGGGTCAAAGGCTGACCCACGCGACGGCGCGGGATTACGCGAAGTTGAAGCCGACGCTTCTGGCGGGTGTCCTCGACAGCTTCAACCGCATCGCCTCGCAGGCCGATCTGGTCCTGATCGAAGGGGCGGGCAGCCCCGCCGAGGTAAACCTGCGCAAGGGTGACATCGCGAACATGGGGTTCGCCGAGGCAGCGGGAATTCCCGTGATCCTCGTCGGCGATATCGACCGGGGCGGCGTGATCGCACAGGTGGTCGGGACGAAGGCCGTGCTCGACGCCACAGACGCGGCGCTGATCAAGGGCTTCCTGATCAACAAGTTTCGCGGTGATGTCAGCCTTTTCGATGATGGTTTCGCGACAATCGAGGAACACACGGGCTGGAAGGGTTTCGGCACCGTCCCCTGGTTCGGCGACGCTCATAAGCTGCCCGCGGAGGACGCCTGGGAGATCCGCTCAGACAATCGACCGGGGCAGATCGTGATTGCGGTACCCCTCCTCTCCCGCATCGCGAATTTCGATGATTTCGACCCGCTGAAACTGGAACCCGGTGTGCGGGTCGAGATGGTGCGGCCCGGATCACCGCTGCCGGTCGCCGATCTGGTGATCCTTGCGGGTACCAAGTCGACGCGGGGCGACCTTGCCTTTCTTCGCGAGCAGGGCTGGGATGTCGATCTAGAGGCGCATCGCCGCCGAGGAGGCCGGATCCTTGGCATCTGCGGCGGGTATCAGATGCTGGGCCGCACGATCGACGATCCGGAGGGGATCGAGGGTGCGCCGGGGCTGTCTCAGGGGCTCGGCATGCTTGAGGTCGACACGGTTATGCGGCCAAAGAAACATCTGACCCGGGTCACAGGCACGGATCGCGAGGGCAATTCCCTGTCGGGCTACGAGATCCATATTGGTGAAACCGATGGACCTGACCGGGCGAGGCCGCTGTTCGAAATCGAGGGGCGGCCGGAGGGGGCAACTTCGGAAGATGGGCGTGTCGAAGGGGCCTATCTGCACGGAATTTTCGGCGAGGACAGCTATCGCCGTGCGTTCCTTCAACGCCTCGGCGCGCCGGTCTCCAACATAGCCTACAGCACTGAGGTCGATCAGACACTGGATGCCCTCGCGGCGCATCTGGAGCAGGTAATCGACCTTGATGCCCTGCTCGCTGTCGCATCTGTGCCGGACAGGGGGCCTCCCGGCACCTAGTCTAGCCCGCATGACCCGCAGCGGATTTCTCGACGGGACCTCGACAGACCGCCCCGGCCTCGCCGCCGGGTTGATGCTGTTCGCGCTTTTCACCCTGGGTTTTCAGGACGGGATGATCCGGGTTGCTGCACCCGACACATCGATCTGGACCTTCCAGACCATCCGCTCGATCAGCAACCTGATGCTGATCCTGATCCTCGCGCGGCTCCTTTGGGGCGGGCTGCCGAGACGACCGGAGCGTATGTGGGCAGTCGTGCTCCGCTCGCTCTGCCTGCTGACCGCGATGTTCTGCTTCTTTGGCGGGGTGGAACAGCTGACGCTGGCCGAGATGGCGGCAGGGCTCTACACCTTCCCGATCTTCGTCACGATCCTCTCGTGGCTGATCCTGCGGGAGCAGATCGGGATCCAGAGGATCTCGGCCGTTGCCATCGGTGCAATCGGGGCTGTCCTGATCCTGCAACCGGGCTCGAGCGACTTCTCCCCGATCAAGCTGCTGCCGGTCGGTGCCGGGCTCTCCTATGCCGGTGTCATCATCCTGACCCGGCGCTGGTGCCGGGGTGAGAGCCCGGTGACACTGGCCATGGGTGTGGCGCTTGCCTTTGGCGCGGCAGGAACGCTGGGGCTTTTCACGCTGACTCTCTCGCCCCTGCCGACTGAAATTCAACAAACCATCCCCTACCTGACCCGCGGATGGGTGACGCCGAGTGTCGATGTCTTCCTGATCGCACTTCTCTGCAGCGTCTTGAACCTGACCTCGAACATCGCGCTCGCCAAAGCCTATCAAAGTGCCGAGTCGAGCTGGCTCGCCCCGTTCGATTACAGCTATCTGATTTTCGCGACGCTGTGGGGCTGGGTCCTGTTCAACGACCTGCCTGACGGCTGGATGGCCCTGGGCATGGCCTTGATCGCAGGGGCCGGGATCTTCACAGCATGGCGTGAGAACAGGAGGAACCGGGCTTCCAGGATCGAACTGGCGGGCGGGCGGCGTTGATCAGCGCCCGTCGGCTGCATTGACGAACCGCGCCACGTTGTCCGTAAGCGAAGGACCGAGATAGCCGCCCTCCTGAACGATCAGTGTAGGCAGGTCCATCGCCATCAGCATACGCGCGGCGGTCGCGAACCCCTCGCCGGAGAAGGCCACTTCAGAGAGCGGATCATCGGCCGCCATATCGACTCCAAGCGCTATGACCAGCGCATCGGCCTTGAATGCCTTGGCCGCGGTGATCATCCGGGCGATCCCTGCGAGGATAGCCGGGTCCTCAGCCCCGCCCGCCAGACAGACATTGAGATGCGCGCCCTCGCCGTCTCCGTCGCCCATCTCGTCAGGATAGCCCGCGAAGAAGGGCACATAGGCCTTCGGATCACGGTGAATGGAGGCCGTAAAGATATCCTCGCGCCGGTAGAAGATCTCCTGCGTCCCCTGCCCCGCGTGCGTGTCGATATCGATCACCGCAATCTTCCCGAAGGTCTTTCGCAAGTGATGCGCCGCCACGCAGGTGTTGTTGAAGAAGCAGAACCCGTTCGACGCATCGCGATAGGCATGATGGCCCGGTGGGCGGCAGAGCGAATAGACGACCCGCTCGCCATCCATCAGACGCTCGGCACCCTCGATGGCCGTCTGAGCCGACCAGTAGATCGCCTCCCAGGTGCCGGGTGTGATCGGACAGGAGGTGCCGGTCGAGTAGTACCCAAGGCGGCCGATGACCCCCTCGGGCCGTCGGCAGGCGGCGCGGGGCGGGAAGAAGTTCGGCACCGCTATCCGGCCATCGGGCATGGCTTTCACCCATTCCTCCCAAGCCGTCTGGTAGAAGGCAACGTAATCGGGGTCATGCACGGCCTTGATCGGATCGAGACCATGATTCCCGGGCTTTGCCAGTTTATGACCCTCCACAACCAGGCGATCGCGGATCAACTCGGCGCGCTGCGGCTGCTCCGGGTGAGGGATCGCGACACCGTGGCGAAAGTATTCTTCGGGCGCGTGGTTCAGCTGACGGGCGTCAAAGATCACACGCATGACAACCTCCCTGTCTTTCCGGCACATTACGAAAAGCCGGATTCGCTGTCAGATCAATTCCCCTCTTCGATCCATTCACGAAACGTAGGGCTCTAAGGTGGCAGTCGCAGACTGTGACAAGATCGGGACTTGCTCCGCGCAGCCCAAGCGATTAAGTCGCGCTCAGAAGGAATTTCCCACGGGAATTGAGAGCCAGCCGAAAAGCCCGCGCCTCACATGTAGAATTGCGGAGCGCCTCCGCCCGATACGAGAGACACGCGAATGACCGAGACTGCAGCCGTGACCGCACCGAAAGCCAAAGCTTTGCCTGACGCGCAGACGGTCACCTCCGTGAAGCATTACACCGACCGGCTCTTCGCGTTCCGCTGCACACGCCCGCAATCGCTGCGCTTCCGCTCCGGCGAGTTCGTGATGATCGGGCTGATGGGGGACAACGGCAAGCCGCTCCTCCGCGCCTATTCGATCGCGAGCCCCTCCTGGGACGAAGAGCTCGAGTTCTACTCGATCAAGGTTCAGGATGGCCCGCTCACCTCGAAACTGCAGCTCATCGAGCCGGGTGATGAGATCATCATGCGCCCGAAACCCGTCGGCACCCTGGTGCTCGATGCGCTCCTGCCCGGTAAGCGGCTTTACATGATCGCGACGGGGACCGGGATCGCGCCCTTCGCGTCGCTGATGCGCGACCCCGACACGTATGAGCGCTACGAAGAGGTCATCCTGACCCATACCTGCCGCCATGTGGCCGAGCTGAAGTATGGCGAGGACTTGGAGCGGGAACTGATGGACGACCCACTGGTCGGCGAGTTCGCGCGCGACAAGTTCCGCCGCTATGCGACCGTGACGCAGGAAGACTATGAGCGCACCGGCCGGATCACCGAGAAAATCACGTCGGGCAAGCTCTTTGAGGATCTCGGCGTGCCGCCGCTCGACCCCGAGGTCGATCGTGCGATGATCTGCGGCTCGATGGGTCTGAACATGGATATGAAGGAAATCCTCGAGGCCCGCGGCTTCACCGAGGGCGCCAATTCCAAACCCGCGGAGTTCGTCGTCGAACGCGCCTTCGTCGACTAACGCCGCCACCCATCACCAACATCTGAGCTGCGCGCCGGGCGTCCCTGCCCGTGCGATCAGCACGGGTTGCCGGGCCTCGCCCGGCCGGCCTCGCCAGAGGCCAGGGACGCATCTGAAACCGTTTTGCTACTCGTCGTCGACGCGGCCGCGCCGGTCGGGGCGAAGCGCTGCATAGAGCACATGGTTGCGCCAGCGCCCGTTGATCTGCAGATAGGCCTGCGCGACCCCCTCGTACTTGAACCCGCAGCGCTCCAGCAGCCGCCGGGACGCCTTGTTCTCGGCCAGGCACGCCGCCTCCAGCCGCGAAAGATCCAGCGGGCCGAACGCATGGTCCTTCAACGCATCCAGCGCCTCTGACATATAGCCCTGTTTGGCGAACGCCTCTCCGACCCAATAGCCGAGCGTTCCGGCCTGCGCGGGCTGGCGGCGGATATTGGAGAGCGTGAGCCCGCCCACGATCTTTCCGTCATCCCTCCTTACGAGAAACAGGGGCCAGGCCTCTTCCGTCCGGATCGCCCGTTCCGCCCAGGCGACGCGGTTGCGGAATGAGCGCGGCGTGAGATGGTCACGGGACCAGACCGGCTCCCACGGTGTAAGGAAAGCCCGGCTCTCGCGGCGCACCTTTGCCCAGATCGGATGATCCTCAAGCCGGGGCGGGCGCAGGATCAGACGGGAGGTCTCGATCTCCGGATCCGGTTTCGTGCGTCGGGCGAAAAAGCTCATGCGGCAATGCGCCGGGCCAGATCGCCGACGGACGGCGCAGCCCCAACAGGCCCATAGAGCGCCAGCACCGGATCCTGTGCGGCGATCCGCACCGCCGCCGCGCGGGTTGCCGCGACATCGACCGCATCGATCCGCTCGATCGTCTCGTCCAGTGTCGGCACCCGGCCCCAGATCGAGAGCATCGCGGCCATCCGCTCAGCCCGATTTGACGGCCCTTCAAGCCCCATAACCAACCCGGCCTTGGTCTGCTGGCGGGCGCGGGCAACCTCGTGCTCACCCAGGTCACGAGCGGCGCGAGCGAGCTCATCGACCGTCAGATCGGCAAGCTGACCCACTTCGGCCCCGCCGGTTCCGGCATAGATGCTCATCAGACCGCTGTCGTCGTAAGAAGCGCAATTCGCGAAGATCGTGTAGCAGAGGCCGCGCTTCTCCCGCGCCTCCTGAAACAGCCTGGATGACATGCCGCCGCCAAGCGCCACCGCCAGGATTTGGGCGGCATAGTAATCCGGGTCGCGATAACCCGGCGCCTTGAAGCCGATCGCGAGATGCGCCTGCTCCAGATCCTTCTCACGGCGCAATTCGCCACCCACATACCGTGCGGCCTCGCGTTTGGGGGCGGCAAGCGGCTCCATATCGCCAAAGACGGCCTCGGCCATCCGGGTCAGCCGGTCGTGATCGATGTCACCGGCGGCGGAGAGGATCATCCGCTCCGGCCGGTAATGGGTGTCGATGAAGCTCCGGAAATCGGCCTTGCCGAAGGCGCGCACCCGCTCGGGCGGGCCAAGGATTGCGCGGCCCATGGGCTGGTCCGGGAACGCAGTCTCCTGCAGCCAGTCCCAGATGATGTCATCGGGTGTGTCCAGACACTGCCCGATCTCCTGCAGGATCACACCGCGTTCGGTCTCGATCTCGCGTTCGTCGAAGACCGGGTCGCGCAGGATATCGGCAAGCACATCGAGCGCCAGGGGCACATCGGCGCCAAGCACCCGGGCGTAATAGGCCGTCCGCTCCCGGCTCGTGTAGGCGTTCAGGAACCCGCCGACATCCTCGATCTCCTCGGCGATCTGCAGCGCCGTGCGCCGCGATGTGCCCTTGAACGCCATATGCTCGAGGAAATGGGCGATGCCGTTCTGCTGCGCCGTCTCGTTGCGCGCGCCCGCCTCGACCCAGATGCCGAGTGCTGCGGACGCAAGGCCCGGCATCTGCTCGGTCACCACGCGAAAGCCGTTCGGCAGGGTGGAGAGCTCGACCGTCATGCGCGCCGCTCCCGCACGGCATCCTCGACCCGGGCAAGGTCGTTCGGGACGATCGTGACCCGTTCCGGCCGGTCATAGAGGTCGGCCATGCGCGGCGGCAGGCCGGGGCGCTCTCCACAGGCCTCCTCTACCGCGTCCGGGAATTTCGCTGCATGGGCTGTGCCAAGTGTGATCATTGGGGTCGCGCGGTCTCCCCGGTTCGCCTCCGCCGCCACAACGCCGATTGCCGTGTGTGGGTCGAGCACCGTGCCGCCTTCGGCAGCTACGCGGCGGATCATCGCCATGGTCTGCGCCTGATCCGATCGGCCGGAGGCGAAGCCCTCGCGCAGGCGCTCAAGCGCGCCCTGGCTCAGCTTGAAACCGCCCGATTTCAGATCTTCCATCGACTGGCGCACGGCCCCGGCATCCCCGTCGTAAAGCTCGAAAAGCAAACGTTCGAAGTTCGAGCTTATCTGGATGTCCATCGAGGGCGCAATGGTGGGGTGGACCTCTGCCCGCGTATAGGCCCCTGTTTCCAGCGTGCGGTGGAGGATGTCGTTCTCGTTGGTCGCGACGATCAGCTTGCCGACGGGCAGACCCATCCGCCGAGCAATATGGCCCGCATAGATATCACCGAAATTCCCTGTCGGCACACAGAAATCAACCTGACGCGCCGGGGCGCCGAGGCTCACGGCCGCCGTGAAGTAATAGACGACCTGCGCAAGCACACGCGCCCAGTTGATCGAATTCACGGCGGCCAGATTCACCTCATCGCGGAAGGCGAAGTCGTTGAACATCGCCTTCACCAGCGCCTGGCAGTCGTCGAAGGTGCCCTCGACCGCAAGCGCATGGACGTTCGGCGCGGGTGGCGTGGTCATCTGCCGGCGCTGAACCTCGGAAATCCGCCCATGCGGGTAGAGCGCGATGCAGGAGATTCCGGCGCGGTTCTGAAACGCCTCGACCGCCGCCGATCCCGTATCCCCCGAGGTTGCGACGACGATGGTGATCTTGCGATCCAGACGGACCAACACCGGCTCGAACATCTGGCCGATGAGCTGCATGGCGAAATCCTTGAACGCCAGCGTCGGCCCGTGATGCAGCTCCAAGATCCAATCGTTCGGGCCGATCTGGACAAGCGGTGCGCGGGCGATATGGCCAAACCCGTCATAGGCCCGGTCGATCAGTACGCGAAATTCATCGTCCGTAAACGTCTCGCCGATGAAAGGCCGCATGACAGTGTAGGCGACCTCCTCATAGCTTTGACCTGCCATCGACGCGATCTGATCCGCCGTCAGTACCGGGACATCGACGGGCAGGTAAAGGCCGCCATCCCGCGCGAGGCCGTTCAGCATCGCCTCTTCAAAGGGGATCTCGGGCGCCTGCCCTCGGGTCGAGATGTAGCGCATGGTGGCAGCTCCTGACCGGGTGCTTTCGGCCCTTACACGAGCGGGGCGCAAGGTGGCAATCAATTGTCGGGCTTGATGCGGCAACAGCCGGTGAGAATGATCGCATCGGTCCCCCGCTGGGTCAGAAGCGTCGCCTCATAGGGCTGGAGCGCGTCGGACTTCGTGTCCATGCACTGGCGTTCGTTGATCAGGGCGATTGCCGTGTCGCCGCGCCCGATCAGCGTGACGGCGCGGGGCCATGGCCGACCCTCCGCCTGAGTGATCAACGGGATATTGTAGAGCACCGCATCCGGAGTCTCGGGCGTTGCGTAGGTCCCGCGGCCCTCATCCAGCGTGAGTGTCCAGAAAGGCTCCACCCCGCCGCAAAGCAGAGGAGGCACCGACACCTCCTGTGCTGCCGCTATGCTCGCCAGAAGAACCAGTGCGCAGCGCCACATCACGCCGCTCTCCCCCGTTTCTCCGCCTCGAGGCGTTTGTCACGGATGATCTCGGCACGCACCCAAATGATGGTCATGCCGGCCCAGATAGTCGAGAGCGCGAACCACGTGACGGCATAGGAGAGATGGTTGTTCGGCACATTGTGTGCGACGGGCGCGGGGATCGGCCATTCACCGGTCGCAGGCGCCGAGAGCGAGACTAAAAGCGGCCGCGTGCCGAGTGTCTGCGCCATCAGGTCGAGATCGCGGGCGAACCAGATATTGTTCTCCATATCCGGTTCCGGGGTGAAGCTGTCGGTCTCGTTCGGCCAGAAGAGCGTGCCCGAGACCTCCATGCCAGCGGGCAGATTGAATCGGCGGCTGGATGGATCTTTCAACTGCTCGGGCACAAAACCACGGTCGACCAGGATGCGCCGCCCGTCCGAAAGCTCGAAGGCCGAGATAACCTTGAAGCCCGGGCCATAGGGGCGACGGCTGGTGAGCACGTGGAGCTCGTCGGACTTCATCCGGCCGTCTAGCAGGACCTGTAGAAACTGATCATCTTCCTCTGCGGGCTGTTCCGGGAAGGCAACTGGTTCGGTCGAGAGCCGGGCCGAGATCTGGCTCAGCAGGCCCTCCTTCCAGCTCAGGCGCTGCAACTGCCAGAGGCCAAGCCCGCTGAGCACGGAGCAGGCGAAGATGCCGATGATGATGGGCGTGGCGATGCGGCGTTTCATATCCGGCAAGTCCGTTTAGGTTCGGTATATGCTGCCTCAATGACCGTGGCTCCGCCAGCATGAAGCCCTGAGCGAAAGAGGCCCGCATCGGACGTCCGCCGGATCACCACAGGAAAGCAATCACACTTTCAGGCGACCTGCCTAGCCGCCCCAGATGTAGACGGCGGCGAAGAGGAAAAGCCAGACGACATCGACAAAATGCCAGTACCAAGCCGCGGCCTCGAACCCGATATGCTTGCCGGGCGTGAAGTGGCCGCTTCGCGCGCGGAACAGACAAACGGCAAGGAAGATGGTCCCAACCAGAACGTGGAAGCCGTGGAACCCGGTCGCCATGAAGAAGCTTGCGCCATAGATGTTGCCGTCGAATGCGAACTCCGCATGCGAATACTCATAGGCCTGGAACATCGTGAAGATTGCACCCAGCGCAACCGTCGCCATCAGCCCCCAGATCAGGCCAGAACGCTTGCCTTCGATCAGATCGTGGTGCGCCCAGGTCACGGTGCATCCGGAAAGCAGCAGGATCAGCGTGTTGATCAGAGGCAGATCCCAGGGATCGAAGGTGATGATCCCCTCAGGCGGCCACACCGCATCGGCGCCATTCGCTGTGGCCTGCATGCCCGCCCCCCCGGCGGCGAAGTTTTCGGCGACATCGGCCAACGGGAAGATGGCGTGTTTGAAGAAGGTCCAGAACCACGCCGAGAAGAACATCACCTCGGACATGATGAACAGGATCACCCCCATCCGAAGCCCGATCGCGACGACGTTGGTGTGGTCGCCCGCATGGCTTTCCCGGACCACGTCCCGCCACCAGACATACATGGTGTAGAGCACGATCAGGAAGCCGAGGATCGCGACGGCAGGTGAACTGCCCTTCATGTAGAGCACCATGCCGGTAAGCATCACAAATGCACCGAGTGCTCCGAGGAATGGCCATGGGCTCGGGTCAATGATGTGATAGTCGTGGTTCTTCTGGCCCGCCATGGCGTCGTCTCCCGGCTCGGGGGTCAGCCCCCGTTCTGATTGTCCCCATCGAGCGCAGCCTGCTCCGGCTCGATCTCAAAGAAAGTGTAGCTGAGCGTGATCGTGTGGGTGCGGCCTGCTTCGGCGTCCTCAACGATTTCCGGATCGATGTAGTAGCTCACCGGCATCGTCACGCGCTCACCCGGCTGAAGCGTCTGTTCCTGAAAGCAGAAGCACTCGATCTTCGCGAAATAGCCGCCTACCGAATAGGGTGTCACGTTGAACGTCGCTGTTCCGGTCACCGGCCGGCTGGTCGGGTTGAAGGCCTCATAGAAGGCAAGCCCCGTCTCTCCGATCCGGAGGGTCTGCTCAAGCTGCATGGGCTTGAACTCCCAGGGCATGCCGGCCACGGTCGAGGCATCAAAGCGCACGTCGACCGTGCGGTCGAGCACGGTATCCGGCGCGCTGTCTGCTGCCTGTGTCGTGCCACCATAGCCCGTCACCCGGCAGAAGAGGTCGTAGAGCGGCACGGCGGCAAACGCCATCCCGACCATGAAGGCCGCGACGCCTGCGAGGTACATCGCTGTCTTCCGGCTGTCGCTCATCCGCGCACCCATTTCAGGAACCCATCGATCCAGGCCCCGCCCTGCCCGGCCGAGGGGTTGCCGATCACCCCGCTTGTGTCGCCGAGCTTCACGATCGTCACGAAGAAGAGCATCGCCACGAACCCGAGCAGGAGAGCGAGCACGCCGAGGTTCCGGCCCCGGCGCCTGTCATGCAGCTCATGATCCCGTTTCATCGCCATCGGTTCAGATCCACTGCGGCCAGTATGGCCCGGTTGCAAGGCGAATGACAGCATCCACGATCACTGCGCCGAAGATGGCAAAGAGGTAGATGATCGAGGTCCCGAAGAGCTTCTTCTCGGCCCGGAAGTCCGGGCTGGCGCCGCG
>JBCDDC010000020.1:0-98866 GCA_039180675.1 Pseudomonadota bacterium | reverse complement strand
GGATGGAGCACCCCGAAGTGCCGAGGCCTTTTCGGCCTGGTTCAAACCAGCTTGCGTCAAGGCGGGTCTTGATCAGCGTTGTACGGCCCATAGGCTGCGCAAAGCGCTTGCCGCCCGGCTCGCGGAAATCGGTGCAACAGAGCATCAACTTCAGACTTGGATTGGCGACATGAGCCTTTCTGAGGTCGCGCGTTACACCCGAATGGCGAACTGTCGTCGAGCGCTGGATGGGGGAGAACAGAGAACGAAACCTGGAACGCCTGCTGATCGACGTTCCATAAATGTAGGCTAACTCATTGATAGACACATACGTAGAGCGCGAAGTGGCGGCCCCGACAGGATTCGAACCTGTGACCTACCGCTTAGGAGGCGGTCGCTCTATCCTGCTGAGCTACGGGGCCTAGGTGTGTGTTATCTGATTGAACCAGGGCAGGATACTTAAAGATGCTAGCCGATCTGCAAAGGTTGCGAGGTTTTCATCAGATCGGACCAGAGCTTCAATCGCTTTGGCGCCGACCAAACGGCCACGTGTCGAGACCCTGCAAGCGGCCGATACTCTTATGATTGCGCTCGCTATCCATCGTGAGGATAGAGATCAGAAGCCGTCTCCAGGTCTTCCGTCGAATACGGTCGAAATCGATTTCAACCCGATGCTTCGTGGCCAGATATCTGAGTGACATCATGGTATGGTAGTTTCTAGATCGAAGCGCCCGGCCAGAGGACCGAACGGCGGTGTTGGTCTCGTGTTCAATGACTGCAGCGGGAATCAGCCGGAGCCGATGACCGGCTTGGCGCAGCCGGTAACAAAGGTCATCGTCCTCGAGATAGAGGAAGATCTTTTCATCGAACCCGTCGATCTCGCGAAAGACATCCCGCCGGATTAGAAGTGCCGCGCCGGAGAGAAAGCCAACCTCTGTCGGCTCTGTGGGAACGGTTTGGAAGCTTGGCGAACGATCTGGTTCCAAAAGTGTCGCTTCTCGGGGGCGTTCGATCTCGTGTGTGCCCCGCAGCAGAGGCCCCACGGCCGCGACCGCCAGATCGGAACTGATCTCGGTGAGCAGGGTCGCCAGGCTATTGGGCGTTAGACGCGCGTCCGGATTAAGGAACAGAATGTAAGGCTTGGTCGCGATCTCAGCGCCCTGATTGCAGGCTGTACCAAAGCCAAGGTTATGCTCGTTCTTGATCACGTTGGCGCTAAATGCTGCCGCGATCTCCGTCGAACCATCCTCGCTATCGTTGTCGACAACAATGACTTCGGCTTCTGCGGGCACCGAAGACAAGGCGTCAGACAGCACATCGGCGCTGTTGTAGCTCACGATGACGACGCTTACACGCTCAGGCATTACTCGATGTCCTCACTGCTAGCGTCTTGCATCTCGGTAACCAGCGTATCCGGTGTAGAGAGCGCCTCGGAAGACTGATCAATAGCGCGGAGAGACCTGGCTCCCCTTCCTGCCATCGCGGGCCTGCCGCCTCTCCTTGGTTGTGCGAATGCCGAGAAGGACCATGATACGCCTGCGAAAAGCTTTTAGCCGGTGCAGCCTCTTCAGCTTGAGGCGTGCACCTCGATCTCTCCTGCTTCGCTTCAGATGCTGTCTCAGAAGACGGCGATCGAGCCCAAGTTTCACACCTTTCCGCACAATCTTCTTGTGGTTCAGATGGGACAGATCGCGCAGGAGTTCAGTCTTGATGAACGGATAACCGGCATCCAGCAGTTCTTGCCAGTAATCGAGCGTGGGATTCCCGAGGCCATCCTTTGAAAGATGCCCGCCAAGTGAGGCGTTTGGGAACAGGATATCGACACGCAAACCAAGAACATCCTTCAGATGGCGCATAAGGGGGATCTCGTAGCGCCGGGTCACCTCGCCCTTGACCCGCCAGCAAAGGATATTGCCGAAGAAGTCTTGCACGCCTGGATGGTGGAGCGCCTTGGATCGCAGCTCGAAAAAATAGCTTTGGAAGTGATGCGCCACTTCGCTGTGCTCGGTAAGGGCAACGCAATCTGCCTCGGATGCCTGCATCCGGGTCATCATCCGGTCGAACCCTTGCAGAGGGCCGATCACGCTGTCATTGGCAAACAGAATCCGCTCTGCGTCCCAAAGCTGCGGCGCGGTGCGAAGCGCCTCTGACCAGCTTGCAAAATCAAACCCCCCGTTCTCTCGGATGAAGATCGCATCCGCATGCTGCTGGAAACCCTCGTGCCCCGGCGGGTCTACTGACTTGCAGACAGCGCAGAGGACGACGAAATAGCCCGCCGCCTTGAGGCTTCGGAGGTAGATTTCAGTGTAGGTGTTGAGGTGTCCGGAAGGGGAGAATGCGCAGAAGAGGGCCACCCGCTGGCCCTGGAGCGCATCAGGTGGAGCGACGTCCCAATGATTTTCGAAGGCCTCTGGCATGTCATGGAACAGTGCATGAGGCGCGCTGTTTCTTCTGGGTAAGCCAAGCGCCGCCTTAGATGCCCTCGTGACGTCGCCACCGAGAAACGGCGCTGCATCGACAAGTGAAAATCCCGATCCGCGCACGCTGTCCGCAAAGAAGCGTTCCAGCGCGTGTTCTATGTTCTCACCGTCCTGAAACTCCTCGGTCGTCCATGTGATCGCATCTGGTCCGAGATGTTTGAGTGGTTCCAGGGCGGCGCGCCTCACCCAGAACATGGATCCGGCGAAAAAGTCCTCGGCCAAGGCGCTTGCCTCAATGCCAGCATGCTCGGCAAGCCTGACCCGGTCCGGCCAGGTTTTCATGACCTCCAGATCTGGTGAGAAAACGGTCGGCAGGCGTAACTGCGCGGGACCGATCATGCCGATGCCAGCTACGTTCTGGAACCGCTCGATGTTTTGGGCTGCAGACCGCCCATCGCCGATCAGATCCAGCAGTGCCCGGCGCCGCCATAGAAGGCCGAGAGCGCCCTCCTGCCCGCCGACTGCAGTCGATTTCTTGCTGTGCAGCTTGCAAACAAGATCGAAACCGTCGAGCGCGCCGCTCCAAAGAAAGTCGAGAAACGGTCTCACATCCCTGCCGGTATTCTCGACGTTCACCACAAGAGCATCTGGGAAGGACGTAAGTGCTTTTGCCTGCGTAGTCTGGTCGCTCTCGCGAAGACTAAGGAAAAGCGTGAAAGAGACGGGCAGGGCGCGCAGGAAGCCCTCGAACTCCTCCCACAGATCCTCGTAGAAAAGGTGCAGAACAACGGCGATCCGAAGAGATGTCTCGACCGGCACTCCATTATCTGGCTGCCGCTCCATCACTCTGGCGGCAAAGTCTTCCTCGAAGATCACGTCGGAGACCGATTGGGTCGCCAGGGACTCGCTGCCGATGTTAAAGGTTTCGAGCAGTATGAACTCCGACAACCGATCCGGGTCCTGCCGCGGGCCGCGGGAAAGGATCGCGCCGCCACCCAGGACCGGGGCACAAAACTGCTTCAATCGGGAAGGGAAGGATGGCTCCAACGCCTTTTGAAGGCGCGCTTCGCTCGAGAACTTTTTTGACTGGCGGCCGACTTCGATGCCTTTTCCTTCGATACGGGCCGGTACAGCGGGTGTTATAAGTTCAAAGCTTCTCCAATCTGCGCCCGGTATTCTGATCCGATCGACCGCTCCGTTGCTCAGGCGGACCGTTATGGTCTGATCGATCGGCTCTCGGACGATCAACCTATAGGAACTGTTGGGCTCAAGAGGGCAGGCTGTGCTCAAGAAACGGTCCCTTCCCGCCGGACACCTGTGTCTGAAAGTCTGTGTTCTGGCTGTGGCGCGAACGAAACTAAGCTGTGATAGCCTTAGATGCTTCTGCCAACTCGCAAAAGAACAAACTCAATCCTAGAACGATCAGAGAGCCATGTCATATCATCTCGCGGTCTGGGTGATTTGTCGGTATTTTCGCAGACAACGTCTGGTTACTCTTCTTCCTCTGCCATCTTCGCGAGATGCTTTCCGTAGTCTGTCTTGAGCATGGGTTTGGCGAGTTGCTGGAGCTGTCCTGCGCTTATGAAACCCATGCGAAAGGCGACCTCTTCAGGGCATCCAGCCTTTAGGCCCTGGCGTTTCTCGATGGTTCGCACGAATTCACCGGCCTCGATCAGGCTGTCGTGGGTTCCGGTGTCAAGCCACGCGAAGCCGCGGCCCATCAGTTCTACGCGGAGCGTGCGTTCGGCGAGGTATTTCTCGATCAGCGAGGTTATCTCAAGCTCCCCACGGGCCGACGGAGTGATCTCGCGGGCAAATTGGGGTGCACGGGCATCGAAGAAGTAGAGCCCTGTGACTGCGTAGTTAGATCTTGGATGCGCGGGCTTCTCCTCGATCGAGATCGCCCGGCCCTGGCCATCGAATTCGACCACGCCATAGCGTTCTGGGTCGGTGACACGATAGCCGAAGACGGTTGCTCCCTTGGCCCGGTCGGCGGAGTGCAGAAGCTCCGGCAGGCCATGACCGTAATAGATGTTGTCGCCGAGGATCATGGCCGAGGGCTGGCCGTCGAGGAACGCCTCAGCTAGCAGATAAGCCTGGGCGAGCCCGTCGGGCGAGGGCTGGGTGATCCAGGTTAAGGTGAGGCCGAGCTCCGATCCATCGCCGAGCAGGCGCTGGAACTGGCCCTGATCCTCGGGAGTGGTGATCACCGCGATCTCGCGGATGCCCGCCAGCATCAAAACCGAGAGTGGGTAGTAGATCATGGGTTTGTCGTAGACCGGCATGAGTTGTTTCGAGACTGCCTTAGTGATCGGATAGAGCCGAGTGCCAGAACCGCCGGCAAGGATGATGCCTTTGCGGCGGGTCGCGGATCGCTGGGTCATCGGTCTGCTTTGCCTTCCCTCAGGATGTCTTTCAGTGACTGCCGCCAGTCGGGTTGGACGATACCGTAGTCGCGGGCGATGCGGGTGCAGTCGAGGACGGAATTGGCTGGGCGTGGCGCCGGGGTTGGCCAGTCAGCGCTGGGAATCGGGACGATCTCGGTCGCGAGCCCCGCCTCGGCCATGATGGCGCGAGCGAAGCTGCGCCATGAGACTGCGGGTTGACCACAATAGTGGTAGATGCCGGAGCTCCCGCGCCCTGCGCTGAATGCATGAACGATGGTCTGGAGCGCAGCCGCGATGTCCCGGGCGGCGGTCGGCCCGCCGATCTGGTCGTCGACCACGGTCAACCGATCGCGCTCGGCTCCGAGGCGTAGCATCGTGCGCAGGAAGTTCTGCCCATGGGCGGCATAGACCCAGGCGGTGCGCAGGATGACATGCGCGCCGCCGGCTTGAGCGATGGCCTGCTCGCCCGCCACTTTTGAGCGGCCATAGGCGCCCAGTGGTGCGGTCTCGTCAGTCTCGGTCCAGGGCCGCGTGCCGCTGCCATCGAACACGTAATCGGTGGAGATATGCAGGAATGGGATTGCGCGATCGGCCGCGGCCCGGGCCATGGCACCGGGCGCATCTGCATTGATTGTATAGGCCAGATCCGGTTCATCCTCGGCCTTGTCGACGGCAGTGTAGGCAGCGGCGTTGACCACGATGCCTGCGTCTGTCGCGGCGATCTTGGCGGCGCAGGTTGCCGGATCGGTCAAATCGGCGGCTGCGCGGTCGAGCGCCTCGATCCCAGGTATCAGGCGCGCCAGTTCCGTGGCGACCTGTCCGGTCTTGCCGAACATCAGAACCTTCATCGCTTGACGGTCTTCTTCTGACCGAGACCGAGGCGCTGGCCGACCCCCTGGCGCTGCTGGATCTCCTGCCACCAATGGGTGTTCTCTAGGAACCAGTCGACGGTCTTAACCAGCCCTTCCCTGAGCGTGACGGAAGGTTCCCAGCCCAGTTCCTTGCAGATCTTGCCGGCGTCAATGGCGTAGCGGAAATCATGGCCCGGGCGGTCGGTGACAAAGCTGATCAGGTCCTGATGCGGGGCGCCCTCGGGGCGCCGCTTGTCGAGGATGCTGCAGATTAGCCGCACGATCTCGATGTTCTGGGCCTCGCTGTAGCCGCCGATATTGTAGGTCTCGCCGAGCCGTCCCTCTTCCAGCACCTTGAGAAGCGCTGTGGCGTGATCCTCGACATAGAGCCAGTCGCGCACGTTCTCGCCCTTGCCATAGACCGGGATCGGCTGGCCTGCCAGTGCCTTCAGGATCACCACTGGAATCAGCTTCTCTGGAAAATGATACGGCCCGTAATTGTTCGAGCAGTTGGTGATGACGATGGGCAGGCCGTAGGTCTCGCCCCAGGCGCGGACAAGGTGATCGGAGGAGGCTTTCGAGGCCGAATAGGGCGAGTTTGGCGCGTAGGGCGTTTCTTCTGTGAATCGGCCCTCAGGCCCGAGCGCGCCATAGACCTCGTCCGTCGAGACATGGTGGAAGCGGAATCGCGCTTTCCGGGTCTTGCCAAGCCGGCCCCAATAGCCCCGCGCGGCCTCAAGCAGCTGGAACGTCCCCATCACATTGGTCGCCATGAAGTCACCCGGCCCGTCGATCGAGCGGTCGACATGGCTCTCGGCCGCGAGGTGCATCACTGCATCGGGCCGGTGCGTGACGAAGGTCTCGCGCAGGGCCGCCGCATCGGTCACGCAGGCCTGAACGAAGGCATACTTCCGCGACTTGGCGACCGTGGCGACATTGGACGGGTTCGCTGCGTAGGTCAGCTTGTCGAGATTGACCACCGAGTGCCCGTCCGCGATCGCCTGGCGCACCACTGCCGAGCCGATGAAACCACAACCACCTGTGACAAGGATCTTCATCGGCCTACTCGAACGGGCTGGTGAAATCGGCGAAGGCGGGTGCGGCGGCGTCCTTGTCACTCAGGATCACCGAGCCCGGGTCGCGGCCCCAGTCGATCCCGAGATCTACGCTATCAAAGCGTACCGCGCCATCCGCCTCCGGGTCGTAGAACGCATCGACCTTGTAGAGCACGTCAGTGTTGGGCTCGAGCGTGATGAAGCCGTGGAGAAACCCCTTTGGGACGAAAAGCTGCGCGCCGTTTTCGGCCGAGAGCTCCTCGGCCACCCAGCGCCCATAGTTGGGCGAGCTCCTGCGAGCATCGACCGCCACGTCCAGCACCGCCCCGCGCGCTACCCGCACCAGCTTGCTCTGCGCCGCGGGCGGGGCCTGATAATGCAGCCCTCGCACGGTGCCGGCCTCGGCGGAGTAGGAGTGGTTGTCCTGTACGAAATCGATGTCGAGCCCTGCTTCCTTCAAACGCCGCGGGTTCCAGGTTTCGGAGAAGAACCCGCGGCTGTCTGAGAACCGCCGGGGCTTTAGGCGCAAAACCTCCGGGAGCGCGGTCGCTGTCACATCCATCCCTGACAATCCCTGAAGCCGGATGACCCAAGAGCCCACTAGACACTTTCGGCCAGACTGTCGAGACCAGAGCCGAAACCTTGATCCACCCCACCGATCCCAAATCGCTTCTGGCTTCGAAATCGAACGACGACGAGCGCAGGGTAAAGAGACAACTTAGGCGCTGGCCTCTCGATAATCAGACGTACTGTAGCTCGATGATCTTCGAGTAGTACTCGTTGCTTTTCCGAAGCTCCGCATCCGTTCCGATGTCCAGAACTCTTCCTTTGTCGAGCAGGATGATCTTGTCCGCCTGGCGGATTGTGGAGAGACGATGGGCAATGGTGAGGATGGTCTTCCTGCCGCGCTGCGAGAAGATGTAATCCTTAACGAGGGTCTCGTTTTCAGCATCCAGCGCCGATGTCACCTCGTCGAGGAGTAGGATCGGCGCATCCCTTAAGATCGCGCGAGCGATGTTGAGCCGCTGCGCCTGTCCGCCTGAGATCCCTGCCCCGCCCTCTCCGATGACCGAGTCGAGTTGCTCCGGCAAAGAGTCCACGAATTCGCCGAGGCCCACCCTTACGCAGGCGTCGTAGGCGTCGTCTTGAGTGACCCCGGGCGTATCCAGCGCAAGGTTCTCAAACATTGTTCCATGAAAGACGAAGTTGGTCTGTCCGACATAAGAGATGTGCCGTCTGAGATCTGAGGTCTCGATTTCTCTAAGGTTCGAAGGCCCGATCATGACGCGGCCCTTTTGCGGGATCTGGAATTTCAGAACCAAACCCATCACGGTTGATTTTCCAGCTCCTGAGGGCCCGACAAGGGCGGCCATCTCTCCAGTCGCGATCTCAAAATTCACATCCTCAAGAATCGGGGCGCCCTTGACCTTGTACCTGAAATCGACGCCCTCGAAGGTAATCGCGGGCGGTTTATCAGGTTCGTTCCCAACGGCTACATCGAAAGGCGTGGTACCACCGGCATCGGGCTGATCTTCGGCCAGCGTTCGGTACACACGGCTGGTCAGCATCAATGACTGCCGGAGCCCCACGCGCAGTTGGCTCAGACGCCGAGCGGGGTCCGCAGAGAGTAAGAGTGCTGTCAGATAAGATACCACCGTTCCCAGATCGGTCGCTCCGATAGAGATCCTGTAGCCGGCAAAGAGGATCACGCCGGCAACCGCGAGACCGCCCAAGGCGTCGAGCAGGGGCACCGGCATCGCCTGCAGTGCCGCCATCTGGTTCTTGCGGGATTCGAGACCTTCGACGACGCCCCGCGCGCCCGTCCCCATCTTGTTCTCAAGATTGTAGGATTTGACGACGGCGATGCCTTGAACGGTCTCCCTGACAAACCGGTTCAGCACCTCTAGCCCGGCCATCTCCTGACCGATCAAATCCCGGATCATCCGCAGTATCCTCGACACGCCGAGGAAGACTATGGGGAAGACCAGAAGAACGATGACTGTGAGTTGCCAATCTGTCCAGATCATGAGACAGACGAGGCCTATGAGTGTGGCCAGATCCGATGCGCCGCGGGTGACCAGGGTATTCATGATCCCCGAGATACCGTTCACAGCCTGATTGAACATCATCAGGAGCGAGTCGGTGTGATACTTCTCGAAGAACGAGACTCGCTGCTTCAGCATATGCTGGTACAAACGCTTCTGGAGGTCAGCGACCATCGCGTTTGCAATACGGCTCGACAGGACAGTCTGGCAGTATGTTGCAGACCCCCTGACGATAAAGACAATGATTATCGCGATAATGAAGGAGCTGAATTTCGTAACATCGGTTTCAATGAACAATGTGTTGACGACATCCTTCATGAACCACGCAATGAAGGCGGTCATGCCAGACGAAATCGTAATGCATGCAAAGATGATGATGTATTTTACCCAGAACCGACCGAAATACTGGGCAAATATCTGAGCGACGAGCCCGAAATCATCGGACCCGTCCGCATTACGATTTGAAAACAGCCATGCTTTCAGATTGACGAGGCTCATTTCCGTTTCCGGCCTTCCGGTCGAAGCAGATCGTGGGTCGGCTTATCGCTTGGCGCGCTAAACAGGTCAATTTGGAATGGAGTCACGCATTGGCAGCCGGTTCTCGGCTGAGATCTGTGATCGCTCTGCCGAGAACCTGCATCAGCCATCATTGCAGAGTGTGGCGCTCCGCTTTCATTCGGCTCATCACCTTACTACCCCATTCGCTGCAGCTCAGAGTATCTTTCCTTGGCATCGGCGGCCTGAGCCTCCTTCCATCCCTTGACGCTCGGATCGGAAAGGAGATCTTGGTCGAACTTGAGCATGTCGATGATCGTTGCAAAGCGGATTTGGTCTTCAACGTCCAATCCGGCCACCGATCTTGGGGATATGACATGATCGTAGAGCTCCCAGAACATGGCTGCTTGGGCGAACTCGAAATGCATCTGGGTCGCGTCCTTCAGGCTCCTGAAGAGCTCGAGGTAGGCAAGAACGCTGCGCAATCGTGCGGGCAAGGATCGGTTGTAGGACAGGTGCCGCTCAGACCCGCGCTCGCGAATCCAGTGGTACGTGATCGCCTTGGTAAGGGCGATCGATCTGCTCGCCTCGAACACCAGCTGGGTAAAGAGGCGATCCTCCCCGAGTGATAGGCCATCCTCAAATCGCAGTTGATTCTCGAGAATAATCTCGCGCCTGATCAGCATGTTCCAGGATGTGTAGAGGAAGACGAGACTCGGCATCTCAGCGTATCGTATATTTGCGATCTCGGGCTGGTGGTACTGATCGAAAGTGTTCGTCTCGATCTTGCCGTCGGTGAACTTGAATACGTGATTTCCGCGCACGGTGTCCGCGCTGGTGTGGAGCGCAAGATCCAGAAGTCGACCAAGAGCGTCGGGCAAGACGATATCGTCTGCATCTGCGAAGAAAACGAATTCTCCTGTCGCCTGTTCCAGACCCTGATTGCGCCTGGCAGATGGTCCGATGCTCTCCGAGCCTCGCACCGCGAGAAAGCGTTCGTCCTCCCGTGCAAAATTCTCTGCGATCTCGGTGGACCCGTCAGCAGAACCATCGTCCAGCAGAAGGACTTCAAAGCTCGGCTCGGTTTGAGCCTGAAGCGACGCGAGGCAGGATCGGATCGCGGTCGCTTCGTTCCGATAGGGCACGATGACGGAGATGATCGGTGTCGTCACTTCCTGCGCCCTTTACGCTTTATCCGGTGGCGAATCGCACGCTCGAAACGCTTCAGGAACTCCGGGGTCCTGTGTCGACGGGCCTTTGGAGTGTCGACCGAGTGGCGCATTCGCAGCAGTGGCGCGTGCCCCTGTACCCTCTGTGCCTCGATCAAAATGAGGTCAGCGGGCTCGTCGAAAGAGAGCGGAAGAAGGGCCGACGCCACCTCCATCATGCCCAAGCCCGCAAGGATGGCGACGAGTTCTTGATGGGAGCCGGTATCGTAAAACCCAGGTGCTTTGAGCGTGTTCGAGCGCTTCGCGGTTGCACATACCAGAAACAGCGTTCCACCAGGTCGCAGGCGCTGCAGAAGGCTGGTCAGCATATCTTGGCCCGGAGACTGGTTTTGGACCGAAGTCGATATCACCAGATAATCGAAGCCTTCGATGCTTTGGCCCGGACCCTGGGTGTCCTGTCCATCATCTTCTGGCACCTCTTCTAGACGCTCGAGCCCACATCCTCTCAACTGAAGCGCCAGCGCTAGCGTATCCGTGTCCTGTCCTCTGGATACTCCGGCACGCAAGCCGTCGAGAAGCTCAGGTAGTCGTTTTAGAATGTGGGTCCCGATTGCGAGAGGAGCCTCTGCAGGGCCGCTGGCATCATGCGAAGATTGATCAAGATAGCGGTAGAGCTTGGCCTCCGGCGTACGAAAGAGGTCAGCATTCACCCGTGATGGTGCGAGCCTCTTCGATATGGCGATGTAGGCGGAGCGACCGGCGAACTGACCCAGTTCGATCAGATCCGCAAACTTGCCGGACTTTGCGAGATCTGATGCGACATCCGCGAACTCCGACCCGCGCTGCCATCGGCGAAGATCGTTTTGCGGCTCGCCCAGAACCAAAAGGCGCTCACCGGCCAGATCTCCCAGCAGTTCCGCGGCATTCGAACCGCTTGGAAGGCTCTCCGCAAAACCGGTGTAATCCAGGCAAAGAACAAGTTCGGCACCTTCCTCTTTCCCTGGAATATCCTGAAGAAACTCGCCATCGACGTCACGGCGGGCGGCCAGCGAAATTTGAGCCTCGCGGGGGTCGTAGCAGCGCAACCTTTTGACGCTCAGACCCTCGAAGTGATGAGCGCTGCTGCATCGCACGTCGAGAACACTCTCTGCTTTCTCCACTCCGGCAGCAGCCAGCAGTTTGCGCAGAAGCGGTGCGTTCTTGCTGGTCATCGAAAAGTCAGCCTCCATCGTCTGCCAATCGTCGAAGGATCGGCCGTCCTCCCTCGAAGAATCCACGCCGAGGCCTCTCGATGTGATCAGTGCATTCACCTTGCTTACCTCTAGGTCGACAGGACGAATACCGCTCAGACCCAGAAAACCATACCGATCAATATTGTTGTGGTAGTGGATCGCGAATGGCTTGGTCACTCCTTCCAATGCAGTTGCCGGATAGGGAGCGTGGATAGGGAAATTGAAGCGCTCATCCAGCAGATGCGGATCGAAACCAAGCTCGCGGAGCGCGAAGTAGAATGAAATCTGGTCGATATGCCAACTAAAGGCGCCCAGGATCCGCATGGCCGCGTTGCTGCTCAACAGTCGGGTGGCCCAGTCTTGCCACACTGCACCGAATTCGTGTCGCTTCGCTGCGGGGAGCCCAATAAGGCCGCCATTGAAGTAGCCCCGCGGCATCGGGCCCCTGCCGAGGGTATCATGAGAGAGCGGCCTTGGATCTCCAATATCAAAGGCGCGCATCAGCTCCTCAAGCACAGCGAGCGGTGGGTTGCAGAAATCTACGGTCTTGCCCAGCGCATAGCGTGGGTCGCCAGCCCTTGCGGTCGAGGCGGCTTTGGCAAGCTCAGGCGCAAGACGCCCGGTTGGTGCGATATCACAATCGCACATGACCAGAAGCTCGGCACCGAAGTCCACGGGGCTCGTAGGCTGCGCTAGCTTGTTGCAATGCTTCCCATCGCCGAAGCGAGGGATCTCTACAATGTTGACGCCCAACTGCCGCAGCGCCGGAAGTACGTCCAGATCCGGCTCCACCGTGTGAATGAAGATCTGTTCAGGCCTCAGGTTTTCGAGATCGAGAAGGCAGTGCGCCCAGAGCAGTGCTGCACGCTCCAGATCCGTCCGCTGATCGACAACGCAGGAAAAGGCGATGCCTGATACATCAACAACATCAGCGGGCATTCTGGCTTCCATGGGAGTTTTGACTGAAGGGCAAACCCAGTGCCTTTTTTTGCTTTCGACCGCCTTCGTTTATTTGTACTGAATTCGCCAAGGCGCTTGGCTCGTTTGAATTTATATAGTCGCTTAGTCAATACGCCGGGGTACGGACCACACTCCGATCCGGCAGTTCAGCAGGTGGACCGCTATGGCTGGCCTCATCGTCGCAGGATTTCATCGGAGCGGCACATCTTCGGTTACTCAGGCACTCGCAAAGTGTGGCATCCAGGCGGGTGACGAACTTATGGACGGAAATGAATTTAATCAGCACGGGCATTTTGAGGACTGGCCGGTTGTTCGATTCCATGACTCCGTTTTGGAAAGGTGCGGATTGGACTGGGCGACACCACTCGAAGCGCCGATCGAGTTGACGGACCAAGAGGCTGGATGGATCGAGGCCTACATTCGCGAGAGAGAAGCCAAGGAAGATCTTTGGGCACTGAAAGATCCGCGCATTTGCCGTTTTGTCGAGCACTGGAGAAGTTCCGCTGACAATGTCAGGTTTTTGATCGTATACCGAAACCCGATTGAATCGGTTCACTCACTCAACAGACGAGAAAACATCAATATTGTCAGATCCTTAGGAAAGGACAGGCGAGCTCAATACTTCCTCGACAAACCCGATTTGGCCCTGCGACTTTGGATCGAACACAACGCGGCTCTGCTGAAGTTTGCAAGAGTGCATGCCAGAGAGTGCATCGTAATCGGCCATCATCACTACTTAGCGGGTTTCGACGTCTTTTCCGCGATATCTGATCTGCTTGGCGGCCGCCGGATTTCTGCGCCCGAAGCAGGCACTATAGATGAACGCGCCATATCAAAGAAACACCCGCATCTTTATGTGAATGACGCAGATCTGATACCCGACGCGCTCGATATCTGGCGTTCATTGCAGCAGATTGATGTGGCTTGCGCGGAAGGGGCGCTCGGCATGGACATCTCTAGCAGCCTCCATCACGATCCGACGGGAGAGATATCCAGCGCTTTTCTTGCCAGCTATCAGGTCAGCGAGCTTCATAAGATCACTGAATTGAACGAAGAAAATGCAAAATTAATCAAAGATACAAAGAGCATAATAAAGAAAATATCAGAGTTCCCATTTAGCATTTATTTTAAGAATAAGGACAAATATGCGAAAGTAATGCAAAGATACGACTTAGAATGATATATGTCTTTACTACATGTGCGCTGAATTATTTTCCCAATGCGCGGATCATGGCGCAGTCCGTGCGCAAACACATGCCTGATGCGCGAACGGTGATCTGCGTGACCGACCGGCCTCCGGCAGGCTTTGATGCAATTCGAGAGGGTTTTGATGAATACTGGACCCTCGACGATCTTAAGCCACAGATCGAGGCGCTCGATCGGTGGGTCTTTCGTCATGATGTGATGGAGTTGGCAACTGCGGCGAAACCGTTCGTTCTACATGCGCTGTTGGAGCGGGAGGATTGCGATGGTGTTCTCTTTTTTGACCCTGACTGCGAGTTGCACACTTCCTGCGAGAAGGTACGGCGCAGCGTGCGCGAGCACTCCATATCCCTGACGCCGCACTCCTGTTTGCCGCATGAGTTTGAGCCATGGGTCTTCTTCGAACTGAACCAGCTCAAAGTCGGCGCGTTCAATCTCGGTTTCTTCGGCGTTAGAAATGACAACGAGGGACGGAGCTTTGCCGCATGGTGGCGGCACAGGCTGCGCAACTACTGCGTGATCGATGAGCAGCGGCACCTCTTCACGGATCAGAAATGGATCGATCTGGTTCCAAGTTACTTCTCTTCAGTCAATATCCTCCGCGGATCAACGTACAATGTCGCCCGCTGGAATACCTTCCAGAGGAAGGTCTCCCGAGCCGATGATGGAGGTGTTCTGGTCGATGGTGCACCACTCGATTTCATTCACTATTCGGGCTTCTTCAAGACGGGTGAGTATGTTCGGGGGCTCTATGATCGGAGATCCGAGCCATGGTGCGAAGATCGTGATGTCTTGGACGAGTTGACGCGAGATTACGCCAAGCGTCTGGCACCCGATCAGGCGCGTGAGGAGTTTAGCGCACCCTGGCAGTACGGATTTTATGACGATGGTGTCGAAATCCCGCGGTCCCATAGGGACGCGTACCGAAATCAACCGGAACTTGCAGACGCATTCCCCAACCCGTTTAGAGCAGGCCCTGATCTGCGAGAGCGGATCGATAGCCCGCTCCCATCATCTCAGGTAGCAAAGAAAAAGCGGCGCCCAAATCTTTTCAAACGCATCAAACGCAAGGTTTTGCCCAAGGCTTGACCGGGACAAGTCTCGCGATCAGCCAGTTCTTCGCCGAGATCCGCAGTCGAACAGTGGTTCGCTTTCCACTACCGCTCGATCTTTGCGTCCGCACTCTTTGCTTTAAGCGCCTTGATCTCCGCCGTCGCCAAGGCGTCAGCCCGTTCGTTTTGTTCGTGTCCGGAGTGGCCCTTGATCCAATCCCAAGTGACGTTGTGACGGGCCTGGGCATCATCCAGACGCTGCCAGAGATCCGCGTTCTTCACTGGTTTCTTGTCTGCTGTCTTCCAGCCATTGCGCTTCCACCCGTGGATCCACTGTGAGATCCCGTTTTTGACGTATGTGCTGTCGGTCACGACGGTCACTGCACTCGGGCGCTCAAGGCTTTCCAGCGCGATTATCGCGGCCGTCAATTCCATGCGGTTGTTGGTTGTATCTCCAGCGCCGCCCGACAGTTCGCGAGACTTCACTACCGCGCCACCTTTCACAGCCTCCAGCACCACGCCCCATCCACCAGGCCCCGGGTTTCCCGAACAGCCGCCATCCGTGTAGGCGAAAATCTCCATCAGGCAGTGCGGGCGAAGAAGTGGAGGCAGGCTTCATCCTTACCCGCCATTCCGGGCATCATCTTTCGTGAGAAATCGGTCAGCCGCCAGCCCGTTCTTCCGAGTGCTTGGGTAACCTCGCTCTCGGAGAAATACGTGTAGAGCCGGTTGTGAACGTCTCGCTCATCGCCTTCGCCCTCCTTCAGGCCGATGAAGAGAAGACCGTTCTCCCGCGCCGCCTGGCGCAGGCGCTCGAGGTGTTTGGGAAAGGCCGCTCGGGTGTCGTGCAGAAGCGAAAAGCTGACCCAGAGCCCGTCATAGGCTTCGACGGCATCGAGCGCCTCAAAGGCCATAACGTCGACATCGACCCCATAGCGGGCCTTTGCTTCTGCCGCGAGGCCGGGTGACGCATCGATCGCGGTGGTTTGAAACCCTGCATCGATCATCTGGCGTGCCGCCCACCCATGGCCACAGCCGAAATCCAAACAGGTGGCGCCGGGCGCAAGGCAGGCAATGAAGTGTCGCAGTTCCGGATTGTCCTCGGCATCGCCGACAAATTCGGCATAATCTGCCGCCTTCTGGGAGTAGAAGTCGATTGTGCCGCGATCCATCAGACGGCTTGGCGCAGGACCCGAGGGACTTTGAAGGTCACGTTCTCTTCGGCAGTGACGACCCGCTCGATCGTCACGTCGTAGCGATCTTCGAAGGCCGAGATGACTCCGTCGATGAGCACCTCGGGTGCGGATGCGCCAGCGCTTATACCAACGGACTTTGCACCTTCGATGGCGCGCCAGTCGATATCGTTCGCAGTTTGAACCAGCATCGAATAGCTGCACCCAGCCGCGGCGCCCACTTCCACGAGCCGGCGCGAGTTCGATGAGTTGGGTGCGCCGACGACCAGAAGCGCCTCGATGTTCGGCGCCATGGTCTTCACGGCTTCCTGCCGGTTCGTCGTCGCGTAGCAGATATCTTCTTTGTGCGGGCCGACGATTTCAGGGAACCGGTCAATCAGCGCCTCGACCACACCCTTCGTGTCATCGACGGAGAGCGTGGTCTGCGTGATGTAGGCAAGCTTGGAGGGGTCGCGAGGCTCTACCTCTTGCACATCATCCACCGTCTCTACCAGCAAGACCTCGCCAGGCGGGAGCTGCCCCATGGTGCCGACCGTCTCAGGGTGGCCGGCATGACCAATCATGATGATCTGCAGGCCCTTCTTCGAATGCCGCTCCGCTTCGATATGCACCTTAGAGACAAGGGGGCAGGTCGCATCGACATAAAGCATCTCACGCCTCTCCGCCTCGGCGGGAACGGCTTTCGGCACACCGTGTGCCGAGAATATCACCGGTCGATCATCGGGGCATTCCTCCAGCTCCTCGACAAAGATCGCCCCCTTCTCTGCCAGATCGTCGACCACGTGCTTGTTATGGACGATTTCATGGCGGACATAGACGGGCGCGCCCCATTTCTCGATCGCCATTTCCACAATCTCGATCGCGCGGACAACGCCCGCGCAGAACCCGCGCGGATCGGCAAGAAAGATCTTAAGAGGCGGCTTGCTCATTGTCTGCTCCTGCGGGCCCTTCTTTTTGCTTTAGGTATGAAAGCCAGCGTCTGTTGCAAGTTGCGGTTTCATTCCCACGGATGCTAGGCTGGGTCAATCTCTCAAGAGTTCAACTAAACGACGGCGCGCTTCCGGCAGTGTTTTTGTGCCGATGGGTGGCAGAGCCCAATTCTCCAGAAAATACCCGGTCAGACGAAGCCCTCGTCCCAGATCGCCATCGGCAAGATCTCCGCCTCGAAGAAACCGAGGCAGAGGCAGTAAGCGATCTTCCCACCCGCGACCGGAGGATCGGGAAACCGCGCGCCCGGTCTTCGGCGAGACATAGACCAGATCCTCGGTCGCACCGCTATCGGTGCAGCGGGACAAATCGAGCCGGAAGCCGAGCGTGTTAAGCAAGCCGAGCTCCCAAGCGATGTATGTGGGCGGCCAGTCATCCGCACGCTCGGCCAAAGCATCCATCAGATTGAGCGTCAGGCCGTAGAGCACCGGGTCTGCTTCCCGCTCCGGCATGAACGCGATAATCAGCGCCGAGACGGCGTTGAAGGCGGCGAGGCGTTTACGATCAGCGATCAGCGCCGCCGCGCGCGACATCACTGGTTCGACACGATAGGTTCCGATGTGATCCTCAAGCCGTGCCTGCCATTCGACGCTGAGCTGTGCACCGGGCTGGAGGATCGGCACCATCTTGGAGGACGCGCCACCGCGCACGAGCCCGCCATGCCGCCCATGTTCAGCGGTCAGCACATCGATAATCGCCGCGCTTTCCCCATGACGGCGCACAGCGAGGAGAATGCCCTCATCTCGCCAAGTGATCATTCCAGACCCGGCTGATCGAGCATATGACGACCTCGCGGATCCTCGACCTCGATGATCCAAAGATCCGGGTCGAACTTTCGCTGGCGCGAGAGATGCGCATCTGCCTCCTCCTCAGCGCCATCATGGGCGAGGTCCCAGATCCGCTGCCCGTCTGAATTGTAGGCCCTTGTGAAAACCTGCGCCTGTCCGTCCATCGTTGCGCATTTGATGGCGATCGCGCCCGCATTCGGATCGCCGCGCTGTGAGACGTGAGCGAAGATCCCCTCCGCGTTCAATCGTGCCAGATAGGCCATCACCCAGACATCTGCGGAAAGCCTTGGTTCAGCCATCGCTGAAATCGAGCCCCATGTGCTCGTAACGCTCACGCTCATCCTGCCAGTTCGGGCGCGATTTGACGGTGAGGAACAGATGCGCTTTGCGACCGAGAAGCTCTGAGATGTCCTTGCGGGCCTCGGCCCCTATCGCTTTGATTGTCTCGCCCTTGCGACCGAGCACTATGCCCTTGTGCCCGTCGCGTGAGACAAAGATCACCTGTTCGATGCGGGCGTCGCCATTCTTCATCTCTTCCCAACTCTCGGTCTCGACCGTTAGCTGATAGGGGAGTTCCTGATGCAGCCTGAGCGTCAGCTTCTCCCTGGTAATCTCTGCCGCGAGCAGGCGCAGCGGCTGATCCGAGATCTCATCCTCCGGATAGTGCCAGGGGCCTGCGGGAAGCCTTTCGGCAAGCCACTTCTTCAGATCGTCGACGCCGTACCCCTTCTCGGCGGAAATCATGAAGCTCGCGTCGAATTCGCGGCGCTCGTTTAGGTCTGCGCTCAGCGCCAGAAGCTGGTCGCGCTTTACCCGGTCGATTTTGTTGATTGCCAAAGCCACGGTTGCGCCCGAGGGAAGCTGATTGGCCATTGCCGCCAGGATATTCTCGACACCCTCCGTGACGCCGCGATGCGCCTCGACCATCAGCACCACGATATCGGCGTCACCCGCACCGGCCCAGGCGGAGGCGACCATCGCGCGGTCAAGCCGTCTGCGCGGGCGGAATAGCCCTGGTGTGTCGACAAAGACGATCTGGGTCTCGCCGTGAATTGCGACGCCCCGAACCCTCGTGCGCGTCGTCTGAACCTTGTGCGTGACGATGGAAACCTTCGCGCCTACCATCGCATTGAGGAGCGTCGACTTGCCCGCATTGGGCTCCCCGATCAGTGCGACGAAACCGCAGCGGCTCACGATGCAACACCGATTTCGGCGAGAAGTGCCGCGGCTGCAATTTGTTCCGCCTGCTTTCGTGAACCAGCTGTTCCCGCTGCAAAGCTGCCGGTCTCGATCCGTGCCTCCACGGTAAAGACCGGGGCATGATCGGGGCCTGTTCGAAGCGTGATCTCGTATTTCGGCGGCGACATCCCGTTGCCCTGCGCCCATTCCTGAAGCTGGGTCTTCGCGTCTGTCGGCGCTGCCGCGGGGGCGTGCAGACGCGACCGCCAATGCTCAAGGACAAAGGCTCTCGCCTTCTCGAGGTCACCATCGAGGTAAAGCGCGGCGATGATCGCTTCCATCGCGTCGGCCAGGATCGCGGCCTTCCGCCGCCCACCAGATGTGTTCTCGGACCGGCCCAGGTAGAGATGCTCTCCCAGCCCCAGTTCGGTCGCAATCTCGGCCAGGGTCTCGCGGCGAACAAGCGCGTTGAGGCGTGGTGCGAGGCTACCTTCGGTCTCGTCTTCAAAAGCAGTCAACAGCTCCTGCGCAACGATCAGGCCGAGCACCCGATCGCCGAGGAACTCCAGCCGCTGATTGTCACGGCGCGAGGCGGTGGAGGCTGAGGAATGGGTCAGTGCCTCGGCGAGCAGATCCTCGTCCCGAAAGTCATGCTTGAGTTTCCGGGCCACCGCCTTGACCGAGACGTTGATGTCGCGACGCGAAGTCAGATCGGGAAACTCCTCAATCGATCCACTTGAAAAACCGGTCTGCGCGCCAATCCCAGACCTTCCAGATCGCGCTCCCCCAGGAGAACGCGATCAGATCGGCGCGCCCTATCAAGTTCTCCAATGGCACAAACCCAACATCTGCCCGGCTGTCGAGCGAGTTGTCGCGATTGTCCCCCATGAAAAAGAAATGCCCCTCGGGCACCGTGTAGAGCTTGGTGTTGTCGGCCCCGCTGGGCGAGGATCCCGCATTACCCATGACACCCACGATATTCAGAATGAGATGCGAGGTGCCTTCTGGCAGCGTCTCGACGTACTGCTCCTTAACGCAGCCACCGCCAATGGCCGGCACAGGGCGTTTGCATTGCGGGGCACGTGGCGGGTTGCCGAGCGGAATGCGCGGCTCCACGAAATCCTCGATCCGTTCGATCGGCAGAGGCTCTCCATTTATGTGCAGGCGGCTTCCGATCACCTGAACGGTGTCTCCCGGCAGGCCGACCACGCGCTTGACATAGTCGGCACAATCGTCGGCGCCGCGCACATACTGACCAGCGAGCCCGCGAACGACATTGACCACGGTCTCAATCGGTCCCTGGCTGCACTCGTCCTTGCCCGGATGCTTGAAGACGACGACATCGCCGCGTTCTGGCATCGCAGACCAGACCCGCCCGTCCATCACGTCAGGCGAAAAAGGGAGCGAATACCGCGAATAACCATAGGCGAATTTCGAGACGAACAGGTAGTCGCCCACAAGCAGGGTCGGCTTCATCGAGCCGGAGGGGATCGAGAACGGCTGGAACAGTATCGTGCGGAAGGCCGCAGCGATCAGAAGGGCCCAGAAGATCGTCTTGATGGTTTCCCAGATGCCCTCTTTCTTCTTCGCTTTCGCTTGAGCCATGTGCGGCGGTCTCTTCCTCGCGATAATCGGTTCGCGCTGATGTGACGGGCGCAGACCGGGAAGTCAAGAAACGGGAGCGTGCTCAGTTAGCCTGGTGAAACTCTTGGAAGAAAGACCAGACATGGTTGGCGGTCTCGATGTCGCGGTTCCTGGGGCCCGCCCTGGTTTTGGCCCATTCGGATGCGGGTGGCGAGAAGCTGGGGGCTTGATGTCCGCCACCCTCGACCCGGTAGAGCCGGATCGCGCCCTCACGTGAGCAGCCGGTCCAATCGACACGGGTCACGGTACTCTGGTCGTCAGGAGCAATGTCCTTGAGTGTTGTCGACGTCTGCTCCGTGCATCCGTAACGCTTCCGCCAGAACTCCATCGTTTCCGGGACCGAGATGTACCGCCCGGTCGTGTAGAGCCAGCCGTCGTAAGGCAGAATGCGGTCGAGCGTGCCTGCGATGACAAGGATTGGTGGTGGAAGATCTTGGCTGCAATCCTCTAGATGCTCCTCTCGCATGAAGCCAATGACCGGCGCGCCAGCAGCGAAGGGACTGTCCGCAATACAAAGCAGCCGGAAGGTCATAATCGCGCCGTCGGAGAGACCCTGCAGATAGATCCGGTTCGGGTCCGCAATGCCATCCTCGATCATGGTCTGAACCAACTTGAGAACAAATCCCACATCGTCGATCGGTGTCCGGTCCTCCAGAACCGCGCCTTTGATGCCCGGAAAGAGGCTCCACCGCCCTTCGAATGCAAGCGGGTAGAGGATCCGGAAGTTGTGGATACGCGCCAATCGCTCCAACTCAGGCCAGGAGACATAGGCGGGATTGGTGCGTGCAGCGAGCGCGGAGTCTTTGGACATGTAGCCATGCAGGCTCACGATCATCGGTGCGTTTTCCTGGTCTGCGATCCCAGCGTCAAACACGTGAAACCAGCGCTTGATACCCTGATGCTCGATGTTCTGACCAATCGCCATGGCCGGCATCAGGATCAGACAGATTGATAGAAGAAATCGCATGGTTCTCTTCAGTCTCTTCGAGGGCTCGCTTTGCAGGCTCTCCTTGCCAAAAAAGCCTAATCGGCGGACGCAAATGGCATGTCGATGTTCACCGCTTCGATCACTACGAAGGCCTGAGCATAGGGATGATCGTCGGTGATTGTCAGGTGTATCCTGGGCTCCATGCCTGTTGGAATGAGCCCGAGCAGGCGTTCCTCCGCACCGCCGGTGAGGGTCATCGTCGGTTTTCCAGAGTTGAGGTTGACCACGCCCATCTCGCGCCACGCCACGCCCATGCGCAGGCCTGTGCCGAGCGCCTTGGAACAGGCCTCCTTGGCAGCCCAGCGCTTTGCATAAGACGCCGCCCGTTCGCGCCGCTTGTCCGACTTTGCCTGCTCAATCTCGGTAAAGACGCGCTTTACGAAACGATCGCCAAAGCGGTTCAATGTCCGCTCAATGCGGCGAATATCCGCAAGGTCCGATCCGATACCGACAATCATCTGATGCTTTGCTCCATGGACCCGGACAAGAGACAGCGATGCTGGATGAGCTGTCAACCGAAAGACCCTCGCCTCGGGTCAACTCGCGCCGGATGTCACGTCGGGTCGGCTCGGCCGAAGATGAGCTTCATCGCAGCCGCTCCGAAAAGCGCCGCGAAGATGCCTTCGATCGAACGCCGGGCGCTTCGATAGGTCCGCATCACCCGATTGGTGGAGAAGAACGCGGCATAACCGAGGTAGATTACGAGACCAATAGCGGTGCAGACGGAGACGATGGTTGCAATTTCGCCCGGCGTCGATGTGGGGCCGATCCCGATCGCGATCACAGCCGCCCAAGCCAAAAGCGCTTTCGGGTTCGTCAGGTTCAGCAGCAACCCGCGAAGGAACATGCGCCTAGGCTCCTCCGCCGCGACGGCGGATATGCTGACGTCTTCTTCGCGCAAAGCGGACTTTGCAGACTGCCAGGCGAGATAGAGGAGATAAGCGCCCCCGATCAGGCGCAATGCCAGCATACCAGGCGCCCAGTGCACCAGAAGCGCGCCGAAGCCCGCCGCGGCAAGCCAACCCCAGAACGCGAGACCAAGCGTCAGACCGGCCGAGAGCGCATAGCCCGCGCGCCGGCCTCTCAGCATCGATGTTCCCATCACGGCGAGTGTTGCAGGTCCGGGAGATCCGGCGGCGATCAGGAAAGCCAGGCAGGGAGCGATCAGATAGCTCAGCTCGATCACGCAACACCTTCGCCAAACGCGTCGCGCCGTGCACGATCCATCAGCTCACGCATACGCCGAATCGAGCTGTCGAGGCCGGAGAAGATCGCCTCGCCCACCAGGAAGTGGCCGATATTGAGCTCCATAACTTCCGGAAATGCAGCGACCGGTGCGACGGTATCGAAGGTCAGGCCATGCCCTGCGTGGACTTCCAGCCCGAGGGAGTGCGCAAAAGCCGACATCTCGTTCAGACGCTCCAGCTCTGCGTCACGGTCTTCAAAGCGAGCCTCCGCATGCGCGTCGCAATAGGCTCCGGTGTGCAGTTCGATCACCGGTGCCCCGATTCGTGCGGCCGCCTCGATCTGGCGCCGATCGGCGGCAATGAAGATCGAGACCCGGCAACCGGCTTCGCGCAGCGGGGCGATGAAATGTGCCAGGCGGTTCTCCTCCCGCGCGACCTCAAGTCCACCCTCGGTCGTCCGCTCCTCGCGCCGCTCCGGCACGATGCAGACGGCGTGGGGCTTGTGGCGGAGCGCGATCGCCTGCATCTCGTCGGTTGCCGCCATTTCAAAATTCAGCGGCAGGCTAAGCGCACTCATCAGCCTCTCGATATCGCCGTCGGTGATATGGCGGCGGTCTTCGCGCAGATGCGCCGTGATCCCATCGGCACCAGCTTGCTCGGCCAGTTTCGCTGCCCGAACCGGGTCCGGCACATCGCCGCCGCGCGCATTGCGGATGGTGGCGACGTGATCGATGTTCACGCCGAGGCGGAGTTTGCCAAGCGGTCGGGTGATCCGGTCAATGGTCTCAGGCATTATCGCCCTCCCTGCCATCTCGCATGATGTAATCAGCGAATTCGCGGTCCTGCGCTTCGCGGCGGGCCTTCTGGATTTCCTCCAGCTTCCTGCGGCGGCGCTTTTGATAAGCTGCCACGATCGGGCCGAGCAGCCAATAGGATATAACTGCCGCGAGAATGCCGCAGGGAATGCCACCCACGAGATAGGGCAGGAAAACCTCGTAGAAGAAGCTTACGAGGCCATCCACCATGCTCTGTTCATAGCCGAACCAGCTTCTCATGGTCGCCCAGATTGATTTCAAGGCCTCCGAGAACGCATCCATAACAGCGTCGAACCCGGATTCTTCGGATGTGCTGCCGAAGATCCAGCGCCCAGTCGATAGTGATGCGGTTGAAATCAGCGGAAAGCTGATTGGGTTGCCGATGATGGTGCCGAACAGTGACGCGAGGATGTTGCCCCTCACAAGCCAGGCGCAACCTGCCGCGACGAAGAAATGAAACCCGAAAAATGGCGAGAAGCTGGCAAAGGCGCCGCAGGCGAAACCGAGTGCGATTCGATGCGGGCTGTCCGGCAAACGCTTCATGCGCTTGCCGATGTATTCCATGCCCCGGGTGAAGCCTTTGCGCGGAGCGATGAACTCTCGCATCCGCGTCCAAAATCCGGGTCGTTCTCGCCGTTTGAGGATCATCCTGCGAGTCGGTCTTTCATCTTTTGGCTCAGTGCCGCGTGTTTCAGTGCCGCCGCGCTGGTTGGGTACCTAGCGGCAGGCGGGGTTGAGCGCCAGCCAAATCATCGAGATCGTGACCGGGCGCCGTTACCTCTCGCTCGACCAAGTTGACAAAGTCTTGTGCCTTTAATGAGGCAATGATGTCGCTCAGGTGTTTTACGTCTCTCACCTCCAGCTCAATCCCCATCGCAAAGAAATCGGGCTTGCGGTTCGTGATCACGATGTTGTCGATGTTGGCCTGCGCCTCGCCCACCAGCGAACAAACGGCGCCCAGCGCTCCGGGTTCGTTCGCGAGCGTGAGCGTGATCTTGGCCACGTTGGTGGGAAGCGCGTTGGCCTCCGGATCCCAGGTAAGGTCATGCCAGCGCTCCAGATCGTCCTCGAACTCCGCCAGGAGCGGGCAGGAGATGGCGTGGATCACGATCTGCCCGCGGCGGGTTAGCCCGATGATCCGGTCTCCCGGAACCGGCCAGCAGGATGTGCAGGTCCGGATCGCCTCGCCTCTTTTAACTCCACGAACCTTGATCCCGGGAACGGTAGCATCTGGCAATGCCGAGCGTTCTTTCTGGCTGGGATAGACTGCATCGGTGATCTGGCGTGACGTTATCCTGCCCTCGGCCAGCATCACGAGCATCTCATCAGTGTTGGCGATCCCCAAGCGCTCCGCCGCTGTCGCCAGCGTCTTCTCGCCTGCGTCACGGCCGATCCGCGCGAAGCTTTGGGTGACAAGATCGCGGCCGAGGGTGATCCGTTCAGTCCGGACCCGGTCACGCAGGCTTCGTCGGATCGCAGCCTTCGCCTTGCCGGTGATCGCCATATCCTCCCAGCTTGGGGAAGGGCGCTGCCCCTCCGCGAGAACGATCTCGACCTGCTGACCGTTGCGCAACCGGGTCCAGAGCGGAACACGGCGCCCATCGATGATGGCTGCAACACAGCGATCGCCAACGCGGGTATGGATTGCGTAGGCGAAGTCGATCGGCGTGGCCCCGCGCGGCATGCCGATCACGTCCCCCTTAGGCGTGAAGCAGAAGACCTGATCAGTGAACATGTCGAGTTTGACATGCTCCAGGAAGTCTTCGGGTTCGTCACCTTTCTCCAGCCGCTCGACCAATTCGCGCAACCAGTGATATGGGTCAACCGCGAAGGGGTTTTCGACCCGCGCGCCGTCTTTATATGCCCAGTGCGCTGCGACCCCCGTTTCGGCCACCGCGTGCATGCTGGCGGTGCGGATCTGCATCTCGATCCGCATGCCCTTGGTCTCACCTTTGCGGGTCCCGTAGACGGTCGTGTGGATCGACCGGTAGCCGTTGGCCTTCGGACTGGAGATATAATCCTTGAACCGGCCCGGCACCACGCGCCAGTGGCGGTGGATGACGCCAAGAGTGCGGTAGCAATCGTCCTCGCTGCGACAGATGATCCGGAATGCGTAGATGTCGGAAAGCTGGGAGAAGGTCGTCTGTTTCTCCTCCATCTTTCGCCAGATCGAATAGGGCTTCTTCTCGCGCCCGATCACTTCGGCGACCATGCCCGAGGCCAGCAGGATGTCGCGGATCTCTGCCGTGATTGTGGGGATCATGTCCCCCTTTTCAGCGCGAAGCTTCAGAAAGCGGCGCATGATTGATGTGCGCGCCTCGGCCTGGAGCACTTCGAAACAGAGGTCCTCGAGTTCTTCGCGGATCTGCTGCATGCCCATCCGCCCGGCGAGCGGGGCGTAGATGTCCATTGTCTCACGCGCGATCCGCTCGCGCTTCTTCGGCTTCAGATTGCCGATCGTTCGCATGTTGTGGAGCCGGTCTGCCAGTTTGACGAGGATCACACGCACGTCCCGTGCAACTGCAAGCAGGAGTTTCCTGAAGTTCTCGGCCTGAGCGCTGTCCTGGCTCGTGAGCTCGAGCTTGGTGAGTTTCGTGACACCATCGACGAGGTTTGAGATCTCGTCGCCAAAGAGACGCGAGATCTCTTCGTGAGTGGCTTCCGTGTCCTCGACGGTATCATGCAGCAGCGCCGTCACGATTGACGCATCGTCTAGATGCAGGCCGGTGAGGATCGAAGCCACTTCAAGCGGATGCCCGAAATAGGGCTCCCCGTTCGCACGGCGCTGATGCGCATGCGCCTTCGCGCCGAACACATAGGCCCGGTTCAGAAGGCTTTCGTCGGTGTTGGGGTTGTAGTCCCGCACCCGCTCGACAAGTTCGAACTGACGGATCACGGGACTGGTCTCCTCCGCCCTCCGGCGAGGGAGGGCGTTACATCATTTGCCCTGCTCGGCCATGAGAGCGCGAAGCAGTTTCTCTTCGTCGAGGTCATCTGCGACGGGTGCGCGCTGATCCTCAATCCCGCCACCCATCAGAAGCGCCATGTTGTCCTCTTCAGGCTCGTCCACCTCGATGTGCTGCTGATTGCTCTCGATCGCCTCTTCCATGAGGATTTCGGGAGTGAGGGTCTGATCCGCGATCTCGCGCAGTGCTACGACCGGGTTCTTGTCGTTGTCACGGTCGATCGTAATCGGCGCACCGGATGACAGAGTGCGCGCACGGTGGGCGGCCATCATGACAAGGTCAAAACGGTTCGGAACCTTATCGACGCAATCTTCAACGGTAACGCGAGCCATCGGCGTTGCTCCAATCGGGTTTATCTTCGAAGAGCGCGACAAATAGGCCGCGGGAACACGCATTGCAAGGCTTCATTCCTCAATCGGCTCAAGCTGTTGAAGTTCAACGTCTGGCAATCGGCGAAGCATTTCGTCGACGTTGAGGCCTGTCACAGGATGTATCCAATCAGGTGCAATCTCGTGAAGTGGTCCCAGAACGAAGGCCCGGTCTTGCAAGCGGGGGTGGGGCAGGATGAGATGCGGGGGTTCGACCGTCTGAGCCTTGCCCCGGTCCAATTCGATCCAATCAAGGCAAGTCGCGCGGTCGGGCAAGATTTGCTGGTCGGCGAAGAGAAGGTCGAGATCGCAGACCCGGGGCGCCCAGCGCCATTCGCGTTCCCGCCCGAGCATCCCCTCCGTCTGGTGCAGCATTTCCAGAACCTCGTAAGCCGCGAGGTCTCCGGAAAATATCGCGACCCCATTGACGAAGTCAGGCCCTGATCCGGGCGGATAGGCCGGGCTGCGGTACCACCTGGAGCGCCGCCTGAACTGGATCGATCTGAAATCGCAGAGTTTTTTCAACGCCTGATTGAGATTTTCCATCGGAGATAGCTCTCCCGACGGCAGATTTGCCCCGAATGCAATCGCGAAATCCGTCATCAGATCTTCATTTATCAGTTGGATTTAGTGGATTAGGGTCCTATAGAGACGTCGATGCGGCAGCAACACGACTCGTTCGCTACGGTCAAGATTTACATGTAAGCGAGTAGAGTTGGGAATTCTGAGGACACTCTATGTTTTATCGTGACGAACGGCTTGCGCTGTTCATTGACGGGTCAAATCTCTACGCGGCCACGAAAGCGCTCGGTTTCGATATCGACTACAAGCTGCTCCGCTCAGAGTTCATGCGCCGTGGCAAGATGGTGCGTGCGTTCTACTACACGGCACTCATCGAGAACGAAGAGTACTCCCCGATACGCCCCCTGGTCGACTGGCTCGACTACAATGGCTTCACTCTCGTGACCAAGCCTGCGAAGGAGTTCACCGACTCAACCGGCCGGCGGAAGATCAAGGGCAACATGGATATCGAACTCTGCGTCGATGCCATGGAGATGGCCGACAACGTTGAGCATATAGTTTTGTTTTCGGGCGACGGCGACTTCCGGTCTCTGGTCGCGGCGGTTCAGCGCAAGGGCGTGCGTGTCTCAGTCGTCTCAACGATCCGCTCATCGCCGCCAATGATCGCCGATGACCTGCGCCGCCAGGCCGATAACTTCATCGAGCTCGAAGATCTGAAGGACGTGATCGGCCGCCCGCCGCGTCCGCAATCCGCCATGCCGGAAGATGAGTACGAGGGCGGCGAGGATGCAGACGCCTGATCAGGCGTCTATCCCGCCAGAAGCCCCAAAAGACTGCTCGCTCTGCACACGCCTCGTCGCCTATAGAGAGGCGAACGAAACTACCCATCCCGACTGGTTCAACGGTGCTGTGCCCAGTTTTGGCGATGATCATGCTTCATTGCTGATTGTCGGTCTTGCGCCGGGCGTGACCGGTGCGAACCGGACGGGTCGGCCCTTCACAGGCGACTGGGCAGGTGACCTGCTCTATCCGACCCTCGCCAAGTTTGCCTTCTCCAACGATGCTTTCGATGCGCGCCCGGATGACGGATTGGCGCTGACCGACTGCATGATTACCAACGCCGTGCGGTGCGTGCCGCCGCAGAACAAGCCGGTCGGCGCCGAGGTCAATGCCTGCCGTCCGTTCCTGAAAGCGCGGATCGATGCCCTGCCCCGGCTGACGCAGATCATCACTCTGGGCAAGATCGCTCACGACTCGACCGTTCGAGCCTTGGGCGGACGGGTTGCCGCGCATCCGTTTGGTCACGGCGCCGTTTCTCGCATTGGCGATCTGACCCTGCGCGCCAGCTATCACTGCTCGCGTTACAACACCAACACTGGCCGTTTGACGGCCGATATGTTCGAGGCGGTGTTCAGAGGAGCTCGTGAGGCGATCGCAGCCTGATCATTTCGTGCCGAAGAGCCTGTCTCCGGCATCGCCGAGACCGGGCACGATATAACCCTTTTCGTTCAGCTTCTCATCGAGCGCGCAGGTGTAGACAGGGACATCGGGATGCGCCTGGTGGAAGACCTCCACACCTTCAGGCGCCGAGACGAGGGCTAGAAAGCGGATGTCCCGGCTCTCCAGCTTCTTCACTTCGGTGACGGAGGCGGCTCCAGATCCGCCGGTCGCTAGCATAGGATCGACGACTATGGTCGTGCGGTGTGCCATGTCGTCTGGCAGCTTGTTGTAATACGAGACCGGCTCCAACGTCTCCGGGTCCCGATAGAGGCCGACATGGCCAACCCGCGCCGAGGGTACGAGATCGAGAAGACCCTGCAAGAGCCCGTCTCCAGCCCTCAAGACGGATACAAAGCAGAGCTTCTTGCCCGCGAGCTTGCGGGCAATCATCGGTGCGACCGGTGTTTCAATTGCGACTTCCTCTAGATCGAGGTCGCGCAGCACCTCATAGGCGGCCAGCATCGAGATCTCACGCAACAGGCGCCGGAAGACGGCGGTTGGCGTTTCCCGATCCCGCATAAGGGTCAGTTTGTGTTCGATAAGAGGGTGGTCGATTGTGACGAGCTTGGGCATAGCGCGGTTTCTCCAGAGCTGGACAGCCAACTGCCTACACGATCGGGCCTGTTCGGTCAGCCCGTTGCGGAGCAGCAGATGCCAACAACCTGCAGAGGCACCTTGTTTCTTCTGGCTCATGAGCGTGCAGCGTAGCGCATGCTGGAAGACTGATCGCCTGCTCTTGCACTTCGCCCGGGCACCGGGCACCGTTCGGTTGGCCGTTTTCAGCGGCAGGTGCATGCCAGATCCAGGATCTCATCGGATATTCACGATGCCATCACTGTGTGTCATCTTGATCAAGCGGGCTCTAGCGGATCAGATAAAGAGTTGGGGGACTTTATGCTCTTGAAAGACAAGATCGCGGTTGTGACCGGAGCATCTGGCGGCCTGGGCAGAGCCTGCGCAGAGGCGTTTCTGCGCGAGGGGGCGAAGGTCCTGATCTCCGACGTCAACGACGACAAGGGCGCGGCAACGGCAGAAGCCCTGGGTTCAGGCTGCACTTACATGCGCTGCGACGTCACGCAGAAAGCCGATGTCCAGGCGCTCATCGACGCAGCGGTCGCTGCGCATGGAAGAGTGGATATCGCGGTCGCCAATGCCGGTATCGTCCATGCCTGCGATCCGCTGGAGCTTGACGAGGCGGACTACGAGCGGGTGATGGCGGTCAACATGAAGGGCGTTCTGTTCACGGGCCAGCTCGCCGCGCGCCAGATGATGCGTCAGGATCCTGATGCCCATGGACAGCGCGGCGCTATCATCAACATGTCGTCCTGCCAGGATTCCATCGTAATCCCGGAGATTGCTCCCTACGTGATCTCGAAGGGCGGCATACGGCAGTGGACCAAGGCTCTCGGCATCCGCCTCGCGACGGAAGGTGTCCGGGTAAATGCCATCGGCCCCGGCTCGATTGCGACAGAGATGTTCGCCTCGATTGCTTCGAACCCCGAGAAGATGAAGACGATCATGTCCCGAACGCCGATGGGCCGGCCGGGGGAGCCAATGGAAATCGGCAACATCGCTGTCTTCCTCGCCTCCCACCTTTCGACCTACATGACCGGAGAGACCGTTTATGCCGATGGCGGGCGCCTTGGCCTGAACTACACGGTCCCGGTCAACGAGTAGGCTAACTCAGACCATGCTGAACGACCCGACGGATGCCGATCTCCAACGGATCACCTCAATTGTCGGCGAGAAGAACGTGGTAGGGGGCGACGCGCTGGCGCCTTATCTGGTCGAGCCGCGCGATCAGTGGCAGGGAACGGCCGCCATCGTTGCGAAGCCCGGAGCGACCGTGGAGGTCGCGGACCTGCTGCGCTTCTGTTCGGAGCGGCGGGTCGCAGTTGTCCCGATCTCGGGCGGCACGGGACTGGTCGGTGGCCAAACCAAGCCCGACGGGCCGCTGCCGATCCTGTTGTCACTGGAGCGGATGGATCGCCTGCGGGCCGTGCTGCCCGATGACGGCGCGCTCATCGCCGAGGCGGGGTGCATCCTCGCAGACATCAAGCAGGCAGCCGATGACGTAAACCGGCTGTTTCCCCTTTCGCTCGCCTCCGAAGGGACGTGCCGGATCGGCGGCAATCTCGCGACAAATGCCGGCGGGGTGCAGGTCTTGCGCTACGGCAACGCCCGCGATCTTGTCCTGGATATCGAGGCCGTGCTGGCTGACGGCACCGTCATGGAGGGAACGCGAACGCTCAGAAAGGACAACATGGGTCTTGATCTCAGGAACCTGCTGATCGGATCCGAAGGCGCGCTTGGCGTCATCACTGCTGCATCTCTGAAGCTGTTTCCCAAACCCGGTGAGACCGTGACGGCCATGGTCACCGTCCCCGATCCGCATTCCGGGCTGATGCTCCTGCATGCGGTAAAAGACCGCCTCGGCGACGAGATCACGGCCTTCGAACTCATTCATAGGTGCGGGATCGATTTTCTCAGGCGCTTCAATAATGGCTTCTCCGACCCGCTGCCCGGCGATCCGGAGTGGCGTGTCCTGATTGAGGTCATTGGCCCGAAGGATGGTGGCCTCAGCGCGCTCTTTGAAAACGCAATTTCGGATCTGTTCGCTGAGGGGGTTGCGACAGATGGTGTGATCGCGAGCTCCGAGGCGCAACGTCAGGCGATGTGGTGGATGCGCGAGACGATACCCGAGGCGAACCGAAAGGTCGGTGCTATCGTCTCAACTGACATCTCGCTGCCGATGTCGTCCCTCTCGCGCTTCATCGACGCGGGCTTTCGCACCATTGCCGCGATCGATCCTTCCCTGGTGATCAACTGCTTTGGCCACGTTGGTGACGGGAACCTGCATTATAATGTGTTCCCGGCGATTGGCCGGACCCGGGGAGAATATGATAACCTGCGTGTGGAGGTTAAGGAGCGGATTCACGAGTTGGTTCACGAAATGAATGGGTCTGTTTCGGCCGAGCACGGTGTCGGTCGGCTTAAAATCGATGATCTGGCGAAATATGGTGACCCGGGGTGCCTCGCGGCGATGCGGGCGATCAAGCGCGCGCTTGATCCCGCCGGTATCCTCAATCCCGGTGCTGTCATCCCGGCTTGAAGTGAGCGAGAAGATGTTGTCGGCGGTTTCAAATTCAGCTTCGCATAATCAGGGTTCCCGGTGGCTCTGCAGGATCGCAACGGTTTTTCTGATTGCGCTCGCGATTGCGGCCTGTTCGCCCAAGGCGAAGTCCCCGGATCTTGCACAAATCTACAGCGGTGTTGCCGAGGCCGGTGGCGGCGAGTTGCGTCGGCCGCTCATTACCATCCCAGGCACGCTTGGCTCCCGCCTCATCGACTCCGCCACTGGAACGATTGTCTGGGGTGGCGGCAGCCGCGGTTTGTCGGCCGACCCCGACGACCCGGAAGAGGCGCGCCTCATTGCGCTGCCGCTGATCGCGAACGGTGAGCCTTTCGCCGAGCAAAAGGACATGGTCCGCGCAGCCGGTGTGCTCGACACCGCGCGGGCCGAAATTCTTGGTCTGCCGATTGATCTGGAAGTTTACGGCGGTGTGCGCCGCACCTTGGGTTTTGGTGGTTTCAAGGTCGAGCCGGGCGCGACACCGCAGAATGCCGATACGGACTATACGGATATCGTCTCGCCCACCTTCCACGACTACGCGGCGCTAGAAGAGCAGGATCCGGCGACTGCCTTTCGTTTCGACTATGACTGGCGGCGGGACCTGGTGACCCTTGCCCAGGAGTTCCACCTCTTTGTGCTGCAGCGAAAGCAATTCGTTGCCGATCAACGGACCCGGCTGACAGGGCAGAAGGTCGATGTCGAAGATGTCACGTTCGACCTGCTGGCGCATTCGATGGGTGGGCTGATCGCGAGGTATTACCTCATGCACGGCCCGGCAGATCTGACTGACAAGGGCAGCCTGCCGCCGATCACATGGGCGGGCGCGGAGCATTTCAACCGGGTGGTTATCGTCGCGTCGCCCAATGCGGGTTCCATCGTCGCGATGGACAATCTTATCAACGGCAAGGAACTCGGGCCGCTTCAACCTGTCTACAGCGCGCCGCTGCTCGCGACCCACGCATCGACCTGGCAGCTGATGCCGCGCGACCGGCATAACCGCGTTCAGTTTCTGGGCAGCGCGTTGGGCAAAGGGCCCAACATCTATGAACCCGAAACATGGGAGGCGAACCGCTGGGCGATGGCGGGCGCGGATGCGGAGCCGCTTTTAAGCTGGTTGCTGCCCGACGTCATCGACCCGACCGCTCGGCGGGACATCGCGCTTCGCCACCAGGCGCGCATGTTGTTGCGGGCGGAACGTTTCCATCAGGCAATGGACCGGTGGGCGCAAAAGCCGCCACATCTCGACATGTTCCTGGTGGTCGGCGGCGGCTTTGAAACACCGTCAAGCGCGGTCGTGGACCCGGCGACCGGCGTCTTCACACTCGACGGGGTGGAGGAAGGGGACGGTGTGGTTCTGCGTACATCGGTGCTTTTGGACGAACGTCAGGGCAATGAATATGTCGCCGGTCTCAAGAGCCCGCTGCGGTTCGACACGGTGCTCTTCCTGCCGGATGAACATGTCGAATTGACCAAGAATCCGGTCTTCGGTGACAATCTGCTGTTCTGGCTTCTTGAACAGCCGCGCGACACCGGGCTTCTCCGCTCGCCGAGCGACAGCATTAAGGGAATATCGCTTCCAGATCTAAGCGTTACCGATGCATCGGAACCGGTGGAGCTTCCGGCACCGGGTTCGGAGCGCTAACCAGCGCGAAAGACGCTTGCCGTCGGGATCGGATCGCCACTATGTTGCACCGCGATCAGGGCCAGCAGATCGGAGGCGGTGCGCTCATCCATGAAAAAGGTATTCGACACAGCTTCGGAGGCGCTGGACGGCCTCCTTTTCGACGGGATGCTGATTGCCGCTGGCGGCTTCGGTCTCTGCGGGATTCCTGAGAATCTGATCGCTGCGATCAAAGAGTCTGCCGTGAAGGATCTGACGGTCGCATCAAACAATGCGGGCGTCGATGATTTCGGGCTGGGTCTTCTTTTGCAAGACCGCCAAGTCAAGAAGATGATCAGCTCTTACGTGGGTGAGAACGATCTCTTCATGCAACAGTATCTCTCCGGTGAATTGGAGATCGAGTTCAACCCCCAGGGAACGCTGGCCGAGAGATTGCGTGCGGGGGGTGCGGGCATACCGGGCTTTTATACCAAGACTGGCGCTGGCACGCAGATCGCAGAAGGCAAGGAACACAAGGAGTTCGACGGCGAGACATATATTCTCGAGCGCGGCATCGTTGCCGACCTCGCAGTGGTCAAGGCGTGGAAGGGTGACGCGCAGGGTAACCTGATCTATCGAAAGACGGCCCGGAACTTCAATCCGATGTGCGCGACAGCAGGCAAGGTCACGGTCGCGGAGGTGGAAGAACTGGTCCCCACAGGAAGCCTGGACCCAGATCTGATCCACACGCCCGGCATTTTCGTCCAGCGTGTCATCAAAGGTAACCACGAGAAGCGCATCGAGCAGCGGACCATCCGCGCAGCTTGAGAAGGCACGGGCCCGGTTCACGCCCGAGCCGCCGCCCGCCCCCCCCCACCCCCCGGGCGCGCAGCGGCACGGCCGTGAACCGGGGCGATCAACGAGGAGCAAACAGATGCCTTGGGACCGCAATCAGATGGCTGCCCGCGCGGCGCAGGAACTGGAAGACGGATTTTATGTGAACCTCGGCATCGGGATACCGACGCTGGTGTCAAACTACATACCCGACGGCGTGGACGTTACCTTGCAATCCGAGAACGGGATGCTCGGCATGGGACCATTCCCGACGGAAGAAGAAATCGACCCGGACCTGATCAATGCCGGCAAGCAGACGATTACGGAACTGGATCGGACGAGCTATTTTTCCTCTGCCGACAGTTTTGCGATGATCCGGGGTGGCCACATCAATCTCGCGATCCTTGGTGCGATGGAAGTGGCCGAGAACGGTGATCTCGCAAACTGGATGATCCCCGGAAAGCTGATCAAGGGAATGGGCGGCGCCATGGACCTGGTCGCGGGGGTCGGCCGTGTGCTGGTGATCATGGACCACACCAACAAGAAGGGTGAGTCGAAGCTGCTCCGATCCTGCACTCTACCGCTGACGGGCGCCGGGGTTGTTGACCGGATCATCACGAACCTCGGCGTCTTCGATGTCGTGGAGGGTGGTCTTTCGGTCGTCGAACACGCGCCTGAGGTTTCCGCGGATGACGTCAAGGCTGCCACGGAGGCGACGCTGGTCTGATCAGGACCCGGCACCGTCTCGCCAGAGGCATGCTCTCCGCGGACCTTCGGGTGCGACGAGGCATAGAGTCTCCGCGGCGGCAATCGCATCAAAGACAATCGGAATATAGTCGCGGGTCTCCCGGTATGGCGGTACACCGTCGTGTTTGGCGACCGCGTTCTCTCCGGCATTGTAGCCCGCAAGGGTGAGCAGCACGTCTTCCTGGAACCGGTCGAGCAACCATGCAAGATATGCCGACCCGCCATCGATGTTTTGCGCCGGATCATAGCTGTCGGTTACGCCGAACCGCCGAGCCGTTGCCGGGATCAGCTGCATGAGACCCTGAGCGCCCTTGGGGCTCTTCGCCTTGGGCTTGCCACGCGACTCGGCGGTGATGACCGCCAAGATGAGGATCTCGGAGATTTGGTGCTTGCGTGCGGCCTCGCTGATCTGATCGCGCCAGCGTTCCGAGATGTAGGCGACCCGATCAACTGAAATGATCGCCTGACCGCTCGCTCGCCGGTCTCGGATCAGATCCAGCGCTTGCGCATAGCGCTCCTGCGCGCCAGGGCCCTTGGGATCCATCGTCTCCCAGAACCAGGCATGGCTTGGTCTCGAGGGAAGTCTCGACCCTGGGGAGGGTTGCCCCGGCACCCGGATCCGTTTGCGGGCGCCCTTAGAAGGGGGTTTGACGATATGCATCTTGGAGCGGTCACCGACCCGAACGCCATTCTTCAAAATCCCGGCTTCGGCGATCGAATCAAAACTGATTCCCCAAAGAAGAGGGCCTGCAAATATGGCAAATATGAAGATCTTGCCACAATTCAGCCGTATTCTTGCAAATTCACTCCCCATTGGCACTCCCCGCCGCCTGCGATTTGCCGTATTCTACGGAAAACGCCGAAGAAAGCGATATTATCTCGGTTTTTCTTTCCATCTTTCTTTCTTTACCCAGCCGATTGGTGCTATACGAAATGCGTCAGAGGGGTGTGCGCATCGAACTATTTGCCCGCGAGGGAGAGATGCAAACGTCTTGGGGTTCAGAATAGCCTCGAATGTCAAACTTTGAACGTCTGGAGGGTTCAAATGACTAACTTCAAAAACTTCATCCGTGACGAAGCGGGTGCGGTCACCATCGACTGGGTTGCCCTGACTGCAGGCATCCTGCTCTTGGCCATCGCGCTGGTTTACGGCATCTTTAACAATGGTGTTGAGCCGCTTGTCGAGCGCATCAACAGCTCGCTCAGCACTGCTGGCTCTGGTGTTAATATCGGTGAAGCTCCCGACCTGAACCCAGCAGCTGGTTCGTAATCGAGCGACGACCAAGACGCCCGCTGTTGCGGGCGTCTTTCTTTTTGGCTAAAGGAGCGGCATGAGAATAGTCGCTGTCATCGTGTTTGTGATAGGCGTCACACTTGCTGGTGCTGGCGCTTTCTATGCATTTAAGTTTTTCGAGCGATATGAGGCTGCACTCGCTCAACAGAAGCGAGATGAGTTGTCGACCACTCAGGTCATTGTCGCCTTGAGCGATATGAAGTTTGGACATCAGATAGAATTGAACCAAGTGAAGTGGGCGTCTTGGCCGACCGAATCTCTTCCCGAAGGCGCTTTCACGAATTACGAGGAGTTCGTTGGTGACAAGAAAGAGCGCCGAACGGCGATACAATCCATCAACGCCGGCGAGCCTCTGACGTCAGAGAATGTTACGGAGTTAGGAGAGGCGCCGCGCTTGGCGTTTCAACTCGACGAGGGCAAGCGAGCTTTTTCCTTCAACATCAGTGCGCAGACCTCTGTTGCAGGTTTCGTGCAGGCTGGCGATCGGGTCGATCTTCTTCTGACCCGCAAAGTGGACGGGCAGACCGTTACCCAAGTATTTATGCAGGATGTTGAGATCATCGCGATCGATCAGCAAACCAGCGCATCCGAGCGTGGCGCGAAGATCGGGCGGTTTGCCACGATCCAGGTCGATCCTGTTGATGTGCAACGTCTGACCATTGCACAGACAACGGGCACTTTTTCGCTTGCACTTCGCGGTGTGAACGAACCGATCAAAAACCCTGAACAGCTTGTGCCGATGACGACAAACGATCTCTTCGGGATCGTCGAGGAAAAAGCTCCGGTTCAGGAGCGAAACACCGTAAGGGTTCGTAAGGGTGCAGAAGTCCAAGACGTTGATGTAGATTAACGGGCTTTTAGCAGTCTTAAGCTGATAGTCAGCTACGCTTCATAAGATATTGATTTTCGGACCGTTTAAGGTTCTTATGCGTCTGGATGGCTTTTCGTGCATCGTCGGACCGCTTCCCAAGCGGCTCCTAGGGGGAAACCAAAAAGGACCTATCGTCATGAGATACTTGGGGATTTGTCTCACAGCAGTTGCGATTATGGCGTCCAACGCCATCGTTGCCACGGAGGCGAGCGCTCAAAGCGTGCTTCGCGTCGCCCGTGGGCTTGCGTCCAACGACATCTCGGTACTGATCAATCGGGCTGTGGTCATTGACAGCGCTGAAGCCTTTACCGAGGTCTCGGTTGCTCAGCCAGAGATTGCGGATGTATCGCCGCTGTCCGATCGCTCACTTTATATCTTTGGCCGAGCGCGCGGTGCTACAACACTGACGCTGCTCGGAGAGGGCGGACGGCTAATCACGAACGTTCTGATCCGCGTGCAGCCCGATTTAGGCGAACTCAAAGCTCGCTTGACCACGCTTCTTCCCGGCGAGCCCATTGAGGTGCGAACTGCTGGTGGCGGTCTTGTGCTCTCAGGCGTGGTCTCCGGCAAAGCAAAGATCGACAAGGCAATGGCACTCGCACGAGCCTACTCGGGCAATGCAGTCACAAACATGATGACGGTTGGCGGCACTCAACAGGTCAATCTGCGCGCAAAGATCGCCGAGGTAGACCGGGACGCCGCAAAAGATCTGGGAATAAGCACTCAGTTCCGCGCTACATCTGGAAATGCGGCCTTCGATGGGACCACCGGCGATCAGTTAGATACGGCTGAGGAGGCTCTTCGTCCAACTCCCGGGAATCTTGGCGGCCCAAGTATCGGCACATTGTTCGATCCGATCGTCGGATTTGGCAGCCTTGGCGCGCTTTTCTCGATTACTGACAGCTTCCTTTTCGATCTAAGGATCAACGCACTTGAGTCGAAGGGCTTCGCGCGGAGTCTGGCGGAGCCGAACATCGTGGCTCTGTCTGGCGAAGAGGCGTCGCTGCTGGTTGGTGGAGAGGTTCCAATTCCGACAGTCAACTCGGACAACGGTACGGTTTCTGTCGAATTTAAGAATGTTGGCGTAAGCTTGAACTTCGTGCCCACGGTCGTCGATGAAGATCTCATAAACATTTCGCTGTCGGCGGAGGTCTCTTCCGTTGATCCGGGGGTCACATCAGATGTCGAAGGAGTAACGGTTTTTGGTTTTGACACTCAGCGCGCAACCACAGTGGTTGAGCTACGTGACGGCCAGAGCTTTGCGATCGCCGGCCTGATTGAGAACTCATTCACCGACACGATCGATCAAGTGCCGTTGCTTGGCGATCTGCCGGTCCTTGGACCGCTCTTCCGTTCGACTTCATTCACCCGCGGGGACAGCGAGTTCGTGATTGTCATCACCGCGAGCCTGGTCGTCCCTGTAGATGATGAAAATGAGCTGTCTTTGCCAACTGACCGCATAGGCATACCGAATGAGTTCGACTTGTTCTTCTTTGGCAAGACCGAGGTTCTAACGCCTGCTGGCCGCCAAGTTGCCGGCCAGGGGTTTGATGGAGACTATGGATATGTGGTGGAGTGATAAAATGCGCTACCTAAAGTTCTCGATCATCCTTGCAGGCGGTTTTCTGATGAGCGCCTGCACCCAAGAAGCCGGGGTCTCCCCCGAACTCTCTGTTTACGGCACCGCTGTTAACCAAAACAACTTCACGCAGATTGCTTATGGTGATCCAGAAGCACGCCTGCGCAACCTGGCAATCGACTTCGCTGCCGAGACACAGGACACAGTGAACTTTGAGTTTGACAGGTCCAGCCTGGACCGTGCTGCGCGAAGGGCTCTCGACACGCAGGTGAAATGGCTCAAAGAGCATCCAGGCGTGCGGATGACTGTCATCGGCCATACCGATCTGGTCGGCAGCGAGCGGTACAATGACGGGCTTGGCCTTCGCCGAGCGCGGTCTGTGGTTGCTTACCTGTCGCGCAAGGGCATCAGTCGTAAGCGTCTCGATGCCGTCGAGTCGAAAGGCGAGTCGGAACCTGTTGTGCAGACCGAAGATCGCGAATTGCGCAACCGCCGTACCGTTACGACGGTAGCTGGTTTTGAGCGCGGATACGTGGGTGACGGGCTGGACGGTGAGGTCGCCGCTCGGATCTACGATATTTATCAGCGCGGCGGCTTTACAGCCGACGAGGCTGAGACCGGGGACGTCGGGGGCTGACTTCCTGTCAAGTTCGGGGTCTGCAACCTGATTGCGGACCCCTTCGGCCACATAGCTGTCCAGATTGTGCCATATCTGGAATGTAACACTCGTGGTGCTTGGGCGGGAATCGCGCCGTTCACGTAAATTACACGCGATATGATCGACTGTGCGGTCGGTGACGATTGGCAATTGGGTCGCCGAGAGCGGGAGGTAGTTGAGATGTGCCGATTCTCAGACGATGCGAAGGTTGTGCCGGTCTGGAGTCACCGGTATGCGCCAGAAGCAGCGTGTGCATTGACGCATTTCCCAGGCTTCCGGATTACGACGTACGGATCACTTGACCCAAACCTGACTTCGGTTGATCTTTCCGCAACTGCTGTGTTTTCCGGTTTCGTGCTCGCGCTGCAAAGCGCGCTTCTGGCAGGTGCCCAGTGCGCTTCTGGCAAAATCACCAGCAAATGAGAACGAAACGGACATGAACAGAATGGCCTTGTCATTTAGACGCGAGACCGAGGAAAGCGTCCCTGAAGCGCTGGTCTTCGCGGACGGGTTTGCGGAGATCGACCAGCTCGCTGAGGAACTCGATGTCGAGTTTGGCGCCGATCAATGGCTTGAGGTCTCGCTAAACGAGGCGCCTGAAGCTCTGGAAAGCGCCGAGAGTGAGCGGACGATAGCGATCGTAACACTTGGCTCCGACGACCCGGAGTCCGTCGAGGCCTCTGCCCAGCTAGTCCGCCTCGCGCGCGAGGCGGAATTGCTTGTTCTGCTCGTATGCGGCGAAGTTTCTCCTCGCACGATGCACCAACTCCTGCGGGAGGGCGTTGCGGAATTCGCCCCTTACCCGGAGCCCGAGGGTGCTCTTGCCGAATCGATCAACCGCATTCGGCTGCTTCGGGCGAGCGGGGGTCGAGGGGTCCCCACTGCAGGTGGAAAGGTCGTTCGTAAAGGCAAGGTCCTCACCGTCTATGGAGCAGCCGGTGGCGTCGGTGCGAGCACCTACGCAGTGAACTTGAGCTGGGAACTTGCCAATCTCGTCCGCCGCGACGGTCGCCGTGTTGTTTTGATGGATTTCAACTTCCAGTACGGATCGGTCGCGACCTTCCTCGACGTCCCGCGGCGCGAGGCTGTTTACGAGCTGGTCTCAGAGGCGTCGACGCTTGACCAGACCGGTTTGACGCAGGCGCTTTCGACCTACAATGACCGTCTTCACGTTCTGACGGCCCCGCGCGATGCCTTGCCGCTCGACATCGTCTCGCCAAACGACGTGGGCGCAATCATCAACCACGCGCGTGATATGTTCGACTATGTGGTCATCGATATGCCGCAGGCGCTCATGAGCTGGTCCGAGCAGGTCTATAACGCCTCAGACGAGTTCCATGCGGTCATGGAAATCGATATGCGCTCGGCGCAGAACATGTTCAGGTTCATCCGAACGCTGAAGTCTGAGGATATGGGGCTGGAGAAACTGGTCTTCCTTCTCAACCGTGCACCGGGCCTGACAGATCTGTCGGGCAAGGCGCGGGTGAAGCGAGTCGCCGAATCGCTCGGTCTCGATTTTTCTTTCCTGCTGCCGGATGGTGGGCGGCAGGTCATCAATGCATGCGATCAGGGTGTGCCGCTCGCAGAAGCGGCCAAGACCAACCCCTTGCGGCGAGAAATCGCCAAGATCGCGCAGAAGGTGCTTGCATCCGAGGAGGTGGAGGCCAAAGCGCCGGAGAAGAGCTGAAAAAGTGATGCTCTGAACCCAGGAGGAGTTCGAGATGTTTCGTCGGATCCGTGAAACACAGAGTGGCCCTCGCGCCGCCGAGAAACCCGAGCCAAGCCCAGCGCCGGAAGAGCGCGGCCCGGCCGCTACAGCAGAAGCACCCACGATGGAAGCGCAGGTGCCCGCTGCACCTAAGAATACGAATGTGGAAGAACTGATCGCATCCCGTACGCAGCCAGTTCGTGCGGCCATGTCGGACGAAGCGATCAATGATGCAAAACGGCGCAAGCGTCTCCTCGACCTGCGAGTGCATCTTCACACGAAGCTCCTGGACACCCTTAACCTCTCGGTCATCGAAAGAGTGACCGAGGCGGAGCTCCGTCAGGAGATTCACGACATCGTCCGCGAGGAGCTGGTCGAGTCTGATCTGGTTCTCAACCGTCAGGAACTCGAAAAGCTGGTCAAGGATCTGGTTCACGAGGTCACGGGTCTGGGTCCGCTTGAGCCGCTGATTGCAGACGAGTCGGTAACGGACATCCTCGTGAACACCTACAACCAATGCTACGTGGAACGGGGCGGTAAGCTTGAACTCAGCGATGTGCAGTTCAAGGACAACCCGCACCTGATGCGGGTGATCAATAAGATCGTCGCGGCAGTTGGACGCCGGGTCGATGAAAGCCAGCCCTGGGTGGACGCCCGTCTCGCCGATGGCTCCCGTGTCAACGCGATGGTGCCACCCTGTGCGGTCGATGGCCCGCTTCTCTCAATCCGGAAATTTGCCAAGGCGCCCTTTACGGTCGAGAAGCTGATCGAGGGCGGCGCCTTCACAGAAGAGATGGCGCTTTTCCTACACGCCTGCGTCCGCTGCCGGCTGAACGTGCTGATCTCAGGTGGTACGGGTTCTGGTAAGACGACCACTCTGAATGCGCTGTCGTCATTCATCTCGAACGATGAGCGGATCGTGACGATCGAGGATACAGCGGAACTCCGGCTCCAGCAGGAACATATCGGCCGGATGGAGAGCCGCCCCGCCAATATCGAGGGAAGCGGTGCTGTAACCATCCGCGACCTTCTGAAGAACGCGCTCCGGATGCGCCCGGACCGGATTATTGTGGGGGAGTGTCGTGGCGAAGAAGTCATCGACATGCTTCAGGCGATGAACACGGGTCACGATGGTTCTATGACGACGATCCACGCGAACAGCCCGCGAGATGCGCTTGGCCGGATCGAAAATATGATCGGCATGGCCGGGATTGAGCTGCCGCTGAAAGCGGTCCGGACGAACGTCGCCTCGGCGATCGATCTGATCGTCCAGGTCAGCCGGATGTCGGACGGGAAGCGCCGGATGATGTCGATCTCGGAGGTTGTCGGGATGGAAGGCGAAGTGATCACGATGCAGGAGATTTTCAAGTTCGATCGTGAAGGCACGGACGCCAAGGGGAAAATCTACGGAAGATATGTCGCCACGGGCATCCGTTCGCAGTACACTGAGAAGTTCAAGCAGTGGGGCTACGAGGTTCCGACGAGCCTTTTCCGTCCGGATCTCTGACAGCAAAGGGGCTGACGACGCATGCTGTTCCAGCCGATTATCTATGCGCTGATCTTCGTCGGCGTCCTCATGATGGTCGAGGGCGTCTACCTGATCGCCTTTGGCAAGACGCTGAAGCGCGAGAAGAAGGTCAACCGCCGCCTCGCGCTGCTGCAGGAAGGCAAGGACGCGGAAGAGGTTCTTTCGATCCTGCGTTCCGAGCGCGAGACCGGCAAGAAGATCTCGCGTATACCGGTGCTGGGCCCGCTCCTTGAGCATGCGCGGCTGGCAAACATATCGATTTCGCCGATGATGATGGCCGTCTCGCTCATGGCATTGATCGTCGTTTCCTTCATCCTGCTGACGTTCTTCACGAGCGCATCGGGTCCGATCAGGATCGCGGTCGCAATCATCGTCGGCTACTGCGCGCTTTATCTGCAGCTCAGAGGCAAGGCGCGCAAACGCATTGCAACCTTCGAGGAGCAACTTCCGGACGCGCTCGACCTTATGGTCCGCTCGCTCAGGGTTGGGCATCCGATCACGTCAGCCGTCGGGATTGTTGCACGTGAGATGGCAGATCCTCTCGGAACCGAGTTTGGCCTGATTGCCGACGAGGCAACCTATGGCATGCAACTCAGCGATGCCTTGGAGCGGCTGGCAGAGCGGATCCCTGTGCCGGATCTGAAGTTCTTCGCCATTGCAATAAATATTCAAGCGACATCCGGTGGTAATCTCGCTGAGGTTCTCGACGGATTGTCCCGCGTGATCCGGTCGCGTTTCAAACTGTTCCGGAAGGTAAAGGCGATCACAGCTGAGGCGCGCTGGTCAGGCTGGTTTCTCTCGGTCTTTCCGATCGTCGCACTCCTCCTGGTGCAGGTGGTGCAGCCCGACTACTACGATTCCGTCTCCGATCACCCGCTCTTCCTACCTGGCGCGATCGCAACTTTCGTCCTGCTCGTGATCAACATTCTGTTCATGCGCGCTCTGGTCAACATCAAGGTGTGAGATGAGTGAGGCGTATTTCTATCAGGTCACGACAGAGACCGAGACAGCGGAGGGGATTGGGACCGCTCCGGTGGCCGAGGCGCCGGTCCAGGCATCTCCTGATGCAATGGGTCTGTTCGAGAAGTTCGAGACGTCCCTGATCGAAAGTTACGGTCCTGCCGCGCCGCTCTACGCTCTCGTCGTCATTGGGGTGCTATTCGTTCTCATCACGCTCCCATTCATTCTGAAAAAGAAGAAAGATCCGCTTGAGCGGTTCGGGTTTGCGGACTCCCGGCGGGACGATGATCTACTTACCCTGCGCGTAGATGGCGACGATGGGAAGCTTTCCGGGCTCGGCGATTATCTCGAGCCGACCGATGAGAAAGAACTAAGCGACACGCGCAAGATGCTGCGGTCTGCGGGCTACAAAGATGCCTCTGCGGTCCGGATCTACTTCTTCACCCGTGCCGGGCTGGGCGTGCTTTTGATGATGGTGGCGGTCTTCGTCTTCCTCATCAGACCCGAGGATCCGGATCCTGTTGTCGCGCTTCTCTTTGCGGGTGTCTTTGGTCTGGCCGGCTATTTCTTGCCGATCTACTGGGTCAAGCGTCAGATCGAAGTGCGGCGCGAGGAGATCGAGAACGCCTTCCCCGATGCGATGGACATGATGCTGGTATGTATCGAGGGTGGCCAGTCGCTTGACCAGGCCATGGCGCGCGTGGGCGTGGAGATGAAACTCTCGGCCTCACCACTCGCTGAGGAGCTAGGCGTGGTTACCGATGAGTTCCGGGCAGGTAAGGACCGCACAGCGGTCTTGCGGGATTTTGCATCACGCTGCGCGGTGAACGATATCAGTTCGTTCGTGACCGTGCTGATCCAGAGCCAAGCGTTCGGTACTTCGGTCAGTCAGGCACTTCGTGTCTATGCGGCTGAGATGCGCGACAAACGCCTGATGCGGGCAGAAGAGAAAGCGAACGTTCTGCCGACGAAACTGACTCTCGGAACGATGATGTTTACGGTGCCGCCGCTTATCCTGATCCTGGTCGGGCCGTCCTTTATCCAGATCATCCGCTCGCTGTCCGGCTTGAATGGATAGACCCCAGAGGGTCACTATGGGAACACCGCAACCCCGCGACAGTACTTTCAGACGAACGGGTGTTCTTGCGGTTTCCGTTCTTCTGTCCCTATCAGCCTGTGTGAAGGATCCGCTGGCGCCACAGGCGCTTTCAAAGCGCTTGCCCTCGCCCGAGCAGCATGTTGAGCAGGGTCATCTCGCGCTGAAAGCCGGCAACGTCAGCGACGCTCGTTTTCATTTCCTGTCAGCGATCAACCAGGGTGGTGCCGATGTGGAGGCCCTGATCGGTCTGGGCATGATCGAAGAGTCGCAGGACCGGCTTGGCGAAGCAGAACGGCTTTTCCGGCGCGCAGTCGCACTCTCGGACACATCTGAGAGTGCCTACAACAATCTCGGCGTCGTGCTGTTTCGAAAGAAGGACTATCATGAGGCTCGACAGGCCTTCCGACTTGCCTTTGCCCTGTCATCGGGCACGAACGAAACGGCTGCACATAATCTGCGCCTTGCCGAGTTGGCGGTGAAGCAGGCAGATGATGGCCTGTTTGGCGTTCCAATCGACCACCAGTTGCTTAGGATAGGCAGTAGCGAGTACCTTCTTCAATCAAGAGAAGCCCTAACGGCACCAGACGAGCAGGAGTCTGAAGGATGATCACTACGCAAAGAGCTTTGCCAAAGCTCCTCGCCGCCGTGTCGCTGTTGATCATAGCGGCATGCGAAAACGATCAGCTCAAGAGCAGATCGTCTCCTCTCAAAGACACGGTGATCGACGACGCTGGGTTGAATGATCTCCTGCTCACATCGGGAGACCCTGAGTTCAGCATCGAGTATTTCGAGACGGCGGTCGCCCGCGAGCCGGAACGCTCGGATTTCAGACGTGGTCTTGCGATATCCTATGCGCGGGCGAAACGTTACCCCGAAGCGAGCCGTGTCTACGAAGAACTAATCGCATTGGATCAGGCGCAGGCGAGCGATGTGCTAGAATACGGTTTCGTTGCAGTCCGGCTCGGTGAATGGGAGGCCGCCGAGAGCGCGAGCAGGCAGCTTCCATCCGGCTTTAACCAGTCTCGCAGGCATCTCCTTTCGGCGATGATAGCTGACAGCAAGGAGCAATGGGAAGCTGCGGATGCGTCTTACACCAAAGCAGAAACCCTGGCCCTGAAACCTGATCAGGTTCTCAATAACTGGGGCGTCAGCTACATGGCGCGCGGCGATCTCGATTCTGCTGAGAGGACGTTTAAACGCGCAGTATCATTCAACTCTCGCCTCTTCAGCGCCAAGAATAACCTCGCGATCGTGCGGGGCATGCAGGGTGACTTTACCCTGCCGCTGGTGCCGATGACCGATCAGGAGCGCGCGATGATCCTGAACAATCTTGGTGTAATCGCCACGCGCCAGGGTGAGACGAAGATCGCACGTGGGCTTTTCGCGGCCGCCGTCGATTCTCACCCGCAGCATTATCAGGGGGCGGCAGATAAACTCGCGGCCTTGGACGGCAAGGTCGAAAACTAGAATGTTCGAGACTCCAGCGCTGATCGCGGCTACGGTCGCGCTTGTCCCCTTGATGGTCGCCACTGCCTATTTCGATCTCAAGTACCTCAAGATCCCGAACTGGATCGTGCTTTGCATCTTTGGCACCTTTCTGGTCACGGGCCTGTGGGGCCTACCCCTCGAAACCTATCTTTGGCGTATCGGCTACGCTGTCGGCGTTCTCTTCTGCGGCTTTCTCCTGTTCACCTTCGGGCATGGGAAGATAGGCGGCGGTGACATGAAGTTGATCGCGGCGCTCGTGCCCTTCTTCGTGCCGCGCGACATCCCCAGCCTGCTGATGCTCCTGGCTCTGATCTCGATTGTCGGGATCATCATTCACCGGATCATCTACGCACGCCGCCGCGGCCAGGATATTGGCTGGGAGGCCCTGGATCAGAGGATCTACTTCCCCGTCGGGCTGCTGATCGGGATCGTCATGTGCGTCTATCTAATCCGCCAGATCCTTGAGCGGTTCGGATCTGTCTAAGTCATCGACCAGTCGCGCCAGTCCTGCAGGCCCGTGAAGAGAGGTGGATGGTCGGTGATCACGCCGGTCAGCCCCTGTTCACGAAAGGGAAGCATCAGATCCGGGTCGTTGATGGTGTAGACTCTCAGATCCAGCCCTTCCCGGCGGACTTCTTGCAAGAACTCCATGCGCAGATAGCGATGGTTCATATGAACGCCGGATGCGTTCAGCCGCCGGGTCGTCTCCCGCCAATCGGCGGGGGGATCACGCCAGAGAACGGCGACCGGATGATCAGGGCTGTGCTGCCGGAAGAGTGCCAGAGTGGTATGGTCAAAGCTGGAAACCACGATCCTGCTGCGCGCCCAGTCACGCTGAGCAAGTGCGCTTGCCGCGGCGCGCGCTAGGGAAGCGGGCTCCGCATCGTTGAGTTTCAGTTCCAGATTGGCATAGAGATCCAGGCTTTCGATCAGATCGAGTGTTGCTTCCAGCGTGGGAAGTGGCTCTCCACGAAACGCATCGCCAAAGCGTGCTCCGGCATCGACTGCCGATAGACTGAGCGCGTTCAGAGTGAGGAGTGGCCCAGTTTGCGAAGTACATCGGTCTAGGCTTGCGTCGTGATGGATGACCGGCAAACCATCGCCCAGGAGGGTCACGTCGAACTCGATCCATCGGACTCCCTGCTCGCGCGCCATGCGAAATGCGGCGAGCGTGTTTTCTGGCGCCACTCTGCTGGCGCCGCGATGGGCGATGATGCGGCCTGGATCGTGTACTCTGGGAGGGGTCATGCGGCGGGTCCGTTACGGGTCGTTCATCTTGAAGTGCCCGTCTCGTTCATGCAATCACCGAAGCAAAGGTTCAGGATGGAGCGGCTGTTCTTAGATGCTGCGCGCACTGACATTTGCAATCTGCTTTTGCGCCACAGCTGTCGCCGTCTACTACGGCGGTGTCCGTGGCGCGGAGAGCTATGAGCGATTGCTGGTCGATCGCGTGCGCCATGGGCTTGAGATCAACAAGGTGGACTGGGCTCGCCTGAAATCTGACGGGTTGCGGCTGGAGATCCACGGCCGCGCGCCGAGCCTGGAGGCGCAAAACCTCGCCCTCAGAACCGCGAACGCCGTCGCGCCCATTTCCCGGGTTGTGGACTACAGCTCGGCAGTTCTGACGCCCCCTCCCGTTCGCGAGCCGTTGCTGGTCCAACTCCACCGCGGCGCCGATGAGCTTACGATTATGGGACGGTTTCACGGCTCCGACATGAGAAATGGTTTCCTGGGTCTTCTGGAGACGTATCTGCCGCAGGTCTCCGTGCATGATCTGAGTGGGGAGACAGCGGCGCCTCCGGGCCCTTCCTGGGGACCGGAGCTGGAGCTTGCGGCGCTTGCTGTTGCATCGCTCGAGAATGCGTTCGTGCAGATCGAGCCAGGGAAGATAAAGATCGACGGGGTCGTTGCCGATCAGGCAGCGCGCTCGGCCTTCAGCAATGAGATCCTGGTGCTTGCAGGATCCGAGGTTGCGCTCGATCTGACGATCCGCGTGCCGCCGGTCGCAATTGCGCCATTCGAGTTCTCAGTTTCCAAAACCTTCGGTGGCCTTCGCGTTGCCACATGCGCGGCGCGTAGCGCTGCGGAGCGTGATCGTATTGTCCAGCTTCTAGCCCGCTTTGGTGCCGTCGATCATTCCGGGGTTTGCATCCAGGGCCTTGGCGGCCCGCGGGAGGACTGGACCGGAGCAATCGAGGCCGGACTGGAGGCGCTTGACCGAATTCCAGCGGGACGGCTGCGCGTGTCTTTTCTTCAAGTCTACCTCGAAGCGGCGCAGCCCACCGATCCTGAACAGTTCGATGCAGCCCTCACAGAGCTGAACGCCAGCCTTCCGGGTCGGTTTCGTGTGAATGCGCGGTACTGGGACTCGGGCCCGGTCGTGGCCGTTCCCAGGACCGGATACTGGATGGATCTCACCCTGAATGGCGATAGCCTCACTTTGAGGGGAAAGATGTCGGGGGAGCAGCAGCGCGATGCGCTCGTTATCTTTGCGCGCGCGGTCCTACCAAAGTCGGAATTGACGACCGATATCAAGCTCAGCGACCGAACCTCGCCGCTCGATTGGTTTCTCTCGCTGCAAACCGCGATCGAAGGGCTTTCCGACCTCGAAGAAGGTTCTGCCCAGGTCGCGGCAGGCAGACTGAGCTTGCAGGGTGTTGCATCGGATCCGGTAACCGTGGGGCAGCTTCACAGAGAGCTACAGAACCTCCTTCCTCAGCACATCGTCGAGACCGCGGTTACCGTGGATCTTCCGGCGCTGATCGATCGGATCCCATTGACCGAAGAGGCCTGCCTCGCTGCTCTCAATGCAGCGGTCGCCAGACAACCCATCAACTTTGAGCCCGGAGAGGCCAAAATCGAAGATATCAGCCGACCGGTTCTGGAGCGTATCGGTGCGCTCTACCAAAGATGCAGTGTCGCCCGGATACGGGTGACCGGGTTCACTGACAGCCAGGGGCGGGAGGAGATGAACCAGCGTCTCAGTCAGATCCGGGCCGAGGCGGTGATGGATGCGCTGATTGCGGCTGGCATCCCCTACACGAGGCTCGAAGCGGTCGGAATGGGTGAGGCTTTCCCCATCGCCACCAATGAGACACCGGAAGGCCGTGCCCTCAACCGCCGCATCGAATTCCACGCGATCGAGTAACCCGCCATGCTGACCTCCTCTCAACTCGCGATCGCGATCTCCGCCGTTCTGGCGTGCGCCGTTGCCGTTGGCTGGCTGCTCCACTGGCTTTGGGGACGGGTCATCAACCCGCGGCGGAGCGAAGATGAGCAGCTCGCGGAAATGGCCACCCGCCTGCACACCATCGATCAGGCGCGCGATCAGGCCGAAGAAGCGCGCCTGTCGGCCGAGGCCGAGTTTTCGAAGAAAGAGCGCGAGCTTAAGGCCGAGATTGATGCAATGCGCGCGCGTCTGGAAGGTGCAGTCGACGGCCGGGAGGCGGAACTATCCAGTCAGCTACGTGAGGCCAAGGTTGATGCCGAGACCGCCATGACCGGGCTAGGCAATGCGCGTCGGCGAATATCCGAGCTGGAGGCCGAGATCGAGGAGTTGCAGGAACAAGGGGGCGCGAAGACACCGCAGTGATCTTTCGCAGCGCCTAGGGTTTTCCGCTCCAGCGCGCAGCGGCTGTCTCGTCACTCTCCCGCGCATCGACCCATGTCGCGCCGTCCGGGCCTTCCTCTCGCTTCCAAAATGGTGCTTTTGTCTTGAGAAAGTCCATGATGAAGGCAACGGCTTCGAGGGCAGCCTCGCGATGCCGAGATGCTGCAAGCACGAGGACAATCTGCTCCCCTGGCTCCAGCGGGCCGACCCTGTGGACGATCCTCACGCCATCCAGGGGCCAGCGCGCGCGCGCGTCCTTAATGATCCCCTCCAGCGCGCGCTCCGTCATGCCGGGATAATGCTCCAGCTCCATCAGGCGGACCGTGTCGTCGGAGCCGCGAACGAGGCCTGTGAAGCTTGCCACAGCGCCGATCTGAGTGTTGCCATCGGTCAGGCGGCGGCTCTCCCGGGCGCTGTCGAAATCCGACGTCTGGATGCTCACCGAAAACTGAGCAGCTTCTGGGCTGTTCTCCACCAGCCTACCCTCCGGTGACAGGGGGGAAAAATGCAACTTCGCGCGCGCCACTGATCGGTGTATCGAGCGTGCCCATCTCCTGATCGATGGCAACCCGGACGGCACCGATTTTCTCGAAGGCGCGCGCGTAGCCCTCCCCACGGGATCTCAAGTGTTCGATCAGATCGCGGGCGGTTGTCATCTCGCTTGTGTCGATCTCTTCGGAGGCGACGCCGATCCGTTCCCGCATCCAGGCGAAGTAGAGCACGTTCATCCACCGCTCTCCCGTTCGCGAATGAAGGCGATCCCCTTGTCGAAGTAGTCCCATCCGCTCATCGCGGTGAGGATCGCTGCAAGCCACAGGGTCGCGAGCGCAATCATCGCAATTGCTCCATCGGACGTAAGCGCATCGGCCAAAAGGAACGCCGCAATCGCCGTCAACTGGAACGTGGTCTTCCACTTTGCGAGCATGGTCACTTTGAGTTTGGTGTCGCCCAGATACTCCCGCAGACCCGAGACGAGCGTCTCACGCGCCAGGATGACGAAAGCGGGAAGCAGGAAAAGCCAGCTCTGGTTCGGCTCCCGGCTCAGCAAGGCCGCGAGAACGATCGTCACCATCACCTTGTCGGCAATCGGGTCCAGCATCTGGCCGATCGCGCTTTCCATCTGCAGCCTGCGCGCCAACCAGCCATCGAAAAAGTCGGTGAGTGCGGCGATCACAAAGATCACGAAGGCCCAGATCGATGCTTCCAGCCCGCCGAGGACGACCAGCGCGCCAACGATAGGCGCGGCGAGGATGCGCGCCATCGTCAGCGTGTTTGGGATCGTCCAGATCATTCAGCGGTCACCATGGAAGAACGCATAGATCGTCTCTGCCATGTTCGCGGATATCCCGTCCACCGCTTTGAGGTCCTGCAGGCCCGCACGGCTCACTGCCTTTGCTGAGCCAAAATGGCTGAGCAGGGCTCGTTTGCGGCCCGGTCCGATCCCGGGGATCTCATCGAGCGGATTGGCGCTAACCGCCTTCGCGCGTTTTGCGCGATGCGTGCCGATGGCGAAGCGATGCGCCTCGTCGCGCAGGCGTTGGACGAAGTACAATGTGGGGGATCGAAACGGCAGGGCAAAGGGTCGTCTGCCCGGTGCGTGGAACTCTTCCTTTCCGGCGTCCCGGTCGACGCCCTTGGCGACGCCGAAGAGCGCGACATCCTCGATACCGAGCTCTGCCAAGACGTCGTTTGCAGCCGAGATCTGCCCGGCACCGCCATCGATCAGGACCAGATCTGGCCAGGCTGCAGTGCTCCGGTCCGGGTCTTCCTTCACCAGCCGGGAGAAGCGGCGGGTCAGGACCTCGGTCATCATCCCGAAATCGTCGCCGGGTGTCAGGCTCTCATCTTTGATGTTGAACTTGCGATACTGGTTCTTCTCGAAACCCTCGGGCCCCGAGACGATCATCGCGCCAACGGCATTCGTGCCTTGTATGTGCGAGTTGTCGTAAACTTCGATGCGTCGCGGTGTTTCTGGCAACCCGAAAGCCTCCTGAACTCCGGCGAGCAGCCGGGCCTGACTGGCGCTTTCGGCCATCTTGCGACCGAGGGCCTCCCGTGCGTTCTGGGCGGCGTGATCGACGAGTTCTCGCTTCTCTCCGCGTTGCGGCACGGCCACCACCACACGGCGGTTCGCGACGATCGACAGGGCCTCAGCGAGAAGTGCGTCTTGCTCGATCGGATGGGACAGGAGCACCATCCGGGCCGGAACCCGCTCGGCATAGAACTGACCCAGAAACGCCTCGAGGATGGTGCCGTCGGTGTCCTCGGCCGCGATCCGGGGGAAGTATGCGCGGTTGCCCCAGTTCTGGTGGCTGCGGAAGAAGAAGACCTGCACGCAGGCTTGGCCTCCGTCTCGATGCAACGCGACGACATCGGCCTCGGCGGTCACCTTTGGGTTGATCCCCTGATGGCCCTGCACGTGCGCCATGGCACGCAAGCGATCACGATAGATCGCCGCGCGCTCGAACTCCATCGCTTCCGATGCTTCGGCCATCTTGGTAGCAAGTTCTCCCTGAACCTTTGTCGAGCGGCCTTCGAGGAAACGGCAGGCATCTTCGACCAACTCGCCGTAGTCAGCATCGCTTATCTCGCCTGTGCAGGGCGCAGAGCAGCGTTTGATCTGATAGAGAAGACAGGGCCGTGTCCGGCTCTCAAACACACTGTCCGAGCAGGTGCGCAACAGAAATGCCTTTTGCATCTGATTCAGGGTGCGGTTCACCGCGCCGGCACTGGCGAAGGGCCCGAAGTAGCGACCCTTCTCGCGCCGCGCACCTCGATGCTTGCGCAAAAGCGGAAACGTCCCTTTCTCGATCAGGATATGGGGGAAGCTCTTATCGTCGCGCAGAAGAACATTATAGCGCGGCTTCAACTGCTTGATGAGGTTCGACTCGAGCAGGAGCGCCTCGGTCTCGGTTTCCGTCGTAACGAATTCCATCGAGCGGGTCGCCATGACCATGCGCAGGATCCTGGTCGTATGCCCGTGCGCCTTGGCATAGGACGCTACCCGCTTCTTGAGAGAGCGGGCCTTGCCGACATAGAGGACATCGCCATCTTCGCTCAGCATGCGGTAGACGCCCGGTCGATCAGGCAGGCGCGAAAGATAGGACCGGATCACATCCGGGCCTGATATCGTCGTCGTCTCCAGCGCTGTTTGCTGTTCAGACATTCTTCCTCGTTCGAATCACCACTGGGTTATCGTCTGAATCGTTTTCCGCAACCCTTCCCTCTTGTGGATAACTCTGTAAGTAACTCTGGGTTCAACCTGATTTTTGTAAGAGTCTCAATGGGAAAGCGATCATTTCATCCTAAACGTGAAATATCCTAAGCCATTGATTCTTATAAAGAAAATTTTTTCGCTTTTGCGACAGCCGCTTCACCTCGGCTAAACCGCCTCTTCCTTGGGATAAATCCTTGTGCAGTGGACAAACCCAGTGCCTTTAAGCCGCATACCACAGCCATCGGTTCGGTCACCCCGGGTCTCCTGCGACATCCGGCGTCTGCCAGGTAAGGTGCTGACCGCCGTCGATCGCCAGCATCTGGCCGGTAAACGCTTTGCAGTCCAAGATGAATCGCATCGCACAGACGATATCATCCGGGTCGGAGCCTCGCTCGAGAATACAGGCGCGGCGCTGCATGGCAAAGTGGCCGGGGCTCTGGTTCTCAGCCACGATGGTCGGCCCGGGGCCGATCGCAGCGATACGCACCTTCGGGCCCAGCGCTTGTGCCGCCGTTTTGGTGAACATCTGCAGCGCGGACTTCGCCAGCAGATACGACATGAACTCCGGCGTGGGCTTCAGGATCCTTTGGTCGATCAGATTGATGGCGACGGCCTGAGCCACGGGTTCTCCTGCCTCGTCTATGCGCGGTTCAGAGGCCTGTGCGGCAAAATCCTGAACGAGCATGACCGGCGCCTTGAGGTTCGAGCCCATACCACGATCCCAACTCGTCTCGGTGATCGACCCGATCGTGTCGTTCTCAAACGTCGATGCGTTGTTGATGAGCACGTTGAGCGGTCCGCCGAGCCCTTCCGCCGCCCGTGTCACAAGCATCGAGGTTGCCTTCGGATCGTCGAGATCAGCCTGCACCGCGACCGCCGAAGCGCCGAGTGCCTCGGCCTCCACCACCGTCGAGGCGGCCCCATCAGCGCTCGCATTGTAGTGGATCGCCACCGACCAGCCGCGGGCGGCGAGATCAAGCGCCATAGCGCGGCCAAGCCGATAGGATGCGCCGGTAATCAGCGCCCGCCCAGGTTGCAACATTATCTTCCTCGCTTCACAGGCCTTGTGCGTAGGCGAGGAAGATATAGCCAACATAGGCCGCGACAAACACGGCCCCGATCGGCCGTGAGATCTTGAGGCAGAAAAAGATGAAAGGCGCGAGAACAGCGGTCGATCCGATCATGATCCAGATGTCCCGCGTAATGATCTCCGCGGGAACTTCCATCGGATGGACCAGCGCAGCGGCGCCGATGACCGCAGTTATGTTGAAGAGGTTAGAGCCGATCACATTGCCAATCGCGACATCCGCCTGATTGCGCAGCGCGGCCATGAAAGTGGTCGCCAGTTCCGGCAACGAGGTTCCAATCGCTATGATCGTCAGGCCGATCAATGCCTCGGACACTCCAATCGATCTCGCAATTCCCTGAGCCCCCTGAATCAGCAATTCTGCGCCAAGGGGGAGGCCAATCAGCCCCGCGATCAGCAGCAGCGTGAGCTTCCATGGCGCCATGGCTGGATCGGCGTCTTCAAGTTCTTCGGCGTCGACCGCTTCAGGGTGGCGCAGCCCGCACCGGATCGAGTCCGTGATCATCACAAACGTAATCACCAGAAGCAGCACACCGCCCCAGAGGCCGATCACACCCATCAGGATGAACGCCGTGAAAACCACCGTCGCTCCGATCATGATGATAGTATTGCGATGCGCTTCCGAGCCACAGCCGGCGATCGGCGCGACAAGAGCCGGAACCCCAAGAACGAGAAGCACATTTGCGATATTGGAGCCGACCACGTTGCCGATCGCGATGCCAGGAGACCCCTGATAGGCTGATTTGACCGAGATGAGGAGTTCCGGCGCCGAGGTTCCGAACGCGACCACGGTGGCCGAGATAATCACCGCCGGCATACCGAGTTTCAAACTCAGCGTCACGGCACCGCGCACCAGAGCATCGCCTGCCCCGACCAAAAGCACCAAGCCTGCCACGACGAAGATGAGATCCATCAGCTACCGCCCTCCGGCTTTCGCGCGACACTCACAGAGATGCCGTCACGTCTTGGCCCGGCAAGGACAGGGTGTGCCCGCCATGCGATACGCGCTGCAGTCGGGGCACTTGATCAGAGTTTCGTTTGGAGGGATCGGTTTCACCTCGCGCCGTCGCGTTTTTGTGCCGCGCATGAACAACATCCAGACAACACCAATGATGAGCGCTGTCAGCGCGAGCTTACCCAGCATGAAGTGATCTCCCGACTCTTCCCCTCGCCGACACTTAGGAAAGCAATGGTCGGACATCAATGGGTAGCGCACAAGGCTGTGACTCGCGAATCCGGTTCCGGTTCTGCCTCCGATTGTGTATGGTTCGGAATTGGTCCGGAGCGTCCAGCCGGGCGCTAGAGAGAACGCAGCACGCGTCGAACCAGCATCAGGATCACGACCTCGATGAAACTAATGGACAAAGAGAGCCTTCTGAAGGTGCAACTCGAACAGATGCGCCAGGAGCATCGCTCGCTCGACGAAGAGATCACGATGCTGCGCGAGCAAGGTACCGACCCCCTCGCCCTCAGCCGGATGAAGAAAAAGAAGCTGATGTTGAAAGACCAGATCGCCCGGCTGGAAGACAAGATCTACCCCGACATCATCGCCTGAGCCGCGCTTGCGCCCCGTGCCGCGCGCGTATAGAGCGGGTTTTCCAGAAAATGAGGTTGCCATGTCCCCTGTCCTGGTTGGGATCTTGATGGGTAGTCAGTCGGACTGGCCGACGATGAAGATCGCGGCAGAGACCTTGCAGACGCTTGGCGTCTCCCACGAAGTAAAGATCGTCTCGGCGCACCGCACGCCCGACAGGATGTTCGCCTACGCAGAAGCGGCAGCGGGGCGTGGGCTGGCCGCGATCATCGCGGGTGCCGGTGGGGCAGCGCATCTGCCCGGCATGCTGGCGGCGAAGACGCGGGTGCCTGTCCTCGGCGTTCCGGTGAAGGGATGGGCACTGGATGGGATCGACAGCCTCCATTCGATTGTGCAGATGCCAAAGGGTATCCCCGTCGCAACCTTCGCAATCGGACCGGCAGGGGCGATGAATGCCGCGCTTTTCGCGGCCGCCCAGCTCGCGATCTCAAACCCAGACCTGGCAGCGCGTCTCGATGAATGGCGCGCGTCGCGGTCAGCCGCCGTTGCCGAGGAGCCAACGCGTGACTGAACCACTCGCGCCGGGCTCGACCATTGGCATTCTAGGGGGCGGCCAATTGGGCCGGATGCTCTCGATCGCCGCGGCGCGGCTTGGCTTTCGCTGCCACATCTACGAACCGGGCGCCGAACCTCCAGCGGGCGACGTCGCGGCGCGGGTGACCACTGCAAGCTACGATGATCAAGAGGCGCTAGCGGCATTCGCCGCGTCTGTCGATGTAATCACCTTTGAATTTGAGAATGTGCCTGCCGAGGCCTTGGACCTCTTGGAGGCTCAGGTTCCGATCCGCCCCGGGCGCAACGCGCTGGCGGTGAGCCAGGACCGACTGACGGAGAAGTCCTTTCTCTCTGAGCTGGGCATTACCGTCGCACCGCACGCTGCAGTAGACACCCTGGACGACTTGCAAGGCGCGTTTTCAGATCATGGCCCAGGCATCCTGAAAACTCGAAGGCTGGGCTACGACGGCAAGGGGCAGGCTCGGGTCCGCAATGAGGCCGATCTTGACCCCGCACTGGATGCCATGAAGGGAGCCCCTGCAATCTTTGAGGCCCTGATCCCCTTCGAACGGGAAATCTCGGTGATTGCCGCACGCGGCGTCACCGGCGAGACGACGTGCTTCGATCCTGGAGAGAACGTCCATCGCGACGGGATCCTTTACACCACGACCGTTAACGACAGCATAGGTCGAGGCGTGAGAACGGATGCGGTTCTCACCGCGGCGAAAATCCTCGATGCGCTCGACTATGTCGGGGTCATGGGCGTCGAGATGTTTGTCCACCCCACACAAGACCTGATGGTCAACGAGATTGCGCCGCGTGTGCACAATTCCGGCCACTGGACGATCGAGGCCTGCCTGATCGACCAGTTCCAGCAGCATATCCGGGCTGTTTGCGGCTGGCCGCTTGGTGATGGCTCCCGCCACTCCGATGCGCTGATGACCAATCTGATTGGTGCCGAAATCGACCCTTGGTGCGAACTGTCGTCACGCCCGGTCGGCATGCACCTCTACGGGAAGAGCGAGAGCCGGCCTGGGCGCAAGATGGGGCATATTACTGAAATCAAGCCGCGGGGCTGATCTCACACCCTCGGGCTCGGTGGCTTCACACGGCTCAGAACCTGGTTTGGTCCCCACATCGCCGCCTGGAAGAGCGGGTTCTTCTGGACCATAGCCTTGGTCTTTTCGAACTGCATGACGTTTTCAATCCGGCGGCTCAGAAAGTCCCAGGTCTTTTCGAAACTGGTGCTTTGATCACCCAGCCAGAACAAAACGGTGGCCGAGTAGACCGAGCTCAGGATCGCGCGCTTGGTGTACCAGTTGTAATCATCGGAGGTGTCGCCGCAGGCGTTCCAGATGACGTCGGCGGTGTTCCAAATCGCTTTCATACCTTCGGCAGCATAGATCGGAAGGCCCAGCAGCGTCGCGCCCCGGCGCACCGCCTCGCGCTCATCCGCGACGATTTCGATCCGGCGGCGCACTGCATAGGCGATACGCTCACGGATGCGAAGGGACGCAAGGTTTGCCGCGGCATCGGTGTCGTTCAATTCATCGGCAAGCTGCTGATCGGCGCGGTAGTGAAACGCGAGCGCCATATCGACCCCTCCACGTGGAAAGGCGAGATGCGCGAGACTGGCTTCCACATCCGACTCGGCCACGGCGGCGCGCAGGGTCTCGGAGGTCCAGCCGTCGAAGGCGACATGAGGCAAAACTGCGTCGAGCAGCTTTTCACGCGCCTCGGCGATGTGATCGGACTCAGTTTTCTGTTCCATCTCGATCCCCAGAAAGTCTTTCATTTCAGCCGGGTGGACACCACCCACACCGATATGTATATAGCGCACTCCTGCAAATCGAAACTCTAGCTGGAAAGAAGGTGAACTACGTGCAGGTAATGGTCCGCGACAACAATGTCGATCAGGCGCTTCGCGCGCTCAAAAAGAAGATGCAGCGCGAAGGCATTTTCCGGGAAATGAAACTCCGGCAGCATTACGAGAAACCTTCGGTCAAGAAAGCGCGCGAGCGTGCGGAGGCGATCCGCCGCGCCCGCAAATTGGCGCGCAAGAAGGCTCAGCGCGAAGGGCTTCTCTGAAGCCTTTCCGCCGCAAGGCCTGGAAAAATGTGACCCCGCAGGCCCGGCCAGCGGGGTTTTTCTCTGAACACACCGCTTGCGAGCCGTCCGATGCCGCTGCTCGACGATGCAAAGACCCCACGTGGGCTGAGGCTCTACGCCATCGGCGACGTTCATGGCTGCCTCGACGAGCTGCTGGCCGTGCACGATGAGATCCGCCGCGACCTCGAGGCCTATCCGGCGACCGACTGGCGCATCATTCACTTGGGCGATTATGTGGATCGGGGCCCGGACAGCCGCGGAGTGATCGAGACTTTGGTCGCGACCGTCCGCGACCGGCGTACCTACGCACTATTGGGCAACCACGATCAGTATTTCATCGATTTTTTGAGAGACCCTGGCACGCCAAATTTCGATCACTGGCTCGGCCTCGGCGGTGTCGAGACGATTGTCTCCTACGAAGGATGGTTCGACCCTCGGCTTCGCGACGATCTCGCCGCGCGCCGGACGCTTCGCGAACACCTGCTGGAGGCTTTGCCGACAACGCACATCCGCTTTCTCTCGACCCTGCCGCATCTTTTGCACTTTGGCGATTTCACCTTCGTCCACGCTGGCGTGCGCCCCGGCGTTCCGTTGGACCGGCAGAGCGAACACGACTTGATCTGGATCCGCGAGCCGTTCCTCACATCCACCGTCGATCTGGGTGCCGTCATTGTGCACGGGCATACACCGGCTGACCGGATCGATGTCCGGCCCAACCGAATTGGTGTGGACACCGGCGCTGTCTTTGGCGGGCCGCTGAGCTGTCTGGTCCTGGAGGGTCAGGAGAGGTTTGCTCTCACCCATCGCGGGCGAGAGCTGCTTGAGGATGTCGGCTAACCTGCGCCACCTGCGGCAAGAGTGCGATCGAGCCAGTCGCGAATGTCCTCCCGGGCTCCGTGCAGGTGCAGATCTGCGTGGTTGCCATTGGGATAGAGGACAAGGTCCTTCGGCTCCCGTGCCTGATCGTAGAGGCGCAGCCCCTGATCGACCGGGATGACCTCATCGACCTCGCCATGAAGCATCAGAAGCGGCGCCTCGATCTCGCCAATCCGGTCTGCGCTCGCCCAGCGATTGTCCGGGAGGATCATGCAGACGGGGAAGATCGGATAGTGGAACTCGGCAGTCTCGCAAAGCCGATTGAATGAGGCAGCGAGCACCACGGCCGCCGCTGGCCGTTGCGCGGCCAGTTGCGCGGCAACCGCGGCCCCGAGGCTGTAGCCGTAGATGACACGGCGGGATTGCGGGATGGTCTCGCCAAGGATCTCGTCGAGGGAGTCGTAGACCAGGGTGCTGTCTTGCATAATCGCACTCTGCGAGGGTGCGCCGGGCATCTGACCGGCTCCGCGATAGTTCATCAGAATGATGCCATAGCCCGCGTCTGCCAGGAGCCGGACGCGGTTGGCTGCGGCGCGGATATGGCCGCTGTTGCCCATGAAGGTCAGGATCACCGCCCTGTCGCCGACCGGTGGCGCGACCCAAAGCGTTATAGGTGTCCCGTCTTCCGCCGTGATCCGGGCGGTCTCCCCGCGCGGAAGACCGATCACTCGGTCCGCAGAGATGCCTTGGACGAACGGATAGATGAGTGAACCGCGATTGGCTATTAGTGCCGCTGCCGCGGCGCCATAGACCACTGTCAGAAGAAGGCACCCGACGAGTGCAAGTCGGAAGAGGCCGCGCAACATATCCTACGCAGCGCCGCGATCAGGTGCCGACTATGGCGAGGATGATCAGAATGACGGTGGTCGCTACGATCACGTAGACCGAGCCTTTGAGAAGCCCGTTGAACGCCTTCTCATGCTCGGTCGTGTCCATCGAACCATGTTCGTGCTCGGCCATGGCACTCTCCCGGAAAACAGTCTTTACTCAAAGTCCATATACTTACGTTGCGCGAACCGTGCAAACCGGATCGGGTGTGCAAAGCGCCGCAGGGGCCTAAAGCTCCGGCGCCCGCCAGCCGACCATTCCGTTTGCATCGTGTGGCTCCGGAGAGGATGCGGGGACGAAGAAGTCTTCCTGCAGTTTTGATCCCGGCGTCACCGAATAGCCTTCGAAATCGGTCATACCGTCGGCCGCAAGCACCAGATCGTCGAGACAGAACCAGCCGGAGAAGTCGGCTCCCTTGGTCAGGATCGCCACCGCCGCATCGCCCATGATCTCTGGCGTGCGAGAGACCGAAGCCATAGCGTCGCCGCCAAGAAGGTTCCGCACCGCAGCGGTATCGATCGTCGTTCGCGGCCAGAGGCAGTTGACCGAGATCTTGCCTTCGAACTCAGCGGCCCATCCAACGCTCAGCACACTCATGCCGTATTTGGCGAGGCTGTAGGCCGGATGGTTCTTGAACCATTGCGGCGAGAAATCGAGTGGTGGCGACAGCGTCAGCACATGCGCATGCTCTGATTTCAGAAGATGCGGGATGCACGTCTTGGTTACCAGGAACGTGCCCCGCGAGTTGATGCCGGTCATCAGGTCATAACGCTTCAGATCGGTCGCCTGGGTCGTCGTCAGCGAGATTGCAGAAGCGTTGTTGATCACACAATCAATGCCGCCGAACTTATCCACGGTCGCTTGCACGGCGTCGGCCACCTGCTCCTCGAACCGAATGTCGCAAAGCACTGGCAGGGCCTTGCCGCCAGCGGCCTCGATTTCCTCGGCAGCAGTATAGATCGTTCCGGGAAGCTTCGGGTGAGGCTCTGCCGTCTTTGCCGCGACCGCGACATTGGCTCCCTCGGCTGCGGCCGCCTTGGCGATCGCTAGTCCGATGCCGCGGCTGCCGCCCGAGATAAAGAGGGTCCTGCCCTCAAGGCGTCTGGTCATTTGCTGCCTCCAACTTTTCACGCAGGCGGAATCCAATCCGGTTCGGCTCTGCTTCAGGATCAACTTTTGGTGCCGCCCGCAACATCACATTGAGCTGGCTGACATGCTGGACGAGTTGGGTCTTCGCGCCATCTGGCCCTTCTCCGTAAAAGGTCAGGATGTCCGGCGCGAAGTATCCCATGCCCTGGATGCGCAGCGTGCCGGCGTCCGAACCGGTAAGGCCCATGGCGACCTCGTGCTCCGCATCCAGCATTTCCTCGAACTTCTGGATGTAGAGGACCATCCTCTCATAGGCCCACTGCGCCGGTGTCTTGTCCGCCACCGGCTGCGCTGCCATTGCGGGCGGAAGCGGTTGGTTCTCCACGCAGTCGCCGTCATCGCAATCCGTGCGCACGGCGTTGGACGCGATCTGAAAGTCCATCTCGATGGTCTGGGTGGTGGGGCGGGATTGTCTGGTCATGGTCAGGCCCTTTGATAGGCCCAAGCGCCCTCGGGCGTCAGGCTTCTTCTGATCCTGCCAGATTGATGGAGGTGGTTGGCATGAGCAACTGCTTCCACAAGCGCCAGGCCAAATTGGCCATCATCGACATCACGCTTGAAAAGCGCTGGCATCATCCCGACCGCAGTCAGCGGTCCGTCCCCAAGTGCATCGAGAATGCGATCGAGCGCGTGGGTATGGTTCTCGATCAATTGGTCCAAGCGGAAGTGAAGGCCGCGGAAGGGCAGCTTGTGGCCTGGGAGCACGAGGGGATCTGCATTGAGATCTCGGAACGTTCGGCAGGTCTCCAACCAGCCGCCAAGGGGATCCGCATCGGGTTCCGTCGGATAGACACCGATATTTGGCGATATCCCCGGCAGTACCTGATCTCCCGCGAGTAACAAATCATCTGTCCACAGCGTGACGTGATCGGGCGCATGGCCGTTGCCGAAGCGGATCGTCCAGTCGCGCCCGCCAGCTTTGAACTGCTCGCCATCTTTCAGCACGTGAAACCCGGGTGGTATCGGCGCCACGCAGTCCGCGAAGTTGAACGGTTTCTCGCGGCGATAATCATCGAGCGCCGCGCCTGTCACACCCGCGCGCTGGCGAAATGTGATCGCCTCGGGCGGATGGCTCTGCTGCCTGTCGAGCGTGAGCATCCTGCCCAGCAGCCACGCAGTGCGTGAGGCGAGTATCGGAAGACCCTCTGCGGCGAATTTCCCGACCAGACCGATATGGTCAGGATGATGATGGGTCATTAAAATCCGGTGGACCGGTTTCCCACCCAACGGCCCGGTTAGCAGGGCCTCCAATTGTGCCCGGCCCTTTGCCCAATTGAGGCCGGTATCGATCAGCGTCCACCCGTCGCCATCGTCCAGCGCGTAGATGTTCACGTGATCGAGGCGCATCGGCAACGGCAGGCGCGCCCAAAGCAGCCCCTCGGCGACCTCGATCGCTTCACCCGGGCCGGGAGGCGCGTCCCACGGATGGTGGATCACTGCTGGGCTTGGCGCATTCATGCGCTGAGCTGCTCTTCACCAAGCTCATAGAGAAGCTCGGCGCCTTGCATGGCGGACGGCCCAAGCGCCACCGCTTGCGGCGCGAACTGCGTCGCGAAGAACCGCGCCATCACCTCGCGCTTCTTGTCCTCGGGCGCTGCGAGCGCTGCCTTGGCCAGGTAGTGGGTCCCAAGCGTCAGGGCGAGCATGCGGAGATAGGGCGTTGAGCCCGCAAACCGGTCATTCAGGTCTGGCGCGGCCAGGAAATGATCAGTTGTCCGCACGCAGGCATTCAGGGCCTCGCCAAGGCTTGCGCCAACGTCGACCATTGCGCCACCGGCCTCGGCACAGGCTGTTGCGGTCTCACCGATCTCGCCAAAGATCCCGCGTGCCGCCTCGCCGCCATCCATCAGCTTGCGGCCAACGAGGTCCATGGCCTGGATGCCATTTGTGCCCTCGTAAATCTGGGTCACCCGAACATCACGAGAGAACTGGGCGGCTCCGGTTTCTTCGACAAAGCCCATGCCGCCATGGACCTGAACGCCGATATTCGCGACGTCGGACCCGGTATCCGTTCCGAAGGCCTTTGCGATCGGGGTGAGGAACGCACCCCGCGCGGTATGAGCGGCCCGGGTCGCGTCGTCGGACGCAGCATGCGCCATGTCCAGGCTGAGCGCGCAGTCATAGCAGATCGCGCGCGTAGCTTGGGTCAGGCCCTTCATGGTCATGAGCATGCGGCGCACATCCGCATGGCCGAGAATCGAGTCGGACCCATCCGGCGTGCGGCCCTGTTTGCGGTCTTTTGCATAGGCGTAGGCTTTTTGCGTTGCCGCCTCGGCGACCCCAAGACCCTGTACGCCCACGCCAAGGCGCGCATTGTTCATCATCGTGAACATGGCTGCCATCCCGCCGTTCTCCGGGCCGACCATCCAGCCAGTTGCACCGTCGTACTCCATCACTGCGGTGGGCGATCCGTGCAGGCCCAGCTTATGCTCGAGGCTGATGGGCTTCAGGCTGTTCGCAACGCCTGGATTGCCGTTCTCATCGGGGAGGAACTTGGGAACGATAAAGAGGCTGATGCCTTTCGTGCCCGGCACCCCGTCTGGCAGTCTGGCAAGCACGAGATGGCAGATGTTCTCGGCCACATCATGGTCGCCCCAAGAGATGTAGATTTTCTGCCCGGTGACCTTGTAGGTGCCATCTCCGTTGGGCTCTGCCTTTGATTTGAGGGCACCGACATCCGAGCCCGCCTGCGGCTCGGTCAGGTTCATCGTGCCGGTCCACTCGCCGGAAATCAGCTTGGGCAGATACAGCTCCTGAATCTCCTGGCTGGCATGCGCCTCAATTGCCTCGATCTGCCCTTGGCTCATCAGGGGGCAGAGGGAGAGTGAGAGACAGGCAGACGACATCATCTCGTTGACCATCGTCGCCATGGAAATCGGCAGGCCCATCCCGCCATGGTCTTCGTTGGCCGAAATGCCGACCCAGCCGCCTTCGGAGATCGCTTCATAGGCCTCCTTGTAGCCTGGTGAGCAGCGCACGACGCCGTTCTCCAGACGGGCAGGATGCAGGTCACCACTCCGCTGCACGGGAACCAGCGCGCCCTCGCACATCTTCGCGGCCTCGTCGAGAATCGCGCCGCGCGTCTCCTCGGTCGCCTCTGCAAACCGTTCGGTCTCTGCGAGTTTGTCCTGCCCAACAACGCGGGCACAAAAGGCAATCTCTTCAACAGGGGCGCGATAGGTCATGGAGGTCCTCCACGGAATTCGGTTCTCAGGGCGTTCTTGCTGTTCAATATCTGGCAAGGTAGTCGATGCGTCTCGATCAATGAATAACCTTACGCTCACGTAAAGATCAACCTTGGATGATGTCGCACTGATGATGACCCGGGTTTTACCGCCGGACGAAAGAGGTCTTCACCTGGCTGCCGCGATCCTCGGCGACGGCGGACTGGTCGCGTTCCCAACCGAGACGGTCTATGGCCTGGGGGCCAATGCTTGTGACGGCCGCGCTGTCGCAGCGATTTACGAGACAAAAGGACGGCCCACCTTCAACCCCCTGATCGTCCACCTTCCATCGCTGGAAGCTGCGGATGAATACGCCGAGGTAGCAGGGCCGCTTCGGGATCTGGCGCAAGCGTTCTGGCCGGGACCTTTGACTTTGGTCGCCCCGCGAAAGCCGGGCCCGTTGTCCGATCTGGTCACCGCAGGGCTGACGACCTTGGCAGTCCGGGTGCCGGCACATGGGGTTGCGCAGGCCATTCTGTCCGCTTTCGATGGCCCCGTTGCGGCGCCTTCGGCAAACCCATCAGGCCGGATCAGCCCGACGACGGCACAGCACGTTCTTGCTCATCTCGATGGCAAGATCGATGCGGTGGTCGATGCCGGACCGTGCCAGGTGGGTCTGGAGTCGACAATCATCGGTATGGAGGACGGTGCGCCTGTCCTCCTCCGTCCGGGTGGGTTGCCGGCTGAGGCAGCGGAACAGGCAATCGGCGCGAAGTTGAGGGTGCTGCGGCCTGGTCAGGTAACCGCTCCGGGCCAGCTCGAGAGTCACTACGCGCCTGTTGCTCCCATGAGACTGAACGCCGACGGCCCGGAAGAGGGCGAGCTCTGGCTCGGTTTCGGGCCCGATGAACACGGCGGCGCGAATCTTTCGGAAGCGGGTGATCTTCGGGAAGCAGCTGCGAATCTCTTTGGCATGCTTCACCGGCTCGATACCGGGCGGCCAATCGCGGTGGCGACGGTTCCCGATATCGGCGTCGGACAGGCGATCAATGACCGGCTGAGGCGGGCCGCAGCGCCCCGCGGCTGATCAGATCAGGCCATCATAGGCGCGTCGGGGAATTTCGACCTCGATCAGAGTGAAGCGTTCATTGGAAAGCGCCTCTTCCATAGCAGGCGCTGCTTCACCAGGACCTGACACCGTGATGGCGTTCCCGCCATATAGCTTCGCGAGACCCGCGAAGTCTGTCCGGTCAAAATCAACCCCTGCATTCTGCATGCCAGAGCGGCGCTGCTTCAGTTCGATCAGAGAAAGCGATCTGTCGACGAAGACCACGATCACGATCGGCAGGCCAAGGTCGCGCACCGTTGCCAGTTCCCCGATCGTCATCTCCAGACAGGCGTCTCCAATGAAGCAAACCACTGGGCGCGAAGGATCGGCGACCTTGTGACCGAGCGCCAGGGGCAAAGCGCAACCCATGGTGCAGAGCGCCGTTGACTGAACCAGCGCCCGCGGCTGGCGGCAGAAGAAGTGTTGGCTCAGCAAGATCCGGTGCGCGCCACTGTCGACCGAGGAAAGCGCGTCCGCAGGCAGAACCTTCAGCATCTCCGCCATCGCATGATCCGGCCCCCAATCGGTCGTCGGGCGCAGAGCTTCGAGCAGGGCCGCCCGAATTTCGGCCGGGCGGTCGCCCCAATCCGTTGCCGGTTCGCCGTCGAGCGCCGCCAAACCGCCTGTGATCGAACAGACCCAGGCATCAGCAGCGAAATGCATGTCATGGTCGTTTGGCGCATGGGAGAACTCGACCACCTTGGCCGGATCCCAAGGTTCCCTCCAGCCGGTGCGCATCTCGATCGGGTCGTAGCCGAGCGAGAGGATGCAATCGGCCTCCTCGAAGATCGGCAGGATGATCTTGTCGGCCTTCGGGCTCAGCCCGTGGCCGCCGAGGCAGAGCGGGTCGTCTTCTGACAGAATACCTTTGCCCTTGTAGGTCGTGACTACTGGGATCCCATGCTTCTGCGCAAAGGATTGCACGGCCTCGGGGCTTCCCGGCTCCTCAAGCACGTCAAGACCTGCCATGATCACTGGCCGCTTGGACGCGGCAAAGCGCGACTTTGCCGCTTCGAATGCGGCCCCGCTAGGCGCAGTCATGCCTTCCGTGGTGATCCGGGGCGGCCGCGGTGCGGGCTGGTCCGCGGCTGCGACCGCGATCGGTACATCGATATGCACTGGCCCTTTGCGCGGGCTCATCGCGATCCGAGCCGCCTTGTCGGCGAGCACGTCGACCGCGCCGTCTGGGGCTACGAAACTCGCCTTGCAGACGCGTGCGAATACGGCGCCATGATCGAACACTTGGTGCGTATAGGTCAGCGCCTCGGCGGGATCGACCATGCCTGAGAGAACGATGAGCGGAACCCGGTCCTGCTCGGCGTTTGCAACCACGTTGAAAGCATTGGCAATCCCGGGCCCGACGGTCGCGACCAAGACGCCGGGCGCGCCGGTTGCGTGCCAAGCACCCTCCGCCATGAAGCCAGCGGCGTTTTCGTGTTTGGTCAGGATGAACCTTATCCCCGCGCGCTCCAGCGCGTCTATCAGCGTCAGTACCTCCCCGCCCGGGATCCCGAAAGCATGGCGCACTCCCGCAGCGTGGAGACGCTGGGCGATGATATCTGCGGCATTCATTGGAGGTCCCCTCGAGGCTGCTGGCTTCTTCCCGTGCATACCGGCGCAGGACCGGAATGAACACCGGGATTTCGACAGTTCACATCAAGGCGCTGCGCCTATTCGTCGAAGATCTCGAGGCCAAGCTGCACTTCGCGGGGCTCCAGATCCAAGATCCGCGTTTGAAGGCCTGTGGGGAAGGTCCGGCGGCTGCTGGTGGTCAGATCGGGCAGGCTCGTGATCGTGCGTTTTACGCGAACCTTGCGTTGCTGGATCTCTCCACCGTTCTCGCCGATGAAGGGGGAGCTGGAGGCGTTGAGCTTGCGCAGCGTCCGCTCGACCCGCTCAACCTCATTTCGCTGCTGGGTGATGGAATTCGCCCGATCCGCCTGGCGCGCACGGGTTTCTGCGCCGCGGAGAGTCTCCTCAATCGGCTCCGCACTTGCGAAGACGGGAACGAGAAATGGCAGGACAACAAGGGCTACAAGTCTGACCATTACTCAGACGTGGGGATTTCTTCCGACGTTTGCAAATAACGTTGGAGCGAGGGGCTGCAGAAACACGCAGCCCCTCTGAGGAGGTCGGCCGGAGGGTTGTGGGGGCATCCATCCGGCCGACTTACTCGCAGGTGCGCATAGGAGGGGGAACGGGGTTATGCGCGGCATGCGAGAACTTGATCTCTCATCAGATCTGACAGTGCAAACGTGCCGCTTTGAGACTTCCGTCGCTGGTTATCGACCGAGAGCTGAGATTTTTTCGTAGAGGTTTTCGTCGATATCGATGCCGTTCAGGATCCGGGTGGCCCGCAACTGCTGACGTCGGCGGCCCGGCAGACGGGCAGATGCCTGGCCCTGGACAGCAGCGGCCATGACGCCGATCCGAGCGAGGCCTTGAGCCCCCAAACCGCCCGGGTCGATCGCGATGATCACCTGCCCCGTGCCCGGCGCGCTGCCCTCAGCGTCGAAGAAGGACGTGGCCTCGAACCCGAAATTGGAGCCGGTGAGAGCCGCTGCGATGATCTCCACCATCAAGGCGAGCATCGCGCCCTTCGCATCGCCGACTGGAAGCATGGTGCCGCCCTGAAGCGCCGCATCCGGCTCGGTGGTCGGGTTGCCTTCGGCATCCAGAGCCCAGCCTTCCGGGATTGCCTCGCCCTTTTGCTGTGCGGCCATGATCTTGCCGCGTGCGACCTTGCTCAGCGAGAGGTCGATGACCAATGGCTCCGCCCAGGGCACCGGCGCTGCAAAGGCGATCGGGTTGGTCCCATAGAGCGGCTTGCCGCCGTTCCAGGGCGCGATCGCAGCTGGCGTGTTCACGAGCATAAGGGCGACGAGGCCATCCTGCGCCAGCTTTTCGACAAACACCCCGACCGCGCCTGCATGGTGGGATGATCTGATCCCCGCGATCCCGATGCCGTTGGCGTTGGTCAGAACCGGCAACTGTTCGAGCGCAAGATCGATTGCAGGGTAGGAGAAGCCATAATCGGCGTTGATCGAGATCGTTCCCGCGCGCGGGCGGCGCATCTCCGGCACTGCATGGCCATCCACTTTGCCGGAGAGTGCTTGCGGTGCATAGGTCAGGAGCCGCCGGAGGCCATGACCATCCTGACCAATAAGTTCCGCCTCCACCAAAGCATTTGCGACCGAAGCAGCCTGGCGCGCTCCGGTATTGCACCGGATCAACGCTTCGGTCGCGAGCGCACGCGCGTCATCGACAGTTAGCAGTTTCGTCGTCATATCGTCGCCGTTCGACCCCAGGTGGCATGGGGCGTCGCTGCATCAGGCAGAACGACGCCGCCGGAATTATGCCGAACGGTAGAGTTTTGTCATGACGAATTCTTTGTGACCCAGCGCCTCGGCAGCTGTCGAGCGGCCGTTGGCGGTACGGCGGATCATTTCGATCAGGGCGTCACCTGCCTCGGAAATCGTCATCTCACGGGTTAAAACGCCGGTTACATCCACGTCGATATGCTCGGACATCGTGCGCAATGTACGCGGGTTGCCGGAGATCTTGATCACGGGCACGATCGGGTTGCCGATCACGTTACCCTGGCCCGTCGGGAAGGTATGGATCACGTAACCCCCCGCTGCCATGAGCGTCACGCACTCCGCGGCCGCCGAAGAGGTATCCATGAAATAGAGGCCGGGGCCCTTCTTCGGCTCCTCCGCCGGACCCATCGCATCGATGTACGTCGACGTACGCCCAATTTTTTCGAGGTTGCCGAGCGCCTTCTCCTCGATGGTCGAGAGGCCGCCTAGGATGTTCCCCTTCGTTGGCTGACTGTCGGATAGGTCATCGGTCTGGTGGGCGAAGATCACGTCATCCTGATAGGCTTGGAAGATATCCATGAAGGCCTTTGCTGCCTCGGGGTTTGCCGCGCGCTTCTCGCAGATATGCTCGGCACCGGTAATCTCGGAGGTTTCGCCGAAACAGCCGTAGATGCCGGTCGGCAGCAGCTTATCGTACATATTGCCCACAGTCGGGCACGACGAGAGGCCAGTGGTGGTGTCCGACTCACCGCATTTAGTCGAGATCCAGAGATCCGACATCGGGCATTCCTCGCGCTGCAGCTCAGACGCCCAGTGGACGAACTCCTTCGCCTTCCAGGAAGCCGAAGCAATGGTCGCGATGTCGCCGTTCTGCTCGATCGAGAATTCGGCGACGGGTTTGCCGGTTTCGCGAATACCGTCGGCGATCACCTTGGTCCATTCCGGCTCGATCCCGATCACCACGACAGCGGCGACGTTGGGGTTCGCGCCTGTTCCGATCATCGTGCGGAAGTGCAGTTCGAGGTCGGCGCCGAATTGCAGCCGGCCATAGGCATGCGGCAGCGCGATCGTGCCCTTGATGTTGTTTGCCACCGCTTCGCAGGCCGCATTCGAAATGTCATCGACCGGCAGGATCACGACATGGTTGCGGACGCCCACGCGGCCATTTTCGCGGCGCCAGGCATTGACGGTGAGATTGGTCTGATCGAGGGGCATGGGAGGTCTCCTTATTAGATCCCGCGCGTCAGAGCGGCGGGCCTTTGAATTCGATATCGTGTTCCGCGCCTAATTCGATGATCCGGGGCATGTCGTTGGCGGGGCTCAGACCCTCTGCCTCCACGGCGCGGAAAAAGTTGATGCCCTGGCCAGGTGTGAGCGTTACGAGAACGCGGGACGTCTCGATGCCCTTGAACGCATGCACGGCACCGGGCGGGATCAAGATGCTGGAGCCGGGGCCGCCCTCGACCTCATGACCGTCGCGATGGAAGAGAACGCGGCCGGACAGAACGACAAACAGCTCATGCTCGACCGTGTGGACATGCAACGGTGGGCCCGAACCGGCAGGGATTTCTTCCTCGAACACGGCCATGCGTCCATCCGACTGCTCGGGCGTGATCCTAAACCAGCGCCTGAGGTTGAAGGCGCTGTTCGCTTCACCCTGCTCGGGCGCATGGGTCATCAGATCGACCATGTCACCACCGCTTGGTCTTCAGATTATGAGTGTGGACATGCTCGCCAGTGGCAGCATCGCCGATCATCTTTCCGATGTCCTCACCGTATTTGATGATCGTGTCGCCCGAGCTCAGATCCTTGAGGGCGACCTTGTGGCCGATAGGGATATCGGCCCTTGCGGTCATGCGGAAATCGGAATTGTCGTGGGTAATCACGCACAGCATATCGGTGCCGGCTGTCAGCCCCTCTACCACCACGACGCCGACATTGTCGGCCGCGTCGTGAACCAGCAGATGCGGTTTCGACATGGGAGTCTCCTCAAGTCTTGTATAAGAGATATAAGACCTTTACGCTCCAGCCATGGAGTTGTCGAGTCCTAATCAGCCGCTGTACGCGCAGATCCGCGCAAATCTGATCGAACGCATTGCCTCGGGTTTCTATCCCACAGGCGCCTGCCTTCCGTCAGAGATCGCCTTGGCCGAAGCTGAAGGTGTCAGTCCGGGCACTGTGCGTAAGGCAATCGACAGTCTGGTCGCAGATGGGATCCTGCGCCGACATCAGGGCAAGGGCACCTTTGTCTCCGAACACACTGAGGAGCGCGCTCAGTATCAGTTCTTTCGCCTTACGGACCGGGATGGAAACCGGGTCACACCAGTCCCAGGAACAGTCGAAATACACGGCGATCGCGTTTCGGCGGACGTCGCAGAGAAGCTTAGTTTGGCGAAGGGCGATCCGGTCTGGCGGATCGAGCGCAAGCGGTTTATCGATGATCAGCCGGTCCTGCTTGAGACGATTGTGGTCGCGCAGGCAGATATGCCAGAGCTGAGTTCGATTGGGCCGCTGCCCAACGCGCTTTACCCATTCTATCAGGTGAAGTTTGGCCTTTCGGTGATGACGACCGAAGACGCGTTGTCTGCCGTTCTCGCCAACGCTCGGGATGCGGCAGCACTCGGACGACCCGAGAAATCCGCCTTGCTTATGATCGAGCGGGTTGCCCGCGACCTCACCGGCCGGCCGATCGAATGGCGCTGCACCCGGTGTCTCACACAACACCACTCGTGGTCGGTCACCCTGCGCTAGCAGCAGCAATCTTCCACTCCTTCCCACTGCCGCAAGTGCTTGAGGGCTTTGTGAGCCAGCCCGGATCTGTTAGGCGCTGGCGGTCGAAGGAGTTTCCATGATCCGTTGGCTCTACAGTCAACCCTGGCTGCTACTGACCCTGACTGCGCTTTTCTGGGGGGGAAATGCCGTCGCAAGCCGGTTGGCTGTGGGGGAGATCCAGCCTTTTCAATTGGTGCTGCTGCGTTGGCTCTTGGTTGCAGCGGCTATGTGGCTGCTATTCGGGCGCGAGGTGCGCGATCATTGGCCAAAGCTGCGGCCGCGCCTCGGCTGGCTCGTCATGATCGCGACCACGGGCTTCACCGTCTTCAACGCGCTCTTTTACCTGGCGGGCTACAGCACGACGGCGATCAATATCGGCATTCTGCAAGGGGCGATGCCGGTCATGGTGCTCATCGGAGCCTTCATCGCCTACCGGACCAAAGTGACGCCATTGCAGATCGTTGGCGTCGCCGTCACCCTGACCGGCGTCGTCGTCATCGCGGGGAAGGGCGATCCTCTGCTCCTGCTAAGCCTCGGGATTAATCCCGGAGACGGGATCATGCTGATCGCGGGCGCGTGCTATTCCTTCTACACTGTCATGTTGCGCAATCGCCCCGCAATTCCGGGGCGCGCCTTCTTCACCGTGATGTCAGTGGTCGCGCTCGCAACCTCGGTCCCGTTTGCGGTTGGCGAGGCGCTTCTGACGGACGCGTATCTCCCGACTTTCACCGGATGGTTGATCACTCTTTATGTGGCGATATTCCCATCCTGCCTGAGCCAGTTGTTCTTTCTCAGGGGGGTCGATCTGATCGGCCCCGGGCGCGCGGGCCTCTACATCAATCTTGTCCCTGTCTTCGCACCTATCCTCGCCATTCTGGTGTTGGGTGAGATCTTTGCCTGGTATCACGCCGCGGCGCTGGTGCTTGTGCTTGGTGGGATCGCTCTGGCAGAGCGTGGCAAAGCCTAACGAAACACGGCACCGCGGGTCTTGCCATTCTGTATAGGCGGGCGTATATGAGCCTCACATCGCGGCGGCCTCGCAGACCTGCGGGACCCCCACCGGGACTTTGAGGCGGGCCGCACGGTTCGCCTTTTTGATTCGCGCTGGAGTAGCTGCCCGATGGCCGACATGGTCGCCAAAGCTGCCTTTGACAAACGCCTAGCAGCCATCGTCCGCCCGACGGTGGAGGCGATGGGGTTCGAGCTGGTGCGCCTGCGCCTTATGTCGGGTAAGAAGGCGACGATCCAGATCATGGCCGAGCGTCCGGACGGGACCATGGAGATCGAGAACTGCGCGGAACTTTCGCGCGCCATCTCCGCCGTCATGGATGTCGAGGACCCGATCGAGGGGGAATACAGCCTCGAAGTCTCGTCGCCGGGCATCGACCGCCCGCTGACCCGGCTCGTCGATTTCGACCGTTGGGAGGGATACGAGGCGAAGCTCGAGACCGAGGAGATGATCGAGGGCCGCCGCCGCTTCAAAGGCATCCTCGCCGGTACCGAGGGCAGCGAAGTTCTGATCGACATCGCCGAGGGAACGATCGGGCTGGAATTCGACTGGCTGTCGGATGCCAAGCTCGTCCTGACCGATGAGTTGATTACAGAGAGCCTGAAAGGCCGGAAGCACGCCTTCGACGAAGCCGATTTCGACACGATTGAAGAAGAAACCACCGAAATCCTGAACCAGGAGGAACCCCAAATGACGCAGAAGGACGCCTGAACGATGGTCAGCGCAAACCGTCTGGAGCTTTTGCAGATCGCCGACGCCGTCGCGCGCGAAAAGCTCATCGACCGTGAACTGGTGATCGAGGCCATGGAAGACAGCCTCGGCAAGGCCGCGCGGGATCGCTATGGCAAGGAGTATGACATCCGTGCCGTGATCGACCGCAAGACCGGCGAGACCGAGATGTGGCGCGCGATGGAGATCGTCGAGGAGGTTGAAAACCACTTCACCGAGATCTCCCTGGAAGAAGCCCGGCTTCAGAACCCGGCAGCCGAGGTTGGTGCCTTTATGACCGAGCCTCTGCCTGTCATGGAATTCGGCCGCATTGCGGCTCAGACTGCGAAACAGGTAATTGTGCAGCGTGTCCGCGATGCGGAACGCGAACGTCAGTACGAAGAATTCAAGGACCGCGTGGGTGAGATCATCAACGGCTCGGTCAAGCGCGTGGAATATGGCAATGTGATCGTGGATCTTGGCCGCGCGGAAGGCATCCTGCGTCGTGATCAACTCATCCCACGCGAGGCTTATCGCCCGGGCGACCGCATCCGTGTCTATATTCGCGATGTGAAACGCGAGACCCGCGGCCCGCAGATCTTCCTCAGCCGGACAGCGCCGGAGTTCATGGCGAAGCTCTTCGCGATGGAAGTGCCGGAAATCTACGACGGCATTATCGAGGTGAAGGCGGTTGCCCGTGATCCAGGCTCGCGTGCCAAGATCGGCGTGATTTCCTACGACAATTCGATCGATCCCGTGGGCGCCTGCGTCGGTATGCGCGGCTCGCGCGTCCAGGCTGTTGTGAACGAGCTGCAGGGCGAGAAGATCGACATCATCCCCTGGGTTGATGACGCCGCGAGCTTCATCGTCTCGGCACTTCAGCCGGCCGAAGTGGTCAAGGTTGTCATGGATGACGAGGCGCAGCGGATTGAGGTCGTGGTGCCAGACGAACAACTCAGCCAGGCGATTGGCCGGCGTGGCCAGAACGTTCGTCTCGCAAGCCAGCTGACCGGCTGGGACATCGACATCATGACCGAGGCCGAGGAGTCCGAGCGTCGCCAGCAGGAATTCAACGAGCGTACCGCGATGTTCATGGAAACCATGAATGTCGACGAGATGGTTGCTCAGTTGCTGGTCTCTGAGGGTTTTACCGCGCTAGAGGAAGTTGCCTATGTCGAGGTTGATGAGCTTTTGGGTATCGACGGCTTCGATGAATCGACCGCCGAGGAGCTGCAGGCCCGTGCCCGCGAGAGCCTTGAGGAGTTGAACCAGAAGGCGCTCGATGAAGCGGTGGCTCTCGGCGCCAAGGAAGACCTGATCGGCTTCGAGGGGCTGACGCCGCAAATGGTTCTGGCACTCGCCAAAGACGGTGTGCTGGATCTGGCGACCTTCGCAACTTGTGCTGATTGGGAGCTTGCTGGTGGCTACACCACGGTCGATGGCAAGCGGGTCAAAGATGACGGTGTTCTCGAGCCCTTCGACGTCGGTCTCGAGGAAGCCCGCTATCTGGTCATGAAGGCTCGGGTGGATCTGGGCATCGTAGACCCCGACGAGATGATCCTCGACGACGAAGAAGGCGAGGAAGAGGAAGAAACGGAGGCTGTGACCTGACGAGAGGCGGCCGGCATAAAGAGAGTCATGGCCCGGAACGGCGCTGTATCGTCACCGGTGAGGGCGGCGATCCGGCCAAGATGGTGCGATTCGTGCTCGGCCCGGACGGCCATGTGGTGCCAGATCTCGCGGGCCGCTTGCCGGGCCGGGGCGTCTGGATCACCTCTGACCGGCAGGTAATGGAGAGGGCGGTCGCGAAAAAGCTTTTCTCACGGGGCTTTAAGGCACAGGCGACGATATCCGAAGGGTTGGTCGATCTGGTAGAAAAGCTTCTGGTTGACCGGCTCGTCTCGATCATGGCGCTTGCCCGCAAAGCAGGCGAGGCTGTCACTGGGTTTGAGAAGGTGAAGGCGCGTCTTCTGGCGGAACCAGGAGCCATTCTGGTCCAGGCATCAGACGGCGCACCCGATCAGCGGGCAAAGCTGCAGAGGCTGGCACAGGATCGGCTCTCAATCAGTGTGCTAAGCGCCGCTGAATTAGGTTTGGCTTTTGGGCGCGACTTTGCCATACATGCGGCGCTCGACGCTGGAGGCTTGGCGTCCCGGGCTTTGACCGAGGCGCAGAGGATCTCGGGTTTCAGGCCCGGTACGGAAGGGAGAGCGGCGGGCGATCTGACCGCTTTCGGTAAGTTAAAGGACAATGGGGCCCAAACGGGCCTCGCACAGGACATCGGATGAGCGATACGGACAGCGACAGCAAAGGTGTGGGACGTGGGCGCGGAGCCGGCGGGACCCGTGGGCCAGCACGCCAGAGCCTTGGCGGCGGCCGCACGAAGGCAGTCGTGGTGGAGAAGAAGCGTAAGCGGATACTGACACCGGGAGGCGCGAGCCCTTCGGCGGCAACCCTGCGCCGTGGCGGATCAGCATCGGAGGCGCCCGAGAAGGAAGCGCCTAAGAAAGAGGTCAAGAAGCCAGCCGACGCCCCGGCCAAGGCAGCGGAGGAGCCAGCGAAGAAAGAGAGTGGCAAACCAAACATGCTGCGTTCGCTTTCCGATGAGGAATATGCGCGTCGCCTTCAGGCCCTGAAACAGGCCAAGAAAGACGACGAGAAGCGCAAGGAGCGCGAGGCCGAGGAGGCCAAGGAGCGTGAACGCCGCGCGAAGGAGCGCGCTGAGGAGGAAGCGGCCTCGAAAGCCGCCGCGGAAAAGGCCGAACAGGAAGCGCGCGAAGAGGAAGAGCGCCGTCAGGCTGAGGAGGAGGCCACCGCGAAGGCGGCGGAAGAGGCGCGCGCGGCAGAAGAAGCTCAGAAAGCCGACGCGTCGAAGGCGGAGCAGTCCGCGACGCAGAGCGCACGGCCCAACCGTGAGGAAGACGAGCAGCGCGGCGGTCGCCGCGGCGCACAGCAACCTCCGGCAAAACGCCAGCAGCCGAGCCGCGGCCGCGGCGAGGACCGGCGCCGCTCAGGCAAACTGACAATCGCTCAGGCCACCGGCGACGCCGATGGCGGTCGCCAGCGGTCCATGGCTGCCATGCGCCGCCGTCAGGAGCGTGAGAAGCGCAAGATGATGGGCACAGTTGAGCGGGAGAAGGTGATCCGGGAGGTCAAGCTCCCCGAAGCAATCACGGTACAGGAACTCGCCAACCGGATGTCTGAGCGCGTGGCCGATGTGATCAAATCGCTGATGAAGAACGACATCATGGCGACCCAGAACCAGACCATCGACGCCGACACTGCGGAGCTTTTGATCGAAGAGTTCGGCCACAAGGTCACGCGGGTCTCCGACGCCGATGTCGAGGACGCGATCGTGACGACCGAGGACAAGAAAGATGATCTGAAAGCTCGTGCGCCGATCATCACGATCATGGGCCATGTCGATCACGGGAAGACGTCGCTTCTGGATGCGCTGCGCTCGACAAATGTAGTAGCTGGCGAGGCGGGTGGGATCACCCAGCACATCGGCGCCTATCAGATCACGTCGGATAGCGGTGCGAAGCTGACCTTCCTCGATACGCCGGGCCACGCGGCCTTCACTTCGATGCGTGCGCGCGGTGCGCAGGTGACGGATATCGTGATCCTGGTGGTGGCGGCGGACGACTCGGTCATGCCGCAGACGGTGGAGGCCATCCAGCACGCCAAGGCGGCAGAAGTGCCTATGATCGTCGCCATCAACAAGATCGACCGCGAAGCAGCGGACGCGAACAAGGTGCGTACCGAATTGCTCCAGCACGAGGTGATCGTCGAAGAGATGTCAGGCGATGTGCTCGATGTCGAAGTATCGGCGGTGACGCGGCAGGGCCTCGATGACCTAGTCGAGAACATTGCTCTGCAAGCAGAACTTCTCGACCTTAGGGCCAATCCTAACCGGGCGGCTGAGGGCGCCGTGATCGAGGCAAAGCTCGATGTCGGCCGCGGGCCGGTGGCGACGGTGCTCGTCCAGCGAGGCACGCTACGCACAGGCGATATCTTCGTGGTTGGCGAACAATGGGGTAAGGTCCGTGCGCTCATCAACGACACGGGCGACCGGGTTGAAGAAGCCGGCCCCTCGGTGCCTGTCGAGGTTCTCGGTCTCAACGGCACACCTGAAGCCGGAGATGTTCTCAACGTCGTCGAAGATGAGTCCAAGGCCCGCGAGATTTCAGAGTATCGCCAGCGTCTCGCACGTGAGAAGGCCGTGACGGTCGGCGCCACCACCACGTTGGATCAGCTTCTCGCTCAGGCCAAGGCCGACGAAAGCGTTGCAAAGCTGCCGGTTCTGGTGAAGTCCGACGTTCAAGGATCGGCCGAGGCGATCAGCCAGGCACTTGAGAAACTGGGCAATGAAGAGGTGCAGATCCAGATCCTGCTCTCTGGTGTCGGCGCGATCACGGAATCCGACGTCAATCTGGCAGAAGCCTCGAACGCACCGATCATCGGCTTCAACGTTCGTGCCAATGCGCCCGCGCGCGAGAGCGCGAACCAGAAGGGTGTCGAGATCCGCTACTACTCGATCATCTACGACCTGGTCGATGACGTGAAGGCGGCCGCTTCCGGCCTTCTTTCGCCCGAGGTCAAGGAGACCTTCATCGGGTACGCTGCTATCAAAGAGGTCTTCAAGATCACCGGTGTCGGCAAGGTTGCGGGCTGCGAAGTCACCGAAGGGGTCGCCCAACGCTCTGCCGGTGTGCGCCTTTTGCGCGACAACGTCGTCATCCACGAAGGGACGCTCAAGACGCTCAAGCGCTTCAAGGATGAGGTCAAGGAAGTCCAGGCCGGTCAGGAATGCGGCATGGCTTTCGAGAACTACGACGACATCCGCGAAGGCGACGTGATCGAGATCTTCACGCGCGAAGAGGTCGAGCGCACGCTCTGACCCATCAATGGAAATTAAGCCGGGCACCCAAAGCGCTGGGTGCCCGTTTTCGTTGGAGCGAGAGATTTGAGCGAACAAGCCAAAGCCTTGGTTCTCGGCCATTCTGGCGGCATCGGTTCAGCCGTCGCGGCTGAGCTTCGTGTGCGGGGCGTCGATGTCGAAGGGCTCGCTAGGGCAGACGGGTTGGATTGGACCTCGCCAGCCTCTGCCGAGGAGGCACTTGGTCGCGCGGCAGATTCGGGCCCGTTCGATCTCGTCTTCGATGCGACCGGAGCTTTGATCATCGACGACCAACAACCGGAGAAGAAGCTCGCCGCCATCGCAGCGGAGGCGATGGCCAAGCAAATGACAATAAACGCAATTGGCCCCGCGCTCATCCTGAAGCACTACGAAGCGCTGCTGCCGCGTGATCGGCGCAGCGTTCTGGCGACGATCTCTGCCCGGGTGGGGTCGATCGGAGACAATCATTTGGGCGGCTGGATTTCCTACCGCGCCGCCAAAGCTGCGTTGAACCAAATCGTGCGCACGGCATCGGTGGAAATCGCCCGTAAGCGGCCTGAGGCAATCTGCGCCGCTCTTCACCCTGGGACCGTCCGCACCGATCTCAGTACGCCGATCACCGGACCGAATGCCAAAGGAACGGTGTCGGCCGAGGAGGCCGCGCGAAACCTGCTCGCCGTCCTTGACGGGCTCCGCCCGGAAGATAGCGGCGGGTTTTTCGCGTATGATGGCAGTGTTATCCCCTGGTAGAGCGGGAGAATGATCATGCGCAAAGCTTCCACGACGAGACATTCGGGCCCGTCGCAGCGCCAACTGCGCGTTGGGGAGGTGATCCGCCGCGCCCTGAGCGAGATCTTCGCGAGGGGTGATCTGCACACGGTCGAACTGTCTGGCGCCTCAATCACCGTGACCGAGGTGCGGCCGAGCCCCGATCTCCGGCAGGCGCGGGTCTACGTGATGCCACTGGGCGGTGCCAATGCTGAGCAGATTGTCGCTGCGCTCAATACATCAGCGCGGGAAATCCGCCGCGAGGTCGCGCGCGCGGTGACTTTGAAGTTCTCGGCAGAGCTCAGCTTCGTTCTCGACGAAAGTTTCGATCGGATGGATCGGACGAGAGAGATGCTGTCACGGCCCGAAGTCGCGCGCGACCTTGATGACTAGGGTCTAAATCCCGGTTCTGTCTGGCGAAGTCCATTTCTGAATGGACAGTTGACGGGCCACGATTCGATTGGTCTAGTCAGACAGCGCGCTGGAGCGTTGTGCGGTGCACCACCTATGGACCGAACAGCGCCGGTGCTGAGAGCATGTAAGCCTGCCACAAGAACCCGGTTGCGGCAGGACAACGTTAAACGGGTGGGATACAGGGAGTATCACAATGAAACTGAAGTCCATTCTGATCGGTGCAGCCAGCGCTGTGGCGGTTGGGTCCGCCGCATTTGCTGCAGACACCATCACGGTCGTCTCCTGGGGCGGCGCGTACACCAAGAGCCAGGTTGAGGCTTATCACAAGCCGTGGATCGCAAAGACCGGCAATCAGATCGTATCGGAAGACTACAACGGTGGTCTGTCCGAAATCAAAGCGCAGGTCGAAGCTGGCAACGTCACCTGGGATATCGTCGACGTAGAGTTGTCGGACGCTGTGCGCGCCTGCGACGAAGGTCTTGCTGAAGAGATCGATATGTCGATCCTGCCGCCTGCGCCCGATGGCACTCCGGCGGCCAAGGACTTTATCGCCGGCACCTTGGATGTGCCCTGTGCAGTCCCGACGATCGTGTGGTCGACAATCTTCGCCTATGACAGCTCGGAAATCGCCGATGGCCCCAAAACCATCGCTGACTTCTTCGATCTTGAGAAGTTCCCGGGCAAGCGGGGCATCCGCAAATCTCCGAAGGCGAACCTCGAAATGGCGCTCATGGCCGACGGCGTTCCTGCTGACGAGGTCTACGACGTCCTGAGCACTTCTGAAGGTGTCGACCGCGCGTTTGCGAAGCTCGACAGCATCAAATCTGAGGTGGTCTGGTGGGAAGCGGGCGCTCAGCCGCCTCAGCTTCTGGCAGATGGCGAGGTCGCGATGACCACTGCCTATAACGGCCGTATCTTCAACGCGGTCGCTGCCGAGGACAAGCCTTTCAACATCGTGTGGGACGGTCAGGTCTGGGATCTCGATCTCTGGATCATCCCGAAAGGTGCGCCTAACAAAGAAGCAGCGAAGGATTTCCTCGCCTTCTCGACCGACACCGAGCGTCTGGCCGGACAGGCTTCGTGGATCTCGTACGGTCCGACGCGGAAGTCGTCTTCGGCACTGGTCGGTTCGTATCACTCGAAGCCTGACCTAGCGATGGGTCCGCAGATGCCGACGGCACCTGAGAACTTCGCGAACGCGCTCCAGAACAACTTCGAGTTCTGGGCCGACAACCAGGACGAGTTGAACGAACGTTTCAACGCCTGGCTCGCGAACTGATCTGACGATCCTATGGCCCGCGCCACGTGCGCGGGCCAATTCGTTTTGTACTTTCAACGATCCCGGGGGAACGCACGCGCATGGCCGTGATGGAGATGGATCATTCGGTGGACAACCAGGGCAGGCTGGTCGCGGCCGATGGTACTCCGCTGAAACAACGCCTCGCTCAGGCTCTTTTCATGAGCCGCTTGCGCGCCTTTGGCCTTGTCACGCCCCTGCTACTCTTCATCGTCTGCGTCTTTGTCATCCCGATCCTGATCTTCATGACACGGGGCGTCTACAACGACACGTACGCTCAATACATGCCGAACAGCACGCCGCTCCTTCAGCAGTGGGACGGTGATAGCGAGCCGACGGAGGAGATGTACGAGGCGATGGTGAAGGACTTCATCGCCGCCCGTGAACATCCTGAACGCCCGATCGGAAGGGTCGCGACCCGGGTCAACCGGGAGCTTTCGGGAACCCGCTCTCTGATCACATCGACGGCCCGCCGTGCGAAGCGGATGGAGCCGCCGTTCAAAGAGGCGATGATCAACGCCCGGGACGACTGGGCCGAGATTGAGACCTGGCAGGCCTTCAAGGTCGCATCGAAATCACTGACGCCCGCGTATTACGCGGCGGCGGTGGACTGGCAATATACGGCGACGGGTGAGTTCATTCCGCAGGACGAGTTGCGCCAGATCTATATCCGGCTCTTTCTCAGAACGCTTGAAATCTCGATCGTGGTGACGCTCGCGACCCTGCTTCTCGGCTATCCGGTCGCTTATCTGCTTTCGACCATCCCGAACCGCATCGCCAATCTCCTGCTGATCCTGGTGCTGTTGCCGTTCTGGACATCGATCCTGGTCCGCACAACGGCCTGGATCGCGATGCTGCAGAGCCAGGGGGTACTCAATGATCTATCGGTCTTCATCGGGCTGACCGGCGATGATCAGAGGTTCTCGCTGATTTACAACAAGACCGGCACGCTGATCGCCATGACGCATATCCTGCTGCCGTTCATGATCTTGCCGCTCTACTCGGTGATGAAGACAGTCCCACCGTCCTATGTGCGGGCTGCAAAATCGCTGGGTGCTACCAACTGGACGGCGTTCTGGCGGGTGTACTTCCCGCAAACGGTACCGGGTATCGGGGCGGGCGGTCTGTTGGTCTTCATTTTGGCGATTGGCTACTACATCACCCCTGCGCTGGTTGGCGGACAGGACGGCGTGATGATATCGAACTTCATCGACAACCACATGCGCTCAACCCTCAACTGGTCGCTGGCGGCGGCGCTGGGTGGCGTGCTCCTCGTCTTTGTCCTGTTCCTCTACTGGATCTACGACAAGGTCGTGGGCATCGACAACATGAAGCTGGGGTGAGAGATGGCTGCCCTTCCCCCATATGCGACAACCGGAGAGCGGGTCTGGTTTTACAGTTTCCGCGTGATCTGCGGGCTGATCCTGTTCTTTCTGATCGCGCCGATTGTTGTCGTCGCCCCGCTGAGCTTCAACGCTGAGCCCTATTTCAGCTTCACCAATGGGATGCTGAGGCTCGAATCCGAGGCGCTTTCGACCCGCTGGTATGCGGACATCCTGCGTAACGGTATGGCGGCGCCCGATGCTGACGAAGGGTGGTGGGCCGATATGTGGTCCAACGCGCAATGGGTGCGCGCGATGAAGAACTCCTTCTTCATCGGGATCTTCGCCACCCTGATCTCCACGTCGCTGGGAACGCTGGCGGCGATCGGGCTCAGCCGGTCCGAGATGCCGTATCGCCGCGCGATCATGGCGATCCTAATCTCACCGATGATCGTGCCGTTGGTGATCATCGGGGCCGGAATGTTCTTTTTCTTCAGCCAGGTGGGGCTGGCATATACGTATCCTGGGATTATCCTGGCCCACGCGGTTCTGGGGACGCCCTTCGTGATCATCACGGTGACAGCGACCCTGACCGGTTTCGACAACTCGCTTGTTCGCGCGGCGCAATCCATGGGTGCGGACCCAGTTACGACCTTCTTCAAGGTGCAGATGCCGCTTATCCTGCCGGGTGTTATCTCTGGTGCGCTGTTCGCCTTTATTACCTCCTTCGACGAGGTTGTCGTGATGCTCCAGATGGCTTCTGCCGAACAGCGCACAATCCCGCGGCAGATGTTCTCGGGTATCCGAGAGCAGATCTCCCCCACGATCCTTGCGGTGGCGACGATCCTCGTCATCATATCGATCGCGCTTCTGACAACGGTCGAGATGCTGCGGCGCCGGTCTGAACGCTTGCGCGGGATGTCAGCTTCGTAGATCACGACGATCTTGGGCCGCGGACAAACAACCTGGCGGCCGATACCCTAAGGTTTGTCTCTGCGCGGGTGGTCTGCAGCAGGACCCAGTGGCGCGTCCCATGCCGGAAGCTTGACCGGCGCGCCCGGTTCGGGGCATGGCAGTGCCATGCTGACTTTTGGTAAAATCGAGCAAGCCCTTGCGCTGGAACCGCTGGGCGAGCGATCTGACTTTGATCTGGTCCCTGAGGCGCGGCTCGCCGCCTTGAACGGCCGGGCACCGCGTCCTGCCGCTGTACTTTGTGGTCTGGTCGAGCGCCCCGCCGGTATACACGTCTTGCTCACGAAGCGCGCATCGCATCTCAAGCAGCATGCCGGGCAGATCAGCTTCCCGGGAGGGAAGGTCGATCACGGAGACGGCACGGCGGAGCGCACGGCTCTTCGCGAGGCCGAAGAGGAGGTTGGGCTCAGGATGCCGGATGTGCGTCTGATCGGTACATTGGACGACTACCTGACCAGCACTGCGTTCCGGGTGAAGCCCTTCGTCGGCATAGTCGATCCCGGATGGCTGCCCGTTCCCGATCGCAATGAAGTCGCCGAGGTGTTCGAGGCGCCGCTGGACTTTCTAATGGATCCCGTCAACCGCGTCCGCCACCACTACGACTCGCCGACCGGGCGGCGACACTATTATGCGATGCCCTGGGGGGACTATTACATCTGGGGTGCGACGGCGGGCATGTTGAAGGGCCTCTCCGATAGGCTTGCTCTGCTGCGATGAAGCGTCTCGAGGCCAACTGGATCACCGCGCCGGAAACTGTCGCCGTAATGCAGGCGCTTGGCGGAGAGGCGTTTTTCGTCGGTGGCTGCGTCCGAAACACCCTGCTTGGCATCCCGGTGACCGATATCGACCTCGCGACGCCGCTGTTGCCCGATGAAGTGACCCGGCGGGCGGAGAAGGCCGGGTTGAAGACGGTGCCGACCGGCATTGATCATGGAACGGTCACGGTCATCTCGGAAAGCACCAGCTTCGAGGTAACGACCTTCCGGCGGGATATCCAAACTGACGGCCGTCGCGCGGTCGTGGCTTTCTCCTCAGAGATTTCCGACGATGCGGCGCGGCGCGACTTCACTATGAACGCGCTTTACGCGACTGCGGATGGCGAGATCATGGATCCGCTCGGTGGGCTTGCTGACCTGAACGCTCGGAAGGTGCGGTTCATTCTCGATCCCGTGGAGCGTATTCGCGAGGACGCGCTGCGGATCCTGCGCTTCTTTCGTTTCTCCGCCTGGTACTCGGAGGAGATCGAACCTGAGGGTCTGGCCGCTTGTGCGGCTCATGCTGGTGATGTTGACGGGTTAGCGCGCGAGCGCATCGGTTCCGAGATAATAAAGCTTCTTTCCGCGCCGGACCCATCACAGGCCGTAGCAGCAATGGCCGCTTGCGGGGTGTTGATGCGTATCCTTCCGGGTGCGAACCCGGAAGCACTCGCTCCACTGGTGTCGCGGGACGCCGAGGCTGGTGTCGCGCCAGATGCGCTGACCCGGCTCGCGGCTCTCGCGCCTGCCGAGGTCGACTTGAGATTGCCCAAATCATCGATGCGCCGGCTCGCAGCAATACGCCAGATCATCGATGAGAACACCCCCCCAGCGATAGCGGCGCAGGACCATGGCGCCGAGACCGCCATTGCCGGGCACCTTGTCCTTACATCGCTCAGCTCCGAGGCCTGGGAGCCGATTGCCGCCGAGATAGCACGGGGTGCGAAAGCAATCTTTCCCCTCACAGCTGCCGATCTGATGGCGGCGGGTATCCCAGAGGGGCCGGATATCGGCACCCGCCTGGCAGAGGCGCGGGATGCCTGGATCGAGAGCGGTTTCGCACTTGAGCGTGATGAGCTGCTGCGGCGTTTCTCATAGCGAGAGCCTCCGGATGCAAACCTGCCATTTCAGCCGGACCTGAGACCCAGCCGCCTCGCATCCTCCAGCCACCATTCCTCGGCGCCAAGCGCCCGGCGCAGCGGCGTATCCGTAGCCGCAGGGGCAAGTTCTATGTAACGAACGGCTTCCTCGCGGCTCTCGCTGCGCAGACCCTTCAGGTAGGTGATCGCCCGTTGAACCGAGAAGGCATCGCCCAAGTGCTCTTCGAAATTGGGTTCGAGATCGGTCCAGACCGCACCGTCCCAGCCAGTCCGTGCGCACCAGTCGGAAACAGCGCCAGTTATCTCCCGGTTCGATCCGCTGACATGGCCACTTCGCGCGCAGATGGCGCCGACTCTCTCCACAGGCGCCCGTTCGCGTACCGCAAGATCCGCGACGGCGTCGTGGATGTTCGTGCGGGTCGATGCAATCACATTGGTCCTGCACGGCGCACCATGCATGGGCTCAAGACAGACCGCCAGCGCCAGCTTTCGCTTGGGGCTGACACGCGCGAACTCCATGGCGAGCTCTGGTCCCACGCCCATCTCCCAGTCGCCTTTGGTCTGCGGGGCGAGGCTCTCAAGATCCCAGATCAAAGACCCCCAGCCTATGATCGCAATACCTTTGAGTGTCGCCACGGGTTCAAGTCATCTTTTTGACATTTATTTTCATTAGCGGGTTTATAACACTGACCGATGAGCCAACAATCGATGGATTGACCATGCGGATCCTGACCATTCTTTTGCTGATGATACCAAGCGTAGCGCAGGCATATATTGGTCCCGGTGTTGGAGCGGGCGCAATCGGTGCGGTCATCGCTGTGATTGGCGCAGCCTTACTCGCCCTGTTTGCGCTGATCTATTATCCGGTGAAGCGTTTCATGAAGTCTCGTCGGCAGGGTGCTGGCCCGACATCGGGATCGGATAGAGCCGAGTGACCTGGCTCCTTCTGGGGCTCGCTACGATCGCTGCATGTGAGATCCTTCTTCGGGTAGATCTGCTCGAAAGGCTTAGAACGGTTTCGCAATTTGCGGGCCGCGCAGCACGTACCGTTTCGAATCCAGTTGTCTCCGACCATTGGAAAGAACGGGTGCTTCCTCGCTATGCCTTGAGAATCGCGACCGGTGCGCTTGCAACCTTCGGATGCTTGCTTGTCGCTTTGTCCCCCTTCTTGATCGCCGTTCTTGTCGGGTTGCCCTTTGACCTCGGTTTCGAGAGGTTTGTGCTCGCATGGCAGTCGATGCTCGCCTGCTGTGCGTTCGCGGTCATTTATCTTGCGATACGAGATCGATTTTCTGGCGATAGAGCAGCGGGTGACTACTCGATTCTGGATCGCGTGCTTCACCGTCTTGCGCTCGGCAGCAACGCGCGCGCTGAGTTGCTCTTCGACATTGAGAAGTCGCTGGCGCCAACTCCTTCGCCGGGCGTTGAAGAGGCAAAACATGTCTTCGTCACGGGGTTGGCGCGCGCGGGCACCACCGTCCTCATGCGCGCGATCTACGATAGCGGACAGTTCGCCTCGCTGACGTACAAGGACATGCCCTTCGTTCTGGCTCTCAACCTTTGGGCCCGCTTCCGCCGCGGGGGGAAGGCAGATCCTGAGATCTCGGAGCGGGCGCATGGCGACGGCATCCTTGTGAGCATCGAAAGCCCCGAAGCGCTTGAGGAGCCGTTCTGGAAATGCTTTTCCGGTACCGACTACATCCTTCCTGACGCGCTAGTCCCGCATCGACCGGAGACGGAGACGCTGGCCAGCTATCGGCTCTTCGTCTCGCATGTTCTCGCTCGTTATGATGCGAGTAGGTATCTGGCGAAGAACAATAATTCGATCCTGCGTCTTTCCGGACTGCTCGCGGCGTTTCCGAATGCGATCATCCTGGTCCCTTTTCGAAGGCCACTTCATCACGCCGTATCGCTGCATCGCCAACATGCGCGATTTTCAAACGAGAAAGACGCGTTCACACATGAATACATGGGCTTCCTCGCCCATCACGAGTTTGGAGCGGACCATCGGCCATTTGTTTTTGACGGCTCGCGTCCGACGAGCCACCCTGATGATATCGACTACTGGCTTGAGACGTGGGTCCACGTCTATCAGTTCCTACTTCAGCAGACGGAGTTGGATGCGGGCCGCATCTTCCCGGTTGCTTATGAAGATCTCTGTGGGCGCAACGATATTTGGAACGCTTTGAGCTCAGAGATCGGCATCGCTTCAGACCGCCCCGCGTTTGAAATGCGGGTCTCCCAGGATCCTCCAAAGGCCAAATCAGACCTCGTGAGCACTGCTGACGAAATCTACGCCAGTTTGTTGAAGGTCTCCCGCCGGCGCCTCTTGGGTGAGACCGGCAATGAAGCATTGCGCTCGAACTCCGGCTGATACGCTCGCGTGACCACTCGCCTTTGGCCATCCGGGCTGAAAAGCCGCGCCAATAAGATCATGACGGACAAGACAGACGTTCTGGAGATCAATGCCGCCTTCTACTGTGCCATGCGCGAGGGTGACTACTTCCGCATGCAAGAGATCTGGTCGGACCGCCAAGACATCAGCTGCACGCATCCCTCTGGCCCGCCGATTTTTGGCCGTCGTGAGGTGATGGAAAGCTGGTGGCAGATCTTCGCATTCAGCGGGGCCGTCTCTGTCGAGGAAGACGAGTGCGAGGCCGTGATCACCGGTAACACCGCGCTCGTGCTCTGCCGGGAGAAGGTCGGCCGATCATCGATGATGGCGTCCAACGCCTTTCAGCGCGAAAGCGGCGTCTGGCGCATGATCAACCATCAGGCCACGCAAATGCCCGATGCGTGATCAGAGTGCGAGCGCATCCTCCGGTGCCTCCGCTCGGTCATGGAGCCCATAATTCCGGATGACCCCGGCAACCCGGAGCCGGTAGTCCGAGAACATGCCCTTCCGCCCCATCTTCTGCATCTGGCGGTGAACTGAGTGGTTGCGCCAGTTGGCGACGGCCGTCTCATCCCGCCAGAAACTCAGCGAGAGGAGCTTGCCCGGCGTGGTCAGGCTCTCGAACCGCTCGACCGAGATGAAGCCATCCATCTTTTCGAGATGTCCGCGCAGTTCAGCCGCATGATCGAGATAAGTGCCGAGCTTGCCTTGCGCTGGCTCGACCTCGAAAATGATCGCAATCATCGTGCGTCTCCTCAACCTTGCTTTGCGTTGCTGGGTCTATCTATGCCCTCTGGGGCATGCCGCTGATCACATAATAGCCAACGCGGTCCCGCAAGTCTGGAACGGTGTCACGGCTGCCGGTCGAACGAGACGCCGCCAAAGATCTGCTCAACGGGCTGAAGCTCGATCGCCGACACGTTCACGTGGCGGGGAGCCGTTACTGCGTAGAGGATTGCGGATGCGACGTCCTCCGAGGTGAGTTCCTGGATCCCTGTCACCTTGAAGCGGTTTCTTGTTTCCGCGTCATCCGGGATCGCGGCGTCATAGAACTCGGTCGCCACCCGCCCCGGTTGGATTTCGGTCACGCGGATACCCGTGCCTTTCAATTCGTGCCTCAGGTTCCAATCCAACATTCGGATCGCGCCCTTCGAGGCACCATAGATCGCCGATTGCGTAGGATAGATGCCGGCAACCGAGCCCACATTGACGATATGTCCGCGTTTGGCCGCGGTCATGCCCGGAAGCATCACCCGAAGAAGCTGGAGAACCGCGGTCACGTTGGTGTTGATGGTGCGCTCGATCTCATCGGCCTCGGCGCTGGCGAGACCGGCAAACCCCGCACCGATCCCCGCATTGTTGACCAGGATGTCGGGGGTGACGGCATCGGCGAGCACTGCGCGCGCCCCGGCATCGGTCACGTCACACGCATGGACCGTGCATTTGGTCTGTGATGCGAGCGCTTCCAGCCTTTCGGCGCGACGGGCAACTGCGTGAACCTCCGCTCCCGCCGATGCCAGCGCCTTTACCGTCGCGGCTCCGATCCCTGCCGAGGCCCCCGTTACGAGCGCGATCTTTCCCGAAAGCATGGCCATTCAGTCCTCCGGTTGCCTATCAGTCACCCTTCGCCGCTGTCAGGGCCATGTCGCGACGGGCGGGAGGCTCATCAGAACGGCCTCCGGATTGTGGCCGGTCTGCAGCCCGAACTGCGTACCCCGGTCATAGACCAGGTTGAACTCGGCATACTTGCCACGCTTCACCAGTTGCCACGCGCGGTCATCCTCGCTCCAACCCTCACTCTGATGCCGCTCGGTGATTGGAACAAAAGCGTTCAGGAATGCGCGTCCGACATCCTGCGTGAAAGCGAAATCGGCCTCCCAGTCGCCGGTGTTCAGGTCGTCATAGAAAATCCCGCCGACACCTCGAGGTTCGCCCCAGTGCTTGATCATGAAGTACTCATCCGCCCACGCTTTGAACTTCGGATAGTAGTCGGCATCGTGGGCATCGCAGGCCTCGCGCAACCTGTCGTGAAAGAAGGCCGTGTCCTCTGGTACCTCCACCATCGGGTTGAGGTCGGACCCGCCCCCGAACCACCAGGCACCCGAGGTCCAGAACATCCGCGTGTTCATATGAACCGCCGGGCATTTCGGAGAGCGCATATGCGCGACAAGCGAGATGCCTGAAGCCCAGAAACGCGGATCCTCCGACAGGCCGGGGATCTCCTTTCGCGCGGTCAGGCTTCGTTGCGCCATCGGACCCAGCTCGCCGAACACGGTGGAGATATTGACCCCGACCTTCTCGAAGGCGCGGCCGCCTCGCATGACCGACATGACGCCGCCGCCCTGATCCCCCTCACCTTCGCCGGCGCGCTTCGTCTCTTTCTGCTCGAAACGGCCTGGCGTGAGGTCAGCGTGGGGCCCGGTCGTCTGGGCGTCCTCCAGCGCCTCAAACGCAGCGCAGATTTGATCGCGGAGCTCTGCGAACCATGCGCTGGCGCGTGTCTTCTCGTTTTCCATCATGCTCTTAACGTCTCGCCCTCTTGTGTCTTTCCAGCATCGGCTCTCGACATACCTAGCAGAGCTACAAATCCGCAAGTCCGAGCGCACTCGACGACTCGCGTTATTTTCCGTATGACCTCAATCCGCAACGGGAGGCATCCTATGGACAGGTTCATCAACTACTGCCCAGACAGCTGACGCGCGCGCAAGAGCGCTGCCCGTCGTCCACGTGCCCCTCCATGGCGCGTTTGCAGTATTCGAACCTTTTCCACCAAGACCTGATATCAGGATGCCATCATGCTTCGTTATTTCGAGACCCTCATTGATCCGTACCAGAAGTACGACGAGGCTGCCGAGTTTCCGACCGGGCTGATCGCCTTCTACCGCACGATGCTGTGGCCCGCTCGCAAGCTGATTGCGGTCAGCCTGGTGTTGGGCGGCATCTTCGCGCTCGCCGAGGCGGCTCTGATCGCCTACGCGGGGCAACTGGTCGATATTCTGAGGGAAACCCCGACTGACCAGTTGTGGGAGTGGCATGGAGACCTCCTGCTCTGGATGATTGCCGTTGCCGTCCTGATCCGTCCGGTCGTGCTGATCCTGGATACGCTGGTCATGACGCAGGGATATTACGCGCCCATGGGTGCACTGATCCGGTGGCGCACGCACCGTAAGATGCTGCGCCAGTCGCTCAGCTTCTTCATCGATGACTTTGCCGGACGGATCGCGAACAAGCAGATCCAGCTTGCGCCCGCGCTCAACGACTCCGTCAATCAGATGATCGACACGATCTGGTATGCGACGATCTATATGGTCGGCGTTGCGATCGTTCTGGGAGAGATCGATGGCCGACTTCTGATCCCCTTCGGCATCTGGTTCGCGGGCTTCGTCCTCGTTGCCTGCTGGTTCGTGCCGAACGTGACTCGGCGGGGAAAGGCAGTTGCCGAGGCGCGCTCCACCCTCGCGGGCCGGATCGTCGACAGCTACACTAATATCCAGACCGTGAAGCTCTTTGCCCATGGCAAGGAGGAGGAAGAGTACGCCCGTGTCGCTATGGAGGATTTCCGCTGGGTCTTCCACCGTCAGGCCCGGCTCTACACCTACCTGAACATCCTCCTTTCAGGTCTGCAAATGATCCTGATCGTAGGCGTGATCGGTTATGCGGTCTATCTCTGGACCGAGGATGCGATCACCGTTGGTGCGGTCTCTGCCGCCACGGCGCTGGTGCTGCGCATGCTGGGCATGATGGACTGGATCATGTGGACCCTCTCGGTTCTGTTCGAGAACATCGGAACCGTGCAGGAGGGGATCGATTGTGTCAGCCAGCCGCTTCGCCTCAAGGACAAGCCGGATGCCAGGGACCTGGCGCTTACCGAGGGCGCGGTCCACTTCGAAGGAGTGACCCACAAGTACGGCGGCCGCGCCGGTGGCGTGATCGGTGTCGATCTTCAGATCAAAGGCGGCGAGCGGGTTGGTCTGGTCGGGGCATCGGGCGCTGGCAAGTCCACGATGGTGAACCTCGCGCTCCGATTCTTTGACCCCGATCAGGGCCGGGTCCTGATCGATGGTCAGGATCTCGCCGATCTTACCCAGGAAAGTGTCCGGCGGCAGATCTCTATGGTGACGCAGGAGACCTCGCTCCTGCACCGTTCGATCCGCGACAACATCCGCTATGGGCGGCCGGATGCGAGCGATGAGGAGATCTGGCGGGCGGCAAAGCTTGTCTCGGCCGATGATTTCATCCCCGATCTGCAGGATCATGAGGGGTTCAAGGGCCTCGATGCCCAGGTAGGCGAACGGGGCGTGCGCCTGTCGGGCGGCCAGCGCCAGCGGATCGCGCTGGCCCGGGCCGTTCTGAAGGATGCGCCGATCCTGATCCTCGACGAAGCGACCTCGGCCCTCGATTCTGAAGTTGAGGCGGCGATCCAGGGTGAGCTTGAGCACCTGATGAAAGGCAAGACCGTCATCGCAATCGCGCACAGGCTTTCGACGATCCAGCAGATGGACCGGATCGTTGTGATGGATCAGGGCCGGATTGCCGAGCAGGGCTCGCACAATGAGCTTCTGGCTCAGGACGGTCTATATGCTAGATTCTGGGCCCGGCAATCGGGCGGGATGATCGGAGTTGAGGCGGCGGAATGAGTTGGAAGGGAGAGGGATGGTTCGAGAGCTTCTTCGACCCCTATGACCCAGGCGACGGGCCGCCGCCCCGCACGCTCGGCGCCTTCATCCTCTGGATGCTGCGTGGGAGCGAAAATGCCATCACCGCGCTTGCCGTCGTCTCGCTGTTCCTTGGCATCGCCGAAGCGGCCTCGGCCTGGCTGATCGGCTGGCTGGTCGACAGGGCGGCGGAGAATACACCGGCGGGCTTCCTGAGTGGTTATTGGGCCGAGACAGCGCTCGTCTTGCTCTTCTTCCTATGCGTCCGACCTGCGTTGATGATCCTGTCGAGCGGATTTGTCTCCCGCTCCCTGGGCCCCGGTCTTTTCAATCTGAGCCTCTGGCGCCTGCACCGGCATACGCTGGGACAGGGAATGGGGTTCTTTGAGGACGACTTCGCGGGTCGGATTAGTGCCAAACAGGTGCAGACGTCGCATGATCTGTCTGGTGCGGTAACCGAGTTCCTGAACGCGGTCGCCTATGGTCTGGCCGCCGTTCTTGGGGCGGCCTTGATCCTTGGTGCTGCGAATATCTGGCTTCTCGCGGGTTTGAGCATTTGGTTCGCGGCCTACCTTGCCCTGGTGGTCAACTACCTGCCAAGGATCAGGCGGCGAGCCAAGGAGCGGGCAGAGACGCGTGCGGCCCTCACCGGTCAGATCGTCGACAGCCTCAGCCACATCTCAACAGTGAAACTCTTTGCCCATGCCGGGCGCGAGCAGGAGGCGGCGCGCCAAGCGCTGGAGCGGCACCGGATCCACCAGATGCAGTTTGGCCAGACAGTATGGCGTTTCCGCTCTCTGCTCGCGGTCCTGTCCGGCGTTCTGCCGGTTGTGCTGATCGCCATCGCAATCTGGCTTTGGTCCGCCGGCCAGGGGACTGCGGGTGTCATTGCGATGTCGGCGATGATCGCCGCACGCCTCAGTCAGATGTCGGGCTGGATCTCGTTCACCGCGATGACGATCTTCACCAATATCGGCACGGTTGAGGATGGGATGAAGACCCTCTCGCCGCCCCACGAGATGACGGATAGGCCCGCGGCGCGCGATCCGAAGAACGTGCGCGGGCACATCCGGTTCGAGAATGTAACTTTCCAGTACGGGACGGATCAGCCGCGCAAGGGTGGTGGTGTAAGCGGATTGAACCTCGACGTGCGCCCTGGGGAGCGTGTCGGTCTGGTCGGGGCGTCGGGTGCGGGAAAATCGACCACGATCGCGCTTCTTCTGCGTCTCTACGATGTGGAGGAAGGCCGGATCACACTGGACGGCACCGATCTGCGTGACCTCACGCAGGATGGCCTGCGCTCCGAGATTGCGACGGTCACGCAGGAGCCAGCGATGTTCAACCGCTCCGCGCTCGACAACATCCTCTACGGTCGGCCGGATGCGGGGCGGGAGGCAGCGGTCGAGGCGGCGCGCCTCGCAGAGGCCGATGAATTCATCCGCGATCTGCGCGACTGGAAGGGCCGCGAAGGCTACGAGGCGCATCTCGGCGAGCGTGGAGTGAAACTTTCAGGTGGCCAGCGTCAGCGCATCGCCCTCGCCCGCGCGATCCTCAAGGACGCTCCGATCTTCGTTCTGGACGAGGCGACATCGGCTCTCGACAGCGAGGTGGAGGCTTCGATCCAGTCAGCCCTCACCCGGCTGATGGATGGGAAAACGGTGATCGCCATCGCGCACCGGCTCTCGACCGTCCAGCGCATGGACCGGATCGTGGTGCTCGACGAAGGGCGCGTAGTCGAGGAGGGCAGTCATCACGAACTGCTCGCCCGCGATGGGCTCTACGCCCGGTTCTGGGCCAGGCAATCCGGCGGGATGCTGGGCGCGGACGCTGCCTAGAAGTTCCGGGTCTTGTAGAAAAGGCGGCGCACCGATCCGGTGCGGGAGCGCATCAGGATCGTCTCGGTATTCAGGAACTCACCCTCGCGGCGGCACCCCGAGAGGATGGAGCCGTTTGTCACGCCCGTCGCCGCGAAGATCACGTCGGAGCGGCACATATCGTCCTTGTCGTACTTGCGGTCGAGATCGGTGATCCCGGCACCTTCGGCCCGGCCGCGCTCATCATCGTTGCGAAACAACAGACGCCCCTGGATCTGACCGCCCATGCACTTGAGGGCCGCTGCGGCGAGGACCCCCTCAGGCGCCCCGCCGGATCCCATATACATGTCGATCCCGGTCTGCTCGGGCTCGGCGCAATGCATGACGCCAGCGACATCGCCATCGGTGATCAGCCGGATGCCTGCGCCGGTCTCGCGCACCTCGGCGATCAGATCCTGATGCCGCGGGCGCTCCAAGATACAGACATTGACGTCCTCTGCTGTTCCGCCCTTGGCCTTCGCGAACACGCGCACGCGCTCGGCCGGCGGCATGTCGAGATCAACGATGCCATCTGGATAGCCGGGCCCGATGGCCAGCTTGTCCATATAGACATCCGGCGCATGCAGCATCGTATGGCGCGGCCCCATCGCGACGACAGTCAGGGCATTCGGCATCGCCTTTGCCGTGAGCGTCGTTCCTTCGAGCGGGTCGAGCGCGATATCGACATCGACGCCCTTTCCGGTTCCGACCTCTTCGCCGATATAGAGCATCGGCGCCTCGTCTCGCTCCCCCTCGCCGATCACAACTGTGCCTTTGATATCGAGGAGGTTGAGCTGCTCGCGCATCGCCTCGACCGCAACCGCGTCCGCCGCTTTCTCGTCGCCGCGCCCGATCAGGCGCGAGGATGCAATCGCCGCCGCCTCGGACACGCGGGCGAGGCCGAGGCTGAGCATCCGGTCATTGAAGATGATGTCGACGGGATCGGTCATGGATGAGGTCCTTGGATAGGCAGGGCGGGTACGGCGACCAGCCTCTCATATGCCGCGCAACCACGACACGCAAGCAACGAGGCCGCGTAGACTGGCAAGATCGTTTCGCGCGTTAGAAAATCGGCGATGAAGCCTGAAACCGTTTCGGCGCCTTTGACGCGGGCGGCGTCAGACGGTTTCAATACGGATGGCGACCGGGGGTGCCTTTGACACCGAAAGCGCGGCAATCTCGGTGAGTGCTGCATCGATCCCGGCTCTCTGCGCATCGTGGGTGACGATAACGACCGGCACGGGATCGCCCATCCCATATTGCCGCATCCGGTGGATCGAGACGTCGTGGTTCCCCAACGCCGCCGCGAGAGACGCGAGCGCGCCAGGTTCATCGGCCAGGGTGAACCGCAGGTAATAGGGCGAATGCTCCTCGCCGTGCGACAGACGCGGTGCAGAGGCCAGGTCCTTCGCCGGGGCTCCGAACAAGGGCCGCGAGATCCCTAGGGCTGCATCCAGCACGTCCGCCACGATCGCGCTCGCTGTCGGGCCCTCGCCCGCGCCCGGTCCGAAATGCGCGGTCTGGCCGATGAAGTCCCCCTCGACGATCACGGTGTTGGTCACGCCGGGGAGTGATCCGATTGCCGTGTCGGCCGGCACCATGCAGGGTCGCACCCGCTGCTCGAGGCCGGTTGCATGCATCTGTGCAAGACCCAGATGCTTGATTGCGAACCCCATATCGCGGGCCATCTCGATATCCGTCAACGTGATCTGACCGATCCCCTCGGTCACGACGCCCTCGAAATCGACCCGTGTTCCAAAGGCGATCGCCGCGAGGATTGCGAGCTTATGCGCGGCATCGATCCCCTCGACATCAAAGGTCGGATCGGCCTCGGCATAGCCAAGGCGCTGCGCCTCGGCGAGCACGTCCGCGTAAGCCGCCTTCGTCTTCTCCATCTCGGTCAGGATGTAATTGCAGGTCCCGTTCAGCACGCCAAAGACCCGGGAAATGCGATTGGCGGCAAGCCCTTCTCCCAGCGCTTTCAGGATCGGGATCCCACCAGCCACTGCGGCCTCGGCGCTCAAGGCGACGCCATGTGCCTCGGCCAGCTCGGTAAGCGCCTGGCCATGATGCGCGATCAGCGCTTTGTTGGCGGTGACCACGTGCTTTCCGTTCGCCAGTGCCTGTTCGACAAGAGCCTTCGCCGGGCCGTCGGAGCCGCCGATCACCTCGACCACACAATCCACATCGTCACGGCTGGCGAGGCGGACCGCGTCGTCCTCCCACGCGTAGTCGCTTAAAGGGACACCGCGGTCGCGCCCGCGATTTCGTGCCGAGACGGCCGTGATGATGACCGGGCGGCCAGCCTTCCCTGCGAGCATAGTCGCGTGGCTCGTCACGACCCGGATCACGCCGACACCGACCGTGCCGAGCCCTGCGATACCAAGGCGGAAAGGAGCGGCAGACGTCATCGGTTGGGCCTCCGGCGCCTGGAAGGCATTAAGAAAGGTTTAAGAACGAGCGTGACGATTGTCACATCTCGGCAAGCATGATTCGGGCAATTTCCGGCCATCGACACATTCCAGGGTTCAACTGTTGGAGGAGAAGATGGACCGCGACGTTGACGATATCTTGGACACGCTCGACACGAAGACGTTTTTGCAAGATCAAGCGCGTACCATGGGTATGGATCTCGAGAACGGGGGCTGGTTGCCGAACGAGCTCGAGAAAAGCGAAGAAGACGCTCTGAGATACGAGGGCTTCTAAGCCTCGCCAGAGCTCGGAAGGCCGGCACACGCCCCGTGCGTGTGCCCCGCATTCCCAAGGCAGACACCTACTGTTTCCCGAGCTGACGCCGATCGGCGTCGCTGAGAACCGGGTCGGCGAACTGCTCGGCCCGCGTCTTCGCATCCGCAGCCACGGAGCCGAGATCGCTCAGAAGTGCGGTGCCCACGGCCGGATCGGGCGCGTCCGCGCTGTACTGGCCTCGAGGCGGCGCCTCTGGCACATCAACGAGGCGCGGCCATTCAGCTTGGCCGATCTCTGGGTTCTCCGGCAGGTCGTATTCGCCAAACAGGCCAACCGTTCCACAGCCGCAAAGCGGGATCAGCAATGCCACCACGGCGCCTGTGCGAAGACCTGTCATTTGCGGCTATCTGCCTACCTCCATTCGCTCTATGATGGCCCGTGGGCATCGCCCATCTACTTAACCGGCTCAATCCGGTCTGGCCAGATCGGATCGCCGTTCGACAGGTGAAACTGTCAGCCAAGGAGCGTTACAATGGCCCAGGAACCCGCCCCGGCCGAGGAAGACACCCTTTCCGACCGCATGACAAAACTCATGGAGCGCAGTCAGAAGGTCTGGGCAGAGAACCTCGACCGCAGGATCAGCGATATCGGGTTGATGCGCCCTGACCCGCTCCATGCGATGCCGGCCATGCAGCACTGGTGGCAGTATATGGCCGATCATCCCCAGCAGACGATGCAATCGGCCATGGCCTACTGGACAGCGCAGGCGGAGCTTTGGACCCGGACGCTCCAGCGAATGGCCGGTGAAAATCCAGACCCGGTGATTGAAGCCGATCCTGGCGACAAGCGTTTCAAGGATGAAGCCTGGGACAACAACCCCGTCTTCAACTATCTCAAACAGTCCTATCTGCTGACGGGCAAGTGGTTGAAGGATCAGCTCGACGATGCGAGCGGCCTCTCGAAGCAGGACAAGAAGAAGCTGGAGTTGATCACGCGGAACTACATCGAAGCTCTCTCACCCACGAACATCCCTGCCACCAATCCCGAGGTGATGAAGGCCACGATCGATCAGAAAGGGGAGAACCTGATCCGCGGTCTCGAACATCTGATCCGGGACATGGAGCGCGGTCATGGCCACCTGCTGATCCAGCAGACCGATCTCGACGCCTTCAAGGTCGGCGAGAACATGGCGGTGAGCCCGGGCGCCGTCGTCTATCAGAACAACGTCATGCAACTCGTGCAGTTCTCGCCTACGACCGAGCAGGTGCATGAACGGCCCGTGGTGATCATCAGCCCGTGGATCAACAAGTTCTACATCCTCGACCTCAACAAGAAGAAGTCGATGATCAAATGGCTCACCGAACAGGGGCACACCGTCTTCATCACCTCGTGGGTCAACCCAGGGCCCGAGCAGGCGCAGGAGACTTGGGAAAGCTACATGACCGATGGGGTCATCACGGCAATCTACAAGGCGATCGAGGAGACTGGGGCGGACAAGGCCAACGTCGTCGGTTACTGCATCGGCGGGACGATCACCGGATGCGCGCTCGCCCATATGGCCAACAAGGGCCACGACCGGGTCGCCTCCTGCACGTTCTTCACGGCCCAGCTCGACTTCTCCGATGCGGGCGAATTGCAGGCCTTCGTCGATGACGAGGTTCTGGAGACGATCGGCGAAGCGGCGGAAGAGCAGGGCTATTTGGCCGCCGAGAACATGTTCGGCGCCTTCAACAGCCTGCGGTCCTCTGATCTGATCTGGAGCTTCGTGATCAACAACTACCTGCTCGGGAAGGAGAACTTTCCGTTCGACCTGCTCTACTGGAATTCGGATTCGACTGCGATGCCTGCGCAGGTGCACGTCTACTATCTCGATACCTTCTACAACAAGAATGCGCTGGCCAAGGGTGAGCTTGCCATCGATGGCGAGGTGCTCGACATGAGCAAGGTGAAGGTCCCCTGCTACCACGTAGCGACTGTCGAAGATCACATCGCTCCGGCAGACAGCGCCTTTCGGGCAGCGAAGATGATGGGCGGGCGCAGCCAGAAGTTCGTTCTGGGTGGGTCGGGGCATATCGCGGGCGTCGTGAACCATCCCGATCTCGGCAAGTATCACTACTGGACCAAGACCGGGCTCAAGGGTGACACGCTCGCCGAATGGCGCGAGGGGACCACTCAGACCCAGGGCTCCTGGTGGCCGGACTGGGACAAATGGCTGGC
>JBCDDC010000019.1:0-103073 GCA_039180675.1 Pseudomonadota bacterium | reverse complement strand
GTGGGTGGGCGCAGCGCTTGCCTGCCCGCGCAAACGATGCCTGGGAGGGCCCGGGAGACGGGACGGCAGTGGCGCGCAAAGGTCTCCCCACGCCTCCCATGCGACCCCGGCTCCCGATGACAAGCGCCGGCCTTCCCCACCCACCCGGCGCGGGGAGACCACCGGCGACGCTGAGCTGGAGATCCGATCTATGCTGAGCCGGACCGCCGAGAACCTCTTCTGGATGGCGCGCTACATGGAACGCGCCGACTGCACCGCACGCCTGATCGAGATGGGCAACCGCATGGCCATGCTGCCGGGCGCGCATGAGCATCAGGAATGGCTCTCGGTCGCGCGGGCCTGTGGCGCGGGCGAGATTTTCGATGAAACCGCGGTGGTGACCGAGGACAAGATCCTCGCGGCTCTGATGCTAGACGGTGAGAATCCGTCCTCGATCCGCGCCTGCCTGGCGCGGGCCAGGGCCAATGGCCGCGCGGTGCGCACAGCCCTGACCCGCGATATGTGGGAGACGCTGAACGAGGGCTGGCGACGGCTCGATTCCGTCGATACCCGCACCGCGCATCGCGAGCTTCCCGTCCTGCTCGACTGGATCAAGGCGCGTGCAACGCTGTTCCGCGGGGCCTCAGCGACCTCGATGCTGCGCAATGACGGGTTCGATTTCCTGAACCTCGGCATGAATCTGGAGCGCGCAGATATGACGCTGCGCCTGCTTGATGTGAAATACTGGGTGCTCCTGCCCGAGACCGATGTCGTTGGCGGCGGACGGGATCATCACCAGTGGACCTCGGTCCTCCACGCCACCTCGGCCATGCGGGCCTATCACCAGATGTATCGCGGCGACTATGCGCCCTGGAAGATCGCGGATTTCCTGATCCTGAACCGTGCCTTTCCCCGCTCGGTCGCCTTCTGCTACGACCAGCTCGACAATTCGCTCGGCCGGCTCGACAAGGCCTATGGCGAGCGCCATGCCTGCCATGCCACTGCCGCCAGCATGATCAAGGCGATGGAGCAGCGCGAGATGGGTGAATTGTTCCGCGAGGGCCTGCACGAGTTCATCCATGACGGCATACACACGACCCGACGGCTGAACACCGAAATCTCGTCGGCCTTTCATTTCTGAGGAGAGGCGCGATGCTCCAGATCCGCCATGTCACCCAATACAGCTACGAGCCCAAAGCCGACCGCGCCGGGCTGCGCCTGAAGCTTTTTCCGACGAACAGCAAGGCGCAGGAGGTCGGGGATTGGCAGGTCACGGTGAATGGGGAAGAAGTGACTCCGCTGCTCAAATCCCCGTTCGGCGATCCCGAGGCGCTCTGGTTTTCGAAAGAGCCCGTCGAGGAGATCGAGATCGTCGCCACCGGGCATGTTGCGCTCAGCGACACCGCCGGCGTGCTCGGCAAGATGGGACCCACACCGCCCAGCGTCTTTCTCAGACCGACACCACTGACCGAGCCCGACGAGGCCATCGCGGACCTCGCGGAGCAGGTCGAGGGCGACGGGGATCTCGCCCGCATGCACGCGCTGAACGCCCTGGTCAATGAGCGGATCACCTATCGGAAAGGCGCCACGAAGGCCGAGACCACAGCGGCGGAGGCGCTCGCGCTCGGCGCCGGGGTCTGCCAGGACCTGACGCATGTCTTCCTCTCTGCTGCCCGCGCGCTTGGCCTGCCCGCGCGCTATGTCACCGGCTATCTGCACGAAGCAGAGGCGGAGGAGCCAGCGACCCATGCCTGGGCCGAAGTGCATCTCAAAGGCCTCGGCTGGACCGGTTTCGACCCGACCCATGAGAAATGCCCGGCCGCCGGTCATATCCGCCTCTGCACCGGGTTCGACGCGGCGGATGCGGCCCCGGTCCGCGGCCACATCACCGGCGAGGTCGAGGAGAGCATGGACACCTCGGTCGCCATCGACGAAGCGGCTCAATCCCAATCCCAACAATGAGACCCGAATGACCTATTGCGTTGCCATCAAGCTCGATGCCGGGCTGGTCCTCATGTCAGACACCCGCACGAACGCCGGCGTCGACAACATCTCGCGTTTTCGCAAGATGTATACGTGGGAGATCCCAGGTCAGCGGGCGATCGCCACCATGTCCTCCGGCAACCTCTCGATCACGCAAGGGGTCATCAACCGGCTCTCGGCCGCGATCAAGCGCGCGGAAGCGGGCGAGGAGATCGAGACGATCCTGAACGCACCGACCATGTTCCGCATCGCTCAGATCGTGGGCGAGACCATGGTCGCAATGCAGGAACGCCACCGCTCCACTTTGATCGAGCAGGGCGCAGGGGCCGATGCGCTGATCCTCGTGGCAGGTCAGCTCTCTACCGGCGATCATCGCGCCTTTATGGTCTATTCGGCCGGAAATTTCATCGAGGCGACGGAGGACACGCCCTTCCTCCAGATCGGCGAGCACAAATACGGCAAGCCGATCCTCGACCGCGTGATCACGCCGCAGACACCGGTCAATGTCGCGCTCCAGGCCTTGTTTCTATCGATGGATTCGACCATCCGTTCGAACCTGTCCGTTGGGATGCCCTGCGATCTTGCGGTAATCCCGACAGGAGCATGCAGGTTCTCCACCCTGCGGAGGATCAACCCGGAAGATGAGGACTGGCAGGCGCTTTCCAACACCTGGGCCGACGCGATCCGGGGCGCGTTTGAGAAGCTCCCGGAAGTCAGGTTGGAGTAGCGCAAAAATAGCATGAATCTGTGGGCTAAGATCGCCCGACAGGATCAACTAGGCGAGGCTAGTGTTGGAAGTCCTGAGGCGCCAGGAACTGGCGCCTCCCTTGAGTTCAAACTACGCCAGATCAGCTCGGCGAAATTGCCACAAGTGCGAGCATCTGAAGCGAACTATCAGCAGGTGTCGACATGGTGACCGTCTCCGCCTGCGATGCCGTCGTCTCCCGGTCCGCCAAACCGTGGAAATAGCTTTCGTTGGTGCCGAGCTCCTCGACCAGCAGACCACCGCCAAGATCCACGGGCGTCACGTTCGTGAAGGTGAAGGCCGGCGGATCGTTCACCGCATCAATAGCACTCGCATAGGCGAGCAGGACGCCATCTGCCACCGCATTGACCGTCCCATCCACAACATCTGCAGCGGGGCTGATATCGAAGACTGTTTCGACGACACCCGCACCCGCAACGCTCCAGACTCCGATGCCGCAGCGGCTGGTATTTGCGGCCATGGTAACAACCACCTCGCCCGTCCCCGCAGTCTGACCATCGATCCGCCAGATCGATATCTCTTGCTGGTTTTGCACTTTGCCGCTCGAACTCACCAACGTGACCGGGGTGCCGTCCAGCGTGACGCTCGTCACCTCGTTACCACCGCCACCGCGGAACGTGACGCCGATGAATACATCGCCGGTGCCCATGGCAATTCCGGGGAAGGTGTAGACCGACCGGCTTGCGCCATCCCCAGCGGCGTCACGGGCTACGATCGCCACCGAGGAGGATGCCGTCTCAGGCGTTGCATTTGCCGTCACCGAAGCCGCACCGGTGCCGACCGCATTCACCGCCGCGACCCGATAGGTGTGCTGGATGCCATTCGCCAGCCCCGTATGGTCAAAGCTGGTCGCGGTGCCGACGCCATCATTGATGACCGAGAAACCAGCGCCCGTGTCTACCTCGAGGATATAATCGGTCAGGGCCGATCCGCCGTCACCAGGTGCACTCCAGGACAGACTGACCTGCGCATCGCCCGCGACCGCGGTCAGACCCGTGACCTGCCCCGGCGCAGTCGCCGTGGCCACCGGGGTCACGGTGGCGATTGCGGACACCGGTCCGGTCCCCTCGCCGTTCACAGCACTCACGCGATAGCCGTACTCGATCCCATTCGTGACGCCGTTATCGACAAAACTGCGTCCAGCACCCAGGCCGTCGGACAGCACGGAGAACGCGCCTCCATCCTCCCGGCGCTCGAGAACATAGTCTGTGAGGGCCGAACCGTTGTTGTCCGGCTCGTCCCAACTCAGCGAGACCTCGCCGTCACCGGGGCTGGCGACCAGACCCGTAACCTGAGCTGGGGCCGAGGCGCCCGACGTGATCGTCCACTGAAAGTTCTGTTGCGCCGAACCCGCGCTGTTTGACGCCGTGATCGTGACCAACGAGACGCCGGGCGTTGTTGGATTGCCGGTGATCAACCCGGTCGATCCGTTGAGCGACAGTCCAGCGGGAAGCCCGTTCGCGGCGTAGGAAAGGCTGCTGCCTGCGAAGTATTGCGTAATATCAAGCGGTAGGGTCATGCTGCAACGTCCATTTGGTCAGGGATGAAGCCGACAGCCGATGGCGGCGTCAGCGAAACGGAATCGGTCTGATCGGGGATGCTGCCAACCGTCACGGGCGGCGTTAGCGCGGTGAGGTCGGTCTGATCGGGGATGCTCCCGATCGCCACGGGCGGAATGACTACCAGGCTGGCAAAAGCGTCGAAGTATCTCTCACCCAGAAGGCGCAATGAGACCGCGTCGAAATGGATACCATCGTAGACCGTCAGGTCCGCTGCATCGACCACGGCCGTGCGGCTGACGCGATTGGGCGTGTCGGCAATGATATCCCGGATCGCGATGCGCTCGGGATCGGTTCCAACATAGCCGCCCGAGAATGTCCCGAGGACGAACGGCGCGATATCCGCACCATCGACGTCCTGGCGGAAATCCGCGATCACCTGATCGAGCTGAGCCTGATAGCTCGCGTTTCCAGCATCACTCTCGCCCTGATGCCAGATAAAGCCTGCGAACCGCGCGCCTGGCATCGCTGCGACTGCCAGATTTGCCCGGGCGACGGCGTCCTCGTAGCGCGCGCCGCCTTTCATCCAAGTACCGCTTTGAAGGCTTGCGCCACCTTGGGCGGCTGGAACGAGGATGAGGGTATTTTCAGGATTGGCGTCCACGTAATCGATCGAAAACGTGATATCAAGACCCATGTGCCCCGGCGTCGGGTTCACATGCTCCAAAGGATTGCTTGCCGGGATCAGAATACCGTCATTCGGCGCGGCCCGGCCCCATTGCAAGACGCCAGCCGGGTGTGGGGCACCGCCGTCGAAAGCCCGACGCCCGATCATGTTCGACTGACCGATCATCAGAAAGACCCGCGGTCCCGGAACACCAATGCCCGGTAGCCCTGTCTTCAGTCTCGGACCAAGGCCGAGACCAAGGCCGAGAGAGAGCGATCCAATCATGACCGCGGTCCGCCTAGAACAGAGACGCCGCGCAAACCCTCAGGGCTGCAATCAACAGATCGATCATCAAACATCAATGAGCCCTTATGGTCCAAGATCACGCAAAAGCGCCGCGGCGCCCGCAGAACCATAGGAGGCAGGGATCAGGTGTTGCGCTGTTAGGAGAACGTGCGTGCGCTCAACACTGGCGCTGCATCAGACCGAGGAGTTGGCCCGCGAGAGAGCTCTCGCGATCAAACAGATTCTCGGCCGCCAAGGCAGCGGACCGCGTCAATCGCCGCAGATGGGTTGGGTGGTGGCAGAGGCGGCTCACAGCACCGCTGATCGCACCCTGGGACATCAGGTCGACGCGTCGCGTCGCCGGTTCGACCCAATCGGGCAGCCCGGCGCGATAGTCGACGAGCACCGGAGACCCAGCCAAGATGGCCTGTAACGCCAAATCGCTCACCAGCTGTTCCTGATTCTGGTCAGACCAGATCACCGCCAAGTCGGCCGCACGCAGCCGCAACAGCCTTGCGTCGTCGGTCATGCAACGGGTCACCTTCACGTTCCCAACACGCTCGGAACCAAGCGGATCCGGGCATCCGTGGCGTAGAAGGATCTCGATCCGGAGGTGTGGTTCCGATGCTCTCAACTCTGCAATCTCGTGGCGAAGCCTAGCTATGCCGTTTTCTCGGATATCCTGGACAACTATCGCCAGCCGATCGAGCGTGCCCGAGGCAACCCGCTTCTTGATCCGCGGCGCCAAACGATCAGAAACCTGCGGCTTGAACTCCACGATGTTCTCAGACCGCATTCCAGCGCGGCGCAACTGGCGAGAGGTCGCCGTTTGCACAACCAGACCGCCGGCGAATTGCCTTATTGCACGGCGGTTCCAAGATCCGATCACGCGGCCGAAGGGGCGGCCACCCTCGGCAACACCAGCGCGCTGATCGCTTTCCACGAGAAAAACGTTTGTCTGTAAAAACTTAACCAACCTCAGAGGCCAGAGGTGGCACACGGGCTCCATGATGATCAATGCGCTTGGCCTTAATCGGATGACCGCGAGCAAGACCCTAAGCGATCCCCACAATCTGCGCTCTGAACCTTCGCGTGATGAAAGCTCAACGCGGCCATCTCGTGCTCTATCGACCGCAGCGGTTACAGGAAAGATGACCAGTTCACGCTGCGCGGCGTTACAGAGCTCGATCAATTGCTGCGCAGGCCCGATAGTCGCCGAAGTTGGGTCGTCCATTTTCGCAGCACAACTCGACAATTCAGGCTCCCATGATTCACGCTTCAAAAGCGGCACAAACAGGATGGGTCGCTGATCGCCCTGGGAGGCAAGGCTCCGGGCGCATCTCAAGGCCGCACTGGTCAGAACCGAGGTGTGCTGCTGCCCCTGCTTCGGAGGGTCATGGCGTCGCCTTGCCCGTCGCAGCGTTCTGCCTGCCGGAAGAACCGTCTCACATGGCTCCGCTAGATCGGCTGCCCAGCCCGATGCGACCCCTGGCTCGTTATCTAAATCCATGTTTGCCCTGCTGTGAACCACCACCCCAGCGTTCTCCACGCCAATTTGAGGTCCGAGTTATTAACCCAGTGTTAAGTACAAAAAATTTGTTTCAAATCAGAGGTGAGTACTCGCAATCCTTCCTCTCTGATGCATTTTCCACGAACCAGCCGAGGCATGGCCATTCAACAGAAACTCGGGTATCAGCCGCGCGATGAACCAGCCACGACGCCATCCATGACCGCAGATCAAACACGGATCGCCTATCTCACCGGCACCTATCCGAAGGCCTCCCACACATTCATTCTCAGGGAAGCGGAAGCTTTGCGTGGTCACGGTATCAACGTCACAACCTGCTCGATCCGCAAGCCAGGTCCGGAGGAAATCATCGGCCCCGAGGAAGAGGCCGCCCGCGACTCAACGTTCTACGTCCTAGCGGCGGCCAAGAATCCGGTCCGGCTCGTCCAAACACATCTCAAACTCCTCTTGAGCGCACCTGCACGCTACCTTTCAACCCTTGCGCTTTCCTGGCGGATGCGTGGACCCGGGGCGCGAGCGGCGCTCTATCAGCTCTTCTATTTCGCCGAGGCAGCACTTCTCGCCAGAGAGCTGCAGCGGCGCGGTATTGAGCACATTCACAATCATTTCTCTGATTCAAGCTGTACCGTCGCGCTTCTGACCAGCCGCCTCTCAAGTATCCCGTTCAGTTTCATGATGCATGGCCCGGCAGAATTCGTCGAAGCCCCTCGCTGGCGTCTCGACATAAAGATAGCCGAAGCATCCTTTGTGACTTGCATCAGCCATTTCTGCCGAAGCCAGGGTATGATCTACGCAGCGCCCGAGCATTGGGACAAGATGCACATCGTCCACTGCGGCATCGAACCGGAACGCTATGGCAAAGCGCAGGCGGAAGAGCGCGACGGAAACACTCTGATCTTTGTCGGCCGTCTCGCAGCGGTCAAAGGCGTGCCTATGCTCCTCGACGCTTTTCAGGACTTGAGATCAGAGCATCCAGATCTGAAGCTGATCCTCGTCGGTGACGGCCCCGATCGCGCTTGGATCGAACGGCGCATAGCAAAACTCGGCCTCGGCTCCGTCGTTCAGATGACCGGTTACCAGTCACAAGCGGAGGTGGCAAACCACCTGCAGCAAAGCGATATATTCGTCCTTCCAAGCTTCGCGGAAGGAGTGCCAGTCGTCCTGATGGAGGCGATGGCCAGCGGCTTGCCCGTCGTTACGACCCGGATCGCGGGAATCCCGGAACTGGTTCACGACGGCGAGAATGGGTTCGTCGTCCCACCAGGCCACGTCTCTGCCCTAGCCCAGCGGATCAATGAGCTTTTGAAGAGCGAAACAAAGAGGAAGCACTTCGGGCTTGCGGGAAAAGCACATGTCCAAAAGAACTACTGCATTGAAAATGAAGCGAAATTATTGGCTCAGCTCATCCACCAGTCTCTTCGAAAGAGCTAATATGACCTCTGCATATCAGCGACCCCTGGTCCAAGCCTTCTCAGGCTCTCGACTGCGAACCGCCAGCGCAACACCGACATAGATGAGGTAGCTGATGGGAGAACTGCTGAAGAGCGAGAGGTGATCAAAGAAGCGCATTTTTCGTGTCCCATCGTTCGCGAGCAGCTGAGGATACTTCTGAGCGATCTCAGCAAGTCCTGCATCCTGCCGACGTCTGACTTTGACCAGCGCCGAAAATCCCTCGACCATCGGCCAAAGATAACCTGAGCTCAGGGCGATCCGTTCTTCCGGCGAAAAGTGAAGACGGACATATGTGTCATCCGAGATGATCTCGGGAAAAACCGCCCATCGTTTACGGGCCTCAGCATTGACGGCAAAAAGACCCGCACCCGTCACTCCTGATGATGTCATGAACGGCAGCCTCGACCAAACTTCCGAATAGCGTCGTGTCATCCACGAGGTCGCCGGTGCAACGATCAGCCGGCCGCCACAGTAGACGGGTTTGTCGTCGGCAAGCGCACGGCAGATCTCAGCAAGAAGATCTGGCATCATGACGACATCGGCGTCCAAATAAAGCCTTCCAGGATAGGACGCGACCGCGTCAGCGGAATTCAGGGCATTCGGCTTTCCAGGCTCTTGGAGATCGAGCAAAACCAAACTCCATCCCAGGCTCTCGAAACGAGGCCCGAAACCCCTCACGATCTCCACAGTTCCGTCCGAACACGCATTTGCCGCGACGATTACCTCGACCGGCGCCTCGACGCGGTTTTGCGAGAGCAGTGCATCGAGGCAGCTGCCAATGTAGTCGGCCTCGTTGTTGGCAGGGATTACGATGCTAAGCACGGGGAGAACTCGGCCATCTGCTGGGCGTTCCATCTCAGGAATGCCTTAATTAGCACAAATCATTTCCTCAAAACGATTTTAGAAGCCCGACGGTAACATTATGCTACGGATTTACCCTAGCATCGGATAACAAACCTTTGGATTGGAAGTGGGCTTGCCGGTGAGAGATCGCCGGGCAGTGTTGCGAGGTAAGGTGTGAGCACGTCTGTCGAGACAAAGAACAGTGTTGGACGTGGCCTCAAGGTCCCAGGTCCCGGCGCATTGTGCCTGGGGTTTGCATGTGTGGCCGCCGCGTTCTTTTTCAGAGACGGGATCATCGATCTCTGGCGGAACTGGCAGACGCCGGAATACAGCCATGGGCCGCTAATCCCCTTGATCTCGGGCTACCTGTTCCTGCGTCAGATGAAGACCGTGCCGACGAATAGCGGCCCGGTGACAGACCGCTGGCCGGGCCTGGTTGTGCTCGCTCTCGCGCTCATCCTGGGCCTCTTTGGCAGCATAACGCAGATCCAGAAGATCACATCTGCATCGATCATCATCTGGGTCGCGGGGATGATCCTCGTCAGCTATGGCTGGGCGCGAGGCAAGCAGTTCTGGCCGCCCGTGGTACATCTCGCCTTCATGATCCCGCTGCCGCTTTGGATTCATTGGCAGACCTCGATCTTCCTGCAGGGCGTCTCGTCTGAACTGGGCGTTGCGCTTATCCAGGCGATGGGGATTCCGGTCTTCCTAGACGGGCACATCATCGATCTGGGCACCTACAAGCTTCACGTTGCCGAGGCCTGTTCGGGCCTACGGTACATGTTCCCGATCATGAGCTTCACCTACATCTTCGCAGTGCTCTATCAGGGGTCGATCTGGCACAAGGTCATCCTGCTCTTGGCCGCAGTTCCGATCGCCATTGTGATGAACTCCTTCCGGATCGGGGTGATCGGGATCATGGTCGACAATTATGGGATCGAGCACGCCGAGGGTTTCCTGCATTTCTTCGAAGGCTGGGTGGTCTTCCTGCTCTGCATCCTCACGATGCTGGTCCTTGCACGCTTGATGCAGCGGGTAAGCGGCGATCGCCGGGCGTTTTCCGAGGTGCTCGATGTCGACACTGAGGGGCTTGGCGAGCAGATCGCACGGGTTAATGACATCCGTCCATCGCGCGCGTTGATTGGATCCGCCGCGGCTTTCGCTATCGCCGCTGCCCTTTGGAGCCCACTGACGGTGCCGGAACCCGAGCCCATCAAGCGCGAGCCGTTCCTCTCGTTTCCAACCAAGGTTGGCGGCTGGACGTCCTTACTTCGCGGGCGACTTGACGAGAACATTGCCGACATTCTCGCGGCCGACGATTACCTCTCGGCCAACTTCGCCTCGCAAGACTTTTCCGCACCGGTCGATCTATTCATCGCCTGGTATCGTGATCAGAACGGCGGCGGCATCCATTCGCCGGAGGTCTGCATCCCTGCGGGCGGCTGGGAAATGTCGGAGATCGAGCAGAAGCAGGTCGATCTCACGCTCGCGGGCCGCGAGGCTCCCCTCACGCTCAAGGTGAACCGCGCGATCATACAAAAGGGCTTGAGCCAGCAATTGGTTTATTACTGGTTCGATCAGGCGGGCCGCAGAAGCACGTCCTCCTATGCCGCTAAACTCTACCTTCTTTATGACGGGCTTCGAACCGGGCGCAGCGATGGCGCGCTCGTCCGGCTGATCACTCCCATCGGGAAGGGCGAGCCGATCGAAAGGGCAGATGCCCGGCTCAAGTCGATGATGGAGGAGACGATTCCTCTTCTGCCAAGGTTTATCGCCACCGAGCTTTGAACCACGCTGATTAAGGTCTTTGACGCTGCTTGCTGTAACAGATCCATACGGGTGAGAAATGGAACAGGTCACTGCAATCCGTGAGTTTATCGGGATCATCCGTCGCCGGATGCCGATCCTGCTGGTGCTTGGCTCGATGGGCGTAGGCGCCTCGGCCTTTGTCGCCTATGTCCTGCCCCCGGTCTTCGAGAGCGAGGCGCGGATCCTGGTGGAAAGCCAACAAATCCCCGATGAATTGGCGAGATCGACCGTCACGGCATCGGCAGCGGAACGATTGCAGCTTATCGAGCAACGCCTGATGACCCGAGACACGCTTCTTCGCGTGATTGACGATCTGGGGCTGTTCGCGGACAGAGACGATCTTCTTCTGTCGGAGAAGATCGAACTGCTGCGCGATGCAACAACCATCCGGCCGATCGAACTCGTAAATACACGCGGTCGTCGCCAGCGGCAAACCGGAGAATTGTCCGCCTTCACGATCCAGGTCACGTTCTCCACGGCAGCGGACGCAGCCCGAATTGCCAACGAATTCGTCACGACGATCTTGCAGCAGAACCTCAGGGCGCGGTCGGAGCGCGCAACCGAGACAAGAACCTTCTTCGAGGCCGAGGAAGATAGGCTCTCGGAAGCACTCGCCGCACTTGAGGTCGATATCGCGACCTACAAGAAAGAAAACGAGAACGCGCTGCCTAACAGCCTGGAGTTTCGCAGAACCGAGCTCGTCAGGCTTGCCGAGAACCAGATCGAGTTCGACCGCAAGCTGCTTGAGCTCGAAGAACAGCGCGCAAGGCTTCAAAGCTCCATCACTCAACTCGATCTTGATCTGGCGACGGGACAGCTCTCGCCAGAAGAACAGCAGTTGCGGGAACTGGAGCGCACGCTGGTCAGGCGCGAGGCCGTTCTCGCCCCGAGCCATCGCGAGATCAGATCGCTAAAGGCACAGATCGAGGCGCTCAAAGCCTCCCTACCGACGGGCGAGACGGAAGGTGGCGAGACCACCGATCTGCGCGGCATCCAAAAAACGACGCTGGAGCGGCAGATCGCGCTGATGGACACTCAGATCCAGCTTATTCAGGACAGCAAAATCGACCTGGAGGAGCGGATGGTTGCGCTCGAAATCTCGATCCAGGAAACACCGAACATCGAGCTTGCCCTGACAGCGATGGAACGGAAGCGTCAGGAGCTCGAAGAACAGCTTGTCGTGATCGCACGCAAACGCGCCGACGCGGAAACCGGCGAGAAGCTCGAGATCAACCGCCAGGCGGAGCGCTTCGAGGTCATCGAGAACGCGATCGTTCCCGATTTCCCGGTCTCGCCGAACCGCCGCAAGATCCTTTTGATGGGCAGCGTTGCCAGCATCGTTCTGGCGGCGGCGCTGGCATTCTTTATCGAGATCATGAACCCCGCGATCCGGTCCGCCCAGCAACTCGAGCGCAAGCTCGATCTGCGCCCGGTCGTCTCGATCCCATATATCCGCACTGCGATGGAACGTCGCCGCAGACGCGCCGTCTTCGCCTCAATCCTTCTGGTGGTCGGGATCGGCGTTCCCGCGGCGCTGGCGGCGATTGACCGATACTACCTGCCACTGGAGTTGGTCGGCACCAAGCTCGCCGAAAGAACGGGGTTGGACGAGGTGATCCGCGTGTTGGAGAACCGCCTGTGACAAGCAAAAGTCTTCAGCAACCTCCCTCGGAGAACCTCGGTCAGAGAAAGGACATCATCCTGGCCGATAATGCGTGGCGGCTTTCGAGCGCGGCCCAAGGGTGCCGTGAGTTCCGTTCAGCAATGGGCGTAAGGCATGTATGAGAACCATTTTGGCCTGAAAGAAAGACCGTTCCAGGTGGTGCCGGACCCGGCTTTCCTATACTGGTCCGAAGCCCATCTGATGGCCTTTACCATGCTGCGCTACGGCATTCTCAGCGCATCGCCGCTGACCGTTGTGACGGGTGATGTGGGGGCCGGGAAGACCACGCTTCTGCGCCACTTGTTGGAGGAGTTTCCGAACGATCTGGTCGCTGGGCTGATCTCGAACCTGCAATCAGGCCGGGGGGAGCTGCTCGAATGGGCGCTGATGGCGTTTGGGCAACCTTATGGCGGCACCCATGTAGAACGCTTCCAGCGCTTCCAGGACTATGTCATCGAAACCTACGCCGCGGGCAAACAGGTCGCCCTGATCGTCGACGAGGCGCAGAACCTTGACGTGGATCAGTTGGAAGAGCTTCGCATGCTTTCCAACATCAACGCGGAGAAGGATCAGCTTCTCCAGATCATCCTGGTTGGGCAGCCAGAGCTTCGCGAGATCCTGGCGCAACCCGAGATGAGGCAGTTCTCGCAGCGGATCACCTCGGACTTTCATCTCGAGGCTTTGAAGCCGGAGGAGGTGAAGGCCTATATCGAAAAGCGTCTCGAGGTGGCCGGCGCGGAGTGGGAAGTCTTTCCCCCGGCAACGGCGGAGCTCGTCGCCCACGTGACCCGTGGCATTCCGAGGCTGATCAACGTGCTCTGTGATCTCTGCCTCGTCTACGGTTTCGCGTCGGACCGCAAGGTAATCGACACGGACCTTTTGCGGGAATTGATCGCGAGCACGGAGCGCAACGGTATCTTCAACCAGTTCACACCTCTTGGCTCGCAACCCACCCTCGTCAGTGACGAGACTTCGGCAAGCGGCGGAAGTGGCGACGGCAGATAGAGTAATCGGGTTCAAACCCGGCGAATACGATCTCCTCCGTGAAAGCATGGGGGACAGAGAACGGCAAACAGCAGGAGACCGGCAATGGTCGAGCGATTGAAAGTGGCGATTCAGAAGGCACAGGCCCAGCGCAACGAAGCGCGGGGCCTGCCTGCGGTGACCGGACGCAACCCTGCGCGCGCTGCTCTCAGCCCATCACAGACGGAGGATGTAGAGCGCGCGGCGATCTGGGACTCGCTTGAGGAAGTGCAGCTCGACCCCAAGGTTCTCGAGAACAACAGGGTCGTGAGCCACGCCAAGAACGAGCCTGCCTATATCGCTTTCGACGTGCTCCGGACCCGGATCCTTTCCGCCTTCCAACGCCATGGCTGGTCGCGGATCGGGATCACTTCGCCGACCAAGAGCTCTGGCAAAACCTTCGTGTCGACGAACCTGGCATTGTCAACCACCCGGAGCCAGCAGCAGCGGGCCGTTCTGATGGATATGGACCTACGCTTGCCCAACGTCGCAAAAACGCTCGGGATCAAGAATGTAGACTCTGCGCGCTGGTTCCTCACCGGCGATGTGCCGCCCGATGAGTTCTTCCGGCGGGTCGGGCCGAACCTCGCGCTGGGACTGAACGACAAGCGGGTGCGGGACTCTGCGGAGCTGATCCTCGACCAATCAACCAGTGACGCGCTCTCGCGGATGCGGCGCGTGCTGCAGCCGGACGTGGAGATCTATGACCTGCCCCCGATCCTCGCCTGCGATGATGTCATGGGCTTCCTACCGCAGGTCGACTGCGTGCTTCTGGTCATCGGTGGCGGCTCTACTCGCGCCGACGAAGTAGTAGAGTGCGAGCGCATTTTGAAAGACCAGACCCAGCTTCTCGGCGTTCTGCTGAACAAGGCCGAGGACCCGGATCCGACCCAGTATGGCTACGGATATGGGTACGGCTACGGCTACTACTGAGCCCCTGGCTGTATCTTCCACGACGCACTTAAAACGCAAAGCCTGAGGTTCGAAAGAAACGGCGAATCGGGCGGTGGACCTGATCCAGAAAAGCCAGTAGTTTCCGGCCAGTCGCGGGATGTTTGAAGGGACGGCATCGCGCATGATTTCAGCGCGGGGGAGCGCCATGCAAAGACTGATCAAGACCTTTGCCCTGCTTGTGGGCCTTTTCATCATGACGAGCGGCATGGTTGCGAATGCCGCCGACACCGATGAGCCATATCTCCTGGTGCCCGGTGACACGCTCGACATCACGGTGCTGGAAGACCCGGAGCTTAATCGCTCTGTCCTTGTGCGCCCCGACGGGAAGATCGCGCTGCCGATCGCGGGAACGCTGACAGCGGAGGGCCGAAGTCCGGAGCAGCTCATGCGCGTGATCCGCAGCAGGCTGGCAAGCAACTTCATCGAACCGCCAAATGTAACGGTATCAGTCACCTCGGTCTCGGAAGAGGAAGAGGATGAGGATGACATCTTCAGCGTCTTTATCCTCGGCGAAGTGAACCGGCCCGGCCGCTACGACTATGAGAGCGAAGAGAAGATCAACGTTCTGCAGGCCCTCACCCTAGCAGGTGGTCCCGGGCCCTTCGCAGCACGTGCGAGGATCCAGGTTCGTGAGATGGTGGAGACCATCGAGACCCTTCGGCTTTTCGACTACAACGCCGCTGAGAGCGGCCTTTTGAACACCGACCGCGATCTGGCCGATCTGGCCGATGGCGCTGTGATCATCGTGCCCGAGCGGGGGCTTTTCGAATAGGCGGCCGGAAAGACCCGATCAGGGTCCGAGCATGACAGAACGCGTCATATGTGCCGCCGTAGGGATCGCCCTGGTGGCCCTTTCGGCTCAGGCCCTGGCCGAGACGTCACCACAACCCGTGGCGAAGCCGATCGGGCCTGCAATCGACCTAAAAGCACGTGGTTTTGTCCGGCAGACCTTTGAGTTCGACAGCAATCGCGAGCTAGAGCCTGACAGCGATGGCGCGGTCTACGGCTCGATCACCCGTCTGGGTCTGAGACTGGACGCGGAAGGAAAGCGCTCGGTTTTCAGGATCAATGCGGCGCTTGCCGCGCGGGCCTTTGGAGGGCCGGGCGATACGGACAATCTCACGCGCGTCGATCCCGATATCTCAGCCCGGCATCAGTTCAACGCAAAGGACTTCGCGATCTCGAACAGCCTCTCGCTGAATGTGCGGCCCACCACTGAGACACAGTTCGACGATACCGGGATCGTAGAGGAAGAGGCCAACCAGCTAACGATCAACTACGACACCAGTTTCACCAAGAACCTGGACGCGCGGAACGCGCTCTCGCTCGGCGGCGATGTTCGCATCACCCGGTTTGACGAGGATGTTGCGGGCCTTGATGAAAATGAGCTCTACGGCGTCGATGCAACCTGGTCGCATCAGCTCTATCAGACGACATCGCTGTTTGCGCAGACCGGTGCCCGCTTCTTCAATTCCGAGGACGGTACGACCAGCCAGACCTTCAACTTCCTGACCGGTATCGATCATCGGCGAACGTCACGGCATCGGTTTGGTGCCAATGGCGGCATCGTGGTCTCGCGCATCGACGACGGCGATGTTCCGGGAGCCAGCAAGGAAACCAACGTTGGTTTCAATGGCGGCGGGAATTTCGAGTACACGCTGCAGCGGTTCACGGCAGGGGTCGACATCAGACAGAGCGTGGATCCGACATCGGATGGCGATGTGAACGGGTTTACCCGGATTGGCGGCAACATCGGCTATCGGCTCACCAATCGTTCGAGACTCTCCGGCGCGCTCGAGGTCAGCCGCCGAACCTCAGTCTCAACGCTGGATGACGAGGAGGACCGGCTCTTCTTCTCGGTCGGGCCAGCGTTCAACACCGAGCTTACCAGGAACATCGATCTGAGCCTCTCGTACCGTTTCCGTTTCGATGATGAAGACGATGAAGCCATAGGAACCGGGCATCAGCTATTCCTGACCATAAGCCGGAACTTCGATCTGATCGAATGATCAACCGGCTTTCATATTGATCACAAGCCTGACAAGATTTCGCCGCCAACAGCCAATAACGCCCGGTATACGTTGACGTTTTTGGTGTGATTGTTGGATAGAGTGCATTGCGGAGGAACATCACCTCCGGGCGCTTGTAGCAATAGGATGCAAACTCGATGACCTTGCTGACTTCACCGTTCCGGGCGGTTTTCACCTCGCTTGCGCTTGTTCTGCTGGTTGCGGCCTGCGATAGCGCCGAGGATCGTGCGGAGAAGCACTATCAGAGCGGGCTGGAGCTTGTGGAGAACGAGCCGGAGAAAGCGATGCTCGAGTTCCGCAATGCGGTCAAGCTGAACGAGACGCATGTCGGCGCGCATTATCAGCTTGGTCTTCTCATGGAATCTCAGAACAACCTTCCCGAGGCCTACCGGCGCTTTACCAAAGTCATCGACATCCAGCCCGAGAACGTCGACGCGCGGGTCAAAGTGGCGAGGCTTCTGATGGTCGACAACGCGGCCGACCGGGCCGCAAACGAGATCGACACGATCCTGCGGCTAGAGAAGGAGCGAGCGGAGGTCTATTCGTTGCTCGCCGCGATCAGATTGAACGAGAATGATCTGCCGGCGGCCCGGGAGGCGCTCGACCAGGCGCTCGCTTTGGATCCAAACGATCCCGACGCAGCGGTTGCTGAGTCCTCTTATTTCTTCCGCACCGGTCAGAATGCAAAGGCATTGGCCCGAGTGAACGAAGCCCTCGAAGTGACACCGCGCGCCGTCGCCCTGCACCTCACCAAGCTCCAGACGCTGGAGCGTATCGGGCAGATGGACGATGTCGGAGCGCACCTTCAGGTCATGGTCGATACCTTTCCCGAGGCGATCCGTTTCCGCCAGGCCTATGTGAATTGGGCGCTCAGGTTTGAACGACCGGAGATCGCCGAGAGAGAACTTCGCGCGCTCATCGAGATGCAGCCCGAGCGTGAAGAGCCCGTCAAGGATCTTATCCGCTATATCAGGCGCGAACGCGGAGATGGCGAGGCGCGTGTTGCGTTGGTGGAGCTCATCGATACGGCCGAGAACCGGCTGGATCTGCAGCTCATGCTCGCGAAATACGACGTTGAGATCGGCGACTCGGACCGAGCCATCGAGGACCTCACAGCATTGATCGCCGAGGAACCATTGGGCGCGAACCGGGCGCGGATCGCACTTTCGCGGATCTACTATAATGAAGCGAACATCGAGGCCGCTGACCGGCTTGTCGAGGCCGCCTTGGCCGAGGATCCACTCGATATCGAGGCACTCAGTCTTTTAGCCGCAAGGCAAATAGACGACGAAGATCTTGAAGTCGCCGTTCAGACGATCCGCAAGGGCTTGAACGAGGCGCCAAATGACGTTCGCCTTCTGCAATTGGCGGGGCGTGCGCAGGAGCTGCTCGGTAACCTCGATCTCGCGAACGACCGTCTCGCTTCGGCTGTCAGGGCGTCCGACTTCGATGTCGACGTCGCCGAGAGATATGTGCAATTCCTGCTTCGGCTCGACCGGGTTACGGCGGCGGAAGCTGTTCTGGCTGACGCCGTGCGCCGCAAGCCCGGCGACCGTGATCTGCTCGATCTTCTGGGCTTCACCCGCATCCGGCTCGAAGACTGGCTGGGCGCCGAAGCCGCTGCAGAAGCGCTGAGACAGTACGACCCGGAGCGGGCACAGCAGCTCTATGCCGCCGTCTTATTGGGGCAGGAGAAATTTGACGAAGGCGCCGATCTCCTCCGCGATCTGCCAAGGGATGAGCGTCGCCGCGCGGCTTCTGTCGCGGCACTTATGCAGACCTATCTTCGCGAAGGTGAGCTTGATCAGGCCATTGCATTTCTCGAAGAATTGCTGACCGAGAACCCGGATGACCTTCAGGCTCTGGGCCTTCGGGGGAACATTTACATCGTCGAACGGAAGTATGCCGAGGCGGAAGAGAAGTATCGCCGCATCCTGGAGATCGACCCAGGGAATGGCGGGGCGCATTCCGCACTCTCGCGTCTCTACGCTGTGACGGGTGAACGCGAGAAGTCCGAGGAGGCGCTGATGGCGGGTCTCTCGGCCTCTCCCGACAGCATTGTTCTGCTGACACGTCTGGCCCAGCTTCGCGAAACCCAGGGTCGGTTTGACGAAGCGATTGAGGTTTACGATGATCTCTACCAGCGCGTTCCGGACTCGCTTCTGGTCGCAAATAACCTGGCTAGCCTTCTTTCAGATCATCGTGCCGACAGCAGGGCGGCAGTCGAGCGGGCCTATACGATCGCCAGCCGCCTTCGCCCTTCGGACCTGCCGCATTACCGTGACACTTATGGCTGGACCCGGTATCTCAAGGGCGAGTACGAGGAGGCGCTTGCGAAGATCGCGCCCGTCGTAGAGGCGCTGCCGACCAATCCGTGGGTGCATTATCACCTCGGTATGATCTATCTCGCGCTGGAGCGCCGTGAAGACGCACGGCCGCATCTGGAACAGGCGCTTGATCTCAGCGAGGGGGCGGCCTTTCCACCGCGCCAGGACGTCAAGGACGCTTTGAATACGCTATAGAGACGTCAGATCACCGTTCTTGGGCGCGTGTCGCTTTTTTCGCCGCCCGGGGTCGAGCTGTTCTGGCTGGTCGCCATGCGTCTCTCGTTGATCGCCCAGCCGGTCAGGGAGCCAGCGATGAGCCAGGTCCAGGGTCCAATCGTGGAGTTCGGCAGAAGTTCGATCATGTTTATTGCGAGCAGCAGAGATAATCCGGCAACCACGATTGGGATCTCGCGACTCGCACCCAAACGCCAGATCAAGAAAATCGGGTAGAACAGTAGTCCAAAGATCGTCACAAACCCCACGATCCCCTGCGATCCAAAGACAATGATCCAGAAGCCATCGAAGATCGCCTGTTGTCGTCCATCTACACTGACGCCGTTCCGACCATGGGTGCCCCATCCCCAAACAGGCCGCTCAAGCGCGTGGTCGATCAGTAGGTCCTCACTGTTGAACCGCGTGGCAAGCGAGGCCGCCCGACCCGGACTGATCTGCTCCGCAATCTCAAGGATCTGATCTGTGGGAAAAACGTCCAGAGATCTGGACACCGGAAACGTCATCGCTATCACCGCGAGGATAAGGGCTGTCCTTTGGATCATCTTGGGAGACATAACCCAGATCACCGGCAAGAAGACGATCGTAAATGTTATGCTGCCAAGGCTCTTACAGAGAAGGATGGATATGAATAGAAATCCTCCCTTCGCTTTGCCAATCAGATCGTTCTCGACCAGCCTGGCCCGCATTAGGATTATCAAAGAGAAGAACGCGAGCATCGCAAAGAAAGCGACATGCAAAGCATGCGGTAGAAAAACAATCGGTCGGAAACCACCGCCGCGGATATGTTGAGCGAAGCTATGCTGGAAAAATCCATATATATTTGCATGAAGTTGGGGGCTCATTCTGGCCTCGAACCAAATTAACGTGCCATACAAAATTCCAAAAAATAGGATCCACTCGATGATCTTTTCTTGATTTTCAATTTTACAGAAGAGAAGCAAACCAACTAAAAATGGTGAGTAAACAATAAAGCTCTTTACAGACTTTGCTACTCCATCGTAAATTGTTACTCCCTGATAGATACTACCCAAAGAAAAAACTGTATCTTGATTAAATATATTTGAGATTATTATGCCAACAAAAAGCATTAAAACAAAAATATATACTAGAAACCTCCCTTTCCAGTGAGCTTCTTTTGCATAAGAAATTAAGAAAATCAGAGAGAAAAAGCCTATGATTTCTCTTTTCGAGACTGGGATGAAATATGGAAGTGAAACACCCACTTCTGGAAGAAAAAGATATACCCCAAATACAAAGCCAAGATAAACTTTTTTAAAACCAAGCCTGAAAGCCAATAATAAACCTGCCGGTAGAGCAGCAGTAATAGCGATGAGCGAGAGCGTATTTCCCATACTTACACTCCTTTTTACTAGCTGGTATGCTCATCAAAAGCTTCAATTAAATGATCATATTTAAGAGTGTGAAATTCCAGTGACGAAAGCTGACCCGAAAGGAACATCTATAAAGCAGCCCAGTAAGATAGAGAAGCGACCGATACCAACCAGAGGCAATTTAGTTGCCAACCTATCAGCTGGCGCACTCCGCGCCTCAAAAACAGAGCCTGACTCAAAATCATCGGAGACAGTGCAAACACCATAATACTCGCTTCAAGGCCTAGGTGATTCAATGCGATCCACGTGGCGAATACTGAACATCCAGCCGCTAGCGGTGATGCAACGCCTAAAGTCCTGCTCTCACCTATATTTATTAGTATCATACCGTAGAGTCTGGTTGGGGTATGAAGGAAAATGAGAGCAATTAGATTCAAATACTCAGTCGCGGCATGATAGTTTTCAGGAAATAATTTCACTACTATAAGGCCGATTATTATCGGCCATGCAAAGAAAAGACCGATAGATGTTGAAAGCAGAAGTACAAAGATTTTTTGTGAATTAATCTTATATCGTGAGATTTCTTCTCTACCCATCTCTCCAATTACTGGATAAAGTACTTTTCCAATAAAGGATCCAATCAGATTCACGATTATATTGATTAGATTAAATGCAATAATATAAATAGAAAATATGTATGACGATAGATAAATGGAAAAAAGGATTTTATCGATATTTTTTTGTAAGAATGTAGAAAGTGAGGATAGTATCAGCCACCTCCCAAAAAACCATAGGTTGCGCATCTCTAAGTAATCAACTGTCCATCGCATTCTTGGTCCGTCGAGGCGCCGGTGGCTTAGGATTGATGTAAGAGCTGCCGAAAGAACAAGCCCAAACATGAGCGCATAAACCGATCCACTCACTGCAGTCAGAAGGACAGTCAGGGCAACAGACACAATAGAAACTTGTACTGAGAGCTTTACTAATTTATAGTTTTGAAGCTCGCGCTCAGCTAGAAGTATATTTGGTGATGCAGAGCCATTTGCCATTACTATTAGGGTTGAAATAATTATAAGTATCGGAAGGTCTCTATTATTGTAAATACTATCGCCGAATTGGACATATTTTTGTAATATAAGTATCGATACCCCTATAAGTATTGTAATTACGGATAGTACTGCGGCCCGCATCAGCTTGACCGTCCAAACTATCTGGAGAAAGCGATCGCTGTTGCCGCGTTTCTCCCGAACGACGCTCTGTGACAATCCAATATCTGAGACAAGCTGCATCGCGACATGAAGCAGCGTGATCGTCGCCATCAGACCGAAGGCTTCGGGCATCAGGAATTGAACGAGTATCAAATTCTTGGCGAAGACGAGCGGTATCGTGATCGAGAACTGAAGGCCCCTTAGAAGGCCGCTTTGAAGCGCTCTGTGCTTCAGCGTCGCCGGAGAGCGGATATTATTGAGTAATCTGCCGACGTGCATTTTTAAGTCTCGCGGACATTCACTGAGATGCAGAGAGACGACCTAGTGCTTAATGGCGGTCATTCACCAAACAGCCTGAGCTTTGCTCCAGTAGTCTACCAGCCAAAGATCGACAAAACTGCGATGCGGAGCAAGTGCCCGCATCTTATGAGCTGCCACGGCCATTGAACACGACACGGACAGTCTTGAGTAGGATGGTCAGGTCGAGCCACACAGACCAGTTCCGGACATACCACCTATCAAGCCGCACTCTCTCCTCGTGAGTTGTCGAGGCACGCCCCGAAACCTGCCAGAGACCAGTCACTCCGGGCCGCGCCGAAAGATAGTACTTTATTCCCTCGCTCTCATAGTAGGAATGATCGCCAGGGTATCCTGGTACCTCTGGGGCAACGATCGGCCGTGGCCCAACAAGGCTCATGTCGCCACGAAACACATTGATCAGTTGTGGAAGCTCATCCAGCGAGGTTTTGCGAAGCGTTGCTCCAAACCGCGTGATCCTCGGGTCATGGCTCAACTTTTGATGGACGGACCATTCAGTGCGCGCTCTCAGATCAGAGGCGAGCAGGTCGGCGAGCCGCTCTTCGGCGTCAGGCCGCATCGAGCGAAACTTGTAGCACCAGAATCGATTGCCGTTCCGGCCGACCCTCAGCTGCTTGAAGAAGATCGGGCCGCCTTCCGCCAGCAGGCAGACGGAGATAACAGTAAGTAGCGGGAGCAAAACCACGAAAACCAGGCTTGCCGCGAGGAGATCGAACCCGCGCTTGACGAGCTGTGCAGCTACGTTCCAGCTCTCATTACGGACTTCCGCCAGGATCATGTCAGAGCCGATCACCTTCTGCAGGTCCAACCCGCCACGTGCGAGGCCATCGAATGGCAGCACGATGCTGTAGGACGTCTTGCTTGCATCGAGGAGAGCCATGACCTCCTGGGCGCGTTCGGCCTCTGCCATCGAAGGCGAGACAATGATCACGACGCGTTGAGGATCGATCGAGGCGTCTCGGGCAAGCCGGAGAACTAGCTTCTGGAGCGCTGTCGGATCACGCCCAGCGATCTGATCTAGCGGTATGTTTCCGAGCAGCTTCACCTTTCCGCTGCGGCTCTCACGGAGCTGATCGACGAAAAGATCTGGCGGCGTACCATCTCCCAGCAGGACGATGTGAGATGTCATCGCCGTCTGCACGGCCGGCAGGCTTCGCAGCGACATCCGGAAAACAAGAACGCTCAACGCGATTGTGGGATAGGCGGTCAGAAACCAGAGCCGGGAGAAGTGGTCGCGGACGATAAACTGCAGAGCCACATCGAAGAGCGCTATGAGCGCTACTCCGGTCACAATCCGGCGGATCTCATCGGATTCCCACGTATTCCGCCGATAGAGGCCTCCAAAAGCGAAGATTCCCACGGTGAGAAGCGACAGCAGGACGATTGCGCGGTCGCGCTCCTGCAGAAGCTGCCACGCAACCGCATCCCCAAGACCGACCTTCACCCTGAGAAGGTCGGCCAGAAAGGCAGCGAGCACATGACCAAATGCGATCCCGATGAGATCTGTTACGACCATCGCGGCAATGAGAAGTGTCGCCGGTTTTGCTACTGCATGTCGGGGTCCGCGCGTGAGAAGCGGTTTCTTGTCGTCGCCGTTCGCCGGGCCAGCCGCATCTACAGCAGCGGATGATACATCTGCCGGCGAGAATACCGGCAAAGGCCCCGATCCATCACGTCTTTTGCTCAGTCTCGTCACAAATGCCGCTCCACGCCGGTGTGCCCTGTCCAACGGATTCTGATCATCCCAAGCAGCAGGCTCTCTTCTTGCTCAATCCAGTATACGAACAGTCACAGTGCATGGACGCTCCTCGCAATTGAGAGAATAGCATAACCCATTAGAGTTAGCGAAGTTTGTTGCCTTTATTTTGAGACGGATGTGAGACAAGACGATGGCCGCTATCGGGCAAGGAAATCCCAGCCAATCCAGACTCCGCGACAACCAGCCGCGCACCCGTGATACTTAAGTGATCTTCGTCGAAGTAAAGGGCTTTTCCGGCACGCGCTCCGAGGCAGGCGCGTTGTCTGCAAAGAGCCTTCAATGGATCAATAATCCTTGATCGATCCGACAGCAACTCCAGCCTTTCGCGCAGATCGCGCTGCCGTGCCATGATAGCCTCGATGGAAATCGCCTCGACATCCCCATCAACCGTGATCTTTCGAGCCCCGGAAAGGAGCATTCGCTGAACCGTCCGGGTTAGCTCGGGCACGGGCGCCAGAACGAGGACATTGACCCCGGACCGCTCTAGGCGGTCGACCACGTATTCGAAGCCAGACCAGTAGAGGGCACGTCTCTCCACATCGGTTTCTCCCTCCAGCACTCTTGCGCCACGCTCACCTTGATAAGAGAGGACATCCTTACCGTTCTCACCGTAGAGATAGACCCCATGCCGGTAGGCGACGACCACATGGTCGATCGTCGGATGGTGCTCCAGCCACGTGAGAGCGCGTTCGGACCACTCTCCGCATCGAGATACCGGTGTCGTGTAGCCGAACGCGGCCGGGCAGCCACTCGCCGTAAGGTGCACAAGGCTTTCGCCACGTTTTGCAAGCTTCTCGGCAAGGGCAAAGGCAATCTCGACACCATGACTGTCGCCGAAGACAGCCCAGCGCGGTTCTGCATCGACGAAGTAGATGCATGCCTCGTCGGGGTCTGGCAGACGGCTTGCCGGTCCATGGCATTCCTGATTCATTGGTGAACGCTCTGCCGTTTTCAGAATGCCGAGGAAGGGCTGAGGGAACCGATCCGGATATCCGTCCTGGCTGTAGCCACTTAGGCCCAGGGTGGCGACCATCGCCAGACCAAGCGCACCATTCGTGAAGACCCGTGGTCTCTCCAGCCAGGCCCGATCGCGCACTGGCCTTTCGATCAGCACGAAGGTCAACCACGCGAGCAAGAAGGTCGCACAGGTCAGGACCGCCATCAGCCACGGCGACGGCGGGTCGAGCAAAGTAAGCCTCGGAAAGGCAAAGAGCGGCTGGTGCCAGAGATAGGCGCTATAGCTGATCAACCCGATCGCGACAGGAAGCTTCATCGAGAACAGCCGGGTCACCGTTCCCTCTGGCCGCATGGAGACCAGCAGGAGAGCCGTGCCGAGAACCGGCAGCAGGGTTCGAACCCCGGGCCACCTGGCGCTTTCCTCAGTCGACAAATACCCCGCGATGATCATGAGAAGACCGGCCCAGGCGACTGCTCCGGGCATAAGCGTGACCAACCCGTATCTCTTGACCATGACCGCCGCAACCGCACCAGCGAGCAGCTCCCAGCCCCTTGCGGGCAATAGGTAAAAGGCCGCGCTAGCGTGATCGAGACGGCTCAGCAGCAGCATCAGGGCAAAGCTCATTGCCGCCAGCCCGATAAGCGGTGCCACAAAAGCCCGGCGTCCATACGCCCATATCGCCATCAGCAGTAGCGGGAAGAGGAGATAGAACTGCTCCTCCACTGCCAGACTCCAGGTGTGGATCAGCGGCATCCCGCCAGCGGCCGGGGCGAAGTACCCTGCCCTCAACCAGAAATCGATGTTCGAAGTGAAAGTAGCAACCGATACCAGGCTGCGGCCGAACATCTCTAGCTGATCCGGTGTCATCCACACCCAGGCGAAGGGGATGCAAGCCAGAACCACGACGATAAGCGCCGGCAGGATCCGTCTCGCCCGCCGCTCGTAGAAGTCGACAAGCGAGAAGGTGCCCCGCTCCAGATCGTCCAAAATCAGGCGGGTGATCAGAAACCCGGAGATGACGAAGAAGACATCAACCCCGGTGAAACCACCCGAAAGACCCGGCAGACCCGCATGGAACCAGATGACCGGCAGGACCGCGAAAGCACGTAAACCATCGATTTCCGGACGATAACGCAACAGGTTCTCCGGTCAGCAGACCAGAGAACCTTTCGTTCATCATAGTTAACGGGGCGTTACCAAAGCCTACCGAAGCTCACCGCGGGCTGCGCTTAGCAAGGATCCGCTGCAAAGTCCGCCGGTGCATGTTCAGCCGCCGCGCCGTTTCGGACACATTGCGGTCGCAGAGCTCGAACACCCGCTGGATATGCTCCCAACGCACCCGGTCGGCCGACATCGGGTTCTCTGGCGGTGGCGGCTTGTCGTCGCCACGGCTGAGCAATGCTTTCTCGACATCATCTGCATCCGCCGGTTTCGAGAGATAGTCGACCGCGCCGATCTTCACGGCAGCAACCGCTGTTGCGATCGCACCATAGCCGGTCAGAACGATCACGCGGCTGTCCGGGCGGAGTTCACGGATCGTTTCGACCACGTCGAGACCATTGCCGTCTTCCAGTCGCAGATCGATAACCCCGTAGGCAGGCGGGGACCGTCGGGCGTGCTGCATTCCTTCGGCAACACTCTCAGCCATCGTCACATCGAATCCACGTTTTTCCATGGCGCGCGCGAGGCGCTGCCGGAACGGTGCGTCGTCATCCACGATCATAAGCGACTTGTCGGCACCGATATCGCCAGCAAGACTTGTCATTTTTGGCTTTCCTCCAGCCTTTAAGTGGCTCTTTTGTATTTGCCGTATTATCGCGACACAGCTAGGGCTTAAATGCAGGATCGCAAGTTTGCCGATTGCGGTCAAAAGGGGGCTTGTTGCCGCAGAGTTCATTTCTCGCTATCGCGGTCGCGCCGGTTTTCGTGGTCCTCTGGAGCACGGGCTTCATCGGTGCAAAGCTTGGTCTCCCCTATGCCGAACCGATAACCTTCCTAGCGCTACGGATGTGGATCGTCGCGGCGGTGCTGCTGGCTTGGCTCCTGATCGCGCGGCGGCGCTGGCTCACGTTGCGGCAGGCTTGCGATGCAGCGCTGATCGGCATCCTCGTTCATGCCATCTATCTCGGCGGCACTTTCGTCGCGATCTCTTGGGGCACCGAGGCGGGTGTGTCCGCGCTGATCGCTGGGCTGCAGCCGATCACCACTGCATGGCTGGCGCGTCAGGTTCTGGGCGAGCGGCTCTCCGGTATCCAGAAGATCGGGATGCTCCTTGGCCTGGCAGGTGTCGGGCTTGTGGTCTGGCGCAAGGTAGGCGGGGGTGTCGGCGATTGGTGGGGCGTCGCGAGCTGTGTCATCGGACTCGTGGCTATCACCTTTGGCGCATTGCTGCAAAAGATGAGGGGCAGCGAGACACCCGTGATCGCGGGCAACATGATCCAGTTTGCGGCTGCGGCCACAGTCTGTTCAATCGCGGCACTCTTTCTCGAGACGAGAGAGATTGTCTGGACCGGCGAGTTCGTCTTCGCACTCGGCTGGCTGGTTGTCGTGCTCTCGCTCGGTGCGGTCTCGCTCTACTACATATTGATCCGGCGCGGCCGCGCGTCGAATGTGGCGAGCCTGTTTTTCCTGATCCCGGCATCAACCGCAATCATCGCTTACTTCCTGTTTCACGAGATCCTTGGCCCGGTTGAGATCGCAGGTATGGCGGTCGCCCTACTAGGCGTTCTGATGGTCAATCGGCCTGAGCGGGTCGCACGGCTTATCGGTCTTCCGACGAATTCGGTGTGAATTCGCGGTCGCGTGACCGTCTCTCGTCATCCCGGGAAAGCGTTCTGAGCACATCGCGGAAGATGCTTTCGATGACGCCGCCGCCCGAGGATCTGCTCCGGCTGTCCTCTATGACAGCGATCCGATCATCCGGCGCGTCGACCGTGAAGATCGGGCGTGGTGTTCGGCCTTCGACCAGGCGCGACATCACTTCGCGCCAGATCTCAGCGGGAAGACCGCCGCCTGTCACACCTGTCAACGGTGTGTTGTCATCATTGCCCATCCAGACGCCAACCACGAACTCTGAATTGTAGCCGATGAACCATGCGTCCCGTGCAGCTTGCGTGGTTCCGGTCTTACCCGCGGTCTGCCAGCCTGGCATCCGCGCGCGGCGGCCGGTGCCCTCTTCGACCACAGATGTCATCATCAGCGCGAGCTGGCCGGCGGTCTTCTCCGAAATCACTTGATAGGCCGGCGTGCTACCATGCACGAGAAGCGGTTTGTCGTCGCCCCGCAGCCGCATCTCGATGAGGCCATAGGGTGTCGCCCGCTCTCCACGGTTCGCGATGGTCGCATATACACCCGTCATGTCGAGAAGCGTCGCCTCTGAGGTGCCAAGCGCGACAGCCGGGCCAAGCGCGGCTTCCGTCGTCATGCCCATCTGTTGCGCAAGCTCGCGCACACGCGCCCGGCCTGCCCGCTCGGATATGCGCACGGCCACGGTGTTGATCGACTTGCTCAGCGCCTCGGTCATGGTGACCGGACCCAGATGGGTGCCCGTGTAGTTCCGAGGCGACCACCGCTTTATGGTCAGGGGCTCATCCAGAATGACGTCATCGGGGTGGAGCCCGGATTCAAGCCCCGCCGCATAGACGATCGGTTTGAATGCGGACCCGGTCTGCCGTTTCGCCTGAGTAGCGCGGTTGAACCGCCCGGTGCCATCTCCGTGGCCACCGACCATCGCGCGAATTGCACCCTCGTGCGTCAGAACAACCACGGCGGCCTGCGCCTGAGATCCTTCCTTGACCTTGTTATCGAAGACCGAGGCGACCGCTTCCTCCGCCGCCTTCTGAGCCACCGGGTCGAAGGTCGTTTTAATGGTGACATCCTCGGTCGTCTCTCCGGTGAGATAAGACGGCGTGCTCTCCATCATCCAATCGGCAAACGCACCGCCGGCACGGGCTGCCGCTGCGATAGACAGCTTCGCCGGGTTTGTCAGGGCGTCGAAGGTCTGCTTTTCGGTCAGATATCCCTGATCTTCCATGAGCCGGATAATCACGCTCGCGCGGCCCTGGCTGCGCTCCAGCCCCGCAGTCGGCGCGTATCGAGACGGAGCGCGGAGAAGGCCCGCCAGCATCGCCGCTTCGGCCGGGTTAACGACACGCGCGGATTTGCCGAAGTACCGGCGCGATGCCGCCTCGAACCCATAGGTCCCAGCGCCCAGATAGACGCGGTTCAGGTAGATCGCGAGGATCTCCTTCTTCGAGTATTTGATCTCGAGCGCCAGAGCCATCGGCAGCTCTTTGAGCTTACGCTCGAGCGACCGCTCAGCGGTCAGGAAAACATTCTTGGCGACCTGTTGGGTGAGCGTTGAGCCGCCCTGAACCAGACGGCCGGCACGGAAATTCTGGTACATCGCACGGGCGATCCCCCGGGGATCAATGCCGAAATGGTTCCAGTACCGCTTATCCTCCGTCGCGATCACCGCGTGGACGAGGTGTGGGGAGACATCGTCGACCCCAAGTTCTCCACCGTATTGCTCGCCTCGCCAGGCAAAGACGTTGCCGTCACGGTCGAGCAGCGTCACCGAACCCGACCCACGGCCATCGAACAGATCCTCGGGCTCCGGAAGACCGGAATAGTAGATGAGCGTTGCGACCAGAAGCACCATCGACCCGGCAAGCGTGAGGGGCCAGACAATCCGCCAGACGAGTTTCAGCGTCCCGACGACAACGAACCTCACTGCGCGCCCAATCGGACCCGGCGCCTCGGGCTTTGCTGACGATTTCTTCTTCTTTTGTTTTGACACTGCTCTGACCTGAAATTTTTCAGTGTTTGCAATCTCTAGCACGGCTTAGGAGAGGGATCAGCCCCACAAAACCTTTACCTCTACCAAACGCCCCATTTCATCGAGATCCGGCGCGCCTGAATATCAGATGAATTCTTAGGCATATCGTATATTACGCATAAAATTTATGCAGAAAGTCGCAACCGTACTGCTTCTTCTCCCGAGTGCTCTGACGATAGTGGCCTAAAAACAGGTGGTTACGTCTCCCCCGACTATCTGGCACGCATCTTGAAACCCGGAGCGCGTACTGGTGCGAGCCAGAAACTGCGTGACGGGGAAAAGCATGAAACTGATCATCGCTATCATCAAACCCTTCAAGCTCGAGGAGGTCCGCGAGGCGCTCACCGGTATCGGTGTGCAAGGCGTCATGGTCTCCGAGGTGAAGGGCTACGGCCGGCAGGCCGGGCACACCGAAATCTATCGGGGCGCTGAATACATCGTGAATTTCGTACCCAAGATCAAACTGGAGACGGTCATCGCCGATGATCTCGTCGACAAGGTGATCGAAACGATCTCGGGCGCCGCGCGCACCGGAAAGATCGGGGACGGCAAGATTTTCGTCCAGGACGTCGAACAGGCCGTTCGTGTCCGGACCGACGAGCGCGACGAAGACGCGCTTTAATCGCCATGAGGGATGAATCCATGAAAAAGATGACGAAACTAATGGGGCTCGCAGCCCTCGCGGCGGTCGTGGCGACCCCCGCCTTCGCGCAGGAGGCTCCGGTCGACGTGCCAGCGCATTCTGTGTTTGTCTTCAACACCCTGCTGTTCCTGATCGGCGGCTTCCTGGTCATGTTCATGGCCTGCGGGTTTGCGATGCTGGAAGCCGGGCTCGTGCGCTCCAAGAACGTGGCCATGCAGTGCACGAAGAACATGGGCCTCTTCTCGATAGCCGCGATCGGCTATTGGGTTGTGGGCTACCTGCTGATGTACCCGGGCGATGCCTGGATCATCGAGGGTTATCTAGGCGCGATAGGATCGGCCGTTCTGGAGCCGGTTGGTGTTGCGCCGGATCAGGCCGACGCGCTCGACTATGCGTCGACCGGTTCGGACTACTTCTTCCAGCTCATGTTTTGTGCGGCGACCGCGTCGATCGTCTCAGGTGCGCTGGCGGAGCGGATCAAGCTATGGCCGTTCCTGATCTTCACCTTCATCCTGACCGCCATCATTTACCCGGTTCAGGCATCCTGGAAGTGGGGCGGCGGCTGGCTCGACGGCATGGGTTTCCTCGACTTCGCCGGTTCGACCGTCGTGCACTCGGTCGGCGGATGGGCGGCTCTTGCCGGGGCGATCATCCTCGGCTCGCGGGTCGGCAAGTACAAGGAAGATGGATCGGTCAATCCGATGCCGGGTTCTTCGCTTCCGCTGGCGACGCTGGGTACGTTCATCCTCTGGCTCGGCTGGTTTGGCTTCAACGGCGGATCGCAGCTCGCCATGGGCTCGGTGGGCGATGTGGCTGATGTCAGCCGGATCTTCGCAAACACCAACGGTGCGGCAGCGGCTGGTGCTGTTGCGGCCCTAATCCTGACCCAGATCGTCTATGGCAAAGTCGATCTCACCATGGTGCTGAACGGCGCTCTCGCAGGCCTGGTTTCGATCACCGCGGAACCTCTGACGCCGAGCCTCCTGATGTCGACCATCATCGGCGCAGTTGGTGGTGCCATCGTGGTCTTCACGGTTCCGCTGCTCGACAAGTTCAAGATAGACGATGTCGTCGGTGCGATCCCGGTTCACCTCTTTGCAGGGATCTGGGGCACCATCGCAGTGGTTCTCACGAATGGTGATGCGAACATCATCACCCAGCTCTTCTCGATTGCTGTGGTTGGTGCGTTTGTCTTCGTTGTCTCGCTGGTCGTCTGGGTGATCCTGAACGCGACCATGGGCATCCGTGCCTCGGACGAGGACCAGATGGCCGGCCTAGACGCCTCCGAGATGGGCATGGAAGCCTATCCGGAATTCGGCAAGGGTTCGCAGTTCATCTGACGGGATCAATCCCCCCTGCGGAGGCGATAAAGCCTCCGCTACTTGGCCCAGGCATTGTCTGGGCCTTTTTTACTAAGTTAGTTTGTAGAATAATTTATACTTACCCACTCCCTTGTATTTAATTCGCACCCGGGCTACCTGAGTCTCAGCCATTGCGGCAGGAGCCGGAGCAAATGAAGAATTTCCCGATCTTCCTGAATACGTCTGAGCAGACAATCGTGATTGCCGGCGGCGGTGAAACCGCTGCGCAGAAAAGCCGCCTTGTCGCGCGGACCGAGGCGCGCATCGTGCTTATGGCATCCTCACTGAACGAGGAATTGCAGGCGCTGGTCGCCTCCGGCCGCGCGGAACACGTTTGTCAGGACCTCTCGGTGAAACATCTGAGCGCCCGGCTGGTGATTGCTGCAACCGAGTGCGCGGCGCTTGACGCCTCCATCGCGGACCTCGCGAGGAAAGCCGGGGCCCTCGTTAACGTGGTCGACCGCCCTGCGCTTTGTGACATCAACATGCCCGCGATCGTGGACCGCGATCCTGTTGTCATCGCGATTGGCACCGAGGGTACGGCACCGGTGCTCGCGCGGCGGATCAAGACCGCGATCGAGACGATGCTGGAACCGGGCCTTGGAAACCTTGCCGCTCTCGCAGGAGGCCTCCGTCCCAAGGTCGCCCATCGCATCGCCCCGACGGACCGGCGCGGGTTCTGGGAGTGGTTCTTCGGCCCGCTCCGCCGCGTCGCACGAACGGACGGCATAGAAACCGCAAGGGTCTTGACCGAAACGGTTCTGCAAGAGGGCCGTATCCCGGGCGAGAACCGTGGTGTCGTCTCGCTCATCGAAGTGCCGAGGGCGGATGCGGACCTCATTCCACTGCGCGCGGTCGCCAGGATGCAAGCGGCGGACCACCTCGCCATCGACCAGGACGTTCCGGACGATGTGCTCGAGCTTGCGCGTCGCGACGCCGGGCGCGGCGAACTGACTGCAAGCGCCCATGCTGAGGCGGAAGATCTAGCCTTGAAAGGCGAGTCATACGTCGCGCTTTCGACGAGCGCCCCGCTTCTGTCAGGGCTGCGTCACCGCCTGGAAGCCCGCGGAGTAAAGGTGGAGCTGATCTCGCATGCGCCCTCGGAGCCTCCGGGCAGCACGCTGAAACTGGCAAGCTAGGCCTTGTTCTTGTAGTCGCGCTCGCCGAAGAGGGCCGATCCGACCCGCACCGCGGTCGCCCCTAGCGCGATTGCACTTTCGAAATCACTGCTCATGCCCATCGAAAGCCCGGACAAACCGTTCCGCGCGGCGATCTTCGCGAGAAGCGCGAAGTGGAGCGCGGATTCTTCATCAACCGGCGGAATGCACATCATCCCGGCCAGCGGCAGGCCGAGAGAGCGGCATTCACCGACAAACGCATCCGCGTCTGCGGGCAAGACCCCGGCCTTCTGCGGCTCTTCGCCAGTGTTCACCTGGATGTAGCATGGCAGCGCTCGGCCCGTTTCCGCGAACACATCCGCCAGCTTCCTGGCAAGCTTTGGTCGATCGACGGATTGGATCACATCGAACAGCTCAACCGCCGCCCGCGCCTTGTTGGTCTGCAACGGCCCGATGAGGTGGAGTTCGACCCCCTCGAAACGCTCCTTCAGTGCGGGCCACTTGCCCTGCACCTCCTGAACGCGGTTCTCTCCAAAGATGCGATGCCCGGCCGCGAGGACAGCCTCGACCCTCTGGATCGGCTGGACTTTGGAGACGGCGACGAGCGAGATATCGGCCGCAGAACGTCCGGCCTTCTCAGCCGCCGCCGTAATCCGGGCATTGATGTCGGAAAGATCCGTCATGCCGTCTCGGCGAAGGCTTTCGTTTCCTCCAGCATCTCCGGGTAGTGTTTCTCGATGGTCGGCAGGAAGGCCTCGCGGACCCGGGCGACCTGAGCAGGTGTCAATTCCTCACGCCAGCTTCCCGTCTTGCCCTTGCGAAAGAACGTGTCGCTGGTGCTGGGGCGCTCCCGAAAACCCTTCTCTTTCTCCTGCTTTTTCAAGGACTTGAAGCTCGACTTCCGTATCGCGCGGCGAAGTTGCCCGTCCTTGACGGGCACCTGAAGAAACCCGAGCAAGCCGCGCATCGACTTTTCTGTATCCGCGTTCAGATCCTCGTAGCGCAGGACATGCAACGGCAGACCCGGCGCATTCAGCCAGCTATCGACATGCTGATCCCAGGAACCAAGCACATCCATGATCTGTGTGTCCGTTCTGTTCACCATGCGCGGATGCGTGAGCATGTCGATGGATTCATCGATCGTGACCGCGCAGTGATGGGCATATGAAGGAACCACATCGAAGGGATTCCGCATGATGTAGACTGCGGCGGCCGTATACTCCGGCGAGATCAGGTCGATATGGCCGATGCGCTCGATCTTTGAATGCGTCTTTACGAACTGATGCCCCTTTGCCATCGACACGATCAGGCGCTGCACCTTGGGGCGCAGGACAATCGCATCATCGAAAGTCTCGGCAACAAATGGTTTTCCCGCCACTCTGTCATAGAGATCCTGCCGGATATCGCTGTATGTGACCTTCGAGAGCTCGTTGATCGAGATCTCGCCCTCATCCTGGGAGAAGTAGTTGCCCAGCAGGATGCGGATCCACGTGTTCCCCGACTTCGGGTAGGACGCCAGCCATATGATCCGATTGAGTGACACTATAGATATCCGAATTTGCGCATCGTGGGGCCGTGCGCCTCTTCTATGCGCCGTGACTGTTGTTCGCTCAAGACCTCGCGCCAGTGGCCGCTGGTTCCACGGCCAAAAAAGGTATCGGTCTTCGCCGAACGCTCGATGAAAGGCTGCACCTTTTCCTGCTTTTGCATCTCACCGATCGAGGAGAAGGAGATTGCCCGCTGCAGTTTCTCCTCCTCGATCGGCAGACCAATAAACTTCAAAAGCTTTTGGAAGGATTCCTTCGGGCTGCTGATCATATCTTCGTAGCGCTGCGCAAGAACCGGAAAATCTGACGCCTTCGTCCAGGCTTTCACATGGTCCGACCAACCGCCGAGGTACTGCGTCACCAGTTCGCCACCACCTGTAACCGTCGTATCGCTCCGGCTGATGGACTCGATCGCATCGTCCAGCGTGTGTCCATAGTGGGAGGCGTAGGAGATCACCATGTCACGCGGATCGCGGACAATGTAGACGGCACGTTTCGTGAGTTCGACCGGTATCAGGTTTTGGCCAAACGCCTTGCCTTTGATGTTATGGGATTTCACGAAATTGATGTCGGCGCGGTTGTTGACGATCCCCCGCAGCATCTTGGGCCTCAACCCCAGTGTGAGCGCGTTATCCGCCGGATTGAAATGGCCCGAAGCGACCATCAGGTAGGCCTTGGCGGTCGCATCGCCCATGCCGAGCCGGTGAACCTGGTTGATGGGCATCGGCTCCGCAGGATTGAAGATGTAGTTTGCTAGAAAGACCCTTGTCCAAGTGTTGCCCGACTTCGGGTAGGACGCCAGCCAGATGATGTTCTTGAGGGTCATGCGGTCTGTGCAATCCGTGGCATCTTATGAGGTTTGCCGCCAAACCTGACCAATGAACTTTGGTGAGATCCAGAGGCAGTCGTTCGCTTCCAATCTCGATCTATATTCTTCCTGCACAAAAGAAAACCGGGGGCGGACAAAGCCCGCCCCCGGCTGTCAGACGAGGTAGTTAGATCAGAAGCTGATCTTGATACCAGTACCGATGATGAAGCCATCGACATCGTCGCCAGCACCACCAGCGTCGCCGGTCTCTTCCTCAAAGTCGACGTAGGCACCGAAAGCGTTCAGATCGACACCTTTGGCCAGCTTGTACTTAGCACCAACGAGGAACTGCTGCAGCTCTTCGTCGTTGCCGGTCAGAGCAGTCGCGCTCTCGTTGTTCACGTTCTCACCTTCGAAGTAGGTGAACGAGAAGCCCCAAGGACCGGTCTCATACGAGATACCAACATCCCAGGCTGTACCGTCGAGTACGTCAGCCGAACCGCTCGAAGCGCCGCCGCCTGAGTTGTTCTGCTCTGCCCACGAACCACCAATGGTGAAGCCGGCAAAACCGACATTGGCGCCTGCGGCAAAGATGGTCGGGTCACTGCCACCATCGCCAAATGCGACACCATAGCGGCCCGAGAGAGCGACATCGATGTCACCAAACGAGTTCACATAGTTCGCACCGAAGTCGACGATGTTCGAGAGTGCAACATTCTCGATGTTGACCTGAGCGTTGGAGTCCTGAAGGCCGTCACGAGCATACGAAACACCAAGCTGCACACCTGCGAAGCGCGGTGTGAAGTAGGTGATCCGCTGAGCGTCGTTGTTCGCGCCGTTCTCGAGGAAGGTCGTACCCAGAGTAGCACGGAACAGGTTTGCACCAACCGCAACAGCAGCAGGGCTACCGGCGATTGTGCCAACGTTCGTGCCGGAGAACGGAATGAACGCCGTGGTCGAACCCGAGTTAACGTTCAGGAAGGTGACGTCAGGCGCGGCGAAGGTCATCTTGTAACCAGCCGAGTTCTCGGAGCCGAGCAGAACCTCACCGAAAGAGCCCTTAATACGCAGGAAGCTCTCGTCGATCACGTCGCCCGCAGTATTTGCTTCGAGCTGAACGTCGGCACCGATCTCGATACCATTGTCCAGAGTGATGATTGGCTTGAAGTGAATCTCCGCATCCTGCTTGGAATCGACGCCGTCGAAATCCGTACCGGAGATGTTGTCGACGTCGGAGTCCGCGTAAGCCACGAACTGCTCCATGTAACCGCCGACCCTCACTTCAAATTCAGCTGCCGACGCGGTTGACGCGTAAGCAGTGGCGAGCGCTACCGCGCTAGTGCCAAGAAGTGCTTTTTTCATGTTGTCCCTCGTTAGGTGTCTAGACATGTGCTTCACTTTTGGAGTTCCGGAATTCCAGAACGCCGAAGTCGGAGCGGATCCTGCCCCGGCGACCCTGTTGTTAAGGAAGCGTTGGTGGGCGTCAATCAGATGTGGGTTCTCGCCCTCTCCGCGCCCCATTCCCGGTGCATTTTCGCAACAATTATGGCCTGCTGGCCCGAATTCCCGTGACTTGACAGCCTCTTTGATCCCGAAAGGCGCTGTGCTAGAGACCTTTTTTAGAAGTGATTATCAGAGCAGCGATCCGCGAAAACTGCGGAAAATGTGAGGACACAATGGGGTCTCAGCTTAAGAGGAAGACCGCCTTCAGGGCGTTGCTGATAGCTCTTGGCGCATCGATGGCGATCAGCGGTTGTTCAGGCAACAATAGTTCGAGTAGCTCGGCAGGAAATACGCTCGAAGAGAATGCCGGCCCAAATCGGGAGCGGCCGATAACCGACTCGATCTTTGGGGATGAGGGCGTCACGTTTTCAAGCTCGGGCAGCACTGGCGCGGTCCCGAGCTTCCTGGGGCTAGGCGGTGACAGCGAGGATGGGTCTGCCCTGCCAGTCAACAAGTTTCTCTGGCAGGCATCGCTCGACACTCTCTCGTTCCTCCCGCTCAACTCCACCGATCCGTTCACGGGTGTGATCGCGACCGATTGGGGAACGACGCCGGATGCGCCAGGTGAGCGCTTCAAGGTGACTGCCTACATCCTCAATCCAAACCTCGCCGCCTCGTCGCTCAAGGTGGCGGTGTTCCGTGAGGTGCGGTCCGAGGAAGGCCTCTGGGTTCCGGCAGCCGTCAACCCGGAAACAGCGCTAAAGGTCGAGAACGCGATCCTGACACGGGCACGGCAGATCCGGATCGCCTCTATCGAACAGGGCAGCACGGGATAGAAACCCGCGCCAGACCTTCGATTGAAATCACGCCGCGCCCGCTCTATCACGGGCGCGGTTTTCTTTTGCACGGTCCTTGTGGGGCCGGGACGACAGGACGGATGATGGAACGCTACGACGCCTCGGTCGCCGAACCGAAATGGCAGAAAGTTTGGGAGGACCGCGCATCTTTCAGCGCGGAGCGCGATGAGACCCGGCCCAAGTTCTACGTCCTCGAGATGTTTCCCTACCCATCCGGCAAGATCCATATGGGCCATGTGCGCAACTACTCGCTGGGCGACGTCATGGCGCGCTACAAGCGGGCGCGTGGTTTCAACGTTCTGCATCCTATGGGCTGGGATGCGTTTGGAATGCCAGCGGAAAACGCCGCCATGCAGAACAAGACCCACCCAGGCAAGTGGACCTATGCCAACATCGACGCGATGCGGGCACAGCTCAAGGCGATGGGGTTCAGTTATGACTGGAACCGCGAGTTCGCGACCTGTGATCCCGACTACTATGCGCAGCAGCAGGCGCTTTTCCTCGATATGCTCGAGGCCGGGCTGGTTTACCGCAAGAACTCGGTCGTCAACTGGGACCCGGTCGATCAGACGGTTCTCGCGAACGAACAGGTGATTGATGGGCGCGGCTGGCGATCCGGCGCACTGGTCGAGCGGCGCGAGCTTAATCAGTGGTTCTTCCGCATATCGGACATGGCCGAGGAGCTTCTTGCTGCCATCGATGGTCTGAAAGGTTGGCCCGACAAGGTCCGTCTGATGCAGGCGAACTGGATCGGCCGGTCAGAGGGACTGGAGTTCGACTTCGCGATCGCGCCAAACGACCTGACCGATGCCGAGAAGCTGACGGTCTACACAACCCGCCACGACACGCTGTTTGGGGCGAGCTTCGCCGCCGTCTCACCTGATCATCCGCTTGCTGCCGATCTGGCGGGTAAGGTTCCGGGCCTTGCAGAGTTCATCGCTGAATGCCGCCAGATGGACACGACAGAAGCGGCGCTGGAGACTGCGGAAAAAAAGGGGTTCGACACCGGGATCGAGGTAGTGCACCCATTCGACCCGGATTGGCGCATGCCGGTCTATATCGCGAATTTCATCCTCATGGATTACGGAACAGGTGCCATCTTCGGCTGCCCCGCCCACGATCAGCGAGACCTCGATTTCGCCCGGAAGTACGGCCTGAGCGTCGTCCCCGTCGTCTGCCCAGAAGAACAGGATCCTGCCGCATTCGAGATCGGCGCTGAGGCATACATCGGGCCCGGCAAACTGATCAATAGCGCCTTCCTCGACGGTAGGTCGATCGCCGAGGGCAAGGAGGCGGTCGCCGACCGGATCGGGACCAGGAAAGTGAACTTCCGCCTGCGCGACTGGGGCGTGAGCCGGCAGCGGTACTGGGGGTGCCCGATCCCAGTCGTCCATTGTGATAGCTGCGGCATCGTTCCGGTCAGAAAGTCCGATCTGCCAGTCGAACTGCCAGAGGACGTTACACTTGATGCGCCGGGAAATCCGCTCGACAGGCATCCAACCTGGCGCGAGACCATCTGCCCGGCCTGCGGCAAGTCTGCCCGCCGCGAAACCGATACCATGGACACTTTTGCGGATTCGTCCTGGTACTTCGCGCGCTTTACGTCTCCGCACGCGAAGACACCGACGGATCTGTCCGACATCGACTACTGGATGAATGTCGACCAGTATATCGGTGGTGTGGAGCATGCGATCCTGCATCTCCTATACTCCCGCTTCTGGTGCCGGGCGATGCAACGGACGGGTCATTTACCGGAAAGCGCGATTGAGCCCTTCGACGCGCTCTTCACCCAAGGAATGGTGACGCACGAGACCTATTGCACACGCGATAGCGAAGGTAGGCCCGTTTGGCACGCACCAGATGAGGTCACGATAACCGAAAGCCGCGAGGCTGCGCTCAAGACGACAGGCGATGCCGTGGAGATCGGTTCCTCGACCAAGATGTCGAAATCGAAGCGGAACGTGGTGGACCCGGAGACAATCGTCGCAACCTATGGCGCCGATACTGCCCGGTGGTTCATGCTGTCGGACAGCCCGCCCGAGCGCGATGTGGAGTGGACGGCAGCCGGGGTCGAGGGCGCCGCACGTTTCCTCCAGCGCGTTTGGCGGCTGGCGCAGGAGATTGCGAGCACCCAGCCAGAGAAACCCGCGGAGTTCGGCGACGAGGCCGCGGGATTGCGCAAGGCGACGCACCGGACGATCAAGGGCGTTGGCGAGGATATTGAGGGCTTTACCTTCAACAAGGCAGTTGCGCGGCTTTATGAGCTGTCAAACGCCATCTCGAAATCTGCCGCCGGCCACGACGATCTCGCCTATGCCCGTCACGAGGCAATGGAAGCCATGGCTCAACTGATGGAGCCGATGGTGCCGCATTTCGCCGAAGAGGTCTGGAAACTGCTTGGCCACGAGACGCCGCTGGTGGAAACTCCCTGGCCCGTCGCCGATGAAACACTGCTCACAGAGTCGGTCCTGGTGCTCCCGGTTCAGGTCAACGGCAAGAAGCGCGGTGAGATTTCAGTGCCCGTCGAGGCCGCCAAGGACGTGATCGAGGAAATGGCGTTGACCGACGCGGGCATTCAGCGGTTTATGGACGGCAAGAGCCCCAAGAAGGTGATCGTCGTGCCGGGACGGATCGTAAATGTCGTCATCTGACCGCCGGAAATTTCTCGCCCGCGCCGCTGCGATAGGTTGCACCCTTCCGCTCGCCGGTTGTTTCCGGCCGATGCTGGCGGAGGAGAGTAGTGCATCCGACTTGCGGGGCCGGATCTCCTTTCCCGCCGTCGGCGACCGGCTCAGCTATCACCTCTATCAGTCGCTGGAATCTCAGCTCGGTACACCGCAAGGGCCGGATTGGGAGCTGAAAGTCTCTCTAAGAACAAGAGAGCGGGGCCTTGCAATCGAGCAGGACAACACGATCACCCGCATCTCAATCCGGATCACCGCCGACTGGGCGGTGTTTCGCAAGGGCGATCCGAACCCGGTGACGAAGTCCCGGACCTTCTCGGAATCGGGCTTCAACTCGACAGAGTCGCTTTACGCGAGCCGCGAAGCGCGGCTCGATGTCGAACGCCGGATCGTGCGGGATCTCGGGCACCGGATCAGCCGCTCCGTCCTCGCCCGCGCGGACACCATCCTGAAGAGCGCATGAAGCTGAACGCCGCGGCTGCTGAGGCATTTGTCGACACTCCAAATCTCGATCTTTGCGGGGCTCTGCTCCATGGGCCAGATTCTGGAGTGCTCGCGCGCGCGCGCCAGCAGATGGTGGCTGCGATTGCCGAAGGCGATGATCTGAGACTGACGAACCTCGACGGCGCAGTGGCCACCAAGGAGATCGCCGACCTCGACGGCGCCCTGCGCGCCCGCGGATTCTTTCCCGGGCGCCGGGCGGTTGTCGTCGAAGGCGCCAAGGATGGTTTGGCGAAGGGGCTCACCGATATCCTCGACGATCTGACGGCGGAGGATGCCTTCCTGATCGTCGTCTCCGGGCAACTGAATGCACGGTCCTCGCTGCGCAAGCTGTTCGAGGGGCACAGATCCGTCGCCGCACTCGGCCTCTATCCTAAGGCGATGACGGCAAACGATGTGAGCGCGCATCTGCGCAAGTTGGGCTTCAAGGCTGCTTTCTCTCCTGATGCAGAGAACCTGCTGGTGGGAACGCTCGCCGCTATGGATCCAGGCGCAGCAAACCAACTTATTGAAAAGATTGCCATTTCCTTCAGTAGAAGCGAAAAGGAGATCGGTCCAGGTGATCTGGCTCCTCATCTCCCACTCTCCATGGATGCCGCCGCGGACGATCTGATCGATGCGGTGATCGATGGCAGACCCGAGGCAGTCGGCCCCTTGCTGCGAAAGGTAACAGCAGGTGGGACGAATGCCATCCAGATCATGATCCAGACAAGCCGACGGTTTCGCGATCTCGTATCTGTTTCCGGTGCCGATGACGGGATCGATGCCGCGATCGGCCGGTTGAGACCGCCGGTCTTCGGCCCACGGCGCCAGCGCGTGGCCGCCGCTGTTTGGCGCTGGGGCACGAAGTTGGAGAGTGCCACCAGGCTGCTATACACGACCGAGCGTCAGTTGCGTAGCGCGGGCTCGCGACCAGACGATGCAATGGTGGAACGGTGCCTGCTCAGGCTCGCGATGATGGGCGCACGATCAGAGCGCAGTTAGTTGGCAAGATGCGCGAGCAGTTTGTCGAGATCCTCAAGGCTCTTGTACCGGATCCTCATCTCACCGCCGCCCGCGTCTCCATGCTGGATGGTTACCTTCATGCGAAGAGCGGCCGAGAGGTCTCCCTCGATCTGACGGGTATCGGCGTCTTTCGAGGGCCGCCTTGCCGCCTTTGACGCACGTTTGCCCGTGCCTGCTCCACGCACGAGATCCTCGATCTGACGAACCGTGAGTCCCTCCCGAACCGCCCTCAGCGCCAGCGCTTCGGGATCCGGCGCAGTGACGACCGCGCGCGCATGGCCGGCGGTCAGCTTTCCCTCGCGCACCAACCACTGAACCCCGGCGGGCAAGGCAAGGAGCCGGAGCATATTCGCCAGATGCGGGCGGCTCTTGCCAACGATCTTCGCCAGCGTCTCCTGTGTATACTGAAATCGCTCCAGAAGCTGAGTGTAGCCGAGCGCTTCCTCGATCGCGTTGAGATCCGCGCGCTGGATGTTCTCGATCAGCGCAATCTCTAGTACAGATTGATCGTCCAGCTCGCGAACAACCACGGGAAGTTCATGTAGTTTCGCGCGCTGGGCCGCCCGCCAGCGCCGCTCGCCCGCGACGATCTGATATTGACCAGACCTGGAGGGGTCGGGGCGCAGGATCACCGGCTGGATCACACCCCTTTCTCTGATCGAGGCCGCGAGCTCCTCCAGATCGGACTCGACAAAATCGCGCCGGGGCTGATCCGGGTTCGGGTGGATCAGATCGATCGCAACCGTCTGTATCGGCCGGTCGGACGCGCCAGCCGGGGCCGCGGATTTCCCGGGTTTATCGGCGACCTTGACCGGGGCCTCGGCAACATCGCCGAGGAGGGCCGACAACCCCATGCCGAGTTTTTTGTTCTCCGCTTTGCGTCCCATGTAAGCTGTCCTCTCAGGCGGTCTGGAGCACGCCGTCGCGCTCCATGATTTCACTGGCAAGCGCGCGATAGGCTTCCGATCCGGCACAGGTCGGGTCGTAGATCAGCGCGGGCATCGCGAAAGACGGCGCCTCGGAGAGCCGCACGTTTCTGGGGATCATCGTCTTGAACACCAGATCCCCGAGGTTCTCGCGCACATCCTCGGCAACCTGGAACGACAGATTATTGCGCTTGTCATACATCGTGAGCGCTATTCCATGGATCCGCAGGCGGCTGTTTAGGCTCAACTGAATGCGTTTCACCGTAGTCAGAAGCTGGGTCACACCCTCGAGCGCGAAAAACTCGCATTGCAGGGGTACGAGAATAGAGTCTGCGGCCGATAAAGCATTTACTGTCAATAGGTTAAGGGAAGGCGGGCAGTCAATGAGGATGTAGTTGTAGACTGTTCTCAGATCCCCTGTCCGAGCCTTCTCCAGCGCAACCCGCAACCGCTTGGCCCTGTCTTCCTCAGCCATCAACTCAGCATCAGCCCCCGAAAGCTCGACGTTAGCTGGGGCGACGTGGAGGTTCTCTACGCTGCTATGTGTAATGGCGTCCACAAAGTCCGCCTCGCCGAGCAGAACATCATAGGTGGTGATCTTCCGCTGCGAGGTGAGAATACCCAGGCCGGTCGAGGCGTTGCCTTGCGGATCAACATCGACAACCAGCACCTTCTGCCCGGCGAGTGCGAGCGCGGTGCCCAGATTGATCGCGGTCGTCGTCTTGCCGACGCCGCCCTTCTGATTGGCAACGGCGATGATCCTGGCCGAGACCTGCTCTGCGTCAGACATTGCGCCTCCGAACGTTGGAGAGGCGGAGGATACGACCAGTGGGGTCTGTCCTGCTCTCGAAAACCTCAACGTCAATATGCCAATGAGCCAGCGCGGCGGTCAATTCGGAATCCGCTTTGGCCCCTTTCAGAAAGAGAAGTTTCGTATCAGCCGCGAGAAATAGTTCGGCAAGTGCCAGAAGGTCGTGAAGCGGTGCGAGCGCCCGGGCAGTAATGAGACCAGCGTGGAACGAAGTGATTTCCTCAATCCGTTCTCTGCGAACTTGTGCGGAAAGTTTCAGTTCCTGGCAGACATGCGACAGGAAGGCCGCCTTACGCGTATCGCTTTCCACGAGATGGACCTGAGGCGAGCTAGGGAATTCGCCAGCGAGAATGGCCAGAACGAGCCCCGGCATACCCCCACCGGACCCGAAATCGACCCAAGGTCCAGGCCTGTCTTGAGCCCATGGGAAGAGCTGCGCCGAGTCCAGGATATGCCGCGCCCAGGCGTCCTCGACCGTGTTCCGCGAGATCAAATTGATCCGCTTCGTCCACTTCAGAAGCAACTCCTCGTAGGCCTTCAGGCGCGCGAATGTTTCACGTGAAACATCGAGGCCGGGAAGCAGCGTCACCTGGGTCGATGTCAAACCTTGGCCTGCGCCTCTGATAGCCCGGACCTCTCAGCCGACTTCGCGGTGACGAGGATCAGCGCAAGCGCCGCGGGCGTCATCCCCTCGATACGGGAGGCCTGGCCAAGGGTCTGCGGCCTGCGCTCCGAGAGCTTCTGACGGAGCTCGCTCGATAGGCCGGAGATCGAGCCATAGTCGATGTTCTCCGGCAGCGCGCGCTCCTCCTCCGCCCGCATCTGGGCGATCATCGCCTCCTGCCGCGGCAGATAGTTTGCATAGATCGCCTCGTTGCAGAGTTGCTGCAGAACGCCTCGCTCGATATCTCGAAGTTCCGGAAACGCCGCTGCGAGGTCGTCTTTCGAGATATCGGAGAACCCCAGAAGCTCCAGGATCGTGCGTTTCGTGCCGTCCTGATTGATCCGAATACCCCGCTCTGCCAGCACTCTTGATGAATAAGCCTCCGCGCTCAAAGCCTTCCGACTGCGGTCGAGCGCTTCCATCTTCTGCTGAAATGCAACCCAGCGCGCATCTGAAACCAGGCCCGCTTTGCGCGCCTTTTCAGTCAGCCTCTGATCCGCATTGTCAGCCCGCAGCATCAATCGGAACTCTGCACGTGACGTGAACATGCGATAGGGCTCCGCCACGCCCTTCGTGACAAGATCATCGACCATCACGCCGATATAGCCGTCCGCCCGGTCAAAGGTGAGCGCGGGGCCCTGTTCCGCCAGCGCTGCATTCGCACCGGCAATCAGGCCTTGCGCGCTCGCTTCCTCGTAGCCGGTCGTGCCGTTGATCTGCCCGGCCAGATAAAGGCCCGGGAGCGCCCGGACCTCCAGCGTATCGGTAAGGGATCTTGGGTCGACGTAATCGTACTCGATCGCGTACCCCGGCTGGACGATCTCGGCACGCTCAAGTCCCTCGATTGAGCGGACATAGGCCTCCTGCACCTCGGCGGGCAGAGAGGTGGAAATCCCGTTCGGATAGATCAGCGGGTCGCCAATTCCTTCCGGTTCAAGAAAGATCTGATGGGACGAGCGGTCCTCGAACCTCACAACCTTATCCTCGATCGAGGGGCAATAACGCGGGCCGACACCATCGATGTACCCGCCATACATCGCCGAACGGTCGAGGTTCTGGCGAATGATCTCGTGCGTCCGTTCACTGGTGCGGGTGATGTGGCAGGGCACCTGTGGCGCGCTCACAGAGCCGGACAGGAATGAGAACAATGTCGGGTCCTCGTCACCTGGCTGAGCCTCCAGAACGCTGAAGTCGATCGTATCCCGATGCAGCCTCGGCGGCGTGCCGGTTTTCAGCCGCCCGGTCGCAAGGCCCAGATCCCGGATCCGGGCCGCAAGCCGCGACGCGGCGGCATCGCCAACGCGGCCGCCGCTGCGCCGACTGTCGCCGATATGAATGATGCCATCCAGGAACGTGCCCGTCGTCAGAACCACCGCGCGGCATCGTAGCGTCTGCTCCCCATCGATCACCACACCGGAGACGCGCCCAGCCTCGACCACCAGGTCGGTAACTTCGCCCTCAATGATCGAAAGCCCACTGGCGTGAGACAACTCGCCCTGAATGAAATCCCGGTAGAGCGCTCGGTCGCACTGCGCGCGCGGCCCCTGAACCGCGGGGCCTTTCCGCCGATTGAGAAGGCGGAACTGGATCCCGGCATGATCGGCCGCCCGGCCCATCACACCGTCCATCGCGTCGATCTCGCGCACAAGATGGCCCTTGCCTAGGCCACCGATCGCCGGGTTACACGACATCACGCCGATCCGGTCAAACCGGTGCGTGATGAGCGCCACGGGGCCGTAGACTGCGGCTGCCGCACGGGCCGCTTCTGCCCCTGCATGCCCGCCGCCGATCACGATGACATCGTACTGTTTCACGTGAAACAATCGCTCCGTTTATTTTCCCATGCAGAAGTTCGCGAACACGTCGCCCAACACATCTTCCACATCGATGGCACCTATGACCCGCGCCAACTCCCGCGCCGCCAGCCGGAGGTGCTCAGCAATGACTTCATCGGGTGCCGTCTCTAACTGATTCCGCGCGAGATCCAAAGCATTCCTACCAGCTTCCACCGCAGCCTTCTGCCTTGCGTGGCCGAGTATACCAGCGCTGGATATTTTATTCGCGAGGAATGTCTCGATCTCCTTGAGCAAATCACCGACTCCCGCACCTGTCACAGAAGAAATCGATAAGGCATCTGGCGGTTCCCATAGATCGCGTTTCGTCAAGACCTGGATATCATGTGCCTGAATGAGGTGCTCGAATGCTGCAGGAAACACCGCATCTGGAGAGACGAGCTTCAGTCTCAGATCAGCCGCTTCGGCTCGGGTACATGCGCGGCGGACACCCTCGCTTTCGACCGGATCATCCGTGTCGCGCAGCCCCGCCATGTCGAGGAAGTGTACAGGGATACCTGCTAGGTCGTACCGTAACTCCACGATGTCTCTAGTCGTACCTGGAATGGGGGAGGTGATGGCTGCCTCTCTTCCGCTTAAATAATTGATAAAGCTTGATTTTCCAGAATTCGGCGCACCCAAGAGTGCCACCTCGAACCCAACTCGCAGGCGCTCAGCCGCATGCGATGTCTCCAGCTCTCGATCCAGTCTCTCGATCAACCGGTCGAGGACGCTGCTGACCTCCGGTGAGACATCCTCCGGCACTTCCTCATCGGCCCAGTCGATCGTGACTTCTACGAGCGCGAGCGCATGCAGTAGCTCCTGGCGCCAGACGTTCACCCGGCGGTGCAGATCGCCGCCGAGCATGCGTACGGACCGTTTACGCTGCTCCTCTGTCTCCGCGTTGATCAGATCGCCCAGCGCTTCCGCCCCCGCCAGATCAATGCGGCCATTCTGGAACGCGCGCAGCGTAAATTCTCCAGGCTCCGCCAGTCTGCTGTCAGGATGCTCCGTGATGGTGGAGAGGACGGCGCGGACGACGGCAAAACTCCCGTGGCAATGGAGCTCGACGAGGTCCTCGCCGGTGAAGCTCGCCCCCTCCGGAAACCAAAGCACGAGCGCTTCGTCGAGCGGATCACCCGCCTCGTTCCTGAGAACGCGGAGCCGCGCTTCCCGCGCTGGTGGCCGGGACCCTGCCAGTTGGTCGAGCACCTCGAGCGCGGCGCCGCCTGACACCCGGATCACCGCGATGCCCGCCCGGCCTGCTCCACTCGACAGAGCGGCAATTGTGGATTTCAAAGCCATTCCCGCTTGACCCACTCCACAGCTCTGTCCTTCATGCCTTACAATCGCATCTGGCCGGAGAGAGCACAATGTCCACCATCAAAGCAATCCGTCTATCCGAAGCCGGCGGCCCGGAGGCCATGACCCTTGCGGACGTGCCAGTTCCGGAACCCGGTGAAGGCGAGATCCTGATCCGCCATCATGCGATCGGGGTCAACTACATCGACACCTACCATCGCTCCGGCCTCTATCCTCTCCCGCTTCCGACCGGGATCGGTCTGGAGGGCGCCGGTGTCGTCGAGGCCGTGGGCGTGAATGCTGGAAGCTGGTCGGTTGGTGACAGGGCGGCTTACTGCACTGGTCCGATCGGTGCGTATGCTGAGGCGCATGTGGTCAAAGGTGATCGGGCGGTCCGCCTTCCGGACATGATCTCTTTCGACGCAGCCGCATCGATGATGCTCAAGGGGCTCACCACGCAGTATCTGATCCGGCAGATCTATCCTGTGGGACCTGAGGACACGGTTCTCTTCCATGCGGCCGCTGGCGGGGTCGGGCAGATCGCGGTGCAGTGGCTGAAGCACCTCGGCAGCACAGTTATCGCGACAATCGGCAGCGAAGAAAAAGCAGACTTGGTAAAGTCCCTCGGTGCAGATCACGTCATCCTCTACAGGAAAGAGGACATCGCCACCCGCGTCCGAGAAATTGTTCCCGCTGGGCTACCGGTCGTCTTCGACGGTGTAGGGCAGGATACTTTCGTTGCGTCGCTCGATTGCCTCAGACCAAAGGGTCTGATGGTCAGCTTCGGGAACGCATCCGGCCCTGTGAAGGATGTCGATCTTGGGATTCTCGCAGCGAAAGGCTCGCTCTTCCTGACCCGGCCGACGCTTTTCAATTACACCGCCACCAACGAAGACCTGCAGGCAGCTGCGGATGATCTCTTCGCCGCGGTTGAGGCTGGCGGGATCAAGCTCCCAGAGCCAGCAGGCTATCCGCTGACCGATGCGGCGCAAGCGCATCTGGATTTGGAAGCGCGCAAGACGACGGGATCTCTTGTCCTGAAACCCTGATCCTCAAGCATTCATCGAGTCGAAGAATTCGGAATTTGTCTTTGTTTGCTTAAGCTTACCGAGAAGGAACTCGATCGCATCGGTGGTTCCCATCGGGTTCAGGATACGGCGGAGGACGAACATCTTCGTCAGATCGGTCTTGTCGACGAGAAGGTCCTCCTTCCGGGTGCCAGATTTCAGGATATCCATCGCCGGGAACACCCGCTTATCCGCAACTTTGCGATCCAGAACGATCTCGGAGTTGCCGGTGCCTTTGAACTCTTCGAAGATCACCTCGTCCATCCGGCTGCCGGTATCGATCAGCGCGGTGGAGATGATGGTAAGGGAGCCGCCTTCCTCGATATTTCGTGCAGCGCCGAAGAAGCGCTTCGGACGCTGAAGCGCATTCGCGTCCACGCCACCCGTCAAAACCTTGCCCGAGCTCGGCACCACAGTGTTGAACGCACGGCCGAGGCGCGTGATCGAGTCGAGCAGGATCACCACATCCCTCCCATGCTCCACCAGCCGCTTGGCCTTTTCGATTACCATTTCCGAGACAGCCACGTGCCGGGTTGCCGGTTCGTCAAAGGTGGAACTGACCACCTCGCCTTTGACCGACCGCTGCATGTCGGTGACTTCCTCCGGCCGCTCATCGATGAGAAGCACGATCAAATAGCACTCCGGATGATTGGCCTCGATCGAGTGGGCAATGTTCTGGAGGAGAACCGTCTTACCCGTACGCGGCGGTGCTACGATCAGACAGCGCTGACCTTTACCAATGGGTGCCACGAGATCGATCACCCGAGCCGAACGATCCTTGATCGTCGGATCCTCGATTTCCATTTTCAGACGCTGATCCGGGTAAAGCGGGGTCAGGTTGTCGAAATGGACCTTGTGCTTCACCTTCTCCGGATCGTCGAAGTTGATGGCAGACACTTTCAGAAGTGCGAAATAGCGCTCGCCGTCCTTGGGTGCCCGGATCGGACCTTCGACCGTGTCGCCAGTTTTCAGTGCGAACTTCCTGATCTGATTGGGCGAGACGTAGATATCATCCGGCCCCGGAAGATAGTTCGCATCGGGCGAGCGCAGGAAACCGAAACCATCCTGTAGAACCTCGAGCACGCCCATGCCGACGATCTCGACATCGCGCTCTGCCAGCTCGCGCAAGATCGCGAACATCATATCCTGCTTTCGCAGTGTGGAGGCGTTCTCGACCTCCAGATCCTCCGCCAGTGCCAGAAGTTCCGTAGGAGACTTCGACTTCAAATCGGAGAGCTTTTGTTCAGTCATAAGTTGAGTTCGTACCTACAAGGACAGCGAGGGGAGAGATAGGTGCAGCGCTTCACCGAAAAAACGAGCGGGAGTCGAAACACCGTCTTGGGTGCGGGGATATTAGATTTCACACCTAGAAGGTCAAGTCTATTCTAGAACGGTTTTACGACAACCATGAAGACAATGATCAACATTAGAACCGTGGGCACCTCGTTCATCAGCCGGTAGTAACGCCCTGGCCTATCATTCTGGTCGGCATCGAAGATTTTGCGCCATGTCACCAACTTATGATGGAACCAGGTCATACCGACGATCGCGAGGATCTTCACCCAGACCCATCCGCTTGACCAATCGAGCACTCCCGGCGTTAGTGCAAGGAGGATCCCAAAGAACCAGGTCGCGACCCCGGCCGGGTTGATGATCACCTTCAGGAGCTTGAGCTCCATGACCTTTAAGGTCTCCGAGAGCTCGCTGCCGATCGTCGCGCGTTCTGCATGATAAACGAACAGGCGCGGCAGATAGAACAAGCCCGCCATCCACGAGATCACCGAGACGATGTGAAACGCTTTGATCCATAGATATGCTGAACCAAGAAGGTCAAGCACGCAGAACCTCCAGCAACTGATCTACATGGCGCGGATCCGCATCCGGCGTGATCCCATGTCCCAGATTGAAAATGAAGGGATGGCCGGACATCTCTTCCTTGATCCGCTGCGCCTCGTTTCTAAGAGGACCGCCGCCAACAACCATCAGCATAGGATCCATATTGCCTTGCAAAGCAACATTCTCAATCGCCTCCCGTGCCCATGCCAATGGAACTTGGGCATCCAAGGCGACTGCGGCCGGTTCGACGGCCTGCGCATAGGCCGGATACCGCGCCCCAGCGCCTCTGGGAAATCCGATAAGCGGCATATCCGGATAGGCAGATTTCAGAGCTTTGGCGATTTTGACCGCCGGTTGGGTTGAGTAGAGTTCAAACTCCCGCGGCGCCAGCGCCCCAGCCCAACTGTCGAAAAGCTTGACCACCTCCGCGCCCGCCTCGATCTGTCGACTGAGATAGTGGATCGTTGCCTCTGTGATCCGATCAATGAGCTCAGAGAAAAGTGCAGGATTGCTGTACATGAGCTTTCGTGCTGGTCCCTGGTCCGGCGTACCACGACCCGCGATCATGTAAGTCGCTACTGTCCAAGGTGCTCCGGCGAAACCGATGAGCGTTGTCGCATCAGGTATCGAAGAGGACAAACGCCGAACCGTCTCGTAGACAGGGGCGACGGTCTCATCGATTTCATCGACCGGTTTCAGCACGCCGAGATCGACCTCGCCATTCGGCCAGGCCAGTTGCGGACCTTCGCCTGCGACGAAGGTCAGATCCAGACCCATCGCCTGGGGAACCAGCAAGATGTCGGCAAACAGGATCGCAGCATCGAACTCATACCGGCGGAGGGGTTGCAATGTCACCTCTTCGGCCAATTCTGGTGTGTAGCAACGGTCCAGAAACGACCCCGCCCGCTGCCTCGTCTCCTTGTATTCCGGCAGGTATCTGCCCGCTTGACGCATCAGCCAAACCGGCGGCACATCCAAAGCTTCACCCCCCAGGACACGCAACAAGCGTTTCATGACCCTTCCCCCAAAATATATAAAAGGATGTTGTTGTGGTTGGTCGTGTGAGTCTTGGGGATTAACGCATTCTGGATTTCATGCACAAGGTTATCCTCTAGATTCCGGAAGAAGCAGTGGTCTCTCCATCCAGGGATCCTCAGCTCTACTTTAGGTGTAAAGCCTATATTTTTTGCGAGATTCAATGCGTTAGAACTTAAAACAAAGTGTCTTTCAAAGGCTGTTAAGCTTTGATGCACGCAGAACTCGAATTTCGAGGCTGGTTTTTCCACAGAGAAGGAACAGGAAGGGAACATAGTTTTCCTCTGGTGAATGATTTATGACGCTGTACACAGTCTGACGGCTCAGACCCCGATTAATGCCCATTATCCACGGGATTCCCAGTCGCCCTCTTCCCCTCATGCGATCGGTCTGCGAAGAAAGGCGCGAGAGAACGACCATGCCTGATAGCCCGCGCCATATCCATCTAATCTCAGACAGCACTGGCGAGACGCTGCTGACGACGATCCGGGCTGTCCTGGCGCCGTTTCAGCATGTGCCAGTTGCTCTTCATCAATCGGTCTTCGTTAGAAGCCAGTCGGATATCGAAGCGGCACTGGATCAGGTTCGCCGCGCCCCGGGCATCGTCTTTCATACACTCGTCAATCAGGATCATCGGCGCATGGTCGATGCAGGTTGCGAGGAATTGTCTCAGTTCTCGATTCCGCTGCTTGATCCGCTCATTGCCCGGATGGGCGAGTATCTGGGTGATCATCCACGCCACAAACCTGGGATGCAGTATCGGATTGACAGTGACTACTTTGATCGGATCTCGGCGATGGACTTCGCGATATCGCACGATGACGGCGCGCTCGGCAGTCGGCTGCTGCGTGCGGATGTGATTCTCACAGGGGTTTCGCGCACCTCGAAGACGCCCACATGCATCTACCTTGCGTATCGCTCCATCCGGGCTGCCAACATGCCGCTTGTCCCTGGTATCAAGCCCGATCCAGCGTTTTTCGAAGCGCTTGATGCAGGTGTTCCTGCGATCGGGCTGACCGCGAGCCCGACCCGTCTCAGCCAGGTTCGAACACATCGGCTCGAAGCGTTAGGCGATCGCACGCAGTCCTATGCGGATCTCGAGAAGATCCGTGAGGAGGTTGCCGAGGCGCGACTGTTCTTTCAGCGCTACGGTCTGCCCGTCATCGATGTGACCCGGAGATCGATTGAAGAAACGGCGGCCGAAATTCTTGCCATCCTACGGGCACGAAACGAGGCGATTGGATGATCCTTGCCTCGCAATCTGTATCCCGGGCAAAGCTTCTGCGGGATGCGGGGGTTTCGGTTACGGTCCAGCCCGCCGCTGTCGATGAAGGGGCGGTGAAAGCATCGATGCTTTCAGAAGGTGCGTCTCCACGAGACATCGCCGACTGTTTGGCGGAACTGAAGGCAATCCGGATCTCCGCCAAGTCTGGCGACGAACTGACACTCGGTGCGGATCAGGTGCTCGTCTGTGACGGTGTTCTGTTCGACAAGCCCGAGAATATGGACGCCGCAAGGGATCAACTTCGCCAGCTTCGTGGTCAGACACATCAGCTCTTCTCGGCCGCCGTCATCGCCGAGCATGGGGAACCGGTCTGGCGGCATATTGGAACGGCACGCCTTACGATGCGTCCTTTCACGGACGCGTTTCTCGAAGATTATCTGGCAAGTTTTGGCGAGAAAGTGCTCACCACGGTTGGTGGCTATCATCTGGAAGAATTGGGGGCGCAGCTCTTCTCACGCGTGGATGGCGACCACTTCACGGTGCTTGGGCTGCCTCTCCTCGAGGTTCTTGGCTATCTGCGGGCGCGGGGGGAGCTTGTCGAATGACAGATCCAAGACCATTGACCGCTGGTGTGGTCGGCTGGCCGATCACGCATTCGAAATCACCCAGGATCTTCGAGCACTGGTTCCAAGAGAACGGGATTGGCGGGCGCTACTGCCACCTTGCGGTGCAAGACCATGATTTCGAGACCGTCATGAAGGCACTCCCAAAGGCCGGGTTTCGGGGAGTGAATGTGACCGTGCCGCATAAGCTCAACGCGCGCCGGATCGCCGATAGCGCCAGTGAGGTGGCCGAGCGTATGGGCGCAGCAAACCTATTGATTTTCAAGGAGTCGGGCGAGATCCACGCCGATAATACCGATGGCTATGGATTCATGGAAAATCTGACAGCGGGTGCTCCGGATTGGCGCCCAGAGAGCGCCCCGGCTGTTGTGCTAGGTGCTGGCGGTGCGACGCGGGCGGTTGTATTTGCTTTGTTGGCAAAAGGCGTTCCTGAAGTGCGGGTCCTGAACCGAACAAAGGAAAAATCCGAGGAGCTGACCCGGTCCTTTAGCCGCAAGGTTAAGGCGCTGCCTTGGGAGGCGCGTTCCGATGTTTTGTTCGACGCCTCTCTACTGGTGAATTCGACCAGCCTCGGCATGACTGGAAGCCCGGCGTTAGAGATAGCATTGGATAATCTGCCGCAAGGTGCTGTCGTCACCGATCTCGTCTATGCGCCCCTCGAGACGGATCTTTTGGCCGCCGCGCGAGAGCGCGGAAATCGAACGGTCGATGGGCTTGGAATGCTGCTCCACCAGGCCCGCCCTGCGTTCAAAGCCTGGTTTGGGGTGGACCCGGTCGTCGACGAAGCGTTGCGAGAGATCTGCCTTAGATGATCGTGCTTGGGCTCACCGGGTCGATCGGCATGGGGAAGTCGACGACGGCAGAGATGTTCCGCGATGAGGGAATGCAGGTTTGGGATGCCGATGAAGCGGTACACCGGCTTTACCAACCAGGAGGTGAGGGCGCCAAAGCCATCGGGCAGCTTTGTCCCGAGGCGTCTAGTGAGCACGGTGTCGACCGGAGCAAGCTCCGAGAGGCGATCCTGCGGGACCCGGCGCTCCTGAGGAAGATCGAGGAGGTCATTCATCCCTTCGTGTCCGCAGACAGATCCGAGTTTCTGGAAAAGGCGCGTGCTGAGAGGGCGCCCGCAGCTCTCTGCGATATCCCGCTGCTGTTCGAAACAGGCGCCGATCGCTGGCTAGACCGGATCGTTGTGGTTTCTGCGCCAGCGGAAGTTCAGCGGGAACGGGTAATGGCCCGGCCAGGTATGACCGAGGAAGCATTCCTGGCGATCCTTGCAAAGCAAACCCCGGATGCCGAAAAGCGTGAGCGCGCGGATTATGTCATCGACACATCGCAAGGGCTCGACCATGCTCGCGGACAGGTGCGCAAGATCCTGGAGGAGCTGAATGCGTGAGATCGTGATGGATACCGAGACGACAGGTCTCGATCCCGCTGACGGCCACAGGATCGTCGAGATCGGTGCCATCGAACTGGTCAACCATCTGCCGACGGGCCGGGTCTACCATCAGTATATCAACCCTGAGCGCAGCATGCCGAAGGAAGCCTATGACGTGCACGGGCTGGGCGACGACTTCCTGCGTGGACATCCCGTGTTCGTTGATATCCTCGACGATTTCCTGACTTTCATCGGTGATGATGCACAGCTGGTCATTCACAACGCCGATTTCGACATGCGGATGATCAATGCCGAGCTTGATCGCGCCAGCCGACCAAAGCTGCCCATGGATCGAGCAACCGACACCCTAAAGATCGCTCGGGAGAAGTTTCCTGGTGCGCAGGCCAGCTTGGACGCACTCTGTCGGCGTTTTCAGATCGATAATTCCGTGCGGCAGAAACACGGTGCGTTGCTCGATAGTGAGCTTCTCGCCGAGGTTTACCTCGAGCTTCTCGGCGGCCGCCAGCGCGGATTGGTGCTGGAGAGCACGGAAAGGGCAGAGGACATCGTATCGGAGGTCACAGACAGGAAGGCACGCCAGCGCCCAAAACCACTGGCTCCGCGGCTGACCAGCGCCGAGAAACAGGCGCATGAGGAGATGATCGCTGGACTCGAGGCACCGCTCTGGATCAAATCATCGGCGACCGGCTGACTCTCGGCTTGTGAATTGTGCGGCGCAACACTAGGCTTTGATGGTGTCCGACAGGCCTGGATCCATGGCGACGTCTTCAGCGAAAAACTCCCAACGTCATAAGCGTCATGAGAAGGCGGTGAACATCGCCCTTCAGGGCGGCGGGGCGCATGGCGCTTTTACCTGGGGCGTGCTCGACAAGCTCTTCGAAGACGATAGGATTTGGATCGAGGCCATTTCCGGCACCTCGGCTGGGGCCATGAACGCCGTGGTCGCGGCGCAGGGTATGTATGAGAACGGCTCCGTCGGGGCGCGCGAACGCCTGCATGACTTCTGGAGGGCGACCAGCGATGCCAGCCGGACCTCGCCGATCCAGCGCTCGATCTGGGCGCAACTGATGGGAAGCTGGTCTCTCGACACCTCCCCCAGCTATCTGTTTTTCGACATGCTGCAGCGCGTCGCCTCTCCCTACGACCTTAACCCACTGGATCTGAACCCGCTGAGGGATCTGGTCGATGAGCTTGTCGATTTCGACAAGGTTCGGGCCTGCAACGACATGGGGATTTTCATCTCTGCGACGAATGTGGAGACCGGGCGCATCCGGGTGTTTGAGCGCCACGAGATCTCGCTGGATGCTGTGATGGCATCGGCCTGTCTACCGACGCTCTTCAAGGCTGTCGAGATAGAGGGGCAGTCCTACTGGGATGGTGGCTTCATGGGGAACCCTCCGTTGTTCCCGTTCTTCCACGGCAGCCCATCGAAGGATATCGTCATTGTGCAGATCAACCCGATCCTGCGCGAAGGTACGCCCAAGAGCGCGCAGGACATTCAGAACCGGATGAACGAAATCACCTTCAATAGCGCCCTGCTACACGAGTTACGGGCGATCGATTTCGTGAGGCGGCTGATCGGCAGCGGAAAGATCGATGAAGAGCAGTATCGCTGGATGCATATTCATATGATCGAAGCGCGGAAGCGGATGCGCCCGCTCGAGGCGTCGTCGAAGCTGAATGCAGAATGGAAGTTCCTGCGCCACCTCTTTGAGATCGGACGGGATGCGGCCGATGGATGGCTGAAAGAGAATTTCGACTCCCTCGGCAACCGTTCCACCGTCAATATCCGCCAGATGTTTCAGGGCGTCGGGATTCTGCCCAGCACCTGACCGCTTTGGGCTAGACGGCCAGCCAGGATTCGGCTTCTTCTGATCGAAAATTCACCTCGGGGGCGTTATGGCTGGTCAAGATATTCTGCACGAGTGGATCCCGCTGCCTGATGGCCGGCGATTGGCAGCGCGCCTGTGGTTACCCGAGCAAACGGAGCCTGCGCCTGCGATTCTGGAATACCTGCCTTATCGAAAGCGCGATGGAACGGCGGCACGGGATGCCACGACCCATGCTGAATTCGTGAAGCATGGCTATGCTTGCATCAGGGTCGATATCGCCGGGAGCGGGGACTCGGACGGGCTGTTCGACGACGAGTATTCCGAGCAGGAGCTCGCGGATGGAGAGGCGGTGATTGCGTGGATCGCCGATCAGCCATGGTGTTCGGGAAATGTCGGGATGATCGGGATTTCCTGGGGCGGCTTCAACGGATTGCAACTCGCCTTTCGCCGGCCGGAGGCGTTGAAGGCCATTGTCACCTGCTGCTCGACCGTCGACCGGTTCGAGGACGATATCCACTATATGGGTGGCTGCCTTCTGACGGATAATTTCAACTGGGGCTGCCAGATGCTGGCCTATATGAGCCGGCCGCCGGATCCGGCACTCAGAAATGACTGGCATGACCGGTGGGTGGAGCGGATCGAGAAGCTGCCCTTCATGGCCGCGGACTGGATGCGCCACCCGTCGCGCGATGATTTCTGGAAGCATGGCTCGGTGTGCGAGGACTGGTCGGCGATCAAAGCTGCGACCCTCGCCATCGGGGGCTGGGCCGATGCCTATGTCAACGCACCGTCGGCGCTTGCCACCAACCTGTCCGCCCCCGTGAGCGCCCTCATGGGGCCGTGGGAGCATAAGTATCCCCATATCGCCAGGATCGATCCGGCGGATGCGATCGGCGAGATCCTGCGCTGGTTCGATCAACATCTTAAAGGGGTTGAAAGCGGTGCGGCCGCTCTCCCGGCGTATCGCCACTTCCAACAGGAGCATGCGTCGCCGTCGCGTCTTTATCGGTCGATGATGGGACGCTGGCTGGCCGAACCCGCGATGCCATCACCGAACGTCCGGGATATCACACTGCACCTTACGAAAGACGGTCTCTCAGAGAGCCAGGGGAGTGGTTTGGCCGAGGTTCCTCTTGATCTAAGGGTTGGTCAGGCCGCCGCCTACTTCTGCCCTGGCATGCGGGTGGATAACGAGTTGAGTGGCGATCAGCAGCGGGATGACGGGAGATCGCTTTGTTTCGACAGTGATCCAGTCGGCGAAGATCTCGAAGTCCTAGGGCGTCCGGTTGTGCGCCTGGCATTCTCCGTCGACAAGCCTGTCGCGCAGATCTGTCTGAGGTTATGCGACGTCGCGCCTGGGGGCATTTCACAGCGTGTCACCTACCGACCCTTCAACTTGAACAATCATCGGGGTCATGAGGCGCCCGAGGTGCTGGAACCGGGCCGCGTCTACCAGGTCGCGGTTGCCCTGAACGAGTGCAGCCATCGCCTCCGCAAGGGTCATGTTCTGCGCTTGGCTATCTCATCCAGCTACTGGCCGATCGTCTGGCCTTCGCCGGAGGCTACGACGCCCGTCCTGCATCTTGATCAGTGTGCGCTTGTCTTGCCGGTCCGGGAGGCAGACCGGGAAATCGATCCGCAGGCGCCTGAGCCGCCGCGTGAGATCGCCGGTTACGCCGCCCGTCAGATCCGTGCGCCGTCATCCGAATATCATGAGGGGGTCGCCGATGACGGGAGCTTTGTGATCGAAACCTCCGACGACTACGGAATGGCCGAAGACCCGGATCACGGGTTGGTCTGGGGAAGCGAGGTGCATCAAACCTACTCGATCCATCCCGACGACCCGAATTCCGCGCGGCAGGAGGCCTGCTGGATCTTTCGTTTCGAGCGCCCTGGCTGGTGGGTCGAGATTGAGACGAAGAGCGCGATGACATCCACAATCAAGCATTTCCATCTCGAGCGTCACCTGACAGCAAGGGAAAGCGACGGCAGCGAATGGAACCGTGACTGGGTGGAGAATCTGCCCCGACGTCACTTCTGACCCGGCCGCGGAATAATCGGCCACCCGTGAACAAAGCTGAACGGCAGTTAACAATTTGTGCCTTTGATCCGCGCCGCGTTTGCTGTACGCGAGGCGCGTCGTCGCTTCCGATGACAAGGGCGAAGGCCGTGCTGCGCCCGTTCCAACGGCGGTTCGAACAATGATCCTGCTGCGATACGGCGGCCGGGTCACAGATATACTTGGGAACGGTAGATCGAGCAGTGCGATGCTTTATGTCCCGAACGGACGGTAGGAGAATAAGGAGCGCACAGGATGAAGATCGGTGCACCCAAGGAGATCTTTGAGGGAGAGGCCCGTGTGGCCCTCACCCCTGAGAGCGCCCAGAGACTGCAAAAGCTGGGATACGAGTGTCTGGTGGAGGCCGGAGCGGGGACGGCGGCGTCGATCTCGGATGACGCTTATGCCGAGGCGGGCGTGACCGTTGTGCCGGGTGCGGCCGACCTGTGGTCTCAGGCGGATATCATCGCCAAGGTGCGCGAGCCCAGCATTGAGGAGATCAAAGCGGCGCCCGAGGGCAAGACGCTAATCACCTTCTTCTACCCGGCGCAGAACGAAGAACTTCTGGCGGCGGCTAATGCTCGGAAGCTGACCGTTCTCGCCATGGATATGGTCCCGCGGATCAGCCGGGCGCAGAAGATGGATGCGCTTTCCTCGATGGCTAACATCGCGGGCTATCGCGCGGTGATCGAGGCCGGAAACAACTTTGGCCGTTTCTTCACCGGTCAGGTGACCGCTGCCGGTAAGGTGCCACCCGCAAAGGTGCTGGTCGTCGGCGCTGGCGTGGCCGGTCTGGCCGCGATCGGCACCTCGACCTCGCTGGGGGCGATCACGCTGGCCTTCGACGTCCGGCCTGAAGTTGCCGAGCAGATCGAATCCATGGGCGCCGAGTTCGTCTTCCTCGATTTCGAGGAAGAGCAGACCGATGGTGCTGCCACTGGTGGCTACGCGGCCCCCTCCAGCCCGGAATTCCGCGAGAAACAACTCGAGAAATTCCGCGAACTGGCGCCTGAAGTGGACATCGTCATCACCACCGCCCTGATCCCGGGCCGCCCGGCGCCAAAACTCTGGCTCGAAGACATGGTTGCGGCCATGAAGCCCGGTTCGGTCGTCGTGGACCTCGCCGCCGAACGCGGCGGCAACTGCGACCTGACGGTCAAGGACGAGAAGGTTGTCTCACCCAACGGCGTCACCGTCGTGGGCTATACCGATTTCCCGAGCCGGATGGCCACCCAGTCATCAACGCTCTATTCCACCAACATCCGCCATATGGTCGATGACCTGACACCTGAGAAAGACGGCACGCCGGTCGTCGACATGGAAGACGACGTGATCCGCGGCGCGCTGATCTGCCACGAGGGCGAGATCACTTTCCCGCCGCCGCCGCCGAAGATCAAAGCCATCGCGGCGCAGCCAAAGAAGAAAGAGCCCGAAGAAACCGCGGAGCAGAAAGCCGCCCGCGAACTTGCCGAGGTTCAGGCCTCGAACAAGCAGACCGCCAAGATGCTGGCCATCGGCGGTGCGCTGTTGCTGCTGGTCGGCACGGTCGCGCCGGCAAGCTTCATGCAGCACTTCATCGTGTTCGTCCTCGCCTGCTTCGTGGGCTTCCACGTCATCTGGAATGTCGCGCATTCGCTGCACACGCCGCTGATGGCGATTACGAATGCGATCTCGTCGATCATCATCGTCGGTGCGCTGTTGCAGATCGGCTCCGCCGATCAGGCAGTGCAAGTGCTTGGCGCGATCTCCGTTCTTATCGCCGCGGTGAACATCTTCGGGGGCTTTCTGGTCACCCGGCGTATGCTCGCCATGTTCCAAAAGAGCTAACCGGGGGACACTGACATGAGCATCGGTCTTGTAACGGCCGCCTATGTTGTGGCGGCAATCCTCTTCATCCTCGCCCTCGGTGGTCTCTCGAACCAGGAAAAGGCGAAACAGGCGATCTATTACGGCATCGTCGGCATGATCCTGGCGGTGGGCGCTACCCTGTTTGGGCCCGGCAGCGGCGCATTCGGCATCGTCCTGATCATGTTGATCATCGGGGGCGCAATTGGCTGGTACGTCGCCAAGAACGTCCAGATGACCCAGATGCCAGAGCTGGTGGCAGGTTTCCATAGCCTCGTCGGCCTCGCGGCCGTTTTCATCGGCTTCAACGCCGATACCGAGATGGGTCGGGCAATTGCTGCCAACGAAGCTGGCACCGCGGGCGAGCTTGCCGGTTTCGCGGCGACGATTGCCAAGAAATCCGCCGTTGAGCTCTCGATCCTCAAGGTCGAACTGTTCCTCGGCGTTCTCATCGGGGCGATCACCTTTACGGGCTCGATCGTCGCTTACGGCAAGTTGGCAGGCAAAATCAGTTCCTCGGCGCTGACCCTGCCGTTCCGCCATCAGATCAATCTCGGTGCGGGCGTCCTCTGTCTGATCCTCCTGATCATGTACATGAACGGCGCCGGTTCATGGACGATGTACCTCGTCGCGATCATCTCGGGCGCGGTCGGTTGGCACCTGATCATGGCGATTGGGGGCGCGGATATGCCGGTCGTCGTCTCGATGCTCAACTCGTACTCGGGCTGGGCGGCGGCGGCGATCGGGTTCACGCTGGGCAATGACCTTCTGATCGTGGTTGGCGCCTTGGTCGGCGCCTCGGGCGCGATCCTCTCCTACATCATGTGCAAAGGCATGAACCGGAGCTTTGTCTCGGTCATTCTCGGCGGTTGGGGTGGTGAGCAGGCCGAGGCGCAGGCGGTAGAGGGTGAGATGGTTGCCATCGATGCAGATGGCGTGGCCAGCGCTCTGAACGACGCCGATAGCGTCGTCATCGTGCCGGGTTACGGCATGGCGGTCGCACAGGCGCAACAATCGGTGTCGGAGCTGACTCGCAAGCTGCGCGACAAGGGCGCGACTGTGCGTTTCGCGATCCACCCGGTCGCAGGCCGCCTGCCGGGGCACATGAACGTGCTGCTCGCCGAGGCGAAAGTGCCCTATGATATCGTGCTGGAGATGGAGGAGATAAACGACGACTTCCCCCAAACCGACGTGGTGATCGTGATCGGCGCGAACGACATCGTGAACCCGGCGGCACAGGATGATCCGGGCTCGCCCATTGCAGGGATGCCGGTGCTAGAGGTCTGGAAGTCGCGTCAGGTCTTCATCTGCAAGCGCGGCCGCGGCACCGGTTACTCGGGCATTGAGAACCCGCTGTTCTTCAAGGACAACAGCCGGATGTTCTATGGCGACGCCAAGGCTTCAATGGATGCGCTTCTGCCGCAGATCGGGTGATTCCATGGGCAGACCAGTGAAAGCATTGGGCTGCGCATTGAGACCATCTCCCTGAACCAGTAGATCGCCCGGGTTGCCCTTAAGAGGAAGACCGGGCGATCATCTCGACGACGAAGCGGTGGGATTCGATCTGTCCGAGCCGGTTGGTCAGGATGGCTTCGCACAGCTTGCTACCCGCCATTCGGCCTATGCGCCGCGCGGGCAGGCGGACGGTGGAGATGCCGGGCACCATCTCCGCCGAGCCTGGGAAATCGCCGATCCCGACAATGGCGACGTTACCAGGGAGCGTGAGTCCGGCCTCCAGCGCACCGTAGACAGCCCCCTGCGCGATCACATCGTTCCCGCAGATCAGGGCGCGTGGCCGGGTCTCACCATTCAACAGGTCACGTGCAGCCTGCTTTGACCGTTCGAGGTCATAGGGCGCCTCCAATCTCCATTGGTCTGGGATCGAGATACCTTCAGACGCGCAGATGCTCAGCGCGCCTTCCAGCCGCCTGCGCGCCCGGTCGTTCTCAGGCGTCGGTGGAAAGATCAGGCCAATTTCACGATGTCCGCGGTCGATGAGATATTGGGCGGCGGTGCTACCCGCGTCGAAGTTGTCAGCTCCAAAAGCGGGAAGCCTTGACCCAGGCGCATGATTCCAGATGGTGATCGCTGGCACCGACTGACGCTGGATCAGCGTGTAGGTGGCTTCGATATGATCGAGCCCAATCAGCGCCAATCCGTCCACCCGGTGTTCGAGCAACTTGCGGGTCATCGCGTACTCGCGACGGAGGTCAAACCCGTGCGCCGCGATCAGGATCGTGAAGCCTTCGCGGTCCACGGCATCGGTGAAGGACTGGATGAGCTCCGAGAAGATCGCGTTGTTGACCGTAGGCACTATCAGCCCGATCGTCGCGCTTCGCTTTCCGTGCATGGCCTGTGCCGCGCGGTTGCGAATGTAACCGAGCTCCTCTACTGCACGTTCCACCCGCCGCCGGGTGGTTAGTTTCACGAGATCCGGATGATTGAACGCGCGCGAGACAGTCGACGCTGAGACACCGGCCAGCCGGGCGACTTCGGTTATATCGGCCCTATCCCTCTGATTTTCAGACACTTTCCTCGATACTCAAGCGAAAATGAAAACATTTGCATTCTTATTTTCATCACCTACGCTTTTGCGTCAACCGGCCCGGATGAGGCTGGATCGCAAGGGAGAAAGCGTTGGAGTTCCTCGGATATTTCGGGGCAGTCTTTGAGCCTGTCTCGCTCCTGCTTCTGATCGGAGGGACGATCGGCGGGCTGATCCTTGGGGCCACGCCGGGGCTGTCACCGACCATGGCGGTTGCCCTGCTGATCCCCTTCACCTTCCATTTGCAACCGGCCCAGGGTCTGATCCTGCTGGGGGCCGCCTATACCTCGACGGTCGCAGGCGGCGCGGTAAGTGCAATACTCCTGAAGATCCCCGGTGCTCCTGCGAACATTGCGACCACGCTGGATGGCCATACGATGGCAAAGCAGGGACGGGGCGCGCGTGCGCTTCAGCTTTCGTTCCTCGCTTCTGCGGTTGGTGGGGTTATAGGGGTCTTCCTGCTGATCTTCCTGACGCCGGTTCTGGCTCAGTGGGCGCTTGCGTTCGGCCCCTCGCATCTTTTCTGGCTGGCAATTCTCGGCGTCACCGTCATTGGAACCCTGGATGGCCGGTCGGTGACAAAGGGGCTCCTATCCGGCTGTATCGGCCTCTGGCTCGCAACCATCGGATTCGACGATATCCTCGGGGCGCAGCGTTTTGTGTTCCATCCGGCGCTTGGCGGCGGTGTGAACATCATTGCGGCGCTGATCGGTCTCTTCGCCATCCCGCAGGTCATCACCATGTTCGCCCGTGGCCGTAGGCCGGTCGATATGGAAGTGCTGAAGGTCGAGCGGCATCCAATCGGCAGGGCGTTCGGAGAGCTGATGAGCCGGACGCGGGCGCTCGGCATAGGTACCGCTACCGGCTCTATTGTCGGGCTGATCCCGGGTATCGGTGGGCAGATCGCCGGACTTGTCGCTTACGACCAAGCGAGGAAGTTCTCACCTGAGCAGGACAAATTCGGGACCGGCCATTCAGAAGGCATCATCGCGGCAGAGAGCGCGAACAACGCGATGGTGGGTCCGTCGCTCGTGCCGCTTCTCACGCTCTCGATCCCGGGCAGTCCAACCGCGGCGGTCCTGCTTGGTGGACTCCTGATCCATGGGATTTTCCCAGGCACGGATCTGTTCGACAATTATCCGGAGGTCGCCTGGACCTTCATCAACTCGATGCTGATCGGCCAGATCCTGATGTGTATCTTCGGGCTCTACATCGCGGGGCTTGCGGCGCGGGTGGCGCAGGTGCCGCAGTCTGTCATGGCGGCGATCGTGCTTGGGCTCGCGGTCTTCGGCTCTTATTCGGTGCAGAACTCGATGGGTGATGTCTATGTGATGGCGGCGCTCGGGATCATGATGTACTTTCTTGAGCGCTACGGATACTCGGCGGCCCCGCTCGTGCTCGGTCTGATCCTGGGGCCGATTGCCGAGGCAAATTTCACACAAGGATCCCTGATCGCGAGCGCCACCGACGGCCCACTAGTCTATTTCCTGACGGGCAGCCTGAACATCGTGCTGATCGCGCTGGTGATCCTGTCGATCTCCTACTCCGTCGTCATGGAGCTGCGCAGCCGCCGCATCGAAGGCAGGGCCGCGGCATGAGCCGGATACAACATCTTCTACCCGCCGGGCTGATCGCCGCTGTCGGTATCTGGGTCTGCTATGTCAGCTTCACGCAGCAACCGGCGGACGCATTCCTGTTTCCGCGTCTGATCTCGGCCGCGTTCGTGGTTCTGTCGCTTTTCACGCTTCTGCAGACCGCGCTCGGCCGTTCCGAGCCCGGTGGAGGGCTTGGAGCTGAACAGGTGATCAACCTGCTGCCCGGTTTCATCGTTATGCTGGTCTACGTGTTCTGGGCGGCGAAGACGCTTGGCTTCTATACAGCAACAGTGATCGCCTTCTTTGTCGTACTGTCGCTCTATGACCCCGGGAGCCACCTTAACCCGAGGGTCTGGGTGCGCCGTTTGCTCGTCACGGCCGTGTTCATGGCAGTGATGTATGGTCTCTTCGCCTTGCTTCTTAGAGTCTTCACACCGCGAGAGATCTTTTTCTGACCGCCACAAAGGCGGCAGCCAACACAAGGGAGGACTTGAAGATGAGAAACTGGATCGCAGGGGCCATGGTGGCCCTGATTGGCCTCGCCACTCCGGCGCTGGCCGCCGACACCTATCCTGACCGTCCGGTCATGCTGATGGTGTCCTATGGGGCCGGCGGCGCCACGGATTTCCAGGCACGGATCGTGACCATGACGGCAGGCAATGAGGATGCGCTCGGCATGCCTATTGCTATCATCAACAAGCCGGGTGCCGGTGGTCGCGTGGGCTGGAACTGGTTCGCGACGCAGGCCGAGGCCGATGGCTACACGCTGGCCGCGTACAACATCCCGCACTTCATCGCGCAGTCGATCAAAGGCGGTGTGGAGTACTCGAAGGACAGCTTCGAGCCAATCGCCAACTGGGGGGCAGACCCGGCCGTCTTCGTCGTAGCCGCAGACAGCCCGATGAACTCGATGGCCGATGTGGTCGAGTTCGCTAGGGCTAACCCGGGCAAGCTGACATTCTCCGGCGCAGGTCTCTTCGTGGGCCACCACATCGCCGCGCTGCAGATCGAGAAGGCGGCGGGCGTCAAGATGGCCTACATCCCGACAAAGGGCGGTGGGGCCGCCGCAATGAAGGCCGTGATCGCGGGTGACGTGATGGCCGGCGTCAACAATCTCTCCGACGCATTCCGCGCCCGGGAAGCTGGGAATGTCAAAATTCTTGGCGTGGCGGATCTGGAGCGGAATGAGTTCCTGCCCGATGTGCCAACGATGAAGGAGCAGGGCCTCGATGTCGACAATTCGTCGGTCAACTTCCGCGGCATCATGGTGCCAAAGGGAACACCGCAGGAGGTCGTCGACAAACTCGCCGCAACGGTTCCGGAGATGTTCAAGAACGCCCGGGTCGAGAAGCGGATGAAAGCCGGAGGCTCGCCCATGCACATCATGACCCGAGACGAGGTCAAGGCGATGTGGGAGGCCCGGCAAAAGACTTTGGAAGAGCTCCTCGCGGGGCTCTGAGCCAGAAGGGGAGCGGTGCGCCGCTCCCCACCTTTCGGAGAAGCCCATGAATGCCGCTGACGAAGCTCTTCTGGTCGATGAGGTCGTGGCTCGCGCCCGCGCGGCACAGGCTCGTTTTGAGGCGGGCGCGGTGCAGGAGCGCTATGACCGTGCGGCCCAGGCAGCCGCCTGGGCAATCATGGAGCCCGCCAGAAACAGGGCTCTCGCGGAGCTTGCGGTGAAGACAACCGGCCTTGGCAATATCGCCGACAAAATCACCAAGAATCATCGGAAGACGCTTGGCCTGATGCGCGATATCGCGGGCGTCCAAACCTGTGGTGTTCTGTCCGACAATCCCGAGACCGGCATCACCCAGATCGCGCGGCCGATTGGCGTCATTGGCGCGGTGGTGCCGTCCACCAACCCTGCGGCGACGCCAGCGAACAACATCATCAACGCGCTCAAATGCGGGAATGCGATTGTTCTGTCGCCGTCGCCGAAGGGCGTAGCGACCTGCGAGCTATTGTTGGATTACATCCAATCAGAGTTCGCGAAGATCGGGGCCGACCCTGATCTCGTGCAGATGATCCCGGCGCCCGGATCCAAGGGAAAGACGCAGCGGCTGCTGGAGACGGCTGACCTTGTGGTGGTCACGGGAAGCCAGGACAATGTGCGCCGCGCCTACTCCTCCGGCACCCCGGCAATTGGGGTTGGCGCCGGCAATGTCACCGTGATCGTCGACGAAACTGCAGATCTGGCCGCAGCGGCGCAGAAGATTGCGGCCTCGAAAACATTCGACAACGCGACCTCCTGCTCGTCGGAGAACGCGGTCGTAGTGGTCGACGCGGTCTATGATACTTTCGTCGCGGAGCTCGCCAGGAACGGCGGCGCGACCGTCGCGAATGAGGGGGCGATTGTCTCGCGCCTTTGGCCCGATGGCAAACTGAACCGGATGGTTATCGCTCAGGATGTGGGGCCGACGGTCGAGGCTCTCGGTCTTGCCGGTGCATTGCCTGATGATACGCGTTTTATCGCGGTCGAGACGGAGGGGATCGGCCCGCGGCATCCACTGTCTGGCGAGAAGCTGAGCCTTGTCCTCTCCCTCTATCGTGCGTCGGATTTCGAGGCGGCGGTGGAGACTGCAGGCAGGATTCTGGCACATCAGGGGGCCGGACACTCGATCGGCATTCATACGGGGCTTGATGAGCGCGCGATGGTGCTTGGCACCACACTTCCCACCTGTAGGGTAATCGTGAACCAGGCGCATACTTTTGCGACGGGCGGATCCTTTACGAACGGCATGCCGTTCTCGCTCTCCATGGGCTGCGGTTCGTGGGGGGGTAACTCAATCGATGAGAACCTGCATTGGCGCCACTTCATGCAGACGACGAAGATTGTTCGGGAGATCCCGGCGCGGGAGCCAGCTCTCGATGAGATCTTTTCGAGCTACTGGGCCGAGGCGGGGAAGTGATCATCGCTGAGACCAGCCCGCCAAAGGGCACGGTGCGCGACTGGCTCGATCATCATGCGGCCGAACGGGGCGACCAGATCAGTCATCTTTTCCCGGAAAGTGGCGTCTCCCTGACCTGGTCGCAGATGCGGGAGAGCGCGGCGGTGATCGCTGGCCGGCTGACCGCGCTTGGCGTCGCTAAAGGAGAGAGTGTTGCCCTTGTCCTGCCGAACGGACAGGCGGGTGTGACCTGCCTGATGGGCGTGCTCTATGGCGGGTTTCGGGTCACGCCGATCAACCTTGTCGCTGGCGTGGAGGCGATCCGCTATGCGCTCAGCCATTGTCGAGCGCGGTTCTCCTTCGTCGGGCACGAACAAAGGAGCCTTTGGAACGAAGCGCAACCTGGAAGTGAAATTGTTCGCATTGGTGTGGGGGACAAGATCGACTGGCCATCGGAGGCCACGGCGCCTCTCTTCCCACTCGAAGCGACCGACGATGCGCTGCTGATGTACACATCTGGCACCACCGGCCGACCCAAGGGTGTTGTGCACACCCATGCCAGCCTGCTGGCAGGCGGGTGGACGCCGACGATAGCGCACCGGCTGACACCGGCTGACCGCGCGATGTGTGTTCTGCCGATCTATCACATCAACGGCCTTTGCGTGACAGTTATGGGTCCGCTGGTTAGCGGCGGCTCCGTCGCGATGTGCAGCCGCTTCTCGGCGAGCCGCTTCTGGCAACAATGCGCGGTGTCCGGGGCGACCTGGTTCTCTGCCGTTCCGACGGTCATCTCGCATCTAGTGCATGGAGATAGCACGCCGGACCGGGGGACCTGTGAAAGGCTGCGGTTTGCCCGCTCGGCGTCTTCGGCCCTGGCGGCTGAGACGCAGACGGCATTTGAGCGCCGCTTTGGCGTGCCGATCATCGAGACGATGGGCTTGACGGAGACGGCGGCGCAGATCCTGTCCAACCCGCTTCCCCCTGGGACACGCAAGATTGGCTCCCCTGGTCTCGCCTACGGAAACGAAGTGTCGATCCTTGGGCCTGATCTCGGCCATCTGCCCGTGGGAGAGGAAGGCGAGATTGCCGTCCGCGGCCCGAACGTGATGCGGGAATATCTGAGAAACCCCGAGGCAACGGCGGAGACATTTGCCCCTGGCGGCTGGCTGCGCACGGGCGATCTGGGGCGGATGGACGAGGATGGCTATATCTTCGTGACCGGCCGCCTGAAGGAGCTGATCATCAAGGGGGGTGAGAATGTCGCGCCACGTGAGATCGACGAAGCCCTCTACGCGCATCCGGATGTGGTCGAAGCGGCGGCCTTTGCGAGGGCCTGCGCACACTATGGCGAAAGGGTCGAGGCCGCGGTCCGCCTTACGACGGGTTCTGGCGCTACGCCAGAAGAGCTTCGAGACCTCTGTGTTCGCCGTGTCGGCGATTTCAAGGCACCGGATGTCGTCTATATCCTACCGGAACTTCCCAAAGGACCGAGTGGGAAGATCCAGAGATTGAAGATCGCTGATCTGACACTGCCAGCGGTCAATGAGGCCTCATCGTAGCCTTTAATCCTGTAGCTTTGGATCCAGGGGCTGGGATCTTCCGTCGATGCTGTTCGCCAAAAGAAATTAGGGCCCGGCCTGTTGCGGCCGGGCCCTGAGGGCGCCTTAGGTGAGGAATTCGGCGCCGAACCTTAGCCCGTGGCTTCTTCCCTGCTCGGCGAAGTGCGCCCTGCGGTGAGCCGTTCTTCGACCGCGCGGATGGCCACGTAGAAGGCGGGCGTGAACAACAGCCCGAACAGGGTCACGCCAAGCATGCCAGAGAAGACCGAGACACCCAGCGACTGGCGCATCTCGGCGCTCGCGCCAGTGGCAAGCATCAGCGGCACCACACCGAGGATGAACGCAAGAGACGTCATGACGATCGGGCGCAGGCGGGTCTGCGCGGCCCAAATGGCGGCCGCCCAGCGATCGAGCCCTTCATCCTCGGCCTGACGTGCGAACTCGACGATCAGGATTGCGTTCTTTGAAGCGAGTGCCACCAAGACCACGAACCCGATCTGCACGAGGATGTTGTTGTCGAGCCCGGCGAGCCAGACACCGGTGATCGCCGACAAGAGCACCATGGGCACGATCAAGATCACGGCTGCTGGCAAGGCCCAGCTCTCGTACTGTGCCGCCAGAACCAGGAAGACGAAGAGGACGGCGAAGGCGAAGACCAATGCGGCCGTATCCTCTGTGTTCTTCTCCTGATAACTCAGTTCGGTCCACTCGTAGGAGACACCTGCCGGCAGGATTTCGTCGGCCAGCGCCTCCATCTTGGCCAGCGCCTCTGCCGAGGAAACACCGGGCAGCGCCTGCCCCTGAACCGCTGCTGCGGGATAGAGGTTGTAGCGCGGCTGGCGCAGTGGGCCGGTCGAGTCTTGGAAGGTGGCGACCGCCCCGAGCGGGACCATTGCGCCATCTTCCGAACGGGTCCGCAGTTTCGCCACGTCCTCCACCGACTGGCGGTGCTCGGCATCCGCCTGGGCGATGACCTGGTAGGTCCGGCCAAACAGGTTGAAGTCGTTCACGTAAGCCGAGCCGAGATAGACCTCGAGCGCCTGGTTCACCCGGGCGATCGGGACGTTGAGCATCTCGGCGCGCTCGCGGTCGATCTCTGCCCATACCCGCGGTGTCCCCGTGGAGTAGAGCGAGAAGACAGCGACAAGGCCTGGGTCCGCATTCGCGGCAGCCGACAGTGCAGTGGCGGCCCGTTCAAGTTCCACCGGACCGATATTGCCAGTGTCCTGCAGCATCATCTTGAAGCCGCCGCCCGTGCCGATCCCGCGTACAGGTGGGGGTGAGATGACGAAGATGGCTGCATCGGTGATTGCGGCCATACGCTGGCGCGCCTCACCAAGTACCTCTTCGGGGGCATAGCCAGCCTCCTCACGCTCATCGAACGGCGTTGTGGTGAAGAAGATGACGCCGGTGTTCGACTCGGTGGTGAATGTTGCGCCGTTGAAGCCTGCGAAGACAGCCGCGTGTTCCACACCCTCGATCTCCAGAAGGCTCGCGGTGGCCTCACGCACTACCCTATCGGTCCGCTCCAACGATGCACCCGGCGGAAGCTGGACGACGGTGATGTAGTAGCCCTGGTCCTGCTGCGGGATGAAGCCCGCAGGGACCTTGCCAAACTGATGGTCGGTCATCAGCAGCAGGCCGCCAAAGAGCGCGAGCATGATCGCGGGAGCGCGAACGAGCCGGGTGGTTGCCCAGGCATAGCCGTCGGACGCCCGGTCAAACCCACGGTCGAACAGGCGCAGCGCCCACATGACCGGCCGCATCAGCAGGCCCACTTTCTTTTCGCTATGCGGGCGCAGCAAGAGCGCGGCGAGCGACGGGCTCAGCGTGAGCGACACCAGAAGCGAGATCGCGGTGGCCGCGGTGATCGTCACCGCAAACTGCTGGTAGAACTGGCCTGCGATGCCGGCGACCGCCGCGGTTGGGATAAACACAGCCGCCAGCACCAGCGAAGTTGCGATAAGGGCTCCGGATACCTCCTTCATCGTGCGTTTGGCCGCATCGCGAGGGGAAAGCCCGTTGCGGATGTGCTTCTCGATCCCCTCGACCACAATGATCGCGTCATCGACGACGATACCGACGGCGAGGACGAGCCCGAAGAGCGAGAGGTTGTTGATCGAATAGCCCAGCGCCGACATGACCGCGAAGGTGCCGATCAGCGAAACTGGGATCGCCAGGATTGGTGTCACTGCGGCCCGCCATGTGCCGAGGAACAGTAGCACGACAGCCACAACCAGCGCGACCGCTTCGATCATTGTGGCGATCACAGCGTCGATCGAGGCCTGGATGAACTCGGTCGGGTTATAGATCACGTCATAGGAAAGACCCGCCGGGAAATCCTGCGACAGCTCCTCGACAATCGAGAGCACTTCCTCAGCCGTTGCGAGCGCGTTGGTCCCTGGGCGTTGGTTTATCGCCATCGCGACCGCCTGGTTCGTGTCCAGATAAGCCCGCGTGGTGTAATCTGCGGCGCCCAGTTCGACACGCGCCACATCGGCGAGCCGTACGATCCGGCCGTCCTCTCCACGCTTGATGATGATGCGCTCGAATTCCGAAGTGTCTGCGAGCCGCCCTATGGTCTCGACGGAAAGCTCGAAGGCCCCCGCTTCCGGTGTCGGCTGCTGGTTCAACCGACCCGACGCGATTTGCGCATTCTGGGCCCGCATCGCAGCGACCACCTCGCCAGGGGTTAGTTCGAGCGACGCGATGCGCTCGGGGTCCAGCCAGATCCGCATAGCGTAGTCGCGTGCACCGAAGATCGTAATGTTGCCGACGCCGCCGAGACGGGTCAGTTCATCCCGCACCCGCTGTGCGGCGTTCGTGATGTAGAGATCATCCCGCGAGCCGTCAGGCGAGAACATGTGCACGACCAGAAGAAGGTCTGGGGACGCCTTTTGCGTCACCACGCCCAAGCGGCGCACTTCCTCTGGCAGGCGGGGCTCGGCGATCGCCACCCGGTTTTGCACAAGCACTTGTGCCGTATCGAGATCGGTGCCCAGCTCGAAGGTCACGGTAATGGTCAGGTTGCCGTCGCCCGTGGCCTGGCTCGAGAGGTAGATCATCCCCTCGACACCGTTGATTTGCTGCTCAAGTGGCGTCGCGACGGTCTCGGCAATCGTCTCGGCCGATGCGCCGGGGTACTGAGCGGTAACCTGCACGGTAGGCGGTGCAACGGCAGGATACTGGGCAACGGGCAGCGTGAAGTAGCTCAGCGCGCCGATAATCGTGATAAAGGCAGAGATTACGATCGCAAAAATCGGTCTGTCGATAAAGAATTGGGGGAGTTTCATCGGTCTTTCCTCACCTTATGGGTGGCGCGCGCCTTAGCGCGCCGCCACGCGAACGGGATCTTCGTCGATAAAGCGCGCGGTCACATGCGCGCCTTCGCCCAGCATGTGCAGGCCACCCACAACGACCCGGTCGCCCGCGTCGATACCGGAAAGGACGATCCGCAGATCGCCATGTTGGTCGCCGAGCGTGACGAGCCGGCGTGTCACCGTGTCGTCCTCGCGCATGACCCAGACGAACTTGGTGTTCTGGTCGGAGCCGATGGCACGCTCAGAGATCAATACACGCTCGACATTCTCGGCCGTCGCGAGACGCAGGCGGCCGAACATGCCTGGGGTCAGCACGCCATCGGCGTTCTCCAGGACTGCGCGGCCCCGGATGGTCCCGGTCGCGCGGTCGATACGGTTGTCGACGAAGTCGATCGCTCCCTGATGCGCGAAGTCTGGCTCGTCGATCAGGCGCACGGCAACAGGGGTCTGGCTTGCACGGCTCCGCAGGCTCTCACCACCGGTCGCGCGCATGTACTCGAGATACTGCTGTTCGGTCGCATCGAAGACAAAGTGGATTGGGTTGATCGAGACGATCGTCGTAAGGGCGCCCGAGGCCGCGCCGGCAGCGATCAGGTTGCCTGGGCTGACGGCATCATCCGAGATGCGCCCGGTGACCGGCGATGTGATCTTCGTGAAGGCCAGATCGAGTTCGGCCCGCTCGACCACCGCAACCGCGGCTGAGATAGCGGCCTCAGCCGCCGTAGCTCCCTGGGCGCGCGTGTCCAGAACCGAGGTGCTGACATGGCCACGCTCATAGAGTTGCTGTGCGCGGCCGAACTCGCTTTCTGCGAGCTGTGCTGCAGCACGGGCTTCCTCCAGTTGGGCGCGGGCCTCGGCGAGGGCTGCCTCGAAGGGGCGCGGGTCGATCGTGAAGAGAAGGTCGCCCTTCTCGACGATCTGACCAGGGTCGAAGTGGACTGCGTCAAGGTGGCCGGATACCCGGGCGCGGATCGCGACTTCATCCACCGCCTGGAAGCGGCCCGCGAACTCGTCCCACTCGACGATTGATTGGGTCTGGGCCGCGATCACATCGACGGTTGGCGCCGGTGCGGCGGCTATAGGGGCAGCGGCGTTCGCCTCTGCCACCAGAGATGGGAGGTCCAAGCGATCGGCTGCATACCATATCGAGCTTGCGACCAGGGCGCCGATGCTTGCACCGGCCAGAAGGGTGCGTGAAAGTTGCATTCTATTCTCCTCACCGTGGAGCCGAGTGGTTCTCGAACTGATCAGGAGATGTGATCAGCGCTCACTTCTGAGTAGGCGCCGATCATGCACTAGACTTTTTCCTAGAGAGAAAAGGTCAGACGGGTATGGTTCAGGGTGTTGTTCCCAAGAAGATCGGCGGTTCCGCTGTAATGTAGTCAACAAAGGCGCGCACCCTCGGGGGTACGAGCCTGCGGTCCAAGTAAATTATCGAGTAAGGGAAACGATTTATCCGGGCGCCTGGCAAGATTTCAACCAATCGGCCAGAGGCAAATCCCTCCATTGCCAGGAAGCTCGGCAACTGCGCGATACCCAGTCCCCGCTCCGCCGCCAACATGATTGCATCGACACTGTTTCCCACCAGCACCGGATCGAGCGTTTTGCGTACCGTCTCACCGTCCGCATCGAAGAGAAATGGAAAGAGGCGCCCCGTGTTTCGGACCCGGTAATGGATCCCGCGATGATGCTGGAGGTCCTCCAGCCTTTCGGGCCTGCCAAACCGCTCAAGGTAACCGGGGGAGGCGCAGGAATAGATCGAGTCGTCGAACAGTTTTCGCGCAACGAGGTTGGGGCTGTTGCCAAGTTCGCCGATGCGGACGGCGATATCAACGCCTTCGCTCGCCAGATCGACTTGCCGGTCCTCGAAAAGCAATTCGATCTCGACGTCGCGGAAGCGCTCCATGAAGACCAGCACCTTCTCGGTCAGCCAGACGCGGCCAAAAACGGCAGGGGCCGATATCACCAGCTTCCCGCGCGGGCTTTCGAGCGAATCCGAGAATTCCGCCGCCAGATTGTCGGCGGCATCCAGAAGCTCTTCGGCGCTGTCGAGGAGCCGCTCGCCCTCGACAGTCAGCCCGACCGAGCGGGTCGTGCGCGTGAACAGCTTGGCGCCAACTTCTTCCTCCAGCTTTTGTACTGCTTTCGAAATGGTCGACGTTCGGACACCCAACCGGCGCGCGGCTTCCGAAAACCTGCCGGCCTGTGCGACTTGAACAAACATTCTGAGCGGGACGAGGTTGTCCATCGTGCCTCTTCAGTGTGATTAGCTCCCTTCATTGAGTGAGCCTAATCCAAGACTGATGGCAAAGGGAATGTTTGGGCGCGGATCGACGCCAAGGCTCTTTCAGCACGGCCGGGTTCAACTTGCACCCAGAGCGGGCCAGCCGCTAGAGCCTAAGCTGTGAAGGACCACTCGGGACGACCGGGACCAGACAATCATGCAACTGGAATCTCTAGTCTCGATCCGGAAATCCAAGATCTCCGAAAACGGCCAATCTCGTCTGATGCGTGCCGAGAACGCGGGGCTGCGTCTCCCAGCATTCTGCTGAACCGCGGCCGCGGCGGCTGGGTTCATCTGTTACGTTTCGGCATTTTCTCGTTCGCGACCGAGGCCTGCGGATCTATCCCGGTGAGCAGATGCAGATCGCATAGCAGCGCCTCTCTTGGCGCCTCGTCACACGAAGGGTCGGTAGAGCCTCGATCTGCACGGCGACGAAGCCGCAAAACTGAAGTCTGCGGTGCATTCCAGTCTAGGCGCTATGAACTTTGCCAACTGAACAAGCTGATAGATGCCAGATCCGCACAGAAGTAGGATTTAGTCATCGGTCTTAACTCAAGTGAGCAGAGATCGACGGCTTACACGGAGGTGCGGCAGAGCGCCTTACGCCGGTTGCGCTTTGCCACTCGACTTTCGAAAACTCATCAGGCTCACGATCGACGCAATAAGCAGGAAGACCGGTGCAGGCAATGGAATGTTCGTGAAGTTCTGGAAGGGTCCGTTAATCGGTAAGTTGGATCCGGTTCCAGTAATTATTCCCAGCACCGGGTTCGACGCAGCAAACGAAATCATCCCCGGATCCGTCGCCAGCGTTGAGAACTCGAACGTCGCGAGCGTCACGTCATCGCCTGTGATGGGGGGCGTGAAGAACGCGGCTCCCGATATCAATGGGATGGTGGTTATGCCGTCGACGGGCCCTGAAGGACTGGAGACAAACGGCACGTTCAGGCCAGGATTAAAACTGACGTTATCGAATTGTAGTGTATCGGAGGTGAAGGACAGAGATAGTGTAAATCCCGATATGCTCTCTCCCGGGCCGGTTGACGCCCTCAAATCGATCGAGAAATTGTCTCCAACTCCCAGGCTGTTCAGGTCTTGTGACGGTTCAAAAGCGACCGTGATCGCCGATGCTGGAATGGCATACATCAAAGCCATCAACACTGGCAAAATCGTGATTACTCGTCTCACTGGAACACCTCCGGTTTTCACGTGACCCTCCGGTCACTGACATTTTTCAAGGCGCTTCATCGCGCGTTAGAGATCGATGAACGACAAGCCCTCCATGAACTGGCCAAACCCGGCCACGAAGTCCTCTGCATCGAAGGAATCGACCTGACCGTCACCGTTGAAGTCTGCATCGAGATCAGGGCCGATCGAGCCGAACGCCGCCACGAATAGGGGAGCATCGAACGAGTCGACCTGGCCGTCATTGTTGAGATCGAAGTCGATCACGTTGCCGTATCCGTCTCCGTTTGTGTCACGCTGATCTGGATTGGCGACGAAGATCGCGTTGTCTGCATTGTCGGGGATGAGATCACCGTCTGTGTCGCCGAGAACCGTGATCTTTACATCTTGGGCAGTACCGAGAAGGCCGTCGGATGCAGAGATTGTGATGTCGAAGACGTTGTCGCCGTCGGTATCCAGCGGGTTCTCGAAATCGGGCGGTGAGACAAAGGTTACTTCGCCCGTAGCATCGTTGAAGTCGAAGAACTCTGCATCGACGCCACCGAGCTCAAGGATGATATCGTCCATCTCCGGATCGACCGCAGTTGCGATGTAGGCGACAGACGTATCACCTTCGACATAGTCGACTTCTGCCGGCGATGTGATCGTCGGGGCTGTGTTGTCGACCAGGCGCAGTTCGATCGGGTCGGACAGGAGGCTGGTGACCGTTCCCGCACCATCGGTTACGGCGGCGGTGAGGAAGAAGAGGTCATCCACCGTCGCTGGTGCTGCGCCGCTGGCGCCGCCCGACAGATCGATCTGGAACGTCACCATCCCGGTCGCATCAGCCGTCGCAGTCAGAACGGTCGGTGCCGCGTCGAACTGATTGGCGTGGAACGGATCATCCGCGACCGCCGCGGTCCCGTCGCCACCATGCTTCTCATAGCCCGAGGCATCGAAGATCTGGAGCTCGACCATATCGCCTTCTGTCAGGCCACTGATCTTCACATCATGCGTCGGATCCGTAGTGACCGCGCGGCGGGGATCGGCGCCTTCAACCAGACCAAGCACCTCCACGACCGGCGCGCTGCCGGGTCCAGAGCCGTCGAAGACCGCAGCTGAGCTTTCAAAGCCGGTTGCCGCGAGCTGCCGTGTCTCAATTATGGTCTCGCCACCCGGTCCCTCGAACTCGATCGTGACCATCATCCCGGCCAGCTCGGCGCCTGATACAGCGCCTGCCTCACCCGTACCGGTAGCAGCCTGGATCGACTGCGGATCGACATCAACACCGAACTGGAAGGCAACCGGCGGCTGGCTCAGAGCATTCTCGAATGTCGCGAAATCCAGAGTCATGAAGCGGAACCCGCCCGGCGCCCCCGCATTGCCACCCGGAAGCTGACCGGTGAAGGGATAGACACCCGCATCACCAACAAAGCCCAACGCGCTCGTCTGCGGTGCAAGCACCTGGCCCAGATCATCGACCAGACCGGCAGCGTTGTCGGTGAACTTGAGACCCTGGCTGCCCGCGTCACCGGCCTCTCCGGTCGGATCGAAAACCGAGCCCAGGAATTCGCTGCCCGGTGCCCCGCTGGCATCGAGTCCGACCGAGAGAACGGCGGGCACGATGTCGAATGTGACGTTCTTGATCTTCACACCGGCTTCCGATGTGTTGGTGATCACGAAAGCCGAGGTTCCAAAGGTCGTGTTGCCGCTGATCTCGACCGTCGCACCTACGACAAAGTCGTCATCGGTGACGTCGAGCGAGGCGGTTCCGTCGACAAAGCCCGCAGCGCTTGCCGTGATCGTCGGCGTCTGCGTGCCATCGACGACGCTGTCATCGACCGCCGTCACATCGAAGGTGACCGATGCCTGGCCATCCGGGATGATCACGCTCACGGGCACGGTCGCGGCAGTCGGATCGTCGCTCACCAGCGTCACGACCAGATCGCCGATCGTGTCGATGTTGCGCGAAACGGTCGCGGTGGCGACACCTCCGTCCTCGACGATGCTCACTGGATCGATGGTCAGTGTCAGGGTCGGAACCGGCGCGCTTACCGTTGGGGCGACGACCGCTTCATCATCCTCCGCGGGCGTCGGGGCGGTGCCGTTGCCGGGGGTCGAGTCAAAGTCGAACTGATCGCTCGCCGTGATCTCGGCAAAGTTGACATAGGCCGACTGATCGATGCCGTCCTCGCCTACCCGGATGATCTCGATTGCCGAGATCTTGGCGTTGTCGCCACCCGGAACGTTCGCGAAGTCGATATCGAGGTTGGTGTCGCCCTCTTCGACCGTGACGTCGAAGCTTTCGACGATAGCAATTCGTCCGCCTCCGGCAGTCGCGAACACGTCGTAGTCGTCGAGGACCTGATTGCCTTCGATCGAGACATCGAAGATCCGGTCTCCAGCACCACCGTTGTTCTGAACACCAACGAAGATCTCGGCGAAGTAGAGATTGACGATGTACTCGCCGGGGTCGACGAGGAAGTCCCACTCCTGGCTCTTGAACCGCTCTGAACGGAAAACCGCCTCCGGTGCGCCGGTACCAGAAACAGCCGTCAAATCGACTGTGTTGGGGACCCCACCACCGCCGATTGTGTTGTCGTTGCCGAAGTCTTGGCCGAAGGTGACCTGAACGCCGGTCGTGACGTCGGCGGGTGTGTTGTTGTTGTTGCCGACGACCGGACCGGAGCCAAACCAGTCTGGCCCGATACCGCCCTCTGCCGTCTGCGTGCCTCCGCCGACATTGATGCGGTAAAGCGTCTCGAGACCGCTGCCCTGCTCCAGAACCTCTTCGACCAGTGCTGTGATCTCAAGCGTTGCGGTTTCGCCCGCGGCGATGGTCCCGACAGTCCAGATCCCGGTTTCGTCGTCGTAGTCGACACCACCTGAGCTGTCGCCAAGGTAGGTGTAACCGCCGGGGAGCAGATCGGTGACGACGACATTGGTCGCGTCCTCGATCAGATCGAGATTGTCGACCGTGAGCGTGAAGGTAACTTCCTGACCGAACTCAGGCGTTTCGTCCGAGATCGTCTTGCTCAGCTCGAGGTCAACCGAGATCTCGTCATCAACCAGGGCCATCTCGGCCGAGGCATTCGCCCCGATCACCGCAATTCCATCACTGGCGGTAACCTGATCCAGGGTGATGACAACAGTCTCATCTCCCTCGAAGTCGAGATCATCGATCACCGTCACATCGATCGGCGCAGAAAGCTCTCCGGCAAGGATCGTAACGGTGCCTGTCAGCGCGGCGTAGTCGACGCCATCGGTCGCTGTCCCGCTGATCAGATAGCTGATCACGGTATCGACCTCGGACACGGCGGTCAGGCTGACGAGGAACTGGCCATTCTGATCGGGTTCCGCTGCGTCCGTCACGGCTTCGACCGAGATCTCGTTGCCGTCGATCTGGTTGATGACCAGCGTATTGCTGATCTGACTGACTGCCTGATCGACTGCATAGGGAACCGCCGAGGTGACGGCGACGAAATGGTTCAGCCCACCCGTTGGGCCCGATCCGGTCGGGGTGGAAAGCAGTGTTACCGGGATCTCCAGAGTTCCATCGAGCCCGATGACGCCTGAGAACAGGGTCTTGGACAGGGCCTCGTTCGCATAGAACGGCAGCTCATCCGGCTGAACGTCGAACGGATCGTTGCCGCTGGCTATGAAGAGCCGCGCGTCCATCTGGAGCAGGCTGACGTTGTCGCCCGGCGTGCCCGTGATGAGGATCGTCTGATCGACATCGCCCGAGAGAACCGAGACCTGATCGCCCGGCAGACTGGACCGGTCCGGACCGCCGCCTACAAGCGAGATTTCCGGTGCGATGCTCTGCGGCTCGTTCACCAGAATTGCCTGGCCGCCGCCAAGCGAGCCGTCCTCATAGAGCGAGCCGGTCAGAATCGTCCCGTCGTCGAAGGTAACGGTGACCGTCGATCCGATCAGCTCATAGCCCGACACGGCGCCTGAGTTGCCGGCACCGGGTACGCCCTGAATGCTGTTGGGATCCACATCGGTGGTGAAGAAGAAGGCTTCTGACGAATCGAAATCGGTGAATTCCACCGTGATGATGTCGAACCCACCGTTCCGCGGAGCCGAGAAGGGATCGACCAGCGGGTCGCCCGGCGCGATGAGCCCGGTCGCGGTTGCACCTGAGTTGGGCGTGAAGCCGCCCGCTGTGGCATCGCCACCTGCACCCGTTGGATCAAAGACCATATCCGGCAGGATTGCAGTGCTCAGATCGATGCTGACAGACGTGATCGTCACCGGATCCAGGCTGGTATTCGTGATCTGGAAGCTGCTGGCGCCAAAGGTCGATGCAGCGAGATTGCTGCCCGGTGTGATCTCGATCAGGGCCGAGGCCTGGGTTGGCGGCACTTCGTCGTCCACCAGCGCCACGGTCGCCTCGTCGGTCGCGCCGATCACGACATCGGCGTCGCCAGAGGTCACCTCTGTAAGCGTGACGACCACACTTTCGTCGCCTTCGAGGTCGAGGTCGTCGATTACGGTAACATCGATCAGTGCGGTCAACTCGCCCTGAAGGATGGTCACCATGCCGCTGAGTGTCTCGTAATCCGTTCCGCCTGTCGCAGTGCCCGCGATCGAGTAGGTAATCACGGTATCGGTAGCTGCTGCCTCTTCCAGGCTGACAGTAAACTGCCCCGTCGTTCCCGGCTCGGCCGCGTCGGCGCTTGCGATGATCGAAAGTTGGTTCTGCGGAACCGCCGTAGGTGTGACCGTCACCGTCGCGTCGTCATCGTCACCGACCGAACCATCGCCTGGTGTCGAGTCGGGATCCGGAAGATCGGACGTGAGGATCTGTGCATAGTTGTCGTATTCCGCAGGGGCCGAGCCAAGCTCGATGATTTCGATCCCCTTGAGCGCCGGGTTCTCAGTCACATGAATGAACTCGATATCGAGCGTGCCATCATCGACCGTCAGCGTTGTGGTGCGCATGAACGCACCCTTCGGACCCGCGGTCATGAACGCGTCGATGTCGTCGAAGCTTGCTGGTACGACGCCCTCGACCGAGACATCGAAGACCCGCTCGCCCGCAGCGTCGATTCCATTGAAGAGCTCAGCGAAATGCAACCGAACCTCGACCTCCGTGCCGGGGTCGATTGCGAACTCCCACTTCATCTCCGGCGCGGCACCAAGATCGAAGCGCTCGGTGTTGTAGATGGCTGCCGGTGCGTAAGCCGGCACGCTCGGATCGGTCAGGATGATAGGTCCGGGATGCGCGCTGCCAGCATTGCCGGTGAAGATATTGTCTGAACCAGAAACCCTGAACGGGCTGGGAGAGGCGCCGTTGTCAGCGGTCCATCCGTCTGACCCATCGGCTGCGTCGACTGCCGGTCCACCCACATTGATCCGGTGCAGAACGGTTTCGGTCGACCCGGCGCCCGAGGCGTTTACGATTGCCTGGATTTCGATGTTTGCCGTGGAGCCGCTGTCGATGGTCCCCACGGTCCAGAGCCCGGTGCTTTCGTCATAGCTGCCGTCACCTGTCGCTTCTACGAAGGTGTAGCCGCTGGCAAGGACATCCTCGACCGAGACGTTCGCCGCCTGATCTGGCCCGTCGTTCGAGACCGTGAGAGAGAAAGTGATGGTATCGCCAAATATCGGTGTCGGATCGGAGACAACCTTCTCAAGCGACAAGTCAGCCGAAAGAACCGGTTCGTCGGAGAAGGTAAGATGGATCGGGTCCGTCACCGCGCCTTTGGAAAGGTCGGTGTTGGTGTCGATAACACTGGCGGCGAAGCCAAGCGGCAACTCGCTCTCGACGAGACCCGGCACCGAAAGGTCGAATGCATCGACATCGGTGAAATCGAACATCGAGGTGATGTCCTGAACCGTGCCGTCGAGCAAAACGTCAACATACTGGAATTCGACGATGTTGTTCGCTGGGAAGCCACTCGCGGCAAGCGCTGCGAGCTGGGCATCGAGCTGATCATGGTACTCGTTCGGATCTGCCGTGTCGGGGAACTCGTTGGTGAAGGGGACGATGAAACCCTTGGCGAGTACGACCCGCGCGATCTCGCCAGCCGGCCCTTCGACCGTGACAGTCGGGCCGCCGGTGTCATATGTCCCTTCGGAGCCTTCGGTGAGCCCGTTCACCAGGAGATTGACGGTCAGGTTCTCGCTGTCTTGGGAAGAGAGCGCCTTGGCACCGATCTGTTGACCGGCACCCTGGCCCTGCAACTCCCCGGTTGAGGTTGTGTCGTCATCATAGGTGACGGTGAAAAGGCTGTTGATCAGCTCGGCGCCGCCAATCCCGCCGACATCCCAGAGGTTGTTGCCGCCAGCACCCGCCAGCGGGGCACCCGAGTCGAGCGGGCCTTTCTCGGCACCGGCAATCGAGTTCGGGTCCATATCGACGGAGAAGCCGAGCGTCTCACCGGGATTAAAGTCGGTGAACTCGAGACGAATTGTCTCGAAGCCGAGGATGCCTCCAGACCCCAGATAGGTCACGCCGATCGCATCGGCATCGAAGCCACCCGGAGGCGTGATTACGCCGGTTCCACCTTCGGTATTGATCGTGAGGTTCTTGAAGGTCAGATCGCCCGCGATGCCGAGTGGGTCGAAAACCGCATCCGGCAGAAGCGCATCGGTCACATCAATCTCGATCGCAGTGATGTCCTTGTCACCGGTGTTGGTGATCTGGAACGAGTTGTTGCCGAAATTCGACGACTCGATGTTGTTGCCGTTCTCGTTGATGGTGAGCACGGCTTCCCCGACGGGGTCTTGCGGGACGAGCGTTACCTTTGGCGACAGTTCCTGGTTCTTAATGTTGTTCTGGTTGCCAAGGCCGTTTGGCTCATTCTGGAAGAACTCGAGCACAATCTTGTCGACCTCATGCTCGGCCGAGCGTTCGCCAAGCAGGAAGTCATAGACCCGACCTGCCTGAACCGGAACGACGATTGGCTGACCGTTGAAGTCGACATTCTTGTTGGCAAGAATGAAGTCGTTCGCGCCGCCACCGCTCGAAAACGTCTTATAGAGGCCGAGATTGCCCTTGGGCTCAAGCGGAACTGATTGATCAAGCGCCGGGATCGTAACCCCGTCCAACTGGATGCCTGTCCAGCTGTCGTTCTCCTCGGTCGAATTGCCCTGGTGGCTGGCGACAAGATTGATCCGGACAAAGCCGTCTTCCAGGGGCTTGAACTTGTAGGTAAGGATCGACGCGCCATTTGGGTTGTTGAAGTTGTTGCCCGTAGCCTCGATGTACTCACCGCCCGAAGGGGCCTCGTGGCCCTCTGGCAGGTTGTCGGTCGTATGGAACTCCCATCCGCCCGGGCCATCGTCTGCCGCGTCTTCCGCTTCGATCACGAAGTTACCGTCTTCGTTCTGCAGATAGACCATCTCACCGGCCACATCCTGAACGATGAAGTTCAGATCGACGGTGCTTGGCCCCGCACCCTGATTGAGCCACACGGTGACATCGCCCGTGAGCCCTGGGGTGAATGGATCGAGCGGGAAACCCGCTTGCACATCCCCGCCCTGAGCCATGATGCCCAGCAAGTCCTGGCCGACGAAGCCGGAATTGTAGATCAACCCGCCGAGGAGCGGATCCGTGTCTGGATCCGGCTGACCTGTAGCAGGATCAACCGTGATCTGGGTCCCCTGCTGGATTGCAATAAACCCTTGCGTTAGCAGTGGGTTATCGTTGGTGAAACCGTCAAGAACGATCCCGGTGAGCACCTGCCCCTCGGGCACGGTAAAGGTGAAATAGTCGCGGTCGCGAACCCCGTTGAGCCCGTCGTTTTCACCCTCCTGCGTCGCCGATACTAGGTTCTCACCAAGGCCTAGCGTCCCGCCGTCCGTCGGCGCGAGACGGTCATCCGATATCTCGACCGACGTTCCGAACAGATCGTCGTTCGGCGGCGTGTATCCCGGATCAGCAGAGCGAACCACGATCCCGCTGATCTTTGCGTTGTCGGCAGAGGCGGAGAGGCTGATTTCCAGAAGACCTGCGTCACCAAAGCTCGTCGGATCGACGCTGGTTGGAACCGAGAAGATGATAGGCTGATTGAAGTCCCCGCCTGTCTCCGCGAGGATGTCGAAGTCGTCTAGCACAAGCTGCCCTTCGACAAAGACGTCGAAGACCCGCGCTCCGATGCCGTCGCCACTGCCGCCGGGCTGGAAGATCTCGGCGAAATAGAGTTCGACGTCGTAGAGACCCGCTGTAACCGGGATCGCGTAGTTCAGCGAACCACCGCCGGAGCCGCCAAAGCGTTCAGTCTCAAAAATGGTCCCGTCGAAGGACTCCTGAACGCCGTTGCCATTGTTGATGTCAAAATTGGAGCCATCCGTGAAAGTACTCCCGTTCAGGAAGAACTGATCGGCCACGAAATCGATACCGTCTTGCGTCAGGGCAGGGCCGCCCGCATTGATCGCGGCGACGACCGCACCCGGGGGAGTGTCGTTGTCCTGGATCGTGACCGTAGTCGACGAGACAGTCCCGATCTCGGCGTTCTCGCTGACGCTGGTCAGGGTGACGGTGAAGGTCTCCCCAGTCTCGATCTCGAGGTCCTCAAGGATCGAGATCGGGATCTGCACATCCGACGAGCTTCCCGCGATCGAGACTGTGTCGGTGTAGGTTCCACCGCCAAACGTTCCACCGCCCGTATATTCGTAGTCACCACCAGATCCTGGAGTGGCCGTCCCACTTTCGATCTGGAAGGTCACGTCAACCGTCTGATCCGCGGGCACCGTCTGATCTGTGAGGATCGAGATCTGCACGAGACCGTCTCCCTCGCTAACGGTCTGGGCGCCACCATTTACGATCGACACCTGAATGGGATCTGGCTCTGGCGTAAACGCACCGCCAAGGATCTCGATGCCGTTGACCGTCGGGTTTTCGATGTCGTGGATCCACTCGATGTTGAGCGTTCCGTCATCGACGAGACCCGTCCAAGTGAACATCCCGCCGACCTGATGGCCAAGCAGTGCCGAGAGATCGACACTGGTGAACGCGGACTCCCCCTCAATGTTGACGTCGAAGACGCGCTCACCCGGCTCGCTGGTGCCACCGAAGCCGTTGCCGGCGAAGAGGTTTACGGTGTAGGTGCCGACGGGGAGCGTCCCCTCGCCGAATTGGAATTCCATTTCCGGCCCGGATGCCGGATCCCAGCGCTCCTGCGCAAAGATCCCCTGGGGCACGTATGTGGGCACCGCGAACTCTCCGGTCGTCGCGCGGCCGCCGATGTTGTGGGTCGAGACATTTCCGGTGTTGACCGAGAAGCCGGGGCCGGATTGTGCGCCGTTGCCCGTGTTCGCCGCCCAGGCCAACGTGCTGCCGAACGGATCATCCGGCAGGGCAGCGATCTCGGCGCCGCCTGCGTTGACGCGGTAGAGCACCGTGATGTCCGAGACGTTGATGCTGACGGAGCCTGTATCCTCGCCCGTCCCGTCCGAGATCGTGTAATCGAAGCTCGCTGTGCCCTCGAAATCCAGATCGGGGGTGAAGGTGATGAAGTCGTCGCCGGAATCATCAGGCGTTCCATTGTCATCCAGAACAGCGCTGCCGTTCACGATGTTGCTGATGCTCTCGACCGTCAGCGGATCAGAGTTCGGATCGCTGTCGTTGGCGAGAAGCTGCGCGACGGGGATGACGATCGTCTGATTTATCTGAGCCGATGTTGCATCGTCGGTCGCTTCGGGAGGCAACTGCGCCTCGGTTGCTGTGATGGTGATGTCGTCGAAAATAGCCTGGAATGTGTTTGCATCCGGCTGGCCTGCATTGCTCGAGAACAGGCCGACCGCGAGGCCGACATCCTCTCCAGCGGCAGAGTTGTTGCCGTTGATCGCATCGAAGACGGCCGATCCCGCAATGTTAAACGGAGTCGAGTTGACCGTCGTTTCCCCGGTCGCGGTCTCGTAGGTGACCGATACGTCAGAAGCGCCCGTTTGCTTGTCGACGGTCAGCGAGAAGAAGATCTTCTTGTTGTCGAGCGGATCTACATCGAAGAGATCATCCGCCTGAATGAGTTGGGTCGACGCAACGGTGTCATCGTCCTCAAGCGTCACCTGCAGTTCGCCGCCATTGTTCTGGATCGCGACGACCTTGAGGTAGTTGGATTGGTCGCCAGTTCCGATGTAGCCGCCGATCTGCTGGAAGTTGCCCGAGAAGGCCGTTCCGGGGTTGAAGACCGACCAGGTGAAGGTCACCTCGTCGACGTTCGGGGCGAGCGAAACCCCCGTATGGAACAGGAATTCGCCGGAGTTTGATCCCTGGAAGGGGTCGCCGCCCGACACCTCTTCGATCACCGTGGTACCGCCGCCGGCGGCAGTTATGAATTTCACGTTGTCGAGCTGGATGATCTGACCCGGGCGGTTCGATGGCGACTGGAAGAACGCCTCATAGTCCGTCACGCCATCGATCATCACGCCGGTGAGACCGCCGCCGAAACCATCCGGCCCGGGAAGGTTGCCATCCTGGTTCGGGTCGAAATCCCACAAGAACTCTGTATTTGGGACGATCACGACGCCGAGGCCGTTCTGCGGATCACGCAGGAACGGGTCATCGACGTTCAGGATGCCGTCGTCGTCGCTGTCATTGTCGCCCGGCAGGATCAGCTCGCTCGGCGCCAGAACCGTGATCTCGTTCCCGCCGATCTCCGCGACCCAAAGCGTTCCGTCAGGGCCGACCGTGACATCAAGCGGGTTTGCCAGCGGGATTCCGAGCGAGTTGTTGGCGACCTCGAGAATGCCGTCGGCACCACCGGCCTGGACGACATCATCCGCAGTCCCGAAAATACCGTCCGGGCCTTCTTCCATCACTGGGTCGAGGCCCGTTCCCGCGTCATCGATGTTCAGCAGCGTGATGTTGTCGTTGAACTGCGTGACGAACAGCTTGCCGTCGAGCACACCGTCAAAGGCCGTGCCGCCGCTGTCGTAAACCACGATCCCGTTGGTCGAGGAACCGACATTGACGATGCTGTTGGTCTCGGAGGTACTGCGCTCGATCCGCTCGCCGCTCTGTAGAAGCCGTGCTTCGATCTCTTCCGGTGTCAGGCCGTCGAGTGCGGCGAACTTAGAGGGATCGATCAGGAATCCCTCTTCGATATCCAGCACGTCGGGCACCAGGGTCGAGATATCGGCAACCGTATTGACGCTCAGCGATGTGTCGGGATTCCCATCGTCGTCGTAGACCGTCCAGCTTTGGTTCTGGTTCGCCCGGACCGGGGCTGGGTGGCCGTAGTATCCGCCCTCCTCGATCAGGAAGAGCGGCTCCGGATCGCCGCTGCCGCCATTGTTCGGCTTGTTGATCGCCTCGCCAGGAATCCCATCACCGTCATCGTCGTTCGACTCCGTGATCGGATTGCCACCAAGGCCGCCGTTTGACCCATTATCGACCGTGTAAAGCCGACCATCCGATGTCATCGCGATGTCGTAGTGGTTCCGGAAACCATCCGCATAGATGCGAAGCGGCGCATCCGCCGGAAGCACCGCCTGATTGAGGCCGTCATTGCCGCCCCACGGTCCGGCTACATCCATTCCATTGGCATCCTCGCGAACGCCATCGTTTGGGATGTTCGGGTCATCGAGGGTCGGAAGATCGTACTTATACTGACGCGCCGTTCCTCCCTGGCCGCCGGCCGGGTCGGTTTGGGTCGCCATGTTATCCAGCGCGACGAGATCGATCTCCAGCACAGTGCCAGAGAGCGTGTATTCCGCTGTGTAGGAGAAGAAGGAAGAGGGTGCACCGTTGTTGGTGTTGCCGCCGACGTTGAGATACAGCGTGTTGCCGTCGGGGCTGAGGACCATACCATTCGTCGCGTGGTTCTCTTCGGACCGCGGCATCCCGCGGATCAGATCGATCGCCTCCCAATCCGTGCCATTCCAAGTGACTTGGGTCAGAACACCCGAGTTGGTGTCGAGGTTATCATCGCCATTCTGCGAGATCCGCGGATCCGAGGAAGTAACATACAACACCGGGTTCTCGGCAGTGCCAGCAACCACGATACCCGTGACCTGGCGATTGCCGTTGCCGTTCAGTGATCCGTCGTCATTGTGGTTCTGGATCGATTTGACGACTTCCTGGCCACCGGCCAGCGTCAGAACCTCATGATCTGTCGCGATGTACTCGCCGTTGGAAATCGAGACCGTGAACGCGTTGATCGTGCCATTCTGCTCGGCAACATAAAGCCGCCCGTCTGGGCCGAACTGGAGCGAGGTTGGGTTGTTGAGGACGTTGGGGCCGCCATCGACCCCGCTGAAAACACCAGCTTCTACAAATGAGATCGGCATAGAACACCACTCCTCGCAACGGTCTTCGCAACGGAAAACGGAAAGCACGGCCCGCAAGCAGGTCCGTGACCGTTCCACTCAATCGATGATCGCGCTGAGGAGGTGGGTTCTGCGATTTCTGCCAACGTTCCTTGCAGCTCGCCAACTAGGTGCAAGCAACTGAAAGGCATGCTGGAAGAGGTGCAGTAAGAAGCGGTCATAAACAACGTAACCCTGACATCCGCGACGCGAACACAAACACACAAGTCGAACCTGGCGCTGCGGCGCTAAGCTCTGAGCAATGATCTGGAAGGTCGGGAGCCGCACCCTCGTCAATCTTAAGCGGTCGCAATGGGTCTCTGTTCACGATCACAAAGATCGTGCTGGCCTTCCCAAACGACTGCATTGCCCCTTCGTCACAAAAGCGACGTATTTATCACCTAACCAGGTCCTAAAGCAGCCCTTTGGCTGGACTGGCCGGGTGCTGTTGGAGTTAACGATGAGTCAAAAATTCGTTAATTGTCAATATTTTCCGGTGAGGAGCCACAGAATAGCTCTGAAAAACTTAGATATGATCGAAAAATAATCAGTCTGCATCGATTTGGGACATTTAGTACTAAGCTTATGCTTGAAGGCTTCAAAATGAAGTCCCGCATAGATTGTTTCTCGCAGCGCTGCAGAATCGGGCAGAGCTTTTCCGCTTTGAGCAAGCGGGAAGCCGATCGAACGTCAGCGTGTGCGCAGTATCTCCCCCAATCCTTTGCTAGCACGATGTTTTCTGCTTCTCACCAATACTCCCGAAGAAGCCCGGATAGTTAGCGGCGGCACGTCCGCACATCACTTCTGGTATCCGGTCGAAGATCAAACTGGAGCCAAGTCGCTCGGTGTTTCACGTTGAGGGAATGGGATGAAGCGACCGAAGGTATTTGGAACAGGACAGACGGAATGAGTGAAGGTGAAGTCGAGGCGCTGACGGATCGCTGACTCATGGGGTGGAACATCGGCGATGCTCCTTTCAATGACGCCGTGTTCCGAGACGTCTTCGCACAAGGCGACCGCGCGATCTCAGTCTTCGATAATTTGGCGAGCGATGTAATCGAGCTCAGAAGTGTCGAGGAGTACGCCGCCACATGGACATCCTTCATGACGCCGATAGGTCATTGGTCTGCCCTGCCCTTATTGAACGGATCCACTTATGAAGTTGGCTGAGCCGAGAGGGAGGGTCCATGCCGAAGGAGAGGTCCGAAGGGCGGGCCGAAGGGATTGTCGCGAAGCTGTGCCCGGCGGACGTTCTGACGTCGCGGGGCGCACCGCCGGTGGAAGCGATCCGAACGATTGGCGTGAGCGAGGTTAGGTATCATCGCTGGCGCAACGCGTTCGGTGGCCTGAAGCTGGACGAGGTCAGGCGGCTGAAGGAGCTAGAGCTCGAGAATGGTAGGCTGAGGAAGGCGGTCTCTGATCTGACGCTCGAAGAGCTGCTTCTGGCGGAAGCTTTGCGGGGAAACTGACAAGCCCCTCGCGCCGCCGGGAGCAGGTCGCGCATCTCTGCGAGGCGCTCGGGGTCTCGCAGCGCCGGGCGTTTGCCGTGCCATCGCTGCCTCACCACGCAGATGGTGGTCCCAGGCGTCCATCTCCTTCGTCCGCATCAGGGTCGTGCGGTGCAGCTCGGCGCGGCTCACCTCCGGCGCGATGATCGCTGCGATGCGATGGACCAGATCGTCCTGGACGTCGAAAATGTCCTCAAGCTCCCGGTCGTAACGCTCGGCCCAAACATGGTGCCCGGTCGGACCATCGATCAGCTGGGCCGTAACTCTGACCCGACTGCCCGCTTTGCGCACACTGCCTTCGACGACATAGGTCGCGCCCAGCTCTGCAGCGGCGGCAGGCGCATTGACCGATCTGCCCTTGAAGGTGAAGCTGGAGCTCCGGGCGATCACTGGAAACGAGCGCCAATGGGTCAACGCGGTGACCAGATCCTCGGTCAGACCATCCGCGAAATACTCCTGCTCCGGGTCGCCCGAGATGTTCTCGAACGGAAGCACGGCGATGGTCGGACGGTGGCGCCCATGCTGCTGTCGCGGCACGGCTGACGCAGAGGACCCGATCGCCCAATGCTAGATGCGGATCGGCTCATCGATGTTCTTGAGCGCGGCCTGCTCGCCATCCGTGAGCTCCAGATCGAGCTTTCCGGCAATCTGCGCGCGCATATGATCCGAGAGACAGATGCCGCCGGGAGCAGCCTCGGCTTCGAGCCGGGCAGCAACGCTGATCGCGACCTCCAAGATATCATCTTCGTCGACGGCGACATCGCCCAGGTGGACCCCGATGCGGTAGTCGATCCGCCCGCCTTCAGCGGAGTTCCGGGTGGCCATGGCCCGCTGGATCTCAATAGCGGCCGACATCGCGTACACGGCACTCGGAAACTCGGCGAGCAGCCCGTCACCCATCAGCTTCACTATTCTGCCGTTATGCTCGGCGATCGAAGGAGCGAAGACCTCAACCCGATGTTCCTTGAGGGCCCTGAGCGTGCCGTCCTCGTCCACCCCAATCAGATGCGAGTAACCGACAACATCGGCCATGAGGACGGCAACAAGCTTGTGCTCAATGGACGACCTCTGGATCACAGCAGCGGTTATCAGCTTCACTTAGGATAACGAGACGAGCCCATCCCGACCACCCTCTTGGGGTGAGAGCCCGTAATGGTTCTGAGTCTGATCAACTCATCGAAGCGGCGTGATCTCCGCGCTATTTCGCTCCCCGGCCTCTGTGCATAGCCTAATGTTCACACTTGCCATAAGTATCCGCAGTCGGGAACGCAGGCGCAATACTCAGCCGATCTGCAAAGGGCAGCTAAGAGCCGATTGCTTCCGGCTCGAACTTTGAGGCCGGCTTGCTTAGTCGAGCCAGCCGACGGTCGACACTGGGATTCTGTTTGGTTTTGATAATGGGGCGACGCTAGCACTGGAGATGTCCGCTATCTGGTGTGCTGCGATCCATATGACACGTGCTGTGTGCTCAGGATCCTTACCTCGAAAAAACCAAAAGTGGTATTCAGGGCGTAGGCGCTTTCGCCCAGTGCTGTTGGCTTAACGACTTATCAGGTGTGGGAGAACTCACCGCAAAGATAGGCAATGACACCGTCAAGCGTGCACCACCCAATGGCGCATCGCCGATTTCCAATGAACCACTATGTGCGCTCAGCAAGCTGCGGACAACGGCAAGGCCCAGCCCGGATCCGCCCGTCTTACGTGCGCGCGATCCTTCGACCCGCGTGAAGGGCTCCAACAGTAATGCGCGTTGCTCGGGCGGAATGCCCGGTCCTTCATCGTCAATGATCAAGATGAAGCTCTTATCGTCCGACGACAGGCTGACATGCGCAGCGTTACCGTATCTCAAGGCATTTTCGACCAGGTTTGCGATGATGCGGCGCAGGGCCAGCCGGTCACCCAACACGTTGAGACCAAACGCAGATGGCGCAACAGACAAGCTGACAGCGGCGGCATGATCCTGCCGATCAGTGGTCTCTGATCTAACCAGGTCCACGAGGTCGATCAGTTCCTCGTCAAGCTCGCTAGCCCCGGCACGGCTTGCCAGCAAAGCGTCATCCAGCAGGTGGATCATGTCGGAGATATCCGTGATTGCTCTGTCACGCTCGGCCGGGTCATCAATCTTGTCCACGCGCAACCGCAGCCGCGTCGCAAAGGTGCGCACGTCATGTTGAATGCCACCAATCAACGCCATGCGGCCCCGGATCAGAGTTTTCAGACGCCCCTGTAGGCCAGCAAACGCATCAATCAGCGAGTGCAATTCCGGGGATCGTGCCCGGACCTTTGGTAGCTCAATAGGATCGCCAGCAGGATCAACCTGATCCACCGCTACGGCCAACGCGGACAGCGGGCGAAACTCGCGATGGATGATGATTAACGTGACGAGCGCGATGAAGATGCCCGCAAGCGCTGCCGCAAACCCCAAGGGCAAGCCGATGGCCGTGATGACAAAGGGACTCCTGCTCATCACGATCAGTGTTTCACCTGTTGATAAGGCGATCTGAAACTCGATTGCTCTGATTGGACCGGACAAGGGCCCAGCGGGAATACGCTGCTGATCTTGCGGTGAAACGATCACCTTGCGCGGGGCAAGCTGGTCTTGGATGGCAGCAAAAGTTGCCGCATCAAGGGCATTCTGTTCGGACGAGACCTCTGGCACGGGAGGCCCGTTTGCGATCATGATGGTGAGTTGCCATCCGTCAAAGACGTCAATCAGCGCAGCGCGTTCCGACGTCGGAAGCCGCTCCACAAGACTTGCCAGGCTGGCAAAACGTTCGGCCGAGGGCAATCTCAGACTTTCACCCTGGTTCATCGAGATGAAAACCACGGCCAGCAGGGTCAGCCAGCCGGTGAAGAGCGCGATCACGACAATGAGCCCAACGCGCACGGGCATTGAAAAGTGCGCTTTCATGACAGGATCTTCACCATCGGGGTGAACAGATAGCCACTGTTGCGCACAGTGCTGATGAGCTCGGTGTCTGGACTAACCGCGGCGAGTTTCCGCCGAAGACGCGAAATCAGCATATCGACGGTACGATCGAACGGCTCCGCCCCGCGTCCGCGCAATTGGGCGAGGATCTGATCACGGGACAAGACCCTGCGCGGTCTTTGAATAAAGCAGCTCAGCAGATCAAATTCTCCGCTGGTCAGTGTCACCGACCGGCCATCAACATCCACGATTTGGCGTGCATCGAGATCGACGATAAATGCGTCGAAGGCATATCGATAGCTGGGAGCCTCGGCCGGATGCTCGGAGACCCGGCGCAGGACGGCACGGATCCGGGCGAGCAATTCGCGTGGGCCAAAGGGTTTCACCAAATAATCGTCCGCGCCCATTTCCAGTCCAACCACCCGGTCAATTTCATCGCTTTTGGCCGTCAACATCAGGATTGGTGGGCCGGCTGCCGCACGCAATCGGCGACAGATCGAAAGGCCATCCTCACCCGGAAGCATCAGGTCCAGCACAATCAGGTCGGGCCGCACCCGGCCGAGGACGGCATCCATAGCCTCCGCATTCTCTGCCTGCTCGAAATCCAGGCCCTCACGGCCGAGAAACTCAGCAACCAGAGTGCGGATATCGGGATCGTCATCGACGATTAGGATTGTCGGCTTTGGCTCGATCATGGCTGAAAAATCGGTCAACTTAGCTGCCCGGACAAGGGCTCCGAAGCTACGTTTACAAACTGTTACGTGCAGATGACCAAACGAAACAAACCGTTTCACGCCATCGATACCAGGGTGACAGTGATCGCTTAGCTTTGTTGTCAGAAGGCGCCGGACAGTTGTGGCGTCTTGAAAGACAGCAAAGGACCCCATCATGGCCAGAAATACTCCCATCGCAGCATTCGCCGTTTTCTCAGTCTCTTTTGCCATATCTATTCCCGCATCGGCAGCCGGTGCGCAGCAGGATATGGCTGTTGAGAACTTCAAGGAGGCTGATGCCAATGCCGACGGCGCGCTCACCTTGAATGAATTCACCGCGCTGATCGATCTGAATGCCGCTGATGGTATTGGCCGCGCGCACATCATCAAGCGCATGGGAAAGCAATCCATGGCCTTTGGCCGCATCGACGCGAACTCGGATGGCTTGATCAGCACAGAAGAGCTCTCTGCAATGGCCGCGAACGCAAGGCGGTAGACAGCAGAGGCCGGCGCGGCGCCCAATCCCCCCTCGCGGGGCGCCGCGCCAATTTTAAAGAAACACATCCGATCGAATGCTGTTACGCAAGATCTGTGGGGTTTTCAGATGAAACAGTCTCCTCCGGCAATGAGGAAATGGGCGGGCCGTCTTTTGGGTTTGCTGCCCGTGATCCTTGGGGTTGCGATGATCTGGGAGGCTATGGCCTTCAATCCTACGCCGTCTTTGGTCGAGGCGGGTGAGCGTAGTGTCCCAGTGTCCTTCGTGGTGGCGAAACCACGCGCCTTTACGCCCACGGTTTCTGGGTACGGAACCGTTGCGCCAGCCCGGGTATGGACGGCGATTGCGCAGACCCCTGGACTTATCGATTACATGAACCCGGCATTTATCCGGGGCGGATCTGTTGCACAGGGCGACGTGCTGGTTCGGATCGCCGATCAGGACGCTCGCCTTGCCCTGTCCGGCGCAGAAGCGGATCTCAGAAGCGCAAAGGCTCGTTGGTACGAGATGCGTCTTTCAGAGCAAACGACGCGAGACGCGCTGAAGATAGAACGGTACTCGCTCGATCTGACTATAGCTGATCTTGCCCGGGTAAATCGACTTGTCGAGAAGGGCGTGGTTTCGGATTCGGTTTTGCAAGCCGAGCAACGCGAGGTGTTGGCGCAACGTTCCAAAGTCCAATCGCTTGAGAGTTCGCTGGCGCTCCTACCTGCGCAGATCTATGCGCAGGAACAAGCTGTCGTAAAAGCAGAGCTGGCGAAACAGGCCGCTGCACTGGACCTCGAACGTACCATCGTGAGCGCGCCCTTCGATGCACGCGTTGCCAGCGTTGATATTGAAGTCAGCCAATATGTTGGAACAGGCACCGTCTTAGGCGTGTTGGATGGAAATGCGGATGCCGAAGTTGAGGTACTGATCTCGCAGCGTCGGTTGATCGCGCTCGCGCAGCTAGAGACCGTCTTAAGCTCCCATGCGCGGGGAGCGGCGACGGTTCAATCAGCCAGCCTGACGAAGGGCCGACCACCGACCAAAACGCACTTGGGTCCTGGCGATCCGCGCCGTTTGACCGCCCGCGTTTCACTGAGCTCTGATCAAGGTGGCATCTGGTGGGCAGCGGATGTTGACCGGACATCTGACGCCGTGAGTGCAGAGACACGATCAGTTGGCGTGATTGTGCGCATACCTGACCCGCAGGGCGCTGCAGGCGGTCGCCCACCTTTGATGAAAGGGGCGTTTGTGAAAGTTGATCTGGCGGCGCCGCCCGTTGCCGGGGCCCTTATGGTGCCCCAATCGGCGATCCGAAATGGACGGGTCATGATCGTGGGTCCGGATGATCGTTTGGATTTCGTATCCGTCACGCGGATCTTCACGTTCGATACCGTCGCGGTCCTGGCACCGGGCGCGTTGCCCACAAATGCACGCGTCATAACCAGCGAGCCATCCCCGGCGATCGAGGGGCTTTTGCTGGCGCCACGACCCGATGTCATCGCTGAGGCGCGCCTTTCAGCATCAGCCGATCAGGGGGCACTATGATCCGTTTTTTCACAGATCACCCCACCGCAGCAAACCTGACCATGGCCTTCTTTCTGGTGGTTGGCATCCTGGCACTCCCGAACTTGTTGCGAGAAACCTTTCCGCGCATCGCGCCGACCGAGGTGCAAGCCACCATTCCTTATCCTGGAGCCACACCTGATACCGTTGCACGGGCGATCTGCACGCGGGTTGAAGACGCGTTGGATGGCCTGCGTCACCTCGAGGAAATCCGTTGCGATGCATACGAGAACCGGGGTGTGGTGACGGCAAAGATGCGCCAGGGTGGCGACTACGGACGCTTCACTGCGGATGTCGAAGCCGAGATCAGGGCCATCGACGATTTTCCGGACACGGTCGAAGATGCTGCCATTCGCCAGCTTGGCCTTGAAGATCTGGTTGCTGTTGTCGCCGTTACGGCGGAAGGAGCACACGCGCTGACCGAACTGCGCGTGCTGGCCGAGGACCTTAAGGCACGCATGGCGCGTTGGGGCGGTATCCCGCAGATCGAAGTGGCCGGGTTTTCCTCGCCGCAAATTCGGATAGAGATCAAGGAAGATGCTGCCAGGGCGCTCGGTCTAAGCCTAGAGGAAATCTCTCGCACCATTGGACGGCAGAATGTCGACCTGCCGCTGGGCGAGGTGGTCTCTGTCGACGGCTCGACATTGCTGCGTTTTGCGGCCGAGCGCCGCGCGATTGATGCCTATGGTGATCTTGTCATTTCGTCCGATGCGGCGGGGGGGGAGGTGCGGCTGGCTGATGTGGCCAAGATCACCGAGACAGTCGCGGACCCCGAGGTTGCGGTCCTGCTAAATGGAGCCCCAGCGGCGATCCTGAACATCAAGAAGGACGAAACCGAAGACACATTGCGTGTGATGGAGGCTCTGAACGCTTTTATCGCCGACGAGAAACCGCGTCTGCCGCCAGGGGTTGCTCTAACCATCACTGGGGACACAGCAGGCGTACTTGATGACCGGCTGCAGATGTTGGTGAAGAACAGTCTTCAAGGCTTGTCATTGGTCTTTGCCACGATCTGGCTGTTCTTTGGCGTGCGCCAGGCGTTCTGGATTTCGGCGGGTTTGCCGGTGTCCTTTCTCGGTGCCCTAGCAGCCATGACTGTTCTTGGATACTCGATCAATATGCTGACGCTGGTGGCGCTGTTGATGGTCATTGGCATTCTGATGGACGATGCAATTGTCATCGCCGAGAACATCGAAACCAAGCGGGCACAGGGTTTGTCACCCATCAATGCTGCGGTGTCCGGAGCCGGCCAGGTTGCGCCCGGCGTGATCGCCTCCTTCGTCACGACGGCGGCGATCTTTGGATCGCTGGCTTTCCTACAAGGCGACCTTGGTGAGGTCTTGCGCGTGATCCCGGTTGTGATGCTGCTGGTTCTAACCGTGTCGCTGGTCGAGGCGTTTCTGATCTTGCCCGCGCATCTGTCCCACGGTGCAAGTGCAAAACCTGATCAGCCACGACGGGCTGATCTTTGGCTGGCCCGCGTGCGTCAACGTATCGTCGGGCCGGTTGTTCGCGCTGCTGTCGCTTGGCGGTGGTTGACCCTTGGCGTTGCGCTGATGGTTTTCTGTGCGTCTCTTGCAGCCATGATCGGTGGGGCGCTCAAGTTTCAGGCCTTTCCGGACCTTGAAGGCAACCAGATCCAAGCACGCATTGCATTGTCATCGGGCGCACCAATCGAACGGACAGAGGCCGCGATGGCCTATGTGCTGGATGGGCTTGGCCGTGTGAACACCGGCCTCTCCACCCGCGATACCGGCATGGAAGCCTCGGTCCGCAATACTGTGCTGACCTTCGGAGAGAACGCTGACACGGGCGGTACCGGTGCGCATCTGGCGACGGCCCGCATAGATTTGCTGGATGCAGAGATACGTGGGTCAACCGCGGCTGAGATCTTGGCGGCCTGGCGGCACGAGGTACCCATGACCCCAGAGATGCAGCGGCTGAGCCTGACCAAAGGTTCTGTCGGGCCTGCTGGTCGGGCAGTAGAACTGCGGCTTGCCCATGATGATCTTGCAACACTCGCTGACGCATCGGCGGCGTTGCGGCACTGGTTGGCCCGGTATTCTGGGGTGTACAACACCGCGACCAATCTGGACCGAGGCAAACCAGAAGTCCGGTTGACCCTTGGCGAAGGCGCTGGAGCGCTGGGCTTGGATGCCCGGGATGTGGCCGACCAATTGCGCGCAGGGTTTCAGGGTGCCACCGCAGATGTCATCCAAACGGAAGGATCGGCATGGGACATCGACGTTCAGCTTGGCGATATCGACCGCAGGTCAATCAATGATGTTCAGGCCTTCTCGATCAAGACGCCGTCTGGCGATCGGGTTCCTTTGGAGGCGGTTGCCAATCTAGAAGAGGGGCGCGGCTATGCCGTCCTGCGTCGGATCGACGGGCGCCCAACCGTAACGGTCACCGCCGATATCGATACGGCCTTTGGCAATGCAGATGAAATTGTTCGGGACACGGCTGCGCAGTTTTTGCCCAAGCTTAGGGTGGACTATCCGGATCTGTCGGCACAGATAAAAGGGGCCAACGCGGCGGCTGACAGGGCTCAGTCCTCCATGGCTGCCGGTCTGATGATTGGCCTGCTGATGGTCTTTATTGTGCTCAGCATTCAGTTGCGCAGCTATGTGGAACCCCTAGTGGTCATGGCGATCATACCCCTTGCATTTTCCGGGGCTGTAGCGGGCCACGTTCTATTGGGCCTCGATGTATCTATGCCCAGCATGCTTGGCTTTGCCTCGCTGGCTGGGATCGTGGTGAACGACTCGATCTTACTTGTGCATGTGATCAAGGCAGAACGCGCAAAGGGCCTGAGCGTGGCCGAGGCCGCCCCGATTGCCGCAATGGCGCGGTTTCGGGCGATCTTTTTGACATCGGTCACCACCGTTGCAGGCGTGACGCCCTTGTTGTTCGAGACAAGCCTGCAGGCGCAACTGCTAATCCCGATGGTCACCTCGATTGCGTTCGGTTTGACCGCCACAACGCTTCTGATTCTGCTGGTTGTGCCGGCCTTTTACACGGCTTTGGATGATCTTCTACGGCTGTCTTCCAGAAATTGGGAGCGTTACGCCTTAGACGCGATCGAAGTTTGATTATTGTGCATCGGACGATTGTCTAGCCCCCTGTGTCTGGGCCACTGATCAGGGGTTTCTCCAATATACTTTCCGGAACTGGTGGGCGCATGTTGAGCGCCTGATGCGCCCGGGTGTGATTGTAATGCGCGACGAAAAGAGGTCAGCGATGCAGACGAAGACCACACGATTGCTCTCATGCTGCGGGGGCGACGAATGGTGGTTTCTACGTCTTGCAGCTTCTGCCGGGTGAATCCCGCCATGGCGCGCTTGTGCGCGGCATCCAGAAAATTCTGGCGAACACAAGCCGAAGGGTCTTCGCCGACCAACTGGCTATTCACCGAAACACGGGGCGAAACACCCATTCTTCGCCACCCGTCAATCCACGATTCAGGCCTCACCCTGCCCAGAAAAAATAGTGGATCACCGTTCGCGGGGAACGGGGATCTTCTAGTCAACACTGCCTAGGCTCCAGATCTTCGAAGCAACTAGACAAAGCCAAACAGATCTGCATCTGCCAGCCGGTCAACCAGTACGTCGTCCAGAAATTCAGCGGCGCTATCGATTGCATCATCGAAACCGAGGCCAATGGAGAAGACCACGGATTCTATATTGTCGATCACCAGCCCAAGCGCTTCGAATTCGAACTCTTCGCCGGGTTCGAAGCTCTCTTTAAATCGCGCGGTTTCGAAGTCGAAACTGTCCTCGGTGAGCGCGAGGAACAGCGTATCCTCGCCGGAGCCTCCGTCAAACACGTCATTGTCTGACCCGTCCCCTCCGATCAATGCGCTCTCCGTGAAGAAGAAAGCATCGTCACCCGACTGACCGAAAAGCATATCATCGCCAAGGCCATCTGACAGGCCATCATCAGCCCTGCCGCCAAGGATCAGATCGTTGCCGGATCCCCCTGCGACAACATCAACTCCTGAGCCGCCATAGATCTTGTCATCGCCGGAGCCGCCCGAGATGAGGTCAGATCCCCGCTGACCGTAAAGCGCATCATTTCCGGTGCCGCCGATGGCAGTATCATCACCCCCGCGAAGGAAAACGGCATCATTGCCGCCGCCCGACAGAACAAGGTCTGCTCCCCTTTCCCCGAATACAAGGTTCGGGAGATCGCCCCGAAAGATGGTGTTCGATGTCAGAGAGGCCTCGGTAAATCCCGCAAAGACCTCCTGAAGGGCAGCCGAGGCATGGATTGGATCGAAGAAGGCCACTTGCTCGAGATTTGCGCCGGCGAGTGCCGGATTCGGAACGACGTCGAAGCTTGGGACAAGGAGAGCAGGCTCGACAATCTCGAGAAATCCAAATGTCGATGAATCATCGGTGACTTCCTCGGCAAGCCGGTTGAGATCGACGATTTCGACGTTGATGCCTTCGTCCTCGAGCACCGACGCTCCAATCCTCAGCCCGGCATTGACGATACCAACAGCGATGTCCCCGAGGGCGGCGATATCGGGATCGATCTCCGAGATGACCGGAAAGAAGGATGCATCCGGCAATGTGTTGAGGATGATGGTTCCGACACCGGCATTTGAGAGCTGCCGGGCGGCATCAAGGTTCGCATCGATGACTTGGGTGGCGAGCACCGCGATCTCGATCGGTGCGGTCAGTTCGGAGATGGGATCGAATGACTGAAAGTCGTTCAGGCCAATGAAGACACTTGCCGCGGAATTCGGCAAGGGAGGTCCGGACTCTGCGATCTCTGCCTCGAAGAGCTCGAGTTGGCCGGGCAGATTGGTGTTCTGGGTCAGGAGCGCTGCAAGCTCCGGGGGCAGAGCATCGACATCCTGCAGCTCCGGCGGGATCGCCGCGCCGGAACTGTCGAGCAAGGTATCGACGCCCAGCGCTTCGGCGCCGCCAAAGGCAAAGTTAAAGACCTGCTCTTCCGGTATGCCGAGCAGCCCCGGAGCAAGTTGCGCGTAAACCGGCCCGTTAGAGAAAACCCCGGCATAGGGTGGGCTGATCGGAATGGGCACGAGACCCGACGTATCGAAACCGAACATATCGGCGAGGTCGATGGCCGCACTCGACAGATTGAAGATGCCGCCACCATCGGTGAGGCTGTCGCCGAAATAGAAGATCTGGTCGAAAACAGGTTGCTGTGTCATGTTCTAGAAACCCCTTGGCCCTGACGCCCGAAGTCGCTGTCCCGCACCCTGCCAGCATTATTGGTAGTGCCACGATGCCGTTGGCGCAAAATCACGTTTTGCAATCTGGACGAGAATTAAGATTGGAGCGTAACGCTCGAGGCGTGTAGGGCTGCGAGTCTTTCCAAACTCTATGCGCTCCCATCGGAAGCCCGGTTTCGACCGTAGGGCATCGTACCCCCCCGCCATTCTCGACAGGAGGCGGAACGCGCCGATCTGAGTACCTACGAAGTAAGTCCAACGCAGCGGTGCGACTTCCACGCGCTCGATGAACGTGCGCCAAGGGCCGCGACGAACGATGCGTAGGGGCCTTGTCAGCAGATCGCCGTGAAGGTCGCGCAGGAGCCCAGACTGTCTCATGCAGCGAAAGGCGCGAATGCACGAATTAGCCTCAACGCGACTGTCGCTTGTAGAATAAGCTCTGACGATTGATCATCGGCTCGTGCTCCGTAATCAGCTGACAACGGGCTTTCGCGAGCCTGCGCTTCTCCTGCAATCCAATTGGATAGTGCCACTCTCCCTCCGGTACTATGAATGTACTACCGTGATTTCGACCGGTGATCCGCCTCGCAGTAGCTGAAAGGCGAGCAACGGACGAGTTGATCGTGACGATTGTCAGGGAGCGTCCCTGCGGCCACAGGGCATGTGGCACTATAGCACTGATCAAGGTGTCTGTTGGGCAAAATCAGCCCGTCCGGGCGATCGAGTGGGCGCGCCTGGGTGTTGTGCTGCCGGCGGATTCTTGTGCTGATCACCCTGAGGATCAGCCGATCGACCTCGCCCTCCATCTCGACTTTCAGGGCTATGAGATCGTGATTGCTGTCCAGGCTGTCGAAAGCAGTGCATCGAAAATCGAGCGCGACAACAATGAACGCGCGCTCGATTTCACCGATATCGTTCAACGTGGTGAGGAGCTGCTGGAGCACTTCATCGACAGTCTTGTGCGCGGTCGGATGAGCAGCGTCGACGAAACGATCCTGTGCCTCGATACGCCAATCGACCCGATCACCACGGCGCCCGATGAACCGAAAGAGGATGATGCCAAGAAGACAGCGCGGCCGATCTGGCCTCTGCTCGTGAGCGGCTTCTACATCGCGCGCGGCGTCGTGGTCGCCGGCTACATTGGCCTCTTGGTCGACGGCAACTTCGTCCGGATGGAGGTTCAGACCGCAGTGATTTCGCGGCTGGTCGAACTGATCGAGATGCCGATGGACGGGCTTCTGGTTCAGATGGCGGCGCATACCGGTGCGGAGGTGGCTTCCGGGGCCGTGATCATGCGTCTTCACGATCCGGAATTGGCTCAGAAGATCGACCAGGCGCGGATCGCGTTGAGCGAAGCCGATGAAGCGCTTGAGCGGCTCAGGAAACGGTTCGACATCGAAAGCACCCGGCTTGCCGAGTACCGGTTGATCTACCGGACAGAGCGTGACATGGCGGGCGCCAATGTGGCAGCCCATGAGGAAGAGGTGCAGACGCTGCGCCGGGCGCGCTAGCGCGCCACAATTCTCCTCGCGAAAGGACATGTCTCGGACAAAGCGGTCGAGGAGGCTCAGGCTGCTCTCGCGCTCGCCGAAGCACGCCTGCGCTCGGCACGGCTGATGCGTGAGCGGAACAGCGTGTTGTTCGACGCGTCATAGGTGCGCCACTAAAATGGCTGCGAGTTCGTCGTCGATCCTGATCTCCTGCGGCTGGATATCGCCGAGGCACGCTCGGCGAGGGACAGTATGGCCGCCCGGCTTGAAGATCTTCTGGATGCCAGCTCCGAACAGGAGATCCGGGCCCCATGGAAGGGTCGGATCGTTGAAATCATGCATCAGGAGGGTGCGCGCCTGCTCCGTAGCGACCCACTTGTCGCGCTAGAGAAGGATACGATTCCGGATGTCGAAGCCTTCTTGACCCAAGAAGAAATACTTGAGATCGGCCATGGTGATGAGGCGCTGATCTTCGTGCCCTCGCTCGATCGCAAGATCGCCGCTCGCGTCATCCGGATCGACCGGACCTCCGGCTTCGTTGACGAGCAGCGTTCGCAATGCACTTGGCGGGGCCCTGACGACCAGTCTGCCCGGGTTACACTGGCAATCGACTCGGCGACTTCGGGTCTGGACTCCCTGCCGGCGGGCCTTCCGGCTGTCACACTCTTCACCCGCCGTGATGCGACGGTGCTTGAGGAATCTGTGATCAGTTCCGAGGCGGACGGCTCTGATGTCTGATGATGTCGATGTGGCCAAGATCGACGGCAGATGGCGGATGCGCCCTCTCGGGTCGAGAAATGGTCGCCGCCGGTCTTGCTCAAGCTCTTGATCTAATTCGGGATTTGCTTCGCACTTTTGCTGACTGTTCCAAATCCGCGCTACGATCCGGAACTGAAGGAAATTACTTTTGTGATGGGGGCCCTCGGCATCTGGCGCTATGGGTGGTGGTTCACCCACACCTTGCGGGCCTTCCTCTTCGGTCGTTGCGTTTATCCGGCACTGCGCGACGCGGGCGAGAAGGCCTGGGAGGAGGGCTGGCGCCCCCGCCACCTGCATTTCATGATGACGACCTACAAGGAACATCGCGAGATCACCGAACGGGTGGTCGGCTCGATCATCCGTGAAATCCACGCGAGCGGGGTGCCGGGAACGATCTGCCTCGGGTCATCCGACCTCTCGGACGAGGATATCATTTCAGACATCCTGCGCCGCCGGGCGGGCGGCCATGACATCACGCTGTGCATCATCCGCCAGAACGTGCTGGGCAAGCGGGCCGCGATCGGCATCGCGCTGCGCGCCAACCACCTGTTAAAGCGAGAGTTCATCCGCCTGCTAGAGGCGGATCGCCTCTAGCACTGGCTCTGAGGTAAGTTCTGGCCGGCCCCCAATCACGGACCCAGGTCGAATGTTAGTGGGTGAGTGCGTTCTCTGCCATCCCATTCAAGGCGCCTCCGGCCGGCTAGAGTTTTGCTTGGTGAACCCTTAGTTCTGGCGCTGCTGGTTGCCATCCGAGCGCGGAGTTCGGGCAGATCGCGCTGGAGCTGATATACTGGACGGCAAGTCGTGTCAGTGATGCTGTCACGCTTGGTCGCCACAACATCACGCAGGAAGGGTGGATCCGGTTCACGGCCAGGAAAAACAACTTCCAGATCGAAGTCCCCTCTATCGTGATTTCGCGAAGTCGGCGGCGG
>JBCDDC010000018.1:0-104585 GCA_039180675.1 Pseudomonadota bacterium | reverse complement strand
GGTGCCAGAACTGCCTTCATCGAACCAGGCAGCCCATGGGAGAACGGCTACTGCGAAAGCTTCAATGGGAGGATGCGGGACGAGCTGTTGAATGGCGAAATCTTCTACAGCCTGCGCGAAGCCCAGATCATCATCGAAGAAAGGAGGCGCCACTACAACACCAAGAGACCGCACAGTGCGTTGGGCTACCGACCGCCAGCACCCGAGACCATCGTCCAGATGGACCAGAGGCCGATCATGCACTAACTATCAAGCTGGACCACTCGGATTGGGCTGCTCAGTCGGGCGGCATGCTCATGTAAAATAGTACCCAGCCCATATTCCGTTCCTGCCCTGAACTCCCACAATGCATTTTCTAAGTTGCTCATCCACCCGGCTGCATCATGCTACTAACTGATCGTCTCCATCAGTTCCAGCAGTTCTGCTCTGGCCCTTTCGCGTTCAGAGTTTTCTTTATCTGTGTCCGACGATAGCGCCCCCAATCTCCATCAGCGCAAATTTTACGCACCGGTCTTTGTAGCACCAATAGCGAGCATAGGTGCAGCAATCTGGCGCTACGCCTGACCTGTTCGGTAAACGTGACCTATGGTTTCGGCTCCGTTGTACCGGAGGTGCAAGTCGCTCGTTTCTTCATCCAAACCGGTTATTCCAGACTGGCTCAGTTTTTGAAAAAGCTGTGGACTGAAAAACGGTTCCGAATACAGCGGGATAAGGCACCACATTCCCAGTTGACCTAGGAATTGTGTCAGCTCGGTTTCTGTCTGCATCTGGTGAAGTTGTGTTCTGAATGCGCTGGGGTGGAAATCAATATCCGGAAAGATGTCTTCGTGTTCCTCACTGTCACTGTAAAAGACTATGCGTGGAATGACGATGTAGAGGTCGCTGCGAGACTTACCGGAAGGCCCAGTTTTGGAGACCTTCGTCGGAATGAAATTCTGATCGCCTGAACCGAGCAAAGTCAAAGCCTCTCGCGCGCGTTCAGACATGTATAAGTCTCTACCAAGCGGAAAGACGTCAGGCGTTTGCGCAAGCAGACCCTCGGCAATTTCTACCTCAGAAAAAAATCTGTTGGATTCAGATTCAGGAACAACAAGATCATACATTTTCCAATCTAGATCCCAATCAGGCACCTTGAGTGGACGACACTGAATTTTGGAGGCGTTTGGGCTGAAGATTTCGGTCTCCGAAACCTTCTTGTAGGAAAACTCAGGATCCACCCAACTGTCGAAACGGCTGAACATGTAAAACAGCATTTGTCTGTCAACGGGGCTGGTCATCAACTAATTCACTTATCTGCTGTGTCACCACCAAATGTGCATGCAAAACCGTCGCATTTTGTCCTCTCTGGCACCGTAAACGGGAGATATCATCCTACCAACAAGTGAGTATTCGCAACGTCCGCTTTGTCCACAATGCCCTCTTCGGATGCATCGAACTTCGCCCGAACCGGTCAAGGCCCGCTTTCCAAGAACGCCTCGCGACATCGAGCATGCTTTGCGAGTGGCAGGTATGCGACGCGAACAACCAATTTCCAGAGTATCACTTGCACTGTCGCGATGGCGAGAAGTCCGGCTCGGAGCCCAAATTGACTGACGCTGCGCTTCGCAGCATTGTTCGCTTCAGAGAACGCCGACTGCGGGAGGGAATTCGGGATCGCTTTCTCCACCTTCTCTGGTGTCGTGAGACATAAGGAACGCTCATTCGTGGAGAGCGTATGAGATGATCGATCATATCACTTTTGGTGTTGCCGATTTCGACCGATCCACGCGCTTCTATGATCGGGCGTTCGCGCCGCTGGGCGTCCGGCGCTTGTTCGATGTGCCCGAAGAGCAGTCCGGCGGGGTGCGGGTAACCGGCTACGGCGATGATCGCCCTTGGTTTTGGCTGGCTGAGGAGAGGGCAACGACCGGGCTGATGCACGTTGCTTTGCGGGCAGAGAGCCAGGCGGATGTCGATGCGTTCTACGCGGCGGCAATCGGGGCGGGCGGGGCGGATAATGGGCCGCCAGGGCTTCGCCCGCATTATCACCCGGACTACTACGCGGCCTTCGTTCTCGATCCCGACGGGCATAACATTGAAGCGGTTTGCCACACGCCAAAAGCGTAGGCATTAGAGGCCCTTGTCTTGCCGTTTGCGGCTGCCTTTAGACCCGAGTTTTGTTCTAGGCGTTGTTTGCCTGATGTCCGGTCACGAACCCAGCCGCGTAAACTGCGCGGCGAGTTCGGTGTGGGCAGACCAGCGGAATTGGTCTACGGGCTGGATCCAGTCGAGGGTGTAGCCCGCGTCCAACAGAACCCGCGCGTCGCGGGCGAAGGTTGCCGGGTTGCAGCTCACCGCGGTGATCCGGGGCACGCCGCTGGTCGCTAGATTTTCGGTCTGGCGGAGGGCGCCTGCCCGGGGCGGGTCGATCACAACGGCCTCGATATCCTTGAAGTCCCGCGCCAGGAGAGGCCGCATCGCCAGATCCCGTTTCTCGGACGTCACCTCACGCAGCCCCTCCGCCCCGCGCCACGCGGTGTCGAGCGCCGCCACGGCCGGACCCGACCCCTCGAAGGCACGCACAGACGCCTGCTCGGCCAAAGGCAGTGTGAATGTACCGACGCCGGCGTAGAGATCGACGATCCGCCGCGCATCGCCCACCGCTTCGCGCACGGCGGCAACAAGCGCTGCCTCGCCCTCCGCCGTCGCCTGGAGGAAGCCGCCGGGCGGGAGCGTCGCCCGCGCCCGGCCCAGCCGGACGGTCGGGGGCGAGCGGGTCAGTGCCACATCGCCGTTCCATGTCAGGCGCGCGATCCCTGCCCGGTTCGCGGCACCGGAGAGGAGGGCACGCTCGGGCCCGCTCATCTCCTTGGCCCCGCTAATCGCGACATCGACCCCGCCTTCGGTGAGAGTCAGTGCGAGGCGGATCTCGCCCTTGCGGCTGGCGCCGATGGAGATCAGCTCCTCCAGCCGGGGCAGACACGCGACCAGTTCGGGCCGGGCGACGGCGCAGGCGGAGATCGGGACGATCCGGTCGCTGCCCGGCGCATGAAAGCCGATCTGGATGGTCTTCTTCGTTCGCCTTGCCGAGAGCGCGACACGGCGGCGGGAGGCGGGCGGCGAGGTGATCATCGGGCGGATCTCGACCCCGCTGATGCCCCGGGATGCGAGAGAAGCAGTGATGATACCAGTCTTCCAATCCGCCACGGCGGCGTCCGCGTAATGCTGCACCACGCAGCCGCCACACTGGGTGAAATGCGGGCACAGCGGCTCGGCACGCTCAGGCCCCAGAGCGAGCAGTTGGACAAGGCGCGCACGGTCGCCCTGCGGGTCGACGATCGCCCGGTCGCCCGGCACCGTGAAGGGGACATAGAGCCCGTCGTCGGTTATCCCGTCGCCCCGCGCGCCAAGCGAGGCGATCGTGACCTCCTGCGTCATGGATGCCTCAGTCCGATTTCACCGCCGCGATGAGGAATTCGCGGTTGCCATCCGCGCCGGTTATAGGGCTCTCGGTCTCGCCCGTCACCTGCCAGCCGGAGGAGGAGAGGAACCGGGCGACGCCCTCGCAGGCGCTTCGGTGCAAGGCGGGGTCGCGTACGACGCCCTTGCCGGTCTGACGCGGGCCGACCTCGAACTGCGGTTTGACGAGGGCGACGAGATGCGCCCCTGGCAGGCCGAGCGTCAGGGCGCGGGGCAGCGCCTTGGCAAGCGAGATGAAGGAGACGTCGGCAGTGATCCAGTCGACAGGCGGGATCAGCCCCTCAGAGATTTCCCGCACATTAACACCTTGATGCGGGATGACCCTGGGGTCGGCTGCGATCGTCGGGTGAAGCTGGCCATGGCCGACATCGAGCGCGTGCACATACGCCGCCCCCCGAGCGAGGAGCACCTGGGTGAACCCGCCGGTGGAGGCGCCGACATCCAGCGCCCGCCCGCCGGGTTCCAGGCCGAACGTGTCGAGCGCATGGTCGAGCTTGAGTGCTGCCCGGCTGACCCATGGGTTGGGCTCGGCCGTCACACGGATCACCGCCTCAGGCTCCGTCTTGCGGCCCGGTTTAGTGACGACGGTGCCGCCGACCTCGACCGCGCCTGCCGCGATCAAGGCTTGCGCGCGGGCGCGGCTGGGAGCGAGGCCAAGCTCGACCAGCCGCTGATCGAGACGAACCATCAGGCCCGGGCCCGGCGGTGCAGGATCACATTGGCGCGTTCCGAGAAGAAGAGGTAGCGCAGGACGATCAGGTCCACGACCGTGAAGCTCAGGAAGACCGCGAGCGCGATCAGGCCGTCGCCGGTGGTGTAGGTGGCCGGGTCGAGGAAGAAGGGCGACCAGACCTCGGCGATGAATTCGAAGAGCAAGACACCGACGAAATAGGCCAGATAGATCGCCGGCGCCCAGGCCACCCGCCAGATCAGGAGACAGAGAACGATGGGCGGGCCGGTCAGCAGGAACGCCCAGCTTGCCCATTCATAGGTCTGTGGCAGCAGCGGGTCGATCATCTCTTCGGTCAGGGTGACGAGCAGGATCAGGAGGACCAGGGCAAACAGGCTCTGAAACCCGATCCAGGTCAGCGTGAAGCCCATGCCGCCGCGCATGCGATTGAGAGGATGCTCGTAGAACTCCTCCGCCGTGAGTTCGCGCCACGCGGTCATGCGATCTCTCTGCGGCGGAAGATGACGTTCGGGCGGCGGCCGAGGAAGAGATAGCGGATCACGATCAGATCGACCGAGACGGCGGCCGCGAAGATGGCGGAGGGGATCCAGCCGCCAGGCTCGGCATACCGGGCGGCGGAGAACCAGTTCAGCTCAAACGCCTCGGCCCCGATCAGGAGAAGGAAGGTGAGCAGGATGTACCCGGTGAAGAGCCAGGGCACGGAGGGGCGCTTGGTCAGAATCGACGGCACGATCAGGAACGGCCCGGCGATCATCGCCACCCAGAGGCACCATTCATAGGCATCCGGCACGCCGTCGAGGAACACGACCCCGGTTCCCTCTGTCAGGAACGCTACGATGAGGAGCAGCGAAAAGAGGAGCTGCGCGCTCGTCCACAGCAGAACGGCGAGCATGCCTCCTGAGAGGCGATTGAGCGGATGGGTCTGCCATTCGGCATCGGACAGGCGCTTCATGGCGCGCCATGTAACCCGTCCCGGCAAAAGACCAAGGGGGGACTCATGGGCAGAGACGCCGAAAATACGTGAAAGGAAACGGGTTTTGCATGTCCCCAGCGCCACGGACATCCGGGAGTTGCAGAGACTCGACCTCCATGCGGTAGCATCGATCGAACTCGGCACTCGCCACGAGCTCGAAATCGCTGAGATAGAACGGGTTGTCAGCGGTTGTGCCATCAGCCCTTCCCAGAACGATGAAATCCGGTTGCCGGCTGAGGACAAAAGCACTATCCCCCTTCGCATGCTCGGGACTGCGCTGGCGTGGCGAGAGTATCGGAACAGGCTCGCGCTTAGCGATGACGGGATCGTTGAGACCAAGCATATCGATGTAGAGCATGCCCGGCGCAAAATGAGGTATCGCGCCAGCCGTGTTGAGTGCAACCACACTGCCGTCGGGCCAGGTCTGCGCGATATGCGCTCCCACGGCCTTGCCATGCATGACAACCGGGTCAGCGGGTTGGTTTTGCAGCGGGGTTCCGAGCACATAGAGCAAGGCCACAGTGTTTGTCCCGATGACGAGTTGTTTGAGGATGGTCACCTCAGCGATTGCAATCAGGAGCAGCGCTGCGGACGGCAGGACCAGGATCGCGAAGAACCGTGCGCCTGGCATGAAGTCGCCCCCGACGCCCGCGACGTAGATCATGTGGGCGATGACCGGAACCAGAAGGATCAAGGCGCGGCGCGGCACCCTGCCCAACACGGTCCGGATCGCGACCGCGATGAGGCCCGCATAGACGGTGCCAGCCGCGAAAACGGCGAGCAGCAAGTAGTTCAGCGCATGATGACCCCAAGCCTCTGTTGGGACACCAAGTTTCGCATGCGCTGTGAGCGGTAGGATCTCCCCGTAGTAATCCATGCGCCAGAGCATGTGGGCCCCGAGGGCCGCGAGCGCGGGAAGGGTTGTCAGACAGGCCCGCAGGATGCGCCATCCCATCGCCCCCTTGGTCCCGATGATCAGGCCGAGCCCGATGCCCGCCACGAAGATGACCGCATCGTTGCGCGTCAGAACCGCCATCGCGAAGGGCAGAGCTGCAAGGAGACTGCTGAGCGGCCCATGACCCTCCATCACCGCTCGCAGCGCCAGATGCGTGCCGAGGCCGAGCAGAAAGGCGAGTGGCACCGTCTCCAACCCGCCCTCGGTCCAGATCGCGAGGGCAGGCGTCACCGCGAGTGCGAGAAGCGCGATGGCCCGAGCCGGCGCATTGCTCTCACCCGGCGCGAGCCGCCGGAACATGAAAGTTGCGGTCGCGACCAGCCCCAAGAGGCTTGCGTAGGTGACGATGTGAACCGTCGCGATCGACGGCAGGCCCAGCTTGATCAGCCCGGCGAGCGCCACGACAAACAGGAAGTTTGTGTAGCCTTCGACCCGCTCTCCCGGGTTCCAAGCAAGCTGGCCGCTCTCGGCGAAGTTGATCGCGTATCTGAGCGCGATATAGGCATCATCCATCATGAAGCCCTGGTGGCCGCGCGCCACGGTCACCAGTATGAGGATCGCAAGCACGACCCCCGACACATCCCAGATCGTCCACCCCCTATCCGGCATCACTGACGGATAGCCGGATCCCGCCTCAGCGGCAATCAGCCATGTGCGGCGTGATCGATCTGCCCCAGAGCCAGGAGCGCCTGATCCACGATATGGGGGGCGTTCATCGCCGCCACATCATACATCTTCGCGGGGCTGTCCTGATTGATGAAGATATCGGGGAAGACCATCGGGCGGACCTTCAGGCCGCTCTCCAGCGCACCTTCATGGGCCAGGAGATGCAGAACGTGTGAGGAAAAACCGCCGACCGCACCCTCCTCGATCGTGATCAGCGCCTCGTGGTTGCGGGCGAGATTGAGGATCATGTCCCGGTCGAGCGGCTTGGAGAACCGGGCATCGGCCACGGTCGTCGAAAGACCGCGGGCCTCGAGCTCCTCTGCCGCCTTCAAACACTCCTGCAAGCGGGCGCCGAAGGAGAGCAAGGCAATCTTTGAGCCCTCGCGGACAATGCGCCCCTTGCCAAGCTCGAGGGGTTTGCCCCGCTCAGGCATCTCGACGCCTGCGCCTTCGCCGCGCGGGTAGCGGAAGGCCGAGGGGCAATCGTCGAGCTGCGCGGCGGTGGCGACCATGTGCACAAGCTCGGCCTCGTCCGCAGCGGCCATGACCACGAAGCCAGGCAGGTTCGAGAGATATCCAACATCGAAGCTGCCCGCATGGGTCTGACCATCGGCGCCGACAAGCCCGGCCCGGTCGATCGCGAAGCGCACGGGCAGGCCCTGGATCGCCACGTCATGCACGACCTGGTCGTAGCCGCGCTGCAGAAAGGTCGAGTAGATCGCCGCAAAGGGGCGCATGCCCGCGCCGGCAAGCCCGGCGGCGAAGGTGACGCCATGCTGCTCCGCGATGCCCACATCGAACGTCCGGTCCGGGTGGACCTTGCCAAAGACATCGAGGCCGGTTCCATCGGGCATCGCCGCCGTGATCGCGCAAATCCGGTCGTCCTCGTTCGCTTCCTGGATCAGGGCGTTGGCGAAGACCTTGGTATAGGAAGGGGCATTCGAAGGCGCCTTTTTCTGCTCGCCGGTGATGACATCGAACTTTGCCCGCGCATGGCCCTTGTCGGCCGCGGTCTCGGCCGGGGCATAGCCTTTGCCCTTCACAGTCAGCGCGTGGATCAGGGTCGGGCCCGTCGCGTGCTCCTTGACCGAACGGAGCACGGTCAGAAGCTGCTCCATATCGTGGCCGTCGATCGGGCCGATATAGTCGAAGCCAAGCTCCTCGAACATCGTGCCGCCGACGGTCATGTGCTTCATCAGACTCTCGGCGCGGTGTGCCCCTTCGCGCATCATCTTGCCGAACGGGCCCGGCACCGCTTCCAACATGTCCTTCGCCGCATGTTTGAGGTCCCGCAGCGGGCTTTGCGTGTAGAGGCGCGAGAGGTAGTTCGAAAGCGCGCCGACCGGCGGTGCGATCGACATCTCATTGTCGTTCAGGATCACGATCAGCCGCTTGCCGAGCCCGCCGGCGTTGTTGAGCGCCTCATAGGCCATGCCCGCGGTCATCGCGCCATCACCGATCACAGCAATGCCGTCGCCGGTGTCGCAGCCCATCTCCCGGCCCATGGCAAAGCCGAGGGCGGCGGAAATCGAGGTAGAACTATGCGCAGCACCGAACGGGTCGTACTCGCTTTCCGAGCGTTTGGTGAAACCCGAAAGCCCGCCGCCCTGGCGCAGGGTGCGGATGCGATCGCGCCGCCCGGTCAGGATCTTGTGGGGATAGCACTGGTGGCCCACGTCCCAGACCAGCTTGTCGCGCGGGGTATCGAAGATCGCGTGGATCGCGACGGTCATCTCGACCACGCCAAGACCAGCGCCAAGGTGGCCCCCGGTCACCGAGACGGCGGATACGGTCTCCGCACGCAGTTCATGGGCGAGTTGGGCGAGTTCGGTATCCGAGAACTGCTTCAGATCGCTCGGCGTATTCACGCGATCCAGGAGTGGTGTCTTCGGGCGGTCGGTCACTTATTGATCCCCAAATTCGGTCTTTCTTGCGGCATCTTGCATAGTCTCTGGTTGCAAGCCAATCACGATCAGTTCGCATCAAAGTCAGCGAGATCGGGATTTTCGGGTGTCCCGCCGACGATCTTTTGCACCTTTAGTTCAGCGGCTTTCAACCGCTCTTCACAGTGTTTCTTCAGCGCATCGCCGCGCTCGTATAGCGCGATCGACTCCTCCAGCGGCACTTGGCCACCCTCAAGTTGTCCAACGACGGACTCGAGCGCTGCCAGCGCTTCCTCGAAACTCATTTCCGCAATCGGCTTGTCGGTCATGCGAGGCTCCCAACATGGCAGTCCAGGGCTTCGAGATGCGCCCGGCAACTCGCCCTCAGGCCATCGAGGTCATAGCCGCCTTCGAGCGTCGAGACCACCCGCCCCTCGCAGCATTCCGCCGCGATCTTGCAGATTTCCTCGGTCACCCAAGCGAAATCCTCGGGCAACCAGTTCAGATTGGCCAGCGGATCGTCGCGATGGGCGTCGAAACCGGCGGAGATCATCACGAGCTGCGGGTCAAACTTATGCACGGCCGGCAGGATCTTTCCCGTATAGGCCGACCGCATCTCAACGCCGCCGCTCATCGGCGGGAGGGGCGCGTTGACGATATTGCCGACACCCGTCTCCTGCGCGCCGCCCGTGCCAGGGTAGAGCGGCATCTGATGCGACGAGGCGAAGAGGACACGACCGTCGCGCTCGAAGATATCCTGCGTGCCGTTGCCGTGATGGACATCGAAGTCGATGATCGCGACCCGCTCAAGCCCGCGCACGTCGAGCGCATGGAGCGCACCGACGGCGACACTGTCGAACAGGCAGAAGCCCATGGCCCTGTCCCGCTCGGCATGGTGGCCACAGGGACGCATGCAGCAAAAGGCGGCCTTCGCCGTGCCGTCGAGGACCGCATCGACGGCAGCGATGTTCGAGCCCGCCGCGTGGCGCGCGGCCACCAGACTGTCCGGGCACATATGGGTGTCGGGGTCGAGGCTGACCCACCCATCCGCAGGCGAGGCCGCGATGATCTTGTCCACATAGGCCGCATCATGGGCACGCTTGAGCGCATCATCGCCCGCCTGAGGCGGGTCGGCGCGCGGCCAGTCCGCAAACGGCGCCTCTGCCAGCAGGGCATCGAGCGTCACGATGCGATCGACCCGCTCCGGATGGCCCGGGGGTGTGACGTGCCTGTGGCTGTAGGGATGGGTGTAAACCAGGACGGGCATCACGGCATCGTAGCGGCGTAAATCTCCGGAGGCAATCGAGCACTGTCAGTCTGAGTTGACAGTCAATCCGGGGTCAGCATGTAGCCCGAACCGCGCACGGTTTGAAGGTAGCGGGGGCTTTTCGGATCGATCTCCAGCTTGCGGCGCAGCCGGGTAATCTGCACGTCCACCGCACGCTCCTGCACCCCGCCATCCGTGCCGCCCAGCTCCTCCGCCAAACGCTCCCGGCTGACAGGCTCGTTCGGCTTGACCGAGAAGACCCGCATGAGCGCCTGTTCGGTCGAGGTCAGGCGCACAGGCTCGCCGTCGCAGATCAGCTCGCCGCGCAGGATGTCATAGCGGTTGCGCCCCAGCGCCAGCACCTTGGGCGGCGCATCCGGCTCGGCCTGCGGGATCGCCCGGCGCAGGATCGCCGCGCATCTGAGCAGCAATTCGCGCGGCTCGAACGGTTTGGCGAGGTAGTCGTCTGCCCCGGCCTCTAGACCGACGATCCGGTCCTCGACTTCGCTCTTGGCCGTGAGAAGCAGGATCGGGGAGTCAATCTCGTTGCGCATCCGTTTGGTGAAGCTGATGCCGTCCTCATCGGGCATCATCACATCGACCACCAGCAGGTCGAAGGCGAGGTTGACCAGCAGGCGGCTGGCATGGGCCGCGTCACGGGCCGTGGTCACGATATAGCCGTGGCGCGACAGGAACCGCCTGAGCAGGTCCCGGATCCGCGAGTCGTCATCAATGATGAGGATATGGCTCGGTGCGAGGTCGTCTTCCGCGGTCATACCGCCCCCCCGTTTATTCACTTTGTTGCCCGACGAGAGAGAGAACCTCGTCGCGCTGGTCTTCATTTATCATCTGCTCGAGCACTAAACGGAAACCGGCGACCGCTTCCGGCCCGACTTCTGCATAGGCCCGGCGGATTCGGGCGCGCTGTAGCTCGGAGAGCTGACGCTCCAGGTCCTGGCCGGCCTCGGAAAGATGCAGCAAACGCTGCCGCCGGTCCACCTCGCCGGTTCGCGAGGTGACAAGGCCGTCTTCGACAAGCTGGCGCAGCACCCGGTTGAGCGACTGTTTGGTCACCTGCAGGATGTTGAGAAGGCCCGCGATCGAGATCCCGGGCCGTCGCTTGATGAAGTGGATCGCACGGTGATGCGCACGCCCGTACCCCCTCTCGGCCAGAACCTGATCCGGGTCGGAGGTAAAGTCGCGATAGGCGAAGAACATCAGCTCTATCCCCTGACGCAACTGCTCGTCGGTCAGGTACAGCAACTGGTCGGACCGGTTGAACCCCCCGACGGTCGGGCGGGTGCCCGGAGGTTTCGGCATGTCATGCCCCTCTGCGTATGAGGCCTTATGGGAGCCTCTCTTCACTAATTATGTCAGCCTTATTGACTGATTACCAGCCCGATGATACCTCCCGTCGCGTTCTGGAGACTGGAAATGTCGCCAAAGGCATCCGGAACGAAATAAATGGAAACATCCCATAGGGGATTTTGTGAGGAAACGACCATGGCCGCTGATGGAGCCTATGACAATCGCGACGGATGGATCTGGCTGGACGGCCGGATGGTGCCCTGGCGCGAGGCCAATGTGCATATCCTGACCCACGCGATGCATTACGGCTCGAGCGTCTTCGAGGGGGAGCGCGCCTATGGCGGACATATCTTCAAGTCGGAGGCGCATTCCGAGCGGCTGCTGTTCTCGGGCGAGCAGATGGATATCCCGATCCCCTACACCGTCGATGAGATCGAGGCCGCGAAGGATGCGGTCATGAAGGCGAACGATATGAGCGACGCCTATGTCCGCGTGGTCTGCTGGCGCGGCTCCGGCGAAGACATGGGTGTCGCATCCGCGCGAAACCCGGTCCGCATGGCGGTCGCGGCTTGGGAGTGGGGCGCCTATTACGGCGATGCGAAGATGAAGGGTGCGAAGCTCGACATCTCGAAGTGGAAACGCCCCTCGCCCGAGACGATCCCCTGCAAGGCCAAGGCGGCCGGTCTCTACATGATCTGCACCATGTCCAAGCATGCGGCCGAAGCGAAAGGCTGCTCGGACGCCCTGATGATGGACTACCGCGGCTATGTGGCCGAGGCGACCGGGGCGAATGTCTTCTTTGTCAAGGACGGTGTCGTGCACACGCCGGACCCGGACTGCTTCCTCGACGGGATCACCCGCCAGACCGTGATCCAGATGCTCAAGGAGCGCGGGGTCGAGGTGGTCGAGCGCCATATCGAGCCCGCCGAGATGGAGAGTTTCCAGCAATGCTGGCTTACCGGCACGGCCGCCGAGGTCACCCCCGTAGGCGCGATCGACGGCTACAATTTCGAGGTCGGCGCCCTGACCCGCGACATGACGGAAAGCTACGACCGGCTGGTCCGCGGCAATCACTGAGACTTTCCGGGGCGCTTGCCGCCCCGGCATCACTGGAATAATGCTTACAGCTAGGCGATTGATCGCACGGGCAATAGAGATTTCATGTTTCGGATTGCGGCTTATCTTTCCCTGATCAGCGGGCTTTTCTTTCTCTGGGTGATCCTGCCGCGCCCGCTCACGCTTGAGACGCCCGATCTCGCAAGTATCCTCGACGGTCTGGCTGGTGGTGTCGGGTCCAGTGGCCCGGCCGAGGCGACGCTGGCCTGCGGCAGCGCAGACATACCCTGCAAAGTGGGCCAACGCATCTATCACATCGCACTCCCCGAAGGAGACGGCCCCTTCCCGGTCATCGTGATGATGCATGGCTCAAAAGGCTCCGGGGCGCGGATCATCTCCGGCCCGCTGCGCCGGGCCGCGCTCGAACGTGGTTACGGCCTGATCGCGCCCACCGCGCTCGACGTCCAGTATGCGGGCGGGGAGACCGGGACAGGCTGGATTTTCGAGGGCCGACGCGGAACGCGCGACGATTACCAGTTCACGCGGAACACGATCTCGGATGCCGTCGCCCGTTTTCCTGTGGACCCGGACCGGATCATCCTGTCCGGCTTCTCGAACGGCGCGACCTTCGCGTGGTACTTCGCCTGTGCGAGCACCCGGCTGCCGTTTAGCTCCGTCGCCACCCTTGGCGGCACGCTGGCGCGCGGCAGGCCGGAGTCCTGCGGGCGGCGCACCCCGCGTTTCAGCCTGCTGCACGGCCATGGCGACCGCGACCTGGTGCTGCCTATCGAGGGCGAGGAACCGAAAGACGGCTGGATCGGGTGGGAGAGTGCGGAGAAGAGCCTGCAGACCCTGCTCTCGAAAGCCAATTGCCGGGGCGGGACCGAAGGCGTCTCCGGCCGCTTCGCCCTCGAACTCTGGTCCGAGTGCGCGAATGGTCAGCGCTTTGGTTTTGCGACGTTTTCAGGGGGCCACGAGATACCACCGGGCTGGTTCGATCTGGTGATCGACTGGTCGGAAGGAACCCTTTAGGCACCCCGCGAAGGCAGCGGACGTATCGAGCGCGACGCCATTCTCCCCCCAGCCAATCTCGCCGTGTAAAAATCGTCACCGACGCCACAAACCTGCCCCTGCATAGTTGCCGCATGTACGAAGGAAGCGGATATGTTTGAGACGGTCATTGCGGCATTTCAGTTCGGCGGCTGGGCGTTTCTGGTCCATCTCGCGGCGCTGACGCAGGTGATCGGCTATCTGATCCGCGACCAGCTTATCCTTCGGATCATGCTGTTTGTAGGGACACTGCTCTACATCGCCTACTATCGGCTCTATCCCGACACCCCGCTCTGGGACGCGATCTTCTGGGGCACGGCGCTTGGCTGCGCGAACCTGTTCATCATCGTCCAGATCATCCGCGACCGGACATGTTTTCAGATGTCCTCGGACGAGGAGCGGCTCTACGCCATGTTCAACCACATCCGTCCCGGCGATTTCCGCCGCCTGATGAAGATCGCCTCGTTCCGCCGAGCCGGGCGGTCGACCGTTCTGACGCGCGAGGGCGACCGGCCCGATGAACTCTACTATGTGATCGACGGGGATATCCGGCTGGAGAAGGCAGGCAGGCGGTTCAGCTATAGCGCACAGACGTTCATAGGCGAGCTGGCGATGGTGACCAACGCGGCTGCGAGCGCCACGGTCGCGCTGGATCCGGGCAGCAACTACGTCGCCTGGGACCGCGAGCGGCTGGACCGGCTGATCTCACGCCACCCGACACTCAAACTTGCCTTCGATCTTCTCGTCACCCGTGACATCGCGGCAAAAGTGCAGCGCGCCTGACGCTCAGACGCCAATCCCGACATCAACATTCAGCGCATCGGCGAAACCGCCGGCCTCAGTGGCCTCTTCCCTTGCACGCTGCTGGGATTGTGCCATTGCTGCAAGGTTCTCGATCTCCATTGAACCGACCTTCTGGGCCATAATTCTGTGCGTAATCAGAACATTGCTCAACGCAAAGGCAACCACGATCATAGAGAGGTAGCCGAGGATTGATGCCAGACCAACCGGGAGAGCGAGCCGGACACTGCCGGTGAATACATCCGACAGCAGCGTTCCGAGCAGATAGCCCGCGGCACCGATCAAACCGGCGATGACAATCGAGGCAAGGCCGACCATGATAGCCCCCCCGGCCGTGATCATCGTGCACTGGGTCGGATCGATCTTGCTGGTGAACCGGGTCTCTCCCAATCGCTTGTGCGACCAGATCTTCTGGAAAGCGACAAAGAAATAGCGCGTGCTCACAAAGAAAATCACGACATAGAGAGCCACGCCGAGCAGAGAAACCAAGACCGAGCCGCCAGAACCAGAGCTGGCAAGTCCGCCGATCAGTATCGCCCCACCTATGATTGTGCCCCACACCGCGAGCCAAGGCTTCAGGAGCAGGGTCCACCTGCCCTCCTGCACGAAGCTTTGCGATCCGAATGCCGCGCGGTCAGTGATGTATTTTGACAGCTTGAAGTGCTGGTATGGATACATAATCCCAAAGGTGACGATCGAGAGCAGCACCAGACCCAAGGCCCGCATCGTGTATCCCCACGCACCTGGCTTCAGGCCAAAGCGTATGCCTCGCCAACTGGTGCGGGCTAATACATAGCTTGTGCCACGGTACTGGGCATAGAAGATGAGGGGCAGGGTCGCGAGGATGGAGAGATTGATGGCAAGTTGAGCGATCAATGGGTCACCGCCGGTCACCGAGAGCCCAAGGAAAGTCAGCAGAATGTTCACGACGCCCAGATAGATCGCAAGGATCACAAGCGCGATCAGGAAGCCAAGCAGCTTTTCCAATGCGCGGCCGGTGTATTCCAGAGGATCACCCTCGATCTGGATCGCAGACCAATAGAACTGTCTGAGCTTGGTCACCATCCAAAACCGGTAGATGCCTAGCGTCAGTATCGTCAGCAACCCGGATTTGGCTGCTAAATCGAACAGAGTCGATCGGTCGCCCGAATAGCGGGCACGCACGGTTTCCATCGAGATCCCCCTCGCCACAATAAACGCGTAAAATCAGTAGCTGAATGATATGATCTTATCGCTCACAAGGCTAGGCCGTATGCGCCGACGCGGAGAATAACGTGAATTCGCGGTCTATTCGTAGATCGTTCGACCCACCTCGGTGTTCTCCAGCGGATCGAAGGCGCCGTCATTCTCGATGATACCCTCATCGACGATCAGGCCGCCCCCGGTTCCGGCAAGAACAGCGACACAGCCCTGCAGACTGGCCGCGAGCAGCAGCGGTAAAGCAAGACGCATGAGCATAGGTTACATCCTTTCGCTCCATTGCACGCGCGGCCCTGACATTTCCGGCTCACGTGCTCATCCGGCCCAGATTACCGCTGATCGGGCAACCTGTAGCCCTCCTCATTCAGCATCTTACGTAGGTTGAGCTTTGAGATCTTGCCAGTTGCGGTGTGGGGAATCTCATTTCTGAACAGAATCTCGTCCGGCAATTGCCATTTCGCGAAATGGGGGCGGAGGAGATCGATGATGCTGTCCGGATCCGGGCTCTTGCCGGGCATCGGCACGATGATCAGAACCGGGCGCTCGTCCCATTTCGGGTGCGGCATGGCGACGGCGGCGGCCTCGAACACCTCCGGGTGGCTGACGGCCGCATTCTCCATCTCGATCGAGCTGATCCACTCGCCCCCCGACTTGATCACGTCCTTCAGCCGGTCGGTGATGCGGACATAGCCGTTTGCATCCATCGTGGCCGCGTCGCCGGTGTCGAACCAGCCGTCCGCGTCGATCGTGTCCTCGTCGAATTTGAGGTAGCGCTTCACGACGCCCGGCCCGCGGATCAGGAGCCGGCCCTGGCTCTGATCGTCCCACGGCACGAGCTTGTTGTCGTCATCCTTGATCTCGAGATCGACGGTGAAGGGCGGGTGGCCGACCTTGAGCTGAACCTCGATCCGCTCCTCAGGCGGCAGTTTCGCAACCTCCGGCTTGAAGGTGCAGAATGAGCCCAGCGGCGAGGTCTCCGTCATGCCCCAGGCATGGAGCACCTGCACGTCATAGATGTTCTGGAACGCCTCGATCACCGCGCGCGGGCAGGAGGAGCCGCCGATCACCACCCGGTCGAGATGCGGCAGCATGTTGCCGGTCTCATTCAGATAGGCGAGCAGCGGTAGCCAGACGGTCGGCACCGCCGCAGTGCAGGTGACACCCAGATCGAGCATCTGATAGAGGCTCGCCGGGTCCATCATCCGGCCCGGCAGCACCATGGTCGCGCCTGCCATGGGGGTCGCATAGCCGGTCGACCAGCCATTGGCGTGGAACAGGGGGACAACCGGCATCATCCAGTCGTTCGAGCTGAGCGCGAACATGTCCGGCTGGATCATTGCCATTGCATGCAGCACGTTGGAGCGGTGCGAATAGACCACCCCCTTGGGATTGCCGGTGGTGCCAGAGGTGTAGCAGATCCCGCAGGCCGCGCGCTCATCCACAGGCTCCCATCCGGCATCGCCGTCCTCGGCCTCCACCAATTCCTCGAAGCAGAGCGCGTTGGGCAGCGAGGTCTCGGGCATGTGCTCGCGATCGGTCATCACAATATAGCCTTTGACTTTCGGCAGGTTGGGCGCGACCGGCTCCAGCACGGCGAGGATGTCATGATCGATGAAGACCCACTGATCTTCGGCGTGGTCGATGATGTAGGTGAGCTGCTCGATCGACAGGCGCGGGTTCAGGGTGTGCAGAACCGCCCCTGCACCCGGAACGCCGTACCAGATCTCCATATGCCGGATCGTGTTCCAGGCCATGCAGCCGATCACATCACCGGGCTTCACGCCCAGACGGCGGAGCATCTGTGTGACCTTGCGGGCGCGCTCTTGCGTCTGGCCCCAGGTCGAGCGGGTGATCGGCCCCTCGATCGAGCGGCAGATCAGTTCGCGATTGGTGTGGTACCGCGCGGCATGGTCGATGATGTGGCTGACCCTCAGCGGCCAGTCCTGCATGTTGCCGAGCATGCGTCCCTCCCTGTCGGCCTTCTTTTGTCAGACGTTTATGACAAGGGAGATCCGGGGATGGAAGGCCGAAGACGGATATCCACATTGGGAATCACGATGCACCTCCGGGGAGGCCGGTGTCTTTTCCATGACGTTACGAACCGTGATCACCAGCCTTTCCACACGAGAGCCCACAGAAGAATCTGAAATAATCATCACGACTCCGTGATCTCTTTTCTCGACGCAGAATTGGTCCCCAGAAAAGATGCAGAAAATGAGATGACTCGCGAGCTTGCTTCAAAGAATCCGCACCTCGTCAATCTTCGCCCACAGATAGAATTGAACAGATACACAACTTAAAGACGCAGATGCAGATTCGAACAGGCGGCAACATGAACGCTCGTTTTTGTCAATCGGTCGAAACAATTTTCCCTGCCGAAAGTCTCTCAGATTCAATGTTTTAGAACGCCCAGTGCGTTGGTCACGGTAAACTGTGGTCCCCACCACCGCAGCAAGTTGAAGGATCTGATCATGAGTAGTGACAATTCGATCGGGACGCCGCTCGGCGTCTCGTTGGAGGAGCTCTGTTCGCTTCTGGAGGACCTGACCGGCGGCCTGCCCACCGAGGGCTCGTTTCGCGGCACCGGCAGTGACGAGACCACGACCATCGACACGGAAATCGCGCTGATCAACACCCGTGGCGGCGACGACACGCTGACGGTGGAGGTCGACACGCGAACCGTCCGAACCGGTCAGGGCAATGACGACGTCACCCTGGAAGGCGACGCGGAAACGGTACGCCTTGGCAGCGGCGACAATACGCTCGACGCCCAGGGCAGCGTGGCCGAGGTCCGCTCGGGCAGTGGCAACGATCATATCAGCATCGACGGTCTGGCGGGAACGATCCGGACCGGCGGCGGCAACGACACCGTGATCCTGACGAATGGCGCGAAGGAAGCGCGCCTCGGCTCGGGCGACGACACGCTGGAAATCGGTGATCTGGTCGGCTTCACCAATGGCGGGCGCGGCGAGGACACCCTGATCTTCAACTTCAACGCCGGCGATTTCGACGTCACGCTCCAGGGCAACAAGGTGATCTTCGCCGACCGTTTCACCGGCGAGGAGATGGTCACGAAGAACTATGAGGAGTTCCAGTTCCTCGACCGCAGCTTCACCATCGACGAGATCCGCGAGGATTTCGACCCGGATGCCCTTCCCTACATCCAGGTCGGCGGCGGCACCCAGGTCGTGACCGTCAACGACACCGATCCCGGCGTGAGCGTCATCTGGGACCGGGTGGTGCAGCAGGCCGTGATCGACACGGAAACACCGGTCGGCCCGACAATCGCCTCGCGCGCCTATGCGATGATGCACACCGCGATGTACGATGCCTGGTCCTCGTTCGACGCAGACGCGGTGCGGGTCTCCTTCGATCAGGACGGGAACAACGGGGCACTGACCGGCGCGCTCACCGGCCTCGGCGACGATGCGAAGACCAAGGCGATGAGCTTTGCGGCGCTGACCGTGCTGCGCAATCTCTTCCCGGATGTCGAGGATCTCTACGTCAAGGTGTTGGAGGAGCGCTTCGGCTTCGACCCCGCCGACACCACGAGCCCCGAGGCGGCGCTTGGCATCGATGCTGCCAATGACCTCCTCGCACTCCGCGGTCTCGACGGGTCGAACCAAGCGGGTGGATACACCGGCGCCTTCACGCCCACCAACCCTGGCCCGCTCGAGATCAACGACATCACGAAGTGGACGCCCGAGAACGTGCCGCTCGACCCGGAGGAGGGCAACAACGGGCGGCAGAGCTTCCTCACCCCGCAATGGGAGGATGTCGAAAGCTTTGCAATCGCCGAGGACGCCGACGGCAACACCGATTTCAGCGGCGTCCGCCCGGTGGCGCCCCAGGGCTTCTTCACCGAGGCGTTCGACGGGGCCGTGCTGAACTTCGACGACCAGACCATCACCTTCGAGGGCAACACCTTCGCGGTGGACAAGAGCTTGATCGGCACCGTCATCAATGAGGAATTCATCAATCAGGCGCTCGAAGTCATCGACTTCTCGGCCAACCTGACCGATGAGGAGAAGATCATCGCGGAGTTCTGGGAGGATGGCGGCGGTACCGCGTTCCCGCCGGGCACCTGGATGACCTTCGGCCAGTTCGTCTCGGCGCGCGACGACAACTCGCTCGACGAGGATGCCCAGCTCTTCTTTGCCCTCGGCAACGCGGTGATGGATGCGGGTATCGCCACCTGGGAGGCAAAGGTCTTCTACGACTATGCCCGCCCGGTCCGCGCCATCCGCGATCTCGGAGAGCTGGGCCTTATCGGAGAGTTCGGGCAGGACGAGGTGACCGGCGAGTTCGGCTTCGTCATCGATGCCTTCGGCGGGTTCGACGAAGACGGGTTCGGAATCGGGACCAAGACGATCCTGGCGGAGAACTTCATCACCTTCCAGCGCCCGGGCGCCGACCCCTCGCCGCCCTTTGCGGAGTATACCTCCGGCCACTCGGCGTTCTCCGCCGCGGGCGCCGAGGTTCTGAAGCTCTTCACCGGCTCGGACGATTTCGGAGGGTTCGTCGATTTCGCACCGGACACGATCCAGTTCGAGCGCGGCGTGCCGGCGGAGGAGGTCACGCTTGAATGGGATACGTTCAGCGACGGCGCGGACGAGGCAGGTCTGTCACGGCTCTTCGGCGGCATCCACTTCAACGAGGGCGATGTCAACGGCCGACAGCTTGGCCGCGAGGTCGGCGCGGATGCGTTCGAGCTGGCGCAACTTTTCATCAACGGCGAAGCGACGGATGAGGACCGCCCGTTCTTCACCGACGATCTGCTGGTCTGAGAACCGCTGAGACATGGCGAGGCCCTTCCCGGGCCTCGCATCCCGGACAAATCGCGATATTTGCCAAATGCTCCCATCCGGCCGACAAGATCGTTGCCACGAGCAGGCAAAGCCGATGGGGAGCACCCGATGCCCGAACCTTTGACACTCGCCATGATGGAAGGGGACGGGATCGGCCCCGAGATCACCGCCGCGACTCGCGAGGTCATCGCCGCAGCCGACACAGCCTTCAGGCTCGGCCTCGCATTCATCGATATCCAGGTCGGCTTCGTCACGCTGGAGCGGTCCGGCAGCACGCTCCCCGACGAGGCGTTCGAGACGGCGGCGAAATGCGACGGGATCGTGCTCGGCCCGGTTTCGCACAACGCCTACCCGCCGCGCGATCAGGGCGGGCTCAACCCTTCGGGCGAGCTGCGCCGCCGTCTCGACCTCTACGCCAATCTCCGGCCAGCGATCACGCGCGCGGGGATCGCGCCGCGGGCGGGCATACCCCTCGATCTGCTGATCGTGCGGGAGAATACCGAGGGGTTTTATTCCGATCGCAATCTCCACTTGGGCCCCGGTGAGATCATGCCGACCCCCGATATCGCCCTCTCGTTTCGCAAGGTAACCCGGTCCGCCTCAATCCGGATCGCCGAGACCGCCTTTGCCGAGGCGACCCGACGGCGGGGAAAGGTCACGGCGGTGCACAAGGGCAACGTACTGCGCGTCAGCGACGGCCTGTTCCTGGACTGTGTGCGCGAGGTCGCGGAGCGGCATTCTAAGATCACCTACGAGGAGCAGCTCATCGATGCGATGTGCGCCCATCTCGTGCGCCGCCCCGATGCGTTCGACGTGATCTGCACGACCAACATGTATGGCGACATCCTCTCGGATCTCGCCGCCGAGCTTGCGGGCGGGCTGGGTCTCGCCGGGTCGCTGAACGCCGGGCCGGATCACGCGATGGCGCAGGCCCAGCACGGCTCGGCCCCGGATATCGCGGGGCAGGGCCTGGCCAACCCGACATCGCTGATCCTCTCCGGCGCGATGCTACTCCGCTGGTTGGGAGCGCGCCATGGGCGGGAGGATCTGACCCGCGCAGGCGATGCGGTGGAGGCGGCAGTCGACCACGTGCTTTCGGAGGCCCGGAACCGCACGCCGGATCTTGGCGGATCGACCAGCACGGAGGCGTTCGGCGCGCTGGTCGCGGAAGCGGTCGCGCGTCAGTGAAAGTCTCGGCTGGGGAACAGCACCTTGGCCTGATCGCGCGGATGCATGGCGCGGCGCGGTGTGCGCGATGGCCTGCGGGGCGGGACCGGGCGCTTGCCCTCATCCGCGCGCGGGCTCGACGTGTCGGGCGGCATTCCGAGCGCGTCGAGCCTGGGTGACAGATCCTCCACATGCCAGGCGATCAGGTGGGTCACGGCCCCCTCGCGCTGCCAGCGCCCGGTGACGCGCAGCAGGCGGCCCTGCATGACCGCGCGGCGGTATTTCTGATAGACCCGGTTCCAGACGATGATGTTGGAGACGCCGGTCTCATCCTCGAAGGTCAGGAAGATCACGCCTGAGGCCGTTCCCGGCCGCTGGCGGGTGATGACGAGCCCGGTGGTCATCGCCTTGGCGCGGTCCGGCAGGCGCTTGAGCCCTTCCGCTGTAAGCCCGGGCAGATCGGGGCGCAGGATCGCAAGCGGATGGTCGCGCAGGCTGAGGCGCAGCATGCGGTAATCCTCGACCACCTCCTCCCCCGCCGAGGGGACGGGGAGGTTCGGATCGCCCTCCTGCAGACCTTCGCCCTGAGGGAACAGCGGCAGCGGCTTGGTGGCGTGGAGCGCATGGGCATCCCATTGCGCATGGCGCCGCGAGAGGCCCGAGGGGGCAAAGGCATCGGCCCGCGCCAGCTTCTTGATCGCGCCCCGCGAGATCCCGGCCCGGCGCCACAGGCTTTCCACATCCGGGTAGCCGTTGCCCCGCGCGGCCGCGATCCATTCGCCATCCTCTTCCTTCACGCCCTTGATCTGGCGGAAACCGAGGCGGAGCGCGAGGGAGCCGTCGGGCTTGGGCTCCAGCGTGTTGTTCCAGTGGGAGCGGTTGACGCAGACAGGCCGGATCTCGACCCCATGCTCGCGGGCATCGCGGACGATCTGGGCAGGCGCATAGAACCCCATGGGCTGAGAGTTCAGGAGCGCGCAGGCAAAGACTGCCGGGTGATGGCGCTTCAGCCAGGCGGAGGCATAGACCAGCAACGCGAAGCTCGCCGCATGGCTTTCGGGAAACCCGTATTCGCCGAAGCCCTCGATCTGCGAGAAACAGCGCTCGGCAAACTCCGGGTCGTAGCCCCGATCGGTCATGCCGGTGATGAAGCGTTTGCGGAAATTGCCGATCGTGCCGGATTTGCGGAAGGTGGCGAGCGCACGGCGCAGGCGGTCGGCTTCCTCGGGCGTAAATCCGGCCGCGACGATGGCGATCCGCATAGCCTGTTCCTGGAAAAGCGGCACGCCCAGCGTCTTGCCCAGCACCTCACCCAACTCGTCGGAGGGGAATTTCACCTCCTCCTCGCCGGTCCGGCGGCGCAGATAGGGGTGGACCATGTCGCCCTGAATGGGGCCCGGGCGGACGATGGCGACCTCGATCACCAGATCGTAGAAATTGCGCGGGCGCATGCGCGGCAGGAAGTTCATCTGCGCCCGGCTCTCCACCTGGAAGACGCCCAGACTGTCCGCGTCGCAGAGCATGTCATAGACCAGCGGATCCTCCTCCGGCAGGGTCGCCAGCGTGTAATCCGGCCCGCCATGGAGCCGGATCAGTTCGAACGCCTTGCGGATGCAGGTGAGCATGCCGAGCGAGAGCACATCGACCTTAAGTATGCCGAGCGCGTCGATGTCGTCCTTGTCCCATTCGATGACCGTGCGGTCCTCCATCGCGGCGTTCTCGATCGGGCAGAGCTCGTCGAGCCGGCCTGCCGTGATCACGAACCCGCCGACATGCTGGGACAGGTGGCGGGGGAAGCCGATGATCTCGTCGACGATGGCAAGCGTCTGCTGGAGCTGGGGATCGTCAGGGCTAAGCCCGATCTCGCGCAGCCGGTCGGGGCCGACCGCCTCACGCGACCAGCCCCAGACCTGGCCTGCGAGCGCGGAGGTCACATCCTCCGAAAGCCCCATGGCGCGGCCGACCTCGCGGATCGCGGCGCGGGAGCGGAAGTGGATGACGGTGGCCGTCAGCCCGGCGCGGTGGCGGCCATAGGTCTCGTAGATATGCTGGATCACCTCTTCCCGGCGCTCATGCTCGAAATCGACATCAATGTCGGGCGGCTCGTTGCGCGCCTCCGACACGAAGCGCTCGAAGACCATGGAGATCGTGTCCGGCGCGATCTCGGTGATGCCGAGCGCGTAGCAGACGGTCGAGTTGGCCGCCGACCCCCGGCCCTGGCAGAGAATGCCGCGGGAGCGGGCGAAGGCGACGATATCGCGGACGGTGAGGAAATAGGGCGCGTAGTTGAGCCGGCCGATCAGATCCAGCTCACGGTCCACGAGGCTTTGCGCGCGTTCGGGGATACCGTCGGGATAGCGCCAGCGCAGGCCTTCATTGGCGAGCCGGGCCAGCCGGTCCTGCGGGCGCTCCCCCTGCCCCTCGTCGGGATATTCGTAGGAGAGCTCATCGAGCGAGAAGGTGCAGCGCCCGGCGATCTCGGCCGCGCGGTGGACAGCGGGCTCGAACCCCTCGAAGAGCGCCAGCATCTCCGCCTCCGAACGCAGGCGGACCTCGCAATTCGCCAGGGCGCGGGTGCCGATGGTGGCCATGGTGCAGCGCTCGCGGATGCAGGTGAGCACATCGGCCAGCCTGCGGCGGGAGGCCCGGTGCATGAGCGGCGCGCCGGTGGCGACGAGATCGAGCGAAAGCCGGTCCGCAAGTGCTGCGAAGGCCGCGATCCGGGCCCTGTCCTGCCCATCCCAGCGCGGCGTGGCGGCGAGCCAGCACCGTCCCTTAAAGCGGCGGGTCACAGCCTCGGCATCTTGCAGCGCCGCGCGCCCGCCGGACTTCGAGACCTGTGCCAGTGGCGCCTCCACCGGGTCGGGGAGATGGATCAGCGCGAAAAGCCCCCGCGTCTCGAGAAAGTCCCGCAGTTCAAGGGCGCAGGCGCCCTTCTCCGCGCGGCGTTTGCCGAGCGTCAGGAGCCGGGTGAGCACGGTGTAGGCCGCGCGGTCGGGAACGAGCGCCGTGATCTCGATCGCACTGTCGGTGAAACTGAGCCGGGTGCCGATGATCAGCTGCGGCAGGGCCCGGATCGGCTCCGGCGCCGGCAGTACTCGGGGCACCGAGGGCGGCGGCGGTCCGTAGCTCTTGCGCGAGGAGGGATCGATGCGGTGCTGCGAGCGGATGCGGGCATGCTCGCGCACGTCCGAGCCCGTGATGTTGCGGTCCTTGCGCGCGACCTCCTCACGCTTGAGCTCCCGCAGGCGGACATGGGCGCGCACCACACCGGCCAGTGTGTTGCGGTCGGTGACCGCGATCGCGGCAAGACCCAGTTCGGCCGCACGCTCCACCATCTCCTCAGGGTGGCTCGCCCCGGTGAGGAAGGTGAAATTCGTGGTCGCTGAAAGCTCGGCGAACGGCATGTTCTATATTTGTTCTCAACATGCACGATTGGCAAGACCGATTTCACCTCGCGGGGCCGCGTGCCGCGTTCAGCTCTCGGGCGCCTCGATGATCATGGTGAAGACCTCCACGCCCTCGGACGAGACATCGCATTCGACCGAGATCTCGCGATCCGCCCCTTCGATCCGCGCCCGGTAGAGGCCCTTCACCCGGAACATGAAGTTCTCCATCGCATCGGTCTTGAACCGCGCGATCGGCTCCGGCGTATTGCTGGCGCGGCCGGCAAGCGCATGATTGGTCCGTGCCTTACAGGCGAGCACCGCCTGATCGGGCAGGATGCGGATCGTCTCTCCCGCCAGAACCGGCGTGGCGAGAGCGGTCAGAAAGGCGGCTGTCGCGATCCGCATGGCGGGCTCCTCTTCAAGATCTGCGGCACTTGACCGCCTCTATACAGCACCCCGCGCGCCACGTCTTGAGACGGTCACAAAACTAGGCTAATTTTGATCTTGCAGGCGATCCGGGCGCATTTGCGCGTCTCCAATCCCGGACCGGGCGCATGCAACGGAGGAGAGCGTTCTGAGCGAACACACCCTTGTGGCACCGTCGGCAGCGACCGTGACCACCCCGACCGCGCAGGCCGGTGAGGCCGCGCATCTTCTCGACACCATCATCGCGAGCCTGGAGGAGGACGGCGCAGAGGATCTCGTCGCCATCGACCTTGCGGGCAAATCGGCGGAAGCGGACCACATGGTCATCGCCTGCGGCCGCTCCACCCGGCATGTCTCGGCGCTGAGCGAGAAGCTGATCGACAAGCTGAAGACGCGGCTCGGCCACCGGGCCCGGACCGAGGGCAAGGCGAATGCCGACTGGGTCCTGATCGATGCCGGTGACGTGATCGTGCATATCTTCCGCCCGGAAGTGCGCGAGTTCTACCAGCTCGAGAAGATGTGGATGCCGGCGCCGGACACGACCGCGCGCCACGCGTGAAGCTGACGGTCGCGGCCGTGGGGCGCATGGCCCCCGGCCCTGAGAGGACGCTGGTCGAGGATTATCTCTCCCGCGCCGGGGCTGCGGGCCGCCAGATGGGCCTGAGCCCCGTCTCCCTTACCGAAATAGATGAACGCAAGGCTCGAGGCCAGGCGGAGCAGAGCGAGAAACTGCTCGCCACCGTGCCATCCGGGGCTCAGATCATGGCGCTCGACGAACGCGGCAAGGGCATGACCAGCCCGGATTTCGCCAAACTGCTCGGCCGGCTGCGCGACCAGGGCGTGTCGGAGACCTGCTTCCTGATCGGCGGGGCGGACGGGCACACCCAGGCGCTGCGTGACCGCTCCGGCCTGCTGCTCAGCTTCGGCCCGATGGTCTGGCCGCATATGCTGGCCCGCGTGATGCTGGCCGAACAGCTCTACCGCGCCGTCTCGATCCTCGGCGGCAGCCCCTATCACCGGGCCTGAGGACCTCGGTTAGCCACCGGCATAGGTCGCATCGAAGAACGCGCGCTCAAGCACCACGGCCCGGGCGAAGTCCGAGGCGACCAGACCCCGCTCCTCTTCGTCGAGCCGGTCCCACGCCATGTCGAGTTGCCCGCGGAGATAGGCGACAACCCCCTCGAATTCCGGCCCGGAATGCAGCGCGATCCATTCGGAAAAGTAAAAGGGCAGATCCGCGCGCGCCGGCGCATGCGGGCTTGCCCAGCTCAGATAGGTCCATTCCGCGACCGTCAGCACGGCGATCATCCGGGCATAGCTCCCAGACGCCGCCACCTCGGCCATCAGATCACGGAAGGCGGCGGTGGCAGGAAGGAGACCGGGGGCCGTGCGCTCGGCCGCGGGCACGCCCAGCGCATCGAAAGACCGGTGGAAATAGGTGTTCTCGGGGCCCGTGATCACCGCCAGAAACTGGGTGAGCGGCACCGAGTCCTCCAACGACGGCGCCTCGGAAATCGCGCGGGCCGCAAGCCGGACGAACCCGTCGATGAAGCTGAAATCCTGAACCAGATAGCCTGCCATGACCGGCTCGGGCAGGGTTCCGGCCGCCAGCTCCGTGCAAAACGGATGGGCGACCACAGCCTCCCAATCCTCGCGGCTGGCCTCGCGCAACTGATCGCTCGGGCGCATTCTATCCTCCGGCATTTCCTGAAACATCACCGCTCCCGGGCGGCAGATGAGCGGTGCAACTGGCGTCCCCTCCCCCTCGTGGGGAGGGTCAGGGAGGGGGGTAAGGGCTTAAGACGCACGCGCGCCCACTGGGGCGCGCGTTCCGCTTGGTTCACGCCGCCTGCGCCAGGTTGCGCAGCACATAGTGCAGCACGCCGCCGTTCTTGACGTAGTCGATCTCCACTTCGGTATCGATCCGGCAGAGGAGGTCGATCTCCTTGGTCGTGCCATCGGCATAGGTGATCGTCGCCTTGCAGGTCTGGCGCGGCGTCACTTCGCCGTCGAGATCGTGGATCGAGACGGTCTCGTCCCCGGTCAGACCAAGCGACTTGCGCGTATCGCCGCCCGTGAACTCGAAGGGCAGCACGCCCATCCCCACCAGGTTCGACCGGTGGATCCGCTCGAAGCTCTCGGCGATCACCGCCTTGATGCCCAGAAGCGCCGTGCCCTTCGCCGCCCAGTCGCGGGAGGAGCCGGAGCCGTATTGCGCACCCGCGATCACCACCAGCGGCACACCCTGGGTCTGATAGGCCATCGCGGCTTCGTACATCGAGGTCTGATTGCCGTCGGGGCCCTTCGAATAGCCGCCCTCGACCCCTTCCAGCATCTCGTTCTTGATGCGGATATTGGCAAACGTGCCCCGCATCATGATCTGGTGGTTCCCCCGGCGCGAGCCGTAGGAGTTGAAGTCGCGCGGGCTCACCTGGCGATCTATCAGGAACATCCCGGCAGGATGCTCTTTCTTGAAGGAGCCGGCGGGCGAGATGTGGTCGGTCGTGATCGAGTCGCCCAGAAGCGCGAGGATTCGCGCGCCCTCGACATTGGTGATCTCGCCGATCTCATGGCCCATCCCCTCGAAGTAGGGCGGGTTCTGCACATAGGTCGAGGTGGTCGGCCAGTCATAGGTCAGGCTCTCGGTCGTGGCGATGTTCTGCCACTGCTCGTCGCCCTTGAAGACATCGGCATATTTGGTCTGGAACGCCTCGCGGGTCACGGTCTGCTCGACCAGTTCGGCGATCTCCTGCTGGGTCGGCCAGATGTCCTTGAGATAGACGTCGTTGCCGTCCTGATCCTGGCCGATCGGCTCGGACGTGATGTCGATATTCATCGAGCCTGCGATGGCATAGGCGACGCAGAGCGGCGGCGAGGCCAGATAGTTCGCCCGCACATCCGGGTTCACCCTTCCCTCGAAATTCCTGTTGCCGGAGAGGACCGAGGTCGCCACCAGGTCCCCCTCCTGGATCGCCTTCGAGATCATCTCGGGCAGCGGGCCGGAGTTGCCGATACAGGTCGTGCAGCCATAACCCACCAGGTTAAAGCCAAGGGCGTCGAGATCCTCCTGCAGCCCTGCGGCCTCCAGATAGGCACTGACCACCTGGCTGCCGGGGGCGAGCGACGTTTTCACCCAGGGCTTGCGATTGAGACCCAGCGCCCGAGCTTTGCGCGCCACCAGTCCGGCCCCGATCATCACATAAGGGTTCGAAGTGTTGGTGCAGGAGGTGATCGCCGCGATCACGACCGAGCCGCTCTCGACCGTATAGTCCTCACCTTCGACCTGGACCTGCTTGCCCATCGGGCGCTTGAACTCGGTGTCCATATGGCCCGCGAAGGTCTCCTTCGCATCCTTGAGCAGGATCCGGTCCTGCGGGCGCTTCGGACCGGAGATCGCGGGCTGAACCGTCGACATGTCGAGCTCCAGCGTCGAGGAGTAGATCGGGTCGTAATCCGCACCCCGCCAGAAGCCGTTCTCTTTCGCATAGGCCTCGACCAGCGCGATCCGGTCCTCGTCCCGGCCGGAGGTGCGCAGGAACCGCAGCGTCTCGTCATCGATCGGGAAGAAACCGCAGGTGGCACCGTATTCCGGCGCCATGTTGCCGATGGTCGCCCGGTCGGCGAGCGGCAGACCGTCGAGACCGTTGCCATAGAATTCGACGAATTTGCCGACTACGCCGTGCTGACGCAGCATCTCGACCACGCGGAGCACCAGATCGGTCGCGGTTACGCCCTCTCTCAGTGCACCGGTGAGTTTGAAACCCACAACCTCGGGGATCAGCATCGAGACCGGCTGGCCCAGCATCGCGGCCTCGGCCTCGATCCCGCCGACACCCCAGCCCAGCACCGCCATGCCGTTGACCATGGTCGTGTGGCTGTCGGTGCCGACCAGCGTGTCGGGATAGGCGACCTCCATCCCGTTCTGGTCCTTGTCGGTCCAGACCGTCTGGGCGAGGTACTCGAGATTCACCTGGTGACAGATGCCCGTTCCCGGCGGCACGACGCGGAAGTTGTCGAACGCCTCCTGCCCCCATTTCAGGAACTGATAGCGCTCTCCGTTGCGCTCGTATTCGCGGTCCACATTCATCTGGAAGGCGCGCGGGTTGCCGAACTCGTCGACCATGACCGAGTGGTCGATCACCAGATCCACGGGGTTGAGCGGGTTGATCTTCTCCGGATCGCCGCCGAGGGACACCATCGCATCCCGCATAGCGGCCAGATCGACCACCGCAGGCACGCCGGTGAAATCCTGCATCAGCACACGCGCAGGCCGGTATGCAATTTCACGCGGGTTCTTACCCCCGTTCGCACCCCATTCGGAAAATGCCTTGATATCTTCGACATCTACGGTCTTGCCGTCTTCGAACCGAAGCATGTTCTCCAGCACGACCTTTAGGGATGCTGGCAGTTTCGAAAACTTGCCCAGCCCCGCCGTTTCTGCTGCCGGTATGGAATAGTAGGCGTAAGTCTTGCCCCCGATCGTGATTTCACGGCGGGTTTGGGCTGTGTCAGTACCGACGGTGACTGTCATGGCGGGTCCTCCTGCGGGTCGTGTGCAGTGCCGAAAGCTATCATCGAATTGCCGGATTGGCGCTTCAACTCAAGCAGGTTGCTTGTAAATTTCTCTAAAGAGGTATTTAGAAAAACTTCACAGAGATCAATAAGCAATCCTGTCGCATTCCTGTGAATGATGTTTCATGACGCTATAGAATGCACATCTGCGAGGGGCTACGGAAGCGCCGATGGAGCTTATCATCGAGAATCTGGCCTGCCGGCGTGCCGGGCGGCAGGTCTTCCAGGGCCTCGATTTCCGGGTCGGCGCCGGTGCGATGGCGATGCTGCGCGGGCCAAACGGGGTCGGCAAATCGACCCTTCTGCGAGCTCTGGCCGGGTTGCTCCCGATCGCCGAGGGTCATGTGCGGCTCGGCGATTGCTCACTGGCCGACGATCCCGCCGGATTTCAGGAGGCGGTCGCCTATGCCGGTCATCTCGACGCCGTGAAACCGGCCCTGACCGTCGCCGACAATCTCGCGCTCTGGTGTGCGGTGAACGGCACGCCCGGCGACCGGGCCCGGATCGCGCTGGAGCGGTTCGGCCTGTCGCCCATTGCCGAGCGCATGGCGGCCGAATGCTCCGCCGGACAGAAGCGCCGCCTCGGCCTTGCCCGGCTTCTGCTGACCGACCGCCCGCTCTGGCTGCTCGATGAGCCGACCGTCTCGCTCGATCACGAGGCGAAGGCACTGGTGGCCGATCTGGTCCGGGACCATCTCGCAGGCGGTGGCCTCGCCCTGATCGCCAGCCATGAGGATCTAGGGCTCGGCAATGTCGCCGTTCTCGACATGCAGCCCGATGCCGTGACGACGCGCGAGAAAACCGACGATCCCTTTCTCGAAGGCGCCTGGTGATGGGGCCCTTCGCAGCCCTTCTCGACCGCGACATGCGCCTCGCCCTGCGGCTCGGCGGCGGCGGGGGCATTGCGGTCGCCTTCTTCGTGCTGACCGTTGTCCTCGTCCCCCTCGGCGTCGGGCGCGAGGGCGAGACACTGACGCGCATCGCGGGCGGGATCCTGTGGATTGCGGCCCTGCTCGCCGCGCTCCTGAGCCTCGATAGACTCTTTCAAGCGGATTTCGAGGACGGCTCGCTCGACCAGCTCATGCTCGCGCCGGTCCCGCTGGAGCAGGTGGTCCTCGCCAAAGCACTGGCGCATTGGCTCACGACCGGTCTTCCGATGACCGTGATTGCGCCGCTTCTGGGCGGCATGCTGGGCCTGCCCGCCCAGCCGCTTCTCATCCTCGTCATTGCGATGGCGGTCGGCACCCCGGCACTCAGCCTGATCGGCGCGATCGGGGCCGCGATCGCCGTCGGGGTCAGGCGCGGCGGCCTCCTGCTTTCCATGCTTGTTTTGCCACTTTACATTCCAACGCTTGTCTTTGGCGCGCGAAGCGTTGAGAACGCATTGGTCGATCTGTCACCCTGGCCGCCCATGGGGCTGCTGGGCGCACTGACCCTGTTCGCCACAGCCCTGGCCCCATTTGCGGCCGCCGCAGCTTTGAGGATCAATGCCCGCTGATTTGCCGCATATCCCCGTCCATGACGCCGGTGACGGCGGCCTGGGCGCCTATGCGCTCAGAGAGATTGCGAAAGCCGAGGCATTGATGGACGCCGTGCTCAAGGGGTTTGGCCCGCTGCGCTATGCGATCCGCCCGCTGCTCGGCCCAGCGGACCGGCTGGCGCAGCGCCATCTCGCCAGGATCGGCGACCCCTATCTGGCCGAGATTGAAGCGACCCGCGAGGCGATGGGCCGCCCCGGCGCGATCGCCTTTGCCCTCTCCTACGAGGCAGGCTGCACCGCGCGCGTCTTCCCGGGCGACACACCATGCCTCTTCCGCACGCTCGACTGGCCGTTCAAGGGGATCGGCGACCGGGTCGAGATCCTGCGCGTGAACAGCCCGGCAGGCCCCTGGATCACGGCGACCTGGCCGGGGCTTGCCGGGATCCTGCACGGCGCGGCCCCCGGGCGCTTCCTGATCTCGATGAACCAGGCACCCCAGCCGATGACCCGCTTTGGCCGCGCAGGCGCGTGGGTCAGCGGCAAGCTCAAGTTCCTGCAAAACCCGGGCCTGCCGCCGATGCACCTGCTCCGTCATGTCTTCGAGACGGCGCCCGATTACGAAACAGCCGCCCATCGGCTGACGCATGAGCCGCTCGCCGCCCCGGCAATCTTCACCCTCGCGGGGCCGAACGGCGCAGCGACCGTGATCGAGCGGACAGAGACCGAGTGCGCGATCTCAGGCATGGCCGCCACCAATCACTTCAACAAACTAATGCCCGACGAGCCTGCCTTCTGGCGCGCGCGCGGGTATGAGAGCGAGAAGCGCTACCAGATGGCCTGCGAGATGACCTCTCCACCAGCGCTCGACGATCTGCCGAAGCCTGTCCTGAACCCACACACACGGCTCGCGATGACGATGGAGTGGGACGGAACGCTCCGAATAGCGGGCTATGAGGGTCCTCAAAGGGTGACCGAAATCACGACCGGGCGGCTCGTACACTGATCCGTGATCTTGGGAGCAAGGATCGGCTGACGAAAAAGTCTCAGGTTTTCATGGTGCAAATTTCAACCTATGTCTCATACTAGAAGGATCCGAGCGACCGAAACTGAAGGGATAACCCTCCGTGTTGAGACGAGCCTTACTCGGCCTGAGCGCCTTTGCCGTAAGCGGCATTCTGATGACTTCCGTGCCGCCAGCGGCGCGGGCAGAGGGCCTCGCCGGCCCCTATCTCGCCGCTGAACAGGCGGCGCGGCGCGGAGATATCTCCGAAGCCGCCCGCCTCTACGCGCGGGTTCTGGTAAGAGATCCAGACAATGTCCGGCTGATGGAACAGACCATGCTCCATCAGGTGGCGGCAGGCCAGATCGCCCAGGCTGTGGTCGTCGCGCGGCGGCTCGAGAGAACCCAGCCCGGCCATCATCTTGGCCTCCTGATCCTGGCGACCGACGGGTTGAAGGACGAGAAATTCCGCAAGACAGCCGAGAAACTCGAAGAATCTGGCGCAAATGGCGGCCCCTTCGTTGGCGCCATCATAGAAGCGTGGGCGAGCTTCGCCGCTGACGGGATCGAAGCGGCCCGGCCAAAGCTCGCGCGGCTCGAATCCGACGGTGCGGGCGGACCATTGGGCAAGCTTCTCGCGGCCTACCACCTCGGTCTCATGGAAGCGGCGAATGGCGATGATGCGGCGGCCGCCGTCGCGCTCGGTCGCGCAGCAGAGGCATCGAACAACGGCGGCACCAACCGGCTGATTCTGACACGGGCCGGGGCGCTGGCCCGCTCCGGAGACGTCGATCAGGCCCGAGCGCTGGTGGAAGAGCGGCTGACCCGCACACTCCGCGCGCCGCGGCTGCAGGAGCTCATAGACGACTTCGATAAGGGCAACGTGCCGGAGCCCCAGATCACCACCGCGCAGGCAGGCGCGGCAGACGCGCTCTACGCCATCTCGGGCTTCATCAGCCAGGGCAACAGCCGCCTGATCGGCCTCGCCTATGCAAGGCTCGCCGCCTATCTCGACCCGGAACTGGTCGAGGCGCAGCTTCTCGTGGCGGACATCCTGGCGCAGGACGAGCAGTTTGGCCTCGCGATCGAGGCCTATGCCCGCATCCCCGAAGGATCGCCGGAGGCAATCGACGCCCAGATCGGCCGCGCTGAGGCCCTGCGTGACGCCGATGAGGTCGAGGAAGGCCTCAGCGTCCTGCGCGAGGTGGTCCTGCGCCACCCCCATGCGCTCGAGGCCCATATCGCTCTCGGCGACATGCTGCGGCGCTCCTCGCGCTTCGACGAGGCGGCCGTCGCCTATGACGGCGCGATCGCGCTGATCGGTGAGCCGGAGCAGCGTCACTGGGTGCTCTTCTATCAGCGCGGCATCGCGCATGAGCGCTCAAAGCAGTGGCCGAAGGCCGAGGCCGATTTCCTCAAGGCGCTGGAGCTGGAAGAAGACCAGCCGCTCGTCCTGAACTATCTCGGCTATAGCTGGGTCGAGATGCGGCTCAACCTCGAAGAAGCCCAGTCGATGATCGAGCGTGCGGTCGAACAGCGGCCGGAGGATGGATACATCGTCGACAGCCTCGGCTGGGTGCTCTACCGGCTCGGCAAATACGACGAAGCGCTCGATCACATGGCCCGCGCAGTCGAACTGCGCCCCGTGGACCCTACGATCAATGACCACTATGGCGACGTTCTCTGGGTGAACGGGCGCCAGACCGAGGCGGAGTTCCAGTGGAAACGCGCCCTCTCCTTCGACCCGGAGGAGGAAGGCCAGGCGGATCGCATCAAGCGCAAGCTCGACGTCGGCCTCGACCAGGTGCTGAAGGAAGAGGCGGAAGAGAACGAACCTGCGCTGGTAGGCACCGAGGCTGCGGAAGGTGATGACGGCTGACACCGGCTGCGTGATCGCCGAGGCAGCCCCCGCAAAGGTCAATCTCTACCTCCACATCCGGGGACAGCGCCCGGACGGGTATCATATCCTTGAAAGTCTCGCGGTTTTCCCGTCGGTCGGCGACTACCTGGAGGCGGAGCCCGCCCGTGGGATCAGCCTCAGCCTGGCAGGCCCCTTCGCCGATACGCTGCCGATCTCGGGCGACAATCTTGTGCTGCGCGCTGCCGAGGCGCTGTCGCAGCGCACCGGGGTCTCGGCGGGCGCCTCGCTCAGACTGACCAAGAACCTGCCAATCGCCAGCGGGATCGGCGGCGGGTCGAGCGATGCCGCCGCCGCGCTGCGCCTGCTCTCGCGGCTCTGGAGTGTCTCTGTGCCCGCCGATCTAGCAATCGGCCTCGGTGCCGATGTGCCGGTCTGCATGTCCCACCGCCCGCAATTCATGAGCGGCGTGGGCGAGGGCGTGCAGCCCTGCATGGCGCTCCCGCCCGCCTGGATGGTTCTGGTGAACCCGATGGTCTCGGTCCCGACCGCTGCGGTTTTCAACGCCCTTGCGACGAAGACCAACCCGGCGGGCGCCGACTTCCCTGCCGGAGGTATCGCCACGTTTGGGGACTTGGTCGCCTGGCTTCGCCTGCAGCGCAACGATATGGAGGATGCGGCAATCCGGATCTGCCCGCCGATCGGCGCGGTCCTGGAGACGCTTTCCAGCGCGCCCCTTGCCAGGATGTCCGGGTCTGGCGCGACCTGCTTCGCCCTCTATCAAAGCGCCTCTGAGGCCGAACGCCTTGCGGATGACATCCGGGCACGCCAACCCACCTGGTGGGTGGCGACAGCCCCCCTCTGACATCGCCGCAGGGATTGAGCGCCCTGTGCTAAGGCGAACATCCGCCCGCAGCCCGCAGAGCGTCGAGCGGCTCCCAGCCGGCCATGTCCGTAAAACGGACTGGCAGGGTTCCCCTGCCACTGCGCGTTCCGCGCAGATGGCCGGCTGGGAGCCGCTCGACGAGTTGGGAGAGCTTAGAAGGTAAAGCCTAGCAGATGGGGGCGCGATGCGCCGCTCAAGCGGTGCGTGCGATGACGAACTCCGCGATTTCCGTCAGCGCACTCTTCATCGGGCTCTCGTCGAAGCCCTCAAGCGCCGCGATCGCCCGCGCGCCATGATCCTGCGCCTGTTTGCGGGTGTCGGCAAGCGCGCCGGACTCGGCCAGATAGCGCAGCGCCGTCTCCAGATCATCCGCCTCCTGATTGCCGCGCGCGATGGTGCGGTTCCAGAACGCACGCTGCTCCACGTCTCCACGGCTGACCGCCAGGATGATCGGCAGCGTCACTTTCCCCTCGCGGAAATCGTCGCCGATATTCTTGCCAAGTGATGCCGACGAACCGCCGTAATCCAGCAGATCATCGGCAAGCTGGAACGCCATGCCGAGCCCGTCGCCATAGACATTCAGCGCCCGCACCCGGTCTTCTGGCTCGCCTGCGATCACCCCGCTCACCTCCGTCGCCGCCGAGAAGAGCGCCGCCGTCTTGCCGCGGATGACCTGCTCATAGCGCGCCAGATCGGTAGTAAGGTCATGCGCGGTGGAAAGCTGCAACACCTCGCCCTCGGCGATCACTGCGGCCGCATTCGACAGGATCGAGAGCACCCGCAGGCTGCCGGTCTCCACCATCAATTGAAACGCCCGGGCAAAGAGGTAATCGCCCACCAGAACGCTTGAGAGATTGTCGAAGAGGATATTCGCCGTCGCCTTGCCCCGGCGCTTCTCGCTTTCATCGACCACATCATCATGGAGCAGGGTGGCGGTGTGGATGAACTCGACCACCGCGGCCAGCTTCACGTGATCGCGCCCCTCATAGCCGCAGAGATGCGCGGCAGCCAGCGTCAGGATCGGGCGCAGCCGCTTGCCGCCCGCCTCGATCAGGTGGGCCGAGATTTCCGGGATGCGCGGCGCGTGTTCCGAGCTCATCCGATCCCGGATCACGGCGTTCACCTCGGCCATGTCGCCGGCCACCATGGCGCTCAGGCGCTCAAACGGGCCATCAGTTCTCACCGCGGAGTCCATGCACCATCCTCACGGGGTTGCGGCTGGCCTGTGCTGGATTTGCAGGTTAGGGTCCTGGCGCGATGGAAGAGCTTGTGCGCACCACAGATCCAACCCTGATCCCCTACACTCAGGCGCTCCTCTCGGCGGAGGATATAGAGTGCTTCGTGTTCGACGTAAACATGAGCATCCTCGAAGGGGGTATAGGTGCGTTCCCACGCCGCATCATGGTCCGCCGGGACGATCTGGATCGCGCGCGGATGATCCTGCGGATGAACGGGGTCGAGCCCTTCATGGGCGAGGATTGGTTCTGATGGGCCCCGAGGCCGAGGGGCTGAGCGAGGACCGCTTTCTTGACGGGCGCCTCCGGCTTCTGCAACCGCTTTCCGGCTATCGCGCAGCGACCGATCCGGTGCTTCTGGCCGCCGCCTGCCCGGCGAAGGCGCATGAGAGCGTGCTGGACCTCGGCTGCGGCGTCGGCGCGGCGGGGTTCTGCCTCGCCTGCCGGGTTCCGGTCCGTCTCTCGGGCATCGAGATCCAGAGCGACTACGCAACGCTGGCCGCCCGCAACGCCCGGCTCAACGGGATCGAGATCGCGCTCTACGAGGGCGATGTCGCCGATCCGCCGCGCGCGCTCCGCGAGCAGAGCTTCGACCATGTAATCACCAACCCGCCATTCCATGAGGAAACGAGCCTGCCCTCACCGGTCGCCGCGCGCGATGCCGCCCACCGCGAGGCGATCGCGCTTGGCGACTGGCTGCGCGCTGGCCTCGCCCGGGTCAGGCCAAAGGGCTGGCTCACGGTGATCCACCGCGCCGACCGCCTGGCGGAGATCCTCGCAGCACTCGACGGCACCGGCGATATCGCGATCAAACCGCTCACCGCGCGCGCGGGCCGGGACGCAAAGCGCGTGATCGTAAGGGCGCGCAAGGGCATCAGAACACCGCTCAGGCTCTGCGCCCCCCTTGTTCTTCACGAAGGTCCATCTCATGATGGGGATCGTGATGATTTCAGTGACGCGGCCCGGGCCATTCTCCGCGGAACCGCAGGCTTAACGTTCTAGAGGGGGAGAATTTCCATGGCCGTCCCGCAGCCTATCCTCGACATGCATCCCGAAGTGACCGAATGGCGCCAGCACCTCCATATGCACCCGGAGGTCGGCTACAAACTGCCGAAGACCACCAAATTCGTCGCCGACAAGCTCCGCGGTTTCGGCTTTGACCGGGTGGCGGCCTCGGCCAAGGAAGGGGGCGATCCGCGCCGGGGGGTCGCCGAATGCGGCGTGGTCGGCGTGCTCAAGGGCAAGAGGCGCGGCGCCCGGCGCTCGATCATGCTGCGCGCAGATATGGATGCGCTCCCGATCCAGGAGCTCAACGACTTCGCCCATAAATCTAAGACCGACGGCAAGTTCCACGGCTGCGGCCATGACGGGCACACCGCCTGCCTGCTCGGCGCCGCCAAGCATCTCGCCACGCACCGGAACTTCCACGGCACCGTCTATTTCTGCTTTCAGCCGGCCGAGGAGGGTGGCGCAGGCGCCCGCGCGATGATGGAGGCAGGCCTCTTTCGCAAGTTCCCCTGCCAGGCGATCTACGGCGCTCATAACTGGCCAACCATGCCCGTCGGCATGATGGGCTTCCGCGACGGGCCGATGCTCGCCGCCTCAAACGAGTTCTGGATCACGATAAAGGGCCAGGGCGGCCACGCCGCGCGTCCGCATCAGGCGCACGACCCGCTGGTCGTCGGCGCACAGCTTGTCATGGACCTGCAGACCGTGATCAGCCGCATGCGCGATCCGGTCGAGACCGCCGTCCTCTCGGTCACCGAATTCCACGCGGGCACGACCACCAATGTCATCCCGGGCGAGGCGCGGCTGTCCGGCACGCTCAGAAGCTTTTCCAGCGAGATGATGCAGATGATGGTCGATGCGATCGACCTCAAATGCCGCGAGATCAGCCTGTCGGAGCATTTCGAGGCCACGGTCAAATTCTCCGACGCGCCTTACCCCCCGCTCGCCAACACGACGCGGGAGTACCAGCGCGCGCTCTCCGTCGGCCAGCAGGTGACCCAGGGCAAGGTCGTGCCGCAGATCCCGCTCGCCATGGGGTCGGAAGACTTCGCCTACTACCTCCAGCACGACACGGTCACCGGCAAGGCGAAACCCGGCTGCTTCATGATCTTCGGCAATGGCGACAGCAAAATGCTGCACAACCCGCACTATGACTTCAACGACGCGGCGATCCCGCATATGGTCCACTACTGGACCTCGCTGGTGGAGACCGCGTTGCCCATACAGGAGTAGCGGACCGGGATTTTTCCATCACGTTCGTTTCATTCCAGCGACGCATCCCGTGGCGCCACGCAACCGATTTGCATGTGATTCTCTGGAAAATACCGCGATTTTGGCGTTAACCGCCTGACATTCCACCACAAACAACGTTTTGGTGACAGTTGCATTTAAGACTGCTCTACTGCGTTTACGGACATTCTCGAGACGGAGGTCATTCATGAGCGTCACGTCGCATCTCGCCACCCTGCGCAAGAGGCACGAAGAACTCGAGAAAAAGATAGAAGACGAAACCCGAAGCCCCGGATCAGACGATCTCGACATCATGGCGATGAAGCGCCAGAAGCTCCTGATAAAGGACGAGATCTCCAGGCTTCAGACACACGCCTGAACCGACACAACCACCCGCACCCGGGTGGTTTTTTTCGTCAGGCGGCCGCGCGGGCGTCCAGCCTTGCGCGGAAGTAGTCCATGATCCAGCGCGCCAAAGGCGCGTTGTCGACAGGCATGCCATAGGTGGCGAGCGCGGGCTTGCCGACCTCGGCAGGAATTTTTCCGTCATCGGTTCTGAGCTGGACCAGATCCTCGGCGAACGGGCGCTCGAACTCCGGATGCGGCTGGATCGAGATCGCACAGGGCCTCTCCGGGTCGCCATAGGCAAGCATCGCATATTCGCAGAACGCACTGGTCGCCAGCACGGTGGCATCCTCTGGGATCCGGGTGACCTGGTCGCGATGCATCGCATGCAGCGCCAGAGCCTCGGGCGCATCCGCCATCCAGCCCGGGCGCGCCTTGACCTCATAGTGATGCACGCCGACCCCCCAGCCCTTAGGCGACAGGGCAGCCGCGCCGCCCAGCGCCTCCGCCATGATCTGATGGCCGAAGCAGATGCCGACCATCGGGCAGCGCTGCTCCCGCGCCTCCCGCAGGAAGCCGCGTAGCCACTCGATCCAGGGGTCGTCGTCATAGACCCCCTGCGCCGAGCCCGAGATCATCCAGCCGTCGCATTCCTCCGGTGAGCCCGGGCGCTCCCCGCGGAGCACGTAATAGTTCCGGAACTCCGCCTCCGGTGCGGCGGGTGACAAGAGATCGGGGAACATCGGCGGGTACTCGCCATACTTGGCGTGCAGTTCATCGGTGACCCGGCCGACCTTCAGCAATCCGATCTTCATGACGCTCCCCATCGAGAAAGCCGCAGCCTAGCCGATGCGCGGCTCATGACAACAGATTTGCGGATTTCCGCTTCTCCCGCAGGTTCTCGGTCTCGGCCCTCAACCAGTCCAGAAAGGCCGCTGTCCGGGTCTCGCTCTCGCGCCCCACCGGGCAGACAAACCGGAACTGCCCGCCGGTGTCCAAGGCCTCGGTGAACGGGGCCACCAGGCGCCCGCGCTGCACGTCTCGCTCGAGAAGCGAGCACCGCCCCAGCACAATCCCCGCACCCTCCGACGCCGCATCGATCGCGTGATCCGCGTTCGAGAACCGGATGCCGTGGCTCGTGTCGGCCTCGACCCCCATCTTGAGGAACCACGTCGCCCAGGTCGGAAACCGGGTCCAGACCTCGCTCTCCGGCAGCATGCGCAGACTGTCGTCATGGATCAGCTGGAAGCGCAGAAAATCCGCGGGGCGCTCGATCTTTTCGGCGATCTCCGGGGTGCAATAGGGTTTCACCCAGTCCTCGATCAGGATCTCCTCGTAGCACTCGGGATAGCTGCCCCGGCCGAAACGGATCGCCGCCTCGACCCGGTCCCGGTCGAAATCCAGCATCTTGAGCGAGGCGACAAAGCGCAGCTCGATCTCGGGATGCGCCTCGGCAAACCGGAACATGCGCGGCGCAAGCCATTTCGCAGTAAAGGCCGGCCCTGCGGTGACCGTGAGCGTCGCATCATCGGTCAGCCGCGCCAGCGCCGCGACCGCATCCTGAAAGGCGCCGAACCCCTCCTCGATGCCGGGGCGCAGCACTTCGCCTGCCTCGGTCAGCTCGATCGCCCGATTCAGCCGGCGGAAAAGCGGCAAGCCCAGATGCTCCTCCAGGCTCTTGATCTGGTAGGAAAGAGCTGCCGGCGTGACGAATAGCTCCTTTGCAGCCTTTGCAAAGCTCATGTGCCGCGCCGCGGCCTCAAAGGCCCTGAGCGCGGTCAAAGGCGGTAATCTGGTATTTTCAGTTAAGCTCATTTGAACTGAATGGCAGAAAGACTCGTTTGTTGCAATGCGAATTAGACCCTATTTTCAGCGTCAGACAAACGAACCGCTGCTTGCAAAGTTAAAAGGAGCTTAACATGCAAAACGATCTCGACTTCAGTAAAATGGATCTGACAACTGCCGTGCGCGCCGCCCATGCCCGCGCCCAGGTCGAGCGCGCGAAAGAGACCCGCGCCTTCTTCAAAGCCGTCTCCGGCGCGATCCGCGATCTCTTCACCCCAAAGGCCGCGATCAAAACCAAAGACGCCTGATCCGGCACAACCCGAACAGACAAAGAGAGCAGGCGGCCCCTCCCCCGCCTGCTTTTTTCGATTTTAGGCTTTGATCCGGTAGTCCAACTCCGGCCAGAGCGGATCAGCCAGCCAGGCCCCCACCGCACCCCGGAACGCCTCGCGGTCCACCTCGGCGCCGGTCTTCCACCACCACCAGACCTCGGCCGTCTTGTCGCCCTCGATCGATGGGTAGACGTAGAAGCAGCCACGGTAATCGCCCGCGCCATCCTCGATCACCCAGGCAAAGCTGCGCCGGGCGAGAAACTCCCGCTGGTGCCAGGCGAGGTCGAGCAGATTGTCGTCGAGCGTCAGCCCCTCGGGCCAGGTGAACTGCGGGAACGCCGCCTTGATATCGGCGGCGCTCGCCATGACGGCCGCGTAATCGCGCTCCAAATCGGCGACGCCCAGCGCCTTGAGATGAAAGGCGCCGAGCCGCGTCTCCGCCGGGATCTCCCGGTCGGCGAATGCCGGGTGCGGTTTCAGCTAAAGAACTGCGCGCCGTTGGCCGAGATCGTCGAGCCGTTGACGAAGCCCGCATCGTCGGAAACCAGGAAAGCGACGCAGCGCGCGATCTCCTCGGGCTCACCCAGACGGCCCGCCGGGATCTGCGCGATGATCCCCTCGCGCACCTTCTCCGGCACCGCCATGACCATCTCGGTCGCGATATAGCCGGGGCAGACGGCGTTCGTGGTGATCCCCGCCCGCGCGCCCTCTTGGGCCAGGCTGCGAACGATGCCGATATCGCCCGCCTTGGTGGCCGCATAGTTCACCTGGGCGAACTGGCCCTTCTGCCCGTTAACCGACGAGATCACGACGACCCGGCCGAACTTGCGCTCCCGCATGCCGGGCCAGATCGGGTGGATCGTGTTGAAGACACCGGTCAGGTTCGTGTCGATCACCTGATGCCACTGCTCCGGCGTCATCCGGTGGAACGGCGCATCGCGGGTGATGCCTGCATTGGCGACCACGATCTCGACAGGCCCGAGGTCATCCTCGATCTGCTTCGCCCCTTTCGCACACTCGTCGTAATCGGCGACCGACCACTTGTAGACCGGGATCCCGGTCTCGTCCTTGAACTTCGCCGCCGCCTCGTCATTGCCGGCATAGTTGGCCGCGACCGTATAGCCATCCGCCTTCAGCGCCTTGGAAATCGACGCGCCAATACCGCGCGTTCCCCCGGTAACCAATGCAACCCGTCCCATCGTCGTCTCCTCATTCTGGGAATATCGTTCTGCTCCGGCCGCACCTAGCGGCCCGGCCGGACCACTTCCTTGATCTGTGTCAGTCCCGCGCAACGCACATGGCGACACCCATGCCGCCGCCGATGCAGAGCGTGGCGAGGCCCTTCTTCGCATCGCGGCGCTTCATCTCATGCAGGAGCGTGTTCAGGATCCGGCAGCCGGAAGCACCGATCGGGTGGCCGATGGCGATCGCCCCGCCGTTCACGTTCACGATCTCCGGGTTCCAGCCCATATCCTTGTTCACGGCGCAGGCCTGGGCGGCGAAGGCTTCGTTGGCCTCGACCAGATCCAGATCCTCGACCTTCCACCCGGCCTTCTCCAGCGCCATGCGGCTGGCCGGGATCGGCCCGGTGCCCATGATCTTCGGGTCGACACCGGTGGTAGCGAAGCTGACGATCCGGGCGAGCGGCTCGATCCCCCGCTTCTCGGCCTCCTCCGCGCTCATCAGGAGCGTGACCGCCGCACCATCGTTGATGCCCGAGGCATTGGCCGCGGTTACCGTGCCCTCCTTGTCGAACACGGGGCGGAGCTTCTGCATCGCCTCCATCGTAGCGCCGTGGCGGATATACTCGTCCTGATCGACCACGATATCGCCCTTGCGGTGCTTGATCGTGACCGGCGTGATCTCGTCGGCGAACTTGCCGGCCTTCTGCGCGGCCTCCGCCTTGTTCTGGCTGGCGACCGCGAACTCATCCTGCTCGTCGCGCGTCAGCTGCCACTGCTTGGCGACGTTCTCGGCGGTGTTGCCCATGTGATAGCCGTTGAAGGCATCCCAGAGCCCGTCCTTGATCATCGCGTCGATGAACTTGACGTCGCCCATCTTGGTGCCCGCGCGCAGGTGGCTGACATGGGGGCAAAGCGACATGCTCTCCTGCCCGCCCGCGACGACGATCTGTGAGTCGCCCAGCTTGATATGCTGCGCCCCCAGCGAGACGGCGCGCAGGCCCGATCCGCAGACCTGGTTCATGCTCCAGGCCGGTGCCTCGATCGCGAGGCCCGCGTTCAGCGCCGCCTGGCGCGCCGGGTTCTGGCCCTGGCCCGCCGTCAGCACCTGGCCGAGGATCGTCTCCGACACCTCGCCCGCCTCAACGCCCGCGCGCTCCAGCGCGGCCTTGATCGCGACGGTGCCCAGGTCATGGGCGGGGGTATTGGCGAACGATCCGTTGAAGCTGCCCACGGGCGTGCGGGCGGCAGAGGCGATCACAACATCGGTCATGGTGGGGGTGTCCTTTCCTGGCGGGCTGGGGCGGGCGTTCTATCGGGCAGCATCCTTACACCGTTTCTCCCCGGCGGGGCCAGCTTTCTCAAGAAATTGTGCGCCGCGAAAAAATGCCCCGGCGCAGAAGGCGCGGAGGCAACGGCCTCTCGCGGCCTCCCCGCCCGCCTTTTGCAATTGCAACATTTGTGTTGCGGCACGGCATTTGCGGTGCCAAGTTGAACCAACGGCAGCGACCGCAGATCTGGGGGAGAGGTCATCGTGACCGGACAAAAAAAGGCCGATAAAAGCGGCGACGGACCGATCATCATCAAGAAGTACGCGAACCGGCGCCTCTACAACACCGCGAAGTCGAGCTACGTGACGCTGGAGGACCTCTCCGAGATGGTCCGCGCCGGCAAGGACTTCGCCGTCTTCGACGCCAAGAGCGGCGATGACATCACCCGCTCGGTGCTCACGCAGATCATCGTCGAGGAAGAGGGCAAGGATCAGAACATGCTGCCCACCAACTTCCTGCGCGAGATCATCAAGCTCTATGGCGACCCGCTGCAGGGCATGGTGCCGGGCTATCTCGACGCCACGATGCAGAACTTCGCCAAGAACCAGGAACAGCTCCGCCAGGCGTTTGCCACCGGCAACCCGATGCAGGGCTTCGAGGCGCTGACCCGCCAGAACATGGAATGGTTCGAGGGCGCGATGCGCATGTTCTCCCCCTTCGGCGGCGGCGCCAGCGACAAGCGCAGCGCCGAGGAAGACGCGGCCAACGACCTCGAAGCGTTGCAACAGCAGCTGAAAGACGTGCAGGAACAGCTCGAAAAGCTCAGCAAGAAGTGACGCTTACAGCTTAGCCAGCCTCCTGGAAAACCACTTTCTCACTGCTCCCCAAGCGTCCGGTTTCAAAAAGCCGGCACCTCGACGCTTCCGAGCAATGTCACCTCGCCCCGCTCAGAGACATGCACCACCTGGATCTCGCCAGAGAGCGGACGCGTTCCCGTCAGCGCCTCGGCGTTGACGTTGTGCGTGACGAGAAACGCCGTCTCATCGGGCGGCAGAAAGGCCAGGGCCTCACGGGTCTCGCGAGTGCGCTGTGCCGCTTTCCACCTGGCCGAGACGAACGAGTTCAGGAGCGTCTTGCGCTCGACTGGGCCGAGTTCCATTTCTGTCGCGGTGTCGAGGCAGCGGCACCAAGCGCTCGACCAGACATGGTCGATCCTCACACCCGCCCGGCGCACCAGATCACCGGCACGGCGTGCCTGCGCGCGGCCATTCTCGCTGAGGTTGCGCTGGGTCGTGCAATCGCCCAGCGAGAAGTTCTCCGGATCGCCGGTCCCCGGTGCGAGGGCATGCCGCATAATGGCATGCGTCCGCGGCTCCCCCAACCGCTCCAGCACAGCGGCCTGTGCCGCAGCGATCGAGGGAAGGCACAGGAACAGGAAGGCCAGACCGTATCGAAGCATCGCCCCGCATTCTCACTGAAAAGGTCGCAGTCGTTCAACGAACATTGCAAAAAATGTCACCTGAACACCACCGCATTGTGCCCAGGTGCCACAGCACCGCTAGATCTGGACAGTGCCGGTCTGAGGCAGGCTTCACGACGTAACGTCAGTGTCAACTCCGCCACAATGGGGTGTCGATATCTAAAACGCGCCCTACCTATGTTGCTGTAGCGTCGCAACCGTGTCACTTATACGCAACGAGGTGTGGTTAACGCTCGATGTAGCGTTTTTCCTAAGTTTGCGGGTGTTGCGATCAAAAGTGGGCAACGGCGTGCTCCGTAAGGAAGCGCATCGGTCAACCGGTTCGACCGAAGAAAAGAAAAGCAAACGGCTGAGAGGCGGGACGAGATGAGAAGAGTTGCAGTGGCTGGCGCATTCGGCGCAACGCTCGCGGTCCTGGCGGGCACACCATCGACCGCCAATATAGACAACGCGCGCTCCATGTGCTTCTTCGCCAAGCTTGCCGGGAAGGTCACGAGCTGCAATGTCGAGCGGGCCGCCGAAACGGTCCATGTCGGCCTGCCGATCTCGGTCGAAAAGGCTCAGATGGTCTGCCCCACCTTCAAGGAGCGGCTCGCCAGCAACGGCTTCGTCTTCGACGCGGGCTGGGTCATCAACGTCATCCCGGGTGATCAGAACGACAAGGCCGTCACCTGCGCCCCCTTCTGATCGGGCGGGGCGACATCGCCCGCTGCCGAACTCAATTCCAGAACCTGTGCAGGGCTGAGAGCGACTCGCAGTTGTTCTCGTTCGTCATCCCCTTGTGACCCAGCATGTCGTCGAGCTCACGCTGCGGCATGTACCAGCTGAGCGACGTGTCGCTCTCCACCTCGAAGACCACGGTCTGCAGGAACTCCCGATCTGATTGCAGGAAGTAGAGGCTCTCGGCGCGGCGCAGCGCCTGACTGTTGCGAAACCGCATCGTCGCCCCGCGGGCAGCCCCGATCCCCTCGACCGGCGTCGTCAGCCACTGCAGCCCGCGCGCGACCGGACCCGGCTGCCGGTCTCCCGGCTTGGTGAACGGGAAGGCCCGGATCTGGATCAGCATAACGCCGCTGGTGTTCTCGATCAGCCAGTTCCGGATCCGCGGCTGGCTGAGATAGCTCACCGCAAGATCGACGCCGTAGTTGTCGTAGTATCCCGCATCGACCACCCGCCGGTACGGCTCGGTCGGCAGCGCCGAGGACGGCGCGATGTAGGGAAAGGCCGCGTTCAGCCGCACCGCCGTCTTCAGCGCAAAGGTGTGCCGGCTGTCCTTGAACCAGTCGAAGAACACCGCCCGCTCCTGCCGATCGTTCACCGGGAACGCATCCATGCTGAGATTGCCGATCAGGAGCGGCTGGCCGGTCTCCACCAGCATCGGTGAGAAGACGATCGACGGTTTTCGCCCCGCCTTCTCATCCACGTAGATATCGCCAAACGTCTTGTAGAGCGTCCACCACTGGTCCTCCAGTACCGTGCCGCGATCCTCCCGCTGCACCCCGGTCATGAAGAGCCGCGGAATGTCCCGCTGCACCAATTGCTGTGCCACGGCCGAGAGGCTGTCGCGCGGCAGCGGAAAGACCTTCTGATAGGGATAGGAGTGGTCGCCGACCGAACTGGAATACTTCTGAACCTGGTAGATATCCCTCTCGATCCGCTTCAGGATCGAGCCTTCGCCCTCACCGGTGACACCCGCACCGTCGTTCATCATTGCGGTGAAATAGGCCCCACCGACCATGCCGCCCGAGGCGCCGGTGATCAGACGGATGTTGTCGAGCGCGCCCTTGAGCCGCCGGTCCTTGGCCAGATGGTCGAGCACGATCGCGGTCCAGAAAGACGCGCGATAGGCCCCGCCCGAGGTCGCGACCGTCAGCAGCTTCGGCTTCGGATTGTCCCTGGTGGCGACGCGCGCCTTCCACGCCTCCAGCGCCTCGATCGGGTCGATAGCCATCGGATCTCGCACGCTGGTATCGGGCAGCCCGGCGCGGCCCTCGGCGGGCGGGCGGTCCTCGAGCAAGGTAAAGCGGTCAGCCGCTGCCTTCTCCGCCTCCACCACCGAGACCTCGGTCCCGGTCGCCGCCTCGATCAGTTGCTGGTCCGGCGCGATGGAGCCTTCCTGCGTCGCTGCCAGGGCGGACTTCACCGTCCGGCTCGGCGGCTTGCCGTAGATCTCGGCGATGTTGAGCCGCCGCCCCTTGCCGTAATGGCTGACCCACTCGCCGTTCTCGTCGAGATAGCCAATGCCCGGGATCTCGAACTTCAGCGGTGCGAACTTATGCACGACCCGCGAGTAGAGGTTGCTGAACAGCACGATCGCACCCAGGATCCCGATGACGATCAGCGGATGCACCGACTCGGGCGCCAGATTGATCGTCGCATAGACCATCATCAGAACGGTGAAGAGCGTGACCATCGCAACGCCCGAGATGATGCGCGGGTAGAGGAACACGAGCGTCATGACGCTGCCCGCCGGGATCAGGAGCGAGATCGCGGGCCGCAGGTTGAGCGGCAGATCCAGAAGCGGCGCGATATCGGCCGCGATCTTCAGCATCAGGAACCCGACCAGAAGGCCGATCGCAACCCCGATGGCGCAGCGGATCTTCTCGCCTCGCGAGATCCGGCCGACCGTGCTTCCAGACGGGAACATCCCGAACCAGAGGCTGATCGCCGAGGTCGCGAAGATATAGGGCGTCGCCTCCTCGACCACGTGATCCATCGCCTCCGGCGAGACATCCGCCTCCATCTGCACGACGAATCGCATGCAGTAGATCAGCGCCCAGGACAGCGTCACATAGATCGCGATCGAGGCTTGGACAAAGATCGCGGCACTGTTCAGAAACGCCCACCGCCGTCCGTCGGCGAAGAGCGCGGGATCGTCATGGAACATGTTGTGCACGCCAAGCCCGGTATTCGGCACACCCGACAGGCCGACAAGCATGATCAGGTAGAACAGCAGAAGGAGCCAATGCTCCATCAGCATGAAGAACAAGGTCATGGCGGTGATCCCCCGGCGAAGTGCTAGCCGCCGAAACCGTATCAGAGGCATCGGGCCGCGCAAGGGACGGAGGCGTAAAGCTTGCAGATAATCCACTCGAAACCCGCTCCGGTTGTCGCGGCGCGCTGGCTCCGGCGCCCAGTATCCTCTCCACACAGGGCTATCGGAGCCGTCGGTTTCGCGGCTAGGCTGGCGCCATGATCACCCGGCGCGGCTTCTTCAAATGGATCTTCGGGCTGACCGCCGCCACCGCGGGCTATGCGGGCGCGGTCGAGCCCGCCCTCCGCCTCCGGGTGCAGGAGTGGAGCGTCAGGCCACCCCGCTGGCCGCGCGGCCTCGCGCTCCGCATCGTCGCGGTCGCCGACCCCCATTGCGCCGAGCCGCATATGCCGCTCTCCCGGCTCGAGCGGATCGTGGAGCGGGCCAATGCGCTCAACGGTGATCTCATCGTCCTCCTCGGCGACTATGTTGCGGGCCACCGGTTCATCACCCGGCACATCGCACCGGCCGAGATCGCGCCGATCCTCGCCCTGCTCTCCGCCCCGCTCGGCGTCCACGCCATCCTCGGCAATCACGACTGGTGGGAGGACGCGGAGGCGCAGGCGAGAGGCGCAGGCCCCTCGGTCTGGCAGGGCGCGATGGCCGAGGCCGGGCTGTCGCTGATGGAGAACACGGCGATCCGCCTCACCCATCGCGGCCGGCCCTTCTGGCTCGCGGGCATCGGCGACCCGATCGCCTTCCTCCACCGCTCCGGGCCCGGTCAGGCAAGGGGTGTCGACGATTATGAAGGGATGCTGGCGCAGATCACCGATGACGCGCCCGCGATCCTGCTGCTGCACGAGCCCGACTTCTGGCCCCGCTGGCGCGACCGCTTCGCGCTCAGCCTCTGCGGCCACACCCATGGCGGGCAGGTCCGGCTCTTCGGCTGGTCCCCGGTCGTCCCGTCCAGCTTCGGCCAGCGCTTCGCCTATGGCCCGGTGGAGGAGGAGAGCCGCACCCTCGTAGTCTCCGGCGGCCTCGGCTGCTCCATCCTGCCCATCCGCTTCGGCATGCCGCCCGAGATCACGGTGGTGAACGTCTCCTGACGGCGGAACTTCGTAAAAGGGGGCATCACCTCTTACCGAGGCAATGAGAACCTCAACGACATGCAGGAAAGCCCGCCGTCGATCTTCTCGGCTTCCCGGTTGTCGATCGCAGAGACATCGTATCCCATGGACGTCAGCAGGTCCTGCGTTCGTGAATAAGCGGCCGAGACGAAGACTTTGTCGTTGAAGCGGATCAGGTTGGCAGCAGCCTCCTCGCCAACCGGGCACTCGATCACCCGGTAACCGGCGAAGCTCTGGGTCAGTTGCGGTATCGCGAAGACCGTCTCTTCGTCCAACAGGCCACATCCGGTTTTGAAGTGCAGGATCGTGTCCGGCATATCGAGGATACGGAGCTTGAGGCCAAGCTCCTCGACGATCGGCCTGAGCGATGCCACGCCCGCCTCGTCGGTCCGCGCCGAGAGACCAACGAGCACCTCGCTCTCCGTGACCATGATGTCACCGCCATCGACGATCCCGCCCTCCGGCAGGTCGATGACATGCTCCGCACCAAAGATCGGCGTCAGCGCCTCGCGTGCCGCTTCGCGCTCGCCAAAGCGGCTTTCCGCACCCGGGCGCAAGATGATCGCCATGCCCGCAACGCAAAGCGCCGGGTCTTCCACGAAAACGCTGTCCGGAAACGCCTCCAGCGGCTCAGCGACGACCACAGTCGCCCCGGTCCGCTCAAGCGCTGCAACATAACTCGCGTGCGCCTGACGGAACCGTCCGATGTCAGGGTCTCCAACATCGGCGGCGCGCAAACCACGGGCAACGCTCTCTCCGGGCTGTCGGCAGAAGGCATGGGTGAAGTGACAGGAGGAGTGTCCCACGATCAGTGCCGAAAATGGCGCTGGCCGGTGAACAGCATCGCGATCCCCGCCTCGTCGGCAGCGGCGATCACCTCGTCGTCGCGCATCGAGCCGCCGGGCTGGATCACCGCAGTCGCCCCGGCCTCGGCGGCCGCCATGAGCCCGTCCGCGAAGGGGAAGAACGCATCCGAAGCCACGACCGAGCCCTTCACCGTCGGCTCCGCCAGCCCAAGCGCCTCGGCCATGTCCGCCGATTTACGCGCGGCGATCCGGGTCGAGTCGACCCGGCTCATCTGGCCCGCACCGATGCCCACGGTCGCGCCGTCTTTCGCATAGATGATCGCGTTCGATTTCACATGCTTGGCGACCCGCCAGGCGAACAGGCAATCGGCGATCTCCAGCTCGGTCGGCGCGCGCTTGGTGACGACCTTGAGCTCGCCTGCCGCCATCTGCCCGGTGTCGTGGTCCTGCACCAGAAACCCTCCGGCCACCTGCCGCCACGCGAGCCGCGCGGCCACAGGATCCGGCAGATCCCCGGTCAGGAGCAGGCGGAGGTTCGGCTTCTTCGCAAAGACCGCCCGCGCCGCGTCATCCGCACCCGGCGCGATCACCACCTCGGTGAAGATCTGCGTGATCGCCTCCGCCGCCGCCCCGTCCAGCGCACCGTTGAGCGCGACGATCCCGCCGAAGGCCGAGACCCGGTCGCAATCGAACGCGCGCGAGTAGGCCTCGGTCAGCGTCGCCCCGCTCGCCACGCCACAGGGATTGGCGTGTTTGATGATCGCCACGGTCGGGCGCTCACGGAACTCGGCGACGCATTCATAGGCCGCATCCGTGTCGTTGATGTTGTTGTAGCTCAGCGCCTTGCCCTGCACCTGCTCGGCCGTCGCGACCCCGGGCCGGGCGCTGCCGTCGCGATAGAAGGCCGCCCCCTGATGCGGGTTCTCGCCATAGCGCAGCTCCCCGGCCAGATACCCGGCGAAGGCCCGCCTGCGCGGATGCGCGTCCCCGGTCGCCCCCGCCATCCAGGCAGAGACCGCGGCATCATAGGCCGCCGTGCGCGCATAGGCTGTGCCAGCAAGCCGCCTGCGCGTCGCCTCGGTGACCCCGCCCGCCTCGATCTCCTCCAGCACCGTCTCGTAATCCTCGGGATCCACCAGAACCGTCACCGCCGCATGGTTCTTCGCCGCGGCCCGGATCATCGCCGGACCGCCGATATCGATGTTCTCCACGCAGTCGTCGTAGGAGGCGCCGCGCGCCACCGTCGCCTCGAACGGGTAGAGGTTGACGGCCAGCAGATCAATCGCCCCGATCCCGTGCTCCGCCATCGCGGCCTCGTGCCCGGCATCGCCGCGCACCGCCAGCAGCCCGCCATGGACCATTGGGTGCAGCGTCTTCACCCGCCCGTCCATCATCTCCGGGAACCCGGTGATCTCCGCAACATCGCGCACCTTGAGCCCGGCCTCGCGCAGCGCCCGCGCCGTGCCCCCGGTCGAGATCAGCGCGACGCCCGCCCCCGCAAGCCGTGTGGCGAAGGGGATCAGGCCGGTCTTGTCGGATACGGAAATCAGCGCGGTGCGCACGGGCGTCAGGGTCATCTCTCGGGTCTCCGCTGCCCGGCCGCGCGATGTCAGAGGGCGGACTGCGCCTCCAGCGACCAGGTGATGCGGCTCCCATACTCCACGATCTCGCCAGATGCCACGACGGTTTTCGTCGACAGCGGATGCAGCCGCGCGCTGTCGTAATAGAGGCCCGGGCGCAGCGACAGCGAGCCGCCCTTCACCCTCAGCCGCCAGATGCTGTCATCGGGCAGGCGCAGGAAGACCTCGTCCCAGCGCTTGGTGGTGCGATAGCGGACATCCGGGTGCAGCAGAAAGCGGATCTGATAGTCGACCGCGCGGTAATGCGATCCGCGCGCCTGATCGAAAAGCCTGCAGTCGGCATCGGTCGCGGCCTTGAAGACGTCCTCGCCCTCCAGGAACCTTCCGTCATGGGCCAGACGCAGGCGGCGGCGATGCGCCAGGCCGTGGCTCTTGCGCCAGGCATCGCTGTCGCCAACCAGCCAGTTCGCTGCCGCATCCCGGTCAAAGCCGATCCGGATGAGCCGCGCCGGGTCGCCAGCGGGGTTGAGCGCATGGCTCTCGCCCCCGATCACCACGGTGGAATGGGACCGCGTGCGCCGCGCCTCGGCGATCGCATCGGGCCCGAAACTCGCGCCCCCGCCCGCATTGACCAGGATCGGGTGCGCCCCGGCGACGAACTCGATCGCAAGGGCCGAGGCGAAATCCCCGCCCGCCGATGCGTCCATCAGGAGGCTCGCATCGCCGCTCGTCAGCCGCGCACAGCCAAGCGCAAGCCTCGGCAACTCCTCGGGCCGCTCGAGCCGGGCCAGAACCGCCTCCGCATCTCCAGCCTTCCCCGCCGGCGCGCCATGGAACCGGCCAAGCCGCCCGTCGCTATGGGTCAGCGCGCCCAGCATCGGCGCCAGATGGCCCAGCGCCGCCAGGTGCCGCGTATCGGCCGTATACCCCCGCTCGCGCAGCGCCTCCTCCATCAGCGAGAGCAGATCGACCAGCCGCATCAGCCGCTCCGGGTTGCGCCCGACAACCGCGTCGAGATCGCCCAGCACGTGGAACGCCTCGCGCCCCAGCCTGCGGATCACGGTCTTGACCGAGCCGTAGCCCCGCATCTCCAGGCGGCTGAACAGCATGGCGGCCAGCGTCTCCAGCCTCGGCAGGCCCCTCAGCGCCCGCCACCACCAGAGCGCGATGTGCCGCCGCTGGCGGTGCAGAACCGCCTCGAACGCGGCCTTCTCGCGCGGGGTCGCGGCCTCAGCCAGCATGTCGCGATGCGCCAGCCAGTGGATCTGGCGGCGCGCGGTTGTCTGGATCTCCCAGGCAGGCCCCCGCGCGGTGCCATGCCCGAAATCCTCGATCCAGTCATGGACGAGGCGCAGCGCGGCCCACCCGGGCTCCGACCGGCTCAGCGCCGCAAAATCATCAAGCCATGCCTGACTGTGGAGATAGGCGTTCCAGGCCGGCGTCCCGGGCGCATGGGGCCAGGGCGCGGCGCCGGGTGCGGTTTCCACCAGCACCCCGTCATGGAACCACATACCCTGCGCCATGCGCCGCGCAGCCGTCGCCGATCCGCTCTGGCGCCAGATCTGCGCCGCCGCCCGGACCGCCCCCTGCGCACCAATCGGCAGGGACGGTCTCCAGGCAACCGGCGGCTCCGAGCGCCCGTCTTGCACACCCATCCGCTTTCTTCCTTCGCTCCCACCCTCAGGTGGCGACTCGGACTAAGCCCAAAATTGATGGCAGACTCAGGGCGAGTCTTTGACGAAAGCCGCCGCGAAGAAGCCGTCCAGCCCGCCCTCTTCGGTCCATTGATCCGGCCGGGTGCGCAAGATTCTGTCGGAGATCGCGAATGCAAGCTCCGGCAGATCCGCCGGGGAAAGACGCGCGTCTGGCGTGCGCTCGAGAAACGCCGCAGCCTGATCCTCCCCCTCCGCCTTCAGCAGCGAACAGGTGCAATAAACCAGCCTGCCGCCCGGCTTGAGCCAGCCGAAAGCCCGGTCGAGGAGCCGCGCCTGCAGCGCGATCAGATCCTTGAGCCCCGTCTCGAAATCCCGGCGCGGCAGATCCGGATGGCGCCGGATCGTGCCCGTCGCCGAACAGGGCGCATCCAGCAGGATCGCGTCGAACGGCGCTTCCGCCGCCCATTGCAGCGCATCGGCCGCGATGATCTCGGCCGAAAGCCCGGTCCGCGCCAGGTTCTCCCGCACCCGCGCCAGCCTGCGCTCCGAATGATCGAGCGCCACGACCTCGGCCCCCGCCGCCGCCAGTTGCAGCGTCTTGCCCCCCGGTGCCGCGCAGAGATCGAGCACGCGCCGCCCGGCCACCTCGCCCAAAAGCCGCATCGGCAGGCTCGCGGCGGCATCCTGCACCCACCAGTGCCCCTCCGCATAGCCCGGCATCGCGCTCAACTGCCCATGGCGCGGCAGCCGGATCGAGCCGGAGGGCAGGACTCGCCCGCCCAGCGCCTGCGCCAGATCCGCCGCCTCCGCCGGATCGCGGGGCGTGAGGTCATGCCCGGGCTCGGCCAGATGCGCCTCGGCCAGCGCCCCGGCCACCTCCGCCCCCCAATCCGCAGTCAGCCGGGCCCGCAGCGCGGCGGGCATGTTCAGCGCCGCCGCATCCTGTTCGGCCGCGATCCCGGCCCCCTGCTCCGCCACCCTGCGGCCCACGGCATTGACGAACCCCGCCATCCGCGGCGCCCCAGCCTCGCGCACCGCCCGCACGGCCAGGTCCAGCGCCGCATGGGGCGGCGTTCCGGCAAAGCAGAGCTCGGCCGCCGCCAGCCGCAGCACGTGATTGACTGGCGGCTTTGGCATCCGCTCGGCAAAGCGCGACAGCAGGTCGTCAAGCTGGCCGAGGCGGCGCAGCACCAGCGCCGCCAGCCCCTGGGCCTGTGCCCGCTCGGCAGGCGGCAGATCCAGCCGCTGATCATCCAGCATAGCGCCCCGGTCGAGCACCGATCCGATCAGCTCCAGCGCCCCCAAACGCGCCCCGAGCCCCGGCACGCGGCCCGGCCGCCGGGCGGCGCGATCAGGTCGGCGCTTTACTGCCAAGGAGAGGACTGCGGCCCGCGACGGCCCACGGCCGCAGGCGTCTCACGCTCGCCCGGCATCCGGCCCATGGTTGCCGCCTGGCGCTTCAGCTCGGTGATCCGGCGCTGCGGGTCGGGATGGGTCGAGAACAGCCGGTCGATCCGGGTCCCCGCCAGCGGGTTGACGATGAAAAGATGCGCCGAGGCCGGGTTCTCCTCCGCCGACTGCATCACCACATTCGTGCGCGAGATCTTGGCGAGCGCCGAGGCGAGCCACAGCGGGTTGCCACAGATCTCGCCGCCCAGCCGATCGGCCGAGAACTCCCGCGTCCGGCTGATCAGGCTCTGGATCATCATCGCCGCAAAGGGCGCGAGGATCGCGGCCGCAATCACCCCGACGATGCCGAGGATCCCACGGTCCCGCCCGCCGCCGAAGAACAGGCCGAACTGCGCCAGCATCGAAATCGCACCGGCCACGGTCGCCGCCACGGTCATGATCAGCGTGTCGCGGTTCTTGATATGCGCCAGCTCATGCGCCATCACGCCGGCCAGCTCCTCGCGGCTCAGCATGCGCATGATCCCCCGCGTCGCCGCGACAGCCCCCTTCTCGGGGCTGCGCCCGGTCGCGAATGCGTTCGGCTGATCAGTGTCGATCACATAGACCGCGGGCATCGGAACATCGGCGCGCACAGCCAATTCCTCGACCATCTGATGCAGCTCCGGCGCGCTCGCCCGGTCGACCCGCCGCGCGCCATGCGCCCTCAGCGCCATCTCGTCCGAGTTCCAGAACGCATAGAAATTCGTCGCCACGGCGATCAGAAAGGCGATCGCCATACCCGGCACACCGCCGATCAGCCAGCCCACGCCCAGAAAGACCGCCGTGAGCGACGCCAGCAGCAACATCGTCTTTGCATAGTTCATCGCGCCAGCTCCCATTGCATGTGCTGCGCGAAGCAGCATATTCACCACAGGATCCCCCGAGAGGTCATATATGCCCGAAGAGTTGACGAAGAAAGAGCGTATCGCCGCCGCCGCCAAACGCGCCCTGGCCGAGGCCGAAGCCCGCCGCGCCAAGGCCGAGCCTCAGGAGATGCCCGAAGAAATCGGCGGCCGCGACGGCCCCGAACCCACCCGCTTCGGCGATTGGGAGAAAAAGGGCATCACCTCGGATTTCTGATCCCGGTCACGCTTCGGTGAGGCACGGCCACCCGGGCTCCTGATCGGTTATCCTGGAACAACGTTCGTTCTTCAGAGGTTATTGATGCGCCGCACCCTTCTCGCAGCCCTGCTGTTCCTGACCGCCCCCGCCCTCGCCGAGACACCCTGCGCCCAGGGCTGCAGCACGGATCTCGGCGACTACCATCTCGTCCTGCCCGAAGGCACCGGCCCCTTCCCGGTCCTGATGCATCTCCACGGCATGGGCGGCACCGGCGCGGGCGTGGCCCGGGGGGCCTCGGCCAAGGTGGCGCTTGCGCGCGGCTATGCGGTGATCGCACCCACGGGCTGGCAACCGGTCAGCCGGTATCCGAAGAACTGGGGCGTCTATGACGGGCGCACCTACTCGCGCGACGACATCGCCTTCCTGCGCGGCGTGCTCGCCGATGCCGCCGCAAAGGCCCCGATCGATCCAGACCGCGTGCTTCTCTCCGGCTTCTCCCGCGGCGGCTCCATGGTTTGGGACATCGCCTGCCGCGCCCCGGATCTGGCGCGGGCCTACGCCCCGGTCGCCGGCGCCTTCTGGGTGCCCGAGATCACCGCATGCGAGGCGCCGGTCGATCTCTTCCACACCCATGGCTGGCTCGACCGCACCGTGCCGCTGGAGGGCCGCCCGATCCCCGGCGCCACGATCACCCAGGGCGACGTCTTCGGCGCGCTCTTCACCCTGCGCGAGGCCAATGGCTGCGTGAACCGCCAGCCGAAGGAAAGCCGCATCGAAGACGCGCGCTGGTGGCGCAGCTGGTCCGACTGCACCCATGCGCGGATCGACCTGATGCTCCACCCCGGCGGCCATGGCGTGCCCCGGGGATGGGCCGACCTGGCGCTCGACTGGTTCGAGGCCCGCCTCGCCGACGGGATCAGCCAGTGAAGCGCCTCGTCATCGCACTCCTGCTCGCTCTCCCGGCACCGGCCGCCGCACAGGGCTGCGGCGGGCACGAGACCCCCTGCGAGATTGCAACCGGCAGCTACCACTTCGCCCGCCCCGAGGGTGCGATCAAGGGCACGCTCCTGCATCTCCACGGCGGCGGCGCCAAGGCCAGCGGCGCGATCAGGGGCGCCATCGCCACCCGTGCGCTCGCCCGTGGCTACGCCGTGATCGCGCCCCAGGGCTGGCACCCGGAGAACCGCTGGCAGCGCGACTGGTCGGTCCGCGCAAAGGGCACGTCGCACAACCGCGACGACATCGCCTTCCTGCGCGCCGTGCTCGCCAATGTCGCCACCGTGCACGGGGTCGCGCCAAAGCCGCTCCTCCTCTCCGGCTTCTCCCGCGGCGGCTCCATGGTCTGGGACATCGCCTGCCGCGCACCCGATCTGGCCGATGCCTTCGCCCCCTTCGCCGGCGCCTTCTGGGATGACCTGCCGGAGCGCTGCACCGGACCCGTCAGCCTCTTCCACACCCATGGCTGGGCCGACCGGGTCGTGCCGCTTGAGGGCCGGTCCTTCCGCGACGGTGCGGTCATCCAGGGCGATGTCTGGGCCTCGCTCGCACTCCTGCGCCGCACCAATGGCTGCCCGAACCGCCAGCCCGAGACCGGCTTCGCCGCAGACGGGATCTGGCTGCGCAACTGGTCCGACTGCGCCGCCGGACGGATCGACCTGATGCTCCACCCGGGCGGGCATGGCGCGCCCGCGGGCTGGACCGACATGGCGCTCGACTGGTTCGAGGCCCGCCTCGCAGAACGCGCGCCTAAGGGCTGACCCCGCCCGGCCTCCCGCCCCGCGCCGGGCCCAGCCTAGATCACCGCCTTCTCAACGAACGGCTCGTTCCTCGCGATCCGCTCATAGTTGAAGACACTCAGATCCAGCGCCCGGTACTCGCCGTAGGTGAGCCATTCCGCCGTCGCGCGGCCCATGGCGGGCGACTGCTGGAGCCCATGGCCCGAGAACCCGTTCTGGAAGATAAAGTTCTCAACCTCCGTATGCGGACCCAGAATGGCGTTATGATCCAGCGTGTTATAGGCATAGTGTCCGGCCCATTCATGGGTCACCTTCACCGCCTCGAACTGCGGGATCCGGGCGGCGATCGCGGGCCAGATCTTGGCCTCCCACAGCGAGAAATCCATCGCGAAATCGTCGAATGCGACCGCAGGGTCCACATCCGCATGCCCGCCGCAGAGATACGTGCCCCCGCCATTCTCGCGCACATGCACGCCGGAGGGATCGATGGTCAGCGGCAGCTCCTGCTCCAGCGGCCTCTCGGCGGCGAAGATCCAGGTAAAGCGCTTTCTCGGCTCCACCGGCACCTCGATCCCGGCCATCTTCGCCGTGCGCGCCGCCCGCGGGCCAGACGCGTTCACCACCTGACCGCAGGCGATCACCTCGCCCGAGGCCAGCGTCACGCTGTCGATCCGGTCGCCCGCCGCGTTCCGGGTCATCGCGACCACCTCGTTTGTGACGTATTCGACGCCGCGTTCCCGCGCGATCCGGCGCCACCAGTCGAACACCGCCGCCCCTTCCCAATACCCCTCATCGACCGTGTTGATCGAGCCGAGCAGGATGTCGTCGACAGTGTAGAACGGATAGGCCGCCCTGATCTCATCCGCCGTCATCAGCCGCGTCCCGGCGCCTGCCGCCAGCTGCACCTTCTGGCTCTCCCGCAGCACAGTCGCAAAGGCTTCGTTATCGGCGAGGTACATATAGCCATAGCTTTGGATCGTCAGCTCCGGCATCCGCTCGTCGCCGCCCATGTACTCCCGCAGATTCTTCACGAAATCCGCCGCGAATTGCGAGATCCGCACATTCACCTCGGTCGAGAACTGCTGGCGCATACAGCTGTTGGTGTGCGCGGTGGAGCAGGCCGCATAGGTCGGGTCCTTCTCCACCACCAGAACCGAGCCGTCGAAGTCCGGATTGTCGGTCAGAAACCAGGCGGTGGAGGAGCCCATGATCGCGCCACCCACGATCACGACGTCATAGGAGGTCCGCGCCGGTCGCTCCGCAGGGCCGCGCGCCTCCATCAGAAGATCTCCCCGAGCCGCGCCCTTCGCTGGATATCCGCGATCTCCTCCGCGCCGAGCCCGTATTCCGCCTCAGCCGTCTCCGCGCTGATATAGCCGAGCGCGAGGTCGCGCCTGACCTTCTCCGCCGCGCGGTCGCCGGGCGCGCCATAGCCCGCGCCGCCGGGGAAGGCCATCATCACCTTGCGCCCATGGGCCACGAATTGCTTGCCCTTGCCCTTCATCGCGGTGCCGTCGTCCTGGCCGATGGTCGTGGGCGCCCCCGCCTTGCCGCCCTGACGCCCGCGTGCGGGGTGATCCACCCGGTCGAACATCGCCTGGATGTCGAACTCATGCCCCTCGCGCGCGCCGACCTCCATGTACTGGCCGAGCCCGCCACGGCTCGCCCCCGCCCCGCCGCTGTCGGGGCGCAACTCCTTGCGCCAGATCATCACCGGCCCGACCTGCTCGGTCGCCTCGACCGGCATTGTCATCACGCCAGAGGGAAACGCCGTCGCGTTCATCCCATCCAGCGTCGGCCGCGCCCCCGCGCCCCCGGAGTTAAACGTAAGCACCTCCGAGCGCACCGCATCCGGCGGCGCAGGGGCATCCATGCGCGGGCGCAAGGAGACCTGGAAGTTACACAGGCTCCCCGCCCCCTCTGCCGGCACCAGCCCCGGCACGATCTTGTCGAGCGCATCGTAGATCGTATCGGGCACCATATGCCCGATCACATGGCGGAGCGCGACCGGCGCTGGATGCACCGCATTGACGATCGAGCCCTCCGGCGCCGTGATCTCGAACGGCGCCAGCGAGGCCGCATTGTTCGGGATCTCGGGCGCGATCGCGCATTTGAGCGCATAGCAGGTATAGGCCTTGGTATAGACCAGCGGGACGTTGATCCCCTTCTTGTCGACCGGCGAGGTGCCGGCCCAGTCCGCCATCACCCGGTCGCCTTCGAAGGAGAGCTTCACCTTCAGATCGATCGGCACATCGTAGCCGTCGATCCGCATATGCCCGTCGGCCACGGTCTGAGGGATCTCCGCAATCCGCTCCAGCGTCGCGCTGCGTGAGTTCTCCATGATGAAATCCGAGATCCCGTCGAGATCGTCGAGATCGAACTCCTCCATCATGTCGATCAACCGCCGGTGGCCGATATCGTTGGAGGTCGCCAGCGCATAGACATCGCCGACCAGTTGATCCGGCTCCCGCGTATTGGCCCGGATGATCGCCAGCAGCGTCCGGTCCACCTCGCCCCGCTCGGCGAATTTCATGATCGGGATCTGCAGCCCCTCCTCATAGACCGAGTTGCCGTCCGCCCCGAACCCGCGCCCGCCGATATCGGTGATATGCGCGGTGCAGGCGAAGAACCCGACGAACCGGCCCTTGTGGAACGAGGGCGTGACCACCGTGATGTCGTGCAGGTGCCCCGTCCCCTCCCACGGGTCATTGGTGATGTAGATATCGCCCTCGAACATGTTCTGCCGCCCGATCCGGCGGATGAAATGGGCGACCGCATCGGCCATCGCGTTTACGTGGCCCGGCGTGCCGGTCACCGCCTGAGCGAGCATCTCGCCGCCCGCATTATAGACCCCGGCGGAGAGGTCCCCCGCCTCCCTGACTGAGGTCGAAAACGCCGTGCGCACAAGGGCTTGCGCCTGCTCCTCGACCACCGAGATCAGGCGGTTCCACATGACCTGATAGGCGACTTTCGAGATCCCGGCCATCTCAACCCTCCTTCCGCTCGACGGCGATGCAGCCATCGGAAAGCTGCACCGCCCTGCGGCTCGTCGGCAGCACAATCGTGGTCTCATCCTCGGTGATCACCGCGGGCCCGAAGACGGTGCTGCCGGTCTCGAGGCTCTCCCGCGGGCAGACCGCTGCCTCGTTGGTCCGCCCGTCCGCCGCATCGAACAGCGCGCGTGTTCCCGCCGCCTCGACCGGCACGGTGGCCCCCACCGGCTCCGCCGGCACGACCTCGGCGGGCGGGGTTGTCGCATTCACTGACCAGACGGTGATCTCGGCCACCATCCCCTCGACCGAGCGGCCGAAGAGCTTGGCGTAATCCTCCTCGAACCGCTCGAGGAAGATCGACGCTACCGGGTCCCGCGCCTGCCTCCGGGTCAGTGGCACCGGGATCTCCCATCCCTGCCCGGCATAGCGCATGTAGACCTTGTACTCCGACACGATCTCGGCCTCGGCATCGCAGGAGCGGACGAAGCCTTGCGCCTCCGCCTCCATCTCGTCGAACAGGGCCCGGACGCGCGCCGGATCGAACTCCGAGATCCGCATGAAGACCGTGCGGTTCGACTCGAAGCTGAACGGCGCGCGCAGGAACCCGATGGCCGAGCCGACCCCCGCCCCGGTCGGGACCAGGCAGCGATCCACCCCCAGCTTCTCGCAGAGCCGCCCGGCGTGGAGCGGCGCCGCACCGCCAAAGGCGATCATCGTGTACTCGCTCAGATCCTCGCCATTCTCCACAGCATGGACCCGTGCCGCATTGGCCATGTTCTCATCGACAACCTCGGCCAGCCCCCAGGCGGCCTCCAGCGCCTCCATGTCGAGCTTCGCGCCCAGATGCTCCGTCAGCGCGGCATCCGACTTCTCCGGATGCAGCGCAATCGACCCGCCCGCGAAATTCCCCGGATCCAGCTTGCCGAGCGTCAGGTCCGCATCGGTCACCGCCGGCCGCTCCCCGCCGCGCCCATAGCACGCAGGCCCCGGCTCTGACCCCGCACTCTCCGGCCCGACCCGGATCTGGCCCATGACATCCACATGCGCCAGCGAACCGCCGCCCGCGCCAATCTCCACCATGTCGATCACCGGGATCGAGATCGGCATGCCCGAGCCCTTCTTGAACCGGTATGTCCGAGCCACCTCGAACACGCGAGAGGTCTTGGGCGTGCGGTTCTTGATCAGGCAGATCTTCGCGGTCGTCCCCCCCATGTCGAAGCTCAGCACCTGGTCGAGCCCGTGGCGCGCCGCAATATCGGCGGCGAACACCGCCCCGCCCGCAGGCCCGCTCTCCACCAGCCGCACCGGGAACTCCGCCGCGCTCTCCAGCGAGATGATCCCGCCGCCCGAATGCATCAGGAAGACGGGGCAATCCGCCCCTTCCTCGGCCAGCCGCGCCTTCAGCCGGCCCAGATAGCTCTTCATCAGCGGCTTGATATAGGCGTTGGCGATGGTCGTGTTGAACCGCTCATACTCCCGCATCTGCGGCGAAACCTCGGAAGAGATCGAGACCATCGCCCCCGGCATCCGCTCGGCCAGCACATCACGCACCATCCGCTCATGGGCGTCGTTGACGTAGGAGTGCAGGAGGCCCACCGCGACACTCTCATACCCCGCCTCCGCCAGCTCATCGGCCAGCGCCTCTACCTCGGCCCGGTCCAGCGGGATCAGCGCCTCGCCGCGCGCATCGATCCGCTCGGCGATCACATAGCGCCGGTTGCGCGGCAAAAGCGGCTCCGGCAGCACCAGGTTCAGATCGTATTGCTCGAACCGGCTCTCGGTGCGCATCTCGATCACGTCGCGAAAGCCTTTGGTCGTGATCAGCGCCGTCTTCGCCCCGCGCCGCTCGATCAGAGCATTGGTCGCCAGCGTGGTCCCGTGGATGATCTGACCGATGGCCGAGGACTTAATTCCAGCCTTCGCACAGACCTGGTGCATCCCCTCGACAATCGCGGTCTCGGGCGCCGCGTATGTGGTCAGGACCTTGGTCGAGCTTCGCGCCCCGCCAACCTCGAGGACCACATCGGTGAACGTCCCGCCGATATCGACCCCCAACCGCACCGCCTGATCCTCCATACCTGTCCTCTCCGTCTGCGCGGGCGGAGTTTGCGAAGATCCAAGGATCATGTCGAATTATTTTATTGGATCATAACGATCAGCTTTCCTGATCCTCTGCCTGCGCGATCCGCGCCGCCAGCCGGGCCGCCTCGCGCACATAAACCGGCGCCGTCCCCGCATCGTACCGCGCCGCGAAACTGAGCGCATCGGGCGCCCAGGGGTAGTCGACCCGCTCCAGCGCCCTGTCGGCTAGCGCGTCCCCGGCCATCGCCTCGGGCACGCAGGCGAGGCCCAGGCCATCCACCGCCATCTGGATGCAGGCCGCGAGGTTGGTTGAGGGGGCTATCCGCGCATCGGACGCACCAACTTCGGCCAGATGCGCCCGCAATTGCTGATGCAGCAACGTCGCCCGCGCCGCGGTCAGGATCGGATGCGCCGCGAGGTCCCCCGGCCCCAGCCGCCGCCCAGACAGCCCGAACGACGGCGCCGCGACCCAGATCATCGGATAATCCGCCAATGGCTCGTTGCCCGAGCTTTCCCGGTCGAACGGCGCGCTCTGCAGCGTCAGATCCAGCGCCCGGCTGAACAGCGCCTCCGACAGCGTGGCGGAGAAGTCCACGTTCAGTTCCACCAGCACGTTCGGATAGCGCGCGTTCAGAGCCTTCAGAAACCGCCCGAGCCAGACATGGGCGACAAGCTCCGTCACGCCCAGCCGGATCGTCCCGTCGAACAGCGCCGTGTCCCCGGTCGCCTCCATCAGGTCATCGACGCTCCCCAGCACCCGGCGCGCGTGCGGCAGCAGCGCCTCGCCCTTCAGCGTCAGCCGCACCGAGCCCGCGTCCCGGTCCATCAGCGAGAGCTTCAGCAGCCCCTCCAACGCCGCGATCCGGGCCGAGATGTTCGGCTGGGTCGTGTTCAGCCGCTCCGCCGCCCGGCGAAAACTGCCGAGATCCGCGACCGCGACAAAGGCCTCCAATTGCTTGAGCGTGATCGCCATGGGCAGAGAGAGGACCGAACCGCGCGGTTTGTCCACCCTCCGGTCGCCAAACCCGGCCGGGCCATCGACCCATCAATTCGCCAGGTTCGAAAGTTGTCGCGGTTTGTCTGAAACGCCCGATCTTTTGTCGCGCGTTGTCGCGGGGGCGTTAACCATGGAAATCCGCGACAAAGATCGCGCGAAATCGCGCCAGATCGGAGCCTTCGCGGCGTCAGATCCAGCGTCTCACCCGCGCCTTGTAGTCAAGGTATGGCTGGCCCAGGTCGGCCTCCAGAACCGCCTCCTCGCCAAGGATAAATCGCCGTTCGAGCACGAAGAACATGGTCATCGTCATCACCGCCGCGATCAGGATCCCGTGGCTCAGGCTCCAGCCGGCCAAGATCACAAGGTCGGCCAGATAGATCGGATTTCGCGAGATCCGGTACGGCCCGGTATCGACCAGGGCCGAGGGCCGCTCTTTCGGGATAATCGTGGTCCGCGCCCTGCGAAACGCCAGCGCGGCCCAGACGGCGAGTAAAAGACCCAATATTATCAACATCCTACCGGGCCAGATCATCTCGGGGATGGCCGTCTCGAACCCGGTGCTCGCGCTCGCGATTGCCATCAGCAGGATCAGCCAGACCGGCGGCAGATCCAGCTTTTTCAGAAGCTCCATCCCGCTCACCCGTCCAGCGCCGCGATGGGGACATTGTCGATCAGCCGCGCCCGGCCGAGATGCGCGGCGCCAAAGATCCGGCCCGGGCGAACAGGGTCGAATTGCCTAACCATATCAAGGCTTTCGCCGTCCCGTGCCTCAATATAATCGACCTTCTCGAACCCTGCACTCAGCAGCGTTTTCGCCGCCGCCGCGCATTCCTCGGCCACCGGAAATCCCTTGGCGATCCGGTCGGCAGTCGAGAACAGCACCCGGTTCAGATGCGCCGCAACCCGGCGCTGCCCGTCGTCCAGATACCGGTTGCGCGAGCTCATCGCCAGCCCATCCGGCTCGCGCAGTGTGGGCCCGCCCAGGATCTCGGTCGGGATGTCCAGATCCCGCGCCATCCGGCGGATGACGGCAAGCTGCTGCCAGTCCTTTTCGCCAAAAATCGCATAGTCCGCGCCCGCCTGATTGAGGAGCTTTGCCACCACCTGCGCGACTCCGTCCATGTGCCCGGGCCGTGCTGCGCCACACAGGCGGTCTGTCAGCCCATCGACCTGAACTTTCGTTGAAAAATCAACAGGATACATCTCTTCCAGCGGCGGCGCAAAAAGCATATCGCATCCTGCCTCGGCCAGCATCCCGGCGTCCCGCGCCTCGTCGCGGGGATAGGTCGAGAGGTCCTCGTTCGCGCCAAACTGCGTCGGGTTAACAAAGATCGTTGCCACCACCCGGTCCGCCACCCTGCGGCCCATGGCGATCAGGCTCAGATGCCCGTCATGCAGCGCGCCCATGGTGGTCACCAGACACACGCGCTCCCCTCCCCGCCGCCAATCGGCGATCTGGGCGCGATGCTCCGCCACGGTGCGCACGGTTCTCATGCGCATTGCATCCCCCGAACCCGCAGGCGGGTCAATCGCCAAATCCGCTTGACCTCGCCCGCCCCCGCCCGACATGGGAGCGGGGACAAGGGGAGATGCATATGGCCGATTGGTGGGAAACGCTTGAGGAGACGCGGGCCGAGGTCTGGCGCCGGATCACCCGCGGCGTGGCCGACCGGCGCGCCCCGGCGCGTCATCCGGCGCTGGCGACCCAGGGCCTCGACGGGTTCGCCGAGGCGCGCGTCGTGGTGCTTCGAGGCGCCGACCAGGAGGCCGCAACGCTGGAGATCCACACCGACACGGCCTCGGCCAAGGTCACCGAGCTTCGCGCCGCATCCGGCGCGACCCTTCTGGTCTGGGAGGAGATGGCGTCGCTCCAGATCCGCCTACGCTGCAATATCGAGATCGTCGAGGGAGAGGAGGCGGCGGCCCGCTGGAAATTGGTTCCCGCTGGCTCACGCAAGGTCTATGGCGGCGATCCGCCGACCGGTCAACCGATTGACAGACCTCAGGATTTTACCCCAACCCCGGATCCCGACAGGTTTGCGGTTCTCACCTGCAAGATCGCGGAGATCGAGACCGTGCATCTCGGTCGCGAGCAGCACCGGCGCGCGCTCTTCCGGGCAAGCGACGGGTGGCGGGGGCAGTGGCTCGTGCCCTGATCCGCTGGGAAGCACCCGGGGCACGCCCGCCTCCTACCCGCTCAGCATACCCTCCAGCTCGGCCTCCAGGGCCTGGGCCGCGAGGAAGACCTCGATCATCCGGCGGGTTGCTGCGATCGCCTGCGGGGTGCGCAGGATCGTCGCCGACATCAGCACGCCCTTTTCGGTCAGCACCCAGGGCAGCTTGGTCAGATCGCCCAGCGCCTGCACCTCACCCCGCGCCGCCATCACGGCGATCACCTGCTGAAACTCCGCCTCGTCCAGCTTGAAGGCATAATCCTCGGTGAATTTCTCGGCGTTGCGCGCGAGGTTCTGGTTGAGCTGGCCCGTCGGCACCCCGAATTGCCGCGCGACGTCCCGCGACAACAGCACACGCCGCCCGCGCAGGGTTAGGGCTGCGGCCGCATCGGCCTCCTCCTCCAGGGTTGTGAAGTCCGGCAGTATCATCGCCCCTTTGGATGCCGCATAGGCCTTAACGGGCCGTTAATCATCCGGAGCGTGGGCAGAGCGATTCCGGCGCGCAAGCCGGGTCCAGAAGCCTACTCAGCAGCCACATCGTGGCTTGAGCCATGGGCCGGACAGCCCTCAGGCGCTTCAGGCGACGCCTCGGCCCGCGCGTCGGTCTCCGCGGGCAGCCAGCCCTGCGCCTCGCGCAGCACGATCTCCTCGATCATGTCGATATGCGCGTCGCCCTCGTTGAGGCAGGGGATGTAGTGGAAATGCTCGCCACCGGCTTCCTCGAAGCTTTCCTTGATCTCTTCGTTGATCTCTTCGAGCGTCTCGACACAGTCGCTGGAGAAGCCCGGCGCCATGATCGCGATCCGCTTGTGGCCTTCCTCGGCCAGCTTGGCGACGTATTCGACCGTGTAGGGCTGGAGCCACTCTTCCGGGCCGAACCGGCTCTGGAAAGTGGTGTGGAGCTCGCCTTTCTCCCACCCCAGCCGCTCACGCATCAGGCGCGAGGTCTTCTGGCAGTGGCAGTGATAGGGATCGCCTTTCTTGAAATAGCTCTGCGGCAGGCCGTGATAGCTGGCCACCAGCGCGGTCGGCCGCTCCTCGAACCCGGCATAGGCAGTCTCCACCGACCGGGCCAGCGCCTCGATATAGGCCGGGTGGTCGTGATAGGCAGGCACCGTGCGCACCGCAGGCTGCCAGCGCAGCTGCATGAGCGCGCGGAAGAACTGGTCGTTCGCTGTCGCCGTCGTCGCCGCCGCGTATTGCGGATAAAGCGGGAAGAACAGGATCCGCTCACACCCCGCTGCCTGTAGCCGCGAGATCACCGAGGGCGTCGAGGGGTTGCCATAACGCATCGAGAAATCGACCTCGACCGTCTCGCCGAACATCGCCTCGAGCCGCGCGCGCAGTTTCGCGGTCTGGTTCCGGGTGATGGTCAGGAGCGGGCTTTCATCCTGCTCCTCGTTCCAGATCCCGCGATACGCCTCGCCGGAGGAGAACGGCCGCTTGCTCAGCACGATCCCCTGGAGGATCGGCTGCCAAACGACGCTCGGCCATTCGATCACGCGCTTGTCCGAGAGAAACTCGTTCAGATAGCGGCGCATCGACCAGTAATCGGTCCCATCGGGGGTGCCGAGATTGGCTAGCACAACGCCAACTTTCGCCGGAGGAACATGCGGGTGAGCCGCCTCCGCGTGTTCAAGCCGTCCCATGCCCGGTCGATCCATGGCAATCCGGTAAAGCATCAATTTCTCCAGCCCATTCGCTGCACGGCAACATATACTACCACGAACATGGGTCAAAACCGTGACTTGGGAAGGGCTCCCAGCCTGAGAATTCGGTCGCGATCCGGCAGAGAGGCCCGGACCAGACAAGCGTAGTCAGATCCGGCTTCTCCATTATTTTCCAGTGATTTAAGGCTATAAACGTGCCGGCCGGATTGGCGGTGAAGGTGATCTCCACCTCGGTCGTATTGCCACAGGCACGGTCCGGGCCGATATGGGCCCAGAGTGCCGTCTCGCGCCCGCCTTCCGCCCGCGAGACAGGAATTGCCAGCGCAATTGAACTGACTTATCGAAGATGGCACATGACCCATTTCATCCGCGTCTTGTCCTTACCACTTTCCCTTGCTTTCGCTGGTTCAGGTCGCCGTCGAGGAGACGCTCGAGATCGGACCCTCGGGGCGGGCGTATCTTGAGGAAGCGGGCTGCAGCATCTCCGCGGATGTCGCCTATTATGTCCCGAACAGACTCGCCCCGCGTCTCGAGACGGATGCAACGCCGGAGACTTCGCCGGACCCGTAGATCGAAGGTTCCAGCGGCCGGGGAAACACGCGCGTCACACTGATCAGCCGTGGCGTTCGACTGAGGTAAGGGCAGGAGGGAATGGCTGACGCGAGGCTGCCGGATCACGACCAGAAACGCCGCCGCTTCATCGCGGCTTTGCTGAGCCGCTCCCGCGTCTCCTCGGGCAGGAAGCCAAGCTTCGAGGCAAATTTGTGGATCTTGTAGTCGAGCTGCGCGCTGTAGTTCTTCCACGGATTGGCGAAGATGAACTGCAGCTTCGCACGTGCTGCGTCACGCTCCCTCTCGGCCACTGAGCGCCCGTCCGCCTGCCGGAACGCCAAGGGTCGCCGACCGCGATCCATCTGATCGTTCATCATGATCAGGAGCTGTGCAATCTGCTCAGGAGTCACGGCGAGCTGTTTCTCGCTCTCGTCACCCGCGGCCTTGTGCCGGTAGGGTTCGAACAGCCTCGGCCTGTCCGGCAGGAACTCCTGCCGGATCCACTCATCCGCGTCCCGGTAGCTCTCCTCGAAATCTGCGATCACCATTTCGGGAACCGGCATCGCGCCCGTCGCAGGGAAGACCTGCTCGAAATATGACCCGGGCTCGAAATACGCGGCATTCCATCTTCCATTCAGGAGTTTAGGGACTCGCCGGTTTATGACCTCCAGTACCTCTATCCCGAATTCACTGATCGAATTGTTCGATCGGTCATCTCTTGTGAACTTCGACGCATCGACACCGATGACCGAGAAGAAGTCATCGAGGATATCCCCGTTCAAGAGCGTCTCCCGTGAAAAGATCCGCACGTCGATATCGCCCACCGCGAAGAGCTTTCGCCACTCCTTCAGCATCGCATCGTAATCCGACCGGTAGTTGATCAGCCTTTGCGCGATCGGATTGCCGAACCTGGCGGCCGAACTTCGTTTGGAGAGCGCGCAGCTCACATGCTCGCGGATGTAGAAGATTATCTGGATCGATCCGGCCCATTCCTCCAGCCAGGTCTTTAACTTCCGGAGCCCGTCTTCCTCGAGGTAGCAGAGAAACTCCGAGCTGATGACCGCCTCGCGGCAGCCGCGCTCCAGCCCTTCCGCGAACCGCTTGTTGATCTCCGCCAGGATCTCGGCCTTGAGTTCGGTCCTCTCCTCCCGGCTGAACACATCGTTTTGGATGTAAACTTCTTCCAGGCATTGCGGCTCGACTTCGAAGGCCAGCCGGAAGTTGTAATCGACGCCCCAGTTGAAAACCCCCTGCTCGTTGAGCAGTTCCCTGTTGGAGCTGAGACAGCGCTGGATCGACGTTGTGCCAGTTTTGAAATAGCCGATGTGAACAAAGATCCTGTCGTACTTCCGGCCCATCGATGCACCTCTTCCAAGACCCTCGACGGCCTTCTAAGGGTCGTTTGATACTGGGGAAACCATCGAGTTAACCAGGCATGGCCCGCACAGGAAGCGAGGACCGCTGGTATCGGGGCCGCTGCAGATACGACATCCCGAACCCAATCACTCAGGTCAAAGCTGCAGATCCCGAGCGGCAAAGTCGATGAAAGAGCGGATCTTCGGCGCCAGAAAACGCCTGCTCGAATAGACCGCATAGACCCCGAACTCGCCGAAATCGTGGTCCGGCAGAACGGTCCGTATCTCACCGGTCTCCAGTTCCACCTTGATCGCATAAGCAGGCAAGAGACCAATCCCACCGCCCGCACGGACGATATCGCGCACCGCCCGTGCCGAGTTTGCGCGGAAGTTCCCGCTGACCGACACGGTGCCTGACACTCCGCCCGCGTAGAACGACCATTCTGTCGGATTGCGAAAGTTGGTGTCGATGACGCAGCGATGCTCCGACAAGCCATCGGCGGTCTCCGGCTCCCCCTGTTCGGCGAGGTAGCCTGGGGCCGCGCAGGCCACGACCTTCACCGGTGCTAGCCGCCGCGCGATCAGGCCGGTATCCTCCAGCACCGCGATACGGATCGCGAGGTCCACGCCCTCATCGATCAGGTTCACATGCCGGTCGGTCAGCCGCATCTCGACGGCCAGATCGGGATGCAGGGCAAGGAACCGCTCCACCAGCCCGGTGAGGTACATCTCGCCAAAGGTCACCGGGGCCGAGACGATCAGTGTACCGCTGAGCGCACCGCCACGATCCTGCAGGATCCCCTCCAGTGTATCCAGATCGTCGAGCACCCGCAGCGCCCCTTCGAGATAGGTCCGGCCATCCTCGGTCAGGGTCAGGGACCGGGTTGTGCGGTTGAGCAGGCGGGTCCCCAACCGCTCCTCCAGCTTGCCGACATACTTGCTGACCAGCGCAGTCGACTTCCCCAGCCGCTCTCCCCCGGCGCGGAAACTGCCAGACTGCACCACGGCCACGAAGGCGCGCATCAAGTCCATGGTATCCATCCGATTATCAATATCATGTTGATGATAATTCTCCAAGGGATCGGCTTATCCCCATAACGGAAACAGCTAACTCTCCGTCATCGAACTGTGGAGACAACCCGATGGACGAGACATTGGCGATATCTGAACCGCAAAAGGCCACGCGCCTGACAAACACCCGCACCGGCTACGGGCTGGTCGCGCGCGGTCTTCACTGGGTAATGGCGATTGCCATCCTCGCGATGTTCGGCCTCGGCGTCTGGATGCGGACCCTCGGCTACTACCACCCCTGGTACAATCTGGCGCCCGACATCCACCGGGGCATCGGGATACTGCTTCTGCTCCTCGTCGTGCTCCGGCTTGTCTGGCGGTTTTTCAACGTCGCACCAGACCCCGCCCCCGGCAGCCGCGCCGAGCGGCTGATCGCAGCGGCGGTGCATGCGGCGCTCTACATCCTGCTCATCGCCATGATGATCGCGGGCTACCTGATCTCGACCGCCGACGGACGGCCGCTCGATGTCTTCGGCCTCGTCTCCGTCCCCGCGGTGATCGAGAGCAAGGGCGCCGAGCGGATCGCGGGCCTCGCGCATGAATACCTTGCCTACGCGTTGATCGCGCTGGCCGCCCTGCACGCGCTCGCCGCGCTCAAACACCACTTCATCGACCGCGACGGCACGCTCGCACGCATGTGGCGTGGCCCGGCGGACGACAGGTGCTGACCGAATTTCAATCCCCCAACCGACCTCATGAAAGGAAAAGTCACATGACCCTGCTGAGCAAATCCCTGCGCAACACCGCCCTCGCCGCCCTGATCGGCGCTGCGGGCCTCTCGCTCCCGGCCAACGCGGCGAACTACGCGATCGACCCGGTTCACACCTCGATCGGCTTCAAGATCGGCCATCTGGGCTTTGCCTTCCTCACCGGCCGCTTCGATACGTTCGAGGGCAACTACTCGTTCGACGCCGATGCCCCGGGTCAGAGCCAGGTCTCGGTCAAGATCGACACCGCCAGCGTCAACACGAACTTCACCGAACGTGACAACCACCTGCGCAGCAACGACTTCCTCGCGGTCGGTGACTTCCCCGAAGCGACCTTCGTGAGCAAGTCGATCGAGGTGACGGGCGAGGAGACCGGCATCATCACCGGCGATCTGACGCTGCGCGGCGTGACCCGCGAGGTCGCGATCGAGGCGGCCTTCGTCGGTGCAGGCGAGGACCCTTGGGGCGGCCACCGCTCCGGCTTTCAGGGCAGCACGAAGATCGCACTCGCAGATTACGGCATCGACTTCGACCTTGGCCCCTCGGGCCGCGAGGTCGAGCTGATCCTGAATATCGAAGGCATCCGCCAGTAACCGACACACCCAACGCGTCCGGAGCCTCTCCGGACGCATGCAAAGGAGGCGCAAGATGCTCGTCGACGGCAAATGGACAAAGGACTGGCACCCGGTCCAGTCAAAGGATGACAAGGGGCGTTTCGTTCGCCAGACCTCCAGCTTCCGAAACTGGATCACGCCCGATGGCGCAGCGGGTCCGACCGGCGAAGCGGGGTTCAAGGCCGAACCGGGCCGCTACCGGCTCTATGTCGCGCTGATCTGCCCCTGGGCCTCGCGCGCGCTGATGGTGCGCAAGCTCAAGCGGCTGGATGATATCCTGTCCGTGACCGTGGTCGAGCCGTTCCTGACCGATCAGGGCTGGCGGTTCGGCACCTATCCGGGGGCCGATCGCGACCCGCTCCTCGGCGCGGAATACATGCATCAGATCTACACCACGGCCGACCCGCACTATACCGGGCGGGCCACGGTACCGGTGATCTGGGACACCGCGCGCGAGACCATCGTGAACAACGAGAGCGCCGACATCCTGCGCATGCTCGGCTCGGCCTTCGATGCCTATGGCGATGCGGTCGTCGACCTCTACCCCGAGCCGCTGCGCGCCGAGATCGATGCGCTTGCCCCGGTGCTCTACGACCGGCTCAACAACGGTGTCTACAAGGCCGGATTCGCGTCGAGCCAGGCGGCTTATGACGAGGCCGTCGCGGGCGTGTTCGAGACGCTGGAAAACCTCGAGAACCGGCTCTCCGACAACCGACCCTATCTCATGGGCGAGCGGCTGACCGAGATCGACATTCGTGTCTTCGTCACGCTGATCCGCTTCGATGCGGCCTATCACGGGCTCTTCAAGTGCAATGTCCGGCGGATCGCCGACTACCCGCTGCTCTCGGCCTACACCGACCGCGTCCTCACACTCCTCGGCGTGGCGGAGACGGTGGATCTCGACCACATCAAGGCCGGGTACTACTCGATCAAGGCGCTCAACCCGTCGGGCATCGTGCCGCGCGGCCCGGCGCTGGGCCTGGCGGCGTGAGCGGGAATGCAGCCATGTCCCTTCCCGCCCTTGCCACGAAGCGCCGCGATCGCCCGATGGCACTGACCCCGACGCCCGGCCAGATCCTCGGCCCCTACTATCCGCTGAGCCCGGACCCCGGCGCGGACGGCGATGCCGCGCGCCGGCCGGGCGCGGCGCACGACCCGGCGGGTACAAAGGTGCGCATCGAGGGGCATGTCCTGGACACCACAGGCCGCCCCCTGCCAGGCGTGCTGGTCGAGATCTGGCAATGCGACGCGAACGGCATCTACCCTCATCCCAAGGCGCCAAAGAGCGCGCAGGTCGACCCGGATTTCGAAGGCTATGCCCGCTGCATCACCGCTGCCGACGGCACCTATGCCTTCCGCGCGCTCAGGCCCGTCTCCTACCCCGGACGGGCCCCGCATATCCACGTCAAGGTAACGGCCCCGGGGGCCGAGCCGCTGATCACGCAGATCTATGTCGAGGGCGAGCCGGAGAACCGCGACGACTTCGCCCTGCTCCGCGCCACACAGCCGGAACGGGCGGCCCTGATCATCCCTTTCCGGCCGGTCTCCGGCCCGGATGTCCAGTTCGCCGGGCGCTTCGACATCGTCCTCGACCACCGCCGCCAGGACCCCGCCGGACCACGAGAGAGGAGAGATGCCGATGCTCTACCACGTTGAAATGACGGTCAATCTCCCCCCGGACATGGACCCTGAGACCGCCGCCGACATCAAGGCGCGCGAGAAAACCTATGCCCAAGAGCTTCAGCGCGCAGGCAAATGGCGTCATCTCTGGCGCGTCGCCGGGCGCTACGCGAATGTCAGCATCTTCGATGTCGAGAGCCATGACGAGCTCCACGACATTCTCTCGGCGCTGCCGCTCTTCCCCTACATGGCGATCACCGTGACGCCGCTCGCCCGCCACCCCTCCGCCATCTGACAAGAAAAGCCAGGGAGCCTGCCATGAAGACCGTGACGATCGACAACATCACCGAGCTTGTGATCGAGGCCATGTCCGACGAGACATCGCCGCGCCTGCGCGAGGTGCTGACCAGCATGACCCGCCACCTGCACGACTTCGCCCGCGAGGTGCGCCTGACCCATGACGAATGGCTGATCGGCATCGATTTCCTGACCCGCGCCGCGGCGATGACCGATGACAAGCGCAACGAATTCATCCTGATCTCCGACATCCTCGGCCTCGAATCCCTCGTCGACGCGATCAGCCATGACGCGCAGGAGGATGAGACCGAATCCGCTGTTCTCGGCCCCTTCTTCCGCGAGGGCGTGCCCGTGCTGCCCGCAGGCGCCAGCATCGCGCAGCGCGGCGAGGAGGACGGCCCCCCGGCCCTGGTCCGGGGGCAGGTCACGGGCGCCGACGGCGCGCCGGTCGCGGATGCGATGATCGACGTGTGGGAGACGGGGCCCGACGGTCTCTACGAACAGCAGGACCCGAACCAGCCCGACATGAACCTGCGCGGCCGTTTCCGGACCGACCAGGACGGGCGCTACGAATTCCGCGCCGTCCGCCCGATCAGCTATCCGATCCCTTTTGACGGACCAGCGGGCGACCTGCTGCAGCTCACCGGGCGCCATCCCTACCGCCCGGCCCATATCCACATGGTCATCGAGGCGGCGGGATACAGAAAGCTGATCTCGCAGCTCTACGACAGCACCGACCCCTATCTGGAGAGCGACAGCGTGTTCTCGGTCAAGGGCTCGCTGGTGGTGGAGTTCCAGGAGGCGCCGGGTGATCTCGACGTGACCTATCTGGTCGAACACGACGTGACGCTGAAGGCCGCCTGAGCGTCATGGAACGCACAACGGCAGACATCAGCGAGGCCTCCGGCAGCACGATCCGGTCGGTCAGCACCGAGATCCTCGACGTGCCCACGATCCGCGAGCACAAGCTCTCCTCGCTCGCGGTGACCCGTCAGTCCTGCGTGATCGTCCGGCTTATGACCGAGGACGGCGTCGAGGGGCTGGGCGAGGCCGCAACCCTCGGCGGCCCCCGCTGGGCGGAGGAATCGGTCGAGACGATCAAGGCGGTGATCGACACCTACCTCGCGCCCGCGATCTCGGGGATGCGGATCGACCGGCCCCGCGCGGCCCGGCAAAGGCTCGACGCGGCGGCCAAGCGCAACAACGCCGCAAAAGCCGCCATCGAAACCGCGCTGCTCGACGCGCTCGGCAAGACGCTGGGCTTGCCGGTTCACGCGCTTCTCGGCGGGGCGGTGCGCGAGCACGTGCCGGTTCTCTGGGCGCTGGCCTCGGGCGACCCGGAGCAGGAGATCGACGAGGCCCTGGCGGTGATCGAGGCGCGGCGCCATCGCGACTTCAAGGTCAAGATCGGCGCCGGGGACCCGGCCGCCGACATCGCGCGCCTCGGCCGGATTGCCGCGGGGATCGAAGGGCGCGGCCGCCTCGCGGTCGTCGATGCCAATCAGGCCTGGGATTACCCGACCGCGGACCACTGGATCCCGGCACTCCACGAGATGGGCGTCGGCCTTTTCGAGCAGCCCCTGCCAGACTGGGACGTCGCCGGGCTCGCGCGGCTCGGGGCCCGCCACCCGCTGCCGATTCTCGCCGATGAAAGCGTCTTCACGCCCCACGACATGCACCGCGTGGCGGCCGAAGCGGCAGCCGGCGCGGTCTCCCTCAAGCTGGTGAAGCATGGCGGGCTCTTCTCGATGCTCGACGTTGCCGCTGTGGCCTCCGCCGCCGGGATCGGGCTCTATGGCGGCTGCCTGCTCGAGGGCCCGGTCGGCACGGCGGCGCATCTGCACGCCTTCGCGAGCCTCCCCTCGCTCGCCTGGGGGACGGAAAGCTTCGGCCCGCTGATCCTGTCCGACACGCTCAGCACGGAACCGCTCGAGTACCGAGATTTCGGCGTCGCCATCCCGCAGGGCCCAGGTCTGGGCGTCGCGCTTGATGAGGACAAGGTGGCGCAGTACCGTCGCGCAGGAGGGTCTGCCCATGCCTGAACTGGAGATCGATGGCCGCCGCCTGCGCTATGAGTTCTCGGGCCCCGGCGACGCCCCGGTGCTGACCTTTGCCAATTCGCTCGGGACGACGCTGGAGATGTGGGCGCCGCAAGCGGCTGCGCTGGGGGATCGCTACCGCCTGCTACGCTTCGATGCGCGCGGGCATGGCGGCAGCGATCTGGGCGACGCGGCACCGGTCGAGAGTTTCGCCGACGACGTTCTGAGCCTGCTCGATCATCTTGGCATCGCTCAAACGCATTTCTGCGGGCTCTCGCTAGGCGGGTTGACCGGACAGGCGTTGGCGATCGCCGCACCGGACCGTCTCCTCTCGCTCACGCTCGCCAACACCGCAGTGCAAATCCCGGGTGACGCGTTATGGAACGGGCGGATCGCGGCCGTGCGCGCTGGCGGGCTAGAGAGCATCGCCGAGGCGGTTCTCGCCCGATGGCTGACGCCGGATGCGCCGCCGGAACTCCGCACCCACCTCGAAGAGATGCTCTGCAGCATCGAGCGCGAAGGTTATGCGCGCGCCTGCATTGCGGTGCGCGACGCCGATTTCCGCGACCGCGCCCCGGCCATCGCGGCACCAACCCTCGTGATAAGCGGGGACGGCGACACCGCGACACCGCCCGAGATGTCCGAGACGCTCGCGGGCCTGATCCCCGGCGCGCGGCATGTCATGCTGAAGGGTGCTGGGCACATCTCCAACCTTGAACAGGCGGCCGCGTTCACCGATGCCCTGAGGGCGCATCTCGACCGCCACCCGGAAGGCTGAGGAGCGCTGCCATGACAGAACCCTGCATCATCTGCGTCGCGATCACCGGTTCGGTCCCGCAGAAATCCGACAATCCCGCCGTCCCGATCACGGTGACGGAGCAGATCGAGTCCACACACGAGGCTTTCGAGGCTGGCGCCACCATCGCCCATTGCCACGTGCGCAAGCCCGATGGGACGCCGACCTCGGACCCGGATCGGTTTGCCGAACTGGTCGAGGGGCTGCACAAGCATTGCCCGGGCATGATCATCCAGCTCTCCACCGGCGGGCGGTCGGGCGCGGGGCGGGAGCGCGGGGGTATGCTGGGCCTGAGGCCGGACATGGCCTCGCTCGCCGTCGGCTCGAACAACTTTCCGACCCGCGTCTACGAGAACGCCCCCGACCTGGTGGACTGGCTCGCAGGCGAGATGAAGGCGCATCGCGTCAAGCCCGAGATCGAGGTCTTCGATCTCAGCCATCTGCATCAGGCCGCGGCGATGCTGGCGGATGGCCGTCTCGACGGTCCGCTCTACGTGCAATTCGTCATGGGCGTGAAGAACGCGATGCCGGTCGACCGCCCCACCTTCGAATTCTACGTCGAGACGCTGCGGCGGTTGATGCCCGACGCGACCTGGTGCGGAGCCGGGATCGGGCGCCACCAGCGCACGCTGAACGAATGGTCGGTGGAGCTCGGCGGGCACACGCGGACCGGGCTTGAGGACAACATCCGGCTCGACCGCGCGACGCTGGCGCCCTCGAACGCCGCACTGGTGCGGATGACGCGCGAGATCTGCGAGGCCGCCGGCCGCCCCGTCGCGAGCTGGCAAGAGGCACGGGATATCCTGGGCCTCAACCTCCCCGCCACCGGCTGACCAGCCATTTGCCTCAGACCCGGGCCACAGACAGCGAGAGAGTAGCGGAACGCCGTCACCTTGCTTTGCCGGACTAGAGGCCGCCCGGCCCAGCGGGCAATTGTCATGGACTGCGCGCCCCGGGCCACCGGCACCGAATGCTCCGTCTTGATCAGTTGCACGTTGCCCGAATCCAGCGGGTCGGTCCGGATGCGCCAGAAATCGATGCTGACCCCCTCGCGGCGGCCGTCGAACTGAGCGAGGTGCGTCCGGCAAGTCAGAGTCCTTGTGAGGATCCAATACCAACCACCCAAGCCCGCCAGAGGCACAATTGGCGCCAAGAATTCTGATTGACGCACCTCAGGGCGGATCTTACGTTTCCTGGTGAGGAAGCCGAGATGAGCAGGCCAACCGTTCATGATATCGCAAAGGAGGCGGGCGTCAGCCTCGCGACCGTGGACCGTGTCCTGAACGCGCGTCCCGGTGTGCGCGACCAGACGATCGCCAAGGTCCAGGCCGCAATCGACCGGATCGGCTATGTGCGCGACACCTTTGCCGCGAACCTCGCCCGGCAGCGCCAGTACCGCTTCGCCTTCATCCTGCCGGCCGCGCCCAGCCAGTTCGCCCGCACGCTCAAGGATGCGTTGAAGGAGGCCTATGCGTCCCAGCTCGCCGACCGGGTTCTGCTCAAGACCATCGACATACCGACCCAGGACCCCCATGCGATCGTGAGATCGCTGCGCGGCCTGAACACCTCGGCCCTCGACGGTGTTGCGATCATGGCGCCCGAGACGCCGCAGGTGCGCGATGCCATTGCCCGGCTGAAGGATGAGGGGCTCGCCGTGGTCACGCTGATCTCGGACCTCCCCAATTCCCGACGCGACCATTTCATCGGGATCAACAACGTCGCCGCAGGCCGGACCGCCGGCCAGCTGATGGGGAATTTCCTTGGGCCTGACGGCGAAATTCTCATTGTTTCCAATTCGATGCGCTCGCGCGACAGCCTCGAGCGCCGCCTTGGCTTCGACGATGTGATCGCCAGCGACTTCCCGGGCCTCACGGTCCTGCCCTCGGTCGAATCCTATGACGATCCTCAGAGGATGGAGCGCGTCGTGGGGGCGGTGATCGCCGCCCGCCCTGCCCTCGCCGGGGTCTATTCGATGGGGGCGGGGAACACCTCGCTGCTCGCTGCTCTCCGCGAGAGCGGGCGGCTCAAGGATCTGACGGTGATCGCGCATGAGCTGACGCCGATGACGCGCCGCTGCCTGCAAGAGAACGAAATCGCCGCGGTGATCAACCAGAATGTCGGTCATCTGGTTCGCAGCTCCTTGCGCGTGTTGCGCAGCATCTGCGACGACCTTCCGATCTATGAGTCGCAGGAGCGCGTGCGGATCGAGATCATGATGCGCGAGAACCTCGACTGAGCTGAGAGCCGCCGGTCGCAGGGTCGGCTCTGAAGAACCGGCCTCACTCCCTGCCCCGATTGCTGTCCTACAAAATGGAGAACCCTCACAGACTACCTTTGAGGCTGCAAAAGCCTCTGCAGGGCGCTGACACGGCTCCAGGAATCATTCTCCGCTGCGAAACCCACCTCGACCGGCGCCAATCAAACAGCCGCCGGCCCCTCAATTTTTGAGTCGACAAGAGGTACGTACCTCAGATACTCCTTACACGAGCACCCCGAAAGATCGGGGGCATGTGGCGCACAACGCATGCGCATCTGAGATGGGAGGAAGCATCTTATGAAGACGAGCCATTCTCTGGCGGCGCTCGCCCTTGTCGCCGCCGCATCCGGCCTCACGGCACCGAAGGCCGAGGCCGCAGACCTGACACTCTGCTGGGCCGCCTGGGACCCGGCGAACGCGCTCATCGAGCTCTCCAAGGATTTCGAGGCCAAGAGCGGGCACAACATGAGCTTTGAGTTCGTGCCCTGGCCCAACTTCGCCGACCGGATGCTGAACGAGCTGAACTCCGGCGGCAAACTCTGCGATCTGATGATCGGCGACAGCCAGTGGATCGGCCTTGGCGCCGAGGCCGGCCACTACATCAAGCTGAACGATTTCTTCGACAAGCAGGGCATCTCGATGGATGACTTCATCGCCGCGACCGTCACGGGATACTCCGAATGGCCGAAGGGCACGCCGAACTACTGGGCGCTCCCGGCCTTTGGCGACGTGGTCGGCTGGACCTACCGCAAGGACTGGTTCTCGCGGCCAGAGCTTCAGGCCGAGTTCAAGGAGAAGCACGGCCGCGACCTGGGCGTCCCGCAGACCCTGGCCGAGCTCAAGGACATCGCCGAGTTCTTCCAGGGCCGGGAGATCGACGGCACAACGATCTACGGCGCCGCGATCTATACCGAGCGGGGCTCGGAAGGGATCACGATGGGCGTGACCAACGCGCTCTACAATTTCGGCTTCAAGTACGAGAACCCGGACAAGCCCTATGACATGCCGGGCTTCGTGAATTCTGCCGGCGCGGTCGAGGGGCTAGAGTTCTACAAGGCGCTCTACGACTGCTGCACTCCCCCGGGCTCATCCGACTGGTACATGTCGGAGAACATCGACGCCTACAAATCGGGCCAGGTGGCGATGCAGATGAACTTCGCCTTCATCTGGCCGGGCGTGAACGCTGACCCGAATGTCGGCGGCGAGAAGTCAGGCTATTTCCCCAACCCGCCAGGCCCTGGCGGCCATTTCGCCCAGCTTGGCGGACAGGGTATCTCGGTCGTCTCCTATTCCGACAATCAGGATGCGGCGCTCGAGTACATCCAGTGGTTCGCACAGCCCGAGATCCAGAAGAAATGGTGGGAGCTTGGCGGCTACTCCGCGCTCAAGGCCGTGGTCGAGGATCCTGGCTTTGCGACCAGCCAGCCCTATGCGCAGACCTTCCTCGACTCGATGGCGATCGTGAAGGATTTCTGGGCCGAACCCGCCTATGCCTCGCTGCTTCTGCCGATGCAGGACCGGGTCCACAGATACGTCATCGCGGGCGAAGGCACGGCGCAGGAGGCGCTCGACGGTCTGGTTGAGGACTGGACCGAGGTCTTCGAGGATGAAGGCAAGCTCTGAGCGCAGCTGACGTCCGCGCACGGCATCCGTCTCCCCCCTTACCCCCCTCCCCAGCGGAGGGGGGTATGCCCGGGCGGGCGATGATGTCACCCTCCCTTCTCGTCGCGAGAGGGGGCTGAGGAGCGGGAACCCGGAACCGAGGGGCTGGCCATGGCCGACACCGCGATAGATCGCGCCGCGCGCGCGACGCCACCCGGCCTCGCCCGCCAGATCCGGGGCCTGTCGGACCGCGCGATCGCCTGGCTGTTCGTGGCGCCGACGATCTTCCTGCTGCTCGCGATCAATATCTTCCCGCTGATCTGGACGATCCGGCTCAGCTTCACCAACTTCCGCGCCAACCGGCCAAATGCCGAGGTCAAATGGATTGGCCTCAGGAACTATGAGCGGATCCTGACCGACGGCGATATCTGGCTGACCATGCAGGCGACCGCCCATTTCCTGATCTGGACCATCGTTCTGCAGGTCCTGATCGGCTTCACCCTCGCCTGGCTGATCAACCGGAAGTTCAAGGGCAACGATCTGTGGACCACGATCATCGTGCTGCCGATGATGCTGTCGCCCGCTGTCGTGGGGAATTTCTGGACGTTTCTCTACCAGCCGCAGATCGGGCTCTTCAACTACGCAGTCGCCTTCTTCACCGGGGCAGATCCGACCAGCTTTTCGATGATCGGCGACAAGGGGCTGGCGCCCTGGGCGATCGTGATCGTCGACACGTGGATGTGGACGCCGTTCGTGATGCTGATCTGCCTCGCAGGGCTCCGATCGATCCCGGACTCGATCTATGAGGCTGCGGAATGCGACCGGGCGTCGAAATGGCGCCAGTTCTGGACGATTACGGTGCCGATGGTGCTCCCCTTCCTGATGCTCGCGGTGCTGTTCCGGGGGATCGAGAACTTCAAGATGTTCGACCTCGTCGTCCAGCTCACCGGCGGCGGCCCGGGGAACACCACCACGCTTACCTCGATCGACCTGAAGCGCGAGGCTTTCGAGAAGTGGCGCACCGGGTATTCCTCGGCCTATGCCATCATCCTGTTCGTCACCGTCTTCGGCCTCGCCTCGATCTATGTGAAGGCGCTCAACAAGGTGAAGGAGCGATGAGCAGCTTCTCCGTCACCGAGCCGTCGAAGCGGCAGAAGCGGATCGCCGCGGCCCTGGTGATCACCTATGCGGTGATCACCATGCTGCCGCTGATCTGGATCATTTCGACCGGGTTCAAATCCTCGGAGGATTCGATCGCCTACCCGCCGAAGATCGCCTTCGATCCGTCGCTCGAGGGCTATGTGAACCTGTTCACGACCCAGACCCTGCAGAGCGGTGAGGCCGCCCCGCACGAGACCTGGTACGAGGAGATCGTCCACGACAAGGGGATGCGGATCGTGGGCCCGTCGCGGTTCGGCGAGCGGTTTCTGAATTCGGTGATCATCGGCTTCGGCTCGACCTTCCTGTCGATCTTTCTCGGCACACTGGCGGCCTATGCGTTCTCGCGCTTCCGGGTGCCGCTGAAGGACGACCTCCTGTTCTTCATCCTATCGACCCGGATGATGCCGCCGATCGCGGTGGCGATCCCGATCTTCCTGATGTTCCGCTCGCTCGGGCTCTCCGACACCCATGCGGGGATGATCCTGCTCTACACGGCGGTGAACCTCTCGCTCGCGGTGTGGCTGCTCAAAGGGTTCATGGACGAGATCCCGCGGGAGTATGAGGAAGCCGCCCTGATCGACGGCTACACGCGATTCCAGGCGTTCCGGAAGGTCGTCCTCCCCCAGGCCGCGACCGGGATCGCTGCAACCGCGATCTTCTGCCTGATCTTTGCCTGGAACGAATACGCCTTCGCCGTGCTGCTCACCTCCGGCACGGCGCAGACGGCACCCCCCTTCATCCCGACGATCATCGGCGTGGCGGGGCAGGACTGGCCCGCGGTCGCCGCCGGCGCCACGCTGTTCCTGTTGCCGGTGATGGTCTTCACGATCCTGCTGCGCAAACACCTGCTGCGCGGCATCACCTTCGGGGCGGTGCGGAAATGACCGGGTTTTTCAAGGGATTGATACAGCTCCACCGCGGGCCGTGGGAGATGGTCGCCTCGATCCTGATCGCCATCGGCGTGGTGATGCTGATGCAGCCCTATGTGCTCTGGGCTTTCACCTACTCCTTCATCGTCACGCTGGTCGGCACCGTGATGTTCATCATCGTCAGCCATTTTCCGGAGTGAAGGATGACCGTCTCCCACGCCACCCACACTGCAATCGGGCCACGTCGCGCGGAGAGCGGCCGTGGATGACGCGGCCCACATGGCGGCCCGCAAGCGCGTGGCCCTCGTCGCCCATGACCGCAAGAAGCCGGAGATCGTGGCCTGGGCAGAGCGGCACAAAGCCACCCTTGCGGATTGCGAGCTTTGGGGCACGGGCACGACCGGCGCGCAGGTCGCGGAGGCGACCGGACTTGAGATCAACCTCCTGAAAAGCGGGCCCCTGGGCGGGGATCAGCAGCTTGGCGCCATGATCGCCGAAGGGCGTCTCGACATCCTGATCTTCTTCTCCGACCCCCTGGCCGCGATGCCGCACGATGTGGATGTGAAGGCGCTCTTGCGGATCTCGACCCTGAATCAGACCGTGCTCGCCTGCAATCAGGCGACCGCCGATTTCGTGATCGGCTCCCTGCACTTCCGCCAGCCCTACGAGGTCGCCCGTGGCTGAGATCGTCGTCCAGAACCTGCGCAAGGAGTTCGGGGATTTCACCGCCGTGCAATCCTCCTCGTTCAAGATCGGGGATGGGGAGTTCTTCATGCTCCTCGGCCCGTCGGGATGCGGCAAGACCACGACGCTGCGCATGATCGCAGGGCTGGAACTGCCGACCTCGGGCGAGATCTACATCGATGGCGAGGAAGTGGGGCAGAAACCGGCGAGCCAGCGCGACATCGCCTTTGTCTTCCAGATGTTTGCGCTCTATCCCCACATGAACGTCCGGCGCAACATAAGCTACCCGCTGGTCAGCCAGGGCATGGCCCGCGCCCAGGTGGCCGAGAAGGTCGCCGAGGTCGCGCGCATCCTCGGGATCGAGGACATCCTCGACCGCCCGGTCAGCGGGCTTTCCGGCGGGGACCGTCAGCGCGTGGCGCTCGGGCGGGCAATCGTGCGCAATCCGAAGTGCTTTCTGATGGACGAGCCTCTGGGCGCGCTCGATGCCGAGTTCCGCGAGCATATGGCCGAGGAACTGCGCGCGCTGCATGACCGGATGGGCGCCACGACCGTCTACGTGACCCATGACCAGCTCGAGGCCATGCAGATGGGCGACAAGATCGTCGTCATGAACCACGGCGTGATCGAGCAGTTCGGCGAGCCCCAGGACATCTACGACAAGCCCGCGACCATGTTCGTCGCAGACTTCATCGGTTCGCCCTCGATGAACTTCCTCAAGTTCCACGGCAAGCTTGAGCGGGGCGCGACGACGGTCGAGCTCAACCAGCAGACCGTTGGCATCCCCGCGCTGCGCGAGCCGTTCGACGGCGATGTCGTCTATGGCGTGCGACCGGAACATATCCGCCTCTCGGACAGTGCGGGCTATCGGGCCGAAGTGCTCGCGACCGAGTATCTAGGCACCACGCAGATCGTCACGCTCAGAACCCGCAACGGCGAGGTCAAGGCGCGCATCGCCTCCGATCAGCCCGCGAACCCCGGCGAGACGGTGGGGCTGGAGTTCGACGGCGCGACCGTCACGCTCTTCGACAATCAAACCGGCCGGGCGATCCGCTCCGATCTTAACGAGGGGGTGCTGTCGCATGGCTGAGGTCACGCTGGCGGGCGTCTCCAAACGCTTCGGCGCGACGGTTGCGGTCGAGGATGTCTCGATGACCGTCGAGGACGGCGCCTTCGTCGTCCTGCTCGGGCCGACGGGTGCGGGCAAGACAACGACCCTGCGCCTGATCTCGGGGCTCGAGGCGCCCGATGCCGGGGATATCCGCATCGCCGGGCGGTCGGTGCTCGGCGAGACGCCGGCCCAGCGCAACATCGCGATGGTGTTCCAGCAATACTCGCTCTACCCGCATATGACGGTGCGCGACAATCTCGCTTTCCCCCTGCGCTCCCCGATCCTGAAGACGCCCGAGGATGAGGTCGCGCGCAAGGTTGGGGAGATCGCCGAGATCCTCCGTATCGGCCACAAGCTCGACAACAAGGCGACCGCGCTTTCCGGCGGTGAGATGCAGCGCGTCTCGATCGGCCGGGCGCTGGTGCGCAAGCCTGAGATCTTCCTGATGGACGAGCCGCTCAGCTCGCTCGACGCAAAGCTTCGCGCCGAGCTCAGGGTCGAGCTGAAGCGGATCCAGTCCGATCTCGGCGCGACGCTGCTCTACGTCACCCATGACCAGGTTGAAGCCATGACCATGGCCACCCGCATCGGCGTGCTCGACCATGGGCGGCTCGTCCAGTTCGGCTCCCCGCGCGAGATCTACGAGAACCCGGTCAGCCTTTATGTCGCGGGCCGCCTCGGTCTGCCGCGGATCAACGCGCTGCCCGCCGGTCTCTTCGGCGGGGCGCCGGATGGGGCGAAAACGATCGGCCTGCGCCCCGAGCATATCCGGCATGGCGAGGGCAAACCCTCGACCGTCGTCAGGATCGAGCATCTGGGCGACCAGACCCGGCTTCACCTGACGCTCGAGGGGCATGACATCGTAACGCTGACGGATGTGCATTCGCCCCTCGCGCCCGGCGACACTGTCGCCATCCAGCCCCAGAACCCGCTTTATTTCGACGCCGCCGGCGCGCGCATCGCCTGAGGAGGAAGACCATGAAGCAATTCATCAACACCAAGGAAGCCCTCGTGACCGAAGCGATCGACGGGATGCTCAGGACCTCCGGCGGGAGGCTCGCCCGGCTCGACGGCTACCCGCATATCAAGGTCGTGGTCCGCACCGATTGGGACAAATCCAAGGTGGCGCTGGTCTCGGGCGGAGGGTCCGGGCACGAGCCGAGCCACGCGGGCTTCGTCGGCCAGGGCATGCTGACGGCGGCGGTCTGCGGCGAGGTCTTCGCCTCCCCCTCGGTCGACGCAGTGCTCGCCGGGATCCTCGCGGTCACGGGCAAGGCCGGGTGCCTGCTGATCGTCAAGAACTACACCGGCGACCGGCTAAACTTCGGCCTCGCCGCCGAACGCGCCCGGGCCCAGGGCCTGAAGGTCAGCATGGTGATCGTCGATGACGACGTCGCCCTGCCGGACCTGCCCCAGCCGCGCGGCGTTGCGGGAACGCTCTTCGTGCACAAGATCGCGGGCGCGCTCGCCGAACAGGGCGAGGATCTCGAGACGGTGACGAAGGCTGCGGAGCGGGTGATCGACGGCGTCGTCTCGATCGGCATGTCGCTCGACACCTGCACCATCCCGGGCTCTCCGAAGGAAGACCGGATTGGCGCCGGGAAGGCGGAACTCGGCCTCGGCATCCACGGCGAGGCCGGGATCGAGCAGGTCGATTTCTCGACCGCCAAGGACGCCATCGAACGGGTGGTCGAGCGGTTGGAGCCAAAGATCGGCCCGGGCCCGCATGTGGCGCTTCTGAACAATCTCGGCGGGGCCACGCCGCTGGAGATGGGCGTGCTGGCGGAGGAGCTGACCCGCTCGCGGATCGGTGAGCAGATCCGCTGGCTGATCGGGCCCGCGCCGATGATGACCTCGCTCGATATGAAGGGCTTCTCGGTCTCGCTCTTCCCGGCGAGCAAGGCCGATGAGGCGGCCCTGATGGTGCCCGTCGCGCCCTGGGCCTGGCCCGGCTGTCATGGCGTGGGCGACGTGGCCGTCACGGCGCTGCCCGACGGGCTCGCGCCGATCCGGCCGATCCCGTCGGCGCACCCGGAGACCCGCGCGTTTATCGAGCGGTGCTGCGCCATTCTGATCGCGGCGGAGGCCGACCTGAACGCGCTCGACGCGAAATCGGGGGATGGCGATACGGGCAGCACGCTCTCCGCCGCCGCCCGCGCCCTGACCGGCGCGCTCGACCGGCTTCCGCTCGCCGATCAGACCCAGCTCTACCGGGCGATCGGGCTCGAGCTCAGCCAGACGATGGGCGGCTCCTCGGGCGTTCTGCTGGCGATCTTCTTCGCGGCTGCGGGCGATGCCTCTGCCAGCGGCAGCGATGCGATCGGCGCGTTCAAGGCCGGCCTCGACCGGATCCAGCAGGTCGGCGGCGCAGGGCCCGGCGACCGTACGATGATCGATGCGCTGCACCCCGCACTCGAACGCCTGCATGAGGGGCTCGGCCCGGCAGCGGCAGCAGCGCGCGCGGGCGCGGACGCGACCGCATCCATCACACGGGCGCGGGCGGGCCGCGCAAGCTATCTCGCCGCCGAAAGCCTCGCGGGCCACAACGACCCCGGAGCCGAAGCCGTCGCCCGACTGTTCGAGCAGTTGTGACCGCGAGTTGGCGACGAGGACCGAGCCCGCGAACCGAACTTACCAAATCGTTCCGGTTTGCCGTCTTCAACTGAGGTATATGAGCACCGCAATACTAGACGCGGGGCGGCTCTTCCTCAGTGGATAAGGCCCAGTTGGGTGTTCTGCTCTTTCGGAGAGATCCGGCGCTTTGTCTGCCGGAAAGCTTTTGGATCGTTTTATAGACCCTCAGCAATCAAAGAGGCGACCGGCCGGCCGCTCTGCCGGTTCCTGCCAAAGAACCGGCGGGTTGGCCCCGAAGGCTCCGGCGTCACCCGGAGCGAAAGGACCATGCATCTGTTCGCGAACGCGAAGTTTATCGGAAAACTTGATTAAATTTCCCCTAACCGGGCCACCAACCCCGGCCTCAGGTCCTTGACCTGTCCTTTCGAAGATCCGTCGATGCCACTTCTGACTCTGCGACGTAAATGCTCCACCCAGAGCCCGCTGATTTCGTTGTCCTCGGCAAAGCTCAGAATAGACTGGAGCTCTGCGAGGATCGCGGCATTCCCAATGTGAATCTTATCGATATCTGCCGGGTCCAATGGCTCATCAAAACACACAGGATTCTCAATACCCGAGGCCAGTAAGTTCATCTTGGTGCGTATACATTTCTCGCATTTGCCGCAGTTTCTGTCCTGCTTTGCCCCCTCCCAGCACACCCGGAGAGTGTCCGTTGCACCCGATCTTCGCGAAAGAAGATCGACCTTCTCTGTTCGGGAAAACCCTGCGCCGTCATGCACGATCTTCATTGCCGAACCGGATAGAAGATGGTCGGTGATCGGGTTCGATCCCCAGGGGATGACGAGCGCGTGGTACGGTTCGGAGCTTCCAAGAAGCCCGGTGGAGAAGCGTTGCGAGAACAGATGAAGGCAACTGGCCAGTTGGGCGGCGAAGGAGTTCTCCCAATCCTGAAGTTCGAGCTCCTTGATGTTCGTCCTCACCCAAAATGTCTCAAGATGTTGAGACGCATGCAGGCGCTTCGCGTTCTGAAGAACGCTGTCAAAGTCCCTTTGGTTTCCAAGCGCGATGTCAAAGCCTTGAACGACCATGCAAGCAGAGAGTTTGCGGTGCAGACCGCTTGTCGATGGCGCGTGATTGAACAGCGTGAAGGTCGCATCGACGCCCCCGGAGAAGGCAGAAATAGCTTCATTCGATGCAGCGGGTGATCGCTCCACCAAGTGTGAAGCTTCGATATTGATCGGGCGATAGCGCGAAGGCAGCCAGCGGGACCAGGCCAACTGGAATTCCTTGAGGTTCAGCAGCGCTTCGACAGTCGCGGACCCTGCGAGCTTTAGATCCAAGCCCTCGCCCATTGCGTGGAATACAAGCGCATACAGAATGCCGTCGAAGTGATCGGGCTGGTCGACCGAGTGCCCGAACACCTCATAAAAGACATGCACGGCGTCTCGATTATCCGGATAAGACAACAGAAAATCGTATCGAATACACTCGTTGCGCTGCGTGATCTGAGGACTGATCTCTATGCAGGTCACCGGGGTTCCTCACCCTGAAAACTGCACGGGACCTCTGCGCCGTTCAGAGCTCGCACATCTCGTGATCGCCAGGGATGCTGGTCCCCCTTCAGAAGCAAGGGCGCTTGAGCTTTCATCGGTTTTCCGCCGTAAGTTATCATCTGGAAATAGATGTTTCTGGCCTATGACAGGTTGGCGTTCATAACACGTCCGGATGTCAGCACACCTGATCCGCCGTCAGCAATGCTGGTCTTTCCCGCTGAGCGGCCAAGATCCCGGTCGAGATGCTGTAAGAGCCACGAATGCCAGCTATCCGGAAGCGGCCGGCGACATCAAGCAATCCTCCCGGATGACCAGCTTGGTCTTGCCATCTCGCGGAGAAAGGTTTGGCATCGCTGTGATAGGCGACGGCCTCGTCGACGGACCGGTCCCATCACTGAAGGTGCGATCGCCGGCATTGAGCTGAGAAAGACGGTTGCGCCGGTCTGGCAGAGTTTCATCCTCGATAAACGCGCGAAACCGCTGCGGCACATCGGCCATAGTCAACGCGACGAAGCTGCCGTCGTAGAAAACACCGCTTGGCATCGGCAGTTCAAGACACGCGATAGCCCGCTCTCGGGAACAGGCTGCGGTACTGGTGACAGTGTCTGAAGCCGCCACTACGCGAATGCTGCCGAGTTAGAAGAACAGCAACCACTGGCGCATGACCCAAACCTCGGCAGCGCAAAGGAGCAGCACGCAGATCCGAATGCGCCAGTCGGGGTATCGTCTGCAAAGCACAAATGAGGCGACCAGAACGGCCACCAATGTAAACGGAGCAACCAGGGCTGCGTGATGCTCGGAGTCCCAATAGCTCAGGGGGCTTTGGTAGACCCAACTGCTGACGGGCCAGAAGTGTGGCCGCGCATCATCGTTATGAAGCGGGAAATCAGTCGCCAGATGCAGCAGCCCGGCCGTGGCCAGCGCGATTGCGGCAGAGCTTCGAAACCACAATGCGAGACTCAGTGCCAGCCCCCAGATGACGACGCTGTTGTCGATCGCAAAAACCGTCTGCCAACCTGGTGAGAAGTAGAGCTCCCCAAACACGCGCTCCGCCGGGATCTGCAGCACGAACAGGGATACCCCTGCCATCAGATACAGTGACAGGTCAGGCAGCAGGCTGCCGATCGCGGCCGGACGAGTTGTCGCCGGAGCGTCTCTCCTCGCGCAGACTGCTAGCCCGATCAAAAGATGTGCCGGTGTGTTCATCGGGTCGCTCTTCGCTGAGGTCGGCTCAATGCAGGCAGATAGTATAGGCCCAGTCCGTGCAGGGGTCGCGCCCGAAAGCACAAGATGACGGCGAGGAGGCCACGATACCCTCGGTGGTCTGGCGAGATTGGCGGTTCCCCAAATCGATCCATGCATCACGTGACTCGCAGGAGAGCCGAAGCTTTGGTAGTAATGGGATCAAACAGCCTAAGATTGATCCGGGGGAGATAAATGATCGTTTCAAGACGTGGGCTTCTCTCGCTCGGCGGAACAGTTATTTGCTCGACACTCCTCCCCCCGCGTGCGTCGGCATCGACAGTGCACGAAGTTCGGATGCTGAACCACCATCCGGACGACAAGAGGGAATTGATGGTGTTCCACCCGGACGTCGTGCGCGCCCAGCCCGGCGATACGATCAGGTTTCTCGCGGTCGACTCCAATCACAATTCGGAAGCGCATAAAGACATGCTGCCCGAAGGCGTGGAGCGATGGAAAAGCAAGATCGGCAAGGATTTCGAATTGGTTGTCGAGCAGGAGGGCGCCTACGGCTATTTCTGCACACCCCACAAGTCTTACGGAATGGTCGGCCTGCTGCTGGTTGGCGACGTCTCGAAGAACTACGAACAATTGAAGACGGTGCGCCAGCGCGGGAAGTCCAAGAAGCGGTTCAAGGAAGTCTTCGAACGGGCGGAGGTATTGCTGTCGTCAGAGGCCTGATCGCTCCCGCACCAAGACTCCTCAACACGTCATAACAAAGACGGCCACAAGGCCGCGGACTATGAAACCCAAAGGGAGGACTTGAAATGACGACCAATGGATTGCGCGGCATCCTGCCGCTCGCGGCAGGTATTGCGTTATGCGCTGCTCCGGCACTTGGACAGAACCTCAGCCACTCCGTTGTCCTGGAAGATCTGGAAAGCCCTTGGGACATGGCCTTCCTGGATGACGGCACGATGTTCTACACCGAGAAATGCGATGGGCTTTCGGTGCGGATGCCATCGGGCGACGTGCATGCGCTGTTGGGCATGAACGAGACCGACAGCTACGCCACGACCGCCGAGGATCTCTTCTGCGAGGGCCAGGCGGGCATGATGGGCGTCGCCGTGGACCCGGAATTCGCCGAGAACCGTCGGATCTACGTCTACTCGACCTCCAGCCTGTCGACGCCGCACACGAACCGCCTGATGCGGCTGGTGGTCAGCGACGATTTCCAGAATGTTTCTGACCGGTCCGACATCGTCGATGATGTGCCCTACAAGATGAAAGCCTCCGATCACCCGTTCGGTGGTCCCGGGGCCCACAATGGCGGGCGCGTGCGCTTCAATCCGGCGGATGGGTTCCTTTATCTGACCACTGGCGACACCCATAACGGCCAGGTCCCGCAAAGCCCGACCATGATGGGCAGCAAGGTGATCCGCATCGACACCGATGGCTCACCAGCCCCTGGCAACACGCCACCGGTGGGCTTTGACAAGCGGACCTACACCTATGGGCACCGCAACGTGCAAGGCATCGCTTTCCACCCCGGCACCGGGACACCGATCGCTGCCGAGCACGGACCGTGGCACTCCGACGAGGTCACGGTTCTGCGCAATGGCGGCAATGCCGGGTGGGACCCGCGCCCGAACATGGCGGGCCGTGGCGATTGCCCGGATGATTATTGCGGCTACAGCCCCAATCAGATGGTCGGCGAGAACCGATTTGCCCGCGCCGCCTGGATGCCGATGACGGACCTGAAGACCTATCCCGCCGCCATGCCGCCGATCTGGAACAACAACGGCTGGTCGCAGGGCGTCTCCTCGGCGGCGTTCCTCAAGGGCGAGGATTGGGGCAATTGGAATGGTGCCATGGTAGTCGGTGTCATGGGCATCGGCTTTGGCGGCACGCCGCTTGGTCAGCGCATCGAGGTGCTGCAACTGTCTGACGACGGAACCGAGCTTGAGAACGTCAGCACCATGCAACTGCCAATGGAATCCGGCCGGTTCCGGTCGCTGGTGATGAGCCCGGACGGCAGCCTTTACGCCGCAGTCGACGAAGGGATGATCTACAAGATCACGCCTTGATCATGACCCGGTTGCGCCGCTGAATGGTGGCGCAACCTCTCTCTTGGTCTCACTCGCCGAGCACGAAACGGGCAGAGATTTCAAAGCGTTGGTCGTCGACACGAATTGTGTAGAGACCATCCTCCAGGCTCCAATCGACATCCTTGCCGGAACCGGACATCGTCGTGCTGGCCCGCACGAAGGCTTCGCCCTCGAAGTACAGCTGGCGCGCGAAGCCGTTCGGAAAGGTAACGACGACCGTCGCGCCACCTGAGCCGCGGGACACCGCCGCTTTACAGTTCCCGAGACTCTGGCCGCGCTCTTGAGCGCAGGAGACCATATCCGTCGCATCGAAATCCCCTCGCCTTGCCCGGTCCTGGCTGTCGTCAAGCTGCGCAAGAGCAATGTCCGCCTGCTCCGAATTGAATCGAAGCCGCCCCGAGACCGGACCCGTTGCCCCCGGCTGAAAGAGCGAAGCGGCAGACGCACCGTCAGCAGGGCCAAGAGGCATCGATTGAGCCGGTATCAGTGCGATGAACAGGCAGAGCGACGACAAACGTGCGAGTTTCGAAAATGATCTGAACACAAGCGCCTCCAGATGTTCAGACCGCACCGACGGTCAACAGCGGGTAGGGCGCCTTTTTAGCCAGCAGCCAAGCGACAATCCACCGGACTGGCAGTTGGACCACCCCCTGAAGGGGCCCGCCCATGTGTCACCTCGGAATGCCACTCGACAATCGGAGATGATTCCGGTGAAATTCTCCCATGCGCATTTTCATAGCCGGCTTCGCTATTGCACTGGCACTCATGGGGTCTGCCCGGTCTGAGACGCCGGTGGATGTCGAGCTTATCCTCGCCGTCGATGTCTCCCTCTCGATGACGGATCGCGAGCTCGAGATCCAGCGCCGCGGTTATGCCGAGGCGCTTGTCAGCGAGGATGTCGTCAAGGCGATCGCCTCCGGGGTTCCGCATGGCCAGATCGCACTCACCTATATCGAGTGGGCGGGGCCAACGTCTCAGCGCGTGATGATCGACTGGACACTCATCCGCACGCGGGCAGACGCCGAGGCCTTCGCCGGCAAGCTCACCACGGCTTTCCCTGATGCGCTTCCGCGCACCTCGATCTCGGGTCTGATCGATTATGCGATCCCGCGCTTTGCGAACAACGGGTTCGCAGGAGAGAGCCGGGTCATAGACATCTCAGGCGACGGGCCGAACAATGGTGGCCGGCCGGTTCTTGCCGCCCGCGCGGCTGCCGCCGCCCGCGGCATTACGATCAACGGTTTGCCGCTCATGACCCGCGAAGGCACGGGCGGTCAGTTCGACCTCGACGATCTCGATGAGTACTACCGCCAATGCGTGATCACGGGGCCAACATCCTTTGCGATTCCGGTTCTGAAATGGGAGGATTTCCCGGGCGCGGTCCGGAGGAAACTGGTCCTCGAACTCGCCGGCACCAAACCGCCCGAGTTTCTCCGTCACCAGGTCCAGGGCTATGACTGCCTCATCGGCGAGAAGATCTGGCTGCGGTACTTCGGCGACTGGAACTGACGGGCGACAAGCTCGGCCTTTGCGCGTGGCTTCACGGCACCTGCGCTCCCGGCAATACCGCTTGCTGCGGACCAATCATCCACTTGAAAGGACCAAGGGGCAACTCGAACCCAAACCTTCAGACTTAGTGGGACGCCGACGCGTTGAACTCGACGATCTGCACGATGCTGGACAGCTCGATCTCCGGATAATGCTCCCGCATTCCGTCGAGCATGATTTGGTCAGGCCACTCATCGGCACGCCCGAGAAAGGACGCAGCCTCCGACAAGGGCATTTCAGTGCAACGGACAGCTTCCACATCAACGGTTTGACCGTGATTTGCTTCGTTGAAGAATGTGAGGCGCCCGGGGATGATGTGTCGTTCCCGCCACCGGATCGTCGAGGTTTTTTTCCCGCTCAAGATATCTGGAAAGAGCCGTCCAGTGACCGCGAGCCTTTGAGCCTGAAATTTCATGCCGAGGAAGATACGAAAAGCATCGGGGGCAGCAAAGTACCGCATATCGACCGGGTCCGCCGCGCTCGAACCTGGCACGGTAAATCCGGTCACTTCGAGCCAAGTGAGGGAGTGGTGGCGGGGGGGAGACTTGAACTCCCGACCTCACGATTATGAGTCGTGCGCTCTAACCAGCTGAGCTACCCAGCCGCCGGGCCGTGCTATAGGCGCATGCCCGCTTTGCCGTCAAGCCCCGCCGCTGTGATTGGCGGCGCCTCGCGGGCATGCTAGGCCCGGCTGGAACTGAACCGAGGTTTGCCAGATGGACGACACCACCCCTGCCCCGCTCACCATGCCGATAGATGACGGATGGGAGGATCTGCGCGACGGGGTCGCCAAGGTCTGCGCCGATTTCCCCAACACCTACTGGGCCGATCTCGACCGCGACCATGCCTATCCGGAGGCCTTCGTTCAGGCGCTGACCGATAACGGCTATCTCGCGGCCCTGATCCCCGAGGAGTTCGGCGGCTCCGGCCTGCCGCTTTCCGCCGGCTGCGCGATCCTCGAGACAATCCATGCCGCAGGATCCAACGCCGCCGCCTGCCATGCGCAGATGTACACAATGGGCACGGTGCTGCGCCATGGATCGGACGCACAGAAAACCGAGTACCTGCCCAGGATCGCCAGTGGCGAGCTCCGCCTGCAGGCGTTTGGTGTCACTGAACCCTCCACTGGCTCCGACACCACCCAGCTCAAGACCCGGGCGGAACGCCGGGGCGGGAACTGGGTGATCAACGGGCAAAAGGTCTGGACCAGCCGCGCGCTCTACTCCGACCTCATGGTCCTGCTCGCCCGCACGACACCGGTCGACGAGGTCGAGAAACGCTCGCAGGGGCTGAGCTGCTTTCTCGTCGACATGCGTGCGGCCCAGGGCAGCGGGCTCGAGATCCGGCCGATCGAGACCATGATCAACCACAACACGACGGAGCTCTATTTCGACGACCTCGAAATCGCCGGCGACGCGCTGATCGGGACCGAGGGGGAGGGCCTGCGCCACATCCTCGACGGCATGAATGCCGAGCGGATCCTGATCGCCGCCGAATGCATCGGCGATGCGCGCTTCTTCCTCGACAAGGCCTGCCAGTATGCCCGAGAGCGCGTGGTCTTCGACCGCCCGATCGGCCAGAACCAGGGCATCCAGTTCCCGCTCGCCCGCGCCCATGCCGAGACGCAGGCCGCGAAGCTGATGGTCGCCAAAGCCGCCGCCCTGTTCGACGCGGGCGAACCCTGCGGCGAGGCCGCCAACACCGCCAAACTGCTGGCGGCAGAGGCAGGCTGGCACGCGGGCGAGGCGGCGATGCAGTGCTTCGGCGGCTACGCCTTCGCCACCGAATACGGGATCGAGCGGAAGTGGCGCGAAACCCGGCTCTACCAGACCGCCCCGATCAGCACGAACCTGATCCTCGCCTATCTCGGCCAGCACGTCCTCGGCCTGCCCCGCAGCTACTGAGCACCGCGGCGCCGCCCCAGTTCACGACACTGCGCCCCATATCGGGACAGCCCATCCCCGATTTGCCGCAGAGAGCCGATTGCCCGGGACCTTCCGATAAAGTAAACAAACCGTGTGAGTGAAGTTGCGTCTTTTGGTGGGGAGCTTACGCATGAGACATCTCCTGATCGCAGGCCTGATCTGCGCGTCATCCTTTGCATCCGCTGCAACCTTTAACGAGAGCACCGACGCCACGGGCGGCGATGCGGGCGAGACGATCTCTACGGCGCAGGACGTCACGTCGATCCTCGGCGCCATCGAGGCGAGCGACTCGATCACCGGGGCGATCGACCAGGGTGCCGATCTCTACCGGTTCACGTTCAGCGGCGGTCTCTTCACCGCCCAGACCTTCGCAACGGGGACCACGATCGACACCCAGCTTTTCCTGTTCAACGAAGACGGGACCGGGATCATCGCGAACGATGACATCGTGGGCCAAGGGACCCTGCAATCGCTCGTCACGGCGACCCTCAGCGCGGGGACCTACCTGCTCGGCGTCTCGACCTTCGACAATGATCCGGTGACCGCGGGTGGCGACGAGATCTTCCCCAACACGTTCCGGGCGCTCGTGACCCCGAACAACGCGGGCGACGTTCTGGCCAGCTTCCAGAGCCCGGCGGGATCGACCGGCAGCTACACGATCGATTTCAGCGGCACGGTCGCTGTCCCCGTCCCGGCGGCACTGCCGCTGGCGCTCGCGGGGCTCGGCCTCCTGCTCGGGATCGGACGGCGCCGCGTGAGCCAGACCATAGCCTGACCCAGATCCCGCGAGCCCTACTCCGCCGCCGCCTCCAAGCACGGCCACTTGCCGTAGTCGGCAAGCCAGGTCTGGTAGGCAGGATCATCGTCGAGGCTGAGGTAGAACCTCGCTTCGATGCCCTCCCAGTGACAGGGCGGATCGATCCCCTTCGGCAGGGTCGTGTCCGCATCACCGAACGCCGTGTTGACAGATTCCTGCGACAGGTTCTTTGCTCCGGTAAAATCCACGGATCTGAGGGACGTGCGCACAATGGACCAGTCCCTCAAATCTGCACCCTCAAGCCGTGCTCGGCGGAGATCCGCGCTATCCAGCTCTGCCAAGATCAGATCCGCTCCCTGCAACAGCGCCCAGCTGAGATCCGTCCTCTTCAGCCGTGTCCGGCGGAGATCCGCATGGTTCAGCCCCGTCCGATGAAGGTTGGCTCCCTCCAGAACCGCCTCGCTGAGATCCGCACCATCCAGAACCGCATGGCTAAGGTCCGCCCCCTGCAACCGCGCCTTCCGTAGGATCGCCTCTTCCAGCCACGCGTAGCTGAGGTTTGCATTCTCCAGCAGCGCCAAGCTGAGATCTGCCCCTTTCAGGTTGGTGCAGCTTTCAAAGTCTTGGGACAGTTTGGAGATATCGCAGGACAGATCCGCCCCCTGCAACCGCGCCTTACTGAGGACCGTCCGCTCCAGCTGCGCAAACCTGAGATTCCCACCTTCCAATCGCGCCGCGCTAAGGTTAGCCTGCTTAAGCTGCGTCCCTCAGACGTCTGAACCCTCAAGACGCACATCCGATAGATCGGCGCCTTCCAGCCACGCCCAGCGAAGATCCGCTCCCTCCAGCCGCGCCCCGCTAAGATCCGCCCCCTCCAGCCGCGCTTTACGGAGATCCACGCCGGATAGGAACGCACGGTGAAGGTCGGCCTTCCTCAGATCACGCCCTTGCAACGACTTCTTCTGGAGCGCATCGACAGCAGCCTTTCAACGTTTTGATGCGGCTTCAAGGAAGTTTTCTCTCTCAACTGCGCTTGAGCCAAACGCCCCTAAATGGATATCCTTCCATACAACCTCGTAATCCTCCATCCAGGTTTCCCTGTCCTTCCAGTCGGCGGATCTGACGGTCAACTCAGCCTCGGCAAGATCCGCTGGATAGAGCCAGTCTTCACCAAATCCACCGCCTTCGGTTGTTGCCCACGAAACACTGATAATCCCTGCCACAAGAGCAAAGCCAAGTCCCGCGAGCCGAGGATTAAAGCCGCTCAGGCGCGCGACATCCCGCCGGCGGAGCAAACGTTCCGCCGCAATTAAACTAATCCAGCCAAAGGCCAACGCTGCTGTAAGGCAAGCCCCGATCATCAAGGTCATCAACTCTAAATGCGCTGGCATCGAACGGACCCAGAGCGTGATCAGCACCACCCATCCGAAGACCCAAATCAACAGGAATCCAATTAACGTCGAGGCGATCCGGAATGGGCGCACACCCGAGCAGCTGTCGCTGCGCCTCAGGTCGCGGTACCAGAGGGCTGCGGCGACAATCAGCGAGGGCGTGACCCGATCGATCAACGGGCGCCCGTTGATATGCGCCGGCGCGCGACCGAGTTCGACCCAAAGGTTTATGAGATAGAGGTGCAGATAGACATAGAGCGCCGCTGTCAGAATCGGGGCGGTCCAGAAGAACGCCTCCGGCGGGACAGAGACGCCGACCAGTGGAAGTTGAGTTGAGGCGCCAAAAGCGAAAAAGTCCGCATCCTTGTGGTCGAGCAGTGTGACACCGACAAAGACCAGCAGCGCGAGCAACCCGAACCACGCCGCCCGCGCGTTGCGATTGATCTCGGCGATATGCTCAAGCCCGTGATCCTGCGGCTCGGGCGCGGCCGGGGCGTAGATACTCATTGGCACAATCCGTTAACAATTGTGCAATCGTGCCAGTTTCGCGGTGAAAGGGCCAGTGGGGGCGTGGGTTAGGTCGCCCCTGCTGTCGTTACCAAAGAACTACGTAAGCGGTATGGAAGGATACCCCCCTGTTTTCAGCCCTTTTTCAGGCAGCGGCGGCCCAGCAGTTCGGCGATCTGCACGGCGTTGAGCGCCGCGCCCTTCCTCAGATTGTCCGAGACGACCCACATGGAGAGCCCGTTCTCCACCGTGATGTCCTCGCGGATCCGGCTGATGAAGGTGGCGTAGTCGCCGACGCTTTCGACCGGGGTGATGTAGCCGCCATCCTCGTGCTTATCGACCACCATGCAGCCCGGCGCCTCGCGCAGGATCTCGCGTGCCTCCTCGGCGGTGAGCGGGTCTTCGAGCTCGATGTTGACGGCCTCGGAATGGCCGACGAAGACCGGCACGCGGACGCAGGTGGCGGTCACCTTGATGTCAGGATCGACGATCTTTTTGGTCTCGGCGACCATCTTCCACTCTTCCTTGGTCGAGCCGTCCTCCATGAAGACGTCGATATGCGGGATGCAGTTGAAGGCGATCTGCTTTTGGAACTTCGAGGGTTCGACCTCCTGACCCGGGACATATAACCCCTTGGTCTGGTTCCACAATTCGTCCATTCCCGCCTTGCCCGCGCCCGAGACGGACTGGTAGGTCGCGACCACCACGCGCTTGATCCGGGCCCGGTCGTGCAGCGGCTTGAGGGCCACGACCATCTGCGCGGTGGAGCAGTTGGGGTTGGCGATGATGTTCTTCTTCGTATAGCCCTCGACCGCGTCGGGGTTGACCTCCGGCACGATCAGCGGGACCTGGCTGTCATAGCGGTAGAGCGAGCTGTTATCGATCACGACACAGCCCGCGGCGGCCGCCCGCGGCGCATAGGTCTTCGACGGACCGGAGCCGATGGCAAAGAGCGCGATATCGGTGCCCGCCCAGTCATAGGTTTCGATGTCCCGGCAGGTGAGCGTGTCGTCGCCATAGCCGCATTCGGTGCCGAGGCTCTTGCGCGATGCCAGCGCGACGACCTCGTCCGCGGGAAACTCCCGCTCCGCCATAATGTTGAGCAGCTCGCGGCCCACATTCCCCGTGGCCCCCGCAACGGCAACCTTGTAACCCATCTCGGCAGTTCCTTCTGAGAGAGACGCGGCGGGGTTTAGCCGAGTTTTCACGGCATGCAAAGGGGCAACCCTGTGCGGGATCGTGACAGTGCCTTCGGGCTTTGCACTTTGCGCGGATTTTATCGCTGTGCTAGGAGGTTATCACGTGAGAGAAGGAGCTGGTGGACGTGTCTCTCGACCGCGAAACCCTTGCATCGGTCCGGTTCGGGTACGGTTTGAACCCGAGGCGCCGGGGACCGCGCGACGCGGCCGACCTCCTCGCCGGGCTGGAGGAGGGGGCTCGGGCAGGTCTGCTCGTCTCATCGCTCGGATACCAGCAACGCGCCGATCAGGTGATTGAGGCTGGAAGAGCAAGCCGGGAGATGAGGCAGGCGGCGAAACGTGCTGGCCGCGACGTGAGCAAGGCCGAACGAAAAAAGCTCAAGGAAGCGAATTCCAAAGTCGCCCGCGAGCTCCGTAGGGAGGATGTCCGGAACCTTCTGACACAGCGCGTCAATGGCGACGGGATGTTCGAGCGCCTCTGCAGTTTCTGGGCGGACAACTTTACGGTCGGAGCCGGAAAGCCCGGCTTCAGGAGAGTTATACCGGCCTACGAGTATCACGTTATCCGCCCGCGTATCATGGGCTCTTTCCGAGAGATGCTGCACGCCGTGGTCCAGAACCCGAGCATGCTCATATATCTCGATCAAGCGAACTCCATCGGGCCGAAATCTCTCAAGGGGCGGCGGAGCAAAAAGGGCCTCAACGAGAATCTGGCGCGGGAGTTGCTGGAGCTGCATACGCTCGGGGTCTCCGGCCCTTACACGCAGGAGGATGTGCGCCAGCTTGCGCTGCTTCTGACCGGCTTCACCATCGATCGCGAAACGGGAAAGCATCGTTTCGACCGCGATATGGCGGAGCCGGGATACAAGCACATCCTTGGCAAGTCCTATGGCGGGCCGCGCCCGCTACCGCGCCACGTCTTCGCCTTTCTCGATGATCTGGCGCGGCATCCGGCGACGGCGGAGCATCTGGCGCGAAAGCTCGCGACGCATTTCATCTCCGACACGCCACCGGAGGATCTCGTTCGTCACATTGCGGCCGCCTATCGCGAGTCAGACGGATATCTGCCTGCGGTCTATGCCGCGATGCTGGAGCACCCGGGCGCCTGGGAGGGACCATTAGGCAAGGTCAAGCAACCGGTCGACTACGTCGTCGCGATCCTACGGGCGACTGGCCAGGATCCGATGAGCTTTGACGATAAGGTGACCGACAGGCTCTATGACTGGATGCGCAAGCAGAACCAGCCGCTTTGGGCGCCGTCGGGGCCGGACGGCTGGCCCGAGGGGGCTAACCACTGGATCACGTCGCCTTCTTTGTCAGGGCGTTTCCAGCTCGCCGCACGGGTCGCCCAGCAACTTGCCCGCAGGCTGGAGCTCGACCCAAGGGTCTTCGCCAGGGAAACGCTCGGCTCCAGTCTACAGCCGGTGACCGAGTTCGCCGTGGGCGCGGCCGAGACTCGCGAGGACGGGTTCGCCCTGGTCTTCGCGAGCCCCGAATTCAATCGCAGGTGACGAAGATGACCCTCACCGCCGATCCGGACCGCCGTTTCCTGCTCAAAGCCGCCCTTGGCGGGGCCTGTTCGCTCGCCGCTCATCCGCTCGTCACGCCGGTGGTTTTCGCCGCGGCGCCGACCGACGAGCGCCTCGCTGTCATCGTTCTGCGCGGGGGTCTGGACGGTATCGCGGCGGTCCAGCCCTATGGCGACCCGATGCTGCGAAGCTTGCGGCCGACCCTGGCGCTCTCGCGCGATGATGGTCTGACCGATCTGGATGGGTTCTACGGCCTGCATCCGGGTCTAAAGAGCCTGATGCCGCTCTGGAAGGCAGGCGAGCTTGCGTTCAGCCACGCGGTCTCGACGCCCTACCGGGACAAACGCAGCCATTTCGACGGTCAGGATGCGCTGGAAAGCGGCAGTGGTTCGAAGAACGGCATGCCGACAGCGGCCCGTGACGGGTGGCTGAACCGGACGCTTGCGCACATCCCCGGCAGCAACTCCGAAACGGCGATGGTGATCGGCGCGACCAATATGATCATCCTTTCCGGCCGGGAGCCGACGACGACCTGGAGCCCCGGGTCGCGCCTGATCCTGGGCGAGGCGACCGCGGACCTGCTAAAAGTCATGTACGAAGGCGACCCGATCTTCCGCGATGCGCTCGGCGGCGCGGTCATGCTCTCCGAGGAGCAGAATGCGCAGGGACGGGGCGGCGGTTCGGACCGCGTGGCGCGATATGCGGCGCAGCGGCTCACCGATGACAGCCGCATCGTGGCCTTCTCCATAGGCGGCTGGGACACCCACGCAGGCCAGGTCCATAGGCTGGACAGCCGGCTGAAGGGGCTCGCCAAGACGATCCTGACGATGAAGGAGACGCTCGGCCCCGTTTGGTCGAAGACGACCGTCATCGCCATCACCGAGTTCGGCCGCACGGCGAGAGAGAACGGCAACCGCGGGACAGATCACGGGACCGCGGGCGCGATGATGCTGGCGGGAGGCGCGCTCAACGGCGGCCGCGTGCATGGCCGGTGGCCCGGGCTGAGCCCGCAGGATCTCTACGAGAACCGCGATCTCATGCCGACCCGCGACCTGCGGAGCTATTGCGCCTGGCTGCTGCATGCGAAGTTCGGGCTGGAGAAGAGCGCGCTCGAGAGCCATGTCTTCCCAGGCGTCGATATGGAGAGCGATCCGCGCCTGCTCGGCTGACGGTGGCCAAGCCCGGCGGTCCCGGTTTCGCGTACCATTTGTCTACGCGATCATAAGTCCGCCCATGCGTTGCAATTCGCCTTCTTTTACAGGCGCCTGACATTCGTCGTGCGCTGCGTCGATAACCGCCAAAGCCTGCCGGCCTCTCAAATCCAGCGCCGCCAACACTCAGCCTAGAACGCTGTCATGGACACCAGATCGGGAAAATTAGCTCTGTATCCCGCTTTGCATTCGGATTTATCCTAACCCGGATCGGGTACTTGGGGAGAGAGCTTTGATCGCAACGCCATATCTGTCGATCGTTATTCCCTGCTTCAACGAGGAAGCGGTCTTCGACGACTTGCTGGATCGGGTTCGATCTGCGGTCAGCGATACCGGGATCGAGGATTACGAGCTCGTTCTGGTGGACGATGGTTCAACCGATCGCACCCGATCCCTGATCCATGATGCGCACGAGGCCGACCCGCGCGTGATCGGGGTCATGCTCTCGCGCAATCACGGGCATCAGCTCGCGCTCACTGCCGGGCTTACGGTTTGTGCCGGGCAGCGCATCCTGATCCTGGATGCCGATCTGCAGGACCCGCCCGAGCTTCTTGGCCAGATGATGGAGCTGATGGACCAGGGCAACGAAGTCGTCTACGGCACCAGGATCAGCCGGGAGGGTGAGACCGCCTTCAAGAAAGCCTCTGCCGCGGCCTTCTACCGGGTGCTCCGGCGGCTGGTCGATGTCGACATCCCTGCCGATACCGGTGATTTCCGCCTCATGAGCCGCAAGGCGCTCGACGTCCTGCTCGCAATGCCGGAGCAGCACCGGTTCATCCGCGGCATGGTGAGCTGGATCGGCTTCCGTCAGGCCGCCCTGCCCTATGAGCGCCATGCGCGCCAGGCCGGTGAGACGAAGTATCCGCTGCGCCGCATGCTGAGCTTCTCGATGGATGCCATCACCGGATTCTCCATTGTACCGCTGAAAATCGCGACCTGGATCGGGTTCACCTTTGCCCTGCTATCGATCCCACTGGGGATCTATGTTCTCGACGGTTTCCTGGGGAACGAAACGGTGCCCGGCTGGACATCACTGATGCTGATCGTCCTGATCCTTGGGTCAGCGCAGCTGATCGTGCTCGGCATCCTCGGGGAATACATCGGGCGGCTTTACATGCAGGGAAAGCAGCGTCCGCTCTTCATCATTGATGAGATTCTCTCGACACGAGGCGATGGCACTCATTCCTTGATCCATGAAAGCGCACCGCAACCCGCGGCCGGTCCCTCAAGGCCCAAAACAGAGATCAGCGGTTAAAGCTGCGAAAAGCGTCTTCATCGCACGCTCAAGGAAATGGCCCGCGCCGTGAGAACGGTCGCGGGCCACCCACCAAGGAACTTGTGATCTGATCCGTTCGGATCAGGCCGCAGCGGCGTCGGCGGTTTCGGGCTTGCTCAGGGCGACGACGGTGACGACAGCCGCGCCGTTTGCCCAGTAGAAGAGCGCATCGATCCCGTGAAAGCCGAGCACGATGGGTGCTGCGAGGAACGACAGGCCGACGATCAGGTCGACGAACTCATGCAGACGGTAGGGGACGACCGGGACAAAGCCGGTCTGGTGATCGGTAATCAGCGTCAAAACGAATGCAGCCGCGCCCGCCATGACCGAAAGCCAGAGCGCCATAGGGTCGCTTGTGCCAAGCCCAAGCACGAAGGGCAGCACCATCAGCGCGATTGCGACGGGATAATCGAGATAGGCATGAATCTGTTTTGTGACGAAGCGAATGGACATCGGGGTCTCCTTCCTGGATCGGTTCTGTGCGCGATCCCGGCCGCGCCTGCCCCACATGGTCACGCAAGTGCGGACCTCCTATGGCGATCCGTTCACGAATGCTTCCCAAGCGTTCAACTGAGCAGGAGTGGCGGATCGAGACCAAGAGAGGGCGATATGGCGCCCAACCCCCGATCGCGCAGTTCTTTCCGGGCCCGCGATGGCCTATAACATCGGCAAAGACACTATCGGCTGGAACGGGGGTATCCCATGCGGTCATTCGACGAACTCTTCGAGATCGCCGCCGCGCGCAAGGGCGGCGCGGCCGCCTTCGAGCCGACGCTCCCGGAGATCAAGACCCCGGCCGAACTCGCGACCATCCCCGATGACCGCTGGCTGTCGACCATGACCCGCTGCGTCTTCCAGGCCGGGTTCAACTGGAAGGTCATCGAGAACAAATGGCCCGGGTTCGAGGACGCGTTCGAGGGGTTCCCGGTCGGGCGCTGGTCCCTGATGTCCGACGACGATCTCGACCGGCTGCTCAAGGATACCCGCGTCGTCCGCCACGCGAAAAAGCTGATCAGCGTCGGTGAGAATGCTGCCTTCCTCCGCGATCTCGCGGCGGAGCATGGCTCTGCCGCCCGATGCTTTGCCGACTGGCCGGGCACCGATTTCATCGGCCTCTTGGAGATGTTGAAGAAGCGGGGCGCCCGGCTCGGCGGCAACACGGGTCAATACTTCCTGCGCTTCATGGGCAAGGACGGGTTCATGACCGGCGGAGATGTCTCCGCCGCCCTGATCCGCGAAGGGGTGGTGGACAAACAGCCAAGCTCGAAGCGCGACATGGCCGCGGTTCAGGAGGCGTTCAATACATGGGCGGCCGAAAGCGGCCGACCGATCGCGCATGTCTCGAAGGTTCTGGCCTGCACCGTTGGATGACCACCGGGCAACCGGCGCAGAAATAGAAGAGGACCCGGCCAGCCCCCACCGGCCAACCGGGCCCTCCCCCAGATACTGCCGCTCAATCGCGCCCCCGGACGGGCGGCAGTGCTCCCGACGATTTTACTCGTCGGTAAACAGGTTCTTCCACGCCTTCGCCAGAAACTCGGGCTTCATCGCGGGCTCCACCCCTTTGTAGGTGCAGATCGCCTTGGTCTGGTCGATCAGGAAGCGCGGATGGAAGGCGTGCATCTCCGCCTCCGGCGTCTTGGCGTAAAGCTCGAAGAGGATGTAGGTGAGCGCCTCTTCGGTCAGCTCCATGTCGAAGCGGCGCGCGGTCGTGGCAAAGATCCGCAGGTAGGTGTCGCGATCCGGCTTGTCGACCAGGATCTTGTAGCGCAGACGGCGAAGTGCGGCGTCATCAACAAGCTGCTTCGGCGCGATATTGGTCGAGAAAACCGTGAGCGCGTCATAAGGCACCTCGAATTTTCGCCCGGTCATAAGCGAAAGGTAATCGACGCTCTTCTCCAGCGGGATGATGAGGCGGTTGATCAGATCCTGCGGGCTCTGCCGCTGACGGCCGAAATCGTCGATCACCAGGATCCCGCCGGCCGCCTTCATCTGCATCGGCGCCTCGTAGACGCGGCTGACC